>NZ_CAXUTE020000001.1:0-1360000 GCF_964254305.1 Variovorax sp. LjRoot84
ATGCCGAGTGACGGCGTCGGTGACAGCCTCTGGCAGGCCTGCGTCGACCAGCTCGCGCAGGAGCTGTCCGAACAGCAGTTCAATACCTGGATCAAGCCGCTGACCGCGAGGGTCGCGGACGATCTTTCACGGGTCACGGTCTTCGTCGCCAACCGCTTCAAGCTCGACTGGATCCGGGCCCAGTACGCCGGCAAGATCGCCTCCATGGCCGAGAAGCTCTATGGCCAGCCGGTGATCATCGAGTTAGCGCTCGCTCCTCGAGAAATCGTTGCCAGGCCTGTATCGATGGCCATCGTCTCCGAAACGGATGTGCCGCGCGACGTGGCCGGCCCGGGTGAGGACCTGAGCGGCACCGCATTCAAGAACAGGCTGAACTCCGGCCTCACCTTCGACACGCTGGTCGAAGGCACAGCCAACCGGATGGCGCGCGCAGCGGCGATGCACGTGGCCGGCATGCCCGGCCATCTTTACAACCCGCTTTTCATCTACGGCGGGGTCGGCCTGGGCAAGACCCACCTGATGCATGCGGTGGGCAACCGGCTCCTGTCCGACCGGCCGGACGCCAAAGTTCTCTACATCCATGCGGAGCAATTCGTTTCGGATGTGGTCAAAGCCTATCAGCGCAAGACTTTCGACGAGTTCAAGGAGCGCTATCACTCGCTCGACCTGCTCTTGATCGACGACGTCCAGTTCTTCGCCAACAAGGACCGGACGCAGGAGGAATTCTTCAACGCCTTCGAAGCCCTGCTCGCCAAGAAGTCGCACATCGTCATGACGAGCGACACCTATCCCAAGGGCCTGGCGGACATCCATGAGCGGCTGGTCTCGCGTTTCGATTCCGGCCTCACGGTCGCGATCGAGCCGCCCGAGCTCGAGATGCGCGTGGCGATCCTGATCAACAAGGCGCGCGCCGAAAGCGCAGAGATGCCCGAGGAAGTGGCCTTCTTCGTCGCCAAGAACGTCCGCTCCAACGTGCGCGAGCTCGAAGGCGCGCTGCGCAAGATCCTCGCCTACTCGCGCTTCAACCAGAAAGAAATTTCGATCGCGCTCGCGCGCGAAGCATTGCGTGACTTGCTCTCGATCCAGAATCGGCAGATCTCGGTCGAGAACATCCAGAAGACGGTGGCCGACTACTACAAGATCAAGGTCGCCGACATGTATTCGAAGAAGCGCCCGGCATCGATCGCCCGGCCGCGCCAGATCGCCATGTACCTGGCCAAGGAACTGACCCAGAAGAGCCTGCCGGAGATCGGCGAGCTGTTCGGCGGCCGCGATCACACGACGGTGCTGCACGCGGTGCGAAAGATCTCGGGCGAGCGCCAGCAGCTCACCGAGCTCAATCAGCAGCTGCACGTGCTGGAGCAAACCCTCAAGGGCTGAGGAATGAGCGTCATCGCAGATTCACGAAAGCCTGTCAAAGGACAACTCTGGGGACAGTTTCGGCACAAGCGGGTGCTTGTCCACAGCCGCGGTGCGCACCGCGAAGTTGTCCGCCTTTGCGCGACAGCAGCGAAGCGCGGCTGCACACAGCCAGCCGGCTCACCCAAGTGGCTGTCGCAAAAGCGGAAAATCGCCCTGTCCACAGCTGAGGGCATCCCTTATCTACTACTACTAAGTTGAATTAAAGAAATAAGGAAGAGGTAAGACACATGATCGTATTGAAGGCAACACAAGACAAAGTCCTCGCCGCGCTGCAATCGGTGGCAGGCATCGTGGAGCGACGCCACACGCTGCCGATCCTGGCCAATGTGCTGATCCGCAAGACCGGCGGCAACCTGCAGCTGACCACCAGCGACCTCGAGATCCAGATCCGCACCCATGCCGAACTCGGCGGGGACGAAGGCAACTTCACCACCACCATCGGCGCACGCAAGCTGATCGACATCCTGCGCACCATGCCGGCCGACCAGACAGTGAGTCTCGAATCGAGCGTGAGCAAGCTGGTGCTCAAGGGCGGCAAGAGCCGCTTCACGCTGCAGTCGCTGCCGGCCGAAGACTTCCCGCTGGTGCAGGAATCGGCCAACTTCGGCCCGGTGTTCAGCGTGCCGCAGAAGACGCTGAAAGACCTGCTGAGCCAGGTCTCGTTTGCGATGGCGGTGCATGACATCCGCTACTACCTCAACGGCATCCTGTTCGTGGCCGAGGGCAAGCAGCTGAGCCTGGTGGCCACTGACGGCCACCGCCTGGCCTTCGCATCGGCCATGCTCGACGTCGAGGTGCCGCGCCAGGAAGTCATCCTGCCGCGCAAGACCGTGCTCGAGATGCAGCGCCTGCTGTCGGACGCCGAAGGCGCGATCGAGATGCAGTTCGCGAACAACCAGGCCAAGTTCAGCTTCGGCGGCATGGAGTTCGTCACCAAGCTGGTCGAAGGCAAGTTCCCCGACTACAACCGCGTGATCCCCAAGACCCACAAGAACAGCGTGACTCTGGGCCGCGCGCCGCTCCTGGCCAGCCTGCAGCGCACTGCGATCCTGACCAGCGAGAAGTTCAAGGGCGTGCGGCTCAACATCGAGCCCGGCACCCTGCGCATCGCGTCGAACAACGCCGAGCAGGAAGAAGCGCAGGACGAGCTCGACATCGACTACGGCGGCGACGCCATCGAAATCGGCTTCAACGTGACCTACCTGATCGATGCGCTGGCCAACATGGGCCAGGACATGGTGAAGCTGGACCTCGCCGATTCCAACAGCTCGGTGCTGATGACGATTCCCGACAACGCGTCGTTCAAGTACGTCGTGATGCCGATGAGGATTTAGCACACCCCCAGGCTTGCCCACTTCGTGTGGCCTCCAACCCCCTTGCAGGGGGCAATACCAGCCGGCCGGCAAGGCCGGTTCCGCGGTATTCCTGGAATGGCGCAACAAACGCCGAGAGATAGAGAGAAGGATCCTGATGAGCGAAGAAAACAAGCCGGAAGTGCCGCACACCGAGCCGGTTTACACCCCCGAGATCGACAGCGCGATCCCGATCGAAGTGACACCGACCGCGGACAACTCCTACGGCGAAGGCTCCATCACGATCCTCGAAGGCCTGGAAGCCGTGCGCAAGCGCCCCGGCATGTACATCGGCGATACCTCCGACGGCACCGGCCTGCACCACCTCGTGTTCGAAGTGGTCGACAACTCGATCGACGAAGCGCTGGCGGGGTACTGCGACGACATTGTCGTGACCATCCATACCGACAACTCGATCTCGGTGGTCGACAACGGCCGCGGCATCCCGACCGGCGTGAAGATGGACGACAAGCACGAGCCCAAGCGCTCGGCGGCGGAGATCGCGCTCACCGAGCTGCACGCCGGCGGCAAGTTCAACCAGAACAGCTACAAGGTCTCGGGCGGCCTGCACGGCGTCGGCGTGAGCTGCGTGAACGCGCTCAGCAAGATGCTGCGCCTCACGGTGCGGCGCGAGGGCAAGGTGCACACGCTGGAGTTCAGCAAAGGCTTCGTGCAAAACCGCATCGTCGAGACGGTGAACGGCGTCGAGGTGTCACCGATGAAGATCACGGGCGATACCGAGAAGCGCGGCACCGAGGTGCACTTCCTGCCCGACGACGAAATCTTCAAGGAAAACGCCGACTTCCACTACGAGATCCTCAGCAAGCGCCTGCGCGAACTGAGCTTCCTGAACAACGGCGTGCGCATCCGCCTGCTCGACGAGCGCACCGGCAAGGAAGACGATTTCTCCGGTGCCGGCGGCGTCAAGGGCTTCGTCGAATTCATCAACAAGGGCAAGACGGTCCTGCATCCCAACGTGTTCTACGCGATGGGCGAGAAGCCGGCCGACACCTATGGCGGCATTCCGGGCACGCACATCGGCGTCGAGGTCGCGATGCAGTGGAACAGCGGCTACAACGAGCAGGTGCTGTGCTTCACCAACAACATTCCGCAGCGTGACGGCGGCACCCACCTGACCGGCCTGCGCGCCGCGATGACGCGCGTTATCAACAAGTACATCGAAGAGAACGAGTTCGCCAAGAAGGCCAAGGTCGAAGTCACCGGCGACGACATGCGCGAAGGCCTGTGCTGCGTGCTCAGCGTGAAGGTGCCCGAACCCAAGTTCTCGAGCCAGACCAAGGACAAGCTGGTGTCGAGCGAGGTGCGCGCGCCGGTGGAAGACATCGTCGGGCGGCTCCTCACCGACTACCTGCAGGAGCGCCCGAACGACGCCAAGATCATCTGCGGCAAGATCGTCGACGCCGCGCGGGCGCGCGAAGCGGCCCGCAAGGCGCGCGAGATGACGCGGCGCAAGGGCGTGCTCGACGGCATGGGCCTGCCCGGCAAGCTGGCCGACTGCCAGGAAAAGGACCCGGCGCTGTGCGAGGTGTACCTGGTGGAGGGCGACTCCGCCGGCGGCTCCGCCAAGCAGGGCCGCGACCGGAAGTTCCAGGCCATCCTGCCCTTGCGCGGCAAGATCCTGAACGTCGAGAAGGCACGCTACGAGAAGCTGCTGACCAGCAACGAAATCCTGACCATGATCACCGCGCTCGGCACCGGCATCGGCCGGGCCGGCGCGACGAGTGCGGGCGGCGGCGCCGACGACTTCAACGTCGCGAAGCTGCGCTACCACCGCATCATCATCATGACCGACGCCGACGTCGATGGCGCCCACATCCGCACGCTGCTTTTGACCTTCTTCTACCGGCAGATGCCGGAGCTGGTCGAGCGCGGCCACATCTACATCGCGCAGCCGCCGCTCTACAAAGTGAAGGTCGGCAAGGAAGAGCAGTACCTGAAGGACGGGCCGGCGCTCGATGCCTTCCTGCTCAAGGTCGCGCTCAAGGATGCCAGCGTCGAAACCGGTGGCGAGAAGCCGACCACTCTGAGCGGCGACACGCTGGCCGAGCTGGCACGCAAGCACCAGTTGGCCGAAGCGGTCATTGCACGCCTGGGCGTGTTCCTCGATGCGGCGGCCCTGCGTGCCATCGCCGATGGCGTGTCGCTGGATCTCGATACCACGGCCAGCGCCGAGGCTTCAGCCGTGGCGCTGCAGAACAAGCTGCGCGAACTCGACGCCACGGGCGTTCCCGCCGAGGTGGCCAGCGAGTTCGACGTGCGCACCGACAAGCCGCTCCTGCGCATCAGCCGCCGCCATCACGGCAACATCAAGAGCAGCGTGATCACGCAGGATTTCGTGCACGGCGCTGATTACGCGGCGCTGGCCGCTGCCGCCCAGACATTCCGCGGCCTGCTGGGCGAAGGGGCCGTGGTCAAGCGCGGCGAGGGCGACCGGGCCAAGGAAGAAAAGGTCAACGACTTCCGCGAGGCCGTGCGCTGGCTGATCGGCCAGGCCGAAAACGCCACCGCGCGCCAGCGCTACAAGGGCCTGGGCGAGATGAATCCCCAGCAGCTGTGGGAAACCACCATGGACCCGGCCGTGCGCCGGCTGCTGCGCGTGCAGATCGACGACGCGATCGAAGCCGACCGCGTGTTCACGATGCTGATGGGCGACGAGGTCGAGCCGCGCCGCGAGTTCATCGAGCAGAACGCGCTGCGGGCGTCGAACATCGACGTGTAATTGCGAACCCGGCTCAAGCCGGTTCGTGAAATACCGCATGCCGAGCCGCCCGCCGAGGCCGCTGCGCCGCGCCAATCCTCGTAAACGCTATACCTAGCCCGACTCTTGCTAAGCAAAATTCCGGCGGATTGACGCCGTTTTTTGGAGCGAGGACAGCAAGCGATGAAAGCAACCCGGTTTTGGTGGCCCACGGTGGCTCTGGCTTTCTTTGGTGCATGGACTTCGGCGCACGCACTGACGACGAACCCGCCCATCCGCATGGCGCAGGGCATCGAATACATGTGCGGCGGAAAAAGCAGCGCGGAGGCGGCGTTCATGCGCATGGTCTCGCCGCGCTGGGCGGCGACGCTGGAGTTCTCGGTCAACCGTGCCAAAACGGGCGAAGTACCGGCCGACGTGAAGGTGGTGGTGCGCGAACGCTATTCGGGCCGGCCGGTGATGGAGGCCGTTTCGAGCGCTCCCTTCATGCTGGCGCGGCTCGACCCCGGCGCCTACGAGGTCGAGGCCACGCTGGCCGGGATCACGCTGCAGCAGCCGCTGATCGTGTTCAACGGAATGGCGTCCCGCGCTGCCTTCGTCTGGCCATCCAACGTCGATTTCGCCGCCGCGACCGGGCAGCTCATGCCGGAACAACAAGCCGCAGCCCGCACCAGCGACTGAGAGTCCTCGCAGATTCAGCTTCGCCTAAGTCTTGCCGCCCATAGTCCGGGCGTGGAGTGCAGATGCCTGGCCTCCACCGATCTCATCAACCCGAGCAAGGACACGGCAATGAAGAACACAACCCGGATCTGGCGGCCCGTGGCCGCCCTGGCAATCGGTGGCGCGTCGCTTTTCGGTGCACTGGCGGCGCAGGCGGCCTACAACCCGCCGATCCGCATGACGAACGGCATCGAGTACATGAGCGGCGGCATCAGCAGCGACGAGGCGGTGCTGATGCAAAGCGTCGCGCCGCGATGGCCGGCGACCTTCGAATTCGCAATCAAGGACGGCACGCGCGCGGATTTCGCGGCCGACGTCTCCGTGTCGGTGCGCGATGCCGCCGGCCGCGACGTGCTGGCGCATGTGACGGCCGAAGGCCCGTTCATGGTGGCGCGCCTCGAGCCTGGCCGCTATGAGGTGCAAGCCACGCTGGCCGGCCGGACGCTGAAGCAGGCGGTCGAGATCCGCGCCGGCAGCCCGACCCGCACCCTCTTCCTGTGGCCCGCAGGCACGGACGTGAGCGCGCGTTCGTGATTCCGCGGATCCTCGAGAGCCGGGGCCTTTCGGCGCACATCCTGCCGACCTCGGCCACGATGATTGGCGTGTGCATGACGGTGCTGTCGATCGGCCACCTGCGTCCCGACGGCCACTCGCGCGTGCTGATCGACAAGCTGCTGGCCTTCGACGCGCTGATCTTCCTGGCGAGCGCGGTGCTGTCCTTCGTGTCGATGCGTTCCCGGCGCGAAGGACCGCGCCATGAGCGCCGTGCGGAACTGCTGTTTCTGGCCGGCCTCGCGATCCTGGCATTGGGCGCGGTCGCGATCGCCTTTGCCATCGACTGAGGCGCCATTTTCTTTGCTGGCACGCGCCTTGAATGTGAAGGCGGCGGCGCCCACATGCGGTGTCCGCACTGTGCGCACTGTTCAAGGCCTCGATGCCGCTCCCGCCCCTGATTCTTCTCACCACGCTGCTGCACGCCTATATCGGCCTGCGGCTGCTGCCGGCGCTCGCCTTGCTCACCGGCGCCTGGCCGATGCTGCTGGCGGCGCTGGTGCTCTCGGCCGCGACCATGCCACTGCCCTTTGTCGGTGCACGCTCCGCAGGCCGGGCGCCGCTGGCCGATGGGTGGAAATGGCTGGGCCTCCTCTGCATGGGATGGTTTTCGTCGATGTTCGTGCTCACGATGGCGCGTGACGCCGGCCTGCTGCTGACCTGGCTCGCCACCGCCCTCGGCGGCTGGGCCATCGATTGGCCGCGCGGGCAGGCCTGGAGCGCGGCGGCGGTGCCGCTGCTGGCGACGCTGATCTCGCTGATCGGCTTCTTCAACGCGCGGCGCACCGCCGGCGTGGTGCGGGTCGATGTGCCGATCCGCGACCTGCCCTCCGGGCTGAACGGCTTCACGATCGCCCAGCTCAGCGACATCCACGTCGGGCCGACCATCCGGCGCGGCTACATCCAGCGCATCGTCGATGCGGTCAATGCGCTGGGCGCGGACATGATCGCGATCACGGGCGACCTGGTCGACGGCACGGTGGCCGAGCTGCGCGAGCATGTCGCGCCGCTCGCCGGCCTGCGCGCGCGGCACGGCACCTTCGTGGTGACCGGCAACCACGAGTACTACGCGGGCGCACAGGCATGGATCGACGAGCTGCGCCGCCTGGGCCTGCGCGTGCTGCTCAACGAGCACGTGGTGCTGCAGACGCGCAATGTGCGGGGCGCGCAGACCGACGAGGAGGTGCTCGACAGCGCGCTGGTGGTGGCCGGCGTGACCGACTACACCGCCGCGCATTTCGATGCTGCGCATGCGAGCGATCCGCAGCGCGCGCTGCACGATGCGCCGCCGCTGGTGCGCACGCGCCTGCTGCTCGCGCACCAGCCGCGCAGCGCGCCGGCCGCGGCCGAAGCCGGCTACCAGCTGCAGCTTTCGGGCCACACGCACGGCGGCCAGTTCTTTCCGTGGAACCTGTTCGTGCCGCTGCAGCAGCCTTTCACGGCCGGGCTGCACCGGCTGCGCGAGATGTGGGTCTACACCAGCCGCGGCACCGGCTACTGGGGACCGCCCAAGCGCTTCGGCGCGCCTTCCGAAATCACCCTGCTGCGGCTGGTACCGGCGGCTTGATGTTGCGCGCCGTGCCCAGGAGCGTGGCACAGAGGCGTTCCTCCCCGTTCTCGCCAATGGCGTAGACCTCGGCCGCGCACACGGTGAGCAGCTGGCCGGCGCTCACCACGCGGCCGCGTGCGCGCACCGCGCGGCCCACAGCGGGTGCGACGAGCTTCAGCGTGGCGTCGACGGTCGCGTTGCTCCAGCCGTCAGGCAGCACGGAAGCGGCGGCGGACACCGCGGCGAAATCGGCGACCGCGAAGACCGGCGTCGCCTGAAGCTGGCCCGGCCTGAAGGTGAGCGGCTCGGTGATGGGCAGTTCGACTTCGACCTGTCCCGGTGCGAGTTGCGTGAAGCGCAGGCCCAGTGTGCGCGCCATCGGCATCGCGAGCACGGCCTGTTCGATCCGTTGAAGCTGAGGTGTGCGGGTCATCTCTTGTCCTTCGAGGAGGATGTGGTGGAGGTCTTGGGCCAGGGTGCTTTCTTCTTCGCCGCTGCCGGCGGCTTGCGCCGTTGCGCGCGCAGCCAGGCGGCGTGTTCGATCACCTGCGCGCGCAGGGCCTGCAGCTCGGCGATCTGCGCGTCCAGCGCGGCCACGCGTTCCTCCAGCGCATCGGTCATCCGCGTGATGCTGAGGCGGCCCGTACGATAGGCCGGCAGCAGCTCGGCGATCGCCGGAAGCGAGAAGCCGATGCGGCGCGCCATCGCGATGAACACCACTTCGCGTCGCATCGATTCAGGGTAATCGCGGTAGCCCGAATCGGTGCGTGCCGGCAGCAGCAGGCCGAGCCGCTCGTAGTGGCGCAGCGCGTGCACCGTGACGCCGGCGCGTTGGGCGAGTTCCGAGATCCGCATCGGCCCAAGGCTAGCAAGCCTCGCGTTGCACGAAGCTTGGAGCGGGCCGATTTTTTTCAGCCGGCGAGCCGTCGCGCGTTCGAGGTGGCCTTGGCGTGGATGGGCTTGAGCCCGCGTTGTGCGATGCGCGCGCCGGCGCTCGACAGCTGGGTCAGCGTGGCGGCGGAGCGGGCAGCGGCGCCGGCGAGCGCCCGGCCGTGTGTCTCGATCTGCGTCGGCGTGGTGCTGGTGCTGAGCGAAAAAAGCGCAACGGCGCCGCCCAGCCAGTGCTTGACGGCGCGGTTGACGAGCGCGAACTGGGTGCTGTGCAGCTGGTTCGCCATGGCCGCGCCCGATTCGCTCGCTGCCGCGAGTTTCTCGTGGCCCATGAGCTGCATTTCCGCCAGGTCCTCGGCACTGGGGGAGAGCCCGGCGCGGGCGATGCGTTCGGTGCGCAGCTGGATCACCGAGCCGGAAGACAGCAGCATCTCGTGGGTCTTGAAGGCGACGTCGACCCACAGCATGAGCGGATTGAAGAAGCGGGAAGAAGAGAAGCTGGGCGACATGGACGTTCTGGGTGGAAAGGTCCACCGACTATAGGCCTATCGACTGCTGCGTGCTGCACTGCAGCAACCGTTGAGCGAATATTTCCTACCTTTTGTCACGGCGAGCTTGGCCTGTCCGCTGCAGAGCGCGGAGGTCGCTCTCCCTTGCCGCTTCCGCCTTCGAAGATCGCAATGCCGCCATCAGGAAGCCGAACCCGGGCGAGAACTTCGTGCGGGTGCGCTATCTGCTATCTGTACCGCTTCTGAGCCCTGTCTCAGGCGAGGCATTCGCCGGCTCGCTCAAGATCGGCCAGCCATTGCGCGTAGGCCGATTCGCGTTCGGCTGGATCGCCGCGCAGCAGTGCCGACGGATGCAGCGTGACCAGCACCGGAAGCTCGCGCAGGCCGGTGTGCCAGCGGCCGCGTTCGCTCATGCAGGCCCTCTTGGGCGCGACGCCCGCAGGCGCTTGGCGTGCAGCTCGGTGACTGCATAGGCCACGGTGGCGATGGCGAGCGGCAGCAGATAGTAGATGGCGCGATAGGCGAGCAGCGCGCCGAGCAGCCGGCTCTGCGGAAACTGGTGCGCGAGCAGCGCGACGAAGACGGCTTCGAGCACGCCCAGGCCGGCCGGCACGTGGGTGATGACGCCCGCCACGGCGCCGACCAGCAGCACGCCGAGCACGTGCGGGTAGGGCAGTTGCCGCTGCAGCAGGAACCAGATCACGCCGCCGATCAGCGACCAGTTGATGCAGGACATCACGAGCTGCAGCAGCGCCATGCCCAGCGCCGGCGTCTCCAGCTCGTGGCCGCGGATGTTCCAGACATGCTCGCGCGCGATCGCGCACAGCGCCAGGTAGGCCGCGGCCAGCAGCAGCAGGGTGGCGCCGAGGATGCGCAGGCCGCCCTCTCCGATCTTCCAGTCGGGCGGCAGCGTCATCGGCCAGAAACAGAAGGCAGCGCCCGCGACCACCAGGTAGCCGAGCCAGTTGGTCAGCATGCTGAAGCCGAGTACCCGCGTGATGGTGATGCCGCCCAGGCCCAGGCGCGAATAGAGGCGGTAGCGGAAGGCCACGCCGCCGATCAGCGCGCCGAGGTTGAGGTTGAAGGCATAGCTGATGAAGGTGACGCCCATCACCGAGCCGGTGCCCAGCGTGTGGCCCGTCATGTGGCGCCCCAGCAGGTCGTAGCTGCTGTAGAGCGTGAAGCTGCAGGCGGCGAGGGCGGCCGCGGCGAGCAGCATCGGCAGCGGGATCTGGCCGACCGATTCGAAGACCTCGTCCCAGTCGATGGCGCGCGCCTGCCGCAGCAGCAGCCAGGCGACCAGGCCGAGGAAGACCCAGCTGCCGATCCGCTTCGCCCAGACCCACCAGGCGTGGCGTCGCGAGGGGTTCACGCCGTGTCCGTCTGCGTCGCGCCGCCGCCGCGCGGCGCGGGCGCTTCGAGGGGATGGAGTCGCGGCGCGTGGCGCGGCAGCCAGCCGACCCAGGATGGATACCAGCGCAGTAGGTGGAAGAGGAAGAAGCTGCGCACCAGGCGCCAGCCGCTCCATTCGGTGAGATCCGAGGTCTGGATCTGCTGGCAGTGGTCGCGCATAAGGCGATCGAGCCGCTCCGACATGAGCTGGTTGAAAGCCCGGTCGCGCACGACCACGTTCGCTTCCAGGTTCAGCGACAGGCTCAGCGGGTCCAGATTGCTGGATCCGACCGTGCTCCACTGTTCGTCCGCCAGCGCGACCTTGCCGTGCAGCGGGCGCTCGCAGTATTCGTAGATGCGCACGCCGGCGTGCAGCAGGTGGTGATACAGCATGCTGGCTGCCGTCTTGACGATCGGCATGTCGGGCTCGCCTTGCAGAATCAGCCGCACGTCGACGCCGCGCCGCGCCGCGCGCCGCATCTCCTTGATCAGCCGGTAGCCCGGGAAGAAATAGGCATTGGCGATCACGATGCGCTGCCGGGCGCTGCGGATGGCGGCGCGGTAGTGGCGCTCGATGTCGTTGGTGTGGCGGCGGTTGTCGCGGGTGACGAACTGCACCTCGGCATCGCCGGCCGGCGCGTTATCGTGCGGCGCGGCGGCGCGCAGGCGGCGCCTGAACCAGCCACGCCCCTTGCCTCCGATCGCGATCGCGCGCAGCACGAAGCGGTGGATCTCGGTGACGATCGGGCCCGCGAGTTCGACCGCATAGTCCTGCTTCGCCTTCGGGCCGAAGTCCATCACGTGGTCGGCGGAGAAGTTGATGCCGCCGACGAAGGCGCGCGTGCCGTCGACCACCATGATCTTGCGATGCATGCGCCGGAAGACATTGAGCCGCTGGCCGAGGAAGCGCTGGCCTGGATCGAAGACGCGCACCTTGACGCCCGCCGAGGTCAGCCCCTCGATGAATTCATCGGAAAGATCGGGCGAGCCGAAACCGTCGACCATGAGGTCGACCTTCACGCCGCGTTGCGCCGCCGCCCGCAAGGCGCCATGGAGCTCCTTGCCGACCTTGTCCTCGAACAGGATGAAGGTCTCGATGATCACTTCGCGCTGCGCGTGGCGGATGGCGTCGAACACGCGTGGGAAGAACTGCTCGCCGTTCTCGAGCAGCTCGACGCGATTGCCCCCGACCCAGCGATTGCCCATCATGGTCACAGCTCGATCTCTGCCACCAGCGGCGCGTGGTCCGACAGGTGCGACCAGGGCTTGCGCGGCAGCACCACCGGTGCGTGCACGCCGGCATTGCGCACGTAGATGCGGTCCAGCGGGAGCAGCGGAAAGCGCGCGGGGAAGGTCTTCGCCGCGCTGCCGTTGGCCTGCACGAACACCTCCCGCAGCGACGCGCCCTGTTCGAGGATCTCGTGCGCGCGGCCGCGCCAGTCGTTGAAGTCGCCGGCCACGATCAGCGGCGCATCGGCCGGCACCTCGTCGCGCACCATATGGCACAGCAGCTCCAGTTGCTGCAGCCGGTGGCCTTCGGCCAGGCCCAGGTGGGCGCAGATCACGTGCACGTCGACCGGCCGGCCGGGCAGGCGCAGCACGCAATGCAGGAGCCCGCGCTTCTCGGGGCCCACGATCGACACGTCGTGGTTCTTGAAATGGATGATCGGAAACTTCGACAACACGGCATTGCCGTGATGCCCCTTGGGATAGACCGCGTTGCGGCCGTAGGCGAACTGCGGCCACATGGTGTCGGCCAGGAATTCGTAGTGCGGTGCCTCCGGCCAGTTGTCGACCTTGCGGGAATGGCGCGAATGGGTCCCCAGCACCTCCTGCAGGAATACCACGTCGGCACCCACCGTGCGCACCGCCTCGCGCAGCTCCGGCAGGATGAACTTGCGGTTGAGCGCCGTGAAGCCTTTGTGGGTGTTCACGGTCATGACCTTGAGGGAGGTGGGCGATGCCGTCACGCCGGCCGAAGGGGAAGAGGGCTTCACATGTGCAGTTGTAAGCCGAGGTACGCATGGCGGCTGTAGGAACTTGCGCCGGCCTGCGCCCGGCGCGGGTCAACTCCTACAGGCAGGCCTGCCGCATCCCCACACGGGGCTGCCTTGGGTGCTCCTACGCTGAATCCGGAGTCTTGATGAAGAAGGGGCTCACATTCGTTGAACTCGAGAGACAAGGAGTCATCATGAAGCAAAGTTTCATCGCCACCACGCTTCTCGCCGGCCTGATGGGCTTGGCCGGCGTCGCCGTCGCGCAGAGCACCGCGACCCAGCGGCCCGACGGAAGCGAACCGGCTTCGCGCGAGGCCGTGAGGGCCGAGGCGCGCGCCCACAACCGCAACAACGCCAACAACCCGGTGCCCAAGGGCGAGGCGACCACCACCGTGAACAGCCAGCCCAACGCGATGCCGCAGCCGACCGGCGAGCAAACGCGCATGGACGTGAGTCAGCAGGCGCGCAAGGTCAAGCCGCGCTTTGGGGAGAGGGGTGAGCGGCCTGAGGTTCCGACCAACCCGACCGACAAGACCGGCACGCCGCAGTAAGGTGCGAGTCGACCAGGAAAAAGCCCGCATCGCTGCGGGCTTTTTTATGGGCCGGAGTCGGGCTCAGCTCTTGGCGGCTTCGCCATGGCCATGGTGGTGATGGCCGTGTCCGCGATGGCCGAAGCGCATGCCTTCCGCATCGAAGGTCTTTTGCTGCTCGGGCGTGAGCGCCGCATAGAAGCTGCGCGTGGCATCGATGCGCTTGGCGAACATCGCGCTGCGTTCGGCGTGGCGCGTCTGCATCAGATCCAGGCGCTGCGGCGTCGTCATCTTGGCCAGCTCGGCGCGATCGGGACGGGCTTGCCCTGCCTTGCGGGCCGGCGGCTGTTGCGCCGTCGCGAAGCTGCTCCAGGCGCCTTCCTGCGCCGGGGTGAGCTGGAGCTTCTGCTTCAGCGCGGCCAGGCGCTCGGCGCGATGGGCTTGCATGCGCTCGAAGCGCTCGGCCCGATCCATGCGCTTGGCTTGCGCCGGGGCCTTGGAGGCGCCCACCTGTGCCTCAGCAGCCGGCGGCGCCGGCGCCGCGAGGGGCGCCTGGGCGAAAGCAGCGGAGGAGGCGAAAGTGGCCGAGGCAAGCAGGCCGGCCAGGAGAAGGCTTTGGCGAGACGAAATCATGAGGGTGCTTCCTTTCGAAGAAGCCCGCCGCCGATGGGCAGCAGGTGAGAGGGAGTGTCGAAGCGCTCTGTATCCCGGCCGTGAGCTCAGCGTTGTGCCTGCGTAAAGAAAAATTTCGGCGCGTACCGAGGCGGGGGCTCTATTTGGGCCGCGGAGGCGCCAGGCCGGCATCGGGCACCTCGAGCCGGCCCGCGCGCAACCGGGCCACGCGCGGGCGACGGCACGCGTGATGTTGCGCACTTCTTCCTGCACGCCGGTGTCCTCGTCGAGCGCGTCGTGGCTGGTCGCGTAGGGCGTGTAGTAGCCGATGTAGCGGTCCAGCCGCGCCTGGGCCCCGGCATGGCCTTGCTGGTAGGCCTCCCAGGCGATGACTTCGATGCGGCCGAGCGCTTCGGCCTCGGCCTGGAAGGCCGGGTCCCGGTACGACTGCATGAAGCGTTCGTGGAATTCGGCGCGTTCGAGCATGGGCGGCGCCTGGCCCTTGCGGACTTCGGTCATGCGGCCGAATGTAAGCAGCCGCCGCGCATCGGTCCCGCGCCGCCACGGCCGAAATACCGTAGGCGCGCGACTACAGTTCAGCTCAGCTTGCCGTTTTGGAAATCGTGCACGGCCTGCATCACCTGTTCGCGCGTGTTCATGACGAAGGGGCCGTACTGCGCGATCGGCTCGTGCAAGGGCTTGCCCGCGATCAGCAGCGCGCGCGCCGGGCTGTGGTTGGAGGCGGGCGCACGCAGCAGCACGCCGTCGCTTTCGGGGTCGTTGGCGAGGATCGCCATGCGCTTGGTAGGGATCTCGCTGCTCCCGATAAAGAGCGATTCGCGAAACACGTGGAGCAACGCATTGCGGTCAGGCGCCAGCGGCTGGGCGAACTCGGTGCCGGGCGGCAGCGTGAGATCGAGGTAGAGCGGCTCGGTGTGCTCGCGCTGCACCGCGCCCTGGATGCCATGGCTTTCGCCCGCGATCACGCGCACGTGCACGCCCGCGGGTGTGGTGAACGCGGGAATCTCGTCGCTCTGAATGTCGCGGTACCAGGGCTTGCGCATCTTGTCCTTGGACGGCAGGTTGAGCCAGAGCTGGAAGCCTTCCATCAGCCCTTCTTCCTGCTCGGGCAGCTCGCTGTGCACCAGGCCGCGGCCGGCCGTCATCCACTGCACGCCGCCGTTTTCCAGCAGGCCTTCATGGCCCTCGCTGTCGCGGTGTCGCATGCGGCCCGCGATCATGTAAGTCACTGTTTCGAAGCCGCGGTGCGGGTGGCTCGGAAAGCCGCCGATGTAGTCGCCCGGGTTGTCGCTGCCGAAGGCGTCGAGCATCAGGTAGGGATCGAGCCGCTGCTGCAGCGTCTGGTTCAGCACGCGCGTGAGCTTGACGCCGTCGCCATCGCTGGTGGAGACGCCGGCGACGATCTGGTCGATGCCGCGCGGGCTGGCCAGCGCGGCAGGTTCGACGGCATGGGTGGTGGTCTTGGAGGTGCTCATGCAACCCATGGTGGCACGGAGCGGAGACCGCGTCAGGGGTGGGGCTGCCGCCCGTTCAGCGCCTCGAGCTCCCAGGACACGCCCTGCCAAGCCACCTCGGGGCCGGCCGCCCGCGGCCCGGCTGCTGCGCGCCCGGCCTCGATCGCCCAGCGCGCGCCTGCGCTCACGCTGTCGATCAAAGGCACTGCAAGCTCGGGCGCGATGGCGGCGGCCATGCCGGCCAGCCCGGCACCGCCCAGGATCACGGCCTGCGCGTCGAAACGCGCTGCCGCCTCGCGGCAGGCTTCGGCCAGCAGCGCGTGGGCGCCTGCCGGGTGGGCGGCGAGCTCGGCGCCGCTCGCAGCCACCGTGTGGATGCCGGCGAGCGAGGGCGCGTGACCGAGCGCCAGGGCCAGGCGCTCGAGCATCGGCCGCCAGCGCTCGCCGCCCGTCACGACGGCGAAGCGCCCGTGCCGGGCCGCGGCCGCGAAGGCCGCTTCCGCGAGGCTGCCAACCGGGACGCTGCAGGCCTCGCGCAGGGCGAACAGGCCCGGATCGCCGAAGCAGCCGATCAGCACCGCGTCGGGCCGCTCGCCGCGCGCCAGCGCTGCGGCCCAGGCATCGAGCACCGCGTGCTGCGCCACCGCGTAGCTGGCCTCGCTGGCGATGTAGGGCGCGCCGAAGCGGGCGGTGACGGTGTGCACCTTCAAGGCCGGGCTCACTTCGTTCTGCACGTGGCGCTGCAGCAGCGCGCTCACCGTCGCCGAGGTGTTGGGATTGATGACGAGCAGGCGGGGCATCAGCGCCGCCGTGTAGCGCGCCGGCGCAGCCAGGCGGCGGAACCGAGCGCAAGCGCCATCACCATGAAGGAGACCACGGTGGTGACCGTGCCGAGCGCGTAGATCGATGGCGTGGTGACGGTCGAGGTCAGGCCCTGGAGTTCGAGCGGCAGCGTGTTGACGTCGCCGATGGCCTGCGAGGTGCGAGCGATCTCGTCCCACGAAAGCGTGAAGCCGAACATGCCGATGCCGACGACGGACGGTCCGATCAATGGCAGCACCACATGGCAGAAGCCCTGCCAGGGGGTGGCGCCGAGGTCGCGCGCAGCTTCCTCGAAAGCCGGGTTGAAGCGGTTGAAGACCGCGAACATGATCAGCAGGCCGAAGGGCAGCGTCCACGTCAGGTGCGCGCCGAGTGCGGAGGTGAGCAGGCCCAGCGCGGTACCGTAGTTCTCGAGCGTCCCGTCGGCGCCCGCCGCCGCGAGCGCGCCCTTGATACCGCTGTCGAGCAGCCGGAACTGCAGCCCGATGCCCAGCGACACGATGATCGAAGGCATGATCAGGCTCGCGACCGTGACGAAGAACAGCGCGTTGCCGCCCGCGAGCTTCTTGCGGAAGGCGAGGCCCGCGAGCACCGAGAGCACGACGGTGAACAGCATCACCACCGCGCCCAGCATCAGCGAGCGCCGGAAAGCCGCGCCGATGTCGACCGTGCCCAGGCCCTCGGCGAGCTTGTAGAACCAGTGCAACGAGACGCCGCGCAGCGGAAAGGTCAGGCCGCCTTCGGGGCCCTGGAAGCTCAGCACGAAGATCGTGATCATCGGGCCGTAGAGAAAGAGCACGAAGAGCGCGAAGACGATCGCCAGCGGCCAGAAGCCTGCGCTGCGCTGCTCGCCGATCCTTGCGCTCACGTCAGAGCTCCTTGCGGATATCGACCAGGCGCGTCAGGCCCCAGATGATCATCAGCACCACGGCCAACAGGATCATCGCGTTGGCCGCCGCGAGCGGGAACTGCAGGTAGGAGGTCTGCACCTGGATGATCTTGCCGATCGAGGCGATCTGCTGGCCGCCCATCACGCCGATGGTCACGAAGTCGCCCATCACGATGGTGATGACGAAGATCGAGCCGATCAGGATGCCGGTTCGCGAGAGCGGCACGATCACGTTCCAAAGCGTCTGCCAGCCGGAGGCGCCGGCGTCGCTCGCGGCCTCGAGCAGCGAGCGGTCGATGCGCATCATCGAGTTGAAGATCGGCACGATCATGAACATCGTGTAGAGATGCACGAAGGCCAGCACCACCGAGAAGTTCGAGAACAGCAGCCACTCGACGGGCGCGTCGACCAGGCCCAGCCCCACCAGGCCCTGGTTGACGAGCCCGTTGCGCCCGAGCAGCGGCACCCACGAGATCATGCGGATCACGTTCGAGGTCCAGAAGGGCACGGTGCACAGCACGAAGAGCAGGGTCTGCATGCCCGGCGAGCGCACGTGGAAGGCCAGGAAGTAGGCGACCGCGAAGCCGATGACAAGCGTGATGCCCCAGACCAGGAGACAGAACTTGAGCGTGCTCAGGTAGGTGGAGAGCGTGACGCAGAAGTCGCCGTTGTCCGTGAGGTGCGAGCAGCCTTCGAAGATGCTCGCGTAGTTGCGCAGCGTGATTGCAGGAATCAGCTCGTACTCGTTGAAGTTCCAGAGGCTGACCATCGCGATCAGCGCCAGCGGGATCAGGAAGAAGAGCAGGAAGACCAGCGAGAAGGGCGCAGCCTGCCACCAAGGCTTGATGGCCTGAATGCTCGTTGCAGTTGCCGGTGGGTTCATGGTTTTGTTCCCTCTCCCTCTGGGAGAGGGCTAGGGTGAGGGCAGGTGATGGGCGCTGCTTGCCCTCACCCCCGCCCTCTCCCAGAGGGAGAGGGAGTCAAACCCCTCACGCTGCAACGAACTCGTTCCATTTCCTCACCATGTACTCGTTCTCGTCCATCACTGCGTTCCAGCACGCGATGCCGCCCATGCGCTGCTCGTAGCTGCCGCCGTCGCGCACCGAGCCGGTCTTGGCCAGCAGGTCGCCGTTGGGGCTCTTGATGTCCTGCGTGGCGGGCTTGCCTTCCATCCAGTAGGCCCACTCGTAGGACTCCATCTTGGCCTTGGCGGTCTCGAGCACGGCGCTGTAGTAGCCCTGGCGGTTGAGATACGCGCCGGCCCAGCCGTCGAGGAACCAGTTGATGAACTCGTAGGCGCCGTCGAGCTTCTTGCCCGAGAGCGTGGCCGGCAGGCCGAAGCCGGCGGCCCAGGCGCGGTAGCCCTCCTTGAGCGGCTGGAAGTTGCAGGCGATGCCCTTGGTGCGCACGGCCGTCACGGCGGGCGACCACATCGACTGGATCACGACCTCGCCCGAGGCCATCAGGTTGACCGACTCGTTGAAGTCCTTCCACAGTGCCCGGAACTGCCCGGCCTTCTTGGCTTCGATCAAGGTCTTGATCGTCAGGTCGATCTCCGCCTTGGTCATGTTGCCCTTGTCGGCGTATTTGTGGATGCCCTTGGACTCCACCACCATCGCCGCGTCCATGATGCCGATGGAGGGGATGTTCAGGATCGCGGCCTTGCCCTTGAACTCGGGGTTCAGCAGCTCGGCCCAGGATTCGATCGGGCGCTTGATCAGGTCGGGGCGGATGCCCAGCGTGTCGGCGTTGTAGACGGTCGGGATCAGCGACATGAACTGGGTCGGCGACTTCGCGAACACCTTGCTCTTCTCGCCCTCGAGAAAGATCACCTTCTTGGGCGCGGTGCCCTGGTCGCCCACTTTCTTGCCGGCCACTTCGCCCTTGGTGAAGAGCGAAGTGATCTTGTCGGCGTTCTTGATCTTCGTGGTGTCGATGCCCTTCAGGTTGCCGGTGGGCACGATCTTCTTGAGCGAGAAGTACTCGGTGTCGATCAGGTCGAAGCTGTTGGGCGCAGTGACGGCGCGCTTGGTGACGTCGTCGGTGGTGACGGCCACGTACTGGATCTCGATGCCGGTGTCGGCCTTGAACTTCTCGGCGATCGCCTTGTCCTGGTTGACGGCGGTGCCGAGGTAGCGCAGCACGATCTTTTCCTGCGCGTGGATGGCGGGGAACACGCCGGCCGCCAGGATGCCCGCGGTGCCCTGGAGCAGGGTGCGGCGCTGTACGCCCTTGTTGGTGGATGAATCGATCGGTTCGGACATGGCTTGGCTCCTGATGGTGCGGTGATGAATCTGGACAAATGAGCGGCGGCGATCAGGCCGCCATCGCCGCGAGTGCGGACAGGGGCGCAGGCCGCGACACCGGCCCGGCGGGCGGTTCGCCCTTGGGGCGGACGGCGCCGGGGCCCAGGGGACGCGCATCGGCCGGCGACCAAGAAAGGCACACGCCGTCGCCGACCGCATAGGGATGCATGCCGAAGGCCTTCTCCGACAACAGGACCGAGACGCCGCTGCGCTCCGGCGCCACGCCCGTGAGCCTGACGCCCATCAGCACGTAGGTGCCCTGGTATTCGACGTCCGTCACGTGGGCTGCGAGGCCGGCTTCGCCGTTGGCGCCGGCGGGCGCGATCTGCATGTGGTCGTTGCGCACCGCGATCAGTCCCTCGGGGGTGTCCAGCACGTTGTGGCCCCCCATGAAGCGCGCGACGAATTCGCTGGCCGGATGGTCGTAGACCTGGTGCGGCGAGCCGACCTGCTCGATCAGCCCGTGGTTCATCACCACCATGGTGTCGGCCAGCGCCATCGCCTCCTCCTGCGAGTGCGTGACATGGATGAAGGTGAGGCCCAGCTCCTTCTGCCAGCGCCGGAGTTCGGCGCGCATCTGGATGCGAAGAAAAGGGTCGAGTGCCGACAGCGGCTCGTCGAGCAGCAGCACGCGCGGCTCGGTGATGAGCGCCCGCGCCAGCGCCACGCGCTGCTGCTGGCCGCCCGAGAGCTCGCCCGGCTTGCGCTCGGCCAGGTGCCCCATGGCGACGCGCTCGAGCAGGTTCGCCGCCCGCTTGTGGCGCTCGGTCTTGGAGACGCCCTTCATCTTGAGGCTGAAGGCCACGTTGTCGAGCGCCGAGAGGTGCGGAAACAGCGCGAAGCTCTGGAACATCATCGCGGTGCCGCGCGCCGCGGCGGGCAGGTTGGTGATGTTGCGGTTGTCCAGCAGGATGTCGCCGCCGGACACCGACTCGTGCCCCGCGACCATGCGCAGCGTGGTGCTCTTGCCGCAGCCCGAGGGGCCGAGCAGGCAGCAGTAGCTGCCGCTGGCGATGCGCAAATCGATCTGGTCCACCGCCGGCGGTGCGCCGGAGGCATAGCGCTTGGAGAGCGCGACGATTTCAACGGCTGCGGGCGGGAGGGCGGTGACAGCATCCATTGATGCCGACTTCGCAAGACATGTGCCAGCGGTCCCAGGTCTTCGCAGAACGCCCGTGCGCCGACTTGGTGCGCCGGTCATCGCGGCCATTGCGTTCAATGGAACCTATGGGTAATAATTTATCCTAAATAAAGGAGCCTATGAGTTTCTTTATCTTATATTAAAAGAAATCTATGAGTATCGAAAACAGCCGCTTTCGAGACCTTCAGCTGCGTCAGACCGACGCGTCGCTTAAGGTGTGGAGAGAAGCGGCTCTTCCTCCCTCGCCGCTCGCCGGCTGGGCGAAGGCGATTCGCGAAGCCTTGGGCATGAGCGGGGCTGCGCTCGCGCGCCGGCTTGGCCTGACCCCTGCGGGTGTGCGCAAGCTCGAACAGGCCGAAGCGCAAGGCACCATCACATTGGCGAGCCTGCGCAAGCTCGCGCAGGCACTCGACTGCGAGCTCAAGTACGCGCTGGTCCCCCGGACATCGCTTTCGCAGCAGCTGCAGGACCGTGCACTCGAGGTCGCGCGCGAGCGCATGTACCCGGTCTCGCACTCGATGTCCCTGGAAGACCAGAAAGTAGGGGAAGCGATGAGCGACGTTCAAGGCGAACTTCTGGCCAGGGAACTGCTTCAGGGTTCGCGGCGGGAGCTGTGGTGACGGCGTTCGTGGACGCGAAGGGGGCGACACCCCTGGATCCGAACGAAGCCCGAGGCCTCATTCCCGCACACATCGCCACCCAGGCCGACCTCAACGCATGGGAAGAAGCCAACATCCTCCAGGGTGTGCGCTGGGCGGCACGCCAGCGAAAACGCGAACTGCTCGATGAAGGCTTCGTTCGCGATCTGCATCGCAAGATGTTCGACCGGACTTGGGCGTGGGCGGGCACTCTCCGCTCGAGCAACAAGAACATCGGCGTCGATTGGACGCAGGTTTCGATGCGCTTGCGCGACCTGCTCGACAACATGCGCTACCAGGTCGAACACCGAAGCACGGCGCCGGATGAAATGGCCGTGAGCTTCCACCACCGGCTGGTATCGATCCATGCCTTCCCCAACGGCAGCGGACGCCATGCGCGCCTGATGGCCGATGAGCTGGTGCTGCGGCTTGCCCGTCCGCGCTTCACCTGGGGCAGCAACTCGCTGGTGGGAAGCGGCGACCCGCGCACCCGTTACCTCGACGCGCTGCGGGCCGCCGATGCGGGCGAGGTGGCGCCCTTGCTCCGGTTCGCGCGAAGCTGAGCGTTACAGCGGGTCGCTTCAGGGTGGTGCAAAGCGCGCGTTGGCCACGTTCCGGATCAGCGCCTCGCGCTGGAGCCGCGTGATGCCGCGCAAGCCCTCGGCCACCGACTTGGCGCGTTCGCCGTCGATCCTGCCGTCGCGCTGCCACTTCTCGACCGCCAGGCCCGGGTTGTTCAGCATCGCGGCCAGCCAGACCGCCTGGGCCGGCTCGAGGTTGCGCGCGCTGCGCTTGAAGTAGCGGCGCGCGGCGGCCTCGGCGCCGCAGAGATTGGGGCCCCAAGGCGCGTTGTCGAGGTAGAGCTGCAGGATGCGCGCCTTGCCCAGGGTCTGCTCCATCTCGACCGCATAGAGCAGCTCGCGCAGCTTGCGCTCGGCGCTGCGCTCGCCGCCGGTCGCGACCAGTCGCGCGAGTTGCTGCGTGAGCGTGCTGCCGCCGCGCTCCACCTGGCCGGCCTTCTGGTTGGCTTCGATCGAGGCGGTGAGCTCGGCCAGGTCGTAGCCGGGGTGGGTGAAGAAGCGCTGGTCCTCCGCCGCGATCACGGCGCGCGCGAGCCAGCTGTCGTTGGCCAGCCGCGCGGGCGCGCCGCAGCTGCTGCGGGCGTTGAGCATGGCCTCGGTGCCCAAGCCCTCGACCGTGAACTGCTCGATGCGCGGATGCAGCGAGAAGCTGCCGGCCGGCAGGTCGACCTGCGCGCGCAGGCCCAGCGTGCCGCCGATGCGGGCGCGCTGCAGCTCGGGCAGGCCGGGCGCCAGCACCGTGTACCAGCGCGCGATCGGCGCCTCGGGCGCATCGATATGGAGCTGCAGGGTCTTCTGCGTGAGCCGGCCGTCCCAGCGAGCGCGCAGCACGTTGTCGCCTGCGACGGTGGACACCGTGGTCGCGGCCGGCGCCGCTTCGAGCATGCCGTTGAGCGAACCGGCATCGCGCCGCGCCGTGATGCGCAGGCTGTCGAGCCGGATCGGCGCGCTGCCGAGCGCCGGCACCGAGGCGCTGCAGGGCTCGCAGCGCAGTTCGAGCGTGGTGGTGGGCTCGTTCCAGCCGAAGCGGATGACGCCATGGCGCGTGTCGAGCGAACGGCCGTCGAGCCAGGGCGCGAACCACGAGGAGGTGGCGAGGCGGATCGCCGTGGGAACGCCGACGTTGAGGCTGAAGGGGCCCGTCTTGACGCGGGTCGGCCACTCGTCGGGGCCGGGCGCGAGCGCCAGTTTCACGACCAGGTAGATGGCCACTGCGGCCGTCAGCACCAGCGCCAGAAACGCAAAAAACAGGTAGAGCAGCGCTTTCTTCAAGAAATGTCTCTCACTCGATCGGTCTTGCCAGGGTCACAGCCTGCCAGGGTCCGTGGGATCGGCCGCTCACTGCGGCCCAGTACCAGGCTGAAGTGTCGGTGAAAGCCGTGCCTTCGGCGTCCACGATGCGCTCGCAAACGCGCAACTTTTGCGCGCCGGGGCCCTCGGTGACGAAACAACGCCACAGTCGGGCCTGGGCATCGCGCGAAAGGAGCGTCTGCTCGATGCGATAGCCGAGCGCGCGGTAGCAGTCGGCGGCCGGGTGCAGCATGCGGGTGGGCGCGTTGACCTCGCGCAGCACCAGCGTCTGTCGGCCGTCGGTCAGGCGTGCGATGGCGCCGGGAAAGCGCTCGGCAAAGCGCTGCTCGACCTCGCTCAGGGCCAGCGGGCGCAGCGCGGCGCCGTCCCATTGGCTGGGCCACTCGTGAAAGGCCGCGGCCATGGCCGGCGCGGCCTGCGGACGCAGCGCGAAGGCGGCCGACCAGAGGAGGCACAGGCCCATGACGAAGGCGAAGACCGCCTTGTGCGCGATGCGGTTGACGAAACGGTTGGCGAAGCAGCGTTCAAGAAAGAGCGGTGTCGACACGGCGACCTCCTGCGGAAGTGATCAGACCGGGGATGGCGGCGGCGACGAAGCGCTCCTGCGGCCGGCGCGCCGGTGCCATCGCCCACGCGATGCCGCCGCACACCAGCGCGAGCACGGCCAGGCCGAGCGCCTCGTGCAGCCAGGGCGCGAGCGCGAGGCCCGCACCTTCGAAGCCGACCAGCACGCTGTTGCGCAGGATGTTGCCGGCCAGCACCAGCAGGCCCACGGCCGGCAGCCGGCCCAGGAAGCCGCGGTCGCCGCGCCGGGCCCAGAGGGCTACCGCGCAGGCCGTGAAGTAGCCGAGCCAGACCATCTGCACGCCGGAGCAGGGTGCGTCGACGATCACCAGCCGGCCTTCGACGAGAAGGCTGGTGCCCTCGCGCGCCATGCTGAAACCCGGCGCCAGCAGCCAGCGGCTGGCTTCGGCCGTGATCACGCGCAGCGGGTAGCCGGCATAGAACTGCAGCGATGAGAGCAGCGGCAGTGCGAGCACCGCCAGGCCGACGACCGGCAGGGCTGCGACGCGCCTGGGCAAGAAGGCCAGCAGGCCTGCGGCCAGCGCCAGCACGGCGATCAGGCCGGCGGCGAGCGGCGGCAGCGCCGGCATCACGCCGGGCCCGGTGCGCAGCAAGGTCGCGGCCAGCGTGCCGGCGCTGGCCAGCGCGAGCCAGCCGAGCCGGGGCGCGGCGCGCAGCGAATGCCGAAGCCTCCAGGCCAGCACGGCCAGCGCCGCGAGCGCGAGCAGACCGAGCGGATCGTCGGAGCCGTCGCGCAGGCGCCGGGCCATCCAGAGCCAGGTCGGCGTCAGCGCGGCGGCCTGCAGCGCCAGCCAGGCGGCGGCCGGTGCGCGGTCGAGTTGGATGCCCCAGTCGAAGACGCGGGGATGGGTTTGGGCGAGCTGAGCGAGGGTCATCGCGAGGTCCTCAAGCTGTGTACCGGCGTGCGTCGTGGCGGCGTGCGCGGCGGCGCAGCATGGCCAGCATGGAGAGCACGACCGCGATCGCGCCCAGGGTTTCGGGTTCGGGCGTACTCGGCACTGCGGCGCCCAGGCTCTGGCCCTGGCCCAGCGCCAGTTCGCTCACGCCCTTGGGCAACGGCTGCGGCTGGTCGACGCTCGTGGCGTCTTGCGGCGCCATGTTGCGCACCACCTTGTCGACCGCGATGAAGCTGGTGTACTGCGTGAGCAGGCCGTAGCGCAGGCCGAGATCGGTGATGCGCTGCTTGAAGGCGTCGCCGCCTTCCAGCGCTTCCTGGTCGCTCAGGCTCGCGATGCGGTGGCGGGCCCAGAGGCTGCGCAGCGCGGCGGCGTCCTGGCGCGTCGCGTCGTCGATGCGCACTTCCTCGCGGTACGGGCCGTCGGCGCTTTGGCCCTCGATGATGACGCGGCCCTTGGCTTCGCCGCGCCACTTGCCGAACACGATCACTGGGCGTTCACCGAGCACGTCGGGCAGCGCCTGCGGCTCCACGTCGTACACGTCGAGGCCGCCGAAGGTGGCTTTCACATTGGTGAGCACCGGCGACTCGACCATGCGGCGGAAGCGCGCCGCCTGCTCCGGTGCCTGGATCGGGTCGGTGATGATGAAGGGCTCGCCCATGCCGGCGCGGGCCAGGCCTTCCATCAGGTGCCGGTTGACCGAGCTGCCGATGCCGAAGGCGAAGACGTTGGCACGGCCGAGGTTCTTGCGCACCAGCTCGAAGGCTTCGCGCTCGACCGTCACGTAGCCGTCGGTCACGACCACCACGGTGCGCGACACGTTCTCGGCCTTGGGCTCGGCATAGACGCGCTTCAGCGCCGGGATCAGCTCGGTGCTGCCGCTGCCGTTGTAGTTCTTGATGGTGGACAACGCCTGCTCGATGTTGGCACGCGTCGCGGGCACCGATTGCGGCGAGAGCATCCTGTTGCTGCCCGAGAACAGCAGCACGTTGAAGGTGTCGCTGGGACGCAGCCCGCCGATCAGTCTTTCGAGGACGACCTTGGCCGTGTCGAGCGGGAAGCCGTGCATCGAGCCCGAGATGTCGACCACGAAGATGTAGTCGCGCGGCGAGATCGCATTGGCCGCGACCGACTTGGGCGGCTCGACCATCGCGAGGAAGAAGTTCTCCGCGCCATTCCCGTCATTGCCGCCTTGGCCCCTATAGAGCATGAGGCCCGACTCGATCTTCTCGCCGGCGAGCCGGTAGTCGAGCACGAAGTCGCGGTTGTTGGCGGGCTCGCCGCTCTGCGCAAGTGCGACGTCGGCGTGCTGGTCGTCGTTGTTCTTGCGGATGTCGATCGCGTGCGTGGCCGAGCGGATTTCCTTGATCCCGAGCGGCGTGTCGAGCGCGACCTTCAGTTTGAACGCGGTGTTCGGCGCCACGCCTTCGCGCAGCGTCGGCTGCGCCACCCACTTCGCATCCCTGTTCTGCGACTGCGGGCTGTTGTAGCGCGGCCCCACCACCGTCGGAAACACGAACTGGTAGTTGCCCGCCTGCGGCACCAGCAGTTCGGTGTAGCGCAGCTCCACCTTGACGTCGTCGCCCGGCAGGATGTTCGCGACGTTCATCTGGAACACGTTGGGCAGGTGCTGCTCCAGCAGCGCGGCGGTCTTGCCTTCCTTCTTCGCGTTGTCGTAGTCGATGCGCGCCTGCTGCTTCTCGCGGATCTGCGCGGTGATCAGGCGGTCGGCGAGCCGCACGTTGAGGCCGCCGACCGCGGCCTTGGTCGAACCCGGGAACACGTACTTCGCCTCGATCGCGCGCGAACCCTCGTTGCGGTAGGTCTGCGTGACGCGAACGTCGGCGATCACGCCCGAGATCTTCACGTCGACCTCGGTGTTCTTGAGCGGCAGGCGGTCGATCGAAGGGTCGTCGCTCTTGACGAAGAAGTAGGGGCTCTCGGTCGCGAGGCGCGGGCCGGTCGCTTCCTGCGCATGCAGCGGCCGGGCGACGAGCAGCAAGAAGCATGTGCTTGCGAGACCCAGTGTCGCGAGCCAGAGCCAGCGGCCGGGACGGGTTGTGGTGGCTTCCATGGTGGTGATCCGGTGGTCGTGCAACGGTGCACGGCAGCCACTGTCGAGCGCGGACTCGAAGACAGTTGGAAGCCTGTTTGAAGCGAATAGCGCTGTGTGAAGTCCGTGTGAAGTGCGCGAGAGGCCGCACTTCATATGCGCTTCGGATCGTGGCGCGAGCATCGCCGCATCGTCATCGACGAGGAGAGAACCCTCATGCTTCAGACACTTCGAAATTCCGTGCTGCTCAAGGTCTTCGGCCTCCTGGCCCTGACCCTGCTGTTGTGCATCCCGCTCGGCCAGATCGAATCGCTCAACCGCGAGCGCGGCCACAGCCAGCAGGAGGCAGCGCATGAGCTCGCCGCCACCTATGCGGGCGCACAAACCGTGATCGGGCCCTTGCTGGTCGTGCCCTACGTGGAGCGCTGGATGGAACCGCTGCGCGACGCGCAGGGCCGAATCGTCGGCCAGGAAGGGCGCAGCAAGGAGCTGGCGCACCTGCTCTTCCCGGACAAGCTGCACATCGAGGGCAGCCTGGCGCCCCAGGAGCGCTATCGCGGGATCTTCAGGATTCCCTTCTACACGCTGAACGCGTCGCTGGCCGGCGCCTTCGCGGCCTTCGATCCGGCCGTGGTGCCGTCGAGCGAGAAGGGTTCGACGATCGAGTTCAAGCCGCCGTACGTGGCCTTCAACGTCAGCGACCTGCGCGGGCTCGACGGTTCGCCCGCGCTGCAGGTCGGCGCCGAGACGCTGCGCTTCCAGCAGCGCCTGCCTGGCCTGGCCGACGAGGCCTGGCTTGCGAGCGGCATTCATGCGCCGCTCGCAGGCAGCGCGCTGGCGGCATGGCAGGCGAAGCAGCCGCTGCCCTTCCAGCTCAAGCTCGGGCTGGTCGGTCAGGAGAAGCTGTCGATGGTGCCGATCGGCGAGGAGACCACGGCGCATCTGACATCGCCCTGGGCGCATCCGAGCTTCGGGGGACGCTTCCTGGCTTCGGAGCGCACCGTGACCGATCAGGGCTTCGATGCGCGCTGGCGCGTCTCCTCGCTCGTGACTTCGGCGCGTGAGGAAGTGCGCGGCGGCATGAAGAGCGCCAAGGCGCCTGCAGCGCTGCAGAGCTTCGACGTCTCGCTCGCGCAGCCGCTCAACGTCTATTCGATGTCCACGCGGGCGGTGAAGTACGGCCTCCTGTTCATCGGCCTGGTGCTGATGGCGGCCTTCATGTTCGAGCTGTTCCGCAAGCTGCGTCTGCATCCGGTGCAGTACGGGCTCGTCGGTCTCTCGATCGCGCTGTTCTTCCTGCTCCTCCTGGCGCTGTCCGAAAAGGTGGCGTTCTGGCTCGCCTATGCCGGCGCGGCGGGTGCCAGCGTGCTGCTGCTGGCGGCGTACTTCAGCGCGGTGCTGGGCGGCTGGCGGCGTGGCGCCTCCTTCGGCGCCTATGTGGCGCTGCTCTACGGCGCGCTCTACGGGCTGCTTGCGTCGGAGAGCAACGCGCTGCTGCTCGGCGCCTTGCTGATCTTCGGCATGCTCGCCGTGCTGATGCTGGCGACGCGCAAGGTCGACTGGTATGCCTTGTCGACCGGAGGCGGCAAGACTGTCGCCGCTGCCGGAGCGCAGTCATGAAGCCCGGCTTGCGACGCCTTCTGTTCTGGAGCGCGACCGTGGCGGCGGGCGGCGCGGTCGCGCTGCTGTGCGCTGCCGGCATCGCCGTGGCGGTGATCTATCCGAAGCTGCCGGATGTCTCGGAGCTTTCCGACTACCGGCCCAAGCTGCCGCTTCGGGTCTTCACTTCCGACGGCGTGCTGATCGGCGAGTTCGGCGAAGAGCGGCGCCAGCTCATCCCGATCGCCGACATGCCTCGGTCGCTGAAGGACGCGGTGGTCGCGGTCGAGGATGCGCGCTTCTACGAGCATGGCGGCGTCGATGCCAAGGGCCTGCTGCGCGCGGTGCTCGCGAACCTGCGGCATGGCACGCGCCAGGGTGCGTCCACCATCACCCAGCAGGTGGCGCGCAACGTCTACCTGAGCTCGGAGCGCACGCTGACGCGCAAGATCTACGAGGCGCTGCTCGCGTTCCGGCTCGAAGAGTGGCTCAGCAAGGACCAGATCCTCGAGATCTACCTGAACCAGATCTTCCTCGGCCATCGCGCCTATGGCTTCGCCGCGGCTTCGGAGGTTTATTTCGGCAAGCCCTTGAAGGACATCACGCTCGCGGAGGCCGCCATGCTGGCGGGTGTGCCGAAGGCGCCCGATGCCAACAACCCGCTGAAGAACCCGCGTCGCGCGCGGGCCCGCCAGTTGTACGTGCTCGACCGCATGCAGGAAGTCGGTGCGATCACCGCCGCGCAGGCGGTGGAGGCGAAGAAGGAGGTGCTGCATCTGCGCGACCCTTCCGAGCCGAAGCGCCTGCATGCGGAATACGTGGCCGAGACGGTGCGCCAGTTGATGTACGCGCAGTACGGCAGCAGCATCTACACGCGCGGCCTCAAGGTCACGACCTCGCTCGTCGCGGCCGACCAGGCGGCGGCGTACAAGGCGCTGCGCCGCGGCATCATGGACTACGAGCGGCGCCAGCCCTATCGCGGTCCCGAGCGCTTCGTCGACCTGCCCGCCGATCCCGCCGAGCTCGACGATGCCGTCGATGAGGCCCTGGCCGAGCATCCCGACAACGACGACGTTCTCTCCGCCGTGGTGCTGCAGGCCGACGCGAAGGAGGTCAGCGCCGTGCGTGCCAACGGCGACCAATTGAGCATCACGGGCGAGGGCCTGCGCCTCGCGCAGGCCGGCCTGTCGCAGCGCGCGGCCCCGAACGTGCGCGTGCGGCGCGGCGCGGTGATCCGCGTCGCGAAGACGCCCAAGGGCGCGTGGGAGATCGTCCAGATGCCGGAAGTCGAAGGCGCCTTCGTTGCGCTCGACCCGCGCGACGGTGCGATCAAGGCGCTGGTGGGCGGCTTCGATTTCGGCAAGAGCAAGTTCAACCACGTGACGCAGGCCTGGCGCCAGCCGGGCTCGAGCTTCAAGCCCTTCATCTATTCGGCCGCGCTCGAGAAAGGCTTCACGCCGGGCACCATCGTCAACGATGCGCCGCTGTTCTTCGACCGGGCCGCGACCGGAAGCCAACCGTGGGAGCCGAAGAACTACGACGGCACTTTCGGAGGGCCGATGTCGCTGCGCCATGCGCTCGAACAATCGAAGAACATGGTCACGATCCGGGTGCTCGAATCGATCGGCCCGCGCTACGCGCAGGACTGGATCGGCAACTTCGGATTCGAGCGTGCGAAGCATCCGGCCTACCTGCCGATGGCGCTCGGCGCAGGCTCGGTCACGCCGATGCAGATGGCGGCCGCGTACGGTGTCTTTGCGAACGGGGGCTATCGCGTCAGCCCCTGGCTCGTGACGCGCATCACCGACCCCAAGGGCCAGGTGCTGGTCGAGGCCGAGCCGCCGGCGCGCGACGAAAGCGCGCGCGCCATCTCGCAGCGCAACGCCTTCGTCATGAGTTCGCTGCTGCAAAGCGTGGTCACGAACGGCACCGGCTTCAAGGCCTATCAGGCGCTCCAGCGCCGCGACCTCTACGGCAAGACCGGCACCACCAATGATTCGATCGACACCTGGTTCGCCGGCTTCCAGCCGAGCCGCGTCGGCATTGCCTGGATCGGCTACGACACGCCGCGCCAGCTGGGCGTTCGCGGCGAGACCGGTGGCAGCCTGAGCCTGCCGATCTGGACCGGCTACATGCAGGCGGCGCTGCAGGGCGTGCCGGTGGCCGAGCTGCCGGTGCCCGACGGCGTGGTGAAGGTGGACGGCGAGTGGTACTACGACGACTACGCGCCGGGCCGCGGCATCACCAGCCTGGGCATCGAGACCGGCCCTACACCGCCGGCCGAGGCGCTGGCCGCGGTGCCGGTCAGCGCGATGCCGCCGCCGGAGGAACGCAACCGGATCCTCGACTTTTTCAGATAGAGCCTTAGCAGGGTGCTGAAATACCTCTCCCGCCGGTCGGCGTGTGACGGCCCTCAAGCGTTGGAAGTTGATCCCCCGACAGTTGCAAGACAAGACCCCAGACGATGCGCGGAGCCGACACCTTCACCGAGAGCTTGTTCACGATGCGCCGCCTGGAGGACTTCGTACCCGCGAATCATCCTCTGCGCCCGATCCGCGCGATGGTCAATGAAGCGCTGCTCAAGATGGACAACCTATTCGCCGGCATGTATGAGGCCGACATCAAGGGCGGGCGTCCCAGCATCGCACCAGAGAAGCTGCTGCGCGCGATGCTCTTGCAGATCTTCTTCAGCGTCCGCTCGGAGCGTCAACTCATGGAGCAGACCCAGTACAACCTCTTGTATCGCTGGTTCATTGGCTTGGCCATGGACGATGCGGTCTGGGTGCCCAGCGTCTTCACCAAGAACCGCGAACGGCTGATCGCGCACGACGCGATCATCGAACTGTTCAACCACATCGTCGAAACCGCGGATCGCAAGGGCTGGCTGTCGGGCGAGCACTTCAGCGTCGATGGCACCCTTATTCAGGCGTGGGCCAGCCACAGGAGCTTTGTGCGCAAGGACGGCGGCGACGATGATGCGGGCAACAACACAACGGGTAGCACCAGCTTCAAAGGCCAGAGCCGCAGCAACGACACTCACGCCTCGCGCACCGATGGCGATGCGCGTCTGTACCGCAAGGGCAAGACCGCCAGCGAGTTGCGCTACATGGGTCATACCCTATCGGACAACCGCCATGGCCTGATCGCCAACGCGATGGTCACACAGGCTGACGGCTTTGCCGAGCGCGAAGCGGCCAAGGTCATGATCAAGGATGCCCGTCAAGCGGCCGCGAGTCCGGATACCGAGGTCACACTCGGTGCAGACAAGGGCTACGACGCGCAGGAGTTCGTCCAGGCATGTCAGGACATGGGCGTGATACCGCACGTAGCCCAGAACACTTCGGGGCGGCGCTCCGCGGTGCCCGATGCCATCGCTGCGAGCGAAGGCTATGCGCTGTCACAGCGCAAACGAAAACTCATCGAGCAGGGCTTCGGCTGGGCCAAGACGGTGGGCGGAATTCGTCAGGTGATGGTGCGTGGACTCAAGCGCGTGGACCACCTGTTCGTGCTGACGATGACGGCCTACAACTTGACGCGCATGCGTTCGCTGGGACAAATCCGTCCGCAGGGGCTCTGAGGCAACCAGAGGCGCGCAAAACATCCTCAAATCAGAGAAAACGGCTCGCAAAACCCTGCCTGACGCACCATGTGAAAAGCGAACCCTCGGCCGGCAGGGAGGACTCGCTTTGAAGGGGAGTATTTCCGCACCCTGTTAGTGCGACGCCAGCGGCAGCGTGAGCGTCGCGAGCGCGCCGCCGCGCGGCGCGTTCGCAAGCTCGATGCGGCCGCGGTGCAGCGCCGCGATCTCTTTCACGAAGGCCAGGCCGAGGCCGGTGCTCTTCTTCTGGCTGTGCGGGCGCGCAAGCGAATAGAACTTCTCGAACACCTTGTCTTTCGCGTAGTCGGGAATGCCGCGGCCGTGGTCGCGCACGGTGATGCGGGCCTCGCGCGCGCCGGCGTGCAGCGCGAGCGCGACCTCGGCGCCCGGCGGCGAGAAGTCGATCGCGTTGTCGAGCAGGTTGCTGACCGCGCGGCGCAAGAGGAAGGGATCGCCCTCGACGCGGACCTCGGTGTCGATCGCGACATGCAGGCGGATCTCACGCGCCGCCGCTGCGCCCTGGGCGCTCGCCGCCACTTCCCGCAGCAGCGGCGCCAGCGCGACCGGCTCGCTGCGCTCCAGCGCGCGCTGGGTTTCGAGCGCCGTCAGCTCCATCATGCGGTCGACGATCTCCTGGATGCGCTCGGTCTCGCTTGCGATGTTGGCGAGGAAGCGTTCGCGCTCGGCCTGGGGCATCGAGGGTTCCTGCAACAGCTCGGCCGCGCCGCGGATCGCCGACAGCGGGCTCTTGATCTCGTGCGTGAAGGTCTGCACGTAGTCGGCGACATAGCTGCGGCCGGTTAGCGCGTCGCGCATCTCGCCGAAGCCGCTGCGCAGCGTATCGACCGCGCGGCGCACCATGCGCGCGAGGCTCCAGCTGCGCTGGCTGCGCAGCCAGCGCAGGTAGTCGGAGATCAGCCCGAAGGGCCGCACCAGCCAGACCGACATGATGAGCGCCAGCACCAGCAGTGCGAAGGCCGAGCCGACGCCGACCCACAGCGTGCGGGCGCGTGCGTCCTCGACGAACTGGCCGAAGCTTTGCACCGGCTTGCCGACGCTGACCACGCCGACGATCTCGTTGTTCCAGCGTATCGGGGCAGCCGCGTACATCACGGAGGTCATCGGGTCGCCTTCGATGTCGCGCGAAGTGCGCGCGCCGTAGACGCCGGCCAGGGTGCGGCTCACGTCGCTCCACTTCGAGAAGTCGGCGCCGACGCTGCGTCCGAGCGAATCGAAGAGCACGCGGCCGCTGCGGTCGGTGACGTAGATGCGCAGCTCGACGCGGCTCTTGTGCAGGTTGTAGATCTGGGCCGAGAACTGGCGCGCGTAGGCCGAGCGGAACACCGGCTCCAGCCGCGCGGTGTTGATCGCGCCGGCGATCACGTCCTGCTCGATCAGGCTGGCCATCAGCTGCGAGGTCTCGACCAGCGACTCCTCGGCCGACTCGCGGTAGCGCGGGTCGATGTCGGACACCACGCGGTAGAGCAGGAAGGCGATGCCCGCCGTGTAGATCAGCAGGATGCCGATGAAGATGCGGGTTCTGCGACTCAAGGGATGGCCCCCACGTTCGGCACTGCATGTCCTCGCTGCCCCCCGAGGAGGAAGCTGCAGGCCGCCCGTGTGCGCGAAGCGCGGACTTCGCCGCGCTGGCGGCCCGGCGCCGGCCTGATGCTCATCTCCGATTCGCCGGCAGCTCTTCGTTGAGCGCATAGCCTGTGCCGCGCAAGGTTCGGATGGCCTCGACCTCCGGCGCGATGGCGCGCAGCTTGGCGCGCAGGGTCTTGACGTGCGCGTCGACCGTGCGGTCGAAGCTGTCGCTGGCATCGTCCCAGACCAGTCGCAGCAACTCGTCGCGTGTGAACACGCGGCCCGGGCGCTGGATCAGCAGGCGCAGCAGCCCGTACTCGTAGCGCGAGAGTTCGAGCAGGCGGCCGTAGTAGCGGATCTGCATGCGCTCGGCGTCGAGCGCGAAGGGCGTGGTGGGTGGAGTGGCCGCCGGTGCAACGGGCGTTGCCGGCATCGAGGCGCCATTGCCGCGCCCGCTGCGCCGCAGGATCGTGCGCACGCGCGCCACCAGTTCGCGCGGCGAGAAGGGCTTGGCGATGTAGTCGTCGGCGCCGAGCTCGAGGCCGACCACGCGGTCGATCTCGTCGCTGCGCGCCGTGAGGAAGAGCATCGGCACCTCGGCGCCGCCGGCTTCGCGGTTCAAGGCCTGCAGGCGCTTGAAGAGCTCGAAGCCGTTCATGTCGGGCAGGCCCACGTCCAGGATCGCGAGCGCGGGCGGATCGGCCGCGAACTGCGCGATGGCCTCCTCGGCCGTGGCGCACCAGACGGGCACGAAGCCGTCGGTCTTGAGCACGTACTGCAGGGTGTCGGCGATGCCCGACTCGTCTTCGGCGATCAGGATCCGGGGGTTGAAGGGCATGGGCCGGATGGTAGCCGGCCGGAACCTTTGCGCTGCAGCTCGAACGAACAGGGTCTTGCATTCTGGAGAACCGCACCGTGACCCCATCCGAAACCCGGGCCATCGTCACCCTCAGCCTGCTGGCAGCCTTTGTCGACGGCGAGAAGCACGAGCGCGAACGCGCCGAGATCAAGCGCATTGCCGAAGGACTCTCTGAGGCCGACGGCGTGCAGCTGCCGATGCTCTACCAGGACGTGCTGATGAAGCGCGTTTCGCTGCCTGCGGTGGCTGCTGAATTGAAGAGTTCCGAATCGAAGCAGCTCGCCTACGAGATGGCGGTCTGCGTCTGCGATGCCGACGGCACGCAGTCGGAGGCCGAGCGCATGTTCCTCGCTGACGTGCGCACTTCGCTCGGGCTTGATGCGCCGGCGGCGAAGCAGTTCGCGAAGGAGGCCGAGGAGATCGCGGCGGTGCCGCTGTCGACGGCCGTTGCCGCTGCTGCACCGTCCGCCACGGTCGACAACGCCGAGCTCGACCAGGCGATCCTCAACGCCGCGATCCTGAACGGCGCGCTCGAGCTGCTGCCCGAGACGCTCTCGACCATGGCCATCATCCCGCTGCAGATGAAGCTGGTCTATCGCATCGGCCGCGCGCACGGCTACGAGCTCGACAGCGGCCATGTGAAGGACTTCCTCGCCACGGTGGGCGTCGGCCTGACTTCGCAGTACCTCGAACAGGCCGGCCGCAAGCTGCTGGGCGGCCTGCTCGGCAAGGTCGGCGGCGGAATGCTGCGCGGCCTCGCCAAGCAGGCGGTGAGCTCGGGCATGAGCTTCGCGACCACCTATGCGCTGGGCCATGTCGCCAAGCGCTACTACGCAGGCGGCCGCACGCTGTCGACGCAGATGCTGAAGGAAGCGTATGCGAGCGTCACGCAGGAAGCGCAAGGCCTGCAGACGCGCTACCTGCCTGCGATGCAGGAGAAGGCGCGCACGCTCGATGCCGGCAAGATCTTGTCGATGGTGCGCAGCGCCTAGCTGGCCCCCACGCTGCGTCACTTCGTGTACTCGCTGCCCCCCGAGGGGGTGCAGGCCGCCTTGGGGCGGCCCGGCGCCGGCCTAGTGCAAATCGAAGCAGCAGCCCGCGTAGTAGGGCTTGTCGCCGCCGTCGACGAAGGGCACCTCGATCGGCTTGCCCTCGTTGCGCCAGGCGTCGCGCCGCTTGTAGCCGGATTCGGCGAGCTCGGCGAGGAGCTCGTCGTGGTGCTGGATCCGGTAGGGACAGACGGCAAAGCCGATGCTGTTGAGCGTGTAGAGCGTGCGCTCGGGATGCACCGCCGTCGTGTTGAGCACGATGCGCCGTGGCTTCACGGGCAGCGCGGCAATGATCTCGGACATGCGCGTCGGCAGGTACTGCAGGCTGCCCGAGGCGTAGAGCACGTCGCAGCCGCTCGCGTCGCGCCAATCGGTGGTGAAGCTGAGCTGCGCGCTGGCCTCGCGCTGCACCGCGAGCTCCCGGCCGCTCGCCACCACGTTAGGCACGTCGCAGACGGTCCAACGCAGGTCGGCAGGGTAGTTGAGCATGCGGCGGAAGGCGTAGTACTTGATGCCGACATGGCCGCCCAGGTCGAAGATGCTGCGCATGCCGTCGTCGAGCGCGCGGCCGAGCCAGAACAGGCCGGGGTAGTCGTAGAAAGCGACCTGGTGACTGTAGAAGGCGTCCGCCGGGGCGTTGTCGTATCCGATGGCCTTGGAGGGCGGCGCGCCGGCTTCGGCAGCGGCGAAGCTCTCGAAGGAACCCATGAACAGGTTCTCTTCGCGGTTGTCCAGGAACTTGCGCCGGTAGGCAGCTTCGCGGACCGATGACGGCAGCAGATTCGACAGCATGGAAGCCTCTTTGCTCACGGTGGATGCAGCGCATATTTTGCACTTTGAAACAAAAGTATTCAACTGTTTCGTGCATTCTCGGTGTCGCCGGTCGGCATCCGGGCCGGGCCGGGGCTCACTGTGCCTGGTAGCCGGCGTTCTCGATCGCCACGATGATGTCCTGCCGCGGCTGATGGCTCAACACGTCGACATGGCCGGTTTCGAGATCGACCGTGACCTGCGCCTCGGGGTCCACCGTCTGCACCGCGTTCTGCACGGCGCTCGCGCAATGGGCGCAGCTCATGCCCAAGACCTGGAATTTCTGGCTCATCGTTGCTCCTTTCATGGGGATGATGCGCAAGTGTCAACCTTCTCACGTTGTCAATGTCCAGTACAGGGGCGCTCGTCCCTTGCCGTATCCTCGCCTGCGGCCCGCGGTAAGCCCCGGTAACGAACTCTCTTTTCCCTTTCCATGCGAATCCTGCTGGTCGAAGACGATGCGGTGCTGCGCGGCGTGATGCTGCGCAGCCTGGGCGATGCCGGACACCGCGTCGACGTGGCGGCGAATACCGAGGACGCCGACCACCTGTGGCGCGTGCAGCTGTTCGATGCGGTGCTGCTCGATCTCAGCCTGCCGGCAACGGCCAGCCCGACCAGCGGCCTCGCGAGCGGCCTCACCGTGCTGCGCCACGCACGCGCGCGCGGCGACCGCACGCCGGTGCTGGTACTGACCGCGCGCGATCGCACCGAAGAGCGCATCGCCGGCCTCGATGCGGGCGCCGACGACTACCTCGGCAAGCCCTTCGACCTGGCCGAGGTCGAGGCCCGCCTGCGGGCGCTGGTGCGGCGCGCACAGGGCACCGAGGACATCGCCACGCTGGGCCGGCTGCGGCTCGACCGCAAGGCGCGCCGTTTCTCGGTGGCCGGCGCGCCGCTGGACCTGCCGGCGCGCGAGTTCGAGGTCTTGTGGGAGCTGATGAGTCCGCCGGGCCGCACAGTCAGCAAGCGGGCCATGTCCGACAAGCTGTCGAGCTTCGATGAAGCGCTGGGCGACAACGCGCTGGAGGCCTTCATCTCGCGCCTGCGCAAGAAGCTCGCGGGCAGCGGCGCGGCGATCCGCACGCTGCGCGGCATCGGCTATCTGCTGGAAGCGGCCGAGTGAAGCCGGCGCCGCGCCGGGCGTCGGCGGGCGCGCCTTCGCTCACTTCGCGCGTGCTGCGGCGCGTGCTGCTGCCGCTGGCCCTGACCTGGCTGGTGGGCACCGCGGTCGCGGTGGCGGTGGCCGGCCACTTCACCGAGCAGGCCTTCGACCGCGCCTTGCTCGACGATGCCTATTCGGTGTCGGCCAACGTGGAGGCCGGCGAGCGCGACATCCAGCTGCAGCTGTCGCCGCGCGAGGTCACGAGCGTGCTGTTCGACCAGTCGGAGCAGGTCTACTTCGCGGTGCTGCGGCCCGACGGCTCGCGGCTCGCCGGGCACGCGGGCCTGCAGGCACCGGCGCCGGAGGAGGGCGCGCGCTATCGCTTTTCCGATGTGAACTACGAGGGGCGAGCACTGCGCGCCGTGGTGTTGAACCATGACGCGCCCAAAGCCTTCCGCGTCGTGATCGCGCAGACCACGCGCGCCCGCGCCGCGCTGGTCGAACGGCTGCTGCTCTATTCGCTGGCGCCGCAAGGTGTGCTGTTGGCGCTTCTGGCCCTGTGGCTGTGGCGCGGCATCGAAGGCGAGCTGCGTCCACTCGGCGAACTGCGCCGGACGCTGGACCAACGCGATGCCCACGACCTGGCACCGGTGCCGGTGGCACGCAGCTCGCGCGAGCTCGAACGCCTGGGCGAGACGCTCAACGCCCTGTTCGAGCGCTTGGGCCACAGCGTGCGTGCGCAGCGCGAGTTCGCGGGCAACGTGGCGCACGAGTTGCGCACGCCGCTGGCCGGCATCCGCGCGCTGGCCGACTATGGTCTCGCGCAGCAGGCCCCGGCCGTGTGGCGCGAACAGCTGCAGCACATCGCCGCCAGCCAGGCGCGCGCCAGCCACCTGGTGGACCAGCTGCTCGCGCTGGCGCTGGCCGACGAGGCCCGCACCGGCCTGCAGCGCGCGCCGCTTCGGCTCGACGAGCTGGTGGAGCAGGCGGTGCTGCGCCATCTCGCGCGCGCCGATGCAGAGGGCGTGGATCTGGGCGCGCTGGGTCTCGACCAGCCGGTGACGGTGCAGGCCAATGCGGCGCTCGTCGAAGGCATCCTCGACAACCTGATCGACAACGCGCTGCGCTACGGCGGCCGCACCATCACCGTCGAGCTGGCGGGCCGCACGCTCGGCGTGGTCGACGACGGCCCCGGCATTGCGCCCGAGGTGCAGCGCGACCTGATGCAGCGCTGGTCGCAAGGACCCGCCGGGCAGAAGCTGGGGCAGGGCGCCGGCCTCGGGCTCGCGATCGTGGCGCGCCATGCCGCGCTGCTGGGCGCGGAGCTGCGCTTCGACAAGGCGTCCGAAGCGGGCGGGCTGCGGGTCAGCGTGGCCTTCGCGCCGAGCCCGCCCGGGGACGATCAGCCCAGCGCCGGATAGTCGATGTAGCCCTTCGCGCCGCCGCCGTAGAAGGTGTTCTTGTCCCAGGGATTGAGAGGCGCGCCCTCGCGCAGGCGGCGCACCAGGTCGGGATTGGAGATGAAGGGCTTGCCGAAGGCCACGAGGTCGTCGCCTTCCTTCAATGCCTCTTCGGCCAGCGGCTTGTCGTAGCCGTTGTTCACCATCCAGGCGCCCTTGCCGCCGGCCTGGCGGTAGGCGGCCTTGAGGGCTTCGTAGTCGAAGGGGCGGTCTTCCAGCTCGCGCGGGCCGCCGGTGGCGCCCTCGACGACGTGGATGTAGGCCAGCTTGAGCGTGGCGAGCTGTTTCACGACGTACTCGAAGAGCGGCTGCGGATTCTCGTCGTGCACGTCGTTGGCCGGCGTCACGGGCGAGATACGGATGCCGGTGCGGCCGCCGCCGACCGCGTCGACCACGGCACGCGTCGCTTCGAGCAGCAGGCGGGCGCGGTTCCCGATGCTGCCGCCGTAGTCGTCGCTGCGCTTGTTGCTGCCGGTCTTGAGGAACTGGTCGAGCAGGTAGCCGTTGGCGGCATGCACCTCGACGCCGTCGAAGCCGGCGGTCTCGACGGCGTTGCGCGCGGCGGCGGCGTAGCCGTGGACGATGCCCGGCAGCTCGCTCGCGTCGAGGGCGCGCGGCTCAGAGGTTTCGACGTAAGTGGGAACGCCGTCCTTGATCAGCACGGTCTTGGTCTTGGCCGTGATGGCCGAGGGCGCGACCGGCTGGCCGCCATCGGGCTGCAGCTCGTTGTGCGAGACGCGGCCCACGTGCCAGAGCTGGACCACGATCTTGCCGCCCTTGGCGTGCACCGCATCGGTCACGCGCTTCCAGGCTTCGAGCTGCTCGCTGCCGTAGAGGCCGGGCACGTCGGCATAGCCCTGGCCCTGCTGGCTGATCGCGGTGGCTTCGGTGATCAGCAGTCCGGCGCTGGCGCGCTGCGCGTAGTAAGTGGCCGCGATATCGCGCGGCACGGCGTTGGGCGAGCGGTTGCGCGTGAGCGGCGCCATGACGATGCGGTTGGCCAGCTTCAGGTCGCCGGCCTGGATGGGGTCGAAGAGGGAGGACATCGGTTCTGCTTGTTGGGGTGGATGAACAGCGCGAACGGTAAACCGGCGCGCCTAACCGCGCTGCGACGGGGTTGTCGGTTTGCTGCTAGGGGATGCAGCAGAATGCCCGCACTCCATGACGATGCATTCCGCCACGCTCACGCCCGCGCAGGCCCTGCGCCTCGCGCTTGCGTTGTCGATGGGTGCCGCGGTCTCGCTCGGCATCACGCGCTTTTCTTATGGCTTGCTGCTGCCGCCGATGCGCGCGGATTTGGGCTGGAGCTACACGCTGGCCGGCGCGATGAACACCGCGAATGCGGCCGGCTATTTGCTGGGCGCATTGATGACGCCGGCCTTGATGCGGCGCCTCGGGCCGCTGCGTCTGCTGGTCTGGGGTGCGGTGTGGGCCAGCCTGTTCATGGCGGCCAGCGGCTTCTTCACCTCGGCCTCGGCGCTGCTGTTGCAGCGCCTGCTGGCCGGGCTGGCGAGCGCCTGGGTGTTCGTCGCGGGCGGCCTGCTGGCGGCGCGGCTCGGGACGCTGCAGCCGTCGCGCGCAGGCTTTCTGCTGGGCCTGTACTACGGCGGCACGGGCTTCGGCATCACCTTGTCGGCGCTCCTGGTACCGCCGGTGCTGCACGCTGCCGCGGGCGAAGCGCATGGCTGGGCCTGGGCCTGGTGGGCGCTGGCGCTGGCGAGCTTCGCGGGAACGGCCGTGCTGGGGTACGCGGCGCATGCGATGCCGAGGGAGGCGCGTGCACCCGCTGCGCCGGCGTCAGCGCACGAGGCGGCCGCGCAGCCCGCGCGCGCAGTACGTCGTTTCGGCTGGGCGCTCGCGGGCTATGCGCTCTTCGGCGCCGGCTACATCGGCTACATGACCTTCGTGATCGCGCTGCTGCGCGAGCAGGGCGCGAGCCCGGCGAACATCACGATGTTCTATGCGCTGCTCGGCGTCGCCTGCGTGGCTTCGGCGCGGCTCTGGGCCGGCTTGCTGGATCGCTTTCATGGCGGCCAGCCGCAGGCGGTGCTCAATGCCTTGCTGGGCATGGCAACCCTGCTGCCGGTGCTGAGCGCCGCGTGGCCGGTGACGCTGGTCTCGGGACTGCTGTTCGGCGCAGTGTTCCTGTCGGTGGTGGCCTCCACCACCGCGCTGGTGCGCCACAACCTGCCGGCCGAACAATGGGCCACCGGCATCAGCGCCTTCACGATCATCTTCGCGCTGGGGCAGATCGTGGGGCCCACCGTGACCGGCTGGATCTCCGACGGGCCGGGCGGCCTGGCGCGCGGCCTGGTGGCCTCGGCGATCACGCTGTGGGCCGGGGCTGCGCTCGCCTCGCGGCAGCGGCCGCTGCTGCTTACTTGAGCAGGCCTTCGGTCTTCATGGCTTCCTGCACGGCCGGGCGGGCGCCGACGCGTGCATGCCAGGCCTGCACATTCGCGTAGGGCGAGATGTCGACGCCGGTCGGCTTGGTCCAGTTGGTGACGGTGAACAGGTAGCCGTCGGCCACCGTGAAGTGCTCGCCCATCAGGTAGTCCTTGCCTTCGAGCTCGCCGTTGAGCCACTCGTAGCGCGACTGGAGCTTGGTCCTGAAGATGGCCTTGGCTTCTTCGGGCATGTTGGGGTTGAACATCGGCGAGTAGGTCTTGTGCATTTCGGTGCCGATGAAGGTGAGCCACTCCTGCAGCCGGTAGCGCGAGAGCGTGCCGCTGGCGGGGGCGAGGTTCTTGTTCGGCGCGAGGTCGGCGATGTACTGCACGATGGCCGGACCTTCGCGCAGGCGCGTGCCGTCGTCGAGCTCGAGCATCGGCACGTAGCCGAGCGGGTTGATGCCGTAGTAGTCGGTGCCATCCTGCAGCTTGTGGCTCTTGGTGCTGGCGAGCACGGGTTCGAAGGCGAGGCCGGCTTCGCGCAGCGCGATATGGGGCGAGAGCGAGCAGGCGCCCGGCGAGTAATACAGCTTCATGCGAAAAACTCTCCAATGGATGTTCGGGAAACGTTCTTTCTTGCAGACGCGAGGCCGATGCTAGCGGGTTCGCCGCGAGCGCGTTTGTCCTACGGGGCCTTGGGCGCGGCGACTATCGGGCCGGCCGGCGCGCCTTTCTATGCTCCCGGCACCGCGGGCGGATGACCGCACGCAAGGAGCTCGCTCATGTTGAAGTACGCCATCATTTTTGCGGTGATCTCGCTGATCGCCGGCGCCCTCGGCTTCGGCGGCGTGGCGGCCGGCGCGGCCGGCATCGCGAAGGTGCTGTTCGGGCTGTTCCTGATCCTGGCGGTCGTGTTCCTCGTTCTTGCGGCGCTCGGGGTGGGCGCGGTGAAGAAAGCGCTGGATTGACGCACTACTCGAACGTGGAGACGGTGCTCGACTACGAGGTCGAGGCGCCGTCGCATTTGCTGCTCAACATCGAGGCCGCGCGCAGCGGCGCACAGACTGTGATCAGCGAGGATCTGGCGATCGAACCGGCGGTGGAAATGCAGGTTTTCTGCGACGAGGGCAGCGGCAACCGCTTCATTCGTTTCGATGCGCCGCCGGGGCCGCTGAAGATCCGCTACCGCGCCAGCGTCCAGCGCGCGCACGTGGAAGTGCCGCCCGATCTGGCCGAAGTGCCGGTGAACCAGGTGCCCAACGAGATCCTCCACTACATGATGCCGACGCGCTACTGCGAGTCGGACCTGATGTCGCGCTGCGCGCAGCAGCTCTTCGGCGACCTGCCGCCGGGCATCGGACGCGTGCAGGCCATGGCCGACTGGATTCACGACAGCATCACCTACGAACCGGGCAGCAGCGACTCGACCACCACCGCGCGCGAGGTCTTCGTCGAGCGCGCCGGCGTGTGCCGCGATTTCGCGCACCTGGGCATCACTTTCTGCCGCGCGCTCAACATCCCGGCGCGGCTGGTGGTGGGCTATGTGTGGTTCGACGAGCCGCCGCAGGATTTTCATGCGCTGTTCGAGGCCTGGCTGGGCGGGCGGTGGGTCTTGTTCGATGCCACGCGCATGGCGCCGGTCGATCGCCTGGTGCGCGTGGGCACGGGGCGTGATGCGAAGGACGTCGCCTTCTGCACCATCTTCGGGCCGGTGCGCATGACGGGCAAGTCGCTGGTCGTGCGCGAACTGCAGGACGAAAGCCTCACGCCGCCGGCCGAGCCCGAGCCCAGCGGGCAGCTGGTCGGGATCGAGAAGCCGGCGCCGGTGGCGGCGGCCGGCGAATCCTTGAATTGCTATCAAAATGATAGCAATCGGCCCAGGCAAATAGCCGGGCCCGGCTTGCCCCTCCACACCGCACGGAGCACGGTGCGCGATTAAAATTAGCGCCCCTTTCCGCGAGCGCACGCGCATGTGCGCCCCCACTCTCCATGCTGTACCCCGAAGAATTCGATGTGATCGTCGTCGGTGGCGGCCATGCCGGCACCGAAGCCGCGCTGGCCTCCGCGCGCATGGGCGCGCGCACGCTGCTGCTCACCCACAACATCGAGACGCTGGGGCAGATGAGCTGCAATCCCTCGATCGGCGGCATCGGCAAGGGGCACCTGGTGAAGGAGGTCGATGCGCTGGGCGGTGCGATGGCGATCGCGACGGACGAGGGCGGCATTCAGTTCCGCATCCTCAATTCGAGCAAGGGGCCGGCGGTGCGGGCGACGCGCGCGCAGGCCGACCGCGTGCTCTACAAGGCCGCGATCCGGCGCCGGCTCGAGAACCAGCCGAACCTGTCGCTGTTCCAGCAGGCAGTCGATGATTTGATGATCGAGGGCGACCGCGTGGTCGGCGCGATCACGCAGGTCGGCATCGCGTTCCGCGCGCGCGCGGTGGTGCTGACGGCAGGCACCTTTCTCGACGGCCGGATCCATGTCGGGCTCGACAACTACCAGGCCGGCCGCGCCGGCGATCCACCGGCGGTCAGCCTGTCGGCGCGCCTCAAGGAACTGAAGTTGCCGCAAGGCCGGCTCAAGACCGGCACCCCGCCGCGGCTGGACGGGCGGAGCATCGACTTCTCGAAGTGCGTCGAACAACCGGGCGACGGCATGCCGGGCGGTGCCGGGCCGATGCCGGTCTTCAGCTTCATGGGCCGGGCCGACCTGCACCCGCGGCAGATGCCGTGCTGGATCACGAACACCAACGCGCGCACGCACGAAATCATCCGTTCCGGCTTCGACCGCAGCCCGATGTTCACCGGCAAGATCGACGGCATCGGGCCGCGCTACTGCCCGAGCGTGGAAGACAAGATCAACCGCTTCGCGGACAAGGAAAGCCACCAGATCTTCCTGGAGCCCGAAGGCCTGACGACCAACGAGTACTACCCGAACGGGATCTCGACCAGCCTGCCTTTCGACATCCAGTACCAGTTGGTGCGTTCGATGGCGGGTCTGGAGAACGCCCACATCCTGCGCCCGGGCTACGCGATCGAGTACGACTACTTCGATCCGCGCGAACTCAAGAGCAACTTCGAGACGCGCGCGATCCAGGGGCTCTTCTTTGCGGGGCAGATCAACGGCACCACCGGCTACGAAGAGGCGGCGGCGCAGGGCTTGTTTGCCGGCATCAATGCGGCGCTGCAATGCAGAGGGGAGGCCGCCTGGATGCCCCGCCGCGACGAAGCCTACCTGGGTGTGCTGGTCGACGACCTGATCACCAAGGGCGTGACCGAGCCCTATCGCATGTTCACCAGCCGGGCCGAGTTCCGGTTGCAGCTGCGCGAAGACAACGCCGACATGCGGCTCACCGAGATCGGGCGCAAGCTGGGCTTGGTGGACGATGCGCGCTGGGACGCCTTCTCGCGCAAGCGCGATCTTGTTTCACGTGAAACAGACAGGCTGCGCTCTATTTGGGTGAATCCGAGGAACCTGCCGGCTGCCGAGTCCGAACGCGTGCTCGGCAAGGCGATCGAGCGTGAGTACAACCTGGGCGACCTGCTGCGCCGGCCCAATGTAAGTTACGCCTCGCTGATGTCGCTGGACGGCGGGAAGTACGGCTCGGACCAGCCCCTGGGCGAATCGGAGATCGAGCAGATCGAGATCGCGGCCAAGTACGCCGGCTACATCGACCGGCAGCATGACGAGGTCGAGCGCGCGGCGCACTTCGAGAATCTCAAGCTGCCGGCCGACCTCGACTACAGCCAGGTCGCGGCGCTGAGTTTCGAGGTGCGGCAGAAGCTGAGCAAGCATCGTCCGGAAACCCTGGGGCTGGCTTCGCGCATCTCCGGTGTGACGCCGGCAGCCATCTCGCTCTTGATGATTCACCTGCGCAAAGGCGGTCATCGCGCCTTCGCTCGAGACGCAGCGGCCGAGCCGCAGCAGATCGACGAATGAGCCAGGATCTGGTGCTGCGCGAGGGCGCAGCCAAACTCGGCCTCGCGCTGAGCGATCGCCAGTGCGAACGGCTACGGGCCTACGGTGCGCTGATCCTCAAGTGGAACAAGGTCTACAACCTGACTGCGCTGCGCGATCCGACGACGGTGCTGACGCATCATCTGCTCGACAGCCTGTCGGTGATCGGGCCGCTGAACCGCGAGTGGCCGGGGAGGGCGAAGCTGCTCGACGTCGGCGCCGGCGCTGGTCTTCCGGGCGTGGTGATTGCGATCCTGCGCGAAGACATCGATGTCAGCTGCCTCGATGCCGTGGCCAAGAAGGCGGCCTTTGTTCAACAGGTCGCGGCCGAGCTGGGGCTGCCCAATCTGCGAGGCGTGCACGCGCGTGTCGAATCGCTGGCCGGAAATTACGAACTCATCAGTTCACGCGCCTTTGCTTCGCTCCCCGATTTCTTCACCGGCTCGATACGCCTGCTGGCGCCCGGCGGGCTTTGGTTGGCCATGAAGGGCAAGGTGCCCAGCGACGAATTGACAGAGCTGCCGCCGGGAATCGATGTGTTTCACGTGGAACAATTGAGCGTTCCGGGCCTCGATGCCGAGCGCTGCATCGTATGGGCGCGAAAAGCTGCCTCCTGACAGGCGCCCGACGCGTCGACCTCGCTTAGACTCGACGCTCTCCCATCCAAGGCAATTTCATGTTCGGCATCGCTGACTACGGCGCGTTCGTCGTCGCCATCATCATATTTCTCGCGATTCCCGGACCCGGGAACCTGGCGATCATCACCTCCACCGGCAAGGGCGGAATCCGTGGCGGGCTGGCCGCCGCCCTGGGCTTGATCGCCGGAGACCAGATGCTGATGTGGGCTGCCGTGGCCGGTGTCGCCGCCTTGCTGGGCGCCTATCCGCCCGCGTTCAAGGCCGTCCGATGGCTGGGTGCGGCCTACCTCGCCTGGTTGGGATTCAAGATGCTGACGGCCAAGCCGGGCGCCGCGCCAGTCCTGAACATCCGTCCGCAGCAGTACTTCCGGCAGGCCTTGATGATCACGCTGCTGAATCCGAAGGCGATCGTCTTCTATATGGCCTTCTTCCCGCTCTTCGTCGACCCGGCTCGCCACCAGGGGCTCACGACCTTCGCGGTGATGGCACTGACCATCGCCGCGCTGACCTTCATCTATTGCCTGATCGCGACGCTGCTCACGCATTTCCTGGCCGAGCGCCTGCGCGCCAATCCCCGCATCTCGGCCACGCTGGAAAAGCTCGCCGGCGTCTTCCTGATTGCCTTCGGCCTCAAGCTGGCGGTGTCCAGATAGCATGGCGAAGATCTTCTGCATCGCGAACCAGAAGGGCGGCGTCGGCAAGACCACGACCGCCGTCAACCTGGCCGCCGGGCTGGCCAAGGTGGGCCAGCGGGTCCTGATGATCGATCTGGATCCCCAGGGCAACGCCACCATGGGTTCGGGCATCGACAAGCGGCAGCTGGAAACGACGGTGTACGACGTGCTGCTCGAGTCCGCTTCCGTGGCCGAAGCACGGGTGAAGTCCGAAAAATGCGGCTATGACGTGCTGGGCGCGAACCGCGAGCTGGCCGGCGCCGAGGTGGAAATGGTCGCGCTCGACCGGCGCGAAAAGCGCCTGCGTACCGCGCTGGCCGCCGTCGGTGCCGAGTACGACTTCATCCTGATCGACTGCCCGCCCAGCCTGAGCCTGCTCACGCTCAACGGTCTGTGCTCCGCCCACGGCGTGATCGTGCCAATGCAGTGCGAGTATTTCGCGCTCGAAGGGCTGACCGACCTCGTCAACACCATCAAGCAGGTGCACGCCAACCTCAACAAGAATTTGCAGATCATCGGACTGCTGCGCGTGATGTTCGATCCGCGCATCACGCTGCAGCAGCAAGTCAGCGAGCAACTCAAGTCCCATTTCGGCGAGAAGGTGTTCGACACCGTGATCCCGCGCAATGTGCGACTGGCCGAGGCGCCGAGCTATGGCCTGCCGGGCGTGATCTTCGATCCGGCGGCCCGGGGCAGCCAGGCTTTCATCGCTTTTGCGCAGGAGCTGGTCGAGAAGATGCCGCCGGCCAGTGCGCTGGCCGGCGCTTCGCCCGTGCCCGCACCGGAACCGATGGATGCGCCGCCGGTTGCGATCCAGGATCCGAACGGCCTCTGAGGCCCGCGGGATCGATCTCTTTTGCTATCAATTTCGCAGCAGATGACTGTCCCGAAAATCCTGTTGTTGCCCGGCTGGCAAGACAGCGACCCGCCGCATTGGCAGAGTCGCTGGGAGGCGGTTCATGGCGATCATCGAGTCGAGCAGCATGACTGGATGCGCCCCTTGCGCGGTGACTGGTCGGCCCGCCTCGAAGAAGAGATCCTGGCTGCGCCGGGGCAGGTCGCGCTGGTGGCGCACAGCCTGGGTTGCATCCTCGTCGCCGCCTGGGCCGCGCATTCGCGCAACACGCACAAGGTGGCGGCCGCGCTGCTGGTCGCGCCGGGCGATCTGGAGCGCGAGGACCTGCGCGAGCTGATCCCGGGCTGGGCGCCGATCGTGCGCCAACCCTTGCCATTCCGCGCTCTCATGATCGCGGCCAACGACGACCCCTACTGTGCTGCCGAGCGCTCGCGCGCAATGGCCGGCGACTGGGGAGCCCGCTACATCGACGCAGGTCGAGGCGGCCACCTCAACGGCGAATCCGGCCTGGGCGACTGGCCCCATGGCCGTCAATTGCTGAACGATCTATGGAAAGAAGAATGACCTCGATGGCCACCAAGAAACCCAAGGGCCTCGGCCGCGGACTCGAAGCCCTGCTGGGCCCGACCTTCAACGGTCCGGACAGCTCCGCCAACGACGATGCCGCGCCGCCCAACCCGACCGCGCTGAACCTCGACCAGATGGTGCCCGGCGTCTACCAGCCGCGCACGCGCATGGACGAGGGCGCGCTTTACGAGCTGGCCGAGAGCATCAAGGCGCAGGGGATCATGCAGCCGATCCTGGTTCGCCGCCTCGACGGAGATGCGGCGCGCACCAAGAACGCCGAGTTCGAGATCATCGCGGGCGAGCGCCGCTTCCGCGCGGCCAAGCTGGCCGGCCTCGACAGCGTGCCCGTGCTCGTGCGCGACGTGCCGAACGAAGCCGCCGCTGCCATGTCGCTGATCGAGAATATCCAGCGCGAAGACCTCAACCCGCTGGAAGAGGCCCAAGGCCTGCAACGCTTGGTCGCCGAGTTTGGGCTCACTCACGAATCTGCGGCCCAGGCGGTGGGCCGTTCGCGCAGCGCCGCCAGTAATCTGTTGCGTCTTCTGAACCTGGCCGAACCGGCTCAGGCGATGCTGATGGCGGGCGACATCGACATGGGCCATGCGCGCGCGCTGCTTTCGCTCGACAAGGGCACCCAGATCACCGCGGCCAACCAGATCGCCGCCAAGAAGCTCTCGGTGCGCGAGGCCGAGGCGCTGGTCAAGAAGCTGGCCGCCGAGTTCAGCCTCACGCCGTCGCCGCGGCGCGGCGCCGCCGAGAAGTCGCGCGACCTCCAGCGCGTGGAGGAAGAGCTGGCCGATCTGCTGGCGGCCGAAGTCGAAGTGCGCATCAAGAAGCGCAGCAAGCGCAACGGGAAGGTGGAGGAGAGCGGCGAACTCGCGATCCACTTCGGCTCGCTCGATGCGCTCAACGGTCTGATCGACCGCATCCGCCAAACGGCATAACTCACCACATCTCGGATCCCTTCCTTCCGGGCGATTGATTCGCCGGCTTCTTTGCGCATATGCTCAGGAGTTACTTTTTTTAACTTTAGCCCGAAAGTTCTCGGAGGAGATTCCACCATGCACATCGCTCGACTTCCGCTTGCCGCCGTCGCCGTGGGGGCGCTTCTTTTGACCGGTTGCCAGACCACGGACATGCAGATGGGCAGCCAGAGCGCGAAGACCGTGGCGACCGGCAGCGCAGCCGGCAGTGCATCGGCCAATACCAGCAGCTCGCTCGAGCGCTGCGCCTCGCCACTGGGCACCGTGTCGCTGATCGAGAACCAGTCGGCGGGCTGGTACACCATCCTGCGCAACGAATACAAGCTGCCCCCGACGGCCAACCTGCTGCGCCTCTTGATTCAGCAATCCAACTGCTTCGTGGTGGTCGAGCGCGGTGCGGCCGGCATGAACGCCATGTCGCGCGAGCGCGATCTCATGCAGTCGGGCGAAATGCGCCAGGGCAGCAACTTCGGCCGCGGCCAGATGGTGGCTTCCGACTACGGCATGTCGCCCGAGATCGTGTTCAGCAACAGCAATGCCGGCGGTGTCGGCGGCTCCTTGGGCGGCCTGGTGGGCGGGCGCTACAGCGGCGTGCTGGCAGCGGTCGGCGGCAACCTGCAGACCAAGGAAGCCAGCGCACTCTTGACGCTGATCGACAACCGATCCGGCGTGCAGGTCGCGGCCTCGGAAGGCAGCGCCTCCAAGACCGACTTCGGCGCCTTCGGCTCGGTCTTCGGCGGCAGCGGTGCCGGCGCTCTCGGCGGCTACACCAACACCGCGCAGGGCAAGGTGATCAGCGCCGCCTTCATGGACGCCTTCAACCAGATGGTCGTTTCGCTGCGCAACTACAAGGCGCAGACGGTGCAAGGGCAGGGCCTGGGCGGCGGCGGCCGGCTGGGTGTCGATGGCGGCGTGGCGCCGTCGCAGACCTCGGCGCCGGCAGAGCGTGCGCCGGCGCGCCGCAACGGCACCAAGAAATAAGGCACGGCGCTCAGGGTGCAAACCCCGGCGGCTCTTCGAGCCCCGGGCTTTTTGCATTCTTCTTCAGAGGCTGAAGATCTTGCCGGGGTTCATGATGTTCTTCGGATCGAGCGCGCGCTTGATCGTGCGCATCATGTCGATCGCGCCGGCGCCGGCTTCGGCGACCAGGAAATCCATCTTGTGCAGGCCCACGCCGTGCTCGCCGGTGCAGGTGCCTTCGAGCGCCAGCGCGCGCGACACCAGCGCGTGGTTGAGCTTCTCGGCCGTCACGCGCTCCTCGGGCGCATTCGGATCCAGCAGATAGCCGAAGTGGAAGTTGCCGTCGCCCACGTGGCCGACCAGGAAGTAGGGGATGCCGCTGGCATCGGCCTCGGCCACCGATTCGAGCAGGCAGTCGGCCAGCCGCGAGATCGGCACGCAGGTGTCGGTCGAGATCACGCGGCAGCCGGGGCGCGACTGCACGGCCGCGAAATAACTGTTGTGCCGCGCGGTCCACAGGCGCGTGCGCTCTTCCGGCGTGCTGGCCCATTCGAAAGCCTTGCCGCCGTGGCCGCTGGCCAGTTCCTGCACGGTCTCGGCCTGTTCCTTGACGCCGGCCGGCGAACCGTGGAACTCCATCAGGAGCATCGGTTCCTCGCGCAGGCCGAGCTTGGCGTAGGCGTTCACCATGCGCACGGTGTTGACGTCGATCAGCTCCACACGCGCGATCGGCACGCCCAGCTGGATGATCTCGATGGTGGTGCGCACGGCCGCCTCGATGCTCGGGAAGGAGCAGATCGCGGCCGACACCGCCTCGGGCAGCGGATAGAGGCGCAGCGTGATCTCGGTCACCACGCCCAGCGTGCCCTCGCTGCCGACCATGAGACGCGTGAGGTCGTAGCCGGCCGATGACTTCTTCGCGCGCGTGCCGGTGCGGATCACTTCGCCGCTCGCGGTGACCACCTCGAGCGCCAGCACGTTCTCGCGCATGGTGCCGTAGCGCACCGCGTTCGTGCCGCTCGCGCGGGTGGCGGTCATGCCGCCGATCGAAGCGTCGGCGCCGGGGTCGATGGGAAAGAAGAGGCCGGTGCTCTTGATCTCGTCGTTGAGCTGCTTGCGCGTGACGCCGGGCTGCACCGTGACCGTGAGGTCGTCGGCGTTGGTCGAGAGCACGCGGTTCATGCGGCTCACGTCGATGCTGATGCCGCCCTGCACCGCGAGCAGATGCCCTTCGAGCGAGGAGCCGACGCCGAAGGGGATCACCGGCACGCTGCAGTCGCTCGCAAGCTTGACCGCATCGGCCACGTCCTGCGTGCTCTCGGCGAAGACCACGGCCGAGGGCGGCGGCGCATCGAAGGAGGACTCGTCGCGCCCGTGCTGCGTGCGCACCGCCATCGCGGTCGAGCAGCGCTCGGCAAAGCGCGCCTTCAAGGCTGCGATCAGCGCATCGGGCACCTCGCGCAGCGCGATCTCGGGCGTGAGATGGGAACGGGCGGCGGGGGCGTTCATCGGCGGGTCTCCTGAAGGGTCTACCATTCTACGAACCGCATTCGAAAAGGGCCCCGACATGGGCAATCGACTCACTCAGATCGCCACGCGCACCGGCGACGACGGCACCACCGGCCTCGGCGACAACACGCGCGTGCCCAAGGACCACCTGCGCGTGCACGCGATGGGCGACGTGGACGAACTCAACTCGCACATCGGCGTGCTGCTGTGCGAGCCGATGCCGGCGCCCGTGCGCGAGCTGCTGGTCGACGTGCAGCACCAGCTCTTCAACCTCGGCGGCGAGCTCTCGATGCCGGGCTACACGCTGCTCAAGGCCGATGCGCTGCTGCAGCTCGACAACGCGCTGGCCGAGCACAATGCGGCGCTGCCGCGCCTGGCCGAGTTCATCCTGCCGGCCGGCACCCGCGCCGCCTCGCAGGCGCACGTGTGCCGCACGGTCGCGCGGCGCGCCGAGCGTGCGGTCGTCGCGCTCGGCGCCGGGGCCGAACTCAACGATGCGCTGCGCCAGTACCTCAACCGCCTGAGCGATCTGCTGTTCGTGCTGGCGCGCGTGCTCAACCGCGTCGACGGCGGCGACGACGTGTACTGGAAGAGCGAGCGCATGGCGCGTGCCGCTGCCAGTGAAGAATGACGACTTGAACCCAGGAACCCGAACCATGCCCATCGAACCCCGTTCTCCCGCATTGATCGCCGCGCTCGCATTCGCGGCCATGCTCGCGCTGCCGGTTGCCGCGTCGGCCCAGAGCGCCGACAACCCACCGAAGGCGCAGCGTGCCAACACCCTGAAAACCCCGCCGCGCGACAACAAGGTCCTCGGCGGCATCGAGCGCGGTTCCGATGCCGCCGGCCGCGGCATCGACCGCGCGGGCAGCGCCACCGAGCGTGGCGTCAACAACGTGTCGGAGCGCGCGAGCCGGCCGGTGCGCAGGGTGGGCGAGGCCTTCGGGCGCAAGCTCGGCGGCGGCCATGCCGCGCCGCCGCCGGTCGGGCCGCAGGGCAGCGCGCCCTAGCTTTACCTTGCTTCACCTCGCGCGTACATGCATGGCGCGCGAGCGACACACGGGCCTTCGACACTGAACTCCTCATCAACGCGAAGGAGTTCCAAGATGATCGAGTCCAAGAGCATGGCCGTGGCCGCAGCGGCGCTCGCGATGTGCATGGCGGGCAGTGCCTTTGCGCAGGACCGCCGGTTCGACCACGACGATCGCCGGGGCCCGCAGCACTACCAGCAGCAGCAGCAGCAGCAGCAGCAGCAGCAGCAGCAGCAGCAGCAGCAGCAGCAGCAGCGTCATTTCGAACGCCACGGTGCTCACCAGGACTTTCGGGAGGGCCGCCATTTCGACCGCCACGGCTATTCGCATCCGCGTGCCGAATGGCGCCGCGGCGGCTACGTGCCGCGCGAATACCGCGGCCGCAACTACGTGGTCAGCGACTGGCGTGGCCACCGGCTGCATGCGCCCCCGCGTGGCTACCAGTGGGTCGGCGTCGGAGGCGACTATGTGCTGGCAGCCATCGCCACCGGCCTGATCGCGCAGATCATCGCGGGCCAGTAAGGCTTCAGACGGCGGTCGGCGCCATCTGGGCGCACACGTTGCGCCCGGTGATGGTCAGGCGCAGCCCGCCGCCATGCCATTCGAGCCAGTTCAGTTTCACGTAGGCGTCGATGTCCTTGTCGTCGATCCGGTCGGCCTGGCGCTGGGTCAGCAGATCGACCGTGGCAGGCAGCGCCTGCCGCAGCCGCTCCCGGGCCGCGGCTTCATCGGCCGCCGTCGGGGAAGTGCGCGTGGAAGTGGAAGTCGATGCCATGGCTGGTTCTTTTCCGATCGCTGAGGAATGGGGACCAATGTACGCTTCCTGTGTGAAGCGTCACGGACCTTTTTCTCGGATCAGGCCATAAGACATCGGCGAGGCATCATTTGCGCTTCGGCTGCAGCAGCTTGCTGACCTCGTCCACGTTGGACCGGATGCGTTCGCTCACGATGTCAAAAGCCTCGGCCTGCGACTTGGCCGCCAGTTCCGACAGCTCGCGGATGTCGTCGAGCGCCTGCTTGAAGGCGGCCTTGCCCATGGCATCGAGCTTGGCGAGATTCTCCCGCGGGTCGGCGGGCGACATCCCCTTCACCGTGCCCTGCCATTCGACGATCGATGCCTTGAGCATCTCGGTCTGGCGCTGCACCACCGCCTGCAACCCCTGGTAGGACTTCTCGTTGGCCTGCACCAGCGCCTGCAGGTCCTTGCGCCCGCTCTCGACGATGGCGCCTGCGGCGCCCGCCAGCGGAAGGTTCTGCAGGCGTTCGGCCATGCCCTTGAGGGGCTTGATGAAGGCGTCCTGGACATCCTCCGCGGCCGTGGGGCGCGCTTTCTTGGCGGCGGTGGCGCCGCTCGATTTGCTGCTTGTTGCCATGCTTTTCTCCGTTCTGTGGTTGGGGCTGCCACGATACGCCCACACCAGGGCTTCATGGAAGTGGCTTGCAATTTCGCACGTATGTGCTAAATTGGCTCGCATGGACGCCAAGACCCAGAAGAGCGAGATGACCCGCACCGCCATCGTCGGTGCGGCGATGGATCTCGCCTCGGCCGAGGGCCTGGAGGCCATCACGCTGCAAGCGGTGGCCACGCGGCTGGGCTTGTCCAAGAGCGGGGTGTTCTCGCGCGTGGGGTCGCGCGAGGCCTTGCAGAAGGCGGTGATCGAGGAATTCGGCCGCCGCTTCCTGGCCGATGTCTTCGTGCCTGCGATGCAAAAGCCCAAGGGCCTCGCGCGCCTCGACGAGATCGTGTCTCGCTGGATCGTGCGCACGCGCGACGTGGAGATCGAAACCGGCTGCATCTACACCGCCGGAGCCTTCGAGCTCGACGACCGCGAAGGCGAGCTGCGGGACCTGCTGCTGGAAGAAGTCACGCGCTGGCGCGCCGCGCTCCGGCGCACCGTGCTGCAGGCCATCGAGACCGGCGAGCTCAAGGCCGAGACCGACCCCGCGCAGCTCGTGAGCGAAATCAACGGCCTGGTGATGGCCCTGCTGCACGACGCGCGCTTCCTGCGCGACCCGCGTGCCGCTGAGCGCGCCGTGCTGACCTGGCAACGGCTGGTCGCCAGCTACCGGGCCTGAACCCCCATGTCTGTCTGCCTTGCCCGTTCCTTTGTCTGAATTTCGCACAACTGTGCGATAAAAGGAGAAACCTCATGTTGATCGCTTTTCTCTTTCTTGGAGCCTGCCTGGTGGGGCTGGGCATCCGTTCCGTCGTTGATACCGTGCGCAGCCTCCCGCGCAGCAACGAAGACTGGGTCTGGTACTGAGCATGGAATCCACCATCAGCACCGGCGCCAGCGCCGCCGCTTCCAACTACTACGGCGCCAGCCTCGCGATGCGCGCACTGCGCTTCGCGCTGGGCACGGTGCAACGCGCCTGGCCGGCTCTTGGGGTCCGCGCCGCCTATCGGCTCTTCGGCACGCCGCTGCCGCTCAAATGGATCAACCGGCGCCACGGCCCGGGCGCGGGCTGGCGGCGCGAAGCCTGGCCCTTCGAGGACGCGAGCATGGGCCTCTACACGCCCGCCGTGATGGCCGCCGACACGCCGAAGGTCCTGCTGGTGCACGGCTGGGGCGGTCATGCGGGCCAGATGCTGGCGCTCGCGCAGGCCGTGGCGGCCGAGGGTTTCACGCCGGTGCTGCTCGAGATGCCGGCCCATGGCCGCAGCGCGGGCACCGTCAGCAACTTGCCGCAGTTCGCACGTGCCATCGACTACATGGCAGCGCGGCTGGTGCAGCAGGGCGCCATCCTGCAGGCCGTGGTCGCGCACTCGCTGGGTGCCAACGCGCTGGCCTACGCCGCGGGCCGCGGCCTGCCCACGCAAAGCCTGGTGCTGCTGGCGCCGCCCGCGTCGCCGCACGCGTTCACGCGCTATTTCGCGCACGTGTTCGGCCTCAGCGAGCGCACGCGCGCCGCGATGCAGCGGCGGATCGAGGCGCGCGAGGGCATCCTGATGCCGCTCCTGGAGCCGGCCGCCGTCGGCCCGCGCATCGGCCAGCCCACGCTGGTCGTGCACGACCGTGATGACCGTGTCAATCGCTTCGCGGACGGCGTGGCCTACTGCGATGCGATCGCGGGCGCGCGGCTGATCGCGACCGAAGGCCTGGGCCACCGGCGCATCCTCAAGGAGCCCTCGGTGCTGCAGGAAGTGGTCGCGTTCATCGTCCGGCCCTGAGCGCCGGAAGAAGCTTCAGCGCGCCGCGAGCGCGGCCGCTGCCGCGTCGGGCAGCTCGATCTTGACCTCGAGCACCTCGAGGTCGTCCTGCTTCTCCAGGTTGACCTTGATGTCCTCGGCCTTGATCGACACGTACTTGGAGATCACCGCGATCAGCTCGCGCTGCAGTTCCGGCAGGTAGTCAGGCCGCTTCTTGCCGCTCAAGCTGCTGCGCTCGTGCGCGAGGATGATCTGCAGCCGCTCCTTGGCGACGCTCGCAGTCTTCTTCTTTTCGCCCAAGAGGAACGAGAGGAGGGACATGGCTTATCTCCCTCCGAACATGCGCTTGAAGAAGCCCGGCTTCTCGGCATCGATGAAGCGCATCGGCTTGTCTTCGCCGAGGAAGCGCGCCACCACGTCGCTATAGGCCTCGGCCACGTCGCTTTCCTTGTCGTGGATCGCGGGCACGCCCTGGTTGGAAGCCTGGAGTACGCTTTCGGATTCGGGGATCACGCCGATCAGCTTGATGCGCAGGATGTCCTTGATGTCCTCCAGCGAGAGCATCTGCCCGCCGGCCACGCGGTTCGGGTTGTAGCGCGTGATCAGCAGGTGCTCCTTGATCGGGTCGCCGCCGTTCTTCGCGCGCTTCGTCTTGCTGCCGAGCATGCCGAGGATGCGGTCGGAATCGCGCACCGACGAAACTTCCGGATTGGTCACGACCAGGGCCTCGTCGGCGAAGTGCATCGCCATCAGCGCACCGGTCTCGATGCCGGCCGGGGAGTCGCAGACGATGTAGTCGAAGTCCATTCCGCCGAGGTCCGTCAGAACCTTCTCGACGCCGTCCTGCGTGAGCGCGTCTTTGTCGCGCGTCTGCGAAGCGGCCAGCACGAACAGGTTGTCGCACTGCTTGTCCTTGATGAGGGCCTGATTCAGGTTGGCCTCGCCCTGGATCACGTTGATCAGGTCGTACACCACGCGCCGTTCGCAGCCCATGATCAGGTCGAGGTTGCGCAGGCCGACGTCGAAATCGATCACGGCCGTCTTCTTGCCGGCAAGCGCGAGCCCCGACGCAAAGCTCGCGCTCGTGGTCGTCTTGCCGACGCCGCCCTTGCCCGAGGTCACCACCACAATTTTGGCCATTCCATTCCTTCGTTTATTTCGGTTGTCAGGTGCGCGAGGCGCGCCGCTTCATTGAATCGCGCTCATCACGATTTTCTTGCCGTCGAGCGAGATCTGTGCCGGCTTGCCTGCGATGTCTGCCGGCAGAGCGACTTCCGAGGTGCGGTAGATGCCCGCGATCGCCACCAGCTGCGCTTCCATGCAGGTCGTGAAGATGCGCGCCTCGGCATTGCCGCGCGCACCGGCGATCGCCTTGCCGCGCAGCGGTGCATAGACGTGGACGTTGCCGTCGGCGATCACCTCGGCGCCGAAGCTGACCACGGCGGTCACGACCACGTCGCCGCCCCGCGCATACACCTGCTGGCCCGAGCGCAAGGGCTTGTCGATCACCAGCGTGCCATTCGCCGGCACCGGCACTTCGCGCACGATTTGCGGCGCCTCGCTGGGCGCCTCGGCCGGCGGCGCAGGCGGGCGGGGGCTCGGCGTCACCGGCATCGCGGCCAGCGACAGGCCGGCGGCACGGGCCGCGGCATTCTGCGCATCGTTGCCGCCGCGCACGGCGATCGGCTGCGTCTGGTGGCGCGCCAGCAACGCGCGCAGCGCGGCAAAGTCGATATTGGCGCCCGCTTGGTCCTCCTGCAGCTGCGAGAGGTCGATGACCACCGGCTCCTGATCGAAGAAGTCAGGCGAATCGGCCAACTGGACGTCCAGCGCCTCGGCGAGAACGCCGAGCTCGGCCGTCTTGAGGATCACGGCGATCAGCGGCAGCGTCGCGCTCTTGAATTCGAATACCGCCTTGGTGCGCGCGGCGGAAGCATCGGCCATGGAAAACGTTGGTGCGAAAAGCGTTGGAGTCTAACGGGGAGCAGGCCGCACGCCGCTGACAGGCTGGTGAAAGAACACGCGGCACAACATCTCTTGCACCAGGTTGCATTTTTTGCGGTCATGAAGGAGCGCCCGATTCCTACACGGGCCCCGGAAATCTCTTCACAGACTGGCCCGCTTCAAAACGGCCCATTTCCTGCCATGCAACCCATCCTCGATATCCGGACCGTCCAGCCCGACCTCTACACCTACAGCCTCGGTGCGGCGGCAGCGCAGGCCGCGCTTCCGCGCGACGATTTCTTCGAAACAGCCGAGCGCTGCCTGCAGGACGCGGGCCAGGGCCTCTTCCTGTACTTCGACCGCGTCCAGATCTGCTTTGCCGGCTTTGCGCTCGGCAGCTATCCGGTGACGCGCATGGTCGAGGATCCGATGGGACTGTTTCGCGAACTCATGGCGCGCATCGAAATCGTCCACCGATCGCGCACCCTCCCGCGCCGGCGCATTCAGGCCTGGCGCGAGCGGCTCAGCAGCGCGTAGAGCAGGATCGCGCCGAAGGTCGCCGTGCCGATGCCGCCGAGCGCGAACTGGCCGAACTTCAGCGTGAAGTCGCCGGTGCCGATGATCAGCGTGATCGCAGCCACGATCAGGTTCTTGTTCTGCGAGAAGTCGACCTTGTTGTCGACCCAGATCTTGGCGCCCGCGACCGCGATCAGGCCGAAGACCACGATGCTGACGCCGCCCATCACCGGCAGCGGGATGGCCTGGATCAGCGCGCCGAACTTGGGGCTGAAGCCCAGCAGCAGCGCGATCAGCGCGGCGACCACGAACATCGCCGTGGAATAGATCTTGGTGGCCGCCATCACGCCGATGTTTTCCGCATAGGTCGTGACGCCGGTGCCGCCGGCCGCGCCGCTCACCATGGTCGCGATGCCGTCGCCGATGAAGGCGCGGCCGAGATAGGGGTTGAGGTCGCGCCCCGTCATCGCGCTCACGGCCTTGATGTGGCCCAGGTTCTCGGCCACGAGGATCACCGCCACCGGCGTGATCAGCAGCATGGCGTTGACATCGAACACCGGCGCCGCGAACCGCGGCAGGCCGAACCATGGCGCGGAGCCGAGGGCCGTGAAGTCGATCGGCTTGCCCAGCCCGAGGCCGTTGGTCAGCACTGCGTAGATCACGCTCGCGGCGATCAGCCCCATCAGGATCAGCAAGCGCTGCACCATGCCGCGCGTGTAGACCGCGATCAGGCCGACGCAAAGAAAGGTCAGCGCCTGGATCCAGGTGTCGAAGCCGGTCGGCGCCATGTTCTTGATCGGCACGCTCGCCAGGTTGAGCCCGATCACCGCGACCACCGCGCCGGTGACCACCGGCGGCATCAGCCGTTCGATCCAGTGCACCGCAACGTCCTGCTCGATCTCCTCGACCTCCACGCCGCGCAGGGGCGCCGTCTTGTGATGGCGCTCGTTGGTGACGGCCACCAGGATGCCGATCAATGTGTAGACCAGGCCACAGGCGATGATGCCGCCCAGCGCCACGCCCAGGTTGGCGTTCGGCCCCTGGCCGGCATAGCCCGTGGCCGCGATCACCACGCCGATGAAGGCGAAGCTCGAGCCCAGGTAGCTGGGCACCCGGCCGCCGGTGACGACGAAGAAGATCAGCGTGCCGACGCCGCTCATCAGGATCGCGATGTTGGGATTGAAGCCCATGAGGATCGGCGCCAGCACCGTGGCGCCGAACATCGCGATCACGTGCTGCACGCCCATCGCGGCCGTTTGCGGCCAGGGCAGCCGCTCGTCGGGCGCCACCACGGCGGTGCTGCCGGCTGCGACTTCGCGCCAGCGGGGAAGGTAGGAATCGCTCATTGTTCTTCTCCTCGGTTGTTGTCTTTGTCGGGATCCCGGGCTCAGCCGGTCAGCGCGCCTTCAGCACCGCCATGGTGATGCGGGAAACGCAAGTGAGTTCGCCCGCGTCGTTGGTCAGGTCGATCTGCCACACCTGCGTGCTGCGGCCGCGGTGCACCGGCCGCGCGGTGCCGGTGACCCAGCCGGAGGTCGTGGCCTTGATGTGATTGGCATTGATGTCCAGCCCCACGCAGCGCTCGCCTTCGGGCGCCGAGTAGTGGGCGCCGCAGGAGCCCAGCGTCTCGGCCAGCACCACCGACACGCCGCCGTGCAGGATGCCGAAGGGCTGGCGCGTGCGCTCGTTCACCGGCACGCGGGCGCGAATGAAGTCGTCACCGATCTCGAGGAACTCGACGCCCAGCGTCTGGACCGCGGTGTCGATGTGGCTGCGAGTCAGTTCTTCGATCGAGATTTCTTTTTTCCAGATGGGCATGCGGCATTCTCCTGTTCGATGTGGCCAAAACTATAGCGACTGGCCCTGATACGACGGGCCTCCCGCCGACACTGCCGCCGGCCTTGTACGGCATAAGCTTTCATCATGACCCGCGCAGGACGATGGATCACCGGCACCGCCGTCGCGGTGCTGCTCTTGCTGGGCGGCCTGGCCCTGTTGGCCTGGCGGCTGTTGCCGAGCGACGAAGCGCTCGCGGCCGAGATCGGCCAGCGCTTCGAGAAGGCCTCCGGCATCGGCCTTCGCATCGGCGGGGCGCACTGGTCGCTGAGGCCGATCCCGGTGGTGGTGCTGAGCGATCTCGCGACCGTGCAGGAGCGCCCAATCACCGTGCGGCGCGTGGTCGTGCGGCCGCAGCTCGCCGCGCTGTGGAATCGCAGGATCGCGATCGATGCCGTCGAAATCGAGGGTGCCGTGCTGCCGCGCACCTCGGTGCGCGCCTTCCGCGGGCGTTGGCAGTGGAGCGATGCGGCCACGGCGTTGGCCGGCGCGTGGAGCCCGGCGGAGGTTCCGCTCGAACACCTGCGGCTGCGCGATGTGACCTGGATCGACCGCCGCGACATCGGATTGGCCTACGACGCCGACCTGCGCTTCGACCGCGGCTGGCGCCCGCGCGAGGCCGAAGTGTCGCGGCGCGGCGCATCGCCCGCCGCGAGGATGCGCGCCGAACGCGAAGGCGAGCAGGACCGCTGGCGCGTGAAGATCGATGTGGGCGGCGGCTCGTGGAACGGCGATGCGGCGCTGCGGGTGCTCGACCAGGGCCGGATGCGCCTCACGGCCCAGCTGTCGCCGAAGGGCGTGGACATCGCCGGGCTGGTCGGCGCCTTTGCGCGGCGCAACGCGGTCGAAGGCAGGATCGACGGCCAGACCGAGCTCGAAACCGAGGGCGACAACCTGGGCGAGATGGTGCGCCGGCTGCACACGCGCACCCGATTCACGGTCAAGCCCGCGACCTTGAAGGGCTTCGATCTCGCGAAGGCAGTCAGCACCGCCGGCGCGGACCGCAGCGGCCAGACCGTGTTCGACGAACTCACGGGCACCCTCGACACCCAGTCCGGCGACGACGGCATCGTGCTTCGCTACACCGGCCTGCAGGCGCGCTCCGGCTTGCTCACCGCGAGCGGCAGCGCCACGGTGCTCAACCGGCGCCTGAGCGGCGAGGCAGCAATCGACCTGGTCGACGGCGTGGTCGGCGTGCCCTTCAAGCTCGCCGGCACGCTCGACGAGCCGCAGCTTTCGCTGACCGGCGGCGCGCTGGCCGGCGCCGCAGTGGGCACGGCCGTGCTGCCGGGTGTCGGCACCGCCATCGGCGCGCGCATCGGGCAGCAGGTGGAAAAGCTGTTCGGCGGCGAGGACGAAGAGAAGAAAAAGAAGCCGCCGTAGAAGCCGCGCTGAGGCTCAGGGCGCCGGGCGGAAACCGGGCAGCGCATGCATGCGCCGCTTGAGCGCTTCGATGAAGGCGGTCACACGCGCGGGTCTATAGATCCCTGGCGGCAACGCGACGTGGATCCCGACCGGCTCCAGCCACCATTGAGGCAGCACCCGCTTGAGCCGGCCGGCCTGCAGGTCGTCCTGGCACATCCACGGCGCCGCCGCCCCGATGCCCGCGCCGTTGAGGATGGCGCGGTAGCTCGACAGCAGGCTATCGGTGCGGATCGGCGTGTCCAGCGCCACGATGCGCGAGCGCCCGGCCTTGTCGAGCAGGCGCACGCTGCCCATCACGTAGGGCACCAGCCCGACGCAGGGCAGCGAGGGCAGCCGCGCCAGGGTCACCGGCCCCAGGCGCTTGAGCAGCGCGGGTGTGGCGAGCAGCACGCGCTCCATCGAGCCGAGCTGGCGGCAGACCAGCCCCGGGTCGCGCACCTCGCCGACGCAGACCCAGCACTCCGCGCCCGAGGCGGCGAGGTCGACCACGCGATCGGTCAGCGTCAGCTCGATGCGCAGGCCGGGATGGGCGGCGCGCAGATCGGTCACTGCATCGGTCAGGAAGCCGGTGCCGTAGCCGGAGGGGCCGATCACGCGCAGCGTGCCCTCGGGCCGGCTCTGCCCGCCCGAGAGCCGGTTCGACAGGCCCGACCAGCGATCGGTCAGGTCGTGCGCCTCGGCCAGCAGCGAGCGGCCTTCGTCGGTCAGCGAGAAGCTCGCGGTGGTGCGTATCGCGAGCTTGCAGCCGAGCAGGCGTTCGAGCTCCAGCAGCCTGCGGCTCACCGTCGGCTGCGTGGTGCCGAGCAGGCGGGCCGCCTTGCTGAGCGAGCCGGTGTCGCCGATGCGCAGAAAAGTGTCGAGGAGGTCCAGGCGGTCGTGCGTGGTCTTCATGCGCAGCACGTATAGCACTTCATCGTCCCATACGTCTACCGCTGGCGCCGGTCTCTTCGTATCTTCGACGGTATGCGCCGCAGGGCCGTTCCCAAGGCGAATACCGGAGCGCGCAGCGCAGAGGTTACTTAATGAGCACCCAGACCCCCACTGCACGCTTCGTGGGCGACACGCCGCAGGGCGGCACCGTCCTCGGCTTCTATGCGCCCAAGGGCGCGCCGCGCCCGCCCCGCATTGCGCGCGGCGAGGGCATCTTCCTGTGGGACGCCGACGGCAAGCGCTATCTCGACGCCACCGCCGGCGCGGTGGTCGCCAACATCGGCCACGGCAATCCGCGCGTGCTGGCCGCGATGACCGAGCAGGCGGCCAAGGTCAGCTTCGCCTACCCGCGCTTCTTCGAGAGCGAGCACAACATCGCGCTGGCCGACCGCGTTTGCGCGCTCGCGGGCGAGGGCTTCGATCGCGCCTTCTTCGTCTCGGGCGGCTCGGAAGCCAACGAATCGGCGATCAAGCTCGCTCGGCAGTACGCGGTGGTCAGGGGCCAGGCGAGCCGCGCCAAGGTGATCTCGCGCAACCCGAGCTACCACGGTTCCACGCTGGGCGCGCTGGCGGTCACGGGCGATGCCAACACGCTCAATCTCTACGGGCCGATGATCCGCGCGATGCCGAAGGTGCCGGCACCGCTGTCCTACCGCGTGCCGGAAGGGCACACCGTCGAGTCCCATGCGCTGGCGTGCGCCGACGAACTCGAACAGGCCATCCTGCGCGAAGGCCCGGAGACCGTGCTGGCCTTCATCGTCGAACCGATCGGCGGGCTCTCGACCGGCGCGGTGGTGTCCTCGGCGGCCTACTTCGAGCGCGTGCGCAGCATCTGCGACCGCCATGGCGTGCTGGTCATCTACGACGAGATCATGAGCGGCGCCGGCCGCACCGGCGCCTTCCTCGCCGCGCACCACTGGCCGGCCGCGCGCCCCGATCTCGTGACCTTGGCCAAGGGCTTGGCCGCCGGCTACACGCCGCTGGGCTGCCTGCTCGCGCCCGACCGCATCGTCGATGCCGTGGCTGCCAGCGGCGGCTTCGTGCACGGCCATACCTACTTCACCAATCCGCTTTCCTGCGCGGTCGCGCATGCGGTGGTCGACGAGGTGGTCCGGCAGGGCCTTGTCGCGCGCGCCCGCGACAGGGGCGCGTACCTGATGGCGCGCCTCACCGAAGTCGCCGCGCGTTCGCCCATCGTCGGCGACGTGCGCGGCAAGGGTTTGCTGACCGCGATCGAGATCGTGGCCGACAAGGCCACACGCCGCCAGCTGCCGGTGGCCTTCAACGCGCCCGCCCGGCTCACCGAGCACGGCTTGAAGCACGGCATCGCGCTCTACAACCGCCGCGCCAACCTCGGCGCCTTCGGCGACTTCCAGATGATCACGCCGCCGCTCACGATCACCGAGCCGGAGATCGACGAGCTCGCTGACCTGCTCGAGAAGTCCCTGCGCGATCTCGCCGACGAGATCGCGCGCAAGGGCCTGGCCGCGTGAACCCTATTCATTTCTGAAAGGTCCCCGATGAAGCTCCCCGTTCTCCTGAAGACCGCGCTCGCCTGCGCGACCCTCGCATTCGCCGCTGCCGCTTCGGCGCAGATCGCCGCCGGCAAGGGCCCCGTGAAACTCATCGTCGGTTACCCGGCCGGCGGCTCGGCCGACGTGCAGGCACGCACGCTGGCCGACAAGCTCGCGGCCGAGCTCGGCACCACGGTGGTCGTCGACAACCGCACCGGCGCCGGCGGGCAGATCGCGGCCGACTATGTGCGCGCCGCGCCGCCCGACGGCCTCACGGTGCTGCTGGCCAACATGCACATGATGGTGATGCTGCCGCTGACCTCGAAGTCGGTGCGCTACGACCCGGTGAAGGACTTTCAGGCCGTGGGCCGCATCGTGAGCTTCTACGAAGGCATTGCCGTGCCCGCCGCGCTGCCGGCGCAGAACGTGCAGCAGTGGCTGGACCTCGCGCGCGCCGATCCGTCGAAGGCGAGCTACGGCGTTCCCGCGCCTGGCAGCGTCGCGCAGTTCATGGGCTTCCGCCTCGGCAGCGAGGCCAAGGCCAACCTGGTGGCCGCGCCCTACCGCGGCGCGGCGCCGCTGGTGCAGGACCTGCTGGGCAACCAGATCGCGGCCGGCATCATCCCGATCGCCGACCTGGTCGCGCACCAGCAAAGCGGCAAGCTCAAGGTGCTGGCCGTCAACGGCGCGAAGCGCGCGGCGCTCCTGCCCGATGTGCCGACGCTCAAGGAACTGGGCCAGCCGCACTTCGACAACCTCGAATGGACCGGTCTCTTCGTGCCCGCCGGCACGCCGCGGCCCATCGTCGACCAGCTGCATGCGGCGCTCGGCAAGGCGCTCGCCAACAAGGAAGTGCAGGAGCGCTTGCAGAAGCTCAGCAGCGATCCGAGTCCGAGCACGCCCGAGGAATTGACCAAGCTCATTGCCGACGATCTCAAGCGTTGGGGGCCAGTGGTCAAGGCTTCCGGTTTCACGTCCGAATGACGACGCCACCGATCCCTCCGCACAAGTCCCTGAATCTTCCCGGTGTTCACGGCTACGCCGACCGCAAGAGCGTGGCCGCCGGCGAATGCGTGCGCTTTCACGTCAGCAGCGACCGCGGCTACCAGCTCTCGGTCTGCCAGCTCGGCAGCGATGTGGAAGGGCGCAGCGACGATGTCGTGCTGCACGCCTTCGCGCCGTCGCCCGCGCGCGTGCAGGCCATCCACCCGGGCTCCTATGTCTTCGTCGAGAAGGGGCTGGATGCGGCGCTGCCGCTCCACGGCCTGACGCTGGAATGCTGGGTCAAGCCCTGGAGCATCGCCACGCGCCAGACCCTTATTGGCCAATACGACTTTCCCGCCCACTGCGGCTGGGGCCTGTTCATCGAGGAGGGTGGGGCGCTCGCCTTCTACCTCGGCGATGGCCGGGGCTTCCGCGCCGAGGCGCAGCGGGCGCACGGCCGGCTCGTCGAGCGCCGCTGGCAGCATGTGGCCGCCACGTGGAACGGCCGCGTCGCGGCGCTGTGGATCGATGGTCAACAGGTCGGGCAATGGGATGCGGGGCAGGAAGTCCGGCCCGGTCCGGCGCCGCTGCGAATGGGCGCGAGCGGCGTCGACGGTCTGGCCGACGTCTTCCTCGAAGCCGATCTCGCAATGCCGGTCCTCTACGGTCGCGCGCTGGTACCTGAAGAGATTGCCGAGCGCCACGCGCAGCGCGGCCTCGCGATCGCCTCCGGCCGCTCGGTGCTCGCCTGCTGGCCGCTGCGCGAGGAGCGCGGCGCGCAGGTGGCCGACGCCAGCGGCCATCAGCGCACCGGCCGCATCGTCAACCACGGCACCTGGATGATCGTCGGCCCCGCCTTCGAGCCTGCGAAGGTCGCACCCAGCGAAGACGCCGAATCAGGCTACGACCCCTTCGCCGATCCGACGCGCGGCCACGGCCTGCGCTTCGCGAGCGACGATCTCTACGACTGCCGATGGGAGACGACGCACGAGTTCCGCATCCCCGAAGATGCGAAGTCCGGCGTCTACGTCGGCCGCATCCGCTTCGAGCAGGGCGGCCGCGAAGCCGACTACGACATCACTTTCATCGTCAGGAAGCCGGCGCATGCAGCGCCGGCGCCGATCCTCGTGCTGTGCGCCGTCAACAGCTGGCTGGCCTATGCGAGCACGCCCTTCGCGAAGAACGTGGTCGACGATCCTGTGTGGCCGCGCCGTGCGGCCGGCCTGGAGAACTGCCATCCGGAAGCGCCGGCCTACAGCAGCTACACCTACCACCGCGCCGGCCAGCCCTGCTACCAGGTCGGCCTGCGCATGCCCTGGCCCAACGCCAGCCCCAGTGCGCTCTACGATCCGGCCGGCAGCGGCTTCAGCCAGTGGACGCGGCTGGAGCGCCGCCTGCACGTCTGGCTCGCGCGCGAGGGCTACGACTTCGACGTGATCGGCGACATCGACCTGCATCGCGATCCCGCGATCCTCTCGCGCTACCAGACCGTGTTCGTCAACGGCCACAGCGAATACTGGTCGCTGCCCGGCGTCGAGGGTCTCGACGACTACCTCTGCCGCGGCGGCAGCGCGATCGTGCTGTCGGGCAACACCATGTACTTGCGCGTGAGTTACGACGAGGACTTCAGCGTCATGGAGCAACGCAAGGTCAACGGCCCCCATCACGACGAAACCGTGCCGCCGGTGGGCCCGCCCGCCGGGCCCTTCGGCGAGCAGTACCACAGCCAGGACTGGGCGCGTGGCGGCCGCCTCAAGGCCTCGGGCCGGCCGGCGGCCGACATCATCGGCCTGGAGACCGCGGGCTGGGCCTTTGCCGACGGCGAGGACTTCGGCGTCTACCACGTGGAACAGCCGGCGCATGCGTTGTTCAACGAGCCGCATCCTCTGGGCTTGGCCAAGAGACAGACCTTCGGCCATGCGCCGGGCGGTGGCTTGCCGCGCGCGATCGGCCATGAGTGGGACCTGACGATCGCCACGCTCGCACGCATGACGAAGCACACGCCGCCGGGTGCTGCGCTGCCGGCGCCGCAGGAAGGCATCGAGGTCATCGCCAACGGCATCCGGCGCGTGCCCGGCAAGCTCGACGCCTACCTCGACTACCACTCGAATCTCACCGAGTCGATCGGCGGACTCTCGGCCGAGATGATCTACTGGGAACGGCCGCAAGGCGGGCGCGTGTTTCACGCCGGCGCGGTCGGCGCGGCCTGGGTGATCGGCAGCGACCCGAACTTCGGCAAGCTGCTCAAGAACGTGCTGTACCGCTTCGGCGTGCAGCCGCGGGCCTGAGGCTCAGCCTGCGAGCAGGGCGCCGAAGCGTTCCACGTCGACATTGCCGCCGCTCACCAGCACGCCGATGCGTTTGCCGCGCAGCTGCGCCTTCATCTCGCGTGCGGCCGCAAAGCCCAGGCAGCCGGTGGGCTCCACCACCAGCTTCATGCGCGAGGCGAAAAAACGCATGGCCTCGACCAGCTGCGCGTCGCTCGCGGTGAGCACGTCGTCGACATCGCGGCGGATGATGGGGAAGGTGTGTTGGCCAAGGTGCTGCGTCTGCGCGCCGTCCGCGATGGTCTTGGGCGTGTCGATGTGGACGATCTTGCCGCTGCGAAACGACTGCTGCCCGTCGTTGCCCGCTTCCGGCTCCACGCCGTAGACCTTGCACTGCGGCGAAAGCGCGCGCGTCGAGAGCGCCGAGCCCGAGATCAGGCCGCCGCCGCCCATGGGAGCGAAGAAGGCATCGAGCGGCCCCACCTCCTCGAACAGTTCTTTCGCCGCCGTGCCCTGGCCCGCGATCACGTCCGGATGGTCATAGGGCGGGATCAGCGTCAGGCCGTGCTTCTCGGCGAGCTCGCGGCCGATCTGTTCGCGGTCGTCCTTGTAGCGGTCGTAGATCACGACCTGGCCGCCGTAGCCCTTGGTGGCCGCCACCTTGGCCGCCGGCGCATCGTGCGGCATCACGATGGTGGCGGGCATGCCGAGGATGCGTGCCGCGAGCGCGATGGCCTGCGCATGGTTGCCCGAAGAGAAGGCCACCACGCCGGCGCGGCGCTGGCGCTCGTCGAACTTCGACAAGGCATTGAAGGCGCCGCGGAACTTGAAGGCGCCCATGCGCTGCAGGTTCTCGCACTTGAAGAACACTTCAGCGCCCAGCTCTTCGTCGGCCGTGCGCGAGCGCAGGACCGGCGTGCGATGGGCATGGCCTTCGATGCGCGCGGCAGCGGCGGCGACGTCTTCGAAGGTGGGCAGTTTCAGGGTCTCAGGCATGGCGTTCCTCGGTATGGACAGATTATCTATATCTGGACAAATTATCAAAGCTCCTCGAACCAGTGGTCCGCCCACTGGTTGAGCGGCTTCAGGCGCTTCACGAGTTCGACGCCCGATTCGGTGAGCGCATAGCCGAGCTCGGCCAACTCGACGATGTTCAGCGCGCGCAGTTCCTTGATGCGGTCGTTGAGGACCGAGGGCGACATCTCGCCCGCATTCGTCTGCAGCAGCCTGAAGCTCTGCGGCGCGCCGTCGCGCAGCTCCCACAGGATGCGCAATGTGCCCTTGCGGCCGAGCTGCTCGAGCAGGGCCATGATCGGTCGCCGGGCCGTGACGGGGAGGGCATCGGAAGTCTTGGCGTTCATGCTGCAAAGGTGATTGCGCTACGGAATCCGTAGCGATAGACTGCATTCTGCTGCTACGAATTCCGTAGCGAAATGCAGCCATTCTAGCCAGAGGAATTGCCGATGACGACCCCGTCCGAACCACGCATCGCACCGCTTGCGCCGCCCTATCCGGAAGAGCTCGGTGCGCTGCTGAAAAAGATGACGCCTCCCGATGCGCCAGAGATCCTGGCGCTCTTCCGGGTACTGGCGATCAATCCGGCGCTGGCCGATCGATCGATGCCATGGGGCGGCTACCTGCTGGGCCGCAAGGCAAGCCTTCCGCTGCGCGATCGGGAGATCGTCATCCTGCGCGTGTGTGCGCGCTGCGGCGCGGAGTACGAATGGGGCGTGCATTGGGCGGCGTTCGCCCAGGCTGCGGGACTGGGCGAACGTGAGCGCGAGGCCATCGTCTCGGCCGTCGCCGACCTCGAAGTGCTTGCACTGCGTGATCGGCTGCTGTTGCAGATGGTGGACGCGCTGCACGACAAGGCCGATGTCGACGACGCGCTCTGGCAATCGTTGTCGGCGCACTGGACGCCGCCACAGTTGATCGAGCTGCTGATGCTCGCCGGCTGGTACCACGCGATCAGCTACGTCTGCGTCGCGGCGCGGGTGCCGCTGGAGACATGGGCGGCGCGGTGGGGTCAAGCCCGTTGACGCGGTGCATCTGGGGTGATCCCAACGCTTGCGCAGCAGGGGGTCAGGTGCCGACGTAGGCCGCGAGGTGCTCGCCGGTGAGGGTGGAGCGGGCGGCGACGAGGTCGGCGGGTGTGCCCTCGAAGACGATCCGGCCGCCGTCGTGGCCGGCGCCGGGGCCGAGGTCGACGATCCAGTCGGCGTGCGCCATGACCGCCTGGTGATGCTCGATGACGATGACCGACTTGCCGGCGTCGACGAGCCGGTCGAGCAGGCCGAGCAGCTGCTCGACGTCGGCGAGATGGAGGCCGCTGGTCGGCTCGTCGAGGACGTAGACGCCGCCCTTCTCGGCCATGTGGGTGGCCAGCTTGAGCCGCTGCCGCTCGCCGCCGGACAACGTGGTGAGCGGCTGGCCGAGGCTGAGGTAGCTCAAGCCCACATCGGCGAGCCGCTCGAGGATGGCGTGCGCGGCCGGCGTGTGCGCCTCGCCGGCGCCGAAGAACTCCTCGGCCTCGGACACCGACATCGCGAGCACCTCGCTGATGTCGCGGCCGCCGAAGCGGTGCTCCAGGACCGACGCCTGGAATCGCTTGCCCTCGCAGTCCTCGCAGGTCGTGGCGACGCCGGCCATCGTCGCCAGATCGGTGTAGATGACGCCGGCGCCGTTGCAGGTGGGGCAGGCGCCCTCGGAGTTGGCGCTGAACAGCGCCGGCTTCACGCCGTTGGCCTTTGCGAACGCCTTGCGGATCGGCTCGAGCAGATCGGTGTAGGTCGCTGGGTTGCTCCGTCGCGAGCCGCGGATCGCGCCCTGGTCGACCGACACCACACCCTCGCCGGCGGGGATCGATCCGTGCACGAGCGAGCTCTTGCCGGAGCCCGCCACGCCGGTGATCACGCAAAGCACGCCGAGCGGGATGTCGACGTCGACGTCCTTCAGGTTGTGAGTGTTCGCGCCGCGGATCGGAAGCTGGCCCGTCGGCGTTCGTACCGTCTCCTTGAGGGCGGCCCGGTCGTCGAAGTGGCGCCCGGTGAGGGTGCCGCTGGCCCGCAGCCCCTCGACGGTTCCCTCGTAGCAGACGGTGCCGCCCGCCGTACCGGCGCCCGGGCCCAGGTCGACGACGTGGTCGGCGATCGCGATCGCCTCCGGTTTGTGCTCGACGACGAGCACCGTATTGCCTTTGTCCCGCAGCTGCAGCAGCAGCTCGTTCATCCGCTGGATGTCGTGGGGATGCAGGCCGATGGTGGGCTCGTCGAAGACGTAGGTGACGTCGGTGAGCGACGAGCCGAGATGGCGGATCATCTTGGTGCGCTGTGCCTCGCCGCCCGACAGCGTGCCCGACGGCCGGTCGAGCGAGAGGTAGCCCAGCCCGATCTCCACGAACGAGTCGAGGGTATGCAGCAGCTTGGCGAGCAACGGCGCGACCGACGGCTCTTCGAGGCCACGGACAAAATCGGCCAGGTCGCTGATCTGCATCGCGCAGGCGTCGGCGATGTTGATCTTCCTGATCCTGGAGGACCGGGCGGCCTCGCTGAGCCGGGTGCCGCCGCAGTCGGGGCAGGTGTCGAACGTCATCGCCCGCTCCACGAAGGCGCGGATATGCGGCTGCAGCGCGTCGAGGTCCTTGGACAGGAACGATTTCTGGATCTGCGGGATCAGCCCCGCGTACGTCAGGTTGATGCCATCGACCTTGATCTTGGTCGGCTCCTTGTGGAGGAGATCGTGCAGCTCCTTCTTGGTGAACTTGCGGATCGGCTTGTCCGGGTCGAAGAAGCCGCAGCCGCGGAAGATGCGGCCATACCAGCCGTCCATGCTGTAGCCCGGGATCGTGATCGCGCCCTCGTTGAGCGACTTGGAATCGTCGTACAGCTGGGTGAGGTCGATATCGGAGACCGTGCCCATGCCCTCGCAGCGCGGGCACATGCCGCCCGTGCGGCTGAAGCTCTGTTTCACCGTCTTGCTGCCGCCGCGCTCGACGGTGATCACACCGGTCGCCCGGACCGAGGCGACGTTGAAGGAGAACGCGTTGGGTGAGCCGATGTGCGGCTTGCCGAGCCGGCTGAAGAGGATGCGCAGCATCGCGTTGGCGTCGGTGGCGGTGCCGACGGTAGAGCGGGCGTTGGCGCCCATCCGCTCCTGGTCGACGATGATCGCGGTCGTCAGGCCGTCGAGTACGTCGACCTCAGGCCGCGCCATCGTCGGCATGAAACCCTGCACGAAGGCGCTGTAGGTCTCGTTGATCAGCCGCTGCGATTCCGCGGCGATGGTGCCGAACACCAGCGAACTCTTGCCCGAGCCGGAGACGCCGGTGAACACCGTCAGCCGGCGCTTCGGAAGCTCGACGCTGATGTCCTTGAGGTTGTTCACGCGCGCGCCCTGCACGCGGATCAGACCGTGGCGGTCGGCAACGTGCAGCGCAGGCGACGGCGTGTCCTTCCTCGTCGCCTTGCTCATCGTGTCTCCATCTGTTGGGCGGGGCCGCATTGCCGGACCGCTCAGCGCACTTCGTTGATCCGGATGTGGTTGCCTGCGGGATCGCGGAAGGCACAGTCGCGCACGCCGTACGGCTGCTCGGTGGGCTCCTGGATGAGCTCGGCGCCGCTCGCCTGCAGGCGAGCGAAGGTGCCGTCGAGGTCGGCGGTGGCCAGGATGATGATGGCGTAGGTTCCCTTGGCCATCATCTCGGCGATGGTGCGGCGCTCGTCGTCGGTGACGCCGGGGGTGGCGGCCGGCGGGTGCAGGACGATGGACGTGCCAGGCTGGTCGGCGGGGCCGACCGTGATCCAGCGCATCCCGTTGTATCCGACGTCATTGCGGACCTCGAAGCCGAGGATGTCGCGGTAGAAGGCCAGGGAGGCGTCCGGGTCGTTGTGCGGGAGGAAGCTCGAGTGAATGGTGATGTCCATGGCGGTCAGTCTGGTTGCGGTGGCGGCCAGTCTAGTGTAGTGTTGCGCGCTTGTGGGAACTTAATTGAAGGGCGGGTCTCCGATGCTCTACTACGAAGCAGAGTGGAGAACGCAAGTGCGAGTGGCCCCCGAGATTGTGCTGACCGATGAGGAGCGAGCCGAGTTGACGCGGCTGGCTCGTTCCAAGCTCACCAGCGTGAGGCTGGCGCTGCGCGCGCGCATCGTGTTGCTGGCTTCGCAGGGGCTGCAGAACAAGGAGATTGCCGCGCAGGTGGGTGTGGGCCGGGTGCAGGTGTCGCGCTGGCGTGAGCGCTATCTCGAGTCGAGGCTTGCGGGCATCGAGCGCGATCTGCCACGCGGGGTGCCGCCGGTGAAGGTGGACGTTGCTCGCCTGGTGGCGTTGACGACCCAGAGCACGCCCGAGGCGGCCACGCACTGGAGCACGCGCAAGATGGGCGCCGAGTTGGGCGTCAGCGCCAGCACCGTCATGCGGCATTGGCACGCCCACGGCTTGAAGCCGCACATCGTGCGCGGCTTCAAGGGCTCGCGCGATCCGAAGTTCGTCCAGAAGCTCGAAGACATCGTGGGGCTGTACATGTCGCCACCCGAGCACGCCCTGGTGCTGTGCTGCGACGAGAAGAGCCAGGTGCAGGCGCTGGACCGCACGCAGCCGGGACTGCCGATGAAGAAGGGGCGCGCGGCCACCATGACGCACGATTACAAGCGCAACGGCACCACCACCTTGTTCGCCGCGCTCAACGTGCTGGACGGCCAGGTCATCGGCCAGTGCCAGCAGCACCACACCCACATCGAGTGGCTGAAGTTCCTGCGCCAAATCGATCGCGAGACGCCCAAGGGCAAGACGCTGCATCTGATCGCCGACAACTACGCCACGCACAAGCATCCGGCCGTGCAGCAGTGGCTGGCCAAGCATCCCCGATTCGAAATGCACTTCACGCCCACCTCGGCGTCGTGGCTGAACATGGTCGAGCGGTTCTTCCGCGACATCACCACCGAGCGGCTGCGCCGAGGCGTGTTCACCAGCGTGCCCGAACTCGTCGCTGCCATCGACGAGTATGTCGCGCATCACAACATCAAGCCCAAGCCGTTTATCTGGACCAAGAGCGCTCGCGACATCCTGCAGAAGGTCATCCGTGCCAATCGCCGCTTAAGTTCCAAACAGAATGGAACACTACACTAGTTGCGGCTCGGTGATCGGCGCTTCTCGATTCCTGATCGGTCTGGTGACTTGTTTCGCCACGCACGACGGGATCCCCGCGGTCGCGCGCGCTCCCTGGCGCCGATAGGTGCTGGGCGGCATGCCGACCAGCTCGGTGAAGCGAGTGCTGAAGGTGCCCAGCGACGAGCAGCCGACCTCGAAACAGACCTCTGTGACGCTGAGATCGCCACGACGCAGCAGCGCCATCGCGCGCTCGATGCGCCGCGTCATCAGATAGGCGTACGGCGACTCGCCGTAGGCGAGCCGGAACTGGCGGCTGAGGTGCCCGGCCGACATGTTCACGCCACGGGCGAGCGCCTCGACGTCCAGCGGCTGCGCGTACTCCCGGTCGATCCGGTCGCGAACGCGGCGTAGCCTCGCGAGGTCGCGCAGGTGCTGCGCTGCGGCGGGTCTGCTGGTCATCTGCGCGATCGTGTCACGCCGCACCGGAGTGCTCAAGCCCGTCGACGTGGTGTATCCGAGGTGATCCTTCGTTGCGGCTGGGTCAGGCCGCGATGGCTTGCAGGGACTGTTCGGCCTGTGTCGTCTAGAATGAGACTAAAATTAGTCTTCATATAGACATACCGAGGCCAGCCATGTTGTCGTCACAGACCAGAACCGGTTCCGCCCCCAAGCCGCGTCGCGGCCCCCAGGCCGTCATCGTCTATCAGCGGAACAAAGGTGTCGACGCCTACGTGCGCGCGGTGTCCGGCGCCACGCCGATGGAAATCGTGGCGATCGAACGCCAGGGTGTGCAGGGAATCTTCATCAAGGATCTGTCCAAGAGGATGGACCTTGCGACTTCGCGTTTCTTCGCCATCCTCGGCGTGCCGAAGGCCACGGCCGAGAAGAAGGCCGCTGCGGGCGAGCTGGTCTCCGGCAGTGGCGGCCAAGCCGCGATCGGCATGATCAAGCTCCTCGGAATCGCACAGGACATCGTCGAGAACAGCAAGGCGCCCGAGGCGAAGGGCTTCGATGCCGCGAAATGGCTCGGCCAATGGATCGAGCGGCCCCAGCCCTCTCTCGGCGGCCGCAAGCCCGCGGACCTGATCGACACGCCGACGGGCGTGGAGGTCGTCGCCCGTCTGCTGGGCTCCATCGAGAGCGGCGCCTACCAGTGAAGCTGTGGCGAATCGCGGCCGATACTCGAAAGTACCGCGCCGATGATCTCAGCGGCGGCGGCGCAGCCAAGCATCCCGGCCGATGGAACGACACTGGCCAGCCGGTCGTCTACGCGGCGCCGTCCGTCTCCATCGCGGTGCTCGAGACCGCTGCGCACATCGACAACACCGGCCTTCCGCTGAACCGATATCTGCTCGAGCTGGATGTACCGGATGACATGTGGGAGTCGCGCGAAGAACTCGACGTGGCGTCCCTGCCTGCGACCTGGTCAGCGATCCCCGCGGGTCATGCCAGCGTGAGGATCGGCTCCGCGTGGCTTGCCTCGCTGCGAACGCCGATTCTGCTGGTGCCTTCGGTGGTGGTTCCAGAGGAACGAGCGGCCCTGATCAATCCTCTCCATCCGCAGTCGAAGCGGATCGCACCGCGAATCGTTCGCCTGTTCGAATACGACCGGCTCTTCAGGTCATGAGCTTGGCGCGATTCGCTTGGCGGATTCGGGCATGAAGCTGGAGTGAGCGCTACCCGCACACCACGCTCGCATCTTTTCTTGGCGTCGCCCTGTTCGCCGGCCCCCGGTCTGCCGATATACCGGCATGACCCCATCGAAGTTGCCGGCCGCGGGCGAGCCGAACTACAAGATCCAGCAGCGCGAAGGCTGCAGGATCGTGTACGGCCACATGCCGCTGCGCGACTGGCTGCTTCTCTTGAAGGAGGCGAGCGACATCGACGTGCTGCATGCCGACGTCGCGCGCATGCTGGGCGCCACTGCCGTCCTCGGGCCGCCGCAAGGGCTGGCGCGCATCCGCGAGCAGGAAGCGCCCGCCGCCATGGGACGCGTGCGCGCGCAGCTGGGCCGTGCTGCGCGCCGGCTCGAGCCGGATGCGGTGCGCTGGCTCGCGGCCGGTGAACAGGGGCTTTCGAGCCTGGCGCTCTTCACGCTCTTGACCGGCGTTCGCCCGCCGCACTACGGCGGCGCCGCGCTCGACCTGCCGCGCAGCGCGAGCGAGTTCCGCCGCTGCCGCCTGCTGGTGGAGCAGACCCCCTCGCTGCGGCGCGCGCTCCTGCTGCTGGCGGGCCGCGTCAGCGAACCTGCGGTCGTGCCCTGGGCCGCGCTGGCCGAGGCGTGGAACGATCTCTGCGTCCAGATGGACCACGAGCTGCCGCACTGGCGCGACGGCACCGGCCGCGCGCCGGGCGTCAATGCGATGCTGGCCTGCTTCCTCGAAGTCGAGACCGACCTGGCCGTGCTTCAGTCCAGCCGGATGACCACTGCATCGCTGGCGTTGCCGGACAGCTTTTCGAGTCCCGCCGCGCGCCGCGCCGGCAGCGCGCGCTGGTTGATGTAGCCTTGTCGCCGGCAGCCATGGCGGCTGCGATGAGGTGGACCACGGTGAGCCGGCCGAAGCATCTTTTGATTGTTGCTGCACTCGCACTTTCGATGAACCTGGCGGCGCACGCCGGGGCGTGGGGCGACGGCGCTTTCGACAACGACGCCGCGCAGGACTGGCTGGCCGAATGCGAGCGCAGGGCGGATCCGGCCTTTGTGTCCCAGGCTCTCGACATGGCGCAGATGGCAAGCCACATCGATGCGGACGACGGGGCCGCCGCGGTCGCTGCCGCCGAGCTGATCGCCGGCGCCATCGGCAAGGGCGCCGCGGCATCGAAAACGCGAGCGGTGGAGTGCCTGGCCGGCAGACGAACAGAAGAACTGCATGCGCTCGCGACGCGCGCCAGGCTGGCCCTGGCCCGCGTTGCGGACCGCAATGTCTCCGAGCTCGCCCAGCAATGGGAAGAAGAAAAGCCGAACCGGTGGGCTTCCAACCTGACACGGCTTGCGGCGCGTCTGCAGCGCTAGGGCCTGTTAACAGGCCCTGGGCGTCTTAACGCCCGGTTACCACCGGGACAAGGACTTCAGACGATGTCCGACAGAAAAATGCGCAAGCTCGGATGTGATGCCGTCTCATGGCTTTTGGTGCTGGAAGGAACTGATGTCAGAGGGTTTCAATTCAAGGTCTGCGCGGACGACGGAGGTGTCGATCGGCGCCCAGTTGGACGCCACCCGCAACGCGGCGAGCGCAAGAGAAGAGGCGCAGGCCGCCATCGTTCGCTCGTTCGGAAGCTTCATCCGGGGCGGCCCGGGTCCTACGGAAGAGCAGCTCAGGCAGTTCGCGAGACTGGCGGCCGACGAAGCGCGACGGCGGCGCCGGCTCGCCGACCGCCTAGCGGCGCGGCCGGCCGACAACGAACCGAAGACGCCCGCGCCCGTCGTGGTGGCGCGGCCATTGCGCGCCGTTGCCTTGCTGGCCATGTGGACCGTGGCGATCCCGCTCATCGTCGTCGCGGCCTTCGGCCCTCGCGACGGGTCCTTCTCTTCGGCAAGCGAAAAAATGCCGATGCATGCATCGTCGGATGCGCCGGCCGTCGCGCTGGCGCAAGCGCCGAAGGCGGACACCGAACCCCTTGCCGTCGTTGCGGAGCGCTCCCGTGCGGCGCCAGGCAAAACCCCGCGCAGGTCTTCATCGGCCCACGCCAGTGCAGCACCGCTGCTGGCCCGCGCCGGCGCCCGGGGTCCGTCGGCCAAGTGCACGGGCTTGAGTTTCGTGTTCCGCGCGGTCTGCATGAACTACGCGTGCGCGCAGCCATCCGCCCGCCGCAGCCTGCAGTGCGTCGAACCCCTACGCCAGCGCCGGCTCGACGAAGCGCGCCGCAATCCGCTGCTGCTGGGCTGAGCCTGCATCAGTCGTTCAGCTGCGCTTCGCTGCGAGAGTCGGATCACCAAGCGTTCGATTGAGGGCGACCGCCTTTCGCGTCAGGAGGCGCACTGTGGCGGGGTCGACGGTCATTCCCTCTCGCAGTTCCAGCGTGGCCATTTCGTACTTCCCTCCAGGCTTGAGCCCGGGTTCGATGGCGCGCAGCTGCTGCCCTCGCCAGAAGCCGAACAGTACCCGGGCTTCCTCCGCGCGAATGAGGAGCACGGGCCCGTTCGCGAGATAGACGAGGTGGCGCCATTTCACGACCTCCTCCATCGCCGACGCGGCGCGAACCGCCGCACGCAATTCCCCGACGCACGCCCGACGCCAGCCATCGAGGGCGGCCACATAGGCGTCGGGACTGGAAGCAGGCGTCGTCTTTTGCATTCCGGACAGGCTTGATCGGCGAAGCTTAAACGGGACCGGGGCGCCAAGCCGTCGTTCGACAAGCTTCGGCGATCGCTGCGGAGTCGGAGTGCCTGCGGTATCGTGGGTGGGCCTCGCAGGCTGGTCATGGCCGCGAGGCTGTCTACCAAGGAGACGCAATGCGAGCCATCTTCGCGATCGCTGGTGTTCTCATCCTGGCAGGCTGCGCGGGCGCGGCCCATGCACCGCCTCCGACGGCCTGCGGCGCCGATCCCGCAGGGCAGGCCTGCGAGGTCGAGCGCTACATGAACGCTCCGTAGCCGCTTCTCGAGCTCAATCGTCCAGGCGCACCACCTCAGGGTCGGCTGCGCTGCCATGCAGCCGCTCGACCTCGGCCGCGCGCCGCGTCAGCACCGCGCGCTGGTTGATGTAGCCCTTGTCGGTGATCTCGCCGGCATCGATGTCGGGCGGGGTAGCGAGCACCAGTGCGCGCACCGGGCGTTGCGAGGAGCCTGCACCGGCGTCGCGCATGGCTGCCATCGTGCGGCGCAGCGCGGCCGCCAGCTCCTCGCGCGGCAGCGCGGCGCCCTGCGGGCTGGCGAACACCAGCATGCCAACCGCCTCGCGGTCGTGGCCGGTGATCACGACGTCCTGCACCAGCGGCGCAAGCCGCGAGACCAGCTCCACGCGCAGCGTGCCCACCGACACCCAGGTGGCGCTGGTGAGCTTGAAGTCCTCGGCCACGCGGCCGTTGAACATCACGCCGCACTCGGGCCGTGCTTCATCGACCAGGTAGCCCGCGTCGCCGATGCGGTAGTAGCCCTCCTCGTCGAAGGCCTGCGCGGTCTCGCGCGGCGCACCGCGATAGCCGGGAAACACCGAAACGCCCTTGACCCGCATCTCCAGCTTGTCGCCGTTGGGGACGAACTTCAGCTCCAGCCCCGGCAGCGGCGCGCCGATGCAGCCTGCGCCGTCGAGCTTCCAGTGCGCCGAGGTGATCGCGGGCGAGGTCTCGGTCGCGCCCCAGGAAGTGGTGAGCCACAGCGGCTGCGCGGGCCGTGCGCGCCGCGCCACCGCTTCGAGCCGCTGCCAGGTCGAGGGCGCGAGCGCCGCGGCGGCATAGAAGCACAGGCGCAGGCGCGAGAAGGCCTCGGCCGCGAGCGTGTCGTCCGCCTCGAGGAAGGGCAGCAGCATGTCGTAGCCGCGCGGCACGTTGAAGAGCAGCGTGGGCCGCACCTCGCGCAGGTTGCGCACCGTCTTCTCGATCAGCCCCGGCGCCGGCCGGCCCTCGTCGATGTAGAGCGCGCCGCCGTGGCTGAGGACGATGTTGAAGTTGTGGTTGGCGCCGAAGGTGTGGCTCCAGGGCAGCCAGTCCACCAGCACCGGCGGCTCCTGGTCGAGGAAGCGCCAGGTCTGCGCAATCATCTGCTGGTTGGCGCACAGCATGCGGTGCGTGTTGATTACCACCTTGGGCCGGCCGGTCGAGCCCGAGGTCAGCAGGTACTTGGCGTGAGTGTCGGGCAGGATGGCCTCGAAGGCCTGCATGACGGCCGGCGTTTCCTCGGTTTCGAGCAGCTGCGCGAAGCTGAGCGCGCCCGGGTGGGCGCCGGCGTTGCGGCTGAACACCGCCGGCGCATCGATGCGCGAGCCCGCCAGTGCGCTGCCGTAGACCTTGGCATCCGAGGCATAGATCAGCGCCGGCTCGAGCGCGCGCAGCATGCTGTGCAGCCGCGTCGGGTCCTTCGCCATGCGCGAATAGGCGCTGGAGAGCGAGCAGGCGGTGCGGCCGATGTGCATGGCGGCGAGCATCAGCACCGCATGGTCGATCGCGTTGTCGGAGAGGATCACCACCGGCTTGTCTGCGGGCACGCCCAGGTCCAGCAGGCCTTGCGCCACGGCGCCGACGGCGCGGCGCAGCGCACGGTAGTCGAGCCGGCGCCAGCCTTCGCCGCTTTCGTCGCGCTCGGCCAGCGCCAGCGCATCGGGCGTCTCGCGCGCCCAGCGCTCCAGCCACTCGCCGATGCAGCGCGCATAGGGCCTGAGCGCCACCGGCGAGCGCAGCGCGAAGGAGCCGTCGTCGAAGTCGATGCGCAGGGTGCGCGGCGGGGCGAGCTGGCGCTCGTCGTCGAAGAAGCCGGGGGCGGTCATCGCTTGTCTCCTGGAGGCGCTTGGTTATTCGAGTGTGCCGGACGCCGCTTTTGCGCGAATCAGGTTCAACAGCAGGATGTCGCGCGCGGCTTCTAGCTCACTGGTGTGGCGTTGGCCCAGCTCCGCGGCCACGCCTTCGGCCACCTGCTGCTTGAGCTCGGGTGTCATCGTGGGTGCACCCAGATCCTTCCACCAGTCCTCGATCGGCCCACCCAGGTGCGCGAGCACATGCGCGATGCCGCCGGCGCCACCGGAGAGATGCAGGTTCATGAACGGGCCCATCACGGCCCAGCGCAAACCGGGCCCGTGCGCGATGGCCGCATCGATGTCGGCCACCGAGGCCACGCCCTGGTCGACCAGGTGAAAGGCCTCGCGCCACAGCGCGGCCTGCAGCCGGTTCGCGATATGGCCCTTGACCTCGCGCTTCACGTGGATCGGGCGCTTGCCGATCGCGGCATAGAAGGCCATCGTGCGTTCGATGGTCGCGGGCGACGTGGCCGTGCCGCCAATCACCTCGACCAGCGGAATCAGGTGCGGCGGATTGAAGGGGTGGCCCAGCACCACGCGCGCGGGATGCGCGCAGCCGGATTGGACGCCGCTGATCGCGAGCCCCGAAGAGCTCGAAGCGAGGATCGCGTGCGGCTGCGCGGCCACGTCCATGCGGCGGAACAGATCGATCTTGAAGTCCAGGCGCTCGGGGCCGTTCTCCTGCACGAAGTCGGCGTCGCGCACCGCGTCTTCCAGCGTTGCATGGAAGCGCAGCCGCTCCATCGCCGCACCTTCGGCCAGCCCGAAGCGCTGCAAGGTCGGCCAGTGCTGCGCCACGGCTTCGAAGAGGCGCGCCTCGGCGCCCGGCGAAGGATCGGTGGCATCGACGTCGAGCCCGTGGGCGAGGAAGTAGGCCGCCCAGCTGGCGCCGATCACGCCGGTGCCGACGACCGCGACGCGTGTGATGGCCGTGTCCATGTGCGCCATCGTCAGGATTCGGCCGTGAAGCCGACCTTCTTGACCAATGGGCCCCAGCGCTCGAACTCGGCGCTTTGCGAGCGGGCCATCTCCTCGACGGTGGAGCCCTGGGCGATCAGGCCGACCACCGCCAGGCTGTCGATGACGGACTTGTCCTTGATCGCGGCGTTGATGGACGCGTTGGCGGCGGCGATCACCGAGGCCGGCGTCTTGGCCGGCGCGTAGAAGCCGAACCACTCTTCGGTGGTCAGTTCCGGAAAGCCCTGTTCGGCCAGGGTCGGGACCTCGGGCGAGAACGGCGAGCGCGCCTTGCCGGAGGTGGCGATCAGGCGCAGCTTGCCCGCCTTGTGGTTGGCGATGAAGTCGCCGCTGGGCGTGATCATCGAGGCGATCTGGCCGCCCACCACGTCGGTCACGCCGGGGATGGAGCCGCGGTAGGGCACGTGCTTGAGCTCGACGCCGTTGTTGATGCCCAAGAGCGCGCCGATGAAGTGCGGCGTCGAGCCGGCCGCCGGCGACCCGTAGCTCGCGTCGTTGGGGTTGGCCTTGGCCCAGGCCAGGAAATCCTTCACCGTCTTGACGTTGGCCGGCACCAGCGGTCCGACCGCCAGGCCGTGGTGCATCACCGCGGCGATCGACACCGGCGCAAGGTCCTTGACCGGGTCGTAGCTCAGCTTCTTGTAGATGTGCGGGTAGATCGAGGTGCAGGAGAAGGGCGTGAGCGCCAGCACGCTGCCGTCGGCCGGCGCCGCCTTGAGCAGCTCCAGCGCGATGCGTCCGCCCGCGCCGGGCTTGTTCTCGACCACGGCCGCGTTGCGGGTGTAGGAAGAGCCGGCCAGCTTTTCGCCGACGCGGCGCGCCACGCCGTCGCCGGCGCTGCCGGCCGGGAAGCCGTAGAGGATCTTGACCTGCTCGATGGTCTGGGCCAGCGCGGCCAAGGGGTGCAGGGCAGCGAGCGCGGCTGCGCCGCCCAGGGTGTGGAGGAAGTGGCGGCGATCGGTCATGGTGTGTCTCCTTGCTGTTCTCTCGGAATCGTTGGTCAGGCTGCGAACTCGGGGCGCGGCAGGCCCACGCGCGGCAGCCCCATCATGTCGCGCGCCTCGGCCGGCGTCGCGGGCTCCATGTCCATCTCGCGGATGAGGCGCACGATGCGCTCGGTGAGCTGCAGGTTGGTGGCCAGCTCGCCGTGACGGTAATAGAGGTTGTCCTCCAGGCCGACGCGCGCATGGCCGCCGAGCAGCAGCGCGCTGATGTTGGCCTCGAGCTGCGAGGGGCCGATGCCGCTCACGCAGAAGATCGCGCCCTTGGGCAGCGTGTCCACCATCATCTGCAGATGCCGCGGCGAGAAGGGCATCGCGTTCTGGAAGTTGCGGTGCACGTTCATCACCAGGTTGATGAAGTAGGGCGCCTCGTCCAGCCCCTCCTCGATCAGCGTGGTGGTGTCCTGCAGGATGTGGGTGGGGCTGAACACCTCCCACTCGGGCTTGATGCCGCGCGCCTTCATGCCGGCCGCGAGCTCGCGGCCCTTGGTGAGCGGCGTGTCCATCAGGATCTCGCGGCCCTCGAAGCTGAGGTTGAGCGTGGTCGCGTCCAGCGTGCACATCTCGGCGCCGGCGTCCATCCCCTTCACGCGCTCGTCGAAGGCGATCTCCCAGCGCCCCCCAGGCAGCGGCTTGATCATGTCGCCGTGCACGCCGCCGCCGGTGGAGTTGTTGAGCACGATGTCGCAGCCGGCGGCGCGGATGCGGCGGTTGATGTCGCGGTAGACCTCGGCGTCGCAGGTGGCGCCATCGTCGGGCCGGCGCGCGTGGATCGCGGCCACGCTGGCGCCGGCCTTCCAGCAGGCCACCACATCCGCCGCGATCTCCTCGGGCTGGGTGGGAAGATGCGGGTTCTGCGACTTGTGCGCCATGCCGCCCGTGGGGGCGATGGTCACGATCACTTTGCGCTTGGACATGGGCTTTCTCCTGTGGACGGCGCGCTATTATTTTTGGCTGCCGTCGTCCCGGCAGTCATTGCGATGACATTTGAGATCAGGGTTTACGAGCCGCAGCCAGCAGGAGCGTCGATGCCGCACACCAGGCCGAGCCAGAGACCGCCGGCGTCCTTGTCGATTCCCGAGCTGCTGCAGCGATCGGTCTGGTTCCCCGGGCTGGACGCGGCGGCGCAGGCGCGCGTGCTCGATGACATGCGCGAGGAGTCGGTGGCCGCCGGCGCCGCGCTGTGCCGCCGCGGCGACGCGCCGCTGCACTGGTACGGCACGCTCGAAGGCCTGCTCAAGTGGTCGATGACATCGAGCGACGGCCGCTCCGTCACCTTCGGCGGCCTGTCGGTCGGCAGCTGGTTCGGCGAAGGCACGCTGTTGCGCGCGATGCCGCGCTCGGCCGACATCATCGCGCTGCGCGACAGCCGTGTCGCGGTGCTGCCGCTCGACACCTTCGAGTGGCTGCACCGCACGCAGATGAGCTTCAACCACTTCCTGCTGAACCAGATCAACGAGCGCCTGCACTGGTTCATGGGCAACTATGCGGCGCACCGGTTGCTCGATGCCGACAGCCAGGTGGCGCGCGCGCTGGCCGGCCTGTTCCATCCGTGGCTGCATCCGGGCAGCGACGTGTATCTGCAGACTTCGCAGGAAGAGATCGCCAACCTCTCCGGCCTCTCGCGCCAGCGCTGCAACGCGGCGCTCAACCGGCTGCGCGAAGCGGGCCTGCTGCGCATCGAGTACGGCGGCATCACCGTGGTCGATCTGGAAGGGCTGCGGCGCTTTGTCGAATAGTGCGTCGGAGAACTCGCCTGCAGCGCGTCTGGGCAGCAGAGCCTGGAAGACCAGTACGCGGGCTCGCGGCTCTGATGCGCGATGGCAAAGATCTGAGGCCCGAGGCTTGCGTCTTCCGCGTAGATCACGGTGCAGGGAAATCGATCGAAGTGATAGATGCGCATGCCGTGCCCGCCATGAGGACCACGCTGCTGATTCTCGAGGAGGAGCCCGAGAACTCGCTCGTACTCGGCGAGGAAAGCCTCTGCGATCAGTCGACTTGCATGGGTCGCATAGTAGACGCCGCATCACCGAGCTCAGCTTCGGCTTCGGGATGAATCCAGTGACTCACCTGATCCTTGCCCGCACGCGCGCAAGGGCCTCATCGCCCCGGGACCATTGCGGCCTTGCCCGAACGGACATCCTCCTGGCGGCGCAGCGCCAGCTGCATCCACGCTTCCTGTGCCTTTGATCTGGGCTCGAAGCTGGCGATCAGTCGCTCCAGAAGTCGAGCGCGGTCCTCGGGCGGCAAACCGAGGACCTGAGCCTCAAGATCTTGAACGGCAATGGACATGACGCCTCCGCAAACCAGTGCGAATGGCAAGCATGCCACAGCACTGCCGGAGCCGGGCGCCGCCAAGCTCTCGATCCCTCAGAGCCGGCTCAGCGCCGCCGATCCAGCGCTGCCCGTTGCGGCCTTCAGAATTTGTGCGCGAGGCGCGGAGGCCTGTTTTCTTCGCCGGTGCTTTCGTCGTCCACCGAGGCGATCTTCAGGCGGGCGGCCTCGTGCTTGACGCTCAGTTCCACGCAGCGCTCGCGTTCGGCCGGCCGGGACGGCGACTCGCGCATGCAATCGACGAAGAACTGCGACTCGTCGGCGCTCAAGCCATGCAGCACTTCCCGGCCCTTGGCGTCGATGGCCAGGGCGCTGCGGGCGGACAGCTCGGCGCGTTGCGCCTCGGGCATTTCCAGCAGTTTCATGCTCGGCTCCTTTTCGAACAGTCTGCAGTCTGGCGCAGTTTGCCTGGTGTGGCGCGCCATGGTGCCTGGCTGCCCCGATAGTGTGCGGCGCGCCCGAAGGCCCTGAATCAGATCAACACTGTACGCCCTCTTCATTGGGATGAATCACCTTGTTTGTAGAGGCATGCCAGGAGAGTGGATGCACACATCGAAGGATGGGCCCGTATATTGCTGTATGCTGTGAAATGCCGACTGTCGACAGTTGCCCGTCGGAACCGACCCAAGGAAAAGATCCATGCCATTGCACGCAGTGGGCCGCGCGGCCCTCCCGATCTCCGAAGCCGAGCGCGCCGTGCGCCAGGACCTGGCCGCCGCCTACCGGCTGGTGGCGCACTACGGGATGGACGACAGCATCTACACGCACATCTCCGCGCGCGTGCCCGGCACCGAAGACCAGTTCCTGATCAACCCCTTCGGGATGCTGTTCAAGGACGTCACGGCTTCCTCGCTGGTGAAGATCGACCTCGAGGGCCGCATCCTCGACGACTCGCCCTACGACGTGAACCCGGCCGGCTTCACTATCCACAGCGCCGTGCACGCGGCGCGCCACGACGCCGCCTGCGTGCTGCACACGCACACGGTGGCGGGCGTGGCGGTGTCCTCGCTCGCCGGCGGGCTGCAGCCGTGCAACCAGTGGGCGCTGCAGTTCCACGAGCGCGTGGTCTATCACGACTTCGAGGGCATCGCGCTCGACTTCGAGGAGCGCGAACGGCTGGTCGCCGACCTCGGGCCGACGGCGCGTGCGCTCATCCTGCGCAACCACGGCCTGGTCACGCTGGGCCGCACGGTGTCGGAGGCCTTCATCCTCATGCTCAACCTGGAGCGCGCCTGCCGCGTGCAGGTCGCGATCCAGTCCAGCGGCCAGCCGGCCTACCCGGTTCCGCCCGAGGTCTGCGAAAAGACCGCGCGCCAGTACGAGAGCGGCGACACCGTGCGCATGCCCGGCCAGCCCGACCCGAATGCACGCGAATGGCGCGCGCTGCTGCAGCGCATCGAGCCCGTGCCCGCCACGTCCTTCCGCGACTGAGCTTCGTTCCCTTCCTTCCTTCCCACCATCCCCGATCGAGCCACAAGGAGTTCTCATGAAACGTCGCAATCTCATTCAAATGGGTGCCGCCACGGCGGCCGGCCTGACGCTCGCGGGCGTTCCCCTGCATGTGCTGGCGGCAGGCAAGAAGGGCGGCGTGATCAACGCGGTGGTCCAGCCCGAGCCGCCCGGGCTGATGCTGGGCATCACGCAGAACGGTCCCACGCAGATGATTGCCGGCAACATCTATGAAGGCCTCTTGCGCTACGACGAGAAGATCACCCCGCTGCCTTCGCTGGCCACCTCCTGGACCTCGAACAAGGAAGGCACGCTCTTCACCTTCAAGCTCAAGCCCGGCGTGCTGTGGCACGACGGCAAGCCCTTCACCTCGGCCGACGTGGTGTTCTCGGCCGACGTGTTCCTGCGCAAGACGCATGCACGGCTGCGCGCCAACCTCGCCGCGGTGGAGAGCATCCGCGCGGTCGATCCGCTGACGGTCGAGTTCAAGCTCAAGTACCCCTTCGGCCCCTTCCTCGGCATCTTCGAGGTCGGCAGCATGCCGATGATCCCCAAGCACATCTACGAAGGCACGGACTTCGCCGCCAACCCGGCCAACGCCACGCCGATCGGCACCGGCCCGTTCAAGTTCAAGGAATGGGTCAAGGGCTCCTACATCCAGCTGGTGGCCAACGACAAGTACCACGTCAAGGACGCTCCGCTGGTCGAGAGCGTGTACTTCCACGTCATTCCCGACGCGGCCTCGCGCGCCGCGGCCTTCGAATCGGGCAAGGTCGACCTGGTGCCGGGCGGCGCGGTCGAGTACTTCGACGTGCTGCGGCTGTCGAAGCTGCCGGGCGCCGCGGTCACGACCAAGGGCTGGGAGTTCTTCGCGCCGCATGCCTGGCTGTGGATCAACAACCGCAAGGCGCCGATGGACCAGGTCAAGTTCCGCCAGGCCCTGATGCACGCGATCGACCGCGAGGCCATCTGCAAGGTGGCCTGGCAGGGCTTCGCCAAGCCGGCGACCGGCCCCTTCAACAGCAACATCAAGTTCCACAGCACCGACGTCCCCAAGTACCCGCGCAGCGTCGACACCGCCAAGAAGCTGCTGGCCGAGGCCGGCTACAAGGGCGAGACGCTGCGCCTGCTGCCGCTGCCCTACGGCGAGACCTGGACGCGCTCGGCCGAGATCCTGCGCCAGAACCTGGCGCAGGCCGGCGTCAAGCTCGAGATGGTCGCCACCGACGTGGCCGGCTGGAACCAGAAGCTCAACGAGTGGGACTACGACCTCGCCTTCACCTACGTCTACCAGTACGGCGACCCGGCCCTGGGCGTGGCGCGCAACTACACCACGGCCAACATCGCCAAGGGCTCGCCCTTCAACAACGTCGAGGGCTACTCCAACCCGAAGATCGACGAGCTGTTCGACGCCGGCGCCAAGGAGGCCGACCCCGAGAAGCGCAAGGCGATCTACCTGGAGGCGCAGAAGCTGCTGCTGAACGACGTGCCGGTGGCCTGGCTGTACGAGATCAACTTCCCGACGCTCTACCGCACCAAGCTCAGCAACATCATCAGTTCGGGCATCGGCCTGAACGACAGCCTGAGCGGCGCCTCGGTGGCCTGAGCCGCGCATGAAGCGCACGCAATTCATGCTGGCCCGCGTGCTGCAGGGTCTGGTCGCGATCCTGCTGATCGCGACCGTCAACTTCATGCTGGTGCGCGCCGCGCCGGGCGATCCGGTCTCGGTGCTGGCCGGCGAGGCCGGTGCTTCGGACCCGCAGTTCGTCGCCCAGCTGCGCGCGCAGTTCGGGCTCGACCAGCCGATCACGACCCAGCTCGGCACCTACCTCGGCAAGGTGGTGCAGCTCGACCTCGGCTTCTCCTACCGCCAGCAGCAGCCGGTGCTGAAGCTGATCATGGACCGGCTGCCCGCGACGCTGCTGCTCACCGGCAGCGCCTTCGCGCTGTCGCTCTTGTTCGGCGTCACGCTCGGCGCGCTCTCGGCGCGGCGGGCCGGGACGTGGGTGGACAGCGCGATCACCACGGTGGCGCTGGTGTTCTATGCCACGCCCCTGTACTGGCTCGCCCTCATGGCCGTGCTGGTGTTCACGGTGCAGCTCGACTGGCTTCCGGGCTTCGGCTTCAGCACCGTCGGCTCGGGCGCGACCGGGCTGGCACTGGCGTGGGACGTTGCGCAGCACCTGGTGCTTCCGGTGCTGACGCTGGCGCTGTTCTACATGGCCGTCTACGCCCGCATGACGCGCGCCGCCATGCTCGACGTCGCGCAGATGGACTTCGTGAAGACGGCACGCGCCAAGGGCGTGAAGCCCGGCCGCATCCTGCGCGCGCACGTGCTGCGCAACGCGCTGTTGCCGGTGGTCACGCTCGCGGGCATCCAGGCCGGCAGCCTGATCGGCGGCGCGGTGCTCACCGAAACCGTGTTCGCATGGCCCGGCCTCGGCCGCCTGATGTTCGACGCGCTGCTGCAGCGCGACTACAGCCTGCTGCTGGGCACCTTCCTCGTGACGGCGGCGATGGCCGTGCTGTTCAACCTGATCACCGACCTCGTCTACACGCTGGTCGACCCACGCATCGAACTGACATGACCCAAAGTCCTTTCTGGCGGCGCTTCGTCCGCAACAAGGGCGCGGTGGCCGGCATGGTGGTGCTGGCGGTCGTCGCCGTCGTCGCTTTGTTCGGCCCCTGGATGGCCGCCAACGACCCCTGGGGCATGGTGCAGCAGCCCTTCCTGCGGCCCTGGACCGAGCCCGGCTTCGCGATGGGCACCGACACCCTCGGGCGCGACATCCTCTCGGGCGTGATCCACGGTGCGCGCATCTCGCTCCTGATCGGCGTGGTCTCGACCGTCGTCGCGCTCCTGATCGGCGTCACGCTCGGTGCCGTCGCCGGCTACTTCGGCGGCTGGATCGATGCCGGGCTGATGCGCTTCACCGAGATCTTCCAGGCGGTGCCGAGCTTTGCGCTGGCCATCGTGCTGGTCGCGATCTTCCAGCCCTCGGTCGGTTCCATCGTGGCGGCCATCGCCATCGTCTCCTGGCCGCCGGTGGCGCGCCTGGTGCGCAGCGAGTTCCTCACGCTGCGCCAGCGCGACTTCGTGCAGGCCGCCTTGCTGGCCGGCCAGTCGACGCCGCGCATCATCCTCACGCAGATCCTGCCGAACGCCATGTCGCCCATCATCGTGATGGCCTCGCTCATGGTGGCGACGGCGATCCTGCTCGAATCGAGCCTGAGCTTCCTCGGCCTGGGTGACCCCAACCAGATGAGCTGGGGCTACATGGTTGGCTCGGCCCGCACCGTGCTGCGCCAGGCCTGGTGGATGGCGCTGTTCCCGGGGCTGGCCATCGTGCTGACCGTGCTCGCGCTCAACCTGGTGGGCGAAGGCCTCAACGACGGCCTCAACACGCGGCTGGACGGGAGGGGCCGATGAACGCCGGCGTGACACGCCTGAAGCCGGCGCAAGCCGTGCTCGAGGTCGTCGACTTGAGCATCTCGCTGCCCAAGGGTGCCGACCGCGCGCTCGCGGTCGAGGGCGCGACGCTCTCGGTGCTGCCGGGCCAGACGCTGTGCGTCGTCGGCGAATCCGGCTCGGGCAAATCGATGATCGCCAACGCGGTGATGGGCCTGTTGCCGCGCCCGCAGGTGGCGCCGGTGGCCGGCAAGATCCTGTTCGAAGGCACCGACCTGCTGGCGCTGACCGAGCCGCAGATGCGCGAGCTGCGCGGCCGGCGCATCGGCATGGTGTTCCAGGAGCCGATGACGGCGCTGAACCCGGTCATGCGCATCGGCGAGCAGATTGGCGAGGTGTTCGATGCGCACGGCACGGTGCCCGCGGCCGAGAAGCGGCGCCGCATCCTCGCGGCGCTGGCCGACGTGGGCCTGCCCGATCCCGAGCTGCTGATCGACAGCTATCCGTTCCGCCTCTCCGGCGGCCAGCGCCAGCGCGTGATGATCGCCTGCGCACTCGTGCTCGAGCCCGTGCTGCTGATCGCGGACGAGCCGACCACCGCGCTCGACGTGACGACGCAGGCGCAGATCCTCAAGCTGGTGCGCGAACTGCAGCAGCGCCGCGGCACCGCCGTGCTCTTCATCACGCACGACTTCGGCGTGGTCTCGGAGATCGCCGATCACGTGGTGGTGATGCAGACCGGCAAGATCGTCGAGTCCGGGGCCGCCGCCGGCGTGCTCGGCGCGCCGCGGCATCCCTACACGCGCAAGCTGATCGCCGCCATTCCCCATGGCCACGCACAGCGCGCCACGCCCACCGACGATGCGCTGCGCTTGCTGCAGGTGCAGGACCTGTGCAAGACCTACAAGTCCGGCGCGGGCCTGTTCAAACGCGGCCGCTCGGTGCAGGCCGCGAAGAACATCAACTTCGAGCTGCGCCGCGGCGAGACGCTGGGCCTGGTCGGCGAGTCGGGCTCGGGCAAGTCGAGCGTGGGCCGCTGCCTGGTCGGCCTGGCGCCCTTCGACAGCGGCCGCATCCTCTTCAAGGGGCACAACCTGGCACAGGACGGGAACTTCCGCCGCTCTGCCGGCGGCAAGATCCAGATGGTGTTCCAGGATCCGTATGCGTCGCTGAACCCGCGGCATCGCATCGGTGCGGCGATCGCCGGCGGTCCCATCGCCCAGGGCGTAGCCAAGGCGCAGGCCATGGCGCGCGCGATGGAGCTGCTGAAACTGGTCGGGCTCGGGGCCGACGCGGCGCAACGCTATCCCCACGAGTTCTCCGGCGGCCAGCGCCAGCGCATCGGCATCGCCCGTGCGCTGGCGATGCAGCCGGAGCTGCTGGTCGCCGACGAGCCGGTGTCGGCGCTCGACGTCTCCGTGCAGGCCCAGGTGCTGGAACTCTTCGCCCAGGTGCGCGAGCAGTTCCAGCTGGCGATGGTGTTCATCACCCACGACCTGCGCGTCGCCGGCCAGATGTGCGACCACATCGCCGTGATGCAGCGCGGCGAGGTGGTGGAGTACGGCGAGACGCATGCGGTGCTGAACGACCCGCAGCATGCCTATACGCGCAAGCTGATCGATGCGGTGCCGCGGCTGGCTTCGCCCGCCGAAGCTGCAGCGCGGGTCGCGTGATGCAGCGCAACGGCGACAGCACGACACCCTGCGTGGCACTGCTCAGCGAGGTGCTGGACATGCAGTACCTCGCACCCGCTTTCCGCGAGGCCTGCCCCGGCATCGACCTGCGGCTCGGCGCCGAGCTCGGTCCGCTGGAAGACATCGAGGCGGCCGTCTGCTGGTTTCCGCCGCACGGCCAGCTGGCGCAGCTTCCGAAGCTGAAGCTGGTGCAGTCGCTGGCCGCGGGCATCGACCACATCGTGGCCGATCCGCAGCTGCCGCGCGAACGCCCGCTGTGCCGCATCGTCGACCCCGGCATGGCCACCGGCATGAAGGCCTATGTGAGCTGGGCGGTGGTGCAGCGCCATCGCGGCATGAACGCCTACGTCGCGAGCTCTGCGGCCGGCCGATGGGAGGAGCAGGACGTGGTCTCGCCGCGCCGCCATCGCGTCGGCATCGCCGGCCTCGGCACGCTGGGCATGGCCTGCGCCGAGGCGCTCGCGGGCATCGGCTACCAGGTCCGCGGCTGGAGCCGCAGCGCCAAGGAAGCGCTGCCGCCGGGCGTCGTCGCCTTCCACGGCGCCGGACAGCTCGACGCGTTCCTGTCGGGCTGCGACACGCTGGTGTGCCTGCTGCCCTTGACGCCGCAGACGCAGGGCTTTCTCGATGCCGCGCTGTTCGCGAAACTGCCGCGCGGCGCGCACCTGATCAACGTCGGCCGCGGCGATCACCTGGTCGAAGCCGACCTGCTGGCTGCGCTCGAAAGCGGCCAGCTCGCGGCCGCGACGCTCGATGCCTTCTCGCAGGAGCCGCTGCCGCCGGACCATCCCTTCTGGGCCGATCCGCGCATCCTGATCACGCCGCACATCGCGACGCGCACCGACCGCCTGGTGATCGCGCAGCAGACCCTCGCCAACCTCGCACTGCTTCAGAAGGGCGAGCGTCCTCAACACCAAGTCGACCTCGAACGCGGCTACTGACATGAACCCATCCACCCACGCCGACAACGCCGCCCACGACATCGCGGCGCACCTTCATCCCTTCACCAACCTCGCCACCCATCCCCAGGTCGGGCCGCTGGTGATCCGGCGCGGCGACGGCATCTTCGTGGAGGACGACCAGGGGCGCCGCTACCTGGAGGCGATGTCGGGCCTGTGGTGCGCCTCGCTGGGCTTCAGCAACGAGCGCCTGGCCAAGGCCGGCAGCGAGGCGCTGCGCTCGCTTCCCTACTATCACACCTTCAACCACCGCTCGAACGAGGCGGCCATCGCGCTCGCCGAGAAGCTGCTCACGCTCGCGCCGGTGCCGATGTCGAAGGTGTTCTTCGCCAACTCCGGTTCCGAGGCCAACGACAGCGCGGTCAAGCTGGTCTGGTACTACCACAACGCCATCGGCAAGCCGGACAAGAAAAAGATCATCGCGCGCCGCAATGCCTACCACGGCGTCACCGTGGCAGCGGCCAGCTTGAGCGGCCTGGTGCCCAATCACCGCGACTTCGACCTGCCGATCGCTCGCATCCTGCACGTCGACTGCCCGCACCACTACCGCTACGCCGAGGCCGGCGAAAGCGAGGAAGCCTTTGCCACGCGCCTGGCCGATGCGCTGGAAAAGCGCATCCTCGAAGAGGGCCCCGAGACCGTCGGCGCCTTCATCGCCGAGCCCGTGATGGGCGCGGGCGGCGTGCTGGTGCCGCCGGCCACCTACTTCGAGAAGGTGCAGGCGGTGCTCGCGAAGTACGAGGTGCTGCTGATCGCCGACGAGGTGATCTGCGGCTTCTGTCGCACCGGCGAGATGTTCGGCTCCACCACCTTCGGCTTGCGGCCCGATATCCTGACCGCGGCCAAGGCGCTGTCCTCGGGCTACGTGCCGATCTCGGCCGTGATGGTGTCGGAGAAGGTGCATGCGGCGGTGGCCGCCAACAGCGGAAAGATCGGCACCTTCGGCCACGGCTTCACCTACTCGGGCCATCCGGTGGCCTGCGCGATCGCGCTCGAAACGCTGCAGGTCTACGAAGACGAGAACATCCTCGCGCACGTGAAGACGCTGGCGCCGCGCTTCCAGCAGGGCCTGCAGCGCTACGCAGCGCGCCCGCATGTCGGCGAGGTGCGCGGCGTGGGCCTGATCGGCGCGATCGAGCTCGCGGCCGACCCGGCCCGGCGCACGCCCTTCGATCCGGCGCAGAAGGCCGGCGCGCGCGTGGCCGAACTCGCGCTGGAACAGGGCCTGATCGTGCGCGCCATGGGCGACGCCGTCGCCTTCTGCCCGCCGCTCGTCATCAGCGCCGCGCAGATCGACGAGATGTTCGAGCGCTTCGACTGCGCCCTGGTCGGCTTCGAAGCGTCGATGGCATGAAGGCCTTCTTCACCGACGAGCAGCTGCTGCACGATCCGCAGCAGTTCATGCGCCTGGGCCGCATCAGCAAGCCGGCCGATCTGCCGACCCGCGCGCATGCCTTGCGCGACGCGCTGGCCGCACGCGACATCGAACTCGCGCAGCCGCGGGACTACGGCCGCGCGCCGCTCGAAGGCGTGCACAGCGCCGACTATCTGGACTACCTCGAAACAGCCTACGCGCTGTGGCGCGCGCTGAAGCTGCCGGGCGTCGAGCCGGGCATCGAAGTGCTGCCCAATCTTTCGCCGTACCACGGCGGCACGCCGGGCGTGCTGCGCGCGCCTTGCCCCTCGCCGTCGATCGTGGCGCGCACGGGCTACTACATCAGCGACCTCTCGTGCCCGATCGGCCCCCACACCTGGCGCTCGGTCCTGCGTTCGGCGCACACCGCGGTGGCGGCGGCCGACGCGGTGCTCGACAGCGGCGACGCCGCCTATGCCCTGTGCCGGCCTTCGGGCCACCACGCGCACCGCGACCGCGCGGGCGGCTTCTGCTACGTGAACAACAGTGCGGCGGCCGCGCAGCGCCTCCGGGAGCGCCATGGCCGCGTGGCCGTGCTCGACCTCGATGCCCATCACGGCGACGGCACGCAGAACATCTTTTATGCGCGCGATGACGTGCTGACCGTGTCGACGCATGCCGATCCGAGCGGCTATTACCCGTTCTACACCGGCTATGCGCACGAGCGCGGCAGCGGTGCAGGCGAGGGCTGCAACCTGAACCTGCCGTTGCCCCACGGCGCCGGCAACGAGCTCTTCCTGCAAGCGGTGGACCAGGGACTGGCGGCGCTGCGCGGCTTCGCGCCCGAGGCCCTCGTGCTCGCGTTGGGCTTCGACAGCTACAAGGACGACCCCATCAGCGTGCTGCGGCTCGACCTGGACGCCTACCGCCGCATCGGCGAGAAGATCGGCGCGCTGGGCCTGCCCACGGTGATCGTCCAGGAAGGCGGCTACATGGTGGAGGCCATCGGCTCGGCGCTGGACCACTTTCTGCGCGGCTTCGAGGCGCTTCGGTGATGACCACCGCCGCACTGCGAGCGCCGGGGTCGAGGAGCGCCGGCATCGCGCTCTTCTTCTGCGCGCTGGTGGCGTTCGCCTCCTACGACGCCTTCTGCAAGAAGATGCTGCAGTTCTACCCGGCGCCCTTCGTCAACCTGATGCGCTACCTGTCGGTGATCTGCATCGCTCTCGCCATGCTGCTGCACCACGGCGACCTGCGCATCTGGCGCGCGCCGCAGAAGAAGTTGCTGCTGCTGCGCGGCGCGATGCTGGCGACCGTGGCCACGTGCTTCATGACGGCGCTGATCTGGATGCCGCTGGCCGAGGCCACGGCCATCTACTTCACCGCGCCGCTGCTGATGGTCGCGCTGTCGCCCTGGCTGGTGGGCGAGCAGGTGCAGCGCAGCCGCTGGGTGGCCGTGGTCGTCGGCTTTGCCGGCATGCTGCTGATCGTGCGGCCCGGCAGCGACCTGCCGTGGCTCGGCACCGTGCTGATGGCGATCGCCGCCGTCTGCTACGCCGTCTTCCAGCTGCTCACGCGCCGGCTCGCGGGCAGGGTCGCGAGCCCCGTGCAGTACGCCTACACCGCGCTGGTCTGCCTGATCGCGACCGCGCTGCCGGCGCCGCTTTTCCTGCCGGCCGAGCGCCCCGAGGCCGGCGCCGTGCTGCTGCTTTTGGCCGGCGGCGCCTGCAGCGGCGCGGCGCAGTGGCTGCTGCTGGCGGCCTTCGAGCGGGTCGAGGCCTCGACGCTGGCGCCGCTCAACTATTTCCAGCTGCTGCTCGCGGTGGCCTTCAGCACCTTCTGGTTCCACAAGCCGCCCGACGGCCTGGCGATGTCGGGCATTGCGCTGATCATCGCGGCCGGCGTCTACCTGGCGCGGCAGCCGATGAAAGAATGAGCCCGGGTGCTCCAACAAGACGAGACAACCACATGGCTTTCAATTCCTCTTCCGACACCGTTCTTTTCGAATCCGTCGAGGCGACCGACCTGGTCGGCCTGGTCGAAGCCCAGCTCACCCGCGCCATCGTCGAAGGCCGCCTCGCGCCCGGCAGCCGCATCGTCGAAGCCGACATCGCGCGCCGCATGGGCGTGAGCCGTGCGCCGGTGCGCGAAGCGGCGCGCCGGCTCGAGCGCCAGGGCGTGCTGGTCGCGCGGCCGCGCCACGGCTTCGCGGTGCGAACCATCAGCGTGCAGGAGATCGACGACCTGTACGAAGTGCGCCTGAGCCTGGAGCTGACCTCGATCGAGCTGGCCTGCCGCAAGGCCAGCGATGCCGACCTGGCGCGCGTGCGCGCGATGGTCGACGACATGGTGCGCCTGGCACGCACGCGGGCGCAGGACGAGCGCATCGATACCGACCTCGCGCTGCACACGCTGATCAGCGAACTCTCGGGCAATGCGCACCTGCACCGCATCTTCCTGAACACGCAGACCGAGCTGCGCATGATCATCGCCCTCATCACCGTGGTCGACGATTCCGAGACCGTGGCCAGCAACCACCTGCTGATCGCCGACGCGCTGGTGCGCCGCGACATCGAAGCCGCCAAGGCCGCGATGCGCACGCACATCGAATCCGCATGGCGCGACGTGCGCGCCCTGTTCGTTCGGCAGCACGGCGTCCCCACCCCCTGAATTCAAGGACCCCCTCGATGAAGGTCGTCTACACCGACACGCACCAAGGGCACGACCCGCAGCTGTTCATGGTGCGCGGCAAGCTCAAGCGCAGCAACGAGCAGCCCGAGCGCGCCTTCCGGCTGCTCGACGCTGTGCGCAAGGATGGCCACGAGATCGTCCCCTGCGAGGACTTCGGCGCCGGCCCGCGCGCGGCCATCCACACGCCCGACTACCTGCGCTTCCTCGAGACGGCCCATGCGCGCTGGCAGCTGCTGGACGACCCTTCGGAAGAGGTGATGCCGAACATCCACCCCTTTCCGGGCCAGCCCTGCAGCTATCCCGAGAGCGTGGTCGGACAGGCCGGCTTCCACATGGGCGACAACGCCTGCTCCATCGGCCCCCACACCTGGCAGGCGGCCGTTGCGTCGGCCCACATGGCGACGCACGCCGCGCAGCTGGTGCTCGACGGCGAGCGCGCCGCCTATGCGCTGTGCCGCCCGCCGGGCCATCACGCCTACGTCGATCGCGCCAACGGCTTCTGCTACCTGAACAACGTGGCCATCGCCGCGCAGCATCTGCGCAGCAGGCACGCGCGCGTGGCCATCCTCGACATCGACGTGCACCACGGCAACGGCACGCAGGGCATCTTCTACCGCCGCGCCGACGTGCTGACCATTTCGCTGCACGGCGACCCGCGCAACTTCACGCCCTTCTTCACCGGCCATGCGCACGAGCGCGGCGAGGGCGAGGGCCTGGGCTACAACATCAACAAGCCGCTGGCGCTCGGCACCGATCTCGACGGCTACCTGCCGGCGCTGCGCGAGGCCTGCGACAGCATCCGCGCCTTTGCGCCCGGCGCGCTGGCGGTGGCGCTGGGCCTCGACGCCCACGAGCGCGACCCGTACAAGGGCATGAAGATCACGACGCCGGGCTTCGCGGTTCTGCTGGCCGAGATCGCGCGCCTCGGCTTGCCGACCGTGCTGGTGCAGGAGGGCGGCTACCTCTCCGACGACCTCGGCCCCAACATCGCGAGCGCGCTGCGCGGCTTCGCCGGCGCGGCATGACCGACGCGCAGGTCCTGAGCGAGGGCTCGCCCGAACTCGACGATGCCTGGGTGCGCGCGCTGGCGCGCGAGCGCTGGGGCATCGAGGGCGAGCTGCGCGCGCTGACGGGCGAGCGCGACCGCAACTACCTGCTGGCGCCGCCCGGCGGCGGCGCGCGCTTCATGCTCAAGATCTCGCATCCGGCCGAGTCGGCGCTGGTCGCCGACTTCCAGACCCAGGCGCTGCTGCACCTCGCGGCTGCCGACCCGCAGCTGCCGGTGCAGCGCATCGTGCCGGCATCGAGCGGTGAGCCTTCCTTCCTCTGCGATCCCGGAGACGGCCTGCCGCGCGTGGCGCGCCTCTTCAGCTACCTGCCCGGCCTGCCGCTGCCCGAGGCGCCGCGCACGCCGCGGCAGCAGAAGAACCTCGCGCGCATGCTGGCGCGGCTCGACCTTGCGCTGCGCGATTTCGACCATCCCGCCGGCGAACTCGCGCTGCCCTGGGACATCCAGCGCGCCGACAGCGTGCGCGGCCTGCTCGCGCACATCGCCGACCCGGAACGCCGCGCGCTGGCGGAGGGCGCGCTCGACCGCTTCGAGCGCGACGCCAAGCCGCGGCTCGCCGTGCTGCCTGCGCAGCCAATCCACAACGACTTCAACATCTACAACGTGCTGGTCGATCCGGCCGACACCGAGCGCATCGCCGGCATCCTCGACTTCGGCGACATGGTGCGCGCGCCGGCGATCGACGACCTGGCCGTCGCGGCCGCCTACCAGGTCGGCACCGGCGACGATCCGCTGGCCGACATCGCGCCCTTCGTTGCCGCCTACCACGGCGTGCGGCCGCTGCTCGCGGCCGAAGTCGAGCTGCTGTTCACGCTGATCACGGCGCGGCTGGTGATGGTGGTGGCCATCAGCGGCTGGCGCGCGGCGCGCCATCCCGAGAACGCGGCCTATCTGCTGCGCAACAACCCGCTCTCATGGGCGCGCCTCGCGGCCTGCGAGCGCGTCGGCGCCGAAGCCGCGACCGCCGTCTTCCGCCGCGCCTGCGGCCTGCACATGGAGGCCTGACATGCCGACCTCAACTTCTGCGATCCCTCCTGCGACCCGCTCGCTCATGGACCGCCGTGCGCGGGTCCTGGGCCCGGCCTACCGCCTCTTCTACGAGACGCCGCTGCACCCGGTCCGCGGCGAGGGCGTCTGGCTGCACGATGCCGACGGCAGGCGCTACCTGGACGCGTACAACAACGTCGCCTCGGTCGGCCATTGCCATCCGCATGTGGTGGAAGCCATCGCGCGCCAGGCCGGCGTGCTCAACACGCACACGCGCTACCTGCACGAAGGCGTGCTCGACTATGCGGAGCGCCTGCTCGCCACGATGCCCGCCGAGCTCGCGCACGCGATGTTCACCTGCACCGGCAGCGAGGCCAACGACCTGGCGATGCGCATTGCGCGCTCGCACACCAAGGCCTGTGGCCTGATCGTCACGCGCTTCGCCTACCACGGCGTGACCGCATCGATCGCCGAAGCCTCGCCCTCGCTCGGCAAGTTCGTGCAGCTCGGCGACGCCGTGCGCACCGTGCCGGCGCCCGACGGCGGCGGTGCGGCCTTCGCCGACGGCGTGCGCGCCGCCATTGCCGATCTGCAGGCGCATGGCATGCGGCCGGCCGCGCTGATGGTCGACACCGTGTTCTCCAGCGACGGCATCTTCACCGACCCGCCAGGCTTCCTGGCCGAGGCGGTGGAGGCCGTTCGTGCGGCCGGCGGCATCTTCATCGCCGACGAAGTGCAGCCCGGGCTGGGCCGCACCGGCGATGCCTTCTGGGGCTTCCAGCGCCACGGCGTGGTGCCCGACATCGTGACCATGGGCAAGCCGCTCGGCGCCGGCCATCCGCTGGCCGGGCTCGCGGTGCAGCCCGAGGTGCTCGCCGCCTTCGCGCGCGAATGCCGCTACTTCAACACCTTCGGCGGCAACCCGGTTTCGATGGCCGCCGGCATGGCGGTGCTCGACGTGATCGAGCGCGAAGGCCTGATGGCGAACGCACAGCGCGTCGGCAAGTACCTGCGCGCGCGTTTGACGGCGCTTGCCGCGCGCCATGCGCTCGTCGGCGAGGTGCGCGGCGCCGGCCTGTTCGTCGGCGTGGACCTCGTGAGCGACCGCGCCACGCGCGCACCGGCCACGGCCGAGACGGCGCGCATCGTCAACGCGCTGCGCGACCGGCAGGTGCTGCTGAGCTCGACCGGCGAGGACGCCAACACGCTGAAGATCCGTCCGCCGCTGGTGTTTAGCGAAGCCCATGCGGACCTGCTGGTCGACACGCTGGACAGCGTGCTGACGACGCTCTAGTCGAGCGGCTCGACGCCGCACCAGTCCGCCATGAACTGCGCCATGGTGGCGGCCACGCGCTTCATGCTGTCCAGCGAGACCGCTTCGTCGATGCCGTGGATGTTGCGCGCCAGCGGGCCGTAGACGGTCACCGGGATGTCGGTCATCAGCGCGAAGTGCCGGCCGTCGGTGGTGGCGGTGCAGGCGAGCGGCTTGGGCGCGGCGCCGGTGATCTTCTCGTGCGCCTCGGCCAGCATGCGCAGCGGCGGCGCGTCGAGCTCGTATTCGCAGCCCGGCGAGAAATGTCCGCGTGCGTTGATCTCCACCGTGAGATCCGCATCGAGCCGGGCCGCGGTGGCGCGGATGCGTTGCGTCACTTGCAGCGTGGCCTCCTCGGCCGTCGTGCCGGGGAAGAAGCCGAAGCGGATGCCGAGCCTGCAGGTGCAAGGCACCGACGAGTTCCACTCGCCGCCCTCGATGCGCCCCAGGTTGAAGTTGAGCGGATGCTCCACGTCGCGAAACAGCGGATGCCGGCGCTCGGGCGCATTCCACTCGGCCTCCAGCGCCTTCAGGTCGGCCATGATCGCGATGCCGGCCTCGATCGGGTTGACGCCCTTGCTCATGTAGGCGACATGCGCTGGCCGGCCGGTGATGTCGATGAAGAGCCAGCACACGCCGACCTGCGCGCGCATCAGCGTTTCGCCGAAGGGCTCGGGGATCAGCACCGCATCGAAGTCGCTGAGCTTCGCCTTGCCCAGCGCGTTCTGCAGCGCGTGCACGGTGGCGAGCGTGCCGTTGCCGGTGTTCTCCTCGTCGAGCACGGCGTTGAAGCCGACGGTGCCGGCCGGCTGCAGGCCCATCTCGCGCAAGGCATGGTAGGCGATCAGCGCGCAGACCAGGCCGCCCTTCATGTCGCCCGCGCCGCGGCCGTGCAGCCAGCCGTCCTTCACCCATGGAATGTAGGGCGGCCGGGTCCACAGCGCCTCGGGTCCGGTGGGCACCACGTCGATGTGTCCGTTGAACAGCACGGAGCGCCCGCCGCCCATGCGCGGCAGGTGGCGCGCCAGCAGGTTGTAGCGGCCGTTGTCGGGGTCGCACGGACAGGAGAAGAGCGGCATGCCTTCGATCAGGCTGCTGTCGAGCACGATGCGCTCGGGCTCCAATCCCAGCTCGGTCAGCGCGCCTTCGAAGAATTCGGCGGCCGGCTGCTCCGCGCCCGACAGGCTGGGCGCCGCGACGAATTCGCTCAGGATCTCCGTCATGCGCGGCGAGAGCCGCTCGATCGTTGCGAGCAGGCGGGTGCGATCGACGGCGGGGGAAGGATTCTTCATGCGCTGGCCCGCCGCAAGCTCTGTGCCCGCCGCGCTCAAGCGTTGCCGTGCACCGACAGGACCGCGCGCAAACCGCCGAAGCGCCGGCGGTACTGCGGCGGCGTCAGGTTCACCTGGCGCCGGAACAGGCGGCCGAAGAAGGCGGCGTCGTCGTAGCCGACTTCCTCCGCCACGGCCGCGACGGGCAGCTCGCTGGTCTCGAGCAGGTGCTTGGCCTCTTCGATGCGCATCGTGTGCACGTACTCGAGCGGCGCCATGCCGGTGGCCAGCTTGAAGCGGCGCTGGAAGGAGCGCTGCGGCAGGCCGCTCTGCTGGACCATCGCGGCCACCGGAGCAGGGTCGGCGTAGTGGTCGGCGATCCAGGCCTGGCAGCGGCCGATCAACGCGTCTTCGACCTGCGTCGAGCGCGCCACGCGCGCGAAGGGCTGCTGGCCGACGTGATGCCAGTCGATCAGGATCAGCCGCGCCACCTGCATGGCGGCCTCGACGCTGACGCAGCGCGCGATGATGTAGAGCGCCAGGTCCATCCACGAGCTGCCGCCGCCGGCCATCACCAGCCGGTGGCCCTCGCCGGTGGCCACCAGTGCGCGCTGGGCCTGCACCCGCGCCGACGGATGGCGGCGCTGCATCGTCTCGCAATAGGCCCAGTGCGTGGTGGCCTCGTGGCCGTCGAGCAGGCCGGCCTCGGCCAGCAGCGTGGCGCCGGAGCAGGCCGCCGTCATCAGCGATCCGTTGGCATGGCAGCGGCGCAGCCAGGCGGCCTCGAGCTCGAACATGCCGACCTGCCTGTGGTCGGGCGCGAGCAGCGATTCCGGCACGCAGACCACGTCCGGCGCGGGGCACTCCGACATCGGCAGGTCGATGCGTATCGGCAAGCCGTTGCAGCCCGTCACCTCGCCGGGGCGCGAGGCGACGATGACCGGGTCGAGCACCGACTCGCCGTAGCGCCCGTTCAGCACCCACGACCAGTCGCGGCCCGCGCACTTGAACATCTCGTACATGCCGTAGACCACCGACGCGGAACTGAGCGGCGTGGCGACGATGGCGATCTGCGGGAGCCGGGCGGCGGTAGTCATTGAAACACCTTCGTGCTTCGCACTGCGGTGCGAGCTTGCTTGGGGCGGCCCGGCGCTGCGCTCATGGCTTATTCGTCAGTCTTGTTGCCGGAATGGCTTCGTGCGGGAAGGAGGGGCGAATTTACGCTCGATGCGCAATCCGCTCAACCATTCACCAGGACCTTTTCTCATGACCGCCACCCTCCGCGATGCCCACGGCCAAGCGCTCTCCACCACCGATCGCGCATCGCTCGCCGCCTACGAGCACGCGCTCGATCTGTTCCACAGCTTCCGCACCGATCCGGTTGCCGTGCTCACCCCGGTGCTCGAACGCGATCCGGGCTTTGTCTCCGGCCAGCTGCTGATGGCCGGCATGCTGCTCGGCAGCTTCGACGGCCAGCTGCACGGCATGGCGAAGGCCTGCGTCGACGCTGCGGCCGCCAGCCCGCAGAAGGCCAACGAACGCGAGCAGTCGCTGCTGGCCGCGCTCGGCGCCTGGAGCGGTGGCGATGTGCTGCGCGCCAACCAGCTGCTCGGCCGCCACCTGATCGACCATCCGCGCGACCTGTTCGCGCTGCAGCTCGCGCACCTGGGCGATCTTTTCCTCGGCCACTCCTTCATGCTGCGCGACCGCGTCGCACGCTCGCTGACGCAGTGGAGCGCAGAGGACAAGGGCTACGGCTACCTGCTCGGCATGCATGCCTTCGGCCTCGAGGAGTGCAACGAGTACGCGCGCGCCGAGTCGGTCGGCGGCCGCGCGTGGGAACTGCAGCCGCACGACAGCTGGGCCGTGCACGCGGTGGCGCACGTCTGCGAGATGCAGGGGCGCACGGCCGACGGCATCCGCTGGCTGAAGGCCACGCAGCGCCATTGGGCGACCGACTCCGGCATGGCCGTCCACAACCACTGGCATCTCGCGCTGATGCACATGGCGCACGGCGACATGGACGCGGCGCTCGCGCTCTACGACGCCACGGTCGCCCCCGCGCCCGAAGCCATCGCCCTGAACCTCGACGATGCCAGCGCGCTGCTATGGCGCTTCGGCCTGCGCGGCGTCGACGTGTCGCAGCACTGGCAGGCGCTCGCTGCACGCTGGCGCCTGCAGGCCGCGTGGGGCTCTCACGCCTTCAACGACGTGCATGCCGTGATGGCGCTGGCCGCGGCCGGCGACGAAGGCGCGTCGAACGCGGGCATCGCCGCGATCGCCGATGCGGCGTGGCGCCCCGGCGCACAGGCTGCCGCGGCGGTGGCACTGCCTGCCGCCCGCGGCCTGCAAGCCTTCGCGGCCGGCCGGTATGCGCGCTGTGTCGAACTGCTGCTGCCCGTGCTCGCGACCAGCAGTCCGCTCGGCGGCAGCCATGCCCAGCGCGATCTGCTGCATCTCACGGTCATCGAGGCCGCGTCCCGCGCCGGCGACCGCGCGCTCGTGCGCGCCATGGCCGACGAGCGGGCGGCGCGCAAGGCGGCGACGGCCCGATCCGCGCGGACCGAAGATCCCGCGTACGCCTGAACAGGCTGCACATCGACTGCCATGACCCGGTCCGCATCTTCGCGCTGCGCGGACAGGTCACGGGGCACACACGATTTCTCCCAAGTTGCAGGCGATAGTCGTTGGCAACGGTGTGCCACACCCGAAAACATGAGCCCGAAACCTGTCGAGAATCCGTCCATTCAGCGCGCGCTGGCAGCGATCGAACAGCTGCTTACCGAAGTCGAGGCTTCGACAGGCGCCGTCCCCCACTTCCGACACACGGACCTCGTGCCACTTTCGATCGACGAGCAGGCGCACAAGGCCCGACTTGAGAAAAACGCATACGCCGCAGAGCCCGAACGATCGGCCGCGCAGTTCTGCCTGCTGTCCGCGAGTGCCTTGCTGGGCGTGACGCAATTGCTTCTGAACCGTTCGGCGACTCCGTCTCCGAGCGAACGCCTGCAGGATTGGAACGACCTGAGCGAGCTCACCAAGGAAGCGGGGCGATCGGCGTACCGCGCGGCCTTGATCCTGGCCGACCCGGAGCGTTTGGTGCCGCCCGGGTTTTGAGCCCAGGCAGGTGCGTCCGAAGGAACGAGGTGAAACTACGGGGGTACACACCCTGGCCCTTCCCCCGGAGCAAACCTTGTCATCCAAAGTCTTTCGCGTTGCACTATCGGCTTCGGCAGCTTCTCTTGGAGGCATCGCAGCCTACTGGGCCCTCCTTGCGACACGCCAGGGACACATCCTTTTCGACGCTCGCAAGCATCCCGTCGTTCACTTGTCCGACGACTTTTCCACTTACTCTCATACCGTGCCGGGCGGGATGGTCCGCGGCTATGTCTATCACCCCCAGGGCGAGGAGGCGCTGCAGGACCTGTTCATCTATTTCGCGGGCCGAGGCGAGGATGTCCGCGCCACTGCAAAGGCGCTGCACTGGCTTCCGGAAGGCTTCGGCTTCGCCGCGGTCAACTATCGGGGGGTGGCCGACTCGCAGGGGCACCCCTCCGAGGTCGCCTCCGTCGAGGACGCGAGAGAGTTCGCGAATCACTTGCGCCGGGCCTTCCCGCACGCGCGCCTGCACGTCGTCGGTCGAAGTCTGGGGACGGGCGTGGCCATTCAGCTTGTGGCGCGACAAGACTTCTCGAGCCTGCAGCTGGTCACGCCATACGACTCGATGCTGCAGGTGGCGAAGAAGCGCTTCCCGCTCGTTCCACTTTCCCTGTTGCTGCGGCACCAGTTCAACTCCCTGGCGCACTGCAAGGAGGTCGCAGCGAAAACCCAGGTCCTGCTGGCCGAGCGGGACGATGTCGTGCTGCCGGAGCGTTCACAGAAGCTCATCGCCGCCTGGCCAACACCCATCAGCGTGCAGACCATCCCCGGCTCCGACCACCGCAGCATCATGGGCCTCGAAGCGACCTGGCTCCATCTCGTCGACTTCGCATTGACAGCAGTCCTCCCTGAGCCGAAGGCCGCATGAGCCGCTAACCGAGCCCGGGCCTCCGCCGGCCTGCTCTCAGACGCCGGCGCGCAGATGGAAATCGGCCTGCCCGGGACTACGCCCGGCGGCCGCGCGCGAAGTAGCGCATCAACGCGCCCTGACGATCCTCCACGTAGCCCTCCAGCCATGAGTCGTCCGTGTCCAGAAAACCGGACCAGCTCTTCTTGTGCTGTTGCTGCCGTTCCGCCTGCACAGCCCGGAAACGGTAGTGGTCGTAGACGTCGAGGATGTGCACGGCATAGGCTTCGGCCAGGGCCTGGTCGCCGCTGACGATCACCATGTTCTCGTCGTTGCAGTACGAGGCCTTGAAGCCCAGGTTGTGGCTGCCCAGGATGACGGTGCAGTCCGGCGACAGCGGATCGATCACGACCAGCTTGTCGTGGATGATGGCCCCGATTCCGCCCTTGGCGGTCAGCTGCTCCGCGCCGAAGTCCCCGAGCATCGCTCTATCGTCGATGCGCGACGCCCGCACGATCGAGACCTTGTCCTCGAAGAATGTGCGCGGCGATTCGCCGGGCTCGTCGTCGCTTTCGTCATCGGGATCGTTCTTCTTGCCCGGCACGTAGTTGGGCATGGCCTGGGCGCTGGAGACGGCGCCGGTGACGATCAGACGCCCGTCCTTGCGCCCGATGTCGATGGCCTCGCCGATGATGCAGTCGTTGCCGCGCTGGCCGGGATAGAAGGCCAGGAAGAGGATGGCCTCGCGCGCCAGCCGCATGCGCCGGTACACCTCCTTCAGGTCCGGTGGCGTCTTCGTTCCCTTCGTGCGTCCTTGCATGTTGGGCGAGAACCAGAGCTCGATCTGCGCGCCATTGGCGAGCGCCAGACGCGCGGGGGCTTCATTCGAGCGCCGGAACTCGAGACTCTGCTGGTTCTTCGACATCGGGGCGCCGAAGGGGTCCGGAATCTCCAGCGCGTCCGCGCTCACGCGCTGCCAGTAGTCCATGAAGACCTGCGCGACCGCGTCATCCTCGATCAGCAGCGCATTGTTGGTCTGGCCCGCCACGCCGGTGGATGTCCAGTTGGTGCTGCCTGTGAACACCGAGCGAGACTCGCCATCCGGGGGCGTGTGCACGACGAACTTGTTGTGACCGATGTGCGTCGAGTTGTTGAACATGCGGTGCTGGATGTCGGCCCCCGCGGCAACCAGGCGTTCCCGTGCCTCGGCGTTCCGGCCATCCCATCCGCCGTTGTCCTTGCCGGTGTTGGCCAGGATGAGATGGATGCGCTGCGCGTTCGCCAGCAAGAGGTCGACAAGTTCCTTGTCGTCCAGCTCGTAGAGTGCGAGATGAAACTCGCCGGGCCTGGCGAACAGCTCGTGGAGCAGCGGCAGCACATCGCCGGCGAGGTACTTTCGGTGGGGATCGTGCGGGTTCGAGATCTTCTCGAACAACTCGTTCGGCTCGATCTCTCCGTCCTCCATCAGCACGTTGCGCAGCCACTGTGCGGCAAGGATGCCGTTGGTGAAGGTCGAGCGGAAAACGCCGCGACGGCTCGTCACCCGCACCGGAAGAGTAGGCACCGCGGGGCCCAGATAGCCCAGCGGGCGGGGCTTGCCCTCGTAGGCCTTGACGGAGATCTTGACCAGCTTGCCCTCGGCATCCTTGACGGGGCGCCCGTGGTCGTCACGCTGGGTCACTCGCACCGTCTTCGGCGTGGGGTCGGGCGCGGGCTCCATGCCGTCTTCCAGGTCGCCGACCGGCCGGATCTCGTACCGAACGAACACCTCCGAGGGCCTGCGATTCAGTTCATCGCGTCTCTTGCGCAGCGTGAGGTCTCTCCACGAGAGCTTCTGCACGGGCCAGATCCCCGTGTGCTGCGGCAACCAGTGGGGATTGCGCTGGCCGGAGAAGCCGACCCAGCTCGCGCAGCGCACGCGGTCTTCGCTGCCGTCATTGCGCACGACGACGCTTTCATCGGCGTTCAGGTAAACGCGCGTGACTTCAAAGCCGAGGCAGCCCTCGATCTTGTCGTCCACATCCCAGGCGATGTAGGCCACTTCGTTGTTGGCGTACGCGAAGGCGCTGAGAATCTTTCCCATGGCTGTCTTCCTGGTAGGTGGCGAATGGCGCCGGCCGGCTGAGCAGCAGCAAACTAGCCCCGCAGGATGACAAGCTGATTTCAGCGGAGTGGGCCGAGCCCGGATGCTTCAAATTGGAACGCCCAGGCAAAAAGAGCGCGCCCTCAAGACTGAGGATCTGCGTGACCTCATGGTCCGGTATGGCATGCGCCACGCAGCAGTGCGGGCTTTCGCGCTCGCGCGGCGGCCGCGCTGCATATCGGCCATGGCCGATATGTTGCATATATTGCTCAAGACCGATATATGGTCGGCATTCGCCGACCGAGCAACTTCTCCCATCTCGGGCTCACGACGAGCGCATGATCGTTGGGATCTGCGCAGAGGATCTCGGTGTGCCCCGCCCGTTTCACACCCCCAGCAACTCCTCCAACACCTCCGGCGCCGCCAGCAACTCCGCCGAAGGCCCGTGCCGCACGATCTTGCCCTTCTCCATCACCACCGCCTGATCCGTGTGCGCCAGCACCTTGCGCCAGTCGCGGTCGACGATCAGCGTCGCGATGCCGGTGGTGCGGATGTCCGCGATCACGCGCCAGATCTCGGCCACGATCAGCGGCGCCAGGCCTTCGGTCGCCTCGTCGAGGATCAGCAAGCGCGGGTTGGTCATCAGCGCGCGGCCGATCGAGAGCATTTGCTGCTCGCCGCCCGACAACTGCTGCCCGCCGTGCGAGAGCCGCTCCGTGAGGCGCGGGAAGGTGGCCATCACACGATCGAAAGTCCAGGCGCGCTTGCCGTCGATGCCGGAGCGTGCGCTCATCACGAGGTTCTCGCGCACCGAGAGGTTGGGGAAGATGCCGCGGCCTTCGGGCACGTAGCCGATGCCGCGGCGCGCCATCTTCTCGGGCGCCCAGCCGGTGACGTCGTCGCCGTCGAGCTTCACGCGGCCCGAGGCCGGACGCACATAGCCCATCAGCGAGCGGATCAGCGTGGTCTTGCCCATGCCGTTGCGCCCCAGCAGGCCGACCGAGGTGGCCGCCGGCATCGCGACGTCGATGCCGCGCAGGATGTGGCTGTCGCCGTAGTAGGTGTTGAGGCCTTCGATCTGCAGCATCTCAGTGGTCCTCGCCCAGGTAAGCAGTGCGCACTTCGGGGTTCTGACGAATAGAAGCCGGGTCGCCGGTTGCGATGACGGTGCCGTTGACCATCACCGTGATGCGGTCGGCGATGCGGAACACCGCGTCCATGTCGTGCTCCACCAGCAGGATCGCGTGCGAGGCCTTGAGGCTGGCGAGCAGGCCCAGCATGCGCTCGGTCTCCTCGGCGCCCATGCCGGCCAGCGGCTCGTCGAGCAGCAGCACGCGCGGGTTGGTGGCCAGGCACATCGCGACTTCGAGCTGGCGCTTGGCGCCATGGCTCAGCGTGCCGGCGACGCGCTCGGCCACCGCAGTGAGCCCCGCGGCCTCCAGCGCTTCGCGCGCCGCGGCATTGCTCGTCGCGCATTGCGTCGAGGCCTGCCAGATCGCCCAGGGCCGCGGCGTCGCGGCCTGCGCGGCGAGGCGGCAGTTCTCGAGCACCGTGAACTCCGGAAAGATCGTGGTGCGCTGATAGCTGCGGCCGACGCCGGCGAGCGCGCGGCGGAACTGCGCGCGCTTGGTGACGTCGGTGCCGTCGAGCGTGATGCGCCCGTCGGAGGCGTCGATCTCGCCCGAGAGCATGTTGATCAAGGTGGACTTGCCGGCGCCGTTGGTGCCGATCACCGCATGGACTTCGCCGCGGCGCAGGTCCAGGCTCACCGCATTGACGGCGACCAGGCCGCCGAAGCGGCGCGTCAGCGTTTCGACCGAGAGCAGGGTACTCATGCGGCCGCCCCCTTCGGCGAGAGCCGCGATGCGATGCCGATGATGCCCTTGGGCAGCAGTGCGACGAAGGCGATGATGGCCAGACCCAGCGTGAGCTGCCAATGGTCCGCGAGCGGCCCCACCAGCGCATGGGTGGAGAGCAGTTCCTTCAGCAGCGTGAAGGCCACGGCGCCGATCACCGCGCCGCGCAAATGGCCGAGGCCGCCGAGGATGATCATCAGCAGCACCTCGCCCGAGTTGTGCCAGGCCAGGAGCTCGGGATTCACCACGCCGTCGCGCGAGGCGACGAGGAAGCCCGCCAGCCCGGCCAGCGCACCCGCGATCACGAAGGCCGCGAGCTTGTAGCCGTAGACCGGAAAACCGGCCGCGCGCATGCGCTGCTCGTTGACGCGGATGCCGGCCAGCGCGGCGCCGAAGCGCGAGCGGCGGATCAGCGCCAGGAAGCCGTAGGTGAGCGCCAGCGCGGCCAGCACGAAGTAGAACTGCACGCTGCGGTTCTCCATGTCGAGCGCGCCGATGGCCGGGCGGATGTACATGTAGATGCCGTCGCTGCCGCCGCCGAGCGCGGTGTCGTGGAACACGAAGAAGGCCATCTGCGCGAAGGCCAGCGTGACCATGATGAAGTAGACGCCGCGCGTGCGCAGGCTGAGCGCGCCCGTCACCAGCGCGTAGCCGGCGGCGCAGCCCATGGCCAGCGGCAGCAGCACGGCGATGGAGCCGCCATCCTTGCCGGAGCCCAGCACCGTGGCATAGGCGCCGATACCGTAGAAAGCCGCATGGCCGAGGCTCACCAGGCCGGTCATGCCGACCAGCAGCTCGAGGCTCAACGCGAAGATCGAGAGGATCATCACCTTGACCACGAGGTCCGAGAGGTAGGGGCTCAGCATCGGGCCGAGCAGCGCGAGCGCGATGGCGCAGACGAGCGGGAGGAAATGCGAGAAGCGTTTCATGTCAGGTCTTGCGCCCCATCAAGCCTTCAGGACGCCAGATCAGCACGATGGCCATCAGCACATACACCCCCATGCCGCTCAGCTCGGCGAAGAACACCTTGCCGAAGGTGTCGACGAAGCCGACCAGGAGCGAAGCGACCAGCGCACCCGTGATCGAGCCGATGCCGCCGATCACCACCACCACGAAGCAGATGATCAGCACGCTCGCGCCCATGTTCGGATAGACCGAGGACATCGGCGCCGCGATCATGCCGGCCAGCGCGGCCAGCGCCACGCCGGCCGCGAACACGATGCGGTAGAGCCGGCGGATGTCGATGCCCAGGCCGCGCACCATGTCGCGGTTGCTGGCGCCGGCGCGGATCATCATGCCCAGGCGCGTGCGGTTGACCACGTAGTAGAGCCCGACTGCGAGCACCACGCAGGCCGCCGAAGCGAAGAGCCGGTACCACGGGTAGCTCATGAGATCGCCGAGCGCGAAGCTGCCGTCCAGCCAGGGCGGCACCCTGACGCCGTGCACGTCGTTGCCCACCAAGAGCGAGCGCAGCTCCTCGAACACGAGGATCAGCCCGTAGGTCATCAGCACCTGCTGCAGGTGGTCGCGCTGGTAGAGGTAGCTGAAGAAGGCCCACTCCAGCAGATAGCCGAAGAGCGCGCTGAGCACCACGCCCGCCAGCAGCATCACGATGAACTGGTCACCGAAGAGCGGCGAGAGCGCGAACGCCATGTAGGCGCCGATCATGTAGAAGCTGCCGTGGGCCAGGTTGATCACGCCCATGATGCCGAAGATCAGCGTCAGTCCGGAGGCCACCAAAAACAACAGAAGCCCGTACTGCACCGAATTCAGGCATTGGACTAGAAAGGTACCGAGGTCCACGACAGGTCGTCACTTTCCGCTCAGAGTTTGCAGCCGCGGGCCGGGTCGGCCAGGCCCTTGATGGCCACGTTGACCATCTTGTTTTCCTTGCCTTCCACCTTGCGCAGGTAGATGTCCTGCACCGGGTTGTGCGACTTGCCGATCGTGAAGGCGCCGCGCGGGCTGTCGATCCTGGCCTTCTCGATGGCGCCTGCGAACTCGGCCTTCTTGCTGATGTCGCCCTTGGTCGCCGCCAGGCCGATCGCGAGCATCTGCGCCGCGTCGTAGCCCTGCACCGCGTACACGTCGGGCTGCAGCTTGAACATCTTGGCGTAGGCGGTGCGGAAGCTGTTGTCGCGCGGCGTGTTGAGGCCGTCGGCATAGTGCAGCGTGGTCAGCATGCCCTGGGCCGATTCGCCCTGCGCGTCCAGCGTGCCGTCGGTCAGGAAGCCGGGGCCGTAGAGCGGGATGTTCTTGTTGAGGCCGGCCGCCGCGTAGTCCTTGACGAACTTGACCGCGCCGCCGCCCGCGAAGAAGGAATACACCGCATCGGGCTTGGCCGCCGCGATCTCGGTCAGGAGCGCCTGGAACTCCACGTTCGGGAAGGGCACGGTGAGCTGCTTCACGACCTTGCCGCCGCCCTTCTCGAAGCCTTCCTTGAAGCCGTTGACCGACTCGTCGCCGGCCGCGTACTTCCAGGTGAGCGTCATCGCGGTCTTCTTGCCCTGCTTGGCCGCGACCTCGCCCATCGCGTAGGCCGGCTGCCAGTTCGAGAACGAGCTGCGGAAGATGTTCTGCGCGCACATCGGGCCGGTCACCGCGTCGGCGCCGGCATTGGGCACGATCAGCACGGTGCCGCTTTCCTTGGCGGCCTTGGCCATTGCCATCGCGACGCCGGAGTGCACGGTGCCGACGATCACGTCGACGTTGTCGCGCTTGATCAGCTTGTTGACGTTGTCGGTGGCCTTGGCCGGGTCCGATTCGTCGTCGACCTTGATGTATTCGATCTCGCGGCCGCCGAGCTTGCCGCCCTGTTCCTCGACGCGCAGCTTGAAGCCGTTCTCGATGGCCACGCCGAGCGCCGCATAGGTGCCGCTGAAGGGCAACATCAGGCCGACCTTGAGCTTGCCCTGCTGGGCGTGGCCGACGGTCGCGATGCAGGCCAGCGCAAGAGCGGTTAGCGTGGTGCGTGCGATGCGAGTGGTCATGGGTATCTCCTGGCGTTGATGATGAGTGAAAAGGACGGGAACGGCCTGGCGACGGATCGGCAGGGGATGGGTCGGGACGGGTTTCTCCATGGCGAACCGTGAGACGCAGATACTTTAAGGGTAAATCATTTATCTCTCAAACACGAGTTTTCCCTGCCCGCCGATCCGCTGCTTCGACAAACGAAACGGCCGCCACTATGACCTGTTCCGGCTGGTCCCGATGCGGGGAATGCCCGCAGTCGCGCAGCTCGAGCAGCCGGGTTCCTGGCACCCGCTCGGCGATGCCGCGAACCTGGCGGAGTGTGCCGTACTCGTCGTCGATCCCCTGGATAGCAAGAACCGGGCAACGGATGGCGTCGAGCTCAGCCTCGATGTTCCATTGCTTGAAGGGCGGGTGCAGCCAGATGCGGTTCCAGCCCCAGAAGGCCGAATCCACGTCCTCGTGGTAGCGGCCCAGCTTCTTCGGCAGGTCGGATTCCAGGTAGGCCTGGCGTGCCAGCTCGATGTTGGCGACCGTCACCTCTTCCACGAAGATGTGCGGCGCGAGCACCACCAGGCCGGCCACGCGCTCCGAGAAGCGCGACGCGTAGAGCAGCGAGATCGACCCGCCGTCGCTGTGGCCGAAGAGCCAGGGCTTCTCCTTGAGGCCGATGGCCTCGAAGAAGGCCGGCAGCACCTCGTGCGCCTGGCGATGCATGAAATCCACGTCCCAGGACTCGTCGGGTTCGCGCGGCGTCGAGCGGCCGTAGCCGGGGCGCGAGAACACCAGGCCGCGAAAGCCGCCGCGCTCGCAGAGCTTCTCGGGGAAATCCTTCCACATCGCGATCGAGCCCAGGCCTTCATGCAGGAACACAAGCAGCGGCGCATCGGTCCGTTCGGGTGCGATGCGCTGATACTCGATGCGCACTTCGCGGTCGCGCCACGCGATCACGGCGAACGCTGTGTTGTGGCCGCTCATGGCATTGCTCCTTCCCCCTCTGGGGGAAGGTGGGGATGGGGACCGCCGTCGATGGTGGCGCCGCGTGCCCCCACCCCAGCCCTCCCCCAGAGGGGGAGGGAGACGGACCGGGGCCTCAATGCTGATGCTCCCGCTCGCGCAGCCGGAAGCGCTGGATTTTTCCTGTGGCCGTCTTCGGCAGCTCCTCGACGAACTCGATGAAGCGCGGGTACTTGTAGGGCGCGAGGCGCTCCTTGACGAAGGCCTTGAGTTCCTCGTCCGTCACCGACTGGCCGGACTTGAGCACCACGTAAGCCTTGGTCTTGGTCAGCCCATCGGCGTCTTCCTTGCCGATCACCGCGGCCTCGAGCACCGCCGGATGCTGCATCAGCGTGGCCTCGACCTCGAAGGGCGAGACGTAGATGCCGCTGACCTTGAGCATGTCGTCGCTGCGGCCGGCGTAGGTGTAGTAGCCGTCGGCGTCGCGCGAGTACTTGTCGCCGCTCTTGGTCCAGCCCTCGCGGAAGGTGTCGGCGCTCTTCTCGGGGTTGCCCCAGTACATCACCGCCGTGCTCGGCCCCTTGATGTAGAGGTCGCCGACTTCGCCCACGGGCACGGGCTTGCCGTCCTCGCCGCGCAGCTCGATCGCATAGCCCTCGACCGGCCGGCCGGTGGTGCCGTAGCGGATGTCGCCGGGCCGGTTGGAGATGAAGATGTGCAGCATCTCGGTGGAACCGATGCCGTCGATGATCTCGCAGCCGAAGTGCTGCTTGAAGCGTTGGGCGAGCTCGCCCGGCAAGGCTTCGCCGGCCGAGGAGCACATGCGCAGCGACACGGCTTCGCGCGCAGGCAGATTGGGCGAGGCCAGCATGCCGGCGAAGCCCGTGGGTGCGCCGAAGAACACCGTGGGTTTGTGCGTGCCGGTCCAGCGCTTGAAGACCGCGTCGGGCGTCGGCCGCTCGGCCATCAGCAGCACCGTCGCGCCGACCGAAAGCGGGAAGGTCAGCGCATTGCCCAGGCCGTAGGCGAAGTAGAGCTTGGCGGCCGAGAAGCAGACGTCGTTCTCGGTCAGCCCCAGCACCGGCTTGCCATAGAGCTCGGCCGTCCACCACGGGTTGCCGTGCGTGTGCACCGTGCCCTTGGGCTTGCCGGTGGAGCCGGAGGAGTAGAGCCAGAAGGCATGGTCCTGCGGCGTGGTGGCGGCGGGTTCGGCCAGCGGCTGGTGCGCGGCGATCACCGCTTCGAAATCCTGTGCGCCGTCGGGCAGGGCGCCGGTGGGTTGCGAGACGATCAAGGTCTTGAGTTCGTTCGACCCCTTGACCCGCGCGTCCTGCAGCACCGGTAGCAGCGCGCCCGAGACCAGCGCCGCCTTGGCGCCGCTGTGTTCGAGCATGTAGGCGTAGTCCTCGGTCGTGAGCAGCGTGTTGACTGCCACCGGCACGATGCCGGCATAGAGGCAGCCGAGAAAACTCACCGGCCAGTCGCTGCTGTCGAGCATCAGCAGCAGCACGCGCTCTTCGCGCTTCACGCCTGATGCGAGCAGCGCCGCGGCGAGCCGCCGCGCGCGGTCTTCGAGCTGGCCGTAGGCGAGGGTGCCGCGGTCGTCGACGTAGGCGATCTTCTGCGCGCGGCCACGGTTGAGGGCGAGCAGGTGTTCGGCGAAATTGAAGGATGCTGGCAGGCTCATCGTGTCTCCTCGGGTCGCATTTTTCTTCGGGCGGTCTTCAGCCGGCCGAGAGGCCGAGCTGCGCGAGAACCGCCGGGCTGGCCTGCACCGCGCTCTTGCGGTGATAGAAGTCCAGCGCCCGCAGGCCGCCCAGTTCGGCGCCGCCGCCCGCGCGGCCGGGGCCGCCGTGCAGCGACTGGGGCATCACGTTGCCATGGCCCGTGTGGGCCTGCGCCACGTCCGGCGTGATCACGTGCACGCGGCCGTGGCTCGCGGCCAATTGCACCGCTGCTTGGCCGAGCGCCGCCTCGTCGGCGCCGTAGAGCGAAGTCACGAGCGAGCCCTGGCCGCGGTGTGCGAGCGCGATCGCATGCTCGACGTCACGATAGGGCAGCAGGGTGGCGACCGGGCCGAAGACCTCGACGTCGTGCACGCGCTGCGCGGCATCGGCATCGCGCGCGCCCAGCAGCACCGGGCCGATGCAGGCGGCGATGGCAGGGTCGGCATCGACCGGCGGGGCCGTGCTGCCGTCATGCAGCACGCTCGCCTGCGCCTTGAGTTCCTCCAGCCCTTCGCGCACGGCATTCAGTTGCGCACGGCTCACCAGCGAGCCCATGCGCACGCTCTCGTTGCGCGGATTGCCGACCGTGATGCCGGCCAACTTGGCGCCGATGGCTTCGGCCGCCGCGTCGTAGACGGCAGCCGGCACGAGGATGCGGCGGATCGCGGTGCACTTCTGGCCCGACTTGACCGTCATCTCGCGCACCACCTCGCGCACCAGCAAATTGAAGGCCTCGCTGCCCGGCGCCGCATCGGGCAAGAGCAGGGCGGAATTCAGGCTGTCGGCCTCGATGTTGACGCGCACCGAGCGCTGGGCCACCGCGGGGTGCGAGCGGATCACGGCGCCGGTATCGGCCGAGCCGGTGAAGGACACCACGTCGAAGCCCTGCAGCTGGTCCATCAGACCGTTCGAGCTGCCGCAGATCACCGACAGCGCGCCGGCCGGCAGCACGCCTGCCTCGACCACGTCGCGCACCATGCGCTGCGTGAGCCAGGCGGTGGAGGTGGCGGGCTTCACGATCACCGGCACGCCCGAGAGCAGGGCGGGCGCGGCCTTCTCCCACAGGCCCCAGGACGGGAAGTTGAAGGCATTGATGAAGAGCGCCACGCCGCGCGTTGGCACCTGCAGGTGCAGCGACTGGAATACCGGCTCCTTGCCGAGCTTGGTCGCATCGCCGTCGCGCAGCGCGCGCACATCGCCCAGCGCATCGCCCCACTTGGCGTACTGGCCGAGCGTGAAGATCGCACCGTCGATGTCGACGGCCGAGTCGTTCTTCACCGTGCCCGAGTTGGCGGTGGCGATCTCGTAGTAGGCGTCGCGGTTCGCCTGCAGCACCTTCACGACCGCGCCCAGCAGCGCGGCGCGCTCTTTATAAGTGAGGGCGCGCAGGGCAGCGCCGCCGGTCTCGCGCGCGAAGCCGAAGGCCGCGGCCAGGTCCAGCCCGGTCGCATCGACCCGGGCCAGCTCGGTGCCGAGCACCGGATCGACAAGCGCCGTGCCGGCGCCGCTGCCGGCCTGCCAGCGGCCGGCGACGTAGTTGGAAAGAAGTTCGGTCATGGAGCGTCTCAAGTCTTGGTGAACTGGATCTGGCCTTCGGGCAGCAGGTAGAGGACCAGCGCGCGCCCTTGGGCGACGGTGGGGTGATGAGCCGTTCCCGGCGGATAGACGCACCAGCCCGCCGCCCGCCCGTCGAAGGTGGCATCGCCCTCCAGCGGCATGATCAAATCGATCTCGCCATTCGGATGCGTGTGGTGCGGGCCGGCGATGTCCTTCATGTCAACCACGTCGACCGAGAAGCGATGCAGCGCGTCCTCGGCCTTGAAGACCCGGCCGTACTTGATGCCGCCGCCTTCGCGATCGCACAGCCAGCCTTCCGCCACGCCGTCGATGCAGGCCTGTTTCAGGCGCTCGAAGGCGGGGCTGCCGGCGCCGTGGACGGTGTTGAGCCAGCGGTCGAGTTCGTGATCGAGCGCTCTGCCGGCGAGCTGCGCTGTCACGTCGGCAACGATCTGGTGGAAGGCTTCCTTGGACATCGTGGTGGTGCTCATGCGTGGGTGGAACTTGCGGCAATTGGCCGCGTGCAGTATCTTGCCTGTGCACGAACCATAAGCATCGACACAAAAGGTGTCAAGCAATATAGTGCATATATGGTGTTTACCCGGATAGGGGTGAACCGGGAGACGAAGGAGCGACATGAATGAGCGAGCCGACGCGGTGCTGACCGCACCCGCGGACCCGGCCCTGCCGGCCGAAGAAGCGAAGAACCCCCTGCTGGTGGCGCTGGGCGAGCGCGTGCGCAACCTGCGCGCGCGCCGCGGGCTCACGCGCAAGGCCGTGGCGCAGGCGGCGGAGGTCTCGGAGCGCCACCTGGCCAATCTCGAATACGGCATCGGCAATGCGTCGATCCTGGTGCTGCAGCAGGTGGCGACCGCGCTGCAATGCTCGCTGGCCGAGCTGGTGGGCGACGTCACGACCAGCTCGCCCGAGTGGCTGCTGATCCGCGAGCTGCTGGAGCGCCGCGACGAGGCCGACCTGCGGCGCGCCCGCATCGCGCTCGGCGAGTTGCTCGGCACCGCTGCCGGCGACCCGGCGCGCAACCGCCGCATCGCGCTGGTGGGCCTGCGCGGCGCGGGCAAGTCCACGCTGGGCCAGATGCTGGCGGACGATCTCGAGGTGCCCTTCATCGAGCTGAGCCGCGAGATCGAAAAGCTGGCCGGCTGCAGCGTACGCGAGATCCACGACCTCTACGGCACCAACGCCTACCGCCGCTACGAGCGCCGCGCGCTCGAGGAGACGGTGCAGATCTACAGCGAGGTGGTGATCGCCACCCCGGGCGGCATCGTGTCCGACCCCGCCACCTTCAACCAGCTGCTGGCCCACTGCACCACCGTCTGGCTGCAGGCCGCGCCCGAGGAGCACATGGGCCGCGTCGCCGCCCAGGGCGACACCCGTCCGATGGCCGCCAGCAAGGAAGCGATGGACGACCTGCGCCGCATCCTCGCCGGCCGCGCCGCCTTCTACTCCAAGGCCGACCTCAGCGTCGACACCAGCGGACAGGATCTGGCGCAGAGCTTCCACGCGCTGCGCTCGGCGGTGCGGGAGGCGATGAGCCGGGCCGGCTGACGGCGCCAACGAGGAACGTAAAAAAAGTCCGTCGCAGGGTTGACGCGCCTCGGAACATGCAGCATGATGCATGCTCAGTCGCCAGACAAATGCATTATTGTTCCTAGACCCCACGGCACCCAGGAGACCTCGACATGACCGACACCGCCGCCCATCCCGCCCGCGTCGACTACCGCACCGACCCCACGCAATACCGCCACTGGAAGCTCAGCGTGGAGGGCCCCGTGGCCCGCCTGTCGCTGGACATCGCCGAAGACGGCGGCATCCGTCCCGGCTACAAGCTCAAGCTCAACAGCTACGACCTGGGCGTGGACATCGAGCTCAACGATGCGCTGAACCGCGTGCGCTTCGAGCATCCGCAGGTGCGCTCGGTCATCGTCACCAGCGGCAAGGACCGCATCTTCTGTTCGGGCGCCAACATCTTCATGCTCGGCGTCTCCAGCCACGCTTGGAAGGTGAACTTCTGCAAGTTCACCAACGAGACGCGCAACGGCATCGAGGATTCGTCCAAGCACTCGGGCCTCAAGTTCATCGCGGCCGTGAATGGCGCCTGCGCCGGCGGTGGCTACGAGCTGGCCCTGGCCTGCGACGAGATCGTGCTGGTCGACGACCGCTCCTCCTCCGTCTCGCTGCCGGAGGTGCCGCTGCTCGGCGTGCTGCCCGGCACCGGCGGCCTGACCCGCGTCACCGACAAGCGCCACGTGCGCCATGACCTGGCCGACATCTTCTGCACCAGCGTCGAGGGCGTGCGCGGCCAGCGCGCGGTCGAGTGGCGCCTGGTCGATGCGATCGCCAAGCCGGCGCAGTTCGGCGCCGCGGTGCAGGAGCGCGCCGCCAAGCTGGGCGAGGGCAGCGACCGCCCCGCCGACGGCAAGGGCGTGAGCCTCACGCGCCTGGAGCGCGAGGACGGCGCCGACAGCCTGCGCTACGAACACGTCACGGTCGAGATCGACCGCGCACGCCGCACCGCCACCTTCACCGTCAAGGCGCCGAAGGGCGCGCAGCCGGCCGACATCGCCGCGATCGAAGCCGCCGGCGCCGCCTGGTGGCCGCTCGCGATGGCGCGCCAGCTCGACGACGCGATCCTCAACCTGCGCACCAACGAGCTCGACATCGGCACCTGGCTGCTCAAGACCGAGGGCGATGCGCAAGCCGTGCTCGCGAGCGACAAGACCATGCTCGCCCACAAGGACCACTGGCTGGTGCGCGAAACCATCGGCGCGCTGCGCCGCACGCTGGCGCGGCTCGACGTCTCCTCGCGCAGCCTGTTCGCGCTCGTCGAATCCGGCTCCTGCTTCGCCGGCACGCTGGCCGAGATCGCCTTCGCGGCCGACCGCGCCTACATGCTCGCGCTGCCCGACGATGCCGAGCGGGCACCGAAGATCACGCTGGACGAGTTCAACTTCGGTTTCTTCCCGATGGTCAACGACCAGAGCCGCCTGCAGCGCCGCTTCTACGAAGAGGCCGCGCCGATGGAGGCCGCGCGCGGCGCGGTCGGCCGCGCGCTGGACGCCGACGAGGCGCTCAAGCTCGGCCTCGTCACCGCCGCGCCCGACGACATCGACTGGGAGGACGAGATCCGCATCGCCATCGAGGAGCGCGCCGCCATGTCGCCCGACGCGCTCACCGGCCTCGAAGCCAACCTGCGCTTCGCCAGCCAGGAGAACATGGCCACGCGCATCTTCGGCCGGCTGACCGCCTGGCAGAACTGGATCTTCAACCGCCCGAACGCCGTCGGCGAGAAGGGTGCCCTCAAGGTTTACGGCACCGGCGAAAAAGCCGGCTTCGATCTCAACCGCGTCTGAGTCCACCCCGACCGTTCGGGCTGAGCTTGTCGAAGCCCCCCGCGAGCCTTCGACAAGCTCAGGCCGAACGGATTTTCGGATTTCCATCCAAGCAGGAGCCCCCATGAGCACGATCAACTACAGCGAGAAGATCCCCAACAACGTCAACCTCGGCGAAGACCGCACGCTGCAGCGCGCGCTCGAAGGCTGGCAGCCGAACTTCATCAACTGGTGGGACGACGTCGGCCCCGACGGCTCGACCAACTACGAGGTCTACCTGCGCACCGCCGTCAGCGTCGACCCGCAGGGCTGGGCCCAGTTCGGCCACGTGAAGATGCGCGACTACCGCTGGGGCATCTTCCTGAACCCGGGCGATGCCAACCGCGAGATCCACTTCGGCGATCACAAGGGCGAGAAGGCCTGGCAGGACGTGCCCGGCGAACACCGCGCCAACCTGCGCCGCATCATCGTCACGCAGGGCGACACCGAGCCGGCCTCGGTCGAGCAGCAGCGCCACCTGGGCCTCACCGCGCCGAGCATGTACGACCTGCGCAACCTGTTCCAGATCAACGTGGAAGAGGGCCGCCACCTCTGGGCCATGGTCTACCTGCTGCACAAGCACTTCGGCCGCGACGGCCGCGAAGAGGCCGAGGCGCTGCTGCAGCGCACCTCGGGCGACGAGAACAACCCGCGCATCCTCGGCGCCTTCAACGAGAAGACGCCCGACTGGCTGGCCTTCTTCATGTTCACCTACTTCACCGACCGCGACGGCAAGTTCCAGCTGTCGGCCCTGGCCGAGAGCGCCTTCGATCCGCTGGCACGCACCACCAAGTTCATGCTGACCGAGGAAGCGCACCACATGTTCGTGGGCGAGAGCGGCGTCTCGCGCGTGCTGCAGCGCACCGCGCAGGTGATGAACGAGCTGAAGACCGACGACCCGCAGAAGGTGCGCGCGGCCGGCGCCATCGACCTCGGCACGATCCAGCGCTACCTCAACTTCCACTACAGCGTGACCATCGACCTGTTCGGCGCCGACCAGTCGAGCAACGCTGCCACCTTCTACAGCTCGGGCCTGAAGGGCCGCTACGAGGAAGGCAAGCGAGGTGACGACCACGTGCTCAAGGGCCAGACCTACAAGGTGCTCGAGGTGCAGAACGGCCAGCTCGTCGAGAAGGACGTGCCGATGCTGAATGCGCTCAACGAAGTGCTGCGCGACGACTTCATCAAGGACTCGGTGGCCGGCGTGAGCCGCTGGAACAAGGTGCTGGAGAAGGCCGGCATCCCGACCCGCCTGGTCGTGCCGCACAAGGCCTTCAACCGCCAGATCGGCGCCCTGGCCGGCATCAAGATGTCGCCCGAAGGCCGCGTGGTGAACGAGGCCGAATGGGCCGCCAAGAAGGACGAGTGGCTGCCCACGGGCGAGGACTTCGCATTCGTGGCATCGTTGATGGGCCGCGTGGTCGACCCGGGCAAGTTCGCCGGCTGGATCGCGCCGCCGGTGATGGGCATCAACCGGCAGCCGGTGGATTTCGAGTACGTGAGATTCGGCTGATCGGTGTGACTCCTTCCCCCTCTGGGGGAAGGCAGGGACGGGGGCAAGCAGCGTACCCACGACAAGCGCCGCGTGCCCCCACCCAACCCTCCCCCAGAGGGGGAGGGCTTTAGGAGAGACTAATGGAAACGGCCACCATCGACATCGGCGTCATCAGGCAGCACCTGATCGACCCTGAAATCTGCATCCGCTGCAACACCTGCGAAGCCACCTGCCCGGTCAACGCGATCACGCACGACGACCGCAACTACGTGGTGCGCGCCGATGTCTGCAACGGCTGCATGGCCTGCATCTCGCCGTGCCCGACCGGCTCGATCGACAACTGGCGCACCATGCCCGTGGCGCGCGCCTATTCGATCGAGGAGCAGCTCACCTGGGACGAACTGCCGGCCGAACTCACGCCCGAGCAGCTCGAAGCCGAAGGCGTCGCATCGCCTGCCGAAACGCTGGCGCCTGCGCCGGCCGCACCGCCGCAGCCGCCGGCCGAGCCGGGCGAAGTGCCCTTCAACTCCGCACAGTACGGCGCCACCACGCCGCCCTGGTCGGCTGCGCACGCCTACACCAACCTGTTCCCGCCGAAGAGCCCGACCACCGCCACCGTGGTGGGCAACTTCAACTGCACCGAGGCCGGCTACGAGAACCAGACGCACCACATCGTGCTGGACTTCGGCAGCATGCCCTTCCCGGTGCTGGAGGGCCAGTCCATCGCCATCATCCCGCCGGCCACCGATGCCAACGGCAAGCCGCACTTCGCGCGCCAGTACTCCGTCGCCAGTCCGCGCAACGGCGAGCGGCCCGGCTACAACAACGTGTCGCTCACGGTGAAGCGCGTGCTGCAGGACCACCAGGGCAAGCCGGTGCGCGGCGTCGCCAGCAACTACGTGTGCGACCTCAAGGTCGGCGACAAGGTGCAGGTGGTCGGCCCCTTCGGCGCCTCCTTCCTGATGCCGAACCATCCGAAGTCGCACATCGTGATGATCTGCACCGGCACCGGCAGCGCGCCGATGCGCGCGATGACCGAATGGCGCCGGCGCCTGCGCAAGAGCGGCAAGTTCGAAGGCGGCAAGCTGATGCTCTTCTTCGGCGCACGCACGCAGCAGGAGCTGCCGTACTTCGGCCCGCTGCAGACCCTGCCCAAGGACTTCATCGACATCAACTTCGCGTTCTCGCGCACGCCCGGCCAACCCAAGCGCTATGTGCAGGACGCGATGCGCGAACGCGCCGCCGACCTGGCCGCGCTGCTCAAGGACAGCCAGAGCCACTTCTACGTGTGCGGCCTGAAGAGCATGGAAGAGGGCGTGGTGCTCGCGCTGCGCGACGTGGCGGTGGAAGCCGGACTCGACTGGGACACGGTCGGTGCCAGCCTGAAGCGCGAAGGCCGCCTGCACCTCGAAACCTACTAAGCTCGGCCGATGAAGTTCGCCGAGTTCCACACCGGCCAGGTCATCGAGGCCGGCCCCTATCTCGTGACCGAGGCGGAGCTGCTGCAGTTCGCGAAGGCCTACGACCCGCAGTGGTTCCACACCGATCCGGAGGCGGCGGCCGAAGGTCCCTTCGGCGGATTGATCGCGAGCGGCTGGCATACCGGCGCGATCGCGATGCGGCTGGTCACCGATGCGGCGCTCGCGGGTTCCGAATCCTTCGCATCGCCGGGCCTCGGCCACGTGAAATGGCCGAACCCCGTGCGGCCCGGCGATTCGCTGCGACTCGTGGCCGACGTGATCCAGGTGCGCCGTTCGGAGAAGCGCCCCACGCTGGGCATCCTGCGCTGGCGCTGGCGCCTGTTCAACCAGCGCGAGCTGCTCGTGCTCGACCTCGAGGCGACCAGTCTGTTCAAGCTCGGCGCTTAGCCTTGGCCATCAGCACCAGCGCGATGCCTCCGAGGATCGCGACCGAGGCGAAGGCCAGCCGCGGCGAAATCGCTTCCGACAGGAACAACACGCCGCCGAAGGCGGCGATCAGCGGCACCGACAGCTGCACCGTCGCCGCGCGCATGGCCGAGAGCCCCGGCAGCGCCGCATACCAGATGACATAGCCGATGCCGGAGGTGACCGCGCCGGAGGCCACGGCCAGCGCGATCCCGGCCGCGTCCGCGTGGGCTCGGGACGCCAGCGCCAAGCTAAGCAGCAGCGCAAGCGGCGCCGCGCGCAAGAAGTTGCGCGCGGTGGCAGCCAGCGGGTCGGCCACGCCGCGGCCGCGCAGCGAGTACACGCCCCATGCGATGCCGGCGATGGCCATCAGTGCGGCCCCGAGCGGCGGCGGCGCCGTCACGCCCGGCGAGACCAGGTAGACCAGGCCCGCGACCGCCAGCACGAAGCCGGACCAGGCGAGCGGTCCGAACATCTCGCCCGAACGCAGCCCGACGCCCAGCATCGTCAGCTGCACCGCGCCGAACAGGATCAGCGCCCCCGTGCCCGCCGACAGGCTGAGGTAGGCGAAGGAGAAGAAGGCGACGTAGGCGAACAGCATGGCCGCAGCCAGCCAGTCGGCGCGGCCCGCGGCCGGCGGCATCGTGCGCAGCCGCACGATGAGCGTGAGCGCGAGCGCGCCCGACATCAGCCGGATGCTGCCGAAGCTGGCCGCGTCGATGGCCTCTTGCTGCAGCGCCAGCCGGCACAGCAGCGAGTTGGCCGCGAAGGCCAGCATGGCGGCCACGGTGAGCGCGAGGGTCTGCAGGCCGGGCGGGCCGTCGCGCGCTTCAGGCATGAACGGCCACCAGGACCATGGCCCATGCCAGCAGCGCGACGCCGAGCGGCGTGCTGAGGCGATGGCCCCAGCGAAAGTTCTTCTCGATCGCCATCACGGCGGCCAGCAGCAGCATCCAGCCCAGGCTGCCGGTGCCGAGCGCGAACATCAACAGCATCAGCGCCCAGCAGCAACCGACGCAGAACAGGCCGTGGTGCATGCCCAGCGCGAAGGCGTGGCGCGCCTGCGCCTGCCCGCGCCAGTGCTCGATGACGAAGCTCAAGGGCGTGCGGCACTTCTCCAGGCAGCGGTGCTTGAGCTTGCTGAACTGGAAGGCCCCGGCCAGCGCGATGGTCGCGGCGCCGATCAGCCAGCCATGCCAGGCCAGCGTGGGCGCGCTGGAAAGCAGCGCCAGCAGGGTGCCGTGCAGCGCATGCGCCAGCAGGCCGAAGGCGCCCCACACCGCCATGTAGCCCAGGGCGAGCAGCGCCAGCAGGCGCCCATGGTCCGGGCGCTCGGCCGTCAATCGGTCGAAGGCGTTGAAGAGCGGCAGCGTGGTCGGCAGCATCATGGCCGCCGTCATGAGGATCCACGCGAGGCCGTAGAGCAGCGCGGGCACGAGCACGTCGCCCGCCGGAACGACGCGGCACAGGAACGCCGCCGGTCCCGATGCCGTCCAGTCGCCGTGCTCGAGATAGCGTCCGTAGGGGCTGCGCGCCCAGGCCCACAGCGCCAGCCACGCGAGCGCAATCAGCGCGGCCAGCAGCGGCAGGAACACGCGGCGGTGACGGGAGGCGCCGGCGGGCAGCCGACCCGCTCGCCCGGCGCCTGCGGCGGCGCTCATGCGTCGAAGACGAAGGTGCTTTGCAGGGCGTTGTGGTTCTTGATGTCGAGATCGATACCGAGGGCCGGGTTCTTGGAGCGATAAGTCGGCGCCTTGCCGACGAACACCGGCGCGCCCGGTACCGTCGAGAACACGGTGTCGGAGAGGGTGGTCAGGCCGCCCATCGCGCCGCGATAGGGCTCGAGTTCGGCGTAGTAGTTCTTGCCGATCGCGAGTTCGCCCTTGCCCTCGTCCACGGTGAAGCGGATCGGCGCCCGCTCCACCGACACCACCGTGCCGATCAGCTTGGCGAGGTCGGCAATCGGCCCGCCGGCCTGGCCGGTGTAGACCTTGATCAGCGCTTCCTCTTGCGCCTTGGAGGCGTTCTCGTCGACGAAGATCGCGGCGGTCCAGTTGCCTTCCAGGATGTTGCCGGGCACATGGGCCACGGCTGCGATGGTGTTGCCGCCCACGTCAAGGCCGTCCACCGTTCCCTTGTCGATGCGCCACGCGACGATGGTGTCGCAGGTGCCGTTGTCAGGGTCCTCGCCGATCCAGCAGGGGCACAGCACATTGCAGTTGCAAACCTCGAGCAGGCGACCTTCCAGGTGATAGCTCATACGCACCTCCGTTGAAGCCACTGGGACATGGACTTGTCGCCGCGACGTTGGCGCCAAGGGGGAATCGATGCTACGCCGCGTGCCGGGCCAAGTCCATATCGGAGTTTCTGTGCCTTTCAAGGCTATTCTTCACGCGCGAAATCGCCGGGGTCCGCTTAGGATCGATTCATGAAAGTGGATATACATGAGAACGATCTTCGACAGTGAATCGGAGAACCCGGAGGGCTGGGAGACGCGCATCGCCGCCATCACAGCGGACGCAGTCGCGAATGCGGACGCCGGCCTCATCGAGCGTTGCATCGGCAGTCTTCTGCGCGTCGTGCGCGAACAGCTCAATCTCGAGGTGCTGTTCGTCGGCGAGTTCGTGAACGCCAATCGCGTGTTCCGCCACATCGATTCGAAGACCGCGCCGGCCATCGTTCAGCCGGGGCAGTTCCACCCGCTGGACGAAACCATCTGCCAGCGGATCATTGACGGCCGGATGGATTGCCTGGTGCCCGACATCACGCGCGTGCGGATCGCGAATGGTTTGCCCGACTACTACGACGGCATGGGCGCCCACATCGGCGTGCCGGTGCGGTTCACCGACGGCACCCTCTACGGCGTGCTGTGCGGTTTCAGCTTCGAGCCGGGCGCCGATCTCGAAGAGCGCGACGTGAAGCGCCTGGAAATGGCGGCCGACGCGATTGCCCAGCTCCTGGCGCAGGCCGAAGGGCATGAGGTGAGGCTGTCCCACACGCGTTGACGGCAGCGACATGCGGACGATCGGGCAAGCATGCCCGACGCGCGGGCAGGACGCCGCCGCGCATCGGCACGACAGTCGGTGCCCATGCCACAACAGCAACCGCCTTATTTCCGCGAAGCCGGCGCCGGGCCCGGCGTCGTCTGCATCCACGCCAATGCGAGCGCTTCCGCGCAGTGGCGTGCGCTGATGGAGCGCCTGTCGCCGAGTTACCGCGTCTTCGCTCCCGACTCCTTCGGCGCCGGCAGGAGTCCTGCCTGGCCGCCTGACCGTGTCGTCGCGCTGGGCGACGAGGTCGCGCTCCTGGAGCCTGTGTTCGCGGCGGCCGGCGAACCTTTCTTCCTGGTCGGGCACTCCTACGGCGCCGCGGTGGCCCTGATGGCGGCGCTCGCCCGCCCCGAGCGGATTCGCGCCATCGCGTTGTACGAACCGACCCTGTTCGCGCTGCTCGAAGAAGAAGCGCCAGGCCAGGAGGCGGCGAACGGCATCCGCTTTGCCGTGGCCGATGCCGCCGCGGCCATCGATGCCGGCGACCAGGCTGCCGCCGCCCAGCGCTTCATCGACTACTGGATGGGCCCGGGAAGCTGGAGCGGCATGCCCGAGGCGCGCCAGGCGCCCGTCGCCGCATCCATGGTCAACGTCGCGGGCTGGGCCCGGGCGCTCTTCTCCGAGCCCACGCCCCTGCGGGCCTTTCGCGCGCTCGATCTCCCGGTGCTGTACATGATGGGCGGGCAGTCTCCCGCTTCGTCGCGCGGGGTGGCCAGGCTTTTGACCGGCACGCTGGCCAAGGTCACCGTCATCGAATTCGCCGGGCTCGGGCACATGGGGCCGCTCACGCATCCGGAGCTGGTCAACGACGTCGTGGCGGGCTTTCTCGCATGCCATTGAGGATTCGGCCGAAGGCCAGCCTGTCGGTTGCCGGGACGAGCCAGGAGCTTGACCAACGACCACATCGCCTGCTGATAACACCATCGTTGTCTTGCAGCGTGCACCCCTGCCTTGTAGGATTCAGACGTCGAATGTGACTTTTTCACATTTGCTTCTGAACCTCGAAACAACAGAGCCGGACATGCTGAAAATCAAGAACCCCTTGGCGTACTCACTTCGCATGCTGACCCTGAGCAGTGCCCTCGTGCTCTCGGCCTGCGGAGGTGGGGGCGGCGGAGGCGGCGGGTTCTCGGCCGGGTCCGGGACGACGGCTGCCAATTCTTCAGGCACGCTGCGCGTATCGATGACAGATGCGCCCGCCTGCGGCTTCGACAATGTCTTCGTCACCGTCGAGAAAGTGCGGGTCCACGGCGATGCCGGCGTCGACGCAGGCGGATCCGGATGGGTTGACATCGCGGTCGATCCGGCTCGACGCATCGATCTTTTGTCGTTGACCAACGGCGTGCTCACGACGCTTGGCCAGACGCCGCTCGCAGCCGGCACGTACCAGCAGATTCGCCTGGTGCTCGCGGCCAACGGGGCCGGCAAGGTCGCCAACTCGGTGGTGCCTACCGGCGGTGTCGAGCAGCCGCTCGACACCCCCAGCGCGGTGCAGTCCGGCATCAAGATCATCCGTCCCTTCACCGTGGCGGCCGACACGCTGACCGACCTGATCCTGGACTTCGATGCCTGCAAGTCGATCGTGACGCGCGGCAACGGCACCTACGGCCTCAAGCCGGTAGTGACGGCGCTTCCGAGCGCGGTCAGCGGCTCGGTGACCGGCGTGTTGGGCAGTGCGCCGGGTGCCAGGGTCTATGCCGAACGCAACGGTACGGTGGTCAAGGCTTCGGTGGCGGACGCGAACGGCAACTTCACCTTGTCGCCGATCGAGCAGAGCAGCAGCGTGGGCACCGTGGACGTGGTGATCGTGCCCACCTCGACCAACGCTCGCGGCACCGGCATCATTCGGGACGTTCCGGTCACCGCCGGCGGCAGCACGGCCCTGGCCACCGCGGGCGCCCCCATCACACTGCCGAGCTCGGCATTTCGCAAGGTTTCCGGGGCTGTCAGCCCGGCCAGCGCGCAGGCAACGATCCGGGCCCTGCAGCTGAGCGGCGCGCGCACATTCGAGATCGCCGCCACGGCGAGCAACCTCGATACAGGAGCCTACGGCCTTTTCGATGCGCAGCCGGCGCTGCCGGCGGCCGCGCCCATGGTGGGCACCTATCAGACGACGCTTCCCATTCCGCTGACGGCAGACACCGCCGCCGCGGGCAAATACAGCATCCAGGCAACCAGTGACGCGGGCACTGTCAGCACGCGGCAGGTCGACATCACTGCGAGCGACCTTGTCGATCAGAATTTCCAGTTCTGATCGATCGGACTACCTTCGCACGCGCAGCCGCAACTTCAGCCCCACCAGCGGCGTTCGAAGCGCTGCGTGACCTTCACCAGCGTGGGATGGAAGGCCTTGATATGGGCCGGGTCCGGGCCGCGCAGCACCATGGGGCGCTGCCGCTTCCGATGATCGCCATGTCGGCCCCTTCGTACGCCGGTGCGCTCCAAGCGGGGCATCTTGCATCAAGATGCGGACCGCCCAGCGCAAACTGATTGCGCTGGCCATGAAGCGAAGTCAACCCGCAGGAAACGCATGAACATCCCACCAAGCATCGCCGCGTTCTGGCAGGACTTCTGCACCGAGATGGGAGAAGATCGCTCCGCCCGGTTCTTCGAGGCCTTCCACTTCCACGACAACGAAGCCGGCGCCAACGAACTGGCGCAGCTCGTGCTCGCGGGCGTCAAGCGTGCCACTGCCGGTCTTGTCTGGACGTACGAGAGCGCAGGCGTCTCGCCACCCAAGCCAGGCGCCCTCAGCGTCGTCACTTACTGGGACGGCAAGCCCGCGTGCGTCATCGAGACTCTGGAGATCGAGGTGGTGCCCTTCGAGCAGGTCACAGCCGAGTTCGCCGCCAGCGAGGGCGAAGGCGACGGGTCTTTGGCGTACTGGCGCCACGTCCATTGGGCCTACTTCGGCCGCGAGTGCGCTCGCATCGGGCGAGCGCCAAGCCAAGTCATGCCCGTAGTCTGTGAGCGCTTCAGCGTCATCTACATGTCTTGATAAACCGCAACCTTCACGCGCCGATTCGAAAGTCTGCAGTCGAGACCAGGCGAACGCGAGGGCCAAAACTGCTGATGTTGCTGAGGGTTGTGTTGTGGTGCTGAACCACCTGAGGCGCCGACAGGTACTGATTCCCCTCCGTCGTGTGCGCGTCCTCGACCAGGATCACCGGGTAGCCCAGCGCCAGAGCCCTTCGCGTCGTCGTGTCCACGCAGAACTCCGTGTGCATTCCGCAAACGACAAGGTCCGTGACGCCGTTGTCCTTGAGCACTTGCTCGAGCTCCGTGCGATGGAACGAGTCAGGGGAGGTCTTTCGGATGCGCAGGTCCGTCGCCTTCACTTCGAGGCCACGGGCCAGCTGCCACGAATCCGTTCCGAACTCGAGGTAGCCGGCATTCGATTCATGCTGGATGAAGACCACCAATGCGCCAGCGGCGCGAGCCCTGTCCGCCACCTGATTGATTCGACGGATGACTTGCTGCGACTCGAAGGCATCATGCTCGCCTTCGCAAAGGCCCTGCTGGACATCGATAACAAGGAGCGCGGTATTCATGCTTGGAGTGTGTCAGGCCGGAAGCCGGCTCAATTCGAGTTGATCGCCAACGGCTTGCGGCCATTTGGTCGACGCCGGCGATTGTAGGCACCGGCGCGCGGCCATGAAGACGCGATCGACCGGCTAAACAATTGCAGCGCTCTGCCGATATGCATGGGAGGCTGCAGGTGCACTCCTGCCGTCAGGCACCTCACCCTTCCTTCAAAAGATCTTCATGACCCAACCATCATTTGCGGGGCGCGCAGCCACACGGCTTCTCGTCGTACTGAACACCATCGTGCTGTTGGCTGCCTGCGGCTCGCGTCAGCCCGCAGCGCCGCAGGCAGAGCCGGCCGCCGCCAGCGCGCGCAATACGGTGGTGATGCCTGCCATCGCATATGGCACGACCGCCAAGGGCCTTCAGCTATCGAAGAAAGACGATCCGTGCGATGTGCCGGCCTCGTTGCAGCAGGCCGTGCAAGACCAGTTGATCGCGCCCTACGAATACCTGCTTCCGGCCCGCTCGTCCGGCACCGACGGAGCGCCTGTGCTGAAGATCGAGATCACCGACATTCTTGCGAACGCCGGCGGCCTCTATGGCGGACCCAAGATCGTGCAATTGCGCGGCACCTTGGAACGCAGCGGAGAGCCGACCGCCGGCTTCACGGCGCAGCGACAGATGTTCATCTACTTCGGCGTGCCGCGCAGCACCTGCAGCATGGTGGGCGTGGTGACCTATGCGTTGGGCGGCGACATCGCGAACTGGCTGCAGAAGCCGACCAACGGTGCGACGCTCGGGGAGTTCTGACGTGGCTGGGCGCTGACTATGGCCGACAGCTCAAACGATCGGATGAATTCACGCGGCCAAGCTCAAACGTTGAACGCTCCTTTGCGGTGTCGAAGTTGGTCTCTCGAACTTCCGTAATGGGCCCTAAGCCGACTTCTGCGTCGCTCCGAAGCGGCCCTTCAATCTGACTACTGCAGCTCAGAAGCGAAAGGTGGAAAGCCACGCCGCGAATGAATCCGCCACATGCTCGACGGTCACGTCGTCGTGGTTCCACAGCACCACGCCAGGTTCATCCAAACCCAGCGTCGACCATCCGTACAGGTCGCCACATCCGTTGTCGGCAAATGGGACGATTGGGGTGGCACCCGTGTGGCGCTTGGCCTCAACAATCTCCGATGGCCTCAAAACACGGTGACGAATGCGAAGCTCGCCGAGCCCTCCGAAGGCGATGAACTCGCGGTAGCTTGTCGGAAACGAGCGGCCGAGCGTTGCTTCTGCCTCCCGTATCTCTTGGTCGAGTACGGCGGGGACGTCCTCGTCGCGTGCGGTCTTGCCGTTCTTCAATAGCGCTTCAATCTCTGTCACGTGTCGCACTCCGATGTCGGGTCCTGGCCGATGGCCGTCACATTGTTATGCCGCCATGGTGTGCTGCTTGAGGAGGTCTACGTACGCGACCTCCACCAACTGGGCAGCATCAATCGCGAGACGCTCCATGAGTTGTGCCGCTTCGCGGGTTCCGTCGTCGCGTCCCTCGTCGTCCCGCAGTACCACTTCAAGTTCGAGGAAGGCACCCAGCCCACGAACCTCGTCAAGATGGATGCGCGTACGTCCGGCGATATACAGAACCCGATGCTTCACAACTCGCCCGACCGTGCCATAGGCAAGGTTCAGCGCTTCGCGGAGCCCGTCCGGTTCAGAGGTCGGCGTGCGAACGTAGAAAGACTCTTTCGGCCCGGCCTGGTCGGGGCGCCTGTAGAAAATCAACTCCCCAGTCCCATCGCTGAATGCCCGCAGCTTCAGCCGACCGCTTGGGCATGCAAAGAAGGTGTCATCCTGGAAGATGTCGACCGGCCCCGTGTCGGCAAAACTGGCCGTCACGGCAGCTAGCCGTGCAAGGTCCTGCACGCGTGCTTTGATTTCTACGTTTCGAGCCATGTTCAGTCCAGCGGACGACCGCGATTGGCCCGCATTCTGCCCGTTACGGCTCGACCGTGACGCGCTGAAACTTCATCGCAGCGACGAAGCTTCGCGCAATTGCGCCTGCATGTCGGCGGAGCACTGCAACTGTCTTGACGGTTAAGACTGTGTTCATTGCCAGTACCTACAATCGCCGGCGTTTACCCAACGAGGATCCATGAAATCAAGACTGTTGCTCGCTGCGGCATGTGCACTGAGCGTCGCCCCCCTGGCCTTTGCCCAAGGCCATCCCCATTGGAGCTACCAGGGCCACGGCAGCGCCGCCCACTGGGCTGAGTTGGATGAAAGCTTCAAGCTCTGCAAGCTAGGCAAGCACCAATCGCCGATCAACGTCGACACCCGGGCGGTCGAGAAGTCGCCTGGCGCGAAGCCCCTCGGCTTTGCCTACGCGGCCGAGACCGGCGAAGTGGTCAACAACGGCCACACGATCCAGGTGAATCTGCCCGCGGCCGGCTCGGTCACTCTCGACGGGGTCGAGTACAAGCTGCTGCAGTTCCATTTCCACACGCCGAGCGAAGAGAAGATCGACGGCAAGGCGTACCCCTTGGTTGCGCATCTCGTGCATAAGAACGCAGAGGGACAGCTCGCCGTCATTGCGGTGCTGTTCAAGGCCGGCAAGGAGAACGCGGCGCTGAAGCCCGTGTTCGACCACCTGCCGGCCAAGGAAGGCGAAACCCTGAAGCTGGGCGTCGCCATCAACCCGGCCGATCTGCTACCTGCCGATCGTGCCTACTACGCCTTCATGGGATCGCTGACGACGCCGCCTTGCAGCGAAGAGGTGCGTTGGCAGGTGCTGAAGACGCCAGTCGAGCTCTCCGCCTCGCAGCTTGCCGCGTTCAGGAAGCTCTACAAGATGAATGCACGGCCTGTGCAACCGTTGAATGGCCGCAAGGTGTTGACGGCCAACTCGAATTGAGCTGGCTTCCGGCCTCATGCACGCCGCATGCGACCGCGATGACAAGTCCGTCACCGCGCCTCCGGGCGCGGTCTAGGCGCTCGTCGGCCGATCGATCGGCTTCGGGCTCTTCCGGGCGATCAACGAAAGTAGCGGGCCTGTCGCGGCCGTCGTGACCAGAGCCATCACCAGCAGCATCGTGAACAACTCGGCCCCGATCAGTCCAGCGTCAAGCCCGACCTTGATCACGATGAGTTCCATCAGGCCACGTGAATTCATCAGCGATCCCGTCGCCAGGCTCTCCCGCCAGCCGTAGCCGCACATCCGCGCACCGGCCGCGCCGCCAACGATCTTGCCGACGCTGGCCACCAGCAGAATCAGTGCAAGCATGCCCAGGCCGCTGTTCGCGAACGCGCCGGCACTGGTTCCCAGCCCAGCCAGCGCAAAGAAGATCGGCATCAGCACGACGATCGACAGTGGCTCTATCCGCTCGGCCAGCGCGTGCAGAAGCCGGTCGTCGCGCGGAAGAGCAACACCGAAGAGGAACGCGCCGAAGACTGCGTGCAGATGCAGCCATTCAGTGAGCATGGCGCAGACGAACATGCCGATCAGCAGCACTGCCAGCATCATCGGCGAAGGCACGCCGTCCGGCGCGTGGGTGCGCAGCAACCAGGCCAGCATCGGCTTCACAGCGAGGAATACCACGGTCACCAGCACAACCAGGCCGATCGCGATGCGCATGAAACCCTGCAGTCCGGCGCCAGCACTCGCCAGCGCGACAACCAGCGCCAGCAGAATCCACGCCAGCGCATCCACCACGCCGGCGGCGCCGAGCGACAGCTGGCCGATGCGCGTGCGCGTCATGTTGCGGTCCTTGAGGATGCGGGCCAGCACCGGGAACGCGGTGATCGACAGTGCCACGCCGAGGAACAGCGCGAATGGCCAGAATTCCACACCCTGCGGTGCGAGCGCAGGATGAAAGACCGGCGCGATCGCCAGGCCCAGGACCATCGGGAGCACCATGCTCGATACGCCGACCCAGCCCGCAGCCCTGAACTGCGCCCCCATGCCGCTGGGCGCGCGCAACTCGGCGCCGACGATGAACATGAACAGCACGACCCCCACGGTCGCTAGCGAGGACAGCCCTGGAAGCGATGCTAGGGGAAAAAGCTGTTGATGCCACTGCGGGAACAGCGCGCCGAACACGACCGGCCCGAGCAGGATCCCCGCCGCCATCTCGCCAATGACCATCGGTTGGCCGAATGCCCGAAGCACGAGGCCGCAGGTCCGAGCGGTGACCAGGATGACGGTGAGCTGCAGGAAGAGGAGTGTCAGGGACATGTGGCCGGTGCCGGTTTGTCGAAGGCCCGCATCCTGCCACACCGCGCACCGACGCTATCGGGCTCTAAGCCGTCCCCAGGACCAGCGCTGGAATGATGCGGGGCATGTGCGCCTTTGCCCTGCCTAGAAGTTCGCAAACTCGGTGGTGTGATAGCCGGTTAGCCGACCACCCTGAGTCGCTTCGGATGCTCGCGCCTGCCCAGTTGAAAACACAAAGGTTGCGGCGGTGAGCGCGACGAACGCGATGAGCAGCCAGAAGCCGAACGTGTAGATGAGCCAGAGCGGGCCTAGGGCAACAAGGAGAAGAAGCAGCGCTCTGAACATGCGATCAGTTTGCCCCAACCAGCGCAACGCGTTGCGTGATGGAATCGACGAATCACCTGAGAAAAAGCAGGGGCCGCCGTCCGCTCGTAGCTGGGCTCTCCCCAACGGATGCGCGGCGAGCCGTTACGGCCCTCCGTGCTTCAACTCGCGCAATTGCTCCTCTGCACGGTTGAGTTCCAGCCGCAGTTCCCGGATTTCTTGCTCCAGCCTCTCGATGCGCGCTGTGCGACTTTGCTCCGGGGCGGCGACCGCCTTGCAACGAGTTTGCAGTGCGGCCAACGCCTCGGCGAGCTGCCTTCGGCGCAGCATTTGGCCTTTGGAGCGGGCGATGTCGATGTCCCGCTCGAGCGCAGCTTCCTTAGCTTTGCAATCGGTGTTGTCCGCCTGGTCTACGGGCTGTGCGATGGCGGGAATTGCCAGAGCCAGCGCGATGGCCAAGAAGGAAGGTTTCACGCGCATACCGGTACCAGTGAGAGCAAGGAGAAGTCGAGTTTGCCAGCAACTTCCCGCGGTCGGCCGCTACCGGTTGCTCCGCCGGTCTCGCAACACGCTGACCGGCCCGCCTCTACGCCAGCCCGATCTGTGCGTGTATCTCTTTGATCACAGCCTCTTTTTCCCGGTTGTAGACCTCTGGATTGACCGGATCGATCATGTGAGCATGATCCTTGGCTTCCTCGTACTTCCTACGCAGGTCTGGACGTCGATGGAGGATGTCCATGAATGCCAAGGAGTCCTTGTGAACCGGATCACCCCGATGGCAGATGTGTATGTTGATGTTGAACCTGCGTCCGTCGTGTTGAATGCACCCGCAGACGTACGGCTTCTCATCTTTGTCCACCCACACGGCACGCCGGTGAAATCCAAGCCTCTCAAACTCCTCTTGCGCAGCGCGTAGATCCTCTCGGCTCGTGATGGCGGCGATATCCACCATGGGTTTGCCCCGCAAACCGCGGATGGCTGTGCTCCCAATGTGAACGAGCTCCACGCTCTCCAGATTCTCTTGGACGTACCGCCGTACTTGCGCGAACACATCGGAGTACGCGGGATCGTAGGGCAGGATGTTGCGGTGCTCCAAGCCCTCGTCAAACGTGTCGACCTTCATGGCGCCTCCATGCGATGCAGCGACGAGATCGTCCCTGGTTGCGAAGTGTCCTCTCGCCGAGCGGTCAGGGCTGTCAAAGACCGGACCGTATAGCTCAGACGCGTCGCGCCGATTGCATGGCCGCCCCCCAGAACATTTCTGCCGCCCTCGGCAGCTGTCCGGGCGTGCGGAACAACCGGATCTCGAGCTCCACATTCCATTTGCCGTCTCCGACCGGCAAGAGCGTTTCTTCCGCCAGCTCGGTTTGAATGAGGCTGACAGGCAGCCAGGCGATACCGCGCGCCTCGAGCGCCATCGTCTTCAAGACCGTCGCGAGGTGCGCGGTGAGGACCACGTTCGTCGCCAGCTGCTCGAGCCTGGCGCCGAGGACGGCGCGCATGATGCGGCCCAGGCCGGACTCGGTGCTGTAGGCGAGCATGGGAACGCGCGCCGAATCCGTGCCGCGCAGCGCATGGACCGGCGTGTTGCGTTTACCGGGGGCGCAGACCGGGATCAGCGCGTCGGCACCGACCACGCACGAGGGAAAGCCGCCTGCCTCCAGCCGTCCGGGAACCTGGGCATGCCCATGGCACAGCAGGAACTGCGTGCGGCCTTGCAGCATCAGTGCTTCGCATTGCTGCATCACGTCCGACACCAGTTGCATCGGGCCGGCGGACGCACCGGATTCCAGTCCGCGCAGCCATGCCGGCATGAAGGTCAGCGACAAGGCGTGCGTGGAGGCGATCCGCAGCGTGGCCGAACTCGCGTCGGCGACGGCGCGCGCCTCGTCCGGCATGCGGGCCACGCGCGCCAGCAGCTCCTGCGCCGATGAGCGGAACCACTCGCCGGCTTCGGTCAGCGTTGCCGGATGGCTGGTGCGGTCGACCAGCACCACGCCGAGCCACTCCTCCAGCGCGCGGATGCGCCGGCTGAAAGCCGGCTGGGTCATGTGCCGCTCCTCGGCGGCTCGGGAGAAGTTGCCCGTGGCGGCCAGGGCGAGGAAGTCTTCGAGCCACAAGAAATTCATCGGCGGTGCTTTGGCGGCATACAAGAAGAGAAAACGGGCATTGGCCTTTGGCGCGCTGCAGGGCGACCATGGGGCCACTCGGACGCGACTTGCTCGCCGTTCCAGGAGTTTTTAACCCAGGAGACATCATGCCGACCATCCAGAATTACCGCGGGATCATTCCTGCCATCGCCTGCCCCTTCACGCGCGACTTCCGCATCGACGAGCCCGAGCTGCGACGCCATGCGTCCTGGCTGGCCGAGCAGCCCGGCGTGGTCGCGGTCATGACCAACGGCCACACCGGCGAGGTGTTCTCGCTGACGGCGAAGGAGCGCGCGGAGGTCACGCGCATCGTGGCCAGCGAGCTCGAGGGCAGGCTCCCGGTGATCTCCTCGATCGTCTGCGAAGGCCTGCTGGAAGCCAAGGAGCATGCGCGCATGGCGCGCGACGCGGGCGCCCGCGCACTTGACGTGATGCCGCCGCACCACTGGCTGCGCTTCGGCTTCCGCGCCGGGCACGTCGCCGACTACTTCGAGGCGATCTCGGAGGCCGGCCTGGACCTGGTGGCCCACGTGTATCCCGCCTGGACGCGGGCCGCCTATTCGTCCGCCACGCTGGCAGAACTGGCGAAGCTGCCGTACGTGCAGGCCTTCAAGGTCGGCCAGCGCGACATGAACAAGTACGCAAGCGACATCAAGGCGATTCGCGAGGCCGATGCCTCCAAGTCCATCCTCACCTGCCATGACGAATACCTGCTGGCGTCGATGGTGCAGGGCGTCGACGGTGCACTGGTCGGCTTCGCGACCTTCATTCCCGGCCTCATCAACGATCTCTGGGAAGCGGTCAAGGCCGGCGACCTGAAGAAGGCCATGAAGGTCCAGGCCCTGATCACGCCGCTGAAGGACGCGGTGTATGGCGGCGGCGAGCCCACGGGCGAGGCGCATGCGCGCATGAAGGCCGGTATGTATCTCGCCGGCGTCATCAAGGACCCGACCGCCCGCCCGCCGACCGAAGCGCCGAGCGAGGCCGAGATGCAGGCGCTGCGCGCCGCGCTCGACAACGCGGGTCTGCTGAAGCGCTGAGCGCGCGGCGAGACTCAAGGATGACTGCCATGCAACGCAGAAAATTCGCGCATTGCGCACTGTCCGCCACGCTGCTGGCCCTCGCAGGCGCCGCCGGCGCCCAGGCCTGGCCGAGCAAGCCCATCACGATGATCATTCCGTTCCCGCCCGGCGGCACGCTCGACACGGTGGGCCGCATGCTGGCGCAGAAGCTCGGCGAGCAGCTGGGCCAGAGCGTGGTCGTCGACAACCGCGCCGGCGCCGGCGGCGCCATCGGCTCGGCGGCCGTCGCCCGCGCGGCGCCCGACGGCTACACGGTCCTCTTCAGCCCGTCGACCTTCACCACCACGCCGATGGTGGTGAAGACGACGCCCTACGACGTCAACAAGGACTTCCAGCCCGTCGCGCTGGTCGCGAAGGCGCCGCTCTCCGTTGCGGTCAACAAGAACCTGCCGGTGAACGACCTCAAGGGCTTGATCGCGCATGCGAAGTCCAACCCCGGCAAGCTGAGCTTCGCCATCGGCTCGCCGGCCTCGGCAGGCCATCTGTCGACCGAGCTGCTCAAGCGCGCGAGCGGCATCGACTACCTGGTCGTGCCTTACAAGGGCTCCGGCCCCGCCTACCAGGACCTGATCGGCGGCCAGATCGACGGCTTCGTCGACCCGGTGCTCGGCTCGACGCAGTACGCGAAGAGCGGCATGCTGAAGGTGCTGGCCGTGACCTCGAAGACGCGCATCGCGAGCATGCCCAACACGCCGACGGTCGCGGAGACCGTGCCCGGCTACGAGTTCTACAGCTGGTACGGCATGTGGGCGCCGGCAAAGATGCCGCAGGAGATCGCGCAGCGGCTGAATACCGAGATCAACAAGGCGCTGGAAGCGCCCGACATCAAGGACAAGCTCACCGTCCAGGGCCTGCTGCTGACGCCGGGCAGCATCGCCGACTTCGCCACCTTCCAGAAGGAAGACATGGCACGTTCGGCCAAAATCATCTCCGAGGCGAACATCCGTGCCGAATAGCCCGCGTACCCTCGTGACCGGCAGCAGTTCCGGCATCGGCCTCGCCATCGCGCAGGCCTTGCTGGCGGCCGGGTGGCAAGTCACCGGTTTCGATCGATCTGCGCCGGCCATCGCGCACGCCGCGTTCACGGCCGTCGAGGTCGACCTCTCGGACGCAGCCGCGACCGACGAGGCGGCGCGGCGGGCGGCCGGCGTCACGGCCTTCGTCCATGCGGCGGGCGTGCTGCGCGTCGGCGCCATCGGAAGCCTGAACCCGTCCGACGGCGAGCTGATGTGGCGCTTGCACGTCGACGCCGCCACGCGCATCGCCGACGTGCTGGTGCCGGCCATGGCAGCGGCAGGCCATGGCCGCGTCGTCCTCGTCGGCAGCCGCGTCGCGCAGGGCAAGGCCGGCCGGAGCCAGTACGCCGCGTCCAAGGCAGCGCTGGTCGCGCTGGCGCGCAGCTGGGCGGCGGAAGTGGCCGCGCGCGGCGTCACGGTGAACGTGGTGTCGCCGGCGGCCACGCAGACCGCGATGACCACCGACCCTTCGCGCGCCGCGGAAGCGCCCGTGCTGCCGCCGATCGGCCGCCTGATCAGGCCAGACGAGATTGCCGCACTCGTCGGCTTTCTCCTGTCTGCGCAAGCCGGCGCCATCACCGGCCAGGACATCCAGATCTGCGGCGGCTCCTCGCTGCCGCGCTAACCCTGATCGAGTTCGACCATGAAGATCATCGACATCAAAGAAGAGACCAAGCCCATCAAGTCCAACATCCGCAACGCCTACATCGACTTCTCGAAGATGACCCTGAGCCTCGTGGCCGTGGTCACCGACGTGATTCGCGACGGCAAGCCGGTGGTGGGCTACGGCTTCAATTCGAACGGCCGCTACGGCCAGGGCTCGCTCATCCGCGAGCGATTCCGCCCCCGCATCCTGGAGGCCGACCCCGCCTCGCTGATCGACGACAAGCACGACAACCTCGATCCCCACAAGATCTGGGCCGCCATGATGACGAACGAGAAGCCCGGCGGGCATGGCGAGCGCTCGGTCGCGGTCGGCACCATCGACATGGCCGTGTGGGATGCGGTCGCCAAGATCGAACAGAAGCCCCTGTACCAGTTGCTCGCCGAGCGCTACGGCTCCGGCCGCGCCGAGCGCAAGGTCTTCGTCTACGCGGCCGGCGGCTACTACTGGCCGGGCCAGGGCGTCGAGGGCCTGGAGCGCGAGATGCGCAGCTACCTGGACCGCGGCTATTCCGTCGTCAAGAAGAAGATCGGCGGCGCTTCGCTGGCCGAGGATCGCAAGCGCATCGAGGCGGTGCTCAGGCTGCTCGGGCCGGGCCAGAAGCTTGCGGTGGACGCCAACGGCCGCTTCGACCTGAAGACCGCCATCGAGTACGCGAAGGCGCTGTCGGAGTACGACCTGTTCTGGTACGAGGAAGCCGGCGATCCGCTGGACTATGCGCTGCAGGCCGAGCTCGCCCAGCACTACCGCGGCCCCATGGCCACCGGCGAGAACCTGTTCTCGATGCAGGACGCACGCAACCTGATCCGCTACGGCGGCATGCGGCCCGACCGCGACTATCTGCAGTTCGACTGCGCACTCAGCTACGGCCTGGTGGAGTACCTGCGGACCTTGGAGATGCTGAAGGAAAACGGCTGGTCTGCGTCGCGCTGCGTCCCGCATGGCGGTCACCAGATGTCCCTGGCGATCGCGGCCGGCCTGGGCCTGGGAGGCAATGAGTCCTACCCCGACCTGTTCCAGCCTTACGGTGGCTTTCCCGATGGCGTCAAGGTCGACAACAGCTACGTTGTGCTGCCGGAGCTTCCGGGCATCGGCTTCGAGGGCAAGACGGACCTTTATGCGGAGATGAAGAGGCTGGCTTCCTGATGCGCCGCGGAGAAAGCGTCAAGTACGAGACTCGGCGATGCGACGCGCAAGCAGCAGTGCCGAAGCGAGCATCAGCATGAACCCGCTGGCAGCTTCGGACCATATGGTCGCGTTGGTCGCGAGCGTGTGTTCGGAGCAGAGCGCAAGGGTGTAGTGGCCGAGGCCGCCGAGCCCGAGGGCACCGTACGCGCCGACAAGAAGCACGCCGAGCGCACGAAGCCCCAGCCGAGCGACGAGCAGACCGGCGATGCCGAGGCTGTTGACGGCCAGCCAGGCGAGATACACCTGCTCCCGGGTGAGCCAGCTCGGCATGTTGGGATAGAAGGCGATGAACTCGGCGTTGTGGGCGAAGTGCGCCAGGCTGGCGACGAAGTACACCGCGACGAGCACCCACATATGCGCGGGCAGAAGTGACCTTTTGAGCATGGGCGCATTGTGTGCTGGACGGTGCGGATCAAGGCAGCAGGTGCCGGCTGAAGAAGGCGGTGGTCTTGCGGTCCACCTCCGGCATCGCGCTGCGATCGAAGCCCGGCGGGTCGTTGAGCATCTCGCCGACAAGGCCGGTGAGCCCCGGCGGCGGCGGCGACAGCAGCGCGCCGTGGCCGCCGGTGGGCAGGTCGGCGATGTGTTCGCAGCGCGGCATGCAGGCCTCAAGCACCCGGTCGCTGTGGAAGCGCGGCACCAGCCAGCGGTCTTGCTGCGCGGTGATCAGCCCCAGCGGCACGCGCGGCACGGCCAGCGATGCCATGTCGAAGTCGGCGGAGGAGGGCACGCCGGCCACCACGGCGGCCACGCGCGCATCGGTGTGGGAACGCGGCGCGGCATCGTCGAAGCGATGGCGGATCACGGCCAGGGCGGCCCACTTTTTCACGCCGTCGAAGATGCCGCCGGTCAGCCGGGTGATCAGGCCGGCGCAGGACTGGAAGTCCTCCACCAGGTGCGCCTCGCAATGCTGCTTGAAGCCCGCCGGCGACCAGCGTCCGCCGGCCATGCTCAAGGCCGTGTGGCCGCCGGCCGACATGCCGTAGACGCCGACCTTGTCCAGCTTCAGCAGCGGCGCGAAGCGCGCGTCGCGCCCGACCGCGTCGATGGCCCGCGACACCTCGGCCGGCCGCATCGTCCAGCTGTCGGGGCCGGGGTCGCTGTCGTCCCTGTAGTTGTCGGCCCGGTGCTCGGGCATGGCGACGACGAAGCCGGCTTCCACCAGGTTGCGCGCCAGGTCCGCATGCACCCAGGGCGAGCCGCCCGAGCCATGCGAGATCACCACCAGCCGGCCATTCCCGCGCGCCGGCATACCCTGCGGCGCCAGCGTCAGGGTGAAGCGCCCGCGCTGGACCGGCCGGGCCTCGTCGCCCGACGGGTAGTACAGCGTGACCGGGCCGTCGTCGGCCGTGGCGGGGATTTCGCCCAGGCCGACGGAGGCCTGCGCCAGGCCGGACAGCAGCGCCAGCGCCAGGGCCGGCCAACGGAATGAACGCATCGAATCAGCTCCTCATCAAAACTTAAAAATGGAAGTATTCGTTTTGCCTGCGCAGGCTGCGGGATAGAGAACTTCATCCGCACAAGGCCGGCATCTCGTGGCATTCTCGGCCGCTTGAGTTTGAACGGGCTGGCATGAAGAACAGGACGCGCGGCACGGTCGAGATGACCGCCGCCATGGTGATTTCCGGAACCATCGGATGGTTCGTCGTGCAATCGGGTCTGCAGATCATCGACTTGCTGTTCTGGCGCTGCGTCTTCGGCGCCGCGACGCTCCTGATCGTCTGCGCGGCCATGGGCATGCTGCGCGGCAAGCTCCCGCTTCGGCTCATCGGCTGGGCCGCGCTCGGCGGTGCGGCCATCGTGCTCAACTGGGTGCTGATCTTCGCCTCGTTCTCGCGCGCCTCCATCTCCATCGCCACGGCGGTCTACAACACCCAGCCTTTCATGCTGGTCCTGCTGGGCGCGTTGCTGTTCTCCGAGCGGCTGACCGCGAACAAGTTCATGTGGCTCGGCCTGGCTTTCATCGGCGTGCTGCTCATCGTGCAGGCCAAGTCCGATGCGGACTACGCCGGCACCGGCTATCTCACCGGCATTCTGTTGGCGCTCGGCGCGGCCTTCTTCTATGCGCTGGCCGCCATCATCACCAAGAAGCTCACCGGCACGCCGCCGCATCTGATCGCGCTCATCCAGGTCTGCGTCGGCATCCTCATGCTGGCGCCCTTCGCCCACTGGTCGGAGCTCCCCACCGACAGCCAGGCGTGGGGCAACTTCCTCATCATGGGTGCCGTGTACACCGGCCTCGTGTTTGTGCTGCTCTACGGCGCGATACAGAAACTGCCGACGCACGTGACGGGCGCACTGTCTTTCGTCTACCCCATCGTCGCGATCGTCGTCGACTTCGTGGCCTTCGACAATCGGCTGCATCCGGTGCAGATGCTCGGCGTGGCCGCCATCCTGCTGGCGGCCGCGGGCATCAACCTCGGCTGGTCCTTCGGGCGGGCGAAGGCCTGCGTCGAAGGATCCCGGGCGCTCGATTGAGCTCAGAACGCCACTGAGGCCTGGACGTACAGCGTGCGCGGCTGGCCGACGTACTTGCCGCCGTTGTTGTCGACCGAGCGCGTGTAGTAGCGGCGGTCGAACAGGTTCTTCACGCCGACGGCCAGCTTCAGGTTGCTGAGCTGCGAGCCGAAGTCGTAGCCCGCGCGCAGGTTCACGGTCGCGTAGCCGGGAATGTCACCGAGCCGCCCGCTCGCATCTTCCAGCGTGACGTACTGGGCGCCCGCGTCGGGCGATCCGGGCGAGCGCTGTTTGGACTGCGCGAACACGTCCGCATTCAAGGTCCAGGGACCGCGCTGGTAGCGAGCGCCGAGCGATGCCACCTGGCGCGAGTAGAAGGGCAGGTCGCGCCCGGCGAAGACGCCGGCCTTGGAAATGGCCTGCGTGTAGGTGTAGGTCGCATAGACCGAGAAGCCCTTGAGCGCGGCGTTCAGCGCCCCGAGCTCGTAGCGCATCGCCGCTTCCAGGCCGCGATGCCGTGTCGCGCCCAGGTCGGTCCACGTGCCTTCGCCCACGATCGAGCGGGCCAGCTGCAGTTCCTTGTCGAAGTCGATGTTGAACAGCGTCAGCTCGGAGCTCCAGGCTTCGCCCTTGTAGTGGGTGCCGATCTCGTAGGTGTTGGCCTTTTCGGGGTGCAGGCCCTCCGTGGCCTGAGCGAGCTGCGCGTACTGCTGCGGTCCGAAGGACACGCCCGCGTTCGCGAACAGCGACCAGCGTTCGTTCATGCGGTACATGACCGACAGCGTGGGCAGCACCTCGTTGGAGTCGATCTTCGGAAACAGGGTGCTGGTGATCCTGCTGCCGGTGAGGTTCACCACGTCGTTGTGCGTGCGGATGGCTTCGTAGCGCACGCCGGGCGTGACGGTCCAGTTGCCGAAGTCGATCCGGTCGTCGATGTAGAACGCATGCGCGGTCGTGCCGCCCGCGCTGGTCTGGTAAGTCGGCGAGGCCAGCGTGTAGGCATCGAAACCCGGACGCGGCCGGTAGGACGCGCTGCGCGTCGCCACTTCCGAACTCGACTCCTTCAGGTAGCGGTAGCCGACGCTGACTTCCTGGACCACGCTGCCGGAATCGAAGAGCCGCGAGTAGCGGGGCTCGACCGCGAAGGTGTTGTAGTTGCGCGGGGCCGCGGTGAGGCGGCGCAGGCCGGCGCTGGCGCCGGTGCCCTCCTGCTCGATGTGGCTGCCGCGGAAGGAGTCGGTGTAGTAGCTGAGCAGCTCGAACTTGTTGATGCCGTCGTTGTGCGTGTACTTGATCGAGCCGTCGGTCCGGCGCCCGGTGAATTCGTCGAAGGGGCGGTCGGACTGGAAGGGGTTCGCGGCGTACTGCGCCGTGGTCAACCCGCCCGGCATGCGCCCGCTGCCCTCGAAGTGATGCAGCGACAGCGCGATGTCGTCGTATTTGGAGAAACGGTAGGCGCCCTTCAGCATCACATCGTCGATCCTGGTGCTGTCGTTGCTGCTGCGATAACCGTCACCGTGCGTTCCGGAATACAGGAGCGCCAGGCCGAGCCCCTGCTCGTTGGTGCCGCCGACGAACAGGCTCGGCGTCGTCTTGACGCCGCCGCCGTGGCTCGCGCTCTCGACGCCGATGCTCGCGTCGGCAGTGAACTGCCGGGGAATCGAACGCGTCACGAAGTTGATGATGCCGCCGACGTTCTGCGGGCCATAGCGCACCGAACCCGCGCCCCGCACCACGTCGACCGCCTCGAGGCTGCCGAGCGACAGCGGTGCCAGCGACAGCTGCGGCTGGCCGTATGGCGCGTACGCCAGCGGCACGCCGTCCAGCAGGATGGTGGAACGCGGCGACAGCCGGGACGTCAGCCCGCGCACCCCGACGTTGAGCGAGATGTCGCTGCCGCCGGTGCCGTTGCTCTCCTGCACCTGCACACCGGGGATCTGGCGCAGCACGTCGCGCACGCTGGTGGAGCCGCTTTCCTCGATCTGCTTGCGTTCGATGATGGTGCGTGCGCCGGGATGTTCGAGCACCTTGGTTTCGCTGGGGCTGCCGAGCCAGTCGCCGGTGACGGTGACCGTTTCCAGCTGCGCGCCGGGCGACGCATCGGCTTCGGCAGCAAGGGCTTGCAGGCTGATCTGAAGCAGCGCGATGGCGATGGCCACGCGGGTTTTTGGGGGGGACAAGGCTTCTCCTTCGAATAAAAAACTGGCGACGCAGGACGGCCTGGCTCAGGACGTCGTGCGGCTGGAAAGTGCGTTGCTGCGGGCGGCGCCGGCCACGGCGCGCCGGCGCCACCAGAGCCAGACGCCGCTCAGCCCGAGGCCGCCGAGCGCGAGGCCGAGCAGGGCAGTGACGGCTTCGTGCACCGGCCCGCCGAGCACGCCGGTGTGCAGCGGATAGATCACCGCCACCGCGCCGTTGCCGGCGTCGAGCTCCTGCCATCGGCGCACCGCCAGCACCTCGCCCGTTCGCGGATGCAGCCAGACCGAGCTGATGCCGTTCGGATGCGGATCGTCGGCAAGCCGGAAGCGCACGCGCAACGGACGGTCGGCCTTGGCGGGTACGTGCATGTAGCCGATCGGCTGGCCCGGAAGCTCTTGCTGCGCACGGGCCACGAGTTCGTCGAGCGAAAGCTGCGCCCCGGCCGGCGCTCCCTTGGGCACCACGGGCGGCTTGACGGGCTGCTGCCCGATCGCGGTGGAGATGAAGTTGCCCAGCGGCCGCCAGGCCATGTAGGCGCCGGTCGCTACCGAGACGGCGATCAGCAGCCCGAGCACCGCGCCGCCGGTGCGGTGCAGGTCGAACAGCCCGCGCAGCAGGCCGCGATGGAGCGTGATGCGCAACGAGGGCGGCCAGCGCGTCGGCCACCAGAGCACCAGGCCGGTGATCAGAAGGAACAGATAGGCCAGCGCAGCGCAGGCCAGGATGCCCTTGCCGGCGTCGTCCAGGAGCAGGCTGCTGTGCAGCTCGAAGAGCAGGTTGTACGCACCTTCGTGCGTGCCGCGCCGTCCTTGTTCTGCGCCGGTCGCGGGGTCGAGGTAGAGCGTGCCCTCCCACTTGCCGCGCACCATCACCCAGAGCGTTTCGCCGGGCTTGCGCGGCGGGCGCAGCGTGAGGTTGGTGTCCGGGCCGAACTCGACCAGGAGGCGCTGGCGCAGCGACTCGAGCGGCAGCGCCGCTGTCGCCGCGTCACCGGCCGTGCGTGCGACGAAGAAGGCGGGATGGGCGTAGCGGTCGAGCGGCAGCGCCACCACCAGCATCGCGCCGAGCAAGGCGGTGAGGGCGAGCAGCGGACCGAGCGAGAGGCCGATCCAGCGGTGAATCCTGAGCCAGAGACGTCTCAGCGGGGCGCGCAGCATGAACAACAGGGACGGCGAGTCCCATCACGATGGTTGTTGGCTGCGCACCGCTGGCGGTGCGTTGGCTGGGGAGGGGGGTGGGAAAAAGATGCTAACGCATTTCCCATCGTCGGCCAGAATGCCGAGCCGCTCGAACGCGGCCATCAATATCAACAATGGAGTTTCGACCGTGACCTTGAGGATCCCTTTTTCCACCCTGGCCATGACGGCCGCGATCGTGGTGCTGGCCGCGGGCTGCTCGACGCAGTCCCGCACCTCTTCTCAAGCCGCCGCTCCGGCGCCGGCAACCCAGGCGGCACCGGCACCGGCCGCGCCCCCCGCGCCACCGGTGCCCGAGGGCATGAGCTACGGCGAGCTCACCGGCGTGCTGGGCAACGGCAACGAGAAGCGCGTCAGGCAGGAGCTGGTCGGCAAGACCGTGGCGCTGAACCTTGCCAAGGCCAAGGCCAAGGGCCGCGGGGTGCCAGCCGGGCACTACGAGGTCGATGACACGGATGCGATCTACTTCCGCTGCAGGACCGCCGCCCCCGGCTTCGCAGGCGGCGAGATCAGCACCAAGGTCAGCGGCTATCGCTTCGTGACCAGGGCCAAGCAGAAGATCGTCGACCTCGAACGCTGCGCACCGCCAGAGCCCGTCAGGACTGCCGCGGCACCGGCCGCAGCGCCGGCACCTGCCGCGGCACCCGCACCGCAACCGGCAGCACCCGCCCGTTCGAGCGGCGGCGTCGCCAAGGCCGGCATGGACGCGCAAGGCAACGTGGTCGATTCATCCAAGGTCGAGGCCGGCAGCGGCCGCACCGTGAAGGGCCTGAACGACTACGAGGGCGAGATCACCGGCAACCCCGCGCCCAACAGCAAGTTCAGCAAGTTGCAGATCGGCATGCCGGCGCGCCAGGTGACCGACCTCGCGGGCCCGCCCACCGACCAGGGCGCCTACATCACGGGCAAGGCCTGGATCCCCTTCTACTTCGGCGCCGACCGGCATCGCTTCGAGATGACCTACAAGGGCCAGGGCCGCCTCATCTTCGCCGGCGGCGGCATGGGCGATTTCTCCAGCGGCAACCTGATCTGGATCATCCACAACGCCAACGAGGCCGGCTACCGCTGATCGAAGACCAGGGCCTGGTGCCGGTCCAGCGCTTACGATCCCGCGCACCGGCATTCTGCGAAAGGGCTACATGAGCGATGGTTTCCTGGCAACGCTCTCGTGGCCCTCGGCACTCGCCTTCGTGCTGGCGCTCCTGGTCGTCCTGCTCGGGCTCGTCATCTGGTCGATCCGCCGGCACCGCGATCCACGCCTCGTAATCGACTGCGATGCGCCGATCACCGAACTGATGCCGTCGCTGTCCGGTCTGACGCAAGGCACGATCTACGAAGGCAACGCGGTCGAGCTGCTGGCGAACGGTGCCTTCTTCGACGCGATGTTCGAAGAGATCCGCGCCGCCACCTGCTCGGTGCACTTCGAGACCTTCCTGTGGAAAGAAGGCGTTCTCGGCACGCGCCTGGTCGATGCGCTCGTCGAACGCCGCCGCGCCGGCGTGCCGGTGCGCGTGCTGGTCGACGCCGATGGCGGCAAGAAGATGGGCGAGGGCGCCTCGCGCCGCCTGCGCGAGGCCGGCTGCCGGCTCGCGATGCACCACCCGCGCCACGTGCGCAACATCGGCGTCTTCAACGACCGCGACCATCGCAAGCTGGTGGTGGTCGACGGCAAGGTGGCGCTGGTCGGCGGCCATTGCATCGTCGACGGCTGGCTCGGCGACGGGCAAGACCGTGAGCACGTGCGCGACCTCGGCGTGCGCCTGCGCGGGCCCATCGTGCATGCGGTGCAGGCCGCCTTCAGCGAGAACTGGGTGGAAGACACCGGCGAGCTGTTCGTCGGCGACGCGGTGTTCCCGCCGCTGGAGCGCGTGGGCGAGGTGGCGGTGCATGTCGCGAGCCTCAAGCCCGAAGGCTCGCCGCCGGCGGTGAAGATCCTGCACCACCTGGTGGTGTGCGTCGCGCGCAAGCGCATCCGCATCCAGAACCCTTACTTCCTGCCGGACCGCGAGGCCATCGACGCGCTGTGCGAGGCGGCGCAGCGCGGGGTCGACGTGCGCGTGATGGTGCCTTCGACCGAGGCCTCCGACATGCCCATGGTGCAGCACGCCGCACACCGCAACTTTCATTTGCTGCTGGCCGGCGGCGTGCGCATCTTCGAATACCAGAAGTGCCTGCTGCACCAGAAGGTGATGACCATCGACGGCGCCTGGTGCGCCATCGGTTCGAGCAACTTCGACGACCGCTCCTTCGAGACCAACGACGAGATCACGCTCGGCCTGCGCGACGAGGCGCTGGCCGCGCAGCTGGAGGAGATCTTCGAGCGCGACACGCGCGACTGCATCGAGCTGCAGGCCGACGCGTGGGCGCGCCGCGGGCTGTGGCACCGCTGCAAGGACAACGTGCTCTACGTGTTCAACGAGCTGCTGTGAGACGGACGCCTCGGGCGATGCCGCCGGCTATCGCTCACCCCTCGATTGCATCAATGCGCGATGCAGCTTGTCCAGCCCTCGCACGAGGGCGCGAACTTCGGCGAGCGACAGCGCCGCTGTCCACTGCCCGACCTTCGCGTGGTCGTCCGTGTTCCGGCGCTTCCAGAAGCGATGGTGCTGCTTCGTGAGGTGCAGGCGGCGCACGCGGCCGTCCTGCTCGTCCGTGGTGATCTCGAGGAAGCCTTTGCGCTCGAGCACGTTGGCGATCTGCTTGAGGTTCTGGTGGCTCATTGCCAGCGTTGAGGCCAGTTGCTTGAGCGTCGGCGCCTCGGCCTGACCTTGCAGCACCTGCAGCACCATCGCCTGCTGGGTCGTGAGGCCGCTGTCCGAAAGCTGCCGATCCATGCGCGTGCGCAGCTCCATGCCGTTGGCGAGCAGAAGCCGGAACAGCAGGACGCGCTCGGCCTGCTCGGCATCGCGATCGGCCTCGAGTCCGAGGCTAAGAATTTGACGGCGCAACTCCATAGGGAATATATTACCTATATTCGATCGGCCTGACGACTCCTGAAGTGAGGTGGCACCATGATCGCGCTGTTCCCCCACTGCGGCTTTCTCTCCGAGACCTCGCGCATGCTGGCCATTGCGCGCGCGCTTGTGCAGCGCGGCGAACAGATCGCCGTCGCCACGCATGGCGGCCCCTACACGCGCGTGCTCGACGAGGCAGGCATGCCCTACACGCTGCTGGCACCGGCAATGGACGACCGGCGCTGCGAGGAATATTTGGCCGGCATCGTCACGCTCGGCAAGCCCGGCGCCCGGCTCCAGCCGGCGGACGAAGTGCGCGCCGGCGTGCGCAGCGAGGTCGAGTTCCTGCGTGCGCACGCGGCCAGCATGGTCGTGATCGGGTTCACGCTGACGGCTTACCTTTCGGCGCGGGTGGTCGGCATCCCGCTCGCCGCTTCGCATGGCGGGTCCTATGTTCCACCGGTGTTCGAGCAGGGCCTTGCACCCGCACCATCGCAGTCGCCGGTTCCCCAGCTCGATTGGCTGCCGGCTCCGATGCAGAAGCTGATGGCCAATCTCGGGCCGCCGCGCATGCGTGGGCCGGTCGCATTCCTGAACGAGATCGCGGCGGAACTCGGCGTCGAACCTGTGCCCAGCCTGGCCGCGCTGATGCTCGGCGATCTGACCTTGGTCACCGACGTTCCCGAGGTGCTCGGCATCTCCGACGCCGACATGTCGGCATGGAGGCCGAATGGTCACGGGGCCTACCGGGTAGACACGAGGCTGCGCTACGTCGGCCCGCTCTATGCCCGGCTCGACCTGCCCATTTCCGCGCGCGTGGAAGCCTTCCTCGGCGATGCGCGATCCACGGCCTACGTCTGCCTGTCGTCCAGCACGCCGGCGTACATACGACGTGTCGTGTCCGGCGTCCGTGATGCGGGCCTGCGGGTGCTCGTTGGCGCAACAATCCATGAACTGCGCGACCTGGAGAACTCCGACGTCCTGGTGGAAGGCATCCTCCCAAGCCATCGCATCATGCCGCGCGTCGCGGTGGCGCTGATCATGGGCGGCCAGGGCAGCGTGCAGACGGCAATGGCCGGCGGCACTCCCTTTGTCGGCTTTCCCCTGCAGCCTGAGCAGGAACTCAACGTGGCCCTGGCCGTGCGCCAGGGCATGGCCATCGCGATCGGCCCGCGACGCGCGGACGAAGCGAAGGTTGCGCGGGCGGTGCGCGAGATCGTCACCCAGCCGGCATACGCGGCGGCCGCCGCGCGCACGCGGCAGCACTACATCGATGTCGATGGCGCCGGTCGCGCTGCCGACGCAGTGATCGAGCACCTTCGCGAACGCGCGCGTGGCGACGTGACGATGGCTACAGCCGCATCGTCATGAACACGCTGTACGGGTCTTCGGCATAGCCACCGAAGGGCCCGCTGCGCGCGAACCCGAAACTCTCGTAGAGTCTGTGGGCAGGCTCGAAGGCCTCCTGCGGGCCCGTCTCGAGGCTCAGGCGCCGATAGCCGCGAGACCTTGCGACCTCGATGATGTGGGCGAGGATCGCGCGTCCGGCGCCTTGGCGGCGAAGTGCGCTGGGCGTGCGCATCGACTTGATTTCGCCATGCTCCAGATCCAGTTCTTTGAGGGCACCGCAACCCAGCAGGAGCGAGCCGTTCCAAGCAGACCAGAAGGTGATCCCGGGCTGGCGAAGCTTGGCCATATCGAGCGCGTGCACGCTCTCGGGCGGCGACACCGCATACATGTTCTGCAGGTGCTCATCGAGCAGTGCATGGATTTCGGGGCGCGAGAGGTCGTCGATTTCGATCTTCATATGTCGCGCGATTCTCAATCAAAAAAAAGCCCGCAACGCGCGAGCGCTGCGGGCCTTTGCGACCGACCTCTTGCTTACTTGCTGACGCCGAGCGAGCCCGACCCTTGAGCCTTGCCGCCGGCCTTGGCGCCGGCGCCACTGGGCTTCAGTGCATCGCCGGCCGAGCCCGCGGCACCGGCCGCGCCATCGACCGTGCTACCCACGGCATTCGTGGCGCCGCCGACCGCATTGGTCGCGCCACCCACTGCACCCGTGGCGCCCCCGACCACGCCGCCGATGGTTCCGCCGGCGCCGCTCGTCGCGTTGCCGACCGCTTCGGTCGCCGTTCCGGCGCCTGCGCTACCAGCCCTCGTCTGCGCGCCCGCATCGGTGCGCGCGCCGGCCTTGGCGCCTGCACCCGTAGTGCCTTGCTTGGGCGCTGCATTGGCTTTGCCCGATGTGTTGACATCGGCACCCACGCCTACGCCCACGCCGACGGACTGTGCCTGGGCGAATCCGCTCATGGCGAGAAGACCCGCGAGCAATGCGCCGAGCGCGATACGGTGTTGGTTATGCATCTTCATGTGTGACGGTCCCTTTCATTGAATGGTCACTGACAACGAACCGGCTTGCGGCCAGTTCGGGGTGAACCGTAGGCGAGGCGTCGCATGTCGCCATGTGCGGATGTGCCGCTCATGGGTGTGGGAAGTGGCTGTCGGCGAGATGAAGGGCTGATACGTTGGGCCCGCGCGCGTCGTAACGAGTTGTGCAAGTCACACGCCTCGCCCAGCGGCTGGGCAAGTGTAGAAAATCGCCCGATGCTCGCGCCCCTGCTCTGAACAGCCCACGGACCACCCATGAACTACCTTCGAGCGCTTGCTCAGACCCGGCGTCATCCCTCGGCAGTCCTGCTGCTGGTGCAGCTGGCCGGCATCCTCGTCTACCCCTTTGTCGAGTCGACTCGCGCGGGAGCCCACGCACTGGCCGTGTTCGGGCTCTTGGTGCTGTTCGTGTCTCGCGGCTGATCGGGCCGACGCTGCAGCCGCGCAGGTGATCGAATGAACCTCGACCCGTTCATCAGCGTCGATCAAACACCGTTCTCGTCTTCAAGAGAAGCGGTGGTGAAGATGCGAGGCAAGCCCACGAGAACGAGCCGAAACGGCGTCGGACTCCATGAGCTCGACTACGAATCGGTCATCTACCGATTTCAGGACAGCGGCAGGTTGGAAGAGATCACCATGCAAGCGCCGGTGGTGAACATCGGCAATCTGTCGGTGCCATTCACCGTGCTTGCATCCTTCATTCGCACCGCGGATTCGTCTGCGTTCGAGAGGGCAGGCTTTATCGTCTCTCCCAGGTTCGGACTCGCCTTCGATCCGGATGAGCCCTTCTGGATCACCGCACTTGCCGCTCACTGCCTCGACGCATGGCGCGCTCTGTGAAACCGGAAACGGCCTGGCGCGCAAGAGGCTTGCGGTTAGCATCGCCAGGAGACACGCAGTCAGGAAATCAATGCGGATATTGCTCGTCGAGGATGACCGGGTGCTGGCGGATGCGCTTTCGCGCGCGCTGGTGCAGTCCGCCCATGCCGTCGACGTCGTCTCCACCGGCGAGGAGGCCGACCATGCCCTCGCCCTGGGCATCTATGACCTGGCAATCCTGGACATCGGCTTGCCGGGGCTGAGCGGACTGGATGTGCTGAAGCGCCTCCGGGGGCGCAAGTCCACGACGCCCGTGCTGATGCTTACCGCCTTCGACACCCTCGCAGACCGTGTCCGCGGGCTCGATCTGGGCGCCGACGATTACCTGGCCAAGCCGTTCGACCTGCCGGAGCTGGAAGCGCGCGTGCGGGCGCTGCTGCGCCGCAGTACCCGGTCCACACCCTACCTCGAGCATGGTCGGCTGCGCTTCGATACCGTGGGCCGCCGCGTGTTCCACGAAAAGCGGCCGTTGGATCTGTCGCCGCGCGAACTCGCCTTGCTGGAACTGCTGCTGATGCGCGCGGGGCGTGTCGTGAGCAAGGAGCACATGGTCAACCATCTCTATGGCTGGGGCGAAGAGGTCGGCGACAACGCGATCGAGGTCAACGTCTACAGGCTGCGCAAGAAGCTGGAGCCGCTCGGTTGCGAGATCCGCACCGTGCGCGGCATGGGCTACCTGATCGACAGCAGCGATGTGGAGGCCTGAGCCTCGGCTGCAGCGCAAGCTGCTGGCTTGGCTGCTCGGGCCGCTCGCCGTACTGTTGGTGCTCGATACCGCCGCCGCCTACTGGAACTCGCTGCGGTTCTCCAACCTCGCCTACGACCGCGCGCTGCACGAGATCGGACGCGAGATCGCGCTGCATGTGAAGCTCGACGGAACACGTCCCCGGCTCGAGCTCTCGGAGGTCGCGGCCAACATCCTGTTGCTGGATCAGGAAGACCAGCTCTTCTACCGCGTTGTCGGCGAGGACGGAGCCAATTTGGGCGGCGATGCGCAATTGCCTCCACCGCGCGTTGAAAAGACCGCCAAGCCGGACTTCTACGGCGATGTGGTGCGCGGGGAGCCGGTGAGAATGATGGTGGCGTGGATGCCCATCGGTCCGGACGCCGGGCCTCCGCTGGTTTTGGTGCAGGTGGCCGAAACGCTCAACAAGCGAGCGCGCTTCACCTGGGAGATGGTCGCCAATGTGGTGCTGCCGCAGCTGCTCCTGATCGTCATGGCGACAGCGGTGGTCTGGTTCGGGGTTTCGCGTGGGCTCGAGCCGCTGCAGCGGCTGCGGCGTGCCGTATCAGACCGCTCGCACCTCGACCTGAGCCCGATCGACACCCACGACGTTCCGGGAGAGGTGCGGCCGCTGGTGGATGACGTCAACGAGTTGATGGCACGCCTTGGGCGCACCTTCGATTTCCAGAACCGCTTCGTGGCGGACGCCGCTCACCAGCTGAAGACACCGGTCAGCGGCCTGAAGGCCCAGATCGAGCTGGCGCTGCGGGAGAACGATCCGCAGCGGGTGCGCCATTCGCTCGCGCAGCTCTATATCAGCGCCGACCGGCTGTCGAGGCTGGTGCGCCAGCTGCTTTCGCTGGCCCGCAACGAGCCCGGTGCGCTCGACTCCATGCAATTGCAGCCGCTGGACCTGAATGCTCACGCCCTGGAGGTGAGCATGGAGTGGGTGCCGCAGGCGATCAAGCGAAACATCGACCTCGGCTTCGAAGGTGCCGATCATCCGCTGATGATCGACGCCGACCGGGACCGCTTGCGTGAGCTGGTCAATAACCTGATCGACAACGCGATCCGCTACAGCCAGTCGGGCGGCCGGGTGACCGTGCAGGCCGGCCAGATCGGAAACGACCAATGCCGCCTGGCCATCAGCGACGATGGCCTCCGAATCCCTGTCGAGGAGCGTGCCCGCATCTTCGAACGCTTTCACCGCCTCCTCGGCACGCAGGAGGATGGCAGCGGTCTCGGTCTCGCCATCGTCAGCGAGATCGCCACGCTGCACGGCGCGCGCATCACGCTGGAGGAAGACGCCGACGGCGTGGGCAACACCTTCAGCGTCTTCTTCCCATTGCGCGCTGCCTGATCGGCGCAGCAGCGCTCTGTAAGCTTACTGACAGCTCGCAGACAACCGGCTGTCAGCGCGCCGGCAGAAAGGTGACAGGACAGGTCTCTACGCTCGAAAAGGGCGGAACCGCTGTGGTTCCGAACCATTTACCGAGGAGACACCGTGTCGCTTTTGTCGAGTGCCGAATTCTGGATCGCCCTGTCGCAGATCATCCTGATCAACATCGTCCTGAGCGGGGACAACGCCGTCGTCATAGCGATGGCCTCCCGCTCGCTACCGCCCGCCCAGCAAAAGAAGGCAATCCTGTTCGGCAGCGTCGGCGCCATCGTGTTGCGCGTGGTCCTGACCTTCTTTGCCGTCTATCTGCTGACCCTGCCGTACCTCAAGCTGGTCGGCGCAGCGCTGCTGCTCTGGATCGGCATTGGCTTGCTTCAAGAAGAGGACGAGGGGAAGAGCATGGAAGGCCACGCCGGTCTGGCTGCGGCCATCAAGACCATCGTGGTTGCCGACCTGGTCATGAGCCTGGACAACGTCGTCGGCGTCGCTGCTGCAGCGAAGGGCAATGTTCCACTGCTTGTGTTCGGTCTCGTGATCAGCATTCCCCTGATCATTTTCGGCAGCACCTTGATCCTGAAACTGATGGATCGATTCCCGATCATCATCGTGCTCGGCGCCGCCCTGCTCGGTTGGGTGGCCGGCGAAATGGCGATGACAGATCCGTCCATCGTCGGCTTGGCCGCCAATCAACACGCGCTGCACACGGTGGTCCCGGCGCTCGGTGCCATGTTCGTGGTGGCGATCGGCAAGTGGCTGAGCACCCGCCGCGGGCAGCGCCGCGAACAACAACTACAAGCGACCAAGAAGCAACCCGCCGTCTGAAGGTGCCCGCATGACGCGCATTCTGGTACCTATCGACCCGAATGAACCGGCTCGTACGCGCTCGGCCATCGAGCAGGTCGTGCGCATGAGCCGAACCGAGCGGGTGACCGTTCGCTTGCTGCGGGTGCAGCCCAAGGTCTCGGGTCATGTTGCGATGCTCTTCGGCACACGCGAGCTGCTCGACCTGCAGCTGGACGCAGGCGCCGAGGATCTGCAGTACGCACAGAGCCTGCTCAACCTGGCTGGGGTCCGCTACACAAGCATCGTGCTGGTGGGGCGCAGTGCCGAGACGATTGCCATGGCCGCTCGCGACTACGGCTGCAGCCGTATCGTCTTCGGCAGCGATGAACCCGGTCTGGCAGGAAAGATCTTCGGCTCGATGGCGCAGCAGGTGCGCCAGCACCTGGGTGCGAGCGGCGACCCCCAGGTCATCAGCTCCTGAATGGGAAGAGCTGGTCGAGATGAGCGCCACGTCCGTGGCGACCGTCGCCAGAGCTGAACCGGTGCCGTTGCGTGTCGGTGCCCTGATGCCGGCGCCGGTCACCCGCGTTCAACGATGAACAGCCGGTTCAAGCTCTAACATCCTCTCATGTACGTCGGTCATTTCGCCATCGGCATGGCGCTGAAAGCACGCTATCCAAAAGTACCCGCCTTGCCAATCATGCTCGGCGCGGGTTTCCTGGACATTCTTGATGGCACCTTCATCGTTCTGGGCTGGGATCGCGTGACGCCGAATCCGCTCGCCGGCCCGTACCTCTTCTTCGACCTCACGTTCATAGATTGGGACCACTCATTGCTGGCCGCGTTGTTCTGGTCAGCGATGTGGGGCGCGCTTTTCCTGCGAGACAGGCGGGTCGCGACCTTGGCGTTCGTCGCGGCCCTTTCGCATTTCCTCGCGGACTTGCCCGTGCACAACAACGATATGGCGCTGTACCCACACGCCGAGACCCATTTGGGCTATGGGCTGTGGGGCAAGCTGGGCACTGCATCCTGGGTTCTAGAGGGTGTGTTTGCTGCAGCCTTGGTCGCGTACGCATGGGTCACAAGCGCTCGTCGCGGGGTGAGCCTGCTCTGGCCCTCGATAGTGCTCGTCGTCCTGTTCCTGAATCTGTCACCCTGGCTTTCGCCTATGAAGCACGTCGCAGGGCTGAACGAACCTTTGGCTCATCTGCTGCACGGCATCTTGGTCACCCTCGGCTTTCTCGTGCCCGGTACCTTGCTGACATGGCTTATCAACAAGGCGGAGAGCAAGGCGACGCGCTGCGGTTGACTTGGCTTGCGTCAACCTGTGGTGGTCAGCGTCTCGCAAACTCGCTTCAGGCGAATACCGCCTGTATTCCCGCAAGACGGACCCGAGGACTGGCAAGCGCGAGGACTGGGCCCAAGGATCCCCCTGGTCAGGGGGTAAGCAGCTCGCTCGCCATTGAATCGACCAGGAGCACCCGGAGTCCCGGGAGAGACGGGCGCGTTTCGGCCACGATCTCGTGAAAGTCCTCATCGGCGATAAATCGCGCCTGGCAGTCGCCGATCATGACCGTGTCGCCGCTCCGGAGGGCGGCGCACGTCCTATCACTGTTCTGGGCATCGACAGCGCGAACAGTTCCGTGCGTCCATTCGCGCTCCATGGCGCACACTTCGCCTTCGCGGTTCGCCGCAGGAGAAACGCAGTGACTAAAACGGATCTTGCCCGCCGGCGCGGGTTGCTCGTCTGGGAAGCGGCGTGCGAGCAGTTGAACGACGCTCTTCAGTCCGCACCTGCGCGTCCTCCGCTGACGCTGGAACAGATCGACGAAGCCATTCGGCTTGCCCGCAAGGCGCTCGACGAACTGGAGGACGCGTTCTACACCTGAGAGCGCCCGCCACCGAGGGAGATCACGCCTTCCTTGCGCCGTCTATCAGCCGCTGAGCACGCGGCGCGCGCTGGGCCGGCTTGCGGGGCCCAAGCAGCTCCGTGATTGCCGTCGGTTGCACGCCGTCCTGCGGCGAGTGATTGGGCAGGGACGGATCGAGGACGCGGCCCATGCCGACAGAGAACTCCTGAAGCGCTCGCTGAAATTCAGCGACAGCCTCCAAGTACTCGCGACGTGCGGCCCTCGTGCTCATGACCGGAAGGTACTCGCATTCGGCTTGGGTGGCTATGCCGAACGCCAGTGCATCCGTCAATTGCCGAAGCGCTGGACCGCAGCCAGCCTGACTGCCAGAGCGGGCGGGGTGCCTTGCTTCACAAGACCCTTCATCGCCTCGTAGACCCCGAGCATCACGTCCTCCTTGAACTCGGTGGAATCGGGATCGAGCACGGGGTAGTCGCACTCGACCGAGCGCAAGGCGAGTTCATATTCGTCAATGAACGCAGTCCAAACCACGCCGTTGCGGCGCGCAGTGTCGACGTTCGTTGCGCTTGGTAGTGCATCAGCTCTCATGTCATGTCCATCTGGTTGACCAGGCTGGATACTGGAGCCACTGGTGCAAGCAGGGGCTTCGTCTACGCGCGCTCCTCCTGTAGGTTTCCGCCCTTGGCCGTCGTCGGCCAATTGCGCAGGAGCTCGCGGTCTTGCTGGAGGTGGCTAAGCACCAGGCTGATGAAGGGGTGCGGAGGCTCCTGCGTGCGGTCTCGCACCAGCAGCGTTTCCCCTCACCACGCGATGAACATCGCGACGAGCACCGCAACAACCACAAGCGCGGCGACGCCCATGTTGCGCCGCCAGCCGGAAGCGCGCTGCTCACGTTCCTCGAGCCGATGGTGGAGGGTCAGGTCCTCCAGCCGGGAAGGGGCGCTGTCGAGTTCGGCAGCGAAGCGGTTGTGGGTGTTGAATCGTCTTGACATGGCTCTAGAGGTTTAGCGGCTGGAAGCTCGTGTGCCCCACCGATCTACTTTCTCGACGGCGACTTGGAAGCACTGCGAGGCAAACACACCGTCTGGGAGTAGTCCTGAGGGGGAACCGTGTTCCCCGTAGCTGCCGCTTCGGTGAAGTTGGCGAAAACGGTGGCGTCGAAGGTGGTTTGACGCTTGATCGGAACAGGCGCGTGGCGCTCCCTGGAACTCGCGCGAAGGCGCGCCAGATCGGCTCTCATCTCATCCAGCGAGCGCATCGTCTTGGCCCGATCGCGTACGCCTGTGGCGACCGCAGGTGCCGGCGGCACCGACGCCCGAGGCTTCGACGAACCCAAGGACCGTGCAGGAGCCTCCGACCTCATGGGAGCTGACCCGGGCGGTACTCGGTAGGCGGAACGCACACCGAGCGTCTGACCTGACGCAGATTTCGCTGAACGCGCGACGACTCGTCTGCCGATCTGCGCCAGAAGGCTCAGCAGTCGTCGGAAAGAGGAAGAAGTCTCCATGGCTGTCAAAGCCTTCGTAAGAGATGGGACCTGATTTTGAGCGCGCCAAGATGAATACCAAAGGATTCATTTGTCTTGCTTCGCTCGATGTGTGAGATATCGCACGGATGAGGCGCTGACTCTGGCGGCCCGCCCAATCAACCTAGCCCCCGAGGCGGCTCCGACCGGGATGCTGCCCACCCGCGGATGCCAGCGGCTCGAGCCACAGCGTGGCCGCATCGTCGGGCGCGAGGGCCCGCAGCCTCTCGTCCTCCCACAAATCCGCCGCCAGCTCGTCGAGCTGCTCGGGGTCTACGGTGCGCCACTGTCGTTGCAGCCGGTGCGCACAGACGGCAATCCAGATTTCGCGGTCCATGGACGACACTGTACATTCATCCAGTATTCTTGTGAAATGTTAGCCATGGTTTTCCGATGCCGGCGGGAGGGGCTCTTGCTGCGGAGCGAGCTGATCATGGGCGGAGGCGCTGCGTGCCCTCACCCCCGCCCTCTCCAGGGGGAGGGAGCAGGACAGGCCATCATGCGGATGCGCTCCTCACAGCGCGCGCATCAGCACCACCACTGCGAAGGTAATGAACGCCAACCAGGCCACCGTGAACAACACGGTGCGCGCGAAGAACCGCCCGAAGCCGCTGATGTGGATCACCGCATGCGCCAGGCGCGCATAGAAGTAGACCGCGGCGCACACCTCCGTCACCCCGCTGGATATGCCAGCGGCGTACGCGATCAGCACCACGGCCGCGAAGGGCGCCAGGTTCTCGACTGCGTTCTGGTGCGTCCGGTTGGCGCGGGTGACCCAGTCGGGCAGCGGTGACGTCGGCGGCGTCTTGTAGGCGGCCGGCGTCAGCGGCCCGCGCGACCTCACATACCCGATGACGACGGGAATCCAGAGAACGCCGGTCAGGATGGCGGTCAGCAGCAGATAGAAAAGTTCGGTCCTCATGGTTGCCTCCCCGGCGTGGATACGCAGGTACTCGGAAGACGTTTCGGTCCTGCAAAAGGATGCGGTCCCTGCTCGAAAAAGCCGCCGCACCGCAGGTGTGGTTCATCACCGGCAGTTTGCGTGGCCTCAAGGATGTCAGGGTCGAGATAACCATGGGCGTCTGCAGCGAAGCCAACGCTAGCGCGTCCGCGCGCCTCCGCACTTTCTTCTCTCCAGCAGGAAGTAGCCGTTGACCGCACATTCCACGTCTTCCACCACCTGGCCCGCGTCGGGGCAGGACTCTTGCACGAGCAATGCGTGCTTGGCTATGGCATCGACGATGGAGAACGCATTCAAGGCGACGCGCTCGCGATCGAACTCCGCAGGCCAGTCCGATGCCGACGCAAAGGCATCGCGAAACAGATGAACAAACTGCCTGTAGAGCTCGCGATAGGTTTCGGAAGAGGAGATGCGCCGCTCCAGAACAAAGAGGGCTCGCCATTCCGCAGCTTGGCCCAGCAAGGTTCCGACAAGCGCTTGCGCCAGGGCATGAACCATCTGCTCCAGCGTACGCGGGCTCGAAGCGACGCCAGCCTCTTCCACGCGCGCGGCCAATCCGCGCAGCCGGCTGCGAACGGTGACGGCGGCGATGGAATCCCTGCCCGGAAAGTACTGATAGAGCGTACCAAGGCCGACGCCCGCGACCGCCGCGATATGGCGCATCGACACCTTCTCGTACCCGCGCTCGAGCAGAAGAAGGACGAAGGCATCCTGAATGGCGCGCGAGGTCATCCACGCCCGCGCCTGCGAAGGCTTGCGGCGAGGCTTAACAGTCAAGATCATGTGCTGTCTGCTGGGGTGGCACCGAAGACTTCATCTTCCAAAGCTGAACACTTGCTTTCCGTGGAGCCGCAACGCCGCTCGTCCGGGCGGGCGCCACGAGGGGGGAGCACGTGCCATTGCGACGCGCGCGCATGGGCGGGAAAACCGAACACGCCGAGCGTACATCTCACATAAGCTTTCAGGGCGCCTTCGAACTCGAAACTGGGGATCGCCCGCCATGACACAGCAGACCTCTGCTCCGCCGCCTGCGACGCTGGCCGATCTGATTCACCGGCTCGATCACGCCCGTTCAACCGGCGAGCGCGAGATGGGAACCGAGACGGGCACGGTGCCCGTCAGCCATTACACCGACCGTCACCATTGGCAGCAGGAGCAGGACATTCTTTTCGCGCAGTGGCCGATCGTCGCGGCGCACAGCTCGGAAGTGCCTGCAGGATCGGCGCTGCCATTCGATGTGCTCGGCGTGCCCATGGTGGTGACCCGATCCGGCGACGGTCGCGTCCGCGCGTTCTTCAATGTTTGCAGGCACCGCGGAATGGCGCTGGTTCAAGCCGAAGGGCCGGAGCCCGCAAAGGCCAAAAGCTGCAAGACACTGGTTTGTCCGTATCACGGCTGGACCTACGGGCTCGACGGGCACTTGCGTCATCGCTTGCATGCGGAGACTTTCGACGGGATCGACCCGGCCACGCTCCATCTGGTCGAACTGCCCTGCGCCGAAGCCGGTGGGCTGATATTCGTGAAGCGCACGCCTGGCCCGGCGTTCTCGGCCGCCGGCTTCCTGCAAGGGCTCGAAGAGCACCTGCAATGGCTGGGGCTGGCGGACATGAAGGTGTTCCGCAAGATCGATCGGGTGTATGCCGCAAACTGGAAGCTCACCGTCGACGCGTTCCTCGAGGGCTATCACATCCGCGTCCTGCATCGCGACACCATCTATCCGTTCTTCGCCGATGCGTACACGGTCAACCTGGATGCCGGCCCGCATCAGGACTCGCTGGTCGCCCGGCGCGGAGCCTTCGAGGCATTCGAGACGCCACGCGACCGCGGCGCGCTGTGCAAGCTTGCGACGCCGACACAGTTTCTGTTCCCGAACACCTTCCTGATCTGGCACCCGGACTATGTCAGCCTCATCGGCATGTTCTCGCCGGCCGTCGGCGAAGTGCGGTGGATGCACACCATGTTGATTCCTCCCGAGCGCACCGGCGACGACTGGATTCCGCACTGGGAAAAGACTTTCCGGCTGATCGAGGAGACGGTCTTTCAGAAGGAAGACATCGCGACGGCGGTGGCGATCCAGCGCGGCCTGCACAGCGGCGCCAACGCGGGCTTGCAGGCAGGTCGGCTCGAACACGGGGTGCTGCGCTTTCATCGCGGCATCGACGCGGCGATCGGCGGGACGCTCGTGCCCGCGGGCGAGGGCTAGCGCATCGATCCGAGCAGGGCGCGAGCCTGCTGCAGGTCGGCCGTGTCGAAACCCTCCGTGAACTGTGCGTACACGGGCGCCAGCAGTTCGCATGCTTCCACGCGACGCCCCTGTTGCAGCCAAGCCCGCGCAAGGCTCGTCGCGCATCGCAGCTTCCAGGCCAGGGAATCCTGTTGTCGCGACGCTTTGACGGCCTCGATGAACTGCGCTTCGGCCAAATCCTTCGAAGCGGGCTCGCGATCCAGCAGCTCGCCCTTCACGCGCAACAGCTCGGCCACGGAGCACCGATCGCCGGCCTGCCGTGCGCGCCCGATGGCGGCCTCGATCAGTTCGAAGGCTTCGGCCACGCATCCCTGCAGGCCGAGTTCCATGCAGGCGGCGGAAACGTAGCCCGTGTAGTGCAGGACGAAGAGCGCTTCCCCGATCTCGTCGAAGGCCGGGCGGAGTTCGCGCGCATACGCCTCCGTGTCGCCTTGGCTCAGCAGCAGCAAGCCGCGCCACATGCGGCCGCGCGCCTTCCAGGTCGATACGCCGTGCCGCCGCGTCGCGTCTATCGCCGATGCCGCGGGCTCCGCCAGCGCGGCGACGCCGCCGGTGAGCAGCGCGATGGCGCACGCGCCTTCCGTCAGCACGTAGCACACCGAAGGCGGATGGTCGATGGCGCGCGCACCCTCCGTCGCCTGCTGCACGACCCGCATCGCCTGGTCCGCAAAGCCCTGGAGCCAGAGGGTGTGCGCGAGCGAGTTCTGCGCAATCATCTTCTGCTCGTAGATGAAGCGGATCAGGTGCGACCGATAGACCGGCGCGGCATACCGCCCGACCATGCGTTCGAGCCCGTCGCGGGCATCGGCCAGTCGCCCGAGGCAGAGCAGCGACATGCCGGCCATGCGCTCGCCGATCAGGCGGTCGGCCTGGTGGGGCAAGGGGGCCGACAGTTCCGAGAAGCGCCGGGCCAGCGAAAGCGATGCCTCGTACCTGCCCGTCAGGTAGCTCACGCACCACAAGCCCCAGATCGCGCGCAACTGGTACTCGGCCTCGCCCAGGCGCTCGGCGAATTCGAGCGCGCGCTGGAAGGCCGCGCCCGTTTCCAGGCCGACGCCCTGGTACAGCAGCGACGCGCCCTTGGCGGCGTACAGCCTCATGTGCGAGCGATCGTCGACGATGCGTTCGCGGTTCAGATGCGTGATCGCCTCGTCCACCCGGGCCAGGCATTCCTCTAGCAGCGCGAGGTGCAGCCAGAGCGGCACCGCGCTGGTGGTCAAGGCGACGCCGAGGGCGGGCGAGCCCTCCGGCGAAAAGCTCCAGTTGATGGCTGCGCGCAGGTCTTCGAGATGGCGTCCGTAGACCGCGATCCATTCGACGGTGGGGCGCGTCTCCCATTCGAGCTCGGCGCGCGTCAGCAGCTCGCAGTGGTATTGCGCATGGCGATGCGCGTACTCGCGCAGCACGCCGCTCGCGGCCATCTTCTCGCGCGCATAGACCTGCGTCGTTTCCAGCAGCCTGTATTGCATGGCCGCGGCGACGTCGACGGACACCAGCGACTTCTCGACCAGCTGCGCGAGGCAGTCCACCACCGCGTCGGTCGGGATCTCCGCAGACGACGCCACCGCCGTCGCCGAGTCGATCGAGAAGGGGCCGGCGAAGACGCTCAGCCGGCCCAGCACTTCGCGCTCCGGAACCGACAACAGTTCGTAGCTCCAGTCGAGCGTGGCGCGCAGCGTCTTCTGCCGCGGCAATGCCGTGCGGGCACCGTTGGTCAGCAGGTTGAAGCGGTCGTCGATGCGCTCGGCCACGCCCTCGATGCCGAACACCCGCACGCGTGCCGCCGCGAGCTCGATGGCCAGCGGGATGCCGTCCAGCTGGCGGCAGATGCGGGCCTTGAGCGCGACCACACGCGGGTCCTCGCTGCGGCCGGCGCCCGCCACCGAGCTCGCGCGGGCGTCGAAGAGCTGCAGCGCACCGTGCCGCAGCACATCGGCGACGTTTTGGTTCTCTTCGGCGGGCACGTCGAGCGAGGCGACGCGGTAGACGTATTCCCCGTCGGCCTTCAGCGCTTCGCGGCTGGTGGCGATGACGCTGGCGAACGCGCCCGCGTGCAGGAGCTTCTCGACGATCTGAGCGGCTGCCTCGACCAGATGCTCGCAGTTGTCGAGCACCAGCAGCATGCGGCGGGTGCTGATCGCCGAGGCGATGCGGTCCAGCGAAGGGGTGCCCGCACCTTGCGGAAAGCCGAGCGCCTGCGCCACCGCGGGAGGCACGAATTCGGGCGCGCCGAGCGGCCCCAGTTCCGCGAGCGACACGCCATCGGGGAACAGCGGCGCCAGGCGTCTGGCGGCCTCCAGGGCCAACCGGGTCTTGCCGACGCCGCCGGTGCCCACCAGCGTGATCAGTCGATGGGTGGCGGCGAGTTCGACGATCTCCCGCAGCGCCGCTTCCCGGCCGATCAAGGGGGTCAGGCTCACCGGCAGATGTCCGTTGCTCGCCACGGCGGTGGCCACCCTGGCGCCGTCGCTGATCTCGCCGACGAACTGGTAGCCGCGGCCGGCGATGGTGCGAATCAGGTTGCGGTCTTCGCCCAGGGCGCGGCGCAAGGCGGAGACCTGGGCCTCGAGGGTGTTCTCCTCGACGATGCGGCCGGGCCAGGCCAGGCGCATCAGCTCGTCCTTGGTCACCACGGAACCGCGCCCATCGATGAGCGCGATCAGGATGTCGAAGGCGCGGCCGCCCAGCGCCACGGGCTGGCCTTCGCACAGCAGTTCACGGCGCTGCAACAAGACCCGGCAGCTGCCGAATTCGAACGAGGAAGGCGCGGAGGCGGCGGGGTTCATCGCGGATGAGGCACGGACGTGCTGGCCTGGGCTGAGACGCGCGAGTTTAGGGGCAGGGCTTCGCTTTTTCAGGAGATTTCAGCGCCCGTCCGGGACGGCCAGGCGCTCGGCTCGTACCTTCGAGCCCCTCCCTTCCACCCCAACCAGGAGCAGCGCCATGAGCTATGTCACCACCAAGGACGGCACCCAGATCTACTACAAGGACTGGGGCACCGGCAAGCCCGTCGTCTTCTCCCACGGCTGGCCGCTCGATGCGGATGCGTGGGACCCGCAGATGCTCTTTCTGCTGCAGCACGGCTGGCGTGTGATCGCGCACGACCGGCGCGGCCACGGCCGCTCGAGCCAGCCGGCCGAGGGCAACGAGATGGACACCTTCGCGGACGATCTCGCGGCGGTGATCGAGTCGCTGGACCTGAAGGGCGCGACGCTGGTCGGCCATTCGACCGGCGGCGGCGAGGTGACCCGCTATGTCGGCCGGCACGGGACCAAGCGCGTCGCCAAGGTCGTGCTGATCGGCGCCGTGCCGCCGCTCATGCTGCAGACCGAGGCGAATCCCGGCGGACTGCCGATCGAGGTCTTCGACAACATCCGCGCCGGCGTGGCCGCCAACCGCTCGCAGTTCTTCAAGGACCTCGCGGTTCCCTTCTACGGCTACAACCGGCCCGGCGCAAAGATCTCCCAGGGCGTGATCGATTCGTTCTGGGGCATCGGCGTGCTCGGCGGCATCAAGCCCGAGTACGACTGCATCAAGGCCTTCTCCGAAACCGACTTCACCGAAGACCTGAAGAAGTTCAACGTGCCCACGCTCTTCATCCACGGCGACGACGACCAGATCGTGCCGATCGGCGCATCGGCCGCGATGGCGTCCAAGCTGGTGAAGAACTCGACGCTCAAGATCTATGCGGGCGAGTCGCACGGCATCTGCACCACGCAGCCGGACCGGGTCAACGCCGACCTGCTGGCCTTCCTCGAAGACTGAGCGTCGCCATGTTCGGCCTCACACCGCTGGGTGCGATCCACACCGCCATCAGCCTGGTGGCGCTGGCGGCGGGCTTGCTCGCGCTCATCCGCCACCGGGAGATCCTGCCCAGTAACCGCCTCGGCAGGGCCTACATCTGGGCCACCGTGCTGACTTGTCTCACCGGCTTCGGCATCTTCCAGCACGGCGGCTTCGGCAAGCCGCATGCGCTGGGTGTGCTCACGCTGGTGGTGCTCGGGATCGCAGCACTCGCTGGCCCCAAGAAGCGCAGCTTCGGTCGCGCGTCGCCTTACGTCGAAACCATCGGCTACAGCGCCACCTTCTTCTTCCACATGATTCCGGGGCTGACCGAAACCTTCACCCGCCTGCCGCTCGGCGCGCCGCTGTTCTCGGGGCCCGAAGACCCGGCGCTGCAGAAACTGGTCGGCTTTTTCTTCGTCGTCTTCGTCGTGGGCGCCGCGCTGCAGGTGCGCCGCCTTCACCGGTTGCGGGCCGATGCGCCTGCGGCGGGCATCCAGGGAGCAGGGCCGTGAACGCGTCCGGATGCCTCGTTGCGATGGCCCTCGCGGTCTTCGGCGCCGCAGGAAGCGCGCAAGCGGCCGATCAAGAAGGGCCCGTTCGCATCAAGGTGCAGCCCTTCGTGACCCTGCCCGACAACGTCCGGCATCCGGAAGGACTCGCCTCGAATCCCGCGAACCGCGAGATCTACGTCGGCACCTTCGACGCCCGCATGCCCGAGTCGGCACGCAACAACCAGCTGCTTCGCTATTCGGCGGATGGACGCTTGCTCGCGCAGAAGAGCTTCGGGCCGACGCCCTTGACCGGCATCGAGTTTGCAGACGGCAAGCTCTACATCCTGAACTTCGGTGCATCGAAGCTGCAGCGCATCGATGCCGCCTTCACCTCCGCCACGCCGGTGGAAGACGTCGCTGTGTTCACGGCCCTGGTGCCGCCCACGCCGTTGCCGAGGCCGGTCGCGAATCCGGAAGGCAGCAAGGACATCATCACCTTCGGGTCCAGCGGATTCCCGGCGCCCAACGGCATGGTGTTCGACAAGGCAAGAAACCTGTACGTGTCCGACTCGTTCCAGGGCGCCATCTATCGCATCGAGCGGGCGACGAGCTGCGCGCCATCGTGTGCCGTGGTGCCGATATCGCGCGACCCACTGCTCGCGACGGCCGGCACCTTGCCCTTCGGCGCCAACGGGCTCGCGTTCAATGCCGACGAAAGCCTTCTCTATGTCAACAACGCCGGCGACGGACGCCTGCTGCGCATGCCGATGCCGGCGGGGCCGCTCGGCATCGTCGCCGAGAGCGTGCATGGCGCCGACGGCCTGATGTTCCACCGCGGCCTGATGTGGATCGCATCGAACCAGGCTGACGTGGTGCTGGGGCTCGACGAGAAGGGCCGCACCGTGGTTCGCGCGGGCGAGTTCGATGGCATCGGCAGCGACGGGGCGCCGCGGGGACTGCTGTTTCCGGCGAGCACTGTCGCGCAAGACGACTGGATGATCGTCTCGAACCTTGCCTTGCCGCTCACGCCCGCAGAGGGCGACGAGTGGGAGGAGAAAGTGACGCGATGGAATCTCGTCCGGTTCAAGTTGCCCGCGCCGGCCCGCTAGCCGACGGAGGGTCTTATCTGGCCAGCAGCGGTATCGGGTAGGCGAAGTCCACGAAGGCCGTGGCCTCGAATTCCGAGTCGACTTTCTTGCGCGGCATGGGCAGGGGTTCGGGGATGCCCACGAAGGCCGTGGCCTCGAACTCCGAATCGTCCTTCTTGCGCGGCGAGGACATGGGCAAGGGTTCGGGGATCTCCATGAAGTCGGTCCGCGCAAAGCTGGTGTCGACATGGCGCGCTGGCTGCTGTGCCAGCGCATGCCGCTCCCTGGCCGTCTGGCGCAGCCGCGCCAGGTCGGCCCTCACCTCTTCGAGCGAGCGCATCGTCTTCGCGCCGACGGGCGCTTCGGCCTCAGGGACTTCCACGACGATCGTGGGCGCTTTCATGACTGGCGTGGGAGCAGCCGGTTGAACGGCAACCGGCTCGACCTCGGGCCGTGCCGCTTCGAAGCTCGTCGGACGGAACTCGCGCCTGGCCGGGGCCTCGCTTCGAGGCTTGGCCCGCGCGGCCGGCCGCATCGGCACGGGCGCCGCCAAGACGGCCCAAAGGCCGCGCGGGATGCGAAAGAGCGGTTCGAGAAGGCGAGATGCGTTCATGACTTGAGGCTCGAAATAGGTGTCGTGCCATTGTCAAACGCGGTCGAATGCAGGCAAACGGGTTACATCGTGCGCCGCGCCGCGAATTGCGCACAACTGCACGAACCTTCAATGCCTTTGCGAGCGCCGAGATCGCGGAAGACGGTCAAGCCCGATTCGGCGCGTCACAGCACCGTCACCGGGCGCATCGATAGTCGCGCCATCTGCACCGGTTCCCGCGTGCGATCGGCACATGCACCAAAGAACAGCGCTGCCGCAATTCGATGGGCCAGGAGGGACCCTGCCATGACGATCCGCCACTTCGCGCTGAGCTGCGCATTGACTGCCGTTGCCGTCACAGGCATCGGCTTGGTCTCTGCGCCTGTTCAGGCCCGTTCGGCCCAGCCGATCAAGACCATCGCCTTCAACGACCACGACGATGATCGCGATCGCGACCACGACCACGACCATCACGGTCGCCCGCGCGAGCCCATCAAGATCAAGATCATCGGCTTCAACGACTACCACGGCAACCTGCAGTCGCCCGGCACCTTCGGCATCAACACCGTGGTCCCCGCGGCGCAGCGTCCGGCCGTGGGCGGTGCCGAGTACCTGGCGGCCTACGTGGCGCGGCTGAAGGCGCAGAACATGCTGAACGTGGTCGTCGGCGCCGGCGATTTCATCGGTGCCTCGCCGCTGATCTCGGCCCTGTTCTTCGACGAGCCGGCGGTCGAGACGCTGAACAAGATCGGGCTCGAGTTCAATGCCGTCGGCAACCACGAGTTCGACAAGGGCTCGGCCGAACTGAAGCGGCTGCAGAACGGCGGCTGCAAGCTCACCAACAGCGTCCCCGACCCGAACAGCTGCAAGGGCGTGGGCTCCAACGCACTGGGCACCTTCGACGGTGCGAAGTTCAAGTGGCTGTCGGCCAACGTGTTCGAGACCGCCACCGGCCGCACCCTGCTGCCGGCCTACGGCATCAAGAACTTCCGTGGCGTGAAGGTGGCCTTCATCGGCATGACGCTGAAGGGCACGCCCAGCATCGTCACGCCGACTGGCGTCGCCGGTCTCGAGTTCCGTGACGAGGCCGAGACGGTCAACGCATTGATCCCGCGCCTGCGCGCGCAGGGCGTCGACGCGGTCGTCGTGCTCGTCCACCAGGGCGGCTTCCAGACCAGCCCGAACGTCGGCGACATCAATGGCTGCGACGGCAACCTGAAGAACGCCGACGGCAGCGACTCCGAGATCGCCAACATCGTCAAGCGCCTGCGCAACGGCGTCGACCTGGTGATCAGCGGCCACACGCACGCGGCCTACAACTGCTCCGCCAACACGGTCGACGTGAAGAACGTCAACGGGGTGGCGGTCAGCACGCCGCGCCCGACCGGCCTGCCGAACAGCGAGGGGCGCCTGGTCCCGGTCACGAGCGCGAGCGCCTTCGGCCGGGTGCTGACCGACATCGACCTGAGCGTCCACCCCCGTTCGCACAAGGTGCTGGCGGTGTCGGCGACCAACCGGCTGGTCGACCGCACGGACGTGGCGATCAACAACGCGATCGCCACCGATCCGAGCGTGAAGAACATCGTCGACGGCTACAACGCGCTGGTGTCGCCGCTGGCCAACGCGGTGATCGGCACCATCGCCGCGCCGCTGCCCAATGCCGCGAACAGCGCCGGCGAGATGCCGGCGGGCAGCCTGATCGCCGACGCGCAGCTGCAGGCCACGCAGCCGGCCGCGCTCGGGGGCGCGGTGATGGCGTTCATGAACGCCGGCGGCGTGCGCAACCCCGGCTTCGCGATCGCCGGTGCCAGCTACCCGTACAACGTGACTTACGGCAACGCGTTCACGGTGCAACCCTTCGGCAACAGCCTGGTGACGATGACGCTGACCGCGCTGCAGCTGAAGAACCTGCTCGAACAGCAGTTCGTCGGCTGCCAGGGCCAGATCCAGCAGCGCATCATGCAGGCGTCGAACGGCCTGAAGTATTCGTGGAGCGCCGCCGCCGCACCCTGCTCGAAGATCGTCGACGTGGTGCTCACGCCGACCGACGTCACCGTCACGCCGCCGGTTGCGACCGGCGCGCCGGAGACCATCGTGGCCAACGGCGTGGTGCAGAACCCGACCAAGACCTACCGGGTCACCGTCAACAACTTCATGGCCACCGGCGGCGACGGCTTCACGGTGCTCCTGGGCGGCACCAACGTGCTCGGCGGCGCGCAGGACATCGATGCGCTCACTGCCTACCTGAACGCCGGCTACAAGTCGCCGAAGCCCCCCTACGACCCGACGCTGCCGGCGCTGGCGATCCCGCGCATCACGGTGCTGCCCTGACTGGCAACCGGGCTGCGTCCGTCGTCGCGATCGCCTGCATCGCGCTCGGCCTGCCGGGCATGCGCGCCGATGCGCAGCCGCGTTCGCCGGCAGCGATCACGGACATGCGCGTGCTGGACACGACGCGGATGGAAGCCCGCTCGGCGCTGCTCGGCCGCGCCGAGTCGGAGCTCGTGCGCGGCGACATCGCGGCGGCCACCGACGCTTTCGACCGTGCCGCCCTGATGCTGCACGCGCCCGACACCGAGATGGGACTGGTGCGCACCTACATGCAGGCCGGGCAGTACCGGCGCGCACTCGCCTTTTGCGCGCACACCGCCGGCGCGCACCTCGAATCGGCCCCGGCCGGCGCGCTGTACGCGTGGCTGCTGCGCGCCGGCGGCCAGGCCGCGTTCGCCGAGCGCGTGCTGAACGAGACGCTCGCACGCTTGCCGCAGGATCCCGTGCTGATCGAGGCGCGCAGCGCTCTTGCGAAGCCCTTGCCGGTGGCGGCGGGGCCGCTGCTGCAAACGCCGCACCGGATGGCACCCCAGGGTGTGATGGCGCGCGGGCAGGCAGAGATTCCGGAGGCGGCACGGATCGTCTCGAGCGGTGTGCTGATCAACGACGGCACGCTCGCACTCGTGCCGAGCTCGGCCGCGCGCTCGGCGGCCTCCGGCACGCTGTGGGTGCGCAACGGCCTCGGGCAGACCACGCGCGCGCGGATCGACGGCGACGCCAGTGCGCAAGCGCTCGAGGCGCTCGGCGTCACGGTGCTGCGCCTTGAGGCCGCATTGGACGCGACGGGAACGCAGGCCGTGGCGGCGCGCGATCCCTTCGCGGGAAGCCCGGGCTTCGCGCTGGAATACGCCGCGCCGGGCGCCGCCGTCGCCGCATGGCCGTGGCTGCGGCAGGGCTTCCTCGGTTCGTTTCAGGGCAACGCCGGCCTTCGGCGATTGGGCATCGAGGTCGCCGACGGGCCGCACGGCGGGCCGGTGCTCGACGCCAACGGGCGCCTTGCGGGCATGGCCTTGCAGGGCTCCGAGCGCGAGGCCGTGATGCTGCCTGCGTCGCGGTGGCGGTCCTTGCTGGAGATCGCGCCGGCCACGCCGTCGCCGAGTGCCGTCGACCCCGCTGCATCGGCGCGGCCTTCGAGAGCGATTCCGCTCGACGAGGCCTATGAAAGCGGGCTGCGACTCGCGCTGCAACTGATCGCGTTGCCCTGAGCGCCCGTTTTTCGTTGCCTCACGAGGTCGCGCCGCACTCACCGCTGCCGCTGCGCTTCGCCAGTGCGGTGCCGCGAACCGGCGCCGCAGCACCCGTCCGGCTGCTCGCGGTATGGATCAGCAGGGCGCCGACCACCATCGCCATCCCCAGCAGCTCGTTGCCCGAGGGCAGCTTGCCCAGCGCCACGCTCATCAGGAGCGCCGACACCGGGATGAAGTTCAGGAAGGCCGTGCCCGTCACCGCACCGAGGGTGCGCACGCCGTGATTGAAGGCCAGCACGGCCATGGCCGAGGGCACGAGGCCGACGAAGAGCAGCACGTGCCACGAGAGCGCCATGCCTTGCGCGCTCGGTACCGCGGCCAGGCCGAAGGCGGTGGCCAGCAACGCGCCCAGCAGCAGCACGGGCCAGGCGGTCAGCACGGTCAGCGCGGTGTATTCGACGACGTCGAGCCGGTCGGCGAACTGGGTGGCGCCGCGCGTGTACCAGACCCAGCCCAGCGTGCCGAGGAGGGCGATCGCGTCGCCGTAGGCGGTCGATGCGCCGGCCTCTGCGCCGTGCGGGAAGAGCACGCCCGCGACGACGACCACGCCGGCCAGCGCCAGCGCGCTGGTCGAGAGCGTCGCGCGCGTGGGCCGCACGCCGTCGAGCACCCAGCGCAGCAGCTGTGCGGTCATCGGCGTGGTGGCCATGATGACCGCGCCGTGCGAAGGCAGCGAATGGGCGAGGCCCGTGAGCAGCAGCACGCTGAACACGCCGAAGCCCGCGATGCCGCGCAGGGCCAGCGGGCCGGCGTGGGCGCGCAGCTTTCGCCAGGGCGCCGCGCCGCGCGGGGCGAGCAGGGCGACGAACACCAGCGCGGAGAGGCTGTAGCGGATCAGCGTGAACCAGAATGGATCGACGTGGTGGAGAACGTTCTTGCTGACGAGGAACATGCCACCCCAGGTGGAGGTGGCGGCGAGCAGCGCGGCGATGCCGAGCGCGCGTGGGTGGATGGTCTTGAACATGAGCCGAATATCGGCATCGGGGCCCGCATTGACCATTCGTTTCTTTGGACCGGGGTCTCAGGATTTGCGAACAGACGAATCCGGCCGGCGCGCTCACAATTTGCGACATGGAGCTCTACCAACTCAAGACCTTCGTGGCCATCGCGCGCGAGGGCAGCCTCACGCGGGCGGCCGAGCGCGTGTTCACCAGCGCGCCGGCCGTGAGTGCGCAGCTCAAGGCGCTGGAAGACGAACTCGGCGTCAAGCTTTTCGAGCGCACGCCGCGCGGCATGACGCCGACCGAAGCCGGCCACACCCTGCTGGAGGAAGCGGAGCGCACCCTGGCCTCGGCGACGCGCATGCGCTCGGCGGCCGAGCAGATTCGCGGCGCGGCGCAGGGCGTGGTGCGCTTCGGCACCGTGGTCGATCCGGTTGCGCTGCGGCTCGGCGAAGTGCTGGTGAAGCTGGCCGAGCGCCATCCGCAGGTCTCGCTGCAACTGCAGCAGGGCCTGTCGCACCGGACGCTGGAAGGCGTGCGGCGCGGCGAGCTGGACTGCGCCTATGCGCTCAGCGACAGCGAAAAGCTCGACGGCCTCGTGCTGCAACGCCTCGGTGTCGTCGACCTGGCGGTGGCGCTGCCGCTGCCGCTCGCCGAGGCCCACCCCGCGCTGGATCTCGAGGCCCTGACCCAGCTGCCCTGGGTCGGCACGCCGCCTTCATGCATCCTGCGCGCGCACCTCGACGGCCTGTTCGCAAGCGTCGGCCGCGAATACCGCCCCGCGCGGACGGCCGACAGCGAGAGCGCGATCCGCAGCATGGTTGCGGTCGGCCTGGGCGCCGGGCTTCTGCGCGTCGACCAGGCCGAGCAGGCCGAGCGCAACGGCGAGCTGAAGATCTGGCGGGGCTGGCGCTCGCACACCTGGCTGTGCTGGGTCGAAGCGGCCGGGAGCAGCCGCACGACGGCGGTCGATGCGGTGCGCAGCGCGGTGCTGGAGGCCTGGGGCTGAGCTTCCCGTCGGCTTTGTCCGTGGAAGATAAAGCCTCGTTTCCTACGCCGGGCGCCACCGTCCCGGGTGAGTTTGCGGCGCATGGAAGAAGACCTGTGGGCGTTGGAAGAGCGGCTCTGGCTCGGTGACGCGCTCTTCTACGAGCAGCACCTGGCAGTCGATGCGCGCATGGTCTTTCCGCAGCCCGTGGGCATGATGGGACGCGCGCAGATCCTGGCCTCGATCGAGCCGGACAAGCGCTGGCGTCGGGTCGAGTTCGCGAATCAGCATCTGCTCGATCCCGTCGAGGGCACGGCCGTGCTGGTCTACGCCGCTGCCGCCGATCGCGGCAGCACCGGCAGCGCCTATCGCGCGCAATGCAGTTCGGTCTATGTTCGCACCGGCGGCCGCTGGCAACTGGTGGCGCACCATCAAACGCCGGCCGACTGCAAGCTCAGCAGCTGATCGGCTGCCGCTGCCTTCGGCGGCTGCGGCTTCGGATCGCAGGCGGCGAGCGTTGCCAGGGCGATGCATGCCAGCGCAAGAGTGAGCTTTCGATAGGTCATGGTCGTCTCCTTGGAGCGCATGGGCACTTCTTCACGATTCTGCCGTTGCAAGGCGCGGCTGGATGTCGGCGCATGACCTACAGCGCGCGGCGCATTCCGGATCAATACGCGAAGTTGCGCACTTTGACTCGAAAGTTCTACCTGGCGTTGGCGCGCGTTGACCGCAGCGCGGGGCCCCTGACCTATTCTGCGGGCTCGCAACTACTCGAGACATCCTTGATGAAACACCGCGTCGATCGCAACGCAAGCTTCGCCCCTTGGGCCGCGGCTTTTCTGCTGGCCGCTGTCGCTCCGGCCCATGCGCTGGTGCTCGGCGTGACCGAGGGCGTGACCTACAAGGCCAGCGACAGCCAGATAGAAGCCAAGTTCGAGCCGATCGCCGAGGCACTGAGCAAGGCGCTCAAGCAGCCCGTGACCCTCAAGGTCTTGAGTTCGTACGCCAATGCGCGCGAAGCATTGAGGCAGAACCAGGTCGATCTGGCCTTCGTGCATCCGGCCCATATCGCCTTCGAAGCGACCAAGGCCGGCAACTACAAGACGCTCGCCTGGACCGCGGGCTTCACCGAATACAAGGTCTCGTTCCTGTGCAAGGACCTGCAGACGATCTCCAACTGGAAGGAGATCGCCGGCAAGAGCCTGGTCATGCCCGACCCGGATTCCATCACCTCGGTGATCACGCGCGCGATGCTGCGCGAGCAGGGCCTGCAGGACGGCGCGGTCAAGACCACCAACACGCGCTACCAGGACGCGGTGCCCTTCTACGTGCAGAACGGCTTCGCCGCCTACGGCGCCACCGCATCTGCCGGCGTGGTCAAGGCCTGGAAGTCCACCGGCGGCAAGACCTGCGCCGAATCGCGCGCCGTCCCCATCAAGCAATGGCTCGCATCGAGCAAGCTCGATGCGAGCGCGGTCGCCACGGTGCGCGACACCTTGCTGGGGCTCGGCCAGTCGGAAGGCGGCAAGCGCGCGCTCGCCACCTCGACCTATTCCGGCTTCATCGCGCCTTCGGCGGAAGTCGAGAAGAGCCTGATGTACTGGCTCGGGATCTAGGCCCTCGACCAAAGCCGCACTGCGAGCGCCGCGCCGGCCGCCGCAGTGGCGAGCGCCGTGACCGCCATCCAGCCCCATTCGGCGAACAGCAGGCTGCCCAGCGCCGCACCGACGGCCATGCCGATGAACATGCCGACGAAGAGCACGGCATTGAGGCGGCTGCGCGCGCCGGGCTCGATGCCGTAGACGATGGTCTGGTGCGCGATCAGCGCGGCCTGGATGCCGAGGTCGAAGCCGATGGCGCAGGCCACCAGCAGCGCCAGCCGAGCGTGCGGCTGCATCAGCGGCGCCAGCGCCATGGCCGCGAAGGAGAGCACGACCAGCCCCGCGCCCAGGCGCGTCACCAGTTCCGGCCCGCGGCGATCGGCGATGCGGCCGGCGATGGGCGCGGCCAGCGCCCCGGCGGCGCCCGCCAGCCCGAAGGCGCCGGCCGCGGCGCTGCCGAGGTGGAACGGCGCGCCGTGCAGCATCACGGCCAGGGTGGACCAGAAGGCGCTGAAGCCGACCGAGAGCAGGCCCTGCGCCAGCGCCGCGCGGCGCAGTGCGGCATGGCGCTGCCACAGCTGGGCCAGCGAACCGAGCAATGCGCCGTACGCCAGTTGCGTAGTGGGCTGGAAGCGCGGCAGCCGCTGCCATGCGGCGGCGCCGATCAGCGCGATGCTCGCCGCGGCCGCAACGAACACCGCGCGCCAGCCGAAGTGCTCCGCCACGAAACCGCTCGCCACGCGCGAGAGCAGGATGCCCAGCAGCAGCCCCGTCATTACCGTGCCGACCACCTTGCCGCGATGGGCGTCGGGCGCGAGCGTGGCGGCGGCCGGCACGATGTCCTGGGCCATCGTCGCGGCCAGGCCGATGACCAGGCTGACGACCAGCAGCGCGCCGATGGAGGGCGCAACGCCGGCCAGCAGCAGCGCGGCGCCGAGCACGGCCGCCTTGAGCAGGATGATGCGGCGCCGGTCGTAGCGGTCGCCCAGCGGCGCCAAGAGCAGGATGCCGAGCGCGTAGCCGAGCTGCGTCAGCGTCGGGATGAAGCCGACGGCCCGGTCGGAGGCGCCGATGTCCGCACCCAGCACGCCGAGCATGGGCTGGCTGTAATAGATCGAAGCGACGGCGAGGCCGGCCGCGGTCGCGAGCAGAAGAACCAGCGACGCCGGCAGGCCCTGGGCCGCGCGGGCCGGCTCCGGGGCCGGTACGGCGGCTGCTCTGGCATGCGAGCAGTGAATACCAGACATGGTGTTAACCCTTAGAAACTCTTGAGGGACGGAGTGTGAGGTTTGAGTGCTCTCGGTGGTAGCCGCAAGCCGCGCACAATTGATATACGCTGCTCGTATGAAAGAACCCGGCTCACCCTCGGCCTCCGCCGACCGCATCGCGCTGATGCAGACCTTCGTCCGCATCGTGGAAGCCGGCAGCCTTTCGGCGGCGGCGGCGCAGATGGGATCGACGCAACCCACCGTCAGCCGCCGCCTGCAGGTCCTGGAACGGTCGCTCGGTGTGCGGCTGCTGCAGCGTTCCACGCATGCGATGAAGCTCACCGAAGACGGCGAACGATGCTTCGAGCGCGCCAAGGAACTGCTCGCGAACTGGGAGGCCTTCGAAGCCGACCTGCGCGGCACCGGCGACGAGCCCGAAGGCAGCTTGCGCGTGATCGCGCCGCATGCCTTCGGCCAGTCGCAGCTCGTCGAACCGCTGGCCCGCTTCCTGCGGCGCTACCCGCGCGTGACGGTCGAGTGGCTGCTGCACGACGATACGCAGGACTTCATCGCCAACGGCATCGACTGCGCCATCCAGATCGGAGAAGTCGGCGACCCCGCGCTGGTCGCGATCAAGCTGGCCGAGGTGCCGCGCATCGTGGTCGCCGCGCCCTCGGTGCTGGCCGGCGCGCCGGTGCCGGCGCACCCCTCCGAGCTGGCGGGCTTGCCCTGGCTGGCGCTGCGCACCTACTACCGCAACGAGGTGACGCTCACGCATGCGGCGAGCGGCGAAACCCATCGCTTCGCGATCCGGCCGCGCATGAGCACCGACAGTCTGCTGGCCCTGCGCCACGCCGCGGTGCTGGGGCTGGGCGCGGGCGTGGGGTCGGCCTGGCTGCTGACCGAGGACCTGGCCCAAGGCCGGCTGATCCAGCTCGCGCCGCAATGGTGCGCCGCGCCACTGCCTGTCTACGTGGTGTATCCCCACGCCCGCTTCTATCCGGCCAGGCTGCGCCGCTTCGTCGAGGCGATGCGGGAGGCCATGCCGGCGGTGGTGGGGATGCGCCAGCGCGAAGAAGTTATCCTACGCAGGCCTTGATCACGGGCCCATGGCTCCCGCCACCCGTCGACCTGACCATCCAATCCGTATGAGCAAATCCATCCTCGCATCCCTGGCCTTGGCCGCATGCTGCGCCGGCGCTCTCGCGCAGCCGCTCAAGCTTCCCGTGGAAAGCAGCGACCAGGGCACCCTCTACGTCGCGCCCAACGTGTCGCCCACCGAGACCTCGGCCCGCACGAATGGCGCAACGATCGGCACGCAACGACTCGACGGAAGCGGCGCGTACGGCGGCGTCGACACCTCCGGGTCCCGGCCCAACTATTCGCTCGGTGCAAGCACGGGCGGCAACACGTCTTTTTCGGCAGGCGCCCATTCGGACGGCAAGAGCAACGCGGGCATCAAGGCCGGCGTGACGATCAAGTACTAGCAGCCGACGTTCACGCGCGGCGAAACAGCAGCACCGCGTTCGTACCGCCGAAGGCGAAGGAACTGCTGATCGCGGCCTCGAGCTGCGGCGCGGCTTCACCGGCCTCGCGCACCAGGTTCAGGCTGCACTCCGGGTCGATGGTCTGGCAATGCGCGTTGGGCGGCAATTGGCGCCGCGCCAGCGCCAGCACGGTGATCACCGCCTCGAGCGCGCCGGCGGCGCCGAGCAGGTGGCCGTGCAGGGCCTTGGTCGAGCTCACGCGCAGATCGTCGAGCGCCTCGCCCCACACCTCGGCCAGCGCGTTGCGCTCGACCACGTCGCCGATGCGCGTGGCCGTGCCGTGCGCGTTGCAGTAGCCCACGTCGCGCGGCTGCAGGCCGGCCTGCCGCAACGCGGCGCGCAGGGCGCGGGCCTGGCCCGGGGCGTCGGGCTTGGTCAGGTGGGTGGCGTCGCAGCCGATGCCCCAGCCGGCCAGCGTGGCATGGCTGCGCGCGCCGCGCAGGCGTGCGCGCTCGGCCGATTCGAGGACGAGGAAGGCCGCGCCCTCGCCGAGCGCGAAACCGCTGCGGTCGGTGGCAAAGGGCCGGATCGCGCTGGCCGCCTCGCCGGGCGCGAAGCCGGCCAGGGTCTGCATCGCCTGCCAGGCCAGCAACACGCCCGGCACGATCAGCGCTTCGCTGCCGCCGGCGATGGCGATGTCGACCTCTCCGCGCTGCACCGCCTTGGCTGCCTCGGCAATGGCCACGGCCGACGAGGCGCAGGCCACGGAATAGGTGAGCACCGGGCCCTGGACGCGCTGCCGCATCGCCACCTGCGAGGCCGGCGCGTTGGGCATGAAGGCCGGAATGGTGAGCGGCGGCATGCGCCCGGCGCCGCGGTAGGCCGCCTCGAGAGCGCCCGCGCCGCCCATGCCGCAGCCGGCGTAGATGCCGATGCGTTCGGGGTCCACGTTGCCGAGCGCGCCGGCATCGCGCACCGCCAGGTCAGCCGCGGCCACGGCCAGTTGGCTCACGCGGTCGACGCCGGCGAGCTGCAGCTTGGTGAACCAGCGGGATTCGTCGAAGGCCACCGTGGCGGCGGCGGCCGGCTTGGGCAGCTCGGGGAGGACGGGTCCGAGCGCCGATTCGCCGCGCATCAGCGCATCGAAGACCGTGCCCGGATCGTCGCCATGCGGCGCGACGAGGCCCAGACCAGTGACGGCGACCTCGGTTGTCACTTGGCCTGCGCCATCCTGACCTTGTCGACCATGGCCGCGAGGCCGGCCAGCGTGTCGACGCTGTTCGCGTCGTCGTCGGTGATGGAGATGGAGAAGTGGTCTTCGATCGCGAACACGAATTCGACCAGCGTCAGCGAATCGAATCCCTTGTCGCGCATGGACGCGTGAGGGTCGAGCGCCGCCGCCTCGATGCCGTACTTCTCGTGGATCAGATCCTGTAATACTTTCAGCGAGCTCATTGTGCGATTTCCGTCCTCACGCCGGCCCTGGCCTCATCGATGGGGAATGATATCCGCTCGACCGAAAATGGCGCGGGCCACGCGCTGCGGGCCGGGCCGCCAGCGCAGCGAGGGCAGCACGAAGGCGATGCCGAGCAGCGCGCCGGCCAGCGCATCGAGCACCACGTGCTGCTTGATCGCCAGCGTCGACCAGGCAATGGCGGCGAACCACAGCCAATTCAAGAGGCGCACGAAGACCGGTGTGCGCGCCCGGCGCAGCACGTCGTCGATGCGGATGACGGTGAACATCGCGACCGCGACATGCATCGAGGGGCAGGCATTGCCTGGCGCGTCCACGCCCTGCAGCAGCGCAAAGCCCGGGAAGTCCGAGGCCGGCGCCGCGAGCGGCACCTGCGTCGGCCAGTAATGGAACAGGCCCAACCCGGTCAGGCACAGCGCGCCGACCCAGAGGCCATAGACCACCAGCTCGCGAAAGCTCAGCTGCAGCCCGGGCGCGACGCCCACATACAGCCAGAGCGAAAAGTAGGCGACCAGCGCCTGCGGCTGAAACGGGATCAGGTGGTCGAGCGCGGTCAGCGGCATCACCGTGACCGCGAAGTCGGGGTGGCGCAGCATGTGGAAGTAGCCGATGAAGAAGAGCCAGGTGAACACCGTGACGCCGACGATCTTCAGTGCCAGGTGGCGGCGAATCCGCAGGCCGATGTCGGCGGTCCAGGTCTGTGGAGGGGAGGGCGCCATGTAAGGGTCGATCGGGGCGTTGATGTTTCGACCGGGTCGATCATGCCTGAGCGGGGCCCTTGACAAGAGCCCGGCCCAAATCAGATACTGAACCTTCAAGTTCAGTTACGGCCCTTTCGAAAGGAATCCCATGCAGAAGATCTCTCCCTTCCTGTGGTTCGACGGCAAGGCCGAGGAGGCCGCGAAGTTCTACACCGCCATCTTCAAGAATTCGCGCATCACCAATGTGATCCCCGGACCCGGCGGCACGGTGATGGGCGTGAGCTTCGAGCTCGAAGGACAGGAGTTCATGGGCCTGAACGGCGGGCCGATGTTCCAGTTCACGCCGGCCGTCTCCTTCTTCATCAAGTGCGAGACGCAGGAAGAGATCGACAACTACTGGACCCGGCTCACCGAGGGCGGCGGCGAGCCGCAGCCCTGCGGCTGGCTCAAGGATAAGTTCGGCCTCTCGTGGCAGGTGATACCCAATGCGCTGGGCACCATGCTGCAGGACAAGGACCCGGCCAAGGCGCAGCGCACCATGGAAGCCATGATGAAGATGTCAAAGCTGGACATCGCGGCGCTGAAGAAGGCCTACGACGGCGGCTGAGCCCTTCAGCCGCGCGCCGGCAGCACCGTCCCGCGGCTCTCGCCGAAGCCGATGCGCGCATGGCCCGGCTTCTCGCACCAGCCGCGCAGCAGCACCGCATCGCCGTCCTCGAGAAAGCCGCGTTGTTCGCCGTCGGCCAGCGCGATCGGCGCCTGGCCGGCGCGCGTGAGTTCGATCATCGCGCCGGCTTCGCCCGGCCCCGGGCCCGAGATGGTGCCGCTGCCGAACAGGTCGCCGGCGTTCAGGCTGCAGCCGCCCACCGTGTGGTGCGCGACCATCTGCGCAATGCTCCAGTACTGGTGTTTGAAGCTGGTGGCCGACAGGCGCGAGGGGCTGCTGCCCTCGGCGCGGGCCTTGGCGCTTTCGAGCCAGACCTCGAGCCGGATGTCGAGCGCGCCGCTCGCGCGATTGGCTTCGCTCTCCAGGTAGGCCAGCGGCTGCGGATGATCGGCCGGCCGAACCCAGGCCTGGCGGTAGGGCGCCAGCGCTTCCAGCGTCACGATCCATGGCGAGACGGTGGTCGCGAAGTTCTTGGCCAGAAAAGGGCCGAGCGGCGCCATCTCCCAGAACTGGATGTCGCGCGCCGACCAGTCGTTGAGCAGGCAGATGCCGAAGATGTGGTTCTCCGCGCGCTCGAGCGGAATCGGCGCGCCGGCCGCATTGCCCTGGCCGATGTAGATGCCGAGCTCGAGCTCGTAGTCCAGCCGCGCGCAAGGGCCGTAGGTCGGCGCTTGCGCGCCGGGCGCCATGGTCTGTCCCATCGGCCGGTGGAACTGCTGGCCGCTCACGCCGATGGTCGAGACGCGGCCGTGGTAGGCGATCGGAATCCACTGGAAGTTGGGCGTGATCGGATCGTCGGGCTTGAGCAGCCGCCCGATGTTGAGCGCATGGTCGATCGAGGTGTAGAAGTCGGTGTAGTCGCCGATGCGCGCGGGCAATGCGAACGCGGCCTCGGCCTGCGGGATCAGGCAGGCGCGCACGGCCTCGGCCACTTCCTTCGGCGCATCGTCCTTGAGCAGCGCGAACAAGCCATGGCGCAGCGCGCGCCACACGCTGGGGCCGAGCGCGAAGAAGTCGTTGAGCGCCGATTGCGCGCAGGCGCGTGCGCCATCGAGCGCCGCGCCGTCCAAATGCCGGCCCGCGGCCAGGGCCGCGAGGTCCAGCACCTGGTCGCCGATGGCGACGCCGCCGCGGTAGGGCTCGCGGCTTCCGGTACGGTGGAACACCGCGAAGGGCAGGTTCTGGATCGGGAAGTCGCTGCCTTCGGCGTTGGCCGAGGCCAGCCAGCTGCGGGCGCTGGCATCGTGCGTGTGGTTGAGCGTCGTCGTCATGATGTTCATCCCACGGTGGCCATCAGCGCGTCGTCGAAGATCGCGACCGCGCGCGTCCAGCCGGCCGAGGCGCCGCGGATCTTGTGCGGAAAGCAGCTGATGAAGAAGCCATCCGCCGGCAGCGCCTCGAGGTTGTGCAGCTTTTCGAGGTGGCAGTAGCCGATGTCGCGGCCGGCCTTGTGGCCTTCCCAGATCAGCGAGGCGTCTTTCGATTCGCCGTACTTCTTGGCCGTGTGCACGAAGGGCGCATCCCAGCTCCAGGCGTCGGTGCCGGTGAGGCGCACGCCGCGCTCCAGCAGGTACATGGTCGCTTCGTAGCCCATGCCCGCGCCGGCCGAGACGTAGTCGCCGTGGCCGTAGCGCGAGCCGGCACGTGTGTTGACCACCACGATCTCCAGCGGCTTCAGCGTGTGGCCGATGCGCTTGAGCTCGGCGTCGACGTCGTCGGCCGTCACGACATAGCCGTCCTCGAAATGCCGGAAGTCCAGCTTCACGCCGGGCTGGAAGCACCATTCGAGCGGCACGTCGTGGATCGCGATCGCGGGCTTCTTCTCGCCGAGCGCCTTGTCCATGGTCGAGTGGAAGTGGTAGGGCGCATCGAGATGCGTGCCGTTGTGCGTGGAGAGCTGCACGAACTCCACGGCCCAACCTTCGCCGTCGGGCAGGTCTTCCCGCTTCAAGCCGGGGAAGAAAGGCTCGATCTGCTCGTAGGTCTGCTCGTGCGTGAAGTACTGGATCTTGGGCGCGAAGGCGGGCGGATCGGAGAGCACGTCGTTTTCGAGAAAGATCGAGAGGTCGACGAATTTGCGGGTCATGGCGGGGTTCCTTTTCTTCAGGGGTGCTGCCAGCGCAGCAGTTTCTTTTCGGCAAGGGCCAGGAGGGCATTGCTCGCGAAGCCGATCAGGCCCAGGAGCACGATGCCGGCGAAGAGTTCGCTCGCGCGAAAGGCGCGCGCCGCGAGCAGGATGGCCTGGCCCAGGCCGCTCTGCGAGGCGATCATTTCGCCGACCACGGCGACGATGAGCGAAATGGTCATCGACAAGCGCATGCCGGCCAGGATGTCGGGCATCGCGTTGGGCAGGCCGATCTTCCAGACGAAGGCCGCGCGCGGCATCTGCAGGCAGCGCGCCACTTCGGCGAGCCGCGGCTCGATGGCCGCGAAGCCGTGCACGGTGGCCAGCAGCACCGGCCACATCGCGCCGAAGGCGACGACGAAGAGCACCATGCCCGGGTTGAGGCCGAAGATCGAGATGGCGAGCGGCAGCAGCGCGGAGGCCGGCAGCGGGCGGATGAATTCCAGCGTCGGCTGCACCCAGGCGCGCACCGCGGGCGAGACGCCGATGGCGGCGCCCAGCAGCACGCCGAAGAGCGAGGCCAACAGCCAGCCTTCGAGCATGCGGCGCACGGTGGCAATGGTGAAGACCAGCAGCTCTCCGCTGCCGCTGCCGCGCAGGTTGAGGCCTTCGGCCAGGCTCGCGAGCGTCGCTTCGGGCGTCGGCAGGAACACGCGGCTGACCCAGCCCGCGTTGCTTGCGGTCCACCACAGCGCGACGAGCGCCGCGAGCACCGCGGCCGAGCCGAGCCATCCGGTGAAGCGATGGCTCATTGCACGACTCCCATGCGCCGCGCCACCCAGCGTTGGAGCCGCTGCATCGCCGCGTTGATGACAAAACCCACCACGCCGATCCAGCCCAGCCAGGCCAGCATCAGCGGCGGGTCGAAGCTCTGCTGCGCGATCATCATCGCGTAGCCCATGCCGTTGGGATTGGCCGCGATCTCGACCGTGACGGCCACCACCAGCGCCACCGCCACGCCGAGCCGCAGCGCCACGAAGAGGCGCGGCACGATCGCGGGCAGCACGATCTTCCAGGCCCGTTCGCGCGCCGTGAGCCCGAGTACGCGGCTCACCTCCAAGAGGCGCGGCTCGACCTGCTGCACGGCCGACTGGACGAGGATCAGCATCGGCCAGAAGGTGGCGAAGGCGACGATGGCCAGCTCCATGCGCACGCCGAAGCCGAACATCAGCATCGAAAGCGGAATCAGCGCGACGGAGGGGATGGGACGCAGTACCTCGATAGACAGCAGGCCGAACTGCGCGGTGCGCCGCGACAAGCCCAGCACGATGCCCAACGCAATGCCGAGCACGGCGCCGAGCAGCAGGCCGAGGGCCGCGGTGCCGAGCGTGAAGCCGGTGGCCTGCCACAGAGAGCCGTCGACGGCCGCGCCGGCAAAGGCCTTGAGCGCGGCGCTCGGCGGCGCGAGCGCATCGCTGCCCTGTGCGGCGGCGCGGCGCGCATACCACTCGAAAAGGCCGAGCAGCAGCGCGGGAAAGACCCAGGGCCGTAGCAGCGACAGCGCGCGCTCAGTCATGGTGCTGCTCGATGAAGGCGAAGAGCTCGCGCCGCAGATGCAAGAACTCCGGATGCTCCTTGGTCGTGAGCTGGTCGCGCGGCCGCGGGATCTTCACATCGATCATGCGCGCCAGGCTCGGACGCCCCGGCGCGGGATCGGCCTGCAGCGCGATCACGCGGTCGCCGAGGTAGATGGCTTCCTCGAGGTCGTGCGTGACGAAGAGCACCGTCAGTCCGTCTTCACGCACCAGGCGCGCGAGTTCGTCCTGCAGGCCCTGGCGCGTCAGCGCATCCAGTGCGCCGAAGGGCTCGTCCATCATCATCAGCTCGGGCTTCTGCGCGAGGCAGCGCGCGATCTGCGCGCGCTGCTGCATGCCGCCCGAGAGCTGCACCGGAAACTTCTGCGCATGCGCCGCGAGGCCGACCTTGGCCAGCACTTCGGCGATGCGCGGCGCGCGTTCGCTCGCCGGCACGCCGGCCGCTTCGAGCGCGAGGCTCACGTTGCCCTCGACCGTGCGCCAGGGCAGAAGCGCGCGGCCGTAGTCCTGGAACACGAAGGCCACTTCGCGCGAAGGCTCGTTCATCGGCTTGCCCTTGCGCCGCACCTCGCCGGCGCTGGCGCGCACGAGGCCGCTGGCCGCGCGCAGCAGCGTGGTCTTGCCGCAGCCGCTCGGGCCCACGATGCAGACGAACTCGCCGCGCGCTACCTCGAAAGAGGTAGGCGACAGCACCTCGCGCGCGCCATAGCAAATGCGCACGCCGTCGATGGCGAGGAAATCCGGCCTCACTTCGCGACCAGCCTGGCGACGTCGATCGAAGTCTTGAGCATCTCCTGCTCCTTCATGAGGCCGACCCAGTAGGCGAGCTGCTTGTCGGTCACCACGGGGCCGGGCGGCGAGATCTGCACCTTGGCCAGCACCTCGGGCGGCAGCTTGATGTACTTGCCGATGCTCGCGCGCACCCTGGCGTCGTTCTTCGGCTGCTGCATGAAGGCGCCGGCTTCCTGCACCGCCTCGCGGAAGCCGCGCGCCGCGGCCGGGTTCTTCGCCACCCATTCGCGCTTGGCCGCATGCACGATGGTCTGGTTGCCCTCGGGCAGGAAGGTCGAGTAGTAGGAGGCGACATAGCCCGCGCCGCTGTCGGTGATGCGGCTCATGAACGGGTCGGCCGAGACCACCGCATCGACCGAGCCGCCGCGCAGCAGGTCGGCATGCTGCGGGAACGAAGCCTCGACGAAGTTGACCTTGCGGTAGTCCACGCCCTGGTCCTTCAGGTAGGCGCGGAAGGTCACGTGCAGGAAGGCGCCGAGGCCCGGCACGCCGATCTTCTTGCCCACGCAGTCCTGCGCGCTCTTGATGCCGGAGCCGGCGCGCGCCACCAGGCCGAAGCCGGTGATGGTCTTCGAGGTGAGGCCGCCGCCGGCGACCAGCACCAGGTCCATCCCGCCGTCGACCGCCTGCAGGAACACCGAAGGCGTGGGCCCGCCGATCTGCAGCGAGTCGGACTGCAGCGCAGCCGGGATGGTGGAGTTGAGCGGAATGAACTTGAGCTCGACGTCGAGGTTGCGCTTCTTGAAGTAGCCCTCTTCGGCCGCCACGAAGACCGAGGCGAAGTCGGTCACGGCCGTGTAGCCGAACACGATCTTGGCGTTGGCCTGTGCGCGCGCAGGCAGTGCGGCGGTTGCGGAGGCGGCGGCGAGCGCCGACAACAGGGTGCGTCGTTTCATCATGTCTTTTGTCTCCTGGAGGTGGGGTTCTTCTGCGAGGCCTTGGGTCGCGGCAGCGCCGCGCGCAGGCCGCCGACGATGAAGTTCACGAGCATCGGCGCCACGGCCGGATCGCTGCGCCGGTTCTCGCCGCGCGAGAGCCGCTCGATGCGGTTGTCGTTCAGGTGGTGCAGCAGCGTGCCGAGCGCGAACTGGTAGGCCCATGCGGCCTGGCCGCGCGTCGCATGCGGCAGCGCAATATGCAGCGCGTCGATATACGCCTCGGCCAGCGGATCGAAGTAGCCGCGCAGCACGCGGTCGGCTTCCTCGGTCGCGTGGTAGAGCTCGCGCGCCACCAGCAGCGCGTAGTACTCGCCTTCGGCGCTCGCGCGCAGCGCCAGCACCGGGCCGGTGAAGGCTTCGACGATGCGCGGCAGCGTCTGCGGGTCATGAGGGTCGTTGTGCACTGCGCGCAGGCCGGCCAGCCGCTCCTCGATGGTGTGGCTCCAGTGCTCGAAGATCGCGTGGAAAAGCTCGTGCTTCGGCCCGTAGTAGTAGCCCACCAGCGCGAGCGGCACGCTGGCCTCGTCGGCGATCTGGCGGATCGTCACCGCGTGGTAGCCGTGCTGCGCGAACAGCTTCTCGGCCGCGAGAAGGATCGCCTGCCGGCGGTCGGGCCGAACGGAAGAAGCGCGCTGCACACGTTGAACCATGGCGGGTATTGAACAAGCGTACAAATTTGTTGAACACTCGTACAAACCCTGTGCTTTCCCGCATTGAAGCCGGGTCCACCGGCGCGTTAGGCTGCGGAGGTGACTCAAACATCCGCCCCCTTCATTCCCCAGATTCGTCTTTATCAAAACTGGCTGCGCGAGAAGCGCGGTCTGAACTTCGATTCGTACGACGCGCTGTGGCGCTGGTCGGTCAGCGATCTCGAAGCCTTCTGGCAGAGCATCTGGGATTTCAGCGGCATGCAGTCGCCCACGCCCGCAAGCGCCGTGCTGGCCGATGCACACATGCCCGGCGCGCGCTGGTTTCCCGGCGCCCAGGTCAACTACGCGCGCGAGGTGCTGCGCCATGCCGATGCGGCGCATGCGGCCGGCATGCCGGCGATCGTCAGCGAGAACGAGCTGGGCGAAGTGCGCGAGATGTCCTGGCCCGAGCTGCGCCGGCAGATCGCCGCCTGCGCGCTGAGCTTGCGCGAACTCGGCGTGGTGCGTGGCGACCGCGTGGCGGCCTACATGCCCAACGTGCCCGAGACCATGATCGCTTTCCTCGCCTGCTCGAGCGTCGGCGCGGTGTGGAGCGTGTGCGCGCCCGACATGGGAACGGCCGCGGTGGTCGAGCGCTTTCGCCAGATCGAGCCCAAGGTGCTGATCGCGGCCGACGGCGTGTACTACGGCGGCAAGGCGCTGGACCGCAGCGGCGTGATCGAGGAACTGCGCGCCGCATTGCCCAGCGTCCAGACGCTGGTGTTGCTGCGAACGCCCTTCGCTGCGAAGCAGATCGCGGCCGAGTCCGATTGGACCGCCGCAGTCGCGCGCGACGATGCGCAGACGGCGGCCTTCGAGCCCGAGTGGCTGCCCTTCGAGCATCCGATCTGGATCGTCTATTCGAGCGGCACCACCGGCCTGCCCAAGCCCATCGTGCATGGGCAGGGCGGCATCCTCGTCAACATGTACGCCTGCGGCCTGCACCACGACCTGGGCCCGAGCTACAGCGCCAACAACTTCGGCGAGCGCTACCACTGGTACAGCTCCACCGGCTGGGTGATGTGGAACTCGCAGCTCTCGGGCCTGGCCTTCGGCGCGACCATCTGCATCTACGACGGCAATCCGGCCGGCAGCAAGGAAAAGCCCGACTGGGGCGTACTCTGGCGCTTCGTCGCGCGGCACCGGGTCACCTTCTTCGGCGCCGGCGCGGCCTATTTCGCGAGCTGCATGAAGGCCGGCGTCGAAGCCAAAGACTGCGGCGATCTCGCGCGCGTGCGTGCGCTGGGCAGCACCGGCTCGCCCTTGTCCGAGGAGGTGCAGCGCTGGGGCACGACGCAGGTGCTCGCGGCCGGCTCGCCCGCCGTCTGGTGGTACAACATTTCGGGCGGCACCGATTTCTGCGGCGCCTTCGTCGGCGGCAACCGCGAACTGCCCGAGGTGCCGGGCCAGATGCAGTGCCGCTTTCTCGGCGCTGCGGTCGAGGCCTGGAACGAGCAGAGCCAGCCGGTGATCGGCGAGGTCGGCGAGTTGGTCTGCACCCAGCCCATTCCCTCGATGCCGCTCTATTTTTGGGGCGACGAGGGCAATGCGCGCTACCTCTCCAGCTACTTCGATACCTACCCGGGTGTCTGGCGCCACGGCGACTGGATCAAGATCGGCGAAGACGGCGGCTGCATCATCTACGGCCGCAGCGATGCGACCATCAACCGCCAGGGCCTGCGCATGGGCACCAGCGAAATCTACAGCGCCGTCGAAGGCTTGCCCGAAGTGCTCGACTCGATGGTGGTCGATCTCGAGTACCTCGGTCGCGAAAGCTACATGCCGCTCTTCGTCGTGCTGCGGCCCGGCGTCGCGCTCGACGATGCGATGCGCGCGAAGATCAACCACGCGATCAAGACGCAGCTCTCGCCGCGTTTCCTGCCCAACGACATCTTCCAGGTGGCCGAGATTCCGCGCACCCTCTCGGGCAAGAAGCAGGAGCTGCCGATCAAGAAGCTGCTGCTGGGCCAGCCGATCGAGAAGGTGGTGAACCGTGAAGCCATGGCCAATCCGGGCAGCCTCGAGTGGTACGTGGCCTTCGCCGCGCAGCATGCGCAGGCGCGGAATGCCGAAATAGGACATTGATGCCGCAGCGCAGCAAATAACAGCCGGGCGTGCTAAGGTCGCGTGACCTAGGGTTAACCCCTAAATCGCGACCGCACCGCCATGTCCGCACCCTCCCCGCCTTCTTCCGCCTCTGCGCCCGGCTTCGTGCGCGCGATGCTCGCGCTCGGCGTGGGCGGCTTCGCCATCGGCACCGGCGAGTTCGTCATCATGGGCCTCCTGCCCGAAGTGGCGCGCGACATCGCCACGAGCATTCCGCAGGCCGGCCACGTGATCAGCGCCTATGCGCTGGGCGTGGTGATCGGGGCGCCGGTGCTCGCGGTGCTGGCCGCCGGCTGGCGCCGGCGAGCGCTGCTGATCGCCTTGATGGCGGTGTTCGCGCTCGGCAACTTCGCCAGCGCCCTCGCGCCCGGCTACCTGTCGCTCAATCTGCTGCGCTTCGCGAGCGGCCTGCCGCATGGCACCTACTTCGGCGTGGCCGCGCTGGTGGCAGCCGCGCTGGCGCCGCCGGACCGACGCGCACGCGCCGTCGGCCTGGTGATGCTGGGACTCACCGGCGCCACGCTGGTCGGCGTGCCCATCGCGGCCTGGCTGGGCCAGCTCTTCGGCTGGCGTGCCGCCTTCGTCTTCGTCGGGCTGATCGCCGTGCTCGCGATGGTGATGCTGCGCCGCGACCTGCCGGACCTGGCCGCGCCCTCGGGCGCCAGCCCGCTGCGCGAACTGGGGGCGCTCAAGCGCAAGCAGGTCTGGCTCACTCTGGGCATCGGCGCGATCGGCTTCGGCGGCATGTTCTCGGTGTTCAGCTACATCAAGCCCACGCTCACCGAAGTGGCGGGTCTGCCCGTGGCCGGCGTGCCGCTGGTGCTCGCGCTGTTCGGCTTCGGCATGGTGGGCGGCAACCTGGTCGGCTCCCGGCTCGCCGACAAGGCGCTGATGCCCACCATCGGCGGCCTGCTGGTCTGGGCGGCGCTGGTGCTGACCACCTTCAGCTTCGCCGCGCATCACGTGGCGACCGCGGCGCTCAACGTGTTCCTGATCGGCACCATCGTTGCCATCGGCCCGGCGCTGCAGATCCGGCTCATGGACGTGGCCGGCGATGCGCAGACGCTGGCCGCCGCGCTCAATCATTCGGCTTTCAACACGGCGAATGCCCTGGGCGCCTGGCTCGGCGGCGCCGCCATCACGGCCGGCCTGGGCTGGACCTCGACCGGCTGGGTGGGCGCCTTGCTCGCGCTGGCGGGGCTCGGCGTGTTCGCCTGGTCGCTGGCGAGCGAGCGCGGCGGCCTGCGCGCGGTCGCTGCGAGCGCGGGCCGCTGATTCCGTCCCGCGGAGTGGGACGCGGCGGTTGCCCGTCTCGCTGATCTTCCGTCTGCGTCTTGGCCCGTGGGCAGGGCGCGTTCCAGAATGTGCACGCACGGAGACAAGCATGTACATCAGCGAACAACTGCTCAACCCCGACGGGCGCCGCCTGCGTTTGTCGACCCAGCTCGGCGTGGAGCACGTGGTGCTCGACAACCGCGGCACCGAGCTGGTCTCGGCCAGCGGCGGCGTGAGCGAATGGGACGCGAGGAAGCTGGCCGACTACCGTAGATGGGTCGAAGGCTTCGGCCTCAAGCTCGACATATTTGCGCTTGACGTCGGCTCCATCCTGCTCGATTCGCTGGTCGACCTCGAAGGCGCGAAGAAGCAGCGCGCCACGCTGGCTGCGAACATCCGCAAGGCGGCCGATGCCGGCATCGGCTGCCTCAAGTACAACGTCCAGATGGTGGGCATCACGCGCACCGGCCTCAAGCCGGGACGCGGCGGCGCGCAGAACTCCGGCTTCGTCTACGCCGAGTACTCGGCCGAGGACGACCGCAAGCATTCGTACTGGGGTGTGGGCTATCCCACCAATCAAGATGAAGGCGATGCCGAGACCGCGATGCTCTGCGGACAGAAGCTGGCGCGCGAGGTGCCGCCGGTCAGCGAGAAGGCCGGCTGGGATGCGATCGAGTTCCTGGTCGAGGGCCTGGTGCCCGCGGCCGACGAAGCCGGCGTGCGCCTGGCCTGCCATCCGCACGACCCGGCCTATCCGGTGGGCGGCTTGAACGGCATCGAGCACGTGGTCGGCTCGGCCGACGGCATTCGCAAGTTTCTTGCGCTGAGCCCGAGCCCGAACCACGGCCTCAACTTCTGCCAGGGCACGGTGGCCGAGATGTTCAGGGAGCCGGGCAAGCACATGATCCCGGTGATCGAGGAGTTCGCCTCCACCGGCCGCATCTTCATGGTCCATTTCCGCAACATCCGCGGCGGGTACCTCGACTTCCAGGAGGTGTTTCCGGACGAGGGCGACGTCGACATGTTCGAGGCCGTCAAGGCCTACCAGCGCGGCGGCTACAAGGGGCCGCTGTGCCCCGACCATGTGCCGGTGTCCGATCTCGACGAGAACCGCGAGCGCTTCATGGCCTTCGCGCTGGGCTACACGCGCGGACTGCTGCAGGCAGCGGGAGTCGGTCAGGGCGCGTAGCGGTTGACGACGATGCCGCAGTCGTAGGAGGCCGACCCGATCAGCTGGAGCTGCGGGCCTCCGGTGCGTGCATCCTCGAAGATCGAACGCCCGCTGCCGACGGCCGTCGGATTCACGAAGAACTGGAACTCGTCGACCAGGCTCGCCGCGACCAGCGAGGAGGCGAAGCCGACGCCACCGAAGGCGATGATGTTGCGGCCGGGCCGGCGCTTCAGCGCATTCACCTCGTCGACCATGCTGCCGCGAACGATCTCGGTGCGATCCCACTTCGATGCCTTGAGCTTGCTCGTGAGAACGACCTTGTTCGTCTCGACGATCTTTCGTGCGAAGGCGTAATGCGGATCCGCAGGATGGTTCTGCGCCACGCGGCCCCAATGATCGAGGTAGCCTTCCTGCGCCATCTTGCGGCTCAGCAGGATGCAGTCGATCACGTCGAAGACGGCGTTGAAGTCCTTCTTGAGCGGCTCGTCCCAGCGCCAGCCCTCGCCCCAGTTCCAGACCTGCCACGCCAGCGCTGGATTCGCCGCGGCGACGTAGCCGTCGACGGACATCTGCATCTGCAGGATGAGCTTTCTCATGCCGGGGCTCCTTGAACTACTGCTTGCGAAATGCAAGCAGTTGAAGTATCGACAGACTGATACGAAAATGCAAGCAGTCTTTGAAAGAAAGCAATGGCCATCCAGCAGCGCTCGTTTTGTCCGATCAATCTCGCGCTCGAAATCTTCGGCGACAAGTGGAGCCTCCTGATCGTTCGCGACCTGATGTTCGCCGGCAAGCGGCACTACAGGGAGCTGCTGCAGTCGGAAGAGGGCATCTCTTCGAACATCCTGGCCGAGCGCCTGGGCAAGCTGGTGGAGGCCGGCATCCTCACGAAGGAGGAGGACCCGAGCCACAAGCAGAAGGCGATCTACAGCCTGACGCCGATGGGCGTCGATCTGCTGCCGGTGCTCGCGAACATCGGCATCTGGGGGCGCAAGTACCTTCCGGTCACCAAGGAGAGCGGCGCGAACGCGGCCGCGCTCGAGAAGGGCGGGCCCGCCCTCTGGAAGCAGATGCGCTCAGAACTGCGCCGCACGCATTCGGGCCACGGCGCCTAGCGCGGCCGGGGAACTCACAGCCAGTTCCCGCCTTGCGGCATCTGGATGGTGGTGGCCGGGTCGCCGCCACTGAAGAGCGCACCGAAGAGGATGCTCAGCAGCGAGACGAAGATGCTCGCGAACAGCGCGGTCCAGAAGCCGGAGACCTTGAAGCCCTTCACCAGCGCCGCCACCAGCAGCAGCACCAGTGCGTTGATCACCAGCAGGAACAGGCCGAAGGTGAGCAAGGTCAGCGGCAGCGTGAGCACGATCAGGAGCGGCTTGACGATCGCGTTGGCAAAGCCCAGCAGCAGCGCGGAGACCACCAGCGCCGAGGTGCTTTCGAACGTGATGCCGCGGAAGATGTGGCTCGCCACCCAGAGGGAGAAGGCCGTGATGGCCCAGTGGAGGAGAAAGGGCGCCAGGTTGTTCAGCATCTTGCGGATCATATCGGCGCCCCATCCGCGAGCGGGTCCCACATGCCGGGACGAGCGCGCCGGTTCAGCGCCGGCCGGCCTTGCGACGAAGGCATGGAGCACGAGAATGAAAAACACATTCGAAAACGGTGATTCCGCGCACCCAAGGAGACAAAGACATGCTCAGCAAGCGATCCTTTTTCATCGCCGGCGCATTGGCCGGCCTGCTCGCGCTGCCCTTCGCAGCGCAGGCGCAGGACGACTATCCGAGCAGGCCGGTGCGGGTGCTCGTCCCGTTCCCGGCCGGCGGGACCAGCGACATCATGGGCCGCCTGATCGCCGAGGAACTCGGCAAGCAGCTCAAGCAGCCCTTCGTGGTCGACAACAAGGGCGGTGCCGGCGGCACCATCGGCACGGCCGAGGCGGCGCGCGCGGCGCCCGACGGCTACACGCTGCTGCTCTCGGGCATCGGCAGCAACGCGATCGCGCACGGCTTCACGCCCAAGCCGAGCTACGACTCCGCGCGCGATTTCATCCAGATCTCGCAGCTCGCCGCGGGGCCGAACGTGCTGGTGGTGCATCCGAGTTTTCCGGCCAAGACCTTCAAGGAGTTCATCGCCTGGGTCAAGGCCAACCCGGGCAAGTTCAGCTACGGGCAGGTCAATTCGTCCTCGGGGCATCTCACGACCGAGTACCTGAAGCAGACCGCGGGGCTCGACATGGTCGGCATCCCCTACAAGGGCGGTGCGCCGGCGCTCAACGACGTGCTGGCCAACCAGATCCCCGGCATGTTCACCAACCAGGACGCGGTGCTGCAGCACGTCAAGGCCGGCAAGCTGCGCGCATTGGTCGTCACCAGCGCCGAGCGCAACCCGCTCTACCCCGATGTGCCCACCGTGGCCGAATCGGGCTACCCGGGCTTCACGGCCGTGTCGTGGACCGGCCTGTCGGCGCCCAAGGGCACGCCCAAGGCGGTGGTCGACAAGCTCGAGGCCGCGATGGTCACGGCCTTCTCGCAGCCCGCCGTGCGCGCCAAGCTCGAAGGCAATGGCTTCGTGGTGGTGGCTTCGAAGTCGAGCGACTACAGCGAGTTCGTGAAGAAGGAAATCGAGCGCTGGTCCAAGGTGATTCACACCGCCGGCATCAAGGCCGACTGAATTGCAGCAAAGTCATTCCGCAGACAGACAGGAGTTTCAAGTGAGCACCGAACAAAGCGTTTCCTATGCCCGCCAGGCCGTCGGCGAGCGCACCGCCGCCGATGCGGCCGACCGCATCGACTGGATCAAGCTGTCGCTGGTCTACCTGCCGCTGGCGGTGCCGGTCAGCGATGCCAAGGTGCTCACCGGCCGGCAGAAGCCGCTGACCGAGATCGCCTTCATCTTCGCCGAGCTGCGCACGCGCGACGGCCACGAAGGCGTCGGCTTCGGCTACTCCAAGCGCGCCGGCGGGCCCGGCATGTATGCCCATGCGAAGGAGCTGGCGCCCAACCTGCTGGGCGAGGACCCGAACGACATCGCCAGGCTCTTCACCCATCTGCTGTGGGCTGGCGCCTCGATGGGCCGCAGCGGCCTGACCACGCAGGCCATCGCGCCCTTCGACATCGCGCTGTGGGACCTGAAGGCCAAGCGCGCCGGGCTGCCGCTGGCCAAGCTGCTGGGCGCGCAGCGCAACTCGGTCCAGTGCTACAACACCTCGGGCGGCTACCTGCACACACCGCTCGAACAGGTGCTCAGGAACGTCGGGATCTCGCGCGAGAGCGGCATCGGCGGCATCAAGATCAAGGTCGGCCAGCCCGACATCGCGACCGACCTGAAGCGCGTCGCGGCCGTGCGCGAACTGCTGGGCCCCGACTTCCACCTGATGGTCGACGCCAACCAGCAATGGGACCGCACCACGGCCCAGCGCGTGGGCCGCCGCCTCGAAGAACACAACCTCACCTGGATCGAAGAGCCGCTGGATGCCTACGACATCGAAGGCCATGCCGCGCTCGCCGCCTCGCTCGACACGCCGATCGCCACCGGCGAGATGCTCACCAGCTTCGGCGAGCATGCGCAGCTGATCATGGGCAACGCGAGCGACTTCGTGCAGCCCGATGCGCCGCGCGTGGGCGGCATCACGCCCTTCCTGCAGATCATGCAGCTCGCCGACTTCAAGGGCCGCAAGCTGGCGCCGCATTTCGCGATGGAGATCCACCTGCACCTGGCCGCGGCCTATCCGCAGGAGCCCTGGCTGGAACACTTCGAATGGCTGGAGCCGATGTTCAACGAACGCCTGCAGCTGAAGGACGGCCGCATGTGGGTGCCGGACCGGCCGGGCCTGGGCTTCAGCCTCAGCGAGCAGTCGCTGGCCTGGACGGCGGACAGCGCGGAGTTCGGCAAGCGGCCCTGAGCGCTTGCGTTCGCCCCGGCGCTACTCGTTCGCGTCGGCGGACGGCGCCGGGCGCGAGAAAAGGCGCCGCACCCACGACTCCGAGCGCGAAAGCTTCGCCTTGGCGGCAGCGGCTTCCCGCCCGTTGTAGTAGGCCTCGCGCTCGGCCTGGAGCACCGAAGCGAGGGCCGCGAGATTCGTCGGGTTGTATTCCCACAGCCCGGCGACCACGAAGTGGCCCATGTGCTCGGCGTCGGGCTTGGGCGTGATCATGATGTGGCCGGCGCCGATGCTCTGCAGAAACGCGGAGCGCGCGCCGGCGAGCCGCATGCCGTCGCCGTAGCCCTCGATCTGCCGGCTCAGCGAAAGGCTGATCGCCTGCACGGAGGTGAAGTTCTCGGCGACGAACATCACCATCTCGACCAGCGCGAGCTTGCTGATCTCCAGCTTCTGCTGGCTGACGAGGATGGACGGCGTGAAGTGCTCGATGTGGACCTCGGTGCCTTCGCGGTTCACGGGAACCGGATCCAGGATGCCGATATGCGTCGAGCCGTCGAACAGGTGCATGGGAGCGCCGAGCACGTAGGGGCTCGATTCGGGCCCCGTGATTCGCAGTTTCGCTGTGCTCATGATTCCCTTGCGTGCCTTCGACTTTAGACGCGAGTGCCCCTTCGCGAGCTCTCTTTGTCGCCGATTTCGGCAATTTTGTGACTATTTGACGATCATGGAGGGCCCCGGGGGGCCTCGTCTTCCGCCATACGGCCTATGGCGCCGTGTCGCGCTTGTGCCTTTTGTTTTCAGACGTCGACAAGCGGGAGTGCATACCGGCGGTAGCATGTTTACCTTTTTCTTACATTGTGTAACGGTTTGTACTCTAGACCCCACTCTTAGGGTTCGAGAGGCAGATACAACTTGCGTCGTAACTGAGCAAGTGGAGTAATGCGCAGGCCGGCGAGATTTCGCGACGCTTGCCGGCCCCCATCACTTCAAGGACACAGTCATGCAACTCTCCGAACTCGAGGAATATCAGGACCAACTCGTGCTGCACCTGGAAGCGTCCGGCCTGAACGTGAGCTTCGGCGACGATCTGGCGGTGCTGCTGAAGACCTATGAAGTCGCCACGGGCACCGGCTACGTCCAGCTTCCTTTCGTTCTGGAAGATCCGAAAGACTTCAATCCCTACAACTTCTGGGTCTGCTTCGACGACGGCAACGCACCCGTGGCGCTGACCGGCTTCCGGACCATGCAGAACAGCGGCGAGACTCGGCGTGTCGGAGAGGCCTACAGCCGGGGCGCGCTCTACCGCCCCAAGAAGCCCGAAGGCTGGTTTCCGGACAGCGGCCCCGAGCTCAGGCCGCACGCGTTGTACGGCTACATCGGCGCCGGCTGGGTGCATCCCCGCTTCCGCGGCCACAATCTCGCCGGCTTCATCGCCCGCATCGCGCAGTCCGAAGCGCTGATGCGGACCCGGGGCACGCTGTCGATGTCGACGGCGATGACTGCGGAGGCGCTGTTCCGCTCCGGCATGAACCTGCGGGCCAGCGGCCTGCATCACCTGCACGTCGAGCAGGTGCTCGGCGGCTACCTGGCCATCGCGGACCACGACATGAAGCTCTTCCTGTCGTACAGCACCGGTACCGAGCTGATGAGCTTTTACGAGCGCGAGCTGGCCATGCTTCGCGAGGGCGAGGTCATCCCCTGGCTGCACGAACACGACAAGGCGTCGGCCGAGGAAGTGATCGCCGCCGTCCCGCAACGCACCAGCGAAGAGGTGCCCGTCAGCACCATGGCCGGCCTGCTCGCCTGAGAGAAGTCAGGGCCCACTCTCCAGCGCGAAGCGCAGGCTGAAGGCCGCGCAGAATTCCCGCGTCCCGCTGATCGACAGCGTGACCGTGCGCCAGCCGGCTTCCTGCGTGTCCTGCAGGTCGTAGTCCCAGTCGCCGCCGTCGCCCACCGGGCCGCGGCGATCCGGAAAGCTGGCGCTCGCCCAGTCGAGCACCAGGGCGATCTCGGCATCCACGTCTGCCGCCCGATCCGGCGCCGTGGAGGCCATCGCGTCGAAGACGCCGATGCCTTGCGTGTCCTCGCTGTAGTCGAAATCCAGGTAGTTCAGCGTCATGGCGCCTCCAGCAGGTGGCGCAGCATGAGCTGCGCATTGGAAGGCAGGTCTTCGCGGCGGCGCACGCAGACCATCAGATTGCGCACGGCCCAGTCGTCGATGAGCGCGATGCGCGCGATCTTCATCGACCTGGCGCAGCGCGCGGCCACCGTCTGCGGCACGATGCCGACGCCGATCCCTTGTTCGACCATGCGGCAGACCGCTTCGAGGTGGCGCACGCGCACGCGGTAGGCAAGCCGCCGGCCCAGGCGCTTCGCGTGGTGCGAGACGAGTTCCTGCAGCGGGCTGCTGCCGGTCAGGCCGACGAACTCGCGGCCCACCACCTCGCGCAACGCCGCCCGGCGCCGCTTCGCCAGCGCGTCGCCGCGCGGCACCACCAGCACCAGGTGGTCCTCCCTGAAGACGAAGCTCTCCAGGCCGGCCAGGTCCACCGCGTCCGACACGATGCCGATGTCGCCGAGCTCGCTGCGCAGCGCCTCGACGATGTCGTGGCTGGCGCGCTCCTCCAGGTCCACCGAGATGCGCGGATGGAGCGCCAGGAAGCTGCTCAACGCCTCGTGCAGATGTTCCGTCAGGGCCGAGGTATTGCACAGCAGCCGCACGTGGCCCTTGAGCCCCGCCCCGTATTCGCCCAGTTCGCCGTGCATCCGCTCCATCTGCAGCAGCACGGCGCGCGCATGGTGCAGCAAGGTCCGACCGGCCTCCGTCGGCTCCACGCCGCGCGGGTCGCGCACCAGCAGCGCGACGCCGAGTTCGGCCTCCATGCCGCGCACGCGCTCGCTGGCCGAGGCCAGCGTCATGTGCGTGCGCTCCGCGCCGCCGGTGATCGTGCCGGCCTGGACGACGTTCTGGAAAAGCCGCAAGTCGGTGAGGTCGAAGCGCATGGCATCACCGTATCACGCAGCCCTCAGCCGCTGCCTGAGGCGGCCTTCGCAACTTCCGCATTTTCAGAGAAGGCGCTGGCGCAGCAGACTGGCCGCTCCCATGCTTCCAAGGAGAGATCGATGAGTAGCGAATGGCATGCAAGCCTGCGGATCGGCTGGCGCTGCGCGTGGGTCGCCGCGACGGTGGCGATCGCCCTCGCATCGATGCCGAGCGGCGCCGCTGGCACGGCCGCAGTGCGGCTGACGCCAGAACAGCGCTTTGCGCTGGCGCTGGAAGCGCAGACCGAGAAGGACTACCGCGCCATGCTGCGCTGGCTGCGCACATCGGCGGAAGCCGGCTTTCGCCCTGCGCAGGAGATGCTGGGCATGGCCCTGCTGGGCGGACCGGCGCTGTTCGGCAACGCGGTGCAGCGCCAGCCCTGCGAAGCGCTGGACTGGTTCATTCGCGCCGCCGACCAGGGCAGCGAGATCGGCCGGGCGCATCGCAACCTGCTGAACCGGCAGCCGCTGGGCCGGCGCTGCCGCTGAAAGCTCAGCCGGCCGGCCGCCAAGCGCTGGTTGAGCGTGAGGTCGGTCCGGTCCTCGTGCAGATGCGGACGCAGCACGCCGACCCGGTGCGAACGCGGGATCACGCGCAGGCAGCAATTCTCTACAGTCGATTCCTCGAGCGCCACCCACGTGTGCAATTGGCCAGCGGCCGGATCGGCCAGTAGTGGCCGTCCTGGTGCCAGGGCGTCTCGTAACCCTCGGCGGCCGGCTTGATGCTGCCGGCCGGCTGTGGCACGCTGGCGCGAAGAGTGAGGTCCACATGCCGGCCCGAGCCGTGGCTGCGCTGAGTGCCCTTGTGCTGTCGCTGCTGGTGTGCGGCTGTGCCAGCCTGCCGAGCGTCGTCGAACGGCCGGTATCGACCAGCATCGCGGCCCCGGCCGATGCGCCTCTGCCGGCGCTCGCGCGCGAGCTGGCCATCCCGCCGGGCCAGTCGGCGCTGCGCTCGATCCCGATGCCGCATCACGCGCTCGCGGCCCGGCTCGAACTGATCGCCCGCGCGCAAAGCTCGCTCGACCTGCAGACCTACCACATCGCCGACGACGCCACCGGCCGGCTGTTGCTGCGCGCGATGCGCGATGCGGCCGAGCGCGGCGTGCGCGTGCGCCTGCTCGTCGACGATTTCCATACCGAAGGCCTGGACGAGCTGCTGCTCGGCCTGGCCGCCCACCCCGGGGCGGAGGTGCGCCTGTTCATCCCTTCGCCTACGGCCGCGACGCGTCGCCGGTGCGGCTGTGGCAGTTCCTCACCGACTTCGACCGCCTCAACCACCGCATGCACAACAAGCTCTTCGTCGCCGACGGCGTCTTCGCCATCGCCGGCGGGCGCAACCTGGCCGACGACTACTTCCTGCGCAGCGCGCGGTCCAACTTCATCGACTTCGACCTGCTCGCGGCCGGCGCGCTCGTGCCCGAGCTCTCGCGCTCCTTCGATGCCTACTGGAACAGCGAGCGCGTCTACCCGCTGCAGGCGGTGGCGGGCAACCGCCTCGATGCGGCGCAGCGCCGGGCGCGCTTCGAGCAGCGGACCGCGGGCGATACCGGGGGCTCGGTGCCGGGGCTCTCGGAGGTGGCCGCCGGCAACGCGCTGCGGCCGCGTCCGGACCCGAGCGACGAGGGCCTGTTCGGCTTCTTCATCGCTCCGGCCGGCGCCTTTGCGGACGCGCCGGTCAAGCTGCGCAACGACAGCTACGAGCCGGGCGCGGACTCGGTCACCGGCCGGCTGATCCGTCTGCTGGCCACCGAAGCGAAGTCGGAAGTGATCCTGGTCTCGCCCTACTTCGTGCCCGGACGCGTCGGCATGGCGCATCTGCGGCAGCTGCGTGCGCGCGGTGTCGACGTGCGCATCTTCACCAACGCCACCGGCGTCAGCGACGAGCCGCTGGTCGGCGCCGGCTACGAGCGCTACCGGCTCGAGATGCTGCGCCTGGGGGTGCGGGTGTTCGAGGTCACCTCGGGGCGCCTCAAGCGCGATGCCGGCCTGCGCAGCGTGCTCGGCAGCTCGACCGGCCGGCTGCATGCCAAGCTCGGCTTCGTCGACCGGAAGATCCTGCTGGCCGGCTCCCTGAACCTGGACGGCCGCTCGGCGTTGATCAATACCCAGCTGGGCTTGCTGGTGCGCAGCCCCGGGCTCGTTGCGCAGCTGTTGGACTTCTACCGCGTCGAGACCAACGTCGGCGTCTACGAAGTCCGCCTCAAGCCCGATGGACAGAGCCTCGAATGGATCGGCCTCGATCCGGAGGGCGAACCGGAACGGCTCGACGAGGAGCCGGAATCGACCTGGCTGCTGCGCCTCAAGCTGCGCCTGATATCGCTGTTCGTGCCGGAGGAGCAGCTTTAGCGGCGGCCGCGAGCTCAGGGCTCGCGCCCGGCTTTCAGCGGATAACCCGCCTCGCGCCAGGCCTTCATGCCGCCATCGAGCGCGACCGCGTGCAGGAAGCCCATGTCGCGCAAGGTTGCGGCCGCCAGCGTCGAGATGTAGCCCAGCTCGCAGCAGCTCAGGATGCGCCGCGTGGGATCGGGCAGGTCCTGGTTGACGCGCAGCTCCAGCTGGCCGCGCGGCAGCAGGCGCGCGCCGGGAATGTGGCCGCCCTCGTAGGCCTCGCGCTCGCGCACGTCGAGCACGATGAGATCGTCCTCGCCGGCCTCCACGCGCGTCTTGAGCTCGGCCAGCGACATGAAGGGCACCGTCGCGCCCGCTTCGGCCAGGAGGCGCGCCACCGTCTTGCCGCCGCTCATGTTGGTGCGCAGCGCCTCGGTCACATGTGTGGGCATCGTGAGATTGAGGCTGTTCATCATTTCGACGAACTCGGCGCGCTCGCGCTTCTGCAGGCGCGGGTTCGATGCCAGCTCCTCGCCGATGGTCGAATGTGTGCGTCCTTTGTAGTCATGCGCCGGACAGACTTTGAGCGCCGGGTCCAGGCGCAGCACGCGGTTGAACAGGCTGTCGTAGAGCGCTTCCGGGTCGCCGCTGGGCAGGTCGGTGCGACCGGTGGCGCCGATGAGCAGCGTGTCGCCGGTGAACAGCCGGTCTTCCACCTGCAGGCACATCGAGTCGGCGGTGTGGCCCGGCGTGTGCATCACTTGCAGCCTGAGCTTGCCCAACACGATCATCTCGCCGTCGCCCAGCCGCATGTCGACGAAGGGAGCCGGGCTCTTGCGGTGCATCACCACCGGCACCTTGAGCTGCCGTGCGAGTTCGCGCGTGGCCGAGAAGTGGTCGGCATGCGTGTGGGTGTCGATCAGGTAGCGGATGCGCACGCCGTCGCGGGCGGCGAGCGCGATGTAGTGGTCGATCTGGCTCAGTTCCGGATCGATCAGCGCGGCGGCGCAGCTCTGGTCGCAGCCGACGAGGTAGGACTGGCAGCCCCCGGTCGCGACCTGTTCGAAGAGCATGCCGCGCTCCCGGTTCAGCCCGGTTGCTTGACCACCCGCAGGTAGGGCTTGGGCGCGTCCCAGCCGCCCGGGAACAGCTTCTTCGCGTCGTCGTCCGACACCGAGCCGGCGATGATCACGTCCTCGCCCTGCTTCCAGTTCACCGGCGTGGCGACCTTGTGCTTGGCGGTCAGCTGCATCGAGTCGAGCACGCGCAGGATTTCGTCGAAGTTGCGGCCGGTGGTCATCGGGTAGGTCAGCATCAGCTTGATCTTCTTGTCCGGGCCGATGATGAAGACCGAGCGCACGGTCGCGTTGGTGGCGGCGGTGCGGCCCTCGGAGGTGCCGGGTTCCTCGGCCGGCAGCATGTTGTAGCGCTTGGCCACGGCGAGGTCGGTGTCGCCGATCATCGGGTAGGTCGGCAGGTAGCCCTGCGTTTCCTCGATGTCCTTGGACCAGCGGTCATGGGCATCCACCGGATCGATGCTCAGGCCGATCAGCTTGGCGTTGCGCTTGGTGAACTCGGGCTCGATCTTCGCCATGTAGCCCAACTCGGTGGTGCACACCGGCGTGAAGTCCTTGGGGTGCGAGAACAGGATCGCCCATTGGTCGCCGATCCATTCGTGGAAGTTGATATCCCCCTTGGTCGTCTTGGCCGTGAAGTTGGGGGCTTCGTCGTTGATGCGCAGTGACATGTTCGCTCCTCGAAAAAGGTTTGACCTACAACAAACGCGTGCTGCCGACGATGCGGCAAGCCTCAAAGCATAGAAGAGCGCCGGGCCGGATGCCTAGCTCTTCTTGGATGTCCTGGCAAAGAATTGTGTCGGCACCGGCTGGACCGTCTCGCTGCCGCATTTGGGGCAGCGCAAATGGACGGTGGCATGCTCGGCAACATGTTCGGCGTGCTCGAAGACCTCGCCGCATTTCTGGCAACGGTACTGGTAGGTAGGCATCGCGCGTCTCCATCCTTGACCGGGACTCGGGGACTCGGGGACCCGGGACGCGATTCTCTTCCTTATTCGCTCTTCAGGTGATAGCCGCGACCCGCATAGTCGAAATCGACCAGCTCGTTGATCGCCACGCTCTTGTCCGCTGTCGAGGCGTAGTAGGCGCGGATCTCGGCGATCCGGCCGCTTTCGGGATCGAACTCGTACCACTCGGCGCCGCGCAGGGCGGTGCCGCTCCTGTTCTTCCAGTGGGTCCACTCGATCATGGCCTCGGGCTTGTCGTGGCTCACGATGATGCGCTCGATGGTCCACTGCGAGCCCAGGGTCTCGACGCACCATTGCCATTTCTTCGCGATGGTGTCGGCCGTGCGCCAGGGAATCTCGGGCAGGCCGGCGGGGAAGTAGTGCACCGCGTCGGGCGTGAAGCAGTCGACCAGCGCCTGGTAGTCGGCGGCGTTGCAGGCGTCGAAATAGCGGCGGATGAGGGTTTCGTAATAGGCGGGGGTGAAGGCGGTCATAGCGGTCTCTGGTTGGCAACGAGAGTCGGGCGGCCGGCGGCGACCCATTCGCGGTGCTGCTGGCGCGTCGCCTCGCTCGGCGGGTACAGGCCCCACAGCGCCTCGCCGGCGCGCACGCGCAGCGCGAGATAGGCCTCGATGTCGTCGCGCTGCTCGCACAGATCGGCCATCTCCTCGGCCAGGTGCGCCGGGATCACGGTGATGTTGTCGCCGTCGCCGTGGATCACGTCGCCCGGGTACACCGCCACGCCCGCGCAGCCGATCGGCACCTGCAGGTCGGCCACGTGGTGGAAGGCCAGCCGGGTGGTCGCGGTCACGCCGGTGCACCAGATCGGAAAGTCCATCTCCCTGAGCTCGGTGCCGTCGCGGAAGCTGCCGTCGGTGACCACGCCGCGCGCGCCGCGCATCATCATCCGCGTGATGAGCATGCTGCCCATCGAGGCGGCGCGGCCGTCCTTGTTGCTGTCGATCACCAGCACGTGGCCCGGCTCGAGCTGCTCGACGCCCACCCACTGCAGGTTGTCGGCGCTTGGTTCGGTCTTGAGGTTGCCGTAGACGTCGACGTCCTCGCGCGCCGGGATGAAGCGCATCGTGTAGGCGCGGCCCGCGAAAGGCTTGATCCTCCGGTTGAGCGGCGTCAGGCCATGCAGCACCGGCTGGCGAAAGCCCTTGATGTAGAGCTGCGTGGTCAGCGAGCCGCTGCTGGCGCGGGCCAGGCGGTCGAGCACCGCGTCGGGCACATGGGGCACGGGCGGGCGCTGCGGAATCGCGGCAGGCGGCAAGGGAGCGTGGGCGGTCATGGTCTGTCTCAACATGTGGAACCGAAAGGTGGGCCGGCACCCGGCGCGGGGGAACAGGCATCGTAGTGAGAGGTGGCCAAAAATAGAATCGACGCCACCGCCTGCGCAGGGACGATTGGCAGGCCAGTACCAGCATCTGAGACAAACCATGGCCACATCCTCCGGCGACGGCACCGGCGCCCTCGAAAAGGCGCTCGACGTGCTCGACGCGATCGGTTCCGCGCCCGAGGGCCTGGGCCTGGGCCAGAGCGAGCTGGCCGAGCGCCTCGCGCTGCCGCGCACCACCGTCTACCGGCTGCTGGCGACCCTGGTCGCGCGCGGGCTGGTGCGGCGCGATCCGCTGCGCAAGGTCTATTGCCTGGGATTCCGCTGTTTCGAGATGGCGCGCCAGGCCTATGCAATGCCCGACCTGGTGGCCGCCGCCGCCTTCGAGCTGCGCGCGCTGCGCGACCTGACCGGCGAAACCACCTACCTCGCCGCGCTCGATGGCCGCGAGGTGATCTCGCTGGAGCGCTGCGACGGCGCTCACAGCCAGCGCTCGGCCGCGGTGCTGGGCCAGCGCAAGCCGGTGCACTGCACCAGCCAGGGCAAGGCCATCCTGTCGGCTATGCCCGACGCGGCGCGCGATGCGATCGTGCGCGATGCGGTGCTGAAGCCACTCACGCCGCTCACCATCACCGACCGGCGCCGGCTGCAGGCCGAGTTGCGCATCACGCGCTCGCGCGGCTATGCGATCGACGACGAGGAGATCGCGCTCGGCGTGCGCTGCGTCGGCGCGCCGGTGGTCGATGCGGCGGGGCAGGTGCGCGGCGCGATCAGCGTGGCCGGCCCGGCCTGGCGCCTCACGCGCGCTCGGCTCGAACTGCTGGGTCCCGAAGTGGCGGAGGCCGCGCGGCGCGTCGGCGCGCAGCTGCAGCCGCAGGGCGCCGAGGCCGCGGCGCAGAGCGAAGCCTCGGTCTCGGCGCTGCCGGGCCCGTGGGCCTTCCATGGTGCGCACCCCTTGTGGTCGGCGGACGGCCAGCGCCTCTGGTGGGCCGACGTGCTCGCGCCCTCGGTGCGCGTGTGGGACGGCGAACGGGATCGCGAACTCGCCACGCTCGAAGCCTCGGTGGTCGGCCTGCTGCGGCGCGGCGATGCACTGGTGGCGGTGCACGGGCACGGCGCCTTCGTGGTCGCGGCCGATGGTTCGACGACGCCGCTGGCGTCCTGGCTGAAGGGCGCGGTCCTCGCGGTGTGCAACGGCGAGGACGATGCGGTCTGGGCCGCCGTCGCGCTGCCCGAAGCGGGCACCGCGATCGGCCTGGTGCGTGAGGACGGCGGCCTGGATGTGAAGTGGCGCATCGGCGAGCCGGTGCAGTGCCTGCGCTGGCGCGGCGACGACCGCACGCTCTATGCGGCGGCGCCGGGCTCGGGGGCCATCCTGCTGATGCAGGCCGGCGCGCCTACCGTGCGCCGGCTTGCCACCGTGCCCAGGGGCTCGGGGCGGATCAGCGGCGTGGCCTTCGATGCGGCGGGCGGCATCTGGACCGCGCTGTGCGACGGCTGGTCGGTGGTGCGCTTCAGCGCCGACGGCCAGCTCGATCGCGTGGTGGGGCTGCCGGTGCCGTGCGCGACCGATCTGGTCTTCGGCGGGCCGGATGGCCACCAGCTCTACATCACGACCGCGCGTCAGAGCGTGGCACTGGACACGCTGGCGAGCGCGCCCCTGTCGGGGCGCCTGCTGGCCTTGCCGGTCTGATCGGCGGCCGCGCACTGCTCGACCAGCCACTGGCGAAAGAACCCGAGCGCCGGTCGCTCGTCGTGCGTCGCAGGCGTCACCAGGAAGTAGCCGCGCTCCGCGCGCAGCGGCCGGTTGCAGGCCACGACCAGCTCGCCGCGCGCCAGCTCGGGCTCGATCAGCATGCGCGGCATCAGCGCCATGCCGAGCCCGTGCGCGGCCGCGATTGCCAGCATCGAGAACAGCTCGTAGCGCGGGCCGCTGCGCGCGCGCGGCGCGTCCACCCCCTGCGCGTCGAACCACTGGTGCCAGCCGTCGGGCCGGGTGCTTTGCTGCAGGAGCGGCAGCCGTGCCACCGCGGCCGGCGAGAGCTGCTTGCGCGGCGCCATCAGCGCCGGGCTGCACACCGGCACCACGTCTTCATGCAGCAGAAGGGTCGACTGCGTGCCGGCCCAGTTGGCCGTCTGCGCGATCGTGCCCGCGTAGAGCGCGGCATCGAAGGGGGTGTCGTTGAAGAGAAAAGGACGGGTGCGCGTTTCGATGTGCACCGTGATGTCGGGATGCAGGACGGCAAAGCCGGGCAGCCGCGGGATCAGCCAGCGCGTGGCAAAGGTCGGCACCGCCGCGAGCTGCAGCGAGCCGCCCAGGCCCTGGCGCGCCATCGCGTCGAGCGTGTCGCGCTCCATGGTGTCGAGCTGGCGCGCGATCTGGCGCGCGTAGTCGGCGCCGCCCGGCGTCAGGGCCACGCCGTGGCGCGTGCGGCGGAACAGCGCCATGCCGAGGAAGTCCTCCAGCGCCGTGATCTGGCGCGACACCGCGCTCTGCGTGAGCGCGAGTTCCTGCGCCGCGCGCGTGTAGCTCTCGTGGCGTGCGGCCGCTTCGAAGCAGATCAGGGCCTGGGTGGACGGGATTTTTCGACGCATGGTATGCGAGTGCTACATAGTTGAAGCAACCGCGCTTCCAATGGCAAGACGCTCCGGCATTGTGCTCTGAAGTGAGCGGAACGCATAACTGGGTGTGGAATCCTCGTTTGCGCTCGCCATGCCGCGCGCTTACGATCGCGGACGAACCTCAAGCCCCCTATACCGGAGACCGCCATGGCCCACGCCGCCTTTCACTGGGAAGATCCTCTTCTGCTCGACCAGCAGCTCACCGCCGACGAACGCATGGTGCGCGACGCTGCCAATGCCTACTGCCAGGAACGCCTGGCGCCGCGCGTGCTCGACGCCTTTCGCAGCGGCGAGACCGACCCCGCGATCTTTCGCGAAATGGGTGCGCTCGGCCTCCTGGGCCCGACGATCCCCGAGCAGTACGGCGGCCCCGGCCTCAACTACGTCTGCTACGGCCTGATCGCGCGCGAAGTCGAGCGCGTCGATTCGGGCTACCGCTCGATGGCCAGCGTGCAGAGCTCGCTGGTGATGGTGCCGATCAACGAGTTCGGCACCGAGGCGCAGAAGCAGAAATACCTGCCCAAGCTCGCCACCGGCGAATGGATCGGCTGCTTCGGCCTGACCGAACCCGACCACGGTTCCGACCCCGGCAGCATGGTCACGCGCGCCAAGAAGGTGGCCGGCGGCTACTCGCTCACCGGCGCCAAGATGTGGATCAGCAACAGCCCGATCGCCGACGTGTTCGTGGTCTGGGCCAAGGAAGTGAGCGAGAGCGGCGCGGTCGGCCCGATCCGTGGCTTCGTGCTCGAGAAGGGCGCCAAGGGCCTCTCCGCCCCGACGATCCACGGCAAGGTTGGCCTGCGCGCCAGCATCACCGGCGAGATCGTGATGGACAACGTGTTCTGCCCCGAAGAGAACGCGTTCCCCGAAGTGCAGGGCCTGAAAGGCCCCTTCACCTGCCTCAACAGCGCCCGCTACGGCATCTCCTGGGGCGCGCTCGGCGCCGCCGAGGACTGCTGGCACCGCGCGCGCCAGTACACGCTGGACCGCAAGCAGTTCGGCCGCCCGCTCGCGGCCAACCAGCTGATCCAGAAGAAGCTGGCCGACATGCAGACCGAGATCACGCTGGGCCTGCAGGGCTGCCTGCGCCTGGGCCGCATGAAGGACGAGGGCACGGCCTCGGTCGAGGTCACCTCGCTGCTCAAGCGCAACTCCTGCGGCAAGGCGCTCGACATTGCCCGCCTGGCGCGCGACATGATGGGCGGCAACGGCATCAGCGACGAGTTCGGCGTGGCGCGGCACCTGGTCAATCTCGAGGTGGTCAACACCTACGAAGGCACGCACGACATCCATGCGCTGATCCTGGGACGTGCCCAAACCGGCATCGCCGCTTTCGCCAATTGACATGGCTGCCGCAGCACTCGACGGCATCAAGGTTCTCGACCTCTCCCGCGTGCTCGCGGGTCCGTGGTGCACCCAGATCCTCGCCGACCTGGGGGCCGACGTCGTCAAGATCGAACGCCCCGGCGTCGGCGACGACACGCGTACCTGGGGCCCGCCCTTCCTGAAGGACGCGCACGGCCGCGACACCGACCAGGCCACCTACTTCACCGCCTGCAATCGCAACAAGCGCTCGGTCACCATCGACATGGCCTCGCTCGAGGGCCAGGCGCTCTTGAAGAAGATGGCCGCGCAGAGCGACATCGTGGTGGAGAACTTCAAGACCGGCGGCCTCAAGCAGTACGGTCTCGATCACGAAAGCCTGCGCGCGGCCAATCCGCGGCTCATCTACTGCAGCGTGACCGGCTTCGGCCACGACGGCCCGCATGCCTCGCGCGCCGGCTACGACCTGATGATCCAGGCCACCAGCGGCATGATGAGCATTACCGGCCGGCCCGACGAGGTGCCCGGCGGCGGCCCGCTGCGCGTGGGCGTGGCGCTCACCGACCTGTTCACCGGCGTCTACGCGTCGAGCGCCATCCTGGCCGCGCTCGAGGTGCGGCATCGCACGGGCGAAGGCCAGCACATCGACATGGCGCTGCTCGACGTCGGCATGGCCATCCTCGCCAACCAGGCCAGCGCATTCCTCAACACCGGCGTCGCGCCGCAGCGGCAAGGCAACAGCCACCCGAGCCTGGCGCCCTACCAGGACTTCCATACGAAGGACGGCGCAATGCTGCTGGCCATTGGTAACAACGGCCAGTTCGCGCGCTTTTGCGAGGCGGCCGGCCATGCCGACTGGGCCAGCGACCCACGCTTTGCGACCAACACGCTGCGCGTGCGCCATCGCGAGGTGCTGATCCCGCAGATGGAGGCCGTCACGCGCACGCGCACCACCGCCGAGTGGATCGCGCTGCTCGAGGACAAGGCGGTGCCCTGCGGCCCGATCAACGACATCGCGCAGGCCTTCGAGGACGAGCAGGTCAAGGCGCGCGGCCTCGCGGTGTCGATGCCGCGCCAGGCCGGCGACGGCATCGACCATATCGTCGGCGTGGCGAGTCCGCTGCGCCTGCAAGGCACGCCGCCGGTGCAGCGCCATGCGCCGCCGGCACTCGGGCAGCACACCGACGAGGTGCTGGCCGAACTGGGCATCGACGAAAAGCAGCGCGCCGCGCTGCGCGACGCGGGCGTGGTCTAGCGGCGCGGACACAGCGTGAACGGCCCAACGCAGGACGCGATCGTCGGCTTGGCCGTTGCGTTGGGCGCGGGCCTTCTGATCGGCATCGAACGCGAGCGCCGCAAGGGCCGCGGTGCGGACCGGGCGGCCGCGGGCCTGCGTACCTTCGCGCTGGCGTCGGTGGCAGGCGCGCTCGCGCAACTGCTGCCGGTGTCGGGTCTGGTCGTCGTGGGCGCGGCGGTGATCGGGCTGCTCGGCGCGCTCTCGTACTGGAAGAGCCGCTCGCGCGATCCGGGGCTCACGACCGAGGTGGCGCTCTTCGCCACCTATCTGGTCGGCGTGCAATCGGTGCTCTCGCCGGCGCTGGGCGCCGCCTGCGGGGCCGGCATCGCGCTGCTGCTGGTTGCACGCACGCGGCTGCACCGTTTCGCGACGCAATGGCTGAGCCAGCAGGAAGTCCATGACGCGATCCTGCTGGCCGCGCTCGCGCTGATCGCGCTGCCGCTGATTCCGTCGCAGCCGATCGCCGCGCTCGGCGGCATCGAGCCGCGGCCGCTCGCGGCACTGGTGCTGCTGATCATGGGAATCCAGGCCTTCGGGCAGCTGGCGCTGCGCTGGCTCGGCGTGCGCGCCGGCTTGTTGGTGTCCGGCCTGCTGTCGGGATTCGTCTCGAGCACCGCGACCGTGGCCTCGTTCGGCGGCCGGGCCCGCGCGCAGCCCGCGCAGACGCCGGTGCTGGCATCGGGCGCCGCGCTGTCGGCGGTGGCGACCTGGGTGCAGGCCCTGCTGATGAGCGTCGCCTTGTCGCCCGTCGCCGCCGCCGCGCTGCTGCCCGCCGCACTCGCTGGTGCGCTCGGCGCGGCGGCCGTCGGCCTGCTGCCGGTCTGGTCGCAGCGATCGGCGGGTGACGCCGAGCAGCCGGAGAGAAAGGGCAGCGCGCTGCGTCCGCGCGAAGCGCTCGCCGTCGCCGCGATGCTGGCTGTGGTCGCAGTGCTGGTGGGCAGCGCACAGCGCCGCTTCGGCGATGCCGGGCTCGGCATCAGCGTCGCGCTCGCCGCCTTGGCGGACGCGCATGCGCCCGTGGCGTCCTTGGCCTCGCTGCATGCGGCCGGCGCCTTGCAGGCCGAGCGTTTCGTGCTCGGCGTCTGCCTGGCGGTCAGTGCCAACACGCTGACGCGCTGCACGGTGGCCGCCATCTCCGGCGGCCTCGGCTATGCGCTGCGCGTCTCGGCCGCGCTCATCACCAGCCTCGCGCTGGCCTGGGCCGCAGCCTGGTGGACAGTGGTTCGCTGAGGTTTCGGGGTACGCGTCCGAGCCTATTTGCGGAGATTACGAAGCAGGCGTCTATATCTGGCAGCGCCCCAGTTGGCCGCGCCTGCACTACGACCCGTCCCGCCTTGCCGCCCCGCTCGCTGCAGTCCACGGCGCCCAAGGCCATCTGCTCGGGCGGATGACGGCCATGGGCATGCCGCAGCGGGATGCGGCCACCCTGCGGGTGCTGACCGACGACGTGCTCAAGACGAGCGAGATCGAAGGCGAGCAGCTCAACCCGGAGACCGTGCGTTCGTCCATCGCACGCCGCCTGGGCCTGGATATCGGCGCCCTGGCGCCGGCCGACCGGCACGTCGACGGCGTGGTGGAGATGGTGCTCGACGCCACCGGCGCCGCTGGACAACCCCTGACCCGCGGGCGCCTGTTCGGTTGGCATGCCGCGCTTTTCCCGACGGGGTACAGCGGTCTCTCGCCGATCCGCACCGGCGAGTGGCGCGACGATGCGGCAGGGCCGATGCAGGTGGTGTCGGGCCCCGTCGGGCGGCGCAAGGTGCCCTTCGAGGTACCGCCTGCGCAGCGGCTCGAGGCGGAGATGGCCCGCTTCCTTGAATGGTTCGAGCTGTCGCGCGGCGGCGATCTGCTCGTCCACGCGGGCCTGGCCCATCTGTGGTTCGTCACGCTCCATCCCTTCGACGACGGCAACGGACGCATCGCGCGCGCCGTGGGCGACATGGCGCTGGCCCGCGCAGAAGGGTCGAGCCAGCGCTTCTACAGCCTCTCGGCACAGATCCAGCGCGAGCGCAAGGACTACTACGAGATGCTGGAGCGGACGCAAAAGGGCACGATGGACGTCACGCCATGGCTGGCCTGGCTCCTGGGCTGCCTGTTGCGCGCGATCGAGGGCGCGGAGGCATCGCTGTCGGCCGTGCTGGGCAAGTCACGCTTCTGGCAGCGCTGGGCCGAGACGCCGTTGAACGAGCGGCAGATCAAGCTCGTCAACCGGCTGCTCGATGGTTTCGAGGGCAAGCTGACGAGCAGCAAATGGGCCTCGATGGCGAAGTGTTCGCCCGATACCGCGCTGCGAGACATCAACGAATTGGTTGCACTCGGCGTGGTCGCCACTGTCAATAGCGTCACTGCATGGTTATGGGTTGTATGTTGGGATCGATCGGGTGATGCGACACGAGCGTTGCAGCGACGATGAATCAGACTCATATCCGCGGATTGGTTACCAGCACTTCATCGATTCGTCACGGGCCTGCCTCGCTCTAGAGTCGGGGATCTGCCTTGCGGTGCCCTTGTAGGAGCCTCGAGGGTTGCCCTATCGTTGCTCGTATCGCATCGCCAGATCGATCCGGGTTGCTCCGTTTCTTCAGCTTGACTCGACTTTCTCGCGCTGCGCCTGCATGCCGATGGCCCAGACGAAGCCGGCCAGCTCTCTTGCGACTGCGACGCAGGCCTTGTTGGCTTGCAAGCCACGCGCATTCAAAGCGGCAAACCGCTGAGTCAGCCGCAGCTGCGCCGTCCAGGCCATCCTTCGTATCGGTTCGGACAACGCTTGTTGTCGAATCTGCGCTTGTTTGCAGATGCGCGCCTTGAAGCGGTAGTTCCAGGCGGCTTCGGTCAGTAGTCGGCGCGCGTGCGCGTTGCCCGTCTTGGTGATGCTGCCGCGGCTCGTGCGCTCGCCGCTGGAATGCTCTGACGGAACCAGCCCGAGATAGCCCATGAGCTTGCGCGGATGCGCAAAGCGCCCGAGGTCGCCGATCTCGGCCACCAACCCAATCGCTGTGATCGCGGCTACACCACGCAGTGCCTGCAGCGCACCGACCACCGGTTCGAAGCGCCAGCCAGCAATGGAGGACTGCAGCGCCTTCGTCAGCCGATCGACGCGATCGTCTGCCGCCGTCACGGCTTGCCAGTATTCGGTGAACGCCGTCTGGGCGGCGCCGGCGCCGAAGTTCAGCGTCCCCAGCCAGCGGTAGTAGGCACCGCACCACGACGTCTTGCCGGTGTAGCGCACGTCGTGGCGCAGCAAGAAGCCCTTGAGCTGGTGGCGGGCCTGGACGCGACTGTGGACCGCGTCTTCGCGCGCCCGTGACAGGTCACGGATCGCTTCGTCGTCTGGATCGGGGATCCACACGGCGCTCAACTGCCCGGCGCGCGAGCACTCGGCCAGTTGAACGCTGTCACGTCCGTCGGTCTTGACTCGGTCGCCAGGACGCCGCGGGATCTGCGACGGGGCAATGATCTCGCAGCTGTAGCCCTTGGCCTTTAGCGCTCGCTGCAGTCCGAAGCCCGTCGGACCCGCCTCGTACACGATGTGCAGTTGCTCGGGGGAGCCGACCTTGGCCAGCACCTTCAGCAGCTTGTTCACGTCGTGCGTGACCTTGCCAACCAGTCGTCCAGGCGCTCGGCCCGGCTCGGCCGCTGCCACGCTGATGCTGTCCTTGTGGACGTCCAGGCCCACGTGAATCTTGGTACGCTCTTCCATGGTCGGTCTCCTTGTTGCTGACGGCGCAAGCCACAGCATGTAGCTCTACGCGCCTCGGCGCGCAACCTACGATGTTGGAGACCGGCCACCGGGCCCTTGCGGGCGGCGACCATGATGTCTAGCGCGGCCCTCAGAGCGCACGCCCGACGATCGCCAGCGCGAACACCGCCACGCCGAGCGCCAGGTTGGTCGCCACCAGCTTGCGGATGGTGCCGAGATTCGCCGCCGCCGCCGGCCAATCGCGCACCGCGACCGCGCGCTGCAAGCGCGGGTAGGGCGCGAAGCGGACGTGCAGGAACAAGGCCATCATCACCAACCCGACGGCAAGCATGGCATGCACGCTCCAGTGCACGCGCGCGAAGCCGCCCGCAAGCATCAGCGTCCAGAGCCCGCTCGCAAGCAGCACGCCGATGGCGATAGCCACGCCGACGAAAAAGCGCGACAGCGTGTCCGCCATGAAGGGCAACCTGAGCGGCGGCTCGAGCGTGGCAACGGCGGCCGGCCGAACGGCGAAGTGCATCGCGGCCATGCCGCCGACCCAGAAGGCGGCAGCGAGCAGATGCAGGAACAGCAAGATGGCGGGAAGAACGGGCATGGCGAAGGGTAGACCAGAACTCACCCGAGTGCTGCGCGCAGCCTGGCCACCAGCCGGCGCGCCTCGGCGGCCGAGGCGATGTTCGTGAAGCCCATCAGCAGCCCTTGCGCGCCGCCGGCGCCGATGCTGCGCAACGACAGCGCCTGGCAGTTCAAGCCGGCCTGTTGCGCGCGGCCTGCCAGCATGTCGTCGTTGCCGAGACCGTCGAGGCGCGCGATCAGGTGCATGCCGCCGCGGCGAAGGTCGATGCGTACGTGCTCGCCGAAGACCCGCAGCAACTCGGCCGCCAGCGTCGCCCGGCGGCGCGCGTAGAGCAGCCTCATCTTCTTGATGTGGCGCGAGAAATGGCCTTCCTTCAGGAAGTCGGAGACGATGGCCTGCATGAGCTGCGGACATCCGTTGGACCCGATTCGTGCGGTTTCCGCGCAGCGCTCCACCAATGGCTCGGGCACGACCACGTAGCCCAGGGCCAGGCCCGGATAGAGAACCTTGGAGAAGCTGCCGGCGTAGAGCACACGCTCGTGCGTGTCCAGGCTCTTGAGGGCTGGCAGGGGATGGCCGGCATAGCGGTACTCGCCGTCGTAGTCGTCCTCGACGATCCAGGCCTTCGCCTTCGACGCCCAGTCGAGCAGCTGGAGGCGGCGCGCCATGCTCATCGAAAAGCCGAGCGGTGCTTGGTGCGAGGGCGTGACGATGGCCATCCTCGCCTTCGCCGCCCGGCGTGTGCCTTGCGCGACCACGATGCCTTCCTCGTCCACCGGCACCGGCACGCTGCGATGGCCAGCGCTGCGGAGCACTTCGCGCGTCGGCGGAAAGCCCGGGTCCTCGATCCAGACCGTGTCGCCGCGCTGGAGCAGCGCATGCGAGACCAGCGCCAGCGAGGCGCGGTAGCCGGCCGTGACGAAGACCTGCGCCGGCCGGCAAGCGACGCCGCGCGAGACCAGCAGGTAGGCGGCGATGGCTTCGCGCAACGGCCCGTAGCCCGAGGGGTCGCCATAGAACATGTCAGCTGCGCTCATCGAGCGCATCCTGCGCGCCGCAAGCCGCGACCAGAGCTTGCGTGGAAAGGCATCGAGCGCAGGAATGCCCAGCTGGAAGGGCAGCGGCACCTCGGCCGCGCCCGGCGGCGCACCGGCCGGTGCCTTGGCCGAGACGCGGCCGGCGCGCACCGGCCTGCGCTGTGCCAGATGCGGCGAAACCACGGTGCCCGCCTGCCCGCGCGCAACGAAGTAGCCCTCGCCCGCCAGCTGGCCGTAGGCGGCCTCGACCGTTGCGCGCGCCACGCCGAGCTCGCCGGCGAGGCTGCGCGCCGAGGCCAATCGATCGCCCGGCCTGAGCATGCCTTGTTCGATGGCGGCGCGAAATCGTTCGTAGATCTGCCGGTACAGCGGCGCCTGCCGCGTCCTGTCGAGCTCCAGCATGCCGGTAGGGAAAGGGCGCTTCATCATGGCCTGGTCATTCTGTCGATTCTTGGCTCTTTTGCCTGGGGCATCGTAGACCTAAGCTGGACGCCGTGAACTTGAAAGAGAACATGCAATGAGCGAGAAGACGGTATTTCTGGCCGGCGCCACGGGCGCCATCGGCAGGGCCCTCGTGCCGTTGCTGACCGGCGCGGGCTACACGGTGCATGGCAGCACCCGGCGGGTGGAAAGGGCGAAGGCGCTGGAGGCGCGGGGCGTGCAGCCGGTGGTGATCGATGTCTTCGATGCGCCGGCACTGGCCGCGGCCCTGAAGCGCATCGCGCCGGCGGCCGTGATCCACCAGCTCACCGACCTGCCGGGCAGCCTGGACCCGAAGGCGATGGCCGAGGCAGTGGTCCGCAATGCGCGCATTCGCACCGAGGGCACGCGCAACCTGGTGGCGGCGGCGCTCGCGGCCGGCTGCGGCCGCATGATCGCGCAGAGCATCGCCTGGGCCTATGCGCCGGGTCCCAAGCCCTGCCGCGAGGAGCAGCCGCTCGACCTCGATGCGCAAGGCAGCCTCAGTATCAGCGTGCGCGGCGTGGCCGCGCTGGAGCAATCGGTGCTGGGCTCGGCCGCGTTGAAGGGCACCGTGCTGAGATACGGGCAGCTCTATGGACCGGGCACTTGGAGGACGGCGCCCGAAGGCACGAGCCCGGTTCACGTCGAGGCCGCGGCCTGGGCCCCCCTGAAGGCGCTTCAGCGCTCGCCGGGCGGCAGCATCTTCAACATCGCCGAGGATGGCCCGGAAGTCAGCAGCGAAATGGCCAAGCGCGAACTGGGATGGCATGCCGGGCTTCGCCTGCCGCAAGGAGCGATGCAATGAACGCGTTCTCCCTTCACGGCCGTCGCGGCGCCGGGCTCGCCGCGCTGCTCCTGGCCGCCGGCTGGATGCTGCTGGCACCCGCGGCGCCGCGCTCCGCGGTGCAATGGTTCGGGGATCTCTGCACCTCGCTCGGCCGGCCGATGTTCGCGTCGGCCGCAACGACGGCGGGTGCCGGCGCGCGGCCCGCGACCATCGTCAAGCCGCTGTCCTGCGAGCCCTTGCCGAACGTGCCGGGCAAGAACGTGACGACCGTCAGCGTCGAGTTTCCGCCGCTCGCCTACTCGCCGGCGCACCGGCATCCGGGCTCGGTGACCGCCGTCGTGATCGAGGGGACTGTGCGCTCGCAGCTTGGAGGCACTCCCGCGCAGGACTACCGGGCCGGCCAGACTTTCTTCGAGCCGCCGGGCACGCTGCACGTGTTCGCGGAGAACCCCGACCCCGTGCGCAGCGCGAAGCTGCTCGCCTTCTTCGTCACGGACGAGAACTGCGGGCCGCTCCTGATTCCCGAGTGAGCGCGGCGCCTCAGATCGCCGCGCAGCCGCACCGGTAGCGCCAGGCACCCCGGTCGCCGATGATGATCGGAGCCGTTGCAGCGCTGCCGCAGCAGCCCGTGCCATGCGACGACGCGGTGCTGCCGGCGCGGCGGTGCTGGTAGCCGCCGTAGACATTGACCGGCAGCCAGTCGGGCATCGGCTTGACGGTGGCCGGTGCCTGTGCCGCGAAGGGTCCGCTCGCGTGCACCACCTCGCCGCCGACCATGGTGAGCACCGCCGTGATGTCCTTGATGGCGTCCTCCTTGATCGCGAAGAAGTCGTCGGACAGCACCGCGAAATCCGCCAGATTGCCGGGCGCGATCGAGCCCTTGCGGGCGTCCTCGCCGGTCAGTGCCGCACCCTCGAGCGTCCACATCCGAAGCGCGACCTCGCGGCTCACCAGGTTGCGCTCGGCGTTGAGCCGCGTGTCGCCCAGTGTCTTGCCGGTCACCAGCCAATGCAGCGAGACCCAGGGGTTGTAGCTGGTCACGCGGCTCGAGTCGGTGCCGCAGGCCACCGGCAGGCCCATGGCGCGCATGCGGCCGATCGGCGGCGCATCGGCCGCGGCCTCGCGGCCCCAGGTCTGCGCGTACACCTCGCCGTCCAGCGACATGCGGTTCTGGATCGCGATGCGGCCGCCCATCGCAGCCACGCGCTCCATCGAGCGCGGCGACAGGCCTTCGCAATGGTCGAGCGCCCAGCGCAGGTTCTTGAGCGGCACCTCGCGGTTCACCTTCTCGAGCACGTCGAGGATGCGCGCGGCCGTGCCGTCGTAGCTCGCATGCATGCGGATCGGCCAGCCCTTGCCGGCGAGGTAGGTCGCCACTTCGGTCAGCTTCGATTCCATGATGGCGGGCGCCTGCGCGACGCTCTTGCCGAAGTTGGCCGGATCGGTCGCGGCCCACAGGATGTATTCGCCGGCGCCCACCATGCGCAGATGGTCGTCGCCCTGGCCGGGCGAGACTTTCTGCGACCACAGCTTGTAGTCGTCGATCTCCTGGCCCGGGCGCTGCGCGAACAGGTTGTAGGAGATGCGCAGCGTCATCCGGCGTTCGCTCGCGAGCCGCTGGATGCCGCCGTAGTGCTCCGGGTAGTTCTGCCCGCCGCCGCCCGCATCGACCACGCTGGTGAGGCCCAGCCGGTTCATCTCGCGCATGTAGAGCTCGGTCGACAGCGCCTGGTCCGCATCCGACAGCTTGGGCACGCGCGCGAACAGCGCGACCAGCCCGCCCAGGCTGGTGGTGTTGACCACCAGGCCGGTCGGGTTGCCGGCGGCGTCTTTTTCGAGGGTGCTGCCGAAGGGATTCGGCGTGTCGCGGTTCCAGCCGAGCACGCGCAAGGCCGCGCGATTCAGGAACGCGCGGTCGTAGAGGTTCATGACGAAGCAGGGCACCTCGCCGGTGGCGGCGTTGATCTCGTCCAGGGTCGGCAGCCGCTTCTCGCGGAACTGGTAGGGCGAGAAGCCGCCCACCACCTGCACCCAGTGCGGCGGCTGGGTGCGCAGCGCCTGCTCGCGCAGCATGCGCAGCGCATCGGCGAGCGTTGGCACGCCGTCCCAGCGCAGCTCCTGCGTGTAGGTGAGCCCGCCGCGGATGAAGTGCGCATGCGAGTCGATGAGGCCCGGCGTGATGCAGCGGCCCTCTGCATCGATGACGCGCGTGCGCGGGCCGACCCAGCGCGAGATCTCGCGGTCGCTGCCGACGGCTGCGAACCGATCTCCCGCGATGGCGAAGGCCTGGGCACGCGGTGTCTTCGCGTCCATGGTCGCGACGCGGGCGTTCAGCACCACGGTGTCGGCCGGCGCCGTGGGCGAGGCGGTGGCGCAGCCCGGGAGCCAGAGGCTGGACAGGCCTCCAGCCGCGGCGCCAAGCGAGGTGCGAAGGAACTGCCGGCGCTCCGGTGCCGCAACGGCGGCGTCTTCGGCGTGCGCGCATTCCGCGTCGCACCAGTGCTGCCAGGCGCGTGACGACGCGCCGCCGAACAAGCTCATGGCCTTCAATCGACCTTGATGCCGGCCGCCTTCACGACCTGCTGCGCCTTCGCGGTCTCGTCGACGATGAACTTGTCGAACTGGGCCGAGGGCATGGTGAAGGGCTCGGCGCCGAGCTTGTCCAGGCGCTCCTTGAGATCCGGCGCCGCCATGATCTTCGCCACCTCGGCCTGCAGCCGGTCGACCACCGGCTTCGGCGTCTTGGCCGGCGCGAACAGGCCGACCCAGAACAGGTACTCCGAGCCGGGCACGCCGGCCTCGACCGTGGTGGGCAGCTGCGGCATCACGCCCGAGCGCTTGCCGGTGCCGACCGCCAGCGCCCTGAGCTTGCCGTCCTTGACCAGCGGCAGCGCCGACACCATCGGCGCGAAGAACCAGTCGATGCGCCCGCCCATCACCTCGGTCATCGCCTCAGGCGTGCCGCGGAAGGGCACGTGCTGCGCCTGCACGCCGGCGGCCAGGCGGAACACCTCGGCGTTCATGTGGGTGGCCGAACCGTTGCCGGCCGAGCCGTAGTTGAAGCCGCCGGGCTTGGCCTTGACCTGCGCGACCAGGTCCTTCACGTCGGCAAAGCGGTTAGGCGCCACCACCAGCATGTTGGGCAGGCTCGCCATCGGCGTCACGCCCGCGAAGTCCTTCAGCGTGTCGTAGGAGAGGTTGGGATAGATGGAAGGATTGACCAGGTGCCCCGCCGAGTGGACCAGCAGCGTGTAGCCGTCGGCCAGCGCCTTCGCCACCTGCGCGGCGCCCAGCGTGCCGCCGGCGCCCGGCTTGTTGTCGATGATCACGCTGGTGCCCAGCGCCGGGCCGAGCCGTTCCGCCACCAGCCGCGCCACGATGTCGGTGCCGCTGCCGGCGGTGAAGGGCACGATCAGCTTGACGGTCTGGCCGCGCGGCCAGTCGCCTTGCGCATGCGCGCCGGTGAAGGCGCAGGCGGCGAGCGCCGCTGCGATCAGTTGGCGGCGGCCGGGTAGGAATGTCGTCATGGCTTTGTCTCCGTTGGAATCGTTGGGGGGAAAGTGAAGAAGGGCTCAGCCGGCGGGCGGCGCGTTCGCCATCACCAGCGCGACCAGCACGGGCCGGTTGCTGCGGTTCACGAGCTGCCGCTTCTCGCCCGGCGCGAAGCGGCAGGAGTCGTAGGGGCCCAGCACCTGCTCGTCGCGCCGGCCCTCGAACTCGGCCACCACGTGCAGCTGACCTTCGAGCACGAGGTAGAGCTTCTCGAGCGGCGAGCCGTCGAGGCCGGTGTGGCCGCCGGGCAGGATCTGGCTCATGCCCATCCACATCTGCAGCGAAGGCCCGGCCTCCTTGCCCTGCAGGCGCAGGCAGCGCATGTCGAAGTGGTTGGGCGCCTCATAAGTCGGCGCCTGTTCGAAACGGGTGACGTGCATGGCGTTGTTTCCTCAGGGGCGCAGCACGACGCGGTCGGTGCTGCCCGAGAGCACCAGGCGGTAGGCCTCGGCCGCGTCTTCGAGCGCGTAGGCGCCCGCCACGGGGAAGGGCTTCAGCGTGCCGCGCTCGAAGCCCTCGCGCATCGCATCGAGCTGCCCGGTGGCGGCCACGCAATCCAGCGCCAGCGAGTCGATGCCCACGTAGGTGTGCATGCCGCGGTAGAAGGCGAAGATGTCGAAGGGCACGGCACGGTCGTGCGTGGCGATGAAGATCTGCGTCGCACCCTTGGCCATGGCCTTGTTCGCGGCCTCGAAGTAGGCGCTGCCGACGGTGTTGTAGACGATGTCGGCGCCGCGGCCGTTCGTGAGTTCGCGCACCTGGGCGGCGATGTCGCCGGCGCCGGCATCGATCACGTCGACCGGGCCGCTCGCGAAACCTTCGAAGGGGCCGGCGCGCCGCTGGACCGCGATCGCGCGTGCGCCGCCTTGCGCAGCGAGTTGCACGGCTGCTTGCCCGACCTTGCCGTTCGCGCCCAGCACCAGCACCGTCTGGCCCGCCTGCGGCATGCCGCTGCGGCGAAAGCCTTCATAGGCGGTGACGAAGGGCACGCCGACGGCGCCGGCCTCGTCCATCGAGATGCTGCGCGGCCGATCGCGCAAGGCCTCCACCGGCAGCAGCAGGAAGCGCGCGTGCGAGCCGTCGCGCGTGATGCCGATATCGCCGCCCGAGCCGTAGACCTCGCGGCCCACCCATTCGGTCGGGCCCGCGACCACCACGCCCGCGAAGTCGCGTCCCGGCGTGCGCGGCCACACGGCTTGCGGCATCAGGCCCAGGCTGGCCTTCACATCGCTCGGGTTCACGGCGGCCGCGCCGACGCGCACCACCGCGAAGCCGGGCTTGGCGACGGGCTCGGGCTGGTCCGCGAAGTCGAGCTTCAATGCGTCGAGGTTCGCGGCCTTTTCGCGGACGCGCACGGCGCGTGCGACCGTCGTGTTGAGCACGGCGTTCATTGCTCAGCGCCCTCCCGCCAAGCCGAGCATCGTGCGCGCCTCGCGCGCACTCGCCACGTCGCCGCCGAGGCTCCGGATGATGTCGCGCGCCTTGGTCACCAGCTCCGCGTTGCTCTTCGCGAGCACGCCCTTCTCGAGATAGATGTTGTCTTCCATGCCGACGCGCACATGGCCGCCCAGCAGCCAGGCCTGCGCCACGATCGGGAACTCCATGCGGCCGATGCCGAAGGCGCTCCAGAAGGCGCCGGGCGGCAGCATGCTGCGCGCGTACATCACGGCCTCGGGCGTCGGCATGAAGCCGTACTTCACGCCCAGCACCAAGGTCCACATCGCGGGCCCTTCGAGCGTGCCGTCGGCGATCAGGTCCAGCGCCATGTGGATGTCGCCGGAGTCGAAGATCTCGAGCTCGGGCTTGACGCCCGCTTCGCGGATCACGCGCGCCATGCGGCGCACGTTCTTCGGCGTGTTGATGACCACGTCCGGGCCCGAGTTCATGGTGTTGAGGTCGAGCGAGCAGACGTCGGGCTTGATCAGCGCGATGTGCTCGACGCGCTTTTCCGGCGGCAAGAGGCTGGTGCCGGGCGCGTAGATCTTGGGGTCGTCCTCGCTCGGCACGAAGCGGCCACCCGGCCCGGTCGTGAGGTTGATGACGACTTCGCGGTTCTGCCGGCGGATGCGGTTCACCACATCGCGGTAGAGCTCGACCTGCATCGAGGGCTTGCCGCTTTCGGGATCGCGCACGTGGATGTGCACCTGGCCGGCGCCGGCCTCGGCCGCGGCCAGGCATTCGTCGGCGATCTGTGCCGGCGTGATCGGCAGGTGCGGCGTCTGTTCGGGCTTCACCAGGTTGCCGGTGACCGCGCAGGTGATCAGAGTTTTGCTGTTCACAGGTGTCTCCCCCCATCGACCACGATGCGCGTCCCGGTCACGAAGCGCAGCGTGGTGGCCAGCGCTTCCACGGTCGCGGCCACGTCCTCGGGCTTGCCGATGCGGCCGAGCGGCGTGGTGCTGGCCATCTTGGCCTTGAACTCTTCGCCGCGGCCCGGCACGAAGGCCGATTCGACCGCGCCCGGCGACACCGAGACCACGCGCACCGCGGGCGCCAGCGCCTTGGCCAGCGCGTCGCCGACCACGTCGAGGCCGGCCTTGGCCGCGACGTAGGCCAGGTTGCTGCCGACGCCGGTGAAGCCGGCGATCGACGAGATGTTGACGATCAAGCCGTCGCCGCTCGCCTTGAGCAGCGGCGCGAAGGCGCGGATGGTGGCGAAGACGCCGCGGAAGTTGGCGGCAAGCAACTCGTCGATGAGTTCATCGCTCAGCGCGTCGAGGTCGCCGGCTGCGATGGGCTGCGTGTGGCCGGCGCTGTTGACCAGGATGTCGCAGCGGCCGTAGCCCTCTTGCACGTCGGCCGCGGCCTTCTGCAGGCTGGGCGTGTCGACGATGTCGGCGCGCAGCGCGGCATGGCGCTGGCCTTGTGCAGTTGGGAGTGCGGTCGCGCGTTCGGCCGCGTCGTCGCCCTTGCGATGCAGCAGCACGCAGCTGGCGCCGAGCGCCGCGAGGCGCTGGGCCGTTGCCCAGCCGATGGCGCCGAGGCCGCCGGTGATGACGGCCACCTTGCCGTCGAGTCGAGGTGTGGGATCGAAGCTCATGCGAGTGAAGTCCGTGGAAGTTCAGGGAATGGGAGGACGGGGAAACTTCATCTCCCCGGGTTCGAGCACGAAGTCGTACTGGAGCGTGGCCTGCTCGCCGCCGCGCTGGGGCTCGAAGCAGCCGATCAGCCTGCGCGTGACGCCGAACACCGGGTCGCTCTCGAGGTTCTCGTCGTCGTCGGCGAAGACCTGGCTGATCAGCACCTTGTGGCCGGGCTTGCTGACCATGAAGTGCAGGTGCGCCGGGCGGTTGGGATGGCGCTGCTGCGCGCGCAGCAAGACGCCGCAGGGCCCGTCGGTCGGCACCGGGTAGCCGGCCGGGCGCACCGTGCGGAAGTGGTAGCGGCCCTCGGCATCGGTCTCGAAGCGGCCGCGCAGGTTCATGTCGTCCTGCTCCGGGTCCTGGTTCTCATACAGGCCGACCGGAGAGGCCTGCCAGGCATCGACGATGGCGCCGGCGAGCGACCGGCCTTGCGTGTCACGCACCACGCCGCGCACCTCGAGCGGAACGCCCGGTGTGCTTGAGCGCGCGATCGACTCGCCGGCCTGGCACAACGGCGCATTGGCGCGCCAGAAGGGGCCCAGCAGCGCGGCCGGCGATTCGCCCTGCGGGTCCTGGTTGTTGAGCAGCGCCACCAGCGTCGAGACGCCCAGCAGGTCGGCGGCCAGCACCACCTCGTTCTTCTTCTCGCCGGTGGCCTGGCCGATGCCGACGATGAATTCGAGCGCTTGCTCGAACTCCTCTTCGGTCAGGTGCACGTCCTTGACGAAGGCGTGCAGGTGGCGGGTGAGCGCGGCCATCACGGTGCGCAGGCGTTCGTCGGGCGTGCGGGCCATCGCGGCGGTCGCGATCTGGAGCACGGAATCGGGGGTGGTCACGATGTTCATGGGGCTGCCTCTTTCTTTGCAAACGTTTGCATATTATGGCGAGAAATAATTTCCGCGCAAGAAAGGGGTTTGCGAGAGCCCCCAATGAAATCAAGGCGATACTCTGTGTTCTCGCCAAGATCAATCGTTTGCAGTAAATGAGCCCTTCACCGTCTTCCCCGGTCACCATCCGAGACGTCGCGCAGGCCGCCGGCGTGCATGTCTCGACCGTGTCGCGCGCGCTCAATCCGGACAAGCGCGCGCTGATCAGCGAGGAGGTGCTGCGCGTGGTGGAAGAGGCAGCGCAGCGCCTGGGCTACCGCCCCAACCGCGCCGCCTCCGCCCTGCGCACCGGCCGCACCCACACCATCGGCGTGCTGGTGCCGGACATCACCAACCCGGTCTTCCCGCCCATCCTGCAGGGCATCGAGGCCAGCGCCGCGGCGCGCGGCTACTTCGTGTTCGTGACCAACGTGATGGACCATGCACTCGCGCGGCCGGTGGTCGAGCGCATGCTGGCGCAGCAGGTCGACGGGCTGGTGATGGCCATCGCCACGCGCGACGATCCGCTGGTCGACTACCTCAAGAAGGCCGGCATGCACACCGTGCTCGTGAACCGCGCCGACGAAAGCGGGCGCCTGCCGGCGGTGGTCAGCGACGACCGGCTGGCGATGAAGCTGGCGGTCGACCACCTGGTGTCCCTGGGGCACCGCCGCATCGCACACCTGGCCGGGCCGCAGAACGTGCCGACCGGCGTCGCGCGCCGGCAGGGCGTGGAGCAGGCACTGCGCGATCGCGGGCTCGAGCTGGCTTGCGTGGCGGAATGCGAAAGCTACAGCCGCGAGGCCGGCCGCAAGGCCATGCAACAGCTGCTGGCGCAGAACGACCGGCCCGAAGCCGTGGTCTGCTGCAACGACCTGGTGGCGCTGGGCGCCTACGACCTGCTGCGCGCGCAAGGCCTGCGCGTGCCGCAGGACATCTCGATCACCGGCCACAACGACATGCCGCTGGTCGACATGGTCGATCCGCCGCTCACCACCATCCGCCTGCCGCATCGCGAGCTCGGCTGGCGCGCGGCCGAGATGCTGTTCGACGAGATCGAGGGCAAGGCGCTGTCGGCCTCCACCGTCGTGCTGCGGCCCGAGCTGGTGGTGCGCGCGTCGACGCGCCAACTGGTGCCGCGCTGAGGCCTGGGCCGAGCGGGCACGGGGCACGGGGGAGAATGGCCCCATGAATCTGCGCTTCGTCGAAGCTTTCCACTGGGCCGTGGCGCTCAAGAGCGTGACGCGCGCGGCCGAGAAGCTGCACCTCACGCAGTCCGCGCTGTCCAGCCGCATCGCCGCACTGGAGCGCGAGCTCGGCGTGCTGCTGCTCGACCGGCGCGACAAGCAGTTCCGCCTCACGGTGGCCGGCCAGCGCTTCCACCGCCTGGCGCAGCGGCTGCTGGAAATGCAGCAGCAGATCAAGTCCGAGATGGGATCGGGCACGGTGCGCGCGCAGGTGCTGCGCATCGGTGCGATCGAGTCGGTGGTCCACACCTGGCTGACCGACTGGCTCAAGCACATGCAGGCCACGCATCCGGACTTCGAGCTGGAGCTCACGGTGGAAACCACGCCGGTGCTGGTCGACCAGCTGCAGCGCGGCAAGCAGGACCTGGTGTTCGCCGCACTGCCGGCCAGCGGCGAGGGCGTGAGCACGCATGCACTGCCCACCATGGAAATGAGCTTCGTCGGGCACCAGGTGCTGCATCCGCGGCGGCTCTACAAGCTGCAGGACCTGTTCGGCTTCGACCTGCTGACCTTCCAGCGCGGCTCGCAGCCGCATGTGGCGCTGCTGGATCTGTTCAGGCGTGCCGGCCTGGAGACGCCGCGCGTGCATGCGATCTCGTCGATCTCTGCGATGGCGCAGCTGGTCGAGGCCGGCTTCGGCATCGCCACCTTGCCCCGGGCTGCGGCCGAGCATCTGGCGCTGCGCTTGCCGCTGCGCGTGCTGAAGTGCGACACCGCGCCGGCGCCGCTGCCGATCCACGCGAGCTACCGCGAAGACCCGACCTCGCACCTGACCGAGGCGGCGCTGGCCTCGGCGTTGCAGTTCGCGTCGCCCAAAACTGGGTCACATAAAAAATCGATGAGCTGAGCAAGAAATTTTGCGTTGGAGTTGGCGCGCGTTAATTTCCACAATGCGTCCCGTCACAGAGCTTTCACACACGAAAGCCTTTTACGAGGATGCACGATGCCCGCAGAACCTACCGCCAACACGAATGCCAGTCCGACTCTTGATGCCGCTTCCGATGCGCTGAGCGTCCGCCGCGCGGCGCGCAGCGGCGCGCTGGCCACGCATACCAGCGGCCTGGCGCGCGAGTACGTGCAGGGCAACGTGGTGATCCTGCCCGAGGCGTTGGCCGGCGATTTCCTGCGCTACTGCCAGCGCAACCCCAAGCCGTGCCCGCTGCTGGCGGTGTCCGAGCCCGGCGATCCGATGTTGCCCGGCCTGGGCGCGGAACTCGACATCCGCACCGACGTGCCGGCCTACCGCGTCTGGCGCGAGGGCGAACTGGTCGAGCAGCCCACCGACATCCGCACGCTGTGGCGCGACGACCTCGTGAGCTTCGTGATCGGCTGCTCCTTTTCCTTCGAGCATGCGCTCTTGGCCGACGGTATCCGGCTGCGCCACGTCGACCAGGGCCGCAACGTCGCGATGTACCGCACCCATATCCAGACCGCGCGCGCCGGCGCTTTCCACGGGCCGATGGTGGTGTCGATGCGGCCGCTCAAGGCCGCCGATGCGATCCGCGCGGTACAGATCACCTCTCGCATGCCCGAGGTCCATGGCGCCCCGGTGCATCTGGGCGACCCGGCCGCCATCGGCATCGCCGACCTGGCCCACCCCGACTACGGCGACGCGATTGAAATCCGCGCCGGCGAGATCCCCGTGTTCTGGGCCTGCGGCGTGACCCCGCAAGCGGCCATCGCGCAGGCCAAGCCGGCGTTCTGCATCACCCACGCACCGGGCGCCATGCTGGTGACCGACCTTCTCAACCGGCAGCTGGGCCGCTGCTGATCCCCATCCCAAGGAGACTCCCCATGAAGATTCGCTTCTCTGCCGCCCTCGTGGCTGCGCTGGCCGCCACCGCCGCCACGGCCCAGACCAAATGGGACCTGCCGTCCGGCTACGGCGCCAACACCTACCAGGTGCAGAACCTGCAGCAGTTCGCCGACGACGTGGACAAGGCCACCGCCGGCAAGCTCAAGATCGCGGTGCACCCCAACGCCTCGCTGTTCAAGGCCAACGAAATCAAGCGCGCCGTGCAGTCGGCGCAAACCCCGATCGGCGAATTCATCCTCTCCAGCGCCGCCAACGAAGCGCCGGTGTTCGGGCTCGATTCGGTCCCCTTCCTGGCCACCAGCTATGCCGAAGCCAGGCGCCTGCACGAGGTGTCGCAGCCCTACCTGACCAAGACGCTCGCGGCGCAAGGCCTGAAGCTGCTGTACGCCGTGCCGTGGCCGCCGCAGGGCCTGTACTCCGTCAAGCCGGTGGCCTCGACCAAGGACTTGAAGGGCACCAAGATGCGCGCCTACAACCCGGCCACTTCGGCCATCGCGCAATCGGTCGGCGCGCAGCCGGTCACGATCCAGCTGGCCGAGCTCAGCGCGGCGCTGGCCACCGGCGGCGTCGACAACTTCCTGACTTCGAGTGCCAGCGGCGTGGACAGCAAGCTCTACGAGCAGGCCAAGTACTTCTACGACGTCAACGCCTGGCTGCCGCGCAACGCGGTGGTGGTGAACCAGAAGGCCTTCGACACGCTCGACAAGGCCACGCAGGACGCCGTGCTCAAGCAGGCCGCCGCCGCCGAGCAGCGCGGCTGGCGCATCAGCGAGGAAAAGGACGGCGAGTACATCAAGCAGCTGGCCGCCAAGGGCATGAAGATCGACGCCACCAGCGAAGTCCTCAAGCAGGAACTCAAGCTCGTCGGCACGCGCATGACCGAGGACTGGCTGCGCGTCGCCGGCGCCGATGGCAAGGCCATCGTGGACGCCTACAAGAAGTAAATCCCCCCACCGGAGACATCCATGCAAACACCGGCACCGAGTGCCACGGTGGAGGGAGCGGCGCGCCTGCCTTCCGACATCGGCACCTTCCCTGCGGCCAGCGCCACCGCGCTGCGCCGCCTGCTCGACGGCCTCTTTCTCGGTGCCGGCATCCTCGGCGCCGGCTGCGTGGCGCTGATCTGCCTGCTGATGGTGGTGCAGAGCCTGGGGCGCCAGTTCGACGTCGCCACCGGCGCCATCACCGACGTGGTGGCCTGGCTGTGTGCGGCAGCCGCCTTCCTGACCATGGCGCATGCCTTCAAGCACGGCGACTTCGTGCGCGTGACGCTGCTGCTCGAAAAGCTCGGACCCGGTGCACGCCGCGTGCTGGAGCTGCTCTCGCTGGGCATCGCGACGCTGGCCACCGCCTACCTGGCCTGGTGGGCCTGCAGGTTCACCTACGAGAGCTGGGCCTTCAACGAAGTGGCGCAAGGCCTGCTGCCGCTGCCGATCTGGATTCCGCAGCTGAGCTTTGCGCTGGGCGCGCTGCTGCTGGTGCTCGCAGTCGTCGACGAATTCGTCATCGTGCTGCGCGGCGGCGTCCCGACCTTTGTGCGATTGGTCGAGGAACGCCATGCGCAGGGCGACTTCTCTTCCGACCTTTGACCTGAGGCCCGAATCATGGACATCCTGATGGTCGGCGGCGTTCTGCTGCTGTTGATGCTGACGCTGCTCTCGGGCGGCGTGTGGATTGCGATGACGCTGGCCATCTGCGGCTGGGTCGGGCAGGCCTTCTTCACCTCGACCCAGCCGGGCCTGAACCTGTTCTCGGCCTTCTGGGAAAGCAACGCGAGCTGGGAGCTCGCCGCGCTGCCGCTCTTCATCTGGATGGGCGAGATCCTGTTCCGCACCAAGCTCAGCGAGGAGATGTTCGAGGGCCTGGCGCCCTGGCTCGGCCGCGTGCCGGGCCGGCTGATGCACACCACCATTCTGGGCTGCGGCATCTTCGGCTCGGTCTCGGGCTCCTCGGCCGCGACCTGCGCGACCATCGCCAAGGTGGCGCTGCCCGAGCTCAAGAAGCGCGGCTACGACGAGAAGATGGCGCTGGGCTCGCTGGCCACGGCCGGCACGCTGGGCATCCTGATCCCGCCCTCGATCACCATGGTGGTCTACGCGGTGGCGGCCGACGCCTCGATCATCCGCGTCTTCCTCGCGGGCTTCCTGCCCGGCTTCGTGCTGATGGCGCTGTTCTCGGGCTACATCATGTGGTGGGCGCTGCGCAACCCGAAGCGCATGCCGCCGGCCGAGCCCGCCATCGGCTTCATCGAGAAGCTGCGCCGCTCGCGCAACCTGATTCCCTGCGGCGCGCTGATCGTCTTCATCTGCTGGGCGCTGGTGGCCGGCTGGGCGACGGCCACCGAATGCGCGGCCTATGGCGTGGTCGGCGCGCTGGTGCTGGCCCTGTGGAGCCGGTCGCTCACCTGGCGCAACTTCGGCGAAGGCCTGATGGGCGCGGCCCGCACCAGCTGCATGATCATGTTCATCCTGGCCGGCGCCGCCTTCCTGACCAAGACCATGGCCTTCACCGGCATCCCGCGCGAGTTGGCGCTGTGGGTCGAAGCCATGCACCTGTCGCCCACGGCGCTGATCGCGGCGCTGGTGGTGGTGTACCTGGTGCTGGGCACCGCGCTCGACGGCATCAGCATGATCGTGCTCACGGCCGCCGTGGTGTTGCCGATGGTGCAGAAGGCCGGCTTCGACCTCGTCTGGTTCGGCATCTTCGTGGTGCTTCTGGTCGAGATCGCCGAGGTCACGCCGCCGGTGGGCTTCAACCTGTTCGTGCTGCAGAACATGACCGGCAAGGACAGCAACCTGATCGCCAAGGCGGCGATTCCCTTCTTCTTCTGCCTGGTGGTGTGCATCGCGCTGATCACGCTGTTCCCGGGCATCGTCACCTGGCTGCCCGACTACGTGATGGGCGTGGCGAAGTGATCGATCGCAGAACACTTTGCGGCATGGCCTGCGCGAGCCTGCTGCCGGCGGCCCGCGCGCAGACCGTCTGGAAACTGGCCACCGGCTATCGGGCCGAGTCCTTCCATGGCGAGAACCTGCAGCAGTTTGCCGCCGACGCGGCGGCTGGCCCGGGCGGGCTGAGGATCGAACTGCATCCGAACAACAGCCTGTTCAAACTGAACGAGATCGCGCCGGCCGTGCGCGCGGGCAAGCTGGAAGCCGGCGAGACCATCATGGCGAGCCTGGTCAAGGACATGCCTGTCGCCGGCGCCGATGCGGTGCCCTTCATTGTGCGCAGCTATGCCGATGCCCGCCGCATGTGGCGCCACCAGCGGCCGGTGATCGAGGCCAGGTTCGCGGCAGCGGGGCTCAAGGTCCTCTACGCGGTGCCCTGGCCGCCGCAGGGGCTCTATACGCAGAAGCCAATCGCCCGCGCGGCCGACCTGCGCGGCGGCAGGATGCGCACCTACAACCGCACCACCGAGCGCATCGCCGAGCTGATGGGCGCCAGTGCCGTCGACGTCCCCATGGTCGAGGTCGGCAAGGCGCTCGCCGACGGCCGCATCGACAGCATGATCACCTCGGCCGTGACCGGCGTGGAGAACCGGGTCTGGGACCACATCAGGCACTACTACGAGATCAATGCCTGGTTCCCCAAGAACATCGTGTTCGCCGGCGAGGCCGCCTTCAAGGCGCTGCCGGCACCCGCGCAGCGCAGCCTGATGAACGCCGCCGAGGCCGCCGAAGCACGCGGCTGGGCCGCCAGCGGAAAGGCCGCCGCCACCTCGGTCGATGAACTTCGCCGGCGCGGCATGAAGGTCGAGCCCATCCCGCCGGATCTGCTCACCGACGTCAAGCGCCTGGGCGAGCGCTTCTCGCTCGAATGGGTGCGCGAGGTCGGCGCCGACGCCAACACCATCTTCGTTCCCTACTTCACCCAGCAATGAACAAGCAAGCACACTCCCTCTGGCAGTTCTGGATCGACCGCGGCGGCACCTTCACCGACCTGGTGGGCCGCGCGCCCGACGGCACGCTGCACACCCTCAAGATGCTCTCAGAAAACCCCGAGCACTACCGCGATGCGGCCGTCGAAGGCATCCGCCGCCTGCTCGGCCTGAAAGCCGGCGAGCTGATCACCCCCGAGCGCGTCGAGTGCGTGAAGATGGGCACCACGGTCGCCACCAACGCGCTGCTGGAGCGCAAGGGCGACCGCACGGTGCTGGTCACCACGCGCGGCTTTCGCGATGCGCTGCGCATCGCCACCCAGGCGCGCCCGCGCCTGTTCGACCGCCACATCGTGCTGCCCGAACTGCTGTACGAGCGCGTGATCGAGGCGAAGGAGCGCATCGGTGCCCAGGGCGACGTGGTCCAGGCGCTCGACGAAGCGGCCCTGCGCGCCTCGCTGCAGGCCGCCTTCGACGCCGGCATCCGCGCCTGCGCCATCGTCTTCATGCATGGCTGGCGCTACGCCGCGCACGAGCTCGCGGCCGAGCGGATCGCACGCGCCATCGGCTTCACCCAGGTCTCGGCATCGCACAAGACCAGCCCGTTGATGAAGCTGGTGCCGCGCGGCGACACCACGGTGGTCGATGCCTACCTCTCGCCCATCCTGCGCCGCTATGTCGACCAGGTGGCGGCGCAGATGCCGGGCGTGCGCCTGTTCTTCATGCAGAGCTCGGGCGGCCTCACGCAGGCGCAGCGCTTCCAGGGCAAGGACGCCATTCTTTCCGGCCCGGCCGGCGGCATCGTCGGCATGGTGCGCACGGCCGTGCAGGCCGGACACGAGAAGGTGATCGGCTTCGACATGGGCGGCACCTCGACCGATGTGTCTCACTACGCGGGCGAGTTCGAACGCGCCTTCGAAACCCAGGTGGCCGGCGTGCGCATGCGCGCGCCGATGATGAGCATCCACACCGTGGCGGCCGGCGGCGGCTCGGTGATCCGCTTCGACGGCGCGCGCCTGCGTGTCGGCCCCGAATCGGCCGGCGCCAACCCCGGCCCCGCGAGCTACCGGCGCGGCGGGCCGCTCGCCACCACCGATGCCAACGTGCTGCTCGGCAAGATCCAGCCGGCCTGGTTCCCCAAGGTGTTCGGCCCCGCGGCCGACGAGGCGTTGGATCGCGAGGCGGCGAGGCAGCGCTTCGAAGCCATGGCACAAGAGATGAGCGACGCCACCGGCCGCAGCGTGAGTGCCGAGGACGTGGCCAGCGGCGCCTTGCAGATCGCGGTGGCGAGCATGGCCAACGCGATCAAGCGCATCTCGGTGGCGCGCGGCTACGACGTCACGCATTACACGCTGCAGTGCTTCGGCGGAGCCGGCGGCCAGCATGCCTGCCTGGTGGCCGACGCGCTGGGCATGAGCACCGTGTACGCGCATCCGTTCGCCGGCGTGCTGTCGGCCTACGGCATGGGCCTGGCCGACCAGATCGCGATGCGCGAGGCGGCGGTGGAGCGCCAGCTCGACGCCGCGGGTCTCGCAGCGGCGGCCGAGGCCGCCGGGCGCCTGCGTGCCGCGGCCGAAGACGAGCTGGCAGCGCAGGGCGTCGGCCGCGCCGGCATCGAAAGCTTCCATCGCGTGCAGGTGCGCTACGAGGGCACCGACACCGCGCTGCCTTGCACGCTGCCGTTGAGCATGACGCCCGACGAAGCGGTCGCCGCGATCAGCGACGAGTTCGCGCAGGCCTACCGCCAGCGCTTCGCCTTCCTGATGCCGGATCGGGCGCTGGTGATCGAAGCCGTCTCGGTCGAGGCCGTGGGCGCCGGCGAACGCAGCGTATCGGCGCCGCAGGCCGATCCGGCCGAGGGCCATCGGCCCGAGCCGGCCAGCCACGTCTCGATGTGCTGCCAGGCCGACGAGCAGCCGGCCGGCTGGCGCCAGGCGGCCCTCCATGTGGGCGAGTCGCTGGCCCCCGGCGCACGCATCGACGGCCCCGCGATCCTGGCCGGCCAGAACGCCACCACCGTGGTCGAACCGGGCTGGCAGGCGCGCGTCACCGCGCTCGGCGTCGAGCTGAAGCGCATCAAGCCGCGCGTATCGGCCCACGCCGTAGGCACCGAGGCCGACCCGGTGATGCTGGAGGTGTTCAACAACCTGTTCATGAACATTGCCGAGCAGATGGGTCTCCGGCTGTCGAACACGGCCTACTCGGTCAACATCAAGGAGCGGCTCGACTTCTCGTGCGCGCTGTTCGACGCCACCGGCAACCTGATCGCCAATGCGCCGCACATGCCGGTGCACCTGGGCTCGATGAGCGAATCGATCAAGACCGTGATCGACGGCAACCCCGACATGCGTGCGGGCGACGTGTATGTGCTCAACGATCCCTACCACGGCGGCACGCACTTGCCCGACATCACGATCGTCACGCCGGTGTATCTGGAGCAGCAAGACGCCAGGCCGTCCTTCTATGTCGCCTCGCGCGGCCACCATGCCGACATCGGCGGCATCACGCCCGGCTCGATGCCGCCGTTCTCGACCACCATCGCCGACGAAGGCGTGCTGATCGACAACTTCAAGCTGGTCGACCAGGGCCTGCTGCGCGAGGAAGAACTGCGCGCGCTGCTGGCCGGCGGCGCCCATCCCTCGCGCAACATCGAGCAGAACCTGGCCGACCTGCGGGCCCAGATCGCCGCCAACGAAAAAGGCGTGCAGGAACTCAGGGCGATGGTCGCGCAGTACGGCCGCGCCACGGTGGCCGCCTACATGCAGCATGTGCAGGACAACGCCGAGGAGTCGGTGCGCCGCGTGATCACCGCGCTGTCCGACGGCGAGTTCACGCTGCCGCTGGACAACGGCGCGCAGATCCGGGTGCGGGTGCGCGTGAACACCACCGCGCGTAGCGCGACGGTCGACTTCAGCGGCACCAGCGCGCAGCTCTCCAACAACTTCAACGCGCCCAGGTCGATCACCATGGCTGCCGTGCTCTACGTGTTTCGCACGCTGGTGGATGACGACATTCCGCTCAACGCCGGCTGCCTGAAGCCGATCCACGTGGTGGTGCCCGAAGGCTGCATGCTCAACCCGACGCCGCCGGCCGCCGTGGTGGCCGGCAACGTGGAGACCTCGAGTTGCGTGACCAACGCGCTGTACGGCGCGCTGGGCGTGATGGCGGCCAGCCAGTGCACGATGAACAACTTCACCTTCGGCAACGCGCAGCACCAGTACTACGAAACCATCTCGGGCGGTTCGGGCGCCGGCTCGGGCTTCGACGGCACCAGCGTCGTGCAGACCCACATGACCAACTCGCGCCTGACCGATCCCGAGGTGCTGGAATTCCGCTACCCGGTGCGGCTCGACAGTTACGAGATCCGCGCGCGCTCCGGCGGCGCCGGCCGCTGGCGCGGCGGCGACGGCGGCGTGCGCAGGATCCGCTTCCTGGAGCCGATGACGGCATCGATACTCAGCAACGGCCGCGACCACGGCGCCTTCGGCATGGCCGGCGGTCAGCCGGGTGCCGTCGGCATCAACCGGGTCGAGCGCGCCGACGGGCGCATCGAAGCGCTGGGCCACAGCGCGCAGGTCGAGATGGCGGTGAACGACGTGTTCGTGATCGAAACGCCGGCAGGCGGCGGCTACGGCACGGCCTAGACGGGTTCGCGGCGCGCGCCGGTGTGGCCGTTCAGCAGCGCCGGCACTTCGCTGCGTCCGATGCCGAGGTCGAGCAGCTCGTGCTCGCTCATGGCCGCGAGCTGCAGCGCCTGGTGGCGCTCGCGGCGCTTGGCCAGCGCACGCGCGAACCAGTCGATAAAGGCTTGCAGCGGTTCCTTTGCGGGCAGATTCATCCTGAGTTCCATCGCGTCTCTCCTTGAGATGCAGTGATGGTGCGACGCCGCGTGCTATTGTGGAAGTTGAGATTTCTGAAGCCACCAATCAGGATTCCTGATGCGACAGCTGAACCTGGACCAACTCCGCACCCTGGTATCGATCGCCGACCTGGGCACCTTCTCCGCCGCCGCGCGGGCGCTGCACCTCGCGCAGCCGACGGTGAGCCTGCACATCAGCGAGCTCGAATCGCGGCTCGGCGCGCCGCTGGTGGTGCGCGGCAGCCGGCGCGTGACGCCCACTGCGGCCGGCGCGGCGCTGGTGGAGCGGGCGCGACGCCTGTTGCGCGATGCCGACGAGGCGGTCGATGCGGTGCGGCGCCAGGCCGAAGGGCGCGTGGGCCGCGTGCGCCTGGGCACCTCGACCGGCGTGGTGGTCGACCTGCTGCCGCAGGTACTCGAAGCGCTGGAGGAGCATCACGCGGGCATCGACGTCGAGGTCAGCATCCTCGGTTCGAACGAGGCGATGTCGCGGCTCGCGGCCGGCACGCTCGACATCGGCCTGGTCGCGATGCCGCAGCCGCCGCTGCGCGACCTGGCGGTCACGCACTGGCGCAGCCAGGCCATGATGGCTTTCGTGCCGCAGCGCTGGAAGGCGCCGAAACGGGCCACGCCGCAGTGGCTGGCCGCGCAGCCCTTGATCTTCAACGACGCCACCACCCACATGTATCGGCTCACGATGGAATGGTTCGCCGCCGCCGGCCACTCGCCGCGCGCCCGCATCGAGCTCAACTACGACGCGGCGATCCGAAGCCTGGTGGCCGCCGGCTACGGCGCCGCGCTGCTGCCGCTGCAGCAGACCACGGATGCGCCGCTCAACGAGCGCATGCAGGTCCTGCCGCTTTCCCCGCGCCTGGTGCGCCGGCTCGGCATCGCGCACCGGCCGCGCGCCACGCTCGACGGCGCCACCGAGAGCGTGCTTGAAATCCTCGCGCGCTTCGGGCAGGCCTAGGCCGTGGCGGCGCGGTGCTCCAGCCGGGCGCGGTCCAGCAGCTCGATGCTGCGGTAGCCCACGCGCAGCGTCCCGTCCTCTTCCCACAGCTTCAGTTGCCGGTTCACGCTCTGGCGCGAAACACCGAGCATGAAGGCGAGGTCTTCCTGCGACACGGCGAGCAGGGTACTGCCGGCGCGCGCATCCAGCGTCAACAGCCGATGCGCGAGCCGGACCGGCAGCGGCATCAGGATTGCGTCGTCGATCCAGGCCAGGGCCTGTCGCAGGCGCAGGCACACCAGCCGCGTGAACGCCATGTGCACGTCCGGACGCGTCGCGATCAGGTGGTGGAAGTCGCTCGCGGCCACCACCGCCATCTCGGTGGCGTCGACAGCGCAGGTGTCGTACACGCGCTCGCGTCCGACCAGGAGCGATACTTCGCCGAACCAGTGGCCGGGCTCGAGCATCGAGATCACTGCCTCGCGCCCGCCGGAGGCGACCACGCTCACGCGCAGCGAACCGCTCACCACGCCGAACAAGGCATCGGGCGAGGAGCCCTTGTGGAAAAGCGAACCGCCGCGTGCCAGCGTCCGGCGATGGGCCACGGCGAGCAGGGTTTGCTGAATGTCTTCGGGCAGGCGCATGTCGTCTGCGCCTTGGCCGGGCGGGGGCGTCGAGTCTGGCATTGCGGGTTTCTCCGGAGAAGCAACTGCCAACAAAGGACAGTCTGCGCGCAGACGCCTGCCGATAGTACCCACGATGAACAACCCCACACCACTCCAAGCGCTGCGCGAGCGACTCGTGCTCGACCATTTCGCCGACGAAACCCGGCAGGACTTCGATGCCGTGCTCGGCACCTTCCCGCATCCGCACTACGAGCTCATCGCCAGCGGCGAGGTCCACGACGGCATCGACAAGGTGCGTGCGTACTACGCCGAGACGCGCAAGGCCTTTCCCGATCAGCGCCACGAGATCATCCGGCTGCGCCACGCCGACGATTCGGTGGTCGTCGAGTTCTGGCTGCTGGGCACCCATCGCGGGCCGCTCAAGGGCCTGCCGCCGACGGGCAATGCCTTCCGCTGCCGGATGGTCGCGTTCTTCATCTTCGAGGGCGAGCGGCTGGTGTGCGAGCGCGTCTACTACGACACGCTCAGCATGCTCCGGCAGCTGCTGGTCGGCATGCCGAGTGCGGCGCTGCCGGGTTTGATCGGAGCGCTGCTCGGCCAGCCCCGGGCCGAGGCGGCGACTGGGGCGGCGCTGGCCTGATCGCGCCATGAACGCAATCGATCTCAAGGAGCGCCATGCCGTCGTCACCGGCGGCGCGCGCGGCATCGGGCTGGCCATTGCACGTCGTTACCTGGAGGCCGGCGCGAGCGTCGCGCTGTGGGACCTCGAAGCCGGCGCACTCGCCGAGGCCCGTGAGCTGCTGGCGCCGCTCGGGCGGGTGCACACTGCGGTGGTCGACGTGCGGCAGGAGGCGCAGATCGAGCAGGCCGCGCAAGAGGCGCACGAGGCCTTCGGCGACGTGCACATCCTGGTCAACAACGCGGGCGTGCTCGGCCCGGTGGCGCCGAGCTGGGACTACACGCCGGCGCAATGGCGCGAGGTGCTGGACATCAATCTCACGGGCGCGTACCTCTGTTGCCGTGCGCTGGTGCCCCCCATGCGGGCCGCGCGCAGCCGCGAGCCAAAGCGGGACCCGGGCGCACCGGCGAGGCAGCGCGTGATCAACATCGCCTCGGTGGCCGGCAAGGAGGGCAATGCCTTCAATGCCGCCTACTCGGCATCCAAGGCCGGGCTGATCGCCTTCACCAAATCGCTGGCCAAGGAGCTCGCCGGCGACGGCGTGCTGGTCAACTGCATCACGCCGGCCTCGGCCGACACCGCGATCTTTGCCGGCGTTCCGCCCGAGCACCGCGAAGAGATGCGCAGCGTACTGCTGGCGCGTGTACCGATGGCACGCTTCGTCGAAGTCGACGAGGTCGCCGCCATGGCCTGCTGGCTCGCTTCGGCCGACTGCTCCTTCAGCACCGGCGCCGTGTTCGACATTTCGGGCGGGCGCTCGGCCTACTGAGCGGCACCGGATCAAGAAAAGAGGAGACAAGCCATGATCCGCGATCCCCATCGGATCGGCCTGCTGCCGATCACCGACTTCGACGGCGCCCGCAGCGCGCCGATGCCGCAGGACCGGCTGCGTGCGCTGCGCCATCGCGGCGCACAGTTCCGCGAGCGCTTTCTCGACGAAGCGCCGGTGCGTTGCGCGCGCAGCGTCGACCTGCTGCGCATCCCGTATCCGGCCTGGTACGCCTTCAGCGGCGTGTATGCGCAGCTGCTGCTGAAGCCGCACATGGTCCACCTGCTGTCGCGCACCGTGTTGATCCAGTTCGAGGACTTCGAAGGCCAGCTTCGCACGCTGCTCTTCACGCCGGCCGACTTCGAGGCCGGCGGCGAGACACCCTATTTCAAGCGGCTGAGCGAGCAGACGCCGAAATTCCTGCACAGCACCATCGCACCGATCTATTCGACCGTGCCGCAGGCCCTGGCGAACATGGGCGTGGCGCCGGCGCAGATCGACTACATCAGCTATGACCACCTGCACACGCAGGACCTGAGGCGTTGGCTCGGCACCGGCACGACGCCGGGCCTCATGCCCAACGCGAAGCTGCTGGTGCATCGGCAGGAGCTTGCGAGCGTGCAGGGCTTGCTGCCCGTGCAGGCCGACTGGTACTGCCCGCACGGGCTGGACGGCATTCCGGCCGAACGCATCCTCGGCTTCGAGGGCAGCGTGCAACTGGGCCGCGGCGTGGCGCTGGTGCATACGCCCGGCCATACCGAAGGCAACCATTCGCTGGTGTACCGCACGCCCGACGGCATCCGCGTGAGCAGCGAGAACGGCGTGTCGGCCGACAGCTGGGCGCCCGAGCATTCGCGCCACAACGGCATTCGCCGCTACGCTCTTGCCACGGGCGCGGAAGCGATCCTCAACGGCAACACGCAGGAAGGCAGCAACGACCAGTACCTCTCGATGGTGCTCGAGAAGACCATCGCCGGCGCCTCGGCCACGCACGAGTTCAGCAACGTCGTGCCGTCGAGCGAGTGCACGCCGCACTGGCTGTTCCCGGGGGCGCCCGCGAGCCACCTGTGGGGCGAGACCGCCTTTGGCACGCCGGTGGCGGCCTGAGACGCGCGCACGAAACACGACAACAAAGGAGAAACCCGATGAACACCGCAACCCTCGCCGGCTCCCCCACCGGCGCCCCGCACGAAATGGCGGCGCGCGCCGACGACGCGCTCTTTCGCAAGATCACCTGGCGGCTGATCCCGCTGTTGTTCGCGTGCTATGTCCTCAACTACCTGGACCGCACCAACGTCGGCTACGCGCAGTTGCAGATGAAGGACCAGCTGGGCTTCAGCGATGCGATCTTCGGGCTCGGCGCCGGCATCTTCTTCGTCGGCTACGCGCTGTTCGAGATTCCGAGCAACCTGATGCTGGCGCGCATCGGCGTGCGCGCGACGCTGCTGCGCATCATGGCGCTGTGGGGGCTGACTTCGGCCGCGATGATGTTCGTCAGCACGCCCACGCAGTTCTACGTGCTGCGCTTCCTGATCGGCGTGTTCGAGGCCGGCTTCGCGCCCGGCGTGCTGTTCTACCTGACGCTCTGGTACCCCTCGCGCCGCCGCGCACAGGTCACGGCGCTGTTCTTCATGGCCTATGGCGCCGCGCCCATCGTCGCGGGGCCGATCGCCGGGCTCACGATGACCTATCTCGACGGCGCTCTCTCGCTCAGGGGCTGGCAATGGCTGTTCCTGCTGGAGGGCCTGCCGAGCGTGCTGCTGGGCATCGCGGCCTTCCTCTGGCTTTCCAACAGCCCCGCCGATGCGCCCTGGCTCAGCGGCGCCGAAAAGCTGCGCGTGCTGCGCACGCTGGAGGAAGACCAGGCCGCGCAAGGCTCGGCCGGGCGCCAGACCATCGGCAGCGCGCTGCGCGACGCGCGCGTGTGGCTGCTGGGCTTCATGTCCTTCCTGATCATCCTGGGCAGCTACGCGCTGGCGTTCTGGCAGCCGACGATGATGAAGGCCATGGGCCTGAGCGTGCTGCAGATCGGCTTCTATTCCATCGTGCCTGCGGTGGTCGGCATCGCGTCAAGCATCCTGGTCGGCCGCCATTCCGACCGCACGCGCGAGCGACGCTGGCACTTTGCGGTGGCGGCAGTCGTCGGCGCGCTCGGCTTGTCGCTCACCACGCTGTTCATGCACAACCCGCCGGCCGCGGCGGGCATCGGCAGCGCCTTCATCATCCTGTGGGCGGTGCCCGGATCCTTCCTGTCGAAGAACGCTGCCGCCACCGGCATCGCGCTGATCAGCACCGTGGGCGGGAGCGCGGGCATGGTGGCGCCGATGATGGTCGGTGTGATCAAGACCGCGACCGGCGGCTTCGGCTTGAGCCTCTACATCCTGAGCGGCGCGCTCGTGCTGTCGGCGCTGTTGATGCTGCTGGCGCTGCCGAGGAGCGCGCTGCCGCAGGCTCAGCGCGGTTTCTGAAAGTCGCCTTCGATCCACGCCGCCGCGCTGTCGGCATGGAGCTTGAAGCCCGGGGCCACGCGCACCTCACCCAGCTGCGCGCCGAGTTCGTCGTGCGCGCGGAGCACGGCATGCGGGTTGTCCTCGTCCGGCACGATCTGCAGCGAGACGCGGATGCGCTCCGACCCCGCGCCGACGCTCACGCTCTTGTTGAGCTGCGCATGCAGCTGCTGCTCGTGCCGACGCAGCACCTCGGCAGCCGTCTTGACCAGCGTGTGGAAGGCCGGCGCATCGAGCGGCTTGGGATTCTTCTTGTCGCGGCCCATGGTCCAGGGCCCGACCAGCGCCGGTTCGGGGTCGCCGTGGCGCGTCATCGAAACGGCCCAGCCGTCGTCGTCTTCGTTCTTGATCACGCGGGCGGTCCAGCGCTCGTCGCTCCAGAGGGTGGCTTCTTGAATGAGGGGGGTCTGTTCTGTCATGGGGGTGGGTCAGAAGATGGAAAGGCCGGTGCGCGCAACGAAGAGTTCGAGCGCCTTCATGCCCAGCAGCGAATTGCCCGTGGCATCGAGCGCGGGCGACCAGACGCACAGCGTGAGCTGGTCGGGCACCACCGCGACGATGCCGCCGCCGACGCCGCTCTTGCAGGGCAGGCCGATCGAGAAGGCCACGTCGCCGGCGGCGTCGTAGGTGCCGCAGGTCAGCATCAGTGCGTTGATGCGCCGCGCATGGCGCTCGGTCGTGATCTCCGGCTCGCCGTCGCGTGGGTGGGCGCCGTCGCGGCACAGGAAGCCGGCGGCGCGCGCCAGTTGCACGCAGCTCATGCGTATCGCGCACTGGTGGAAGTACATGTCGAGCACGGCCTCGACGCCGTTGTCGAGCTTGCCGAAGCTCTTCATGAAATTCGCGAGCGCGTAGTTGCGGTAGCCCGTCGCGGCCTCGGAGGCTGCCACCTCGGCATCGAAGCCGATGGGCTCGCCGCACAGGTTGCGCATGAGTTCGAGGATGTCGGCCTTGGCATCGCCCTGGCTCACGAGCCGGTCGGCCACCGCGATGGCGCCGGCATTGATGAAGGGATTGCGCGGTCTGCCCTGCTCATGCTCGAGCTGCACCAGCGAGTTGAATGGATTGCCCGAAGGCTCGCGGCCGATGCGCTCCCACAGCGCGTCGCCCATGCGCCGCATCGCGAGCGTGAGCGTGAAGAGCTTGGAGATGCTCTGGATCGAGAAGGGCGTCGCAGCATCGCCGGCAGATGCCTCCTGTCCCTGGCAGGTTCGCAGCGCGATGCCGAACTGCTGCGCCGGCACGCGCGCGAGCGCGGGGATGTAGCTGGCGACCGTGCCGCCGGCGCCCAGCAGGGGGCGGATTGCGGCGTTGATCTCGTCGAGGATGGGTTGGAAGTTCATGAGCGTGGGCGTGACGCATTCATTTCGGTGGATTCTGCAGTCGCTTCCACGCAATGACCGGCCAGTCGCTGCGCATCTGGGCCGTCTCGCCGCCATAGACAACACTGCCGCCTTCCAGCGCATCCGGAAATAGCGCAGAAAACCCCGACAGCCCCCTGAAGTAGTCGGAGTTGACCGTGGCGCCGGCCTTGATCTCGACCGCGCGGAATCGACGTCCGGATGGCAGCAGCAGATCGACTTCGTTGCCGGTGGCGTCGCGGTAGAAATACATCTCCGCCGTCTCGCCGCGGTTGAAACGCGATTTCAACGCCTCGATGACCACGAAGTTCTCGAACAGGCTGCCGAACAGCGGATCGCGCGCGACCTGTTCCGGCGTACGCAGGCCGAGCAGCCAGCACGCCAGCCCCACATCGTGGAAGTAGAGCTTGGGACTCTTGACCAGACGCTTCGATGTGTTGGTGAACCAGGGCGGCAGGACGTGCACGATGTAGCTGGTCTGAAGCAGGTCCAGCCAGGCTCGCGCAGTCGCGTGCGAGACGCCGGCATCGTTGCCCAGGCTCGTCAGGTTCACGAGCTGGCCGATGCGACCTGCGCACAGGCGCACGAAGCGCTCGAAGCGTTGCAGGTTGTGCACGGCAGCCAGCTGGCGCAGATCGCGTTCCACGTAGGTCGCAAAGTAGTCGCCGAGGGCCTGCGAAGGATCCAGGCCGCGGTCGTGGATGCGCGGATAGAAGCCCGTAAGCAGGGTCTGTGGAAGTTCGGGAACGGGATGGATCTGTGCGACTTCCGCGAGCGAAAACGGCAGCAGGCGCAGCACGGCCGTTCGGCCCGCCAGCGACTGGCTTACGCGCGACATCAGTTCGAATTGCTGGCTGCAGGTCAGGATGAAACGGCCCGGCGACGCATCCTCGTCGACCAGCGATTGCAGATAGGACGGCAGTTGCGGCGCGCGCTGGATCTCGTCGACGATGGCGCCGGCTTCGATGCCCTTCAGAAAGCCGCGCGGATCTTCCTGCGCAAAGCGGCGGGTGTCAGGGTCTTCCAGCGTGACATAGCGCTTGCCGGCGAACAGCTCGCGGCACAACGTGGTCTTGCCGCTTTGCCGTGGACCCGTGAGGGTGAGCACCGGGTACTGCTGTGCCAGGCGTGCGGCCAATGGGGCGATGTCGCGCGGGATCATGCCCCGATTCTAGGCAGGTCGTGCAAATTGAAGAAATTTTCTTCAGTTTGCACGACCCATTGATTCAGGCCTTTCCTTCACGCCCGCGCGTCGGTTCACCAGCACGATACCCAGGGCCACGCCTGCCAGCGCCAGCACCAGCTGCAAGGTCAGCGGCTCCTTGAGCAGCACCACGCCGAACACCAGCGCGAACAAGGGCGTGAGAAAGGTGAAGGACGAGATGCGCGTCGCCGGATAGTGCCGGAGCATCCACATCCAGGCCAGGTAGCTCGCGAAGGCGCCGATCGCGGTCTGCAGGAAGATCGAGAACCAGGCGTAGGTGGAGTATGAGAAGCCCCACCGCTCGCCGAGCGCGAGCGACAGCAGCGGCGAGACCGCCGCGGTGACCGCGATCTGATAGAAGAGCGTCTTCTCGGCGCTGGCGGTGGCGAGCCGGGTGGTGCGGATCGCGAGCGTCGTCAGCCCCCACAGCACGCCGGCCGCGAGCGCGAGCGCGTCGCCGAACAACTGGCCCGAGCTGCTGTGGCCGAAGCTCTCGCTGAAGGCCAGCACCACGCCGGCGAAGGCGATCGCAAGCCCGATCCATTGCATGCCGCGCAGCCGCTCGGCCGGCACGAAGCGCGGCAGCAGCAATGCCACCACGAAGGGCGAGGTATAGAGAAACACCGTGAGCCGCGAGGCGGTGGTGTGCTGCAGCCCGACGTAGATGCAGGTGAACTCACCCGCGAACAACAAGCCCGCGAGCAGGCCGCCGGCGAGCGTGCCGTCGCGCTCGAACAGCGGCACGCGGCGCCACAGGCACCACAGCCAGAGAAGCACCACCGCGCCCACCATGCGGATCGATGCCTGCCACAGAGGAGGCACCTCGGTCACGGTGGTCTTGATCAGGATCTGCTGCAGTCCCCAGAAAGCGCAGCAGGCGAGCAGCAGGGTGGTGGCACGGGTGTCGAGGTGGTGTTTTCTTTCGATCATTCTTTTCTTCTGGGACTTGTCTCTGTTCTGGGTGGGGCAAGCGCATACGAGGGCTTGCCGTGCGTGCCGATCATCAGGTCGTCGACGACGAGCTCGACATCGGGCACGGCGCGCGCCGCCTGCGTCAGCCGCTGCGCCAGCGCGCGCGATGGCACGCAGCCTTGCAGATAGACCCAGCGCCGCTGCACCACGGCCCAGACGCTCGCGCGCTTCACGCCGGGCACTGCGCCGAGCGCGGCCTGCACCTTGGGTGCCAGAACCTTGTCGTAGCGGTAGGCGTTGCTGTCGCTGCACTTGCCTTCGAGCCAGCAGCTGGTGCCGCGCTCCAGCCGCGCATGCATCTGGCTGCGGCGCTCTTCGGCGGTGTAGAGCGGGCCTTCGGGCACGGGGCAGCCGCGTGCACCCGACGACACCTGGAAGAAGGGATCGTCGAACCAGTTTTTCTTCTCGGGGCTGGCGATGGCTGCTGCGCAGGCCATGGCGAGCAGTGCCCCCGGCGCGGCGCGGCGCAGGCGTAAAGGCATGCGCCGATCGTAGCCCGCCTGCGCGATTCCTTCAGGCGGCAGCCGGGGGACGTTGCTGCGCGCGGTGCAGGTCGGCCGTGGGATGCACGCGCTGGATCGGCGCGCGCTGGACATCGCGGCGCGCAATGGCGGCCACTTCGCTCATCAGCGCGCGCGCATCCCAGTCGATCGGCCAGCCCTGCCAGAGGCGCAGCGCGCCGTTGACGAACACCGCCTCGATCTGGTCGCGGTTCGCGAAGCGCACCAGCTCCCAGCTGAGGTCCCAGCTCGGCACGAACTCCGGCACGTCGAGGTCCAGCAGCAGGAAATCGGCGGCCAGACCGCAGGCGATGCGGCCGGTGACGCTGCCCAGGCCCGCGGCCTCGGCGCCGCGGTGCGTGGCGTGGTCGAGCCAGAGCCAGCCGCCACCGCAGGAGGAGTCGCCGTTGGCCAGGCCGTGCGTCAGGCGCTGGGTGGCCTCGGCCGCGTCCATCAGCCGAAAGCCGTCGGCGCGCGTGCCGTCGGTGCCGAGGCCGAAGGGCACGCCCAGCATGGCCAGCAGGCCGGCATCGAGCACCGCGTTGCCTTTCCATTGGCTGGCCACCGGGTTGTAGGCGACGGCGGCGCCGCTGTCGCGCAAGAGGCCCATTTCACGCGGCGTCAGCAGCGTGGCATGCGCGAGCAGGGCCGAGGCGTTGAGCGCGCCGCAGGTATGCAGCAGTTCGAGCGGACGCTGGCCGCGCGCGACCAGCGAGCGTTCGACGGCAGCCAGGTGTTCGTTCACATGGGTCTGGAAGCGGCGCCCGCTTTCCTGCGTGAGGGCCGCCACGTCGTGCAGCATGCGATCGGTCGCGGCCTCCGGGATCGAGATCGCGAGCGAGGGATGCACCAGCGGGTCGTGTTCGAGCCGGGCCAGGAAGGTCGCGGCCGCGTCGAGGATGCGCCGGGTGCCGGCCTCGTCGCCTTCGAGGCCCGCGTCGTTGCAGATCATGCCGAGCACGCAGCGGATGCCGGTGTCGCGTGCCGCGCTCGCCACGGCATCCAGGCCGACCTCCGACCGGGTGCCCGCATCGACCACCGTCGTGAAGCCGCCGCGCAGCGACTCGAGCGCCGAGAGCTTGGCGGCGAGGTAGGCCGCTTCGGCACCGAGCATGGATTCCATCGGCACCCAGATGCGGCGGAAGATCTCCGAGGGTTCGCCGAAGGCAAGCGCCTTGCCGAAGGACTGGGTCAGGTGCGTGTGGGTGTCGACCAGGCCCGGCATCAGGAGCCGATGGGGCAATGCGATCGGCGCCAGGCCCGGATGCGCCGCGCTCACCTCGGCCAGCCGGCCCACCTGCGCGAAGCGGCCGTCGCGCACCAGCACGGCCATGTCCTGCTGCGGGCCCTCGGGCAGCATCAGCCATTCGGGGGCCAGCAACAAGTCCTTGCGTGTATCGAGTTGGTCAGGAGACAGCATGGTCGCTCCGTTTGAAAGTCTCAGGCCAGCAGCAGCCAGGCGAACCAGGCCCCCACGGCCAGCAGCAGCAGGGACACCATGCGCTGCATCTGCCGCACGTCGAGCAGGGCCGCGGCGCGCTGCCCCGCGATCGAGCCCGCCAGCATCAACACGCCGCAAAGCAGCGCAAGTGAAAGATCGAGCCGGCCTTCGATCGCATGCACCGTGCTGCTCGCCAGCGCCACGGGCAACTGGATGGCCTGCGCCGCGACCACCGCGAAGGCGAGCGGCTGGCGCAGCAGCATCAGGAGCGGGATCACCAGCACCGGCCCGCCGGTGCCGGTGAGTGCGGAGCCGAGCCCCACCAGCGCACCCAGCGCGAGCAGGGCCGTGGTGCCGAGAGGCGCCGCGGATGCGGGCGCCGGGTTGGATGCCGCCATCAAGCCGCGCCAGCCCGCGAAAAGCACCAACGCCGTCACGCCGGACATGAGGAGCCCGGCCGGCAGCCAGCGCAGCAGCAGCGCGCCGGCGGCGGCACCCGCGAGCGCGCCCGCGAGCAAGGGCACGCAGCGCGCGGCCAGGGTCGGCTCCCGGTGCAGCGGACCGAGCGCGACCAGCGCCGGCAGCGCGAAACCCAGCGATGCCGCGGCAATGGCTTGCGGCAGCGGCACCGCGCCCAGCTGGGTCAGCACCGGCACCAGCAGCACGCCCCCGATGCCGCTGGCGCCGATCAGCCCGCCGGCCAAGAGCACAGCCGGCAGCACGATCCAGGCGCTGGTCATCGTCATCAGCATCGGGAATCTCTCGTTGTCACTCGGCCTTGATGCCGGCGGTCTGGACCACGCCGGCGATGGTCTTGCGTTCCTTGGCCAGATAGTCGGCGAAGGCCGGGCCGGCGATCAGCTGCGGCTTGACCGCAATGTCGCCGAGCTTGCGCGCGATTTCCGGGTCCTTGAGGGTGGCGTCGAGCGCGCTCACCCAGGCCGCGATCACGGCGGGCGGGGTGCCGGCCGGGGCCAGCACGCCGAGCCACGAATCCATCTCCAGGCCCTTGAGTTCCGGCGTTTCGGCCAGCGCCGGAATCGCCGGCGCGCTGGGCGAACGGGTCAGCGAGGTGACGCCGAAGGCCTTGACCTTGCCGTCCTTGATGAAAGGCTGCGCCAGCGTGAGCGGCAGCACCGCCAGATCGACCTGGCCGCCGGCCACGTCGGTCAGCACCTGCGGCCCGGACTTGTAGGGCACGTGCACGATGTCGATGCCGGCGCGCTGCTTGAACATCTCGGCCGTGATGTGCAGCGAGGTGCCGACGCCGTCGGTGCCGAAGTTGAGCTTGCCGGGCTGCGCCTTCGCGAGCTGGATGAGTTCGGCCGCGGTGCGCGCGGGCAGCGCCGTCTTGCCGATCAGCACGAAGGGCGAGGTGCCCACCGTCGCGACCGGCACGAAATCCTTGAAGGTGTCGTAGCGCACGGCCGAGGGTGCGACCAGCGGCGCGACGTTGAGCGGGCTGGCCACCGCGAACAGCAGCGTGTAGCCGTCGGCCGGCGAGCGCGCGGCCTTCTGCGTGCCGATGGTGCCGGCCGCGCCGGCCACGTTCTCGATCACCACCGGCTGCTTGAGCAGCTCGCCGAGCTTGGCCGTGAGCAGGCGCGCCGTGGCGTCGACGCCGCCGCCGGCCGAGAACGGCACAATCAGCGAGATCGGTTTGGCAGGGTAGCCCTGGGCCTGGGCGGCACCGAAGCTGGCGCCGAGCGCCAGCGCGGCGGTGGCGGTACGAAAGAAGGCGCGGGTTGCAAACATGGTCGTTTCCTCGGTCGATGGAATGAACGGAAAAGAAAAGCACCCAGACGGTGTGAGATACTACTTGTTATTACAAGTCATAACAAGCAATGCAAACCCTATGCCAGTACAAATCCCGGGGTGAAGAATGTCTGAACTTCCGCAATCGCTGCATGCGCAGCTGCGCGACGCGCTGCGTGCGCGCATCCTCGACGGCCGGCTCGCGCCTGGCGCCAAGCTGCCTTCCGAAGCCGAACTGACGGCCGAGCATGGCGTGAGCCGTATCACCGTGCGGCAGGCTCTGGGCGCGCTGCAGGCCGAGGGCTTGATCGTCAAGCTGCACGGAAAAGGTGCCTTCGTGTCCCATCCGAAGGCGGCGCAGAGCCTGAACCGCCTGCAGGGCCTCAACGAGGCGCTGGCGCTGGAGCAGCATGCGGTCAGCAGCAAGCGGCTCGCGTGGCGCGAAGTGAAGGCGCCGGCTGCCGTGGCGCGCCAGCTGCAGCTCGCGGCCGGGGAGACGGTGTACCACCTGCAGACGCTGCGCTACCTCGACCGCGAGCCGCTCTCGGTCAACAACTCCTACCTGCCGCGCTTCCTGGGCGAGAAGCTGGCGCGCGTGGACTTCTCGCAGCGCGATCTGATCGAGGTCTTCGAGCACGAAGGGGGCCTGGAGATCGGCGAGGCGCAGCTCGAGATCGGCGCCGGCCTGGCCCGGCCGCAAGAAGCGAAGCTGCTGCAGCTCGCGCCCGGCTCGCCGGTGCTGCAGGTCGAGCGGCTGGTGCACGCGGCCGGCGGCGCGCCGGTGCATGTGGAGACCGCCGTCTATCGCGCCGACACCTTCCGCTACAAGCTCAGCCTGCGTCGCTGAGCGCTGCCCGCGCTACAGCGGATGTTCGGTATAGAAGCGCCCGCCGTGGAACAGTAAGGGCGAGGCGCCCGGGTTGTGCGTGCAGCGTTCGACCTCGCCGACGAAGATGACGTGGTCGCCTTCGTCGTAGCGGCTGCGGTTGAAGCATTCGAAGATCGCAGCCGCGCCCACCAGCACCGGCGCGCCGCCCAGGCCCTCGGTGAAGGCCACATCGGCCCAGCGGTCGACGTTCTTGGTCGCAAAGCGTTCGGCCAGGTCCTTCTGGCTGGCGGACAGGATGTTGATCGCGTAGTGCGAGCCGGTGCTGAGCGCCGCCATCGAGGCCGCGCCGCGCGCCAGGCTCCATAGCACCAGCGGCGGGGCCAGCGAGACCGAGTTGAAGGAATTGGCCGTGAGGCCGACGAGGCTGCCGTCGGCGGCGCGCGCGGTGACGATGGTCACGCCGGTCGCGAACATGCCGAGGGCCTCGCGGAATTCGTCGGACGTGAAGGAAGGCGGTTGCGCCTGGGCAGGAGCGGTCACGGGGAGGCGGGGAAGTGAAGGCCTATTCTGGCCGATCGCCTCGGACGGCGCTGTCCGGGCGGTTTCAGCCGAAGAACCAGTAGCCGACGGCGATGGCGCCGATCACCCCCGCCAATTCGGCCAGCAGCGCGCATCCCACCGCATGCCGCGCACGCTGGATGCCGACCGCCCCGAAGTACACGGCCAGCACATAGAACGTGGTCTCGGTGCTGCCCTGGATGGTGGCCGCGACCCGCGCAGCGAAGCTGTCGACGCCCTGGCTCTGCATGGTCTCGATCAGCATCGCGCGCGCCGCGCTGCCGGAGAAGGGCTTGACCAGCGCCGTGGGCAGCGCATCGACGAAGCGTGCGTCCCAGCCCGTCAGCCCTACCAGCCAGCGGATACCGGCGAGCACCATGTCGAGTGCGCCCGAGGCCCTGAGCACGCCGACCGCGCACAGCATCGCGACCAGGTAGGGCAGCAGGTTCTTCGCGACGTCGAAGCCTTCCTTGGCGCCCTCGATGAAACACTCGTAGACCTTCACGCGCCGCAGCGCGCCGGCCAGCAGGAAAACGATCACGATCCCGAACAGCGTGAGGTTGCCGAGCAGCGAGGACAGCGAAGCCAGGGCAGCGGATGAAAGCGTCGCCAGCAGCGCCATGAAGCCGCCGAGCAGCAGCGCGCCCGGCAGCAGGTAGGCCAGCACCACCGGATCCCACAGCCTGAGGCGCTGCACGAAGGCCACCGAGAGCAGCCCGACCAGCGTGGAAGCGCTGGTCGCGATCAGGATCGGCAGGAACACCAGCGTCGGATCGGCCGCGCCCTGCTGCGCGCGGTACATGAAGATCGTGACGGGCAAGAGCGTCAGCGAGGAGGCGTTGAGCACCAGGAACAGGATCTGCGCGTTGCTTGCGGTGGTCGTGCTCGGATTGAGCGTCTGCAGTTCGCGCATCGCCTTCAGGCCGATCGGCGTGGCCGCGTTGTCCAGGCCCAGCGCATTGGCCGCGAAGTTCATCGTGATGAGGCCCAGCGCCGGGTGGCCCGCGGGCACCTCGGGCATGAGGCGCCGGAACAGCGGCCCCAGCATGCGCGCGAGCCCGGCCACCAGCCCGGCTGCCTCGGCGATGCGCAGGAAGCCCAGCCACAGCGTGAGCGTGCCGAACAGCAGCACCATCACTTCGACCGACAGCTTGGCCATCGCGAACAGGCTTTCGACCAGGGCGGCGAACACCGCGGCGTCGCCGCCGACGAGCCAGCGCACAAGCGCAGCCAGCGCTGCCGTCAGAAAGAAACCGAGCCAGAGGCCGTTGAGCACGCGTATCCCTTGTTGAATGCGCGCCGATCATAGGGGGCGGTGCAGCGTTACATTGCGGCGGATGTCGAAGCTCGCGAAATTCGGCGCCGTGCTGATGCTCCTCGCTCCCGTGCTGCTCGGCGGCTGTGCCATGCTGCCCGCACCGGTGCCGGGCGTGCCGACGCACGCGATCACCGACGTCGCAGATACGCACCTGGCGCAGCTCGCCGCAAACGCTGCCCCGGCCGGGCAGTCCGGCTCCTCGGGCTTTCGCCTGCTGCCCGAAGCGCCCTTCGCCTTCGATGCGCGCATCTCGCTGGCCCGCCATGCCCGGAAGTCGCTGGACGTGCAGTACTACCTGATCCACAACGACGAAGTGGGCCTCTTCTTCCTGCGCGAGCTGCGCGACGCGGCCGCGCGCGGCGTGCGCGTGCGCCTCTTGATGGACGACCTCTACACGGGCGGCCAGGACGAGCTGCTCCTCGCGCTGGCCGCGCACCCGAACGTCGAAGTGCGGCTGTTCAATCCACTGCCTTCACGCGGTGGGTCGGTGGTCATGCGGGTCCTGTTCTCGCTGCATGAATTCGGCCGCATCAACCACCGCATGCACAACAAGCAGCTGGTGGCCGACAACAGCTTCGCGGTCTCGGGCGGCCGCAACATCGCGAGCGAATACTTCATGCGCAGCACGTCTGCGAATTTCATCGACGTGGACCTGCTGTCCTGCGGGCCCGTCGTGCACGAGATGTCCGACGCCTTCGACCGCTACTGGAACAGCGAGCAGGTGCGGCCGATCGGCAACGTGGTGCCGGGCGCGATGCCGCCCGAGCTTGCCCGGCGCCGTTTCGACGAGCTCGCAAGCGCGGCCGCGCCCGATGTGCCCCTGCGCCCGCGCGACGTGCTGGACCGCAGCGCCGTCGGCCAGCAGCTCGAGGCGGGCGCGCTCGACCTTTACTGGGCCAGCGCGCAACTGTTCGCCGACGATCCGGCCAAGATCACGCGCGCGAGCAGCGAAGAAGCCTATCGCGGCAGCGTGAACGAAGGCGCGCTCGGCGTGGTGAATTCGGCACGCAAAGGGGTGATGATCGTGTCGCCGTACTTCATTCCCGGCGAGCGTGGCATGGCGATGATGAAGACGGCGATGGCGCGGGGCGGGCGCATCGAGCTCGTCACCAACTCGCTGGGCGCCACCGACGAACCGCTGGTCTACGCGGGCTACGCGCGCTACCGCGCCGACATGCTCAGGATCGGTGTGACCATTCGCGAGATCGGGCCGGTGCTCAGCGGAAAGTCCGGCCGCTTCGGCGATTTCGGCAAGTCGATCAGCCGGCTGCATGCCAAGCTGGCGGTGATCGACGACAACCGCCTCTTCATCGGCTCCATGAACCTGGACCGCCGCTCGTCCTCTGTCAATACCGAGACGGGCTTGGTCGTCAACAGCGCCGAGCTGGTCGCGGACTTCAGGCGGCTCCTGTCAGGCGCGCGGACCAACATCTCGTACCGGCTCCGACTCGCACCCGACGGCCAGCACGTGCAGTGGCTCGAGTACGACGAGGCCGGCAAGGACATCGTCCATGATGACGAGCCGGGCGGCTACTTTTGGCTGCGCTTGCAGAACTGGATGTTGTTGCCGCTGGTGGGCGAAGAGCTGTTGTAAGGAGTGCCATGAATCTCAGCCGTCGAGACCTCAACCGTGCCGCCCTGTGGCTTGCGCTCGCCGGCTGCGCTGCACCGCTGGCCGCCTGCGCGCAGGCCGCGCCGCGCTGGCGCTCGAACCCCTTCACGCTCGGGGTCGCGAGCGGCCAGCCGCGGCCGGACAGCGTCGTGCTCTGGACCCGGCTGATGCCGGATGCCGAAGATGAATCGGCCCGCAATGCCATGCCGGCCTGCACCGTGCGCTACGAGATCTACGGCGACGCCGCGCTGCAACGCCTGGTCATGCAAGGCGAGATCGTGACCGATGCCTCGCGCGCCTTCAGCGTGCACGTCCACGCGCAGGGCCTGGCGCCGCAGCGCGACTACTGGTATCGCTTCAGCTGCGGCGACGCGCAAAGCCCGGTGGGCCGCACGCGCACCGCGCCGGCGCCGGATGCGGATGTGCGGCGGCTGCGCTTCGCGCTCGCCTCCTGCCAGAACTACGAGCATGGCTTCTATGCCGCGCACCGCGAGATCGCCGGGCGCGAGCTGGACTTCGTGCTCTTCGTCGGCGACTACATCTACGAGGGCAGCAGCACGGCCCCCGAAATGCGCCGGCACGGCGCGCCCATACCGCACACGCTGGAGGCCTACCGCGAGCGCCATGCGCTCTACAAGCGCGATGCGGACCTGCAGGCGGCGCATGCCGCGCATCCGTGGATCCTGACCTGGGACGATCACGAGGTGGTCAACGACTATGCCGGCGACCGCGACCCGGCCTATACCGAGCCCGCGCTTTTCCTGGCCCGCCGCGCCGCGGCCTACCGGGCCTATTTCGAGCACATGCCGCTCGTGCTGCCGCCGCAGGGCGCGGCGATGCGCATCCACGACCGCTATGCCTGGGGCCGGTTGGCCGAGCTCTGGACGCTGGACTGCCGCCAGTACCGCAGCCAGCATGCCTGCGCCGATCCGGCCCGTGATTCCGGCCGCGGGGTGATCGGCTGCGCGGAGCTCGCGGACCCGGCGCGCACCATGCTCGGCGCCGAGCAGTCGCAATGGTTCGCGCAGGGCCTGGCCGGTTCGAGGCGGCAGTGGAAGCTGTTCGGCCAATCCACCCAGATGAGCCCCACTGGCCTCGAGACGCCGCAGGGCCGCCAGACCTGGACCGACGGCTGGGACGGCTATCCCGAAGCGCGCCGGCGCCTGTTTCAGGGCGTCGCCGACGCCGGCGTCAAGGATGTGGTGGCGCTGGGCGGCGACGTGCACCGCTACGTCGCCGCAAATCTGCGCGTGCAGCCGAACGATCCCGGCTCGCCGGTGGTCGCGAGCGAATTCGTGGGCGGTTCGATCAGCTCGCGCGGCGCGAGCCAGGCTGCGATGGCACGCATGCGGCGCGACAACCCGGACGTCGTGCATGCCCGCGGCGACGAGCGAGGCTATGCGCTGATGGAGCTCACGCCCGAGGCGATGCAGTGCGAATTCCGCGCGACCGCGTATCCGGTGGCGTCCGATGCGAGCTTCCACACGCAGGCGCGCTTTGCGGTCGAGGCCGGTCGGGCCGGGGTGCTGCCGGCCTAGTTTCTTTCAGCGACGCGGCACTTCGATCAGCAAATCGGGCCTGAAGCCCTCCTGTTCGCCCTTGCCCATGTACCCCAGCGGGTTCGCGACCACGCGGCAGCCGTTCTTCACGTAGTCAAAGGCATGGTGAAGATGCCCGTGCAGCCAGAAGTCGGCGCTCGGCAGCAGTTCATCGAGCGAATTGCAGAAACCTGCCGTTCCCGGACTCAGGCCGTATCGCGGATCGGCGCTCGCCAGCGTGGGTGCAAAGTGCGTGATCGCCACGGTGGGGCCGTCGAAGGGTTGGGCGAGCGCGTTGCGCAGCCACGCTTGGCACGTCAGTGAGTGCTCTCTCAGTGCGTCTGCCAGGAAGATCTCGCCCGAGCGCAAGGTGGCGGCTTTCTCGAGGTAGAAGTTCGCCGCGCGCATCGCCTTGCCGCGTTTCCTGAGCGCCTCGGTCATGGTGTCGGCCGGTTCGACCAGCGCATCGAAGTCGGCCCACAGCGTGGTGCCGATGAAGCGCACGCCCTCGATGACGCGGCTTTCGCGTTCCAGCCACAGGATGTCCAGCGCTTCGCAGAGCTCACGCAGGCGGGCATGAACCGTGTCGAAATCGGCGTTGTCGTATTCGTGATTGCCCGGAACGTAGAGCACTGGCATCGGCCAGCCATGGCGAGGCGAGAAGCGGGTCAGCCCGAAATCGGGCTCGATGATGCGTGATCCTGGCTGATAGGAGCCGATATCGCCCGCGAGCACCAGCAGATCGGCGCCCGGCGCCGGTGTAATCTGGAGCTGGGGATGCACTTCCAGGTGCAGGTCCGAGAGCAGCTGAAGCTTCATGGCGCGCCAGTCTAGGCGAATATCCTCATGCGTAACGCGCATGAGAAGGGACTGGAAATACTGGGGAAAACCCTTAATCTTGGTTCCATCACCACTCCAACGCCGGCTTCGGGCCGTGCACCATCATGTTCAGCCTTGTTGCCCAAGTGGCACGTTTCTTCCGTTTCGAAACCATCGAAGTCCCCGCCAGCCCGGCCGCCGCGCTGATGGAAAGCGCCGACCACAGCGCCGGCATCGACGCCCATCACGCCCAGGAACTGCGCGCCGCCGCCAGCGCCTGGCTAAGCGTCGTCCGCTGAGCCTGCAAAGGCCGCCTCGGCGGAGCGCAGCAGCGCCTGCCGCAGCCATTCGTGCGCATGGCCGTGCTGCGCCCGCCGGTGCCAGATCGCATCGACGTGCACCAGCGGTTGCTGGAAGGGCAGTTCGCGCAGGACCAGCTGCTCGTCGATGCCCGTGACCTTGACGAAATGGCGCGGCAGGACCGTCAGCAGATTCGAGTTGGCGACCACCCGTCCGGCAGTAAAAAACTGGTTGACCGTGACCACGATGCGCCGCTCGCGTCCCAGCGCGCCCAGCGTCTGGTCAATGAAGCCGTAGGGTCGGCCGGAGAAGCTCACCAGCAGGTGGCGCGCGGCGCAGAAGCTGTCGAGCGTCAGGGGCGCCCGCGCCAGCGGATGGCCGCGCCGCATCACGCAGACATATTCGCCGACGTAGAGCCGCTGCGTCTCGAAAGGCACCGCGGCATCGGACTGGCCGCGTGCCGCCAGGCTGGCGATCACGGCCGGGAAGTAGCCGATCGCCATGTCCACTTCTTCGTTCTCCAGCATGCGCCGGGGATCGCGGGTGGTCAGCGGCAGCACGCGCAGCGAGACGGCGGGCGCTTCTTTTTCGACGATCTGCACCAGGCCGGGGATCAGTTCGGCGGCCGTGGCGTCGGCCATGGCCAGCAGGAAGGTGGTGTCGGCAATGCCGGCATCGAATTCGCCCGGCGCCAGCGTGTGCTGCAGCTGCCGCAGAGCGTCGCGCACGGTCGGCCACAGCGCCAGCGCGCGCGGCGTGGGCTCCACGCCGCTGCCCGAACGGCGCACCAGCTCGTCGCCGAGCGTCTCGCGCAGGCGGCGCAGCGCATTGCTGACGGCCGGCTGGGTGATCGAGAGATTGCGCGCCGCGCGTGTGAGGTTGCGCTCCGCCATCACCTCGTCGAAGACGCGGAGCAGGTTGAGGTCGAGCGTGCGGAAGTTGACGTCCATCAGTCATGTGAATGATAGGCATCACGAAGATAAAGTGGTGGAACATTAGGGAAACTACTAATATCACCCCATCGGCTTCGGCCTTTTGTCCTTTTGGAGGGACTTCATCATGACCAGCTTTGTTCACGTAGACCAACCGGCCACTCACCCGGGCGTCGCCCGCGCCGAGGCCGTGATCGACCACATTCGCGTCGCACGCCGCAGCTTCGACGGTGCCCGCGGCCTGGCAGCGCTGCTGCTGGCCGCCATCGTCGCGTCCCTGCTCGTGGTGGCGGACAAGCTCATGTCGACCTGGAACGACGGCGGCCTGCTCGTCGCCTGGCTCGTGCTCTGGGGCGTGGCGTTCGCCGCCATCGCGTTCTTCGCCGGTACCGCACGCAGCCTGGCCGTCCGTGCCCTGTCTGCCATGCGCGCCGCAGCTCGCCGCCGTGCCGCGGCCCGCGCCGACGAGCAGTTCATGGCCTATGCGAAGCTCGATCCGCGCATTCTTCGCGACCTGCAGGCGATCGCTTCGCGCCAGGAAGCGGACACGGTCGAAGAGCCGGTGCTCGCCAAGCGCTCCGCCGATGCCGCGACGCCGACGCTCTACCAGGCGATGCGCCGCGTGAACCTCGGCCAGCACTACTGATCTTCTTTAACCTGAGAAAAAGCCGCCCTCGGGCGGCTTTTTCTTTGGGCGAGCGCAGCGATCAGGCTGCCAGGCGCTGCTCGATGGCGGCCTTGGTAGCCGACAGCTCCTTCGGCAGGTGGTGCGCCAGCTGCTGGAACAGCTCGGCATGCAGCTTCAGCTCGGCCTGCCAGGCGGCCTTGTCGATGTGGGTGACGGTGTCGAACTGCTCGGCGCTGAAGTCCAGGCCGGTCCAGTTGAGATCCTCGTAGCGCGGGCTGACGCCGAACACATGCTCGGTGCCCTCGGCCTTGTGCTCGATGCGGTCGATCATCCACTTCAGGACGCGCATGTTCTCGCCGTAGCCGGGCCAGACGAACTTGCCGTCCTCGCCCTTGCGGAACCAGTTGGTGGTGTAGATCTTCGGCAGCTGCGCGCCCAGGGCTTCGAGCTTCTTGCCGAGGTCCAGCCAGTGCTGGAAGTAGTCGCTCATGTTGTAGCCGGCGAAGGGCAGCATCGCGAACGGATCGCGCCGCACCACGCCCTGTTTGCCGCCGGCCGCGGCGGTGGTTTCCGAACCCATCGTGGCAGCCATGTAGACGCCTTCGACCCAGTTGCGGGCCTCGGTCACGAGCGGCACGGTGGTGGAGCGCCGGCCGCCGAAGATGAAGGCGTCGATCGCCACGCCCTTCGGGTCGTCCCAGGCGTCGTCGAGCGCCGGGTTGTTGATTGCCGCGACCGTGAAGCGGGCGTTCGGATGCGCGGCCTTGGCGCCGGTCTCCTTCGCGATGGCCGGCGTCCAGTCATTGCCCTGCCAGTCGATGGCATGCGCCGGGGCTTCCTCGGTCATGCCTTCCCACCAGACGTCACCGTCGTCGGTCAGCGCCACGTTGGTGAAGATCACGTCGCGGTCCAGGCTGGCCATGCAGTTCGGGTTGGTCTGGATGTTGGTGCCGGGCGCGACGCCGAAATAGCCCGCCTCGGGGTTGATCGCGTGCAGCTTGCCGTCGGCGCCCGGCTTGATCCAGGCGATGTCATCGCCGATGGTCGTGACCTTCCAGCCTTCGAAGCCGGCCGGCGGGATCAGCATCGCGAAGTTGGTCTTGCCACAGGCGCTGGGGAAGGCAGCGGCCACGTGGTACTTCTTGCCCTCGGGGTTGGTCACGCCGAGGATCAGCATGTGCTCCGCGAGCCAGCCTTCGTCGCGGCCCATGTTCGAGGCGATGCGCAGCGCGAAGCACTTCTTGCCCAGGAGCGCGTTGCCGCCATAACCCGAGCCATAGCTCCAGATCTCGCGCGTGGCGGGGTAGTGGACGATGTACTTGGTCTTGTTGCAGGGCCAGGCCACGTCCTTCTCACCGGGCTCCAGCGGCGCGCCCACCGTGTGCACGCAGGGCACGAATTCGCCGTCGGCGCCGAGCACGTCGTACACGGCACGGCCCATGCGGGTCATGATCTTCATGTTGACCGCCACGTAGGGGCTGTCGGACAGCTCGATGCCGACGTGCGCGATCGGCGAGCCCAGCGGTCCCATGCTGAAGGGCACGACGTACATCGTGCGGCCTTTCATGCAACCGTCGAACAGCGGTTGCAGGGTGGCACGCATTTCCGCCGGCGCCATCCAGTTGTTGGTGGGACCGGCGTCTTCCTTCTTCTCGGAGCAGATGAAGGTGCGGTCTTCGACGCGGGCGACATCGCTCGGATCGGAACTCGCGAGGAAGGAGTTGGGGCGCTTGGCGGGGTTGAGCTTCTTGAAGGTGCCGGCGTCGACCAGGCGCTGGCAGAGCCGGTCGTACTCTTCGGTGCTGCCGTCGCACCAGTGAATGGCCTCGGGTTTGCACAGCGCGGCCATGTCGGCCACCCAGGCGATCAGCTTCGCATTCCTGACATACGAGGGCGCCTGTACGGTCAAACCCTTGAGAGGTGCGTTCATCAATGTGTCTCCTAAGTTGAAAAATCGTCTTTCCGAACGGGGCTCGGTGCCTGGAACAGGCGAGGTCCGTTGGAAAAAACGTTTCCCGTCTCGGGAGGCGAGGATCGATGCGGCCGGGTGGGCTCGTGCATCCTCGGTGGGCGGGGCGGCACTCGGTGTCCGCCGGCGCCACAGCCGGATGTCAGGCCATGTAGACGGCGATGGATGCCAAAAGCAGCATCAGCACGCCGCCGGCCACCGGTAGGACAAGGGGCATCAGATGAACGATCGATTCGACGGCGTCGTTCTCGACGACGGCGTCTTGGCCGGGTTCGACAGGCGTTGGGTTGGACATCGTTGTTCCTTGGGTTCGCAAAACTGAGGCCATTTTACCGACTGGCCTGCGGATGGCCATCTAGGGGCTTGCCAGAGCTTTCAGCGCTGCTCGGCCGCTTCGAAACCGGCATCCCGCAACGCGTCGAGCACCGCCGACAGGTGGGGGCGCCCGCGGGTCTGCAGCACCAGTTCGATCTCGACGTTCTGCGCCGCCAGCATGGTGAAGGCGCGCTGGTGATGCACCTCATCGACGTTGGCGCCCGCTTCCGCCACAGTGGCCGTGATCTGGGCCAGGGAGCCGGGCACGTCGCGCGCGCTGACGCGCACGCGCGCGAGCCGGCCGGCCCGGACCATGCCGCGCTCGATGATCGCGGCCAGCAGCAGCGGGTCGATGTTGCCGCCCGAGAGCACCAGCCCGACCCGCTTGCCCTTGAAGCGCTCCGGATGCCGGATCAGCGCTGCCAGCCCGGCGGCACCGGCGCCTTCGACCAGCGTCTTCTCGATTTCGAGCAGCATCAGCACGGCCTGCTCGATGTCGCCCTCGTCGACCAACAGCAGGTCGTCGACCTGGGAGGCGATGATCTCGCGCGTCAGCACGCCGGGCGTGCCCACGGCGATGCCCTCGGCGATGGTGCTCGTGCCCTGGACGTGCTGCGTACCCTGAACCGCGTTGACCATCGCCGGAAAGCGCCGGGTCTGGACGCCGACGATCTCGATCCCCGGCTTGCGCGCCCGTGCCGCCAGCGCCATGCCGGCGATCAGGCCGCCGCCGCCGACCGAGACCACCAGCGTGTCGAGATCGGGCACCGCATCGAGCATCTCGAGCGCCACCGTGCCTTGCCCGGCAATGATCGCTTCGTCGTCGTAAGGATGGACGAAGGCCAGGCCTTCGCGCTCCGCGAGCGCCAGCGCGTGGGCGCGCGCCGCGTCCAGGGTGTCGCCGTGCAGTTCGATCTCGGCGCCGAAGCCGCGCGTGCGCTCGATCTTCACGCCCGGCGTGAAGCGCGGCATCACGATCAGCGCCCGGAGGCCGAGGCGCTGCGCGTGATAGGCCACGCCCTGGGCATGGTTGCCGGCCGACATGGCGATCACGCCATGGGTGCCGGCCAGGGACAGGTCGACCAGCTTGTTGCAGGCGCCGCGTTCCTTGAACGACGACGTGAACTGCAGGTTCTCGAATTTGAGGAACACCTGCGCGCCGACGATTTCGGAAAGAGTGCGCGATTCCACGCAGGGCGTATTGAGCACTTGCCCGCGCAGGCGCACGGCGGCGCGTTCGATGTCTTCGATTCCAAGCATGGGCGGCATTGTGGCCGGATTCGCAACATCAGGGTTTTTACCGTTCCCGAGTCTTCCCCAAGCCAAAACTCTGCGCTATGGTCGCGCTCAGGTTCTCATTCTCCTAGCGTGAGGTTGTTCGATGGTCAAGCGTTCCGGGGTCGACGTGGTAGCGGCTGCTTCGCGCGGGCACGCATTGCCGTCGCCCGGGCTCAAGGAAGCGCCCGTGCTCGAGCTCATGTGCTCGCATTTCGTGCTCACGCTGGCGGCCAAGCAGGGCCCGCGCTTCAACGTGCGGCGCGATCTCAACGGCCTTCTTTCGCTCACCGGCCGGCACCTGGTGTGGCCGGCGCCGGTGCTCTTGCGCCTGCGCGAGTTCCTGGGGCGCCGCTGCGCGGGCAATGAGATCTGGAAGGGCGTCGAGAACTTCGACGGCCGCACGCTGCTGGAGCGCCACGGTGTCTGGCGCGGCCCTTATGAAGAAGGCACGCTGTTCTTCTACCTCGACGAATACGCCAAGGACCAGCCGAAGGACCTGCTCTCGGTGCTCTCGGTCACGCGCGACTGGCTCACGCATGCGCTGCGCAAGCAGTCGACCCTGGTCGAGAAGAACATCGACGCGCTCGCCGGCCTGCTGCAGCTCAACAAGGCCGAGCGCGCGCTGCTGCTCTACGGCACGCTGGCGCGCTACCAGCGCGACCTGCGCTCGCTGCTGGTCGAGTTCAAGGTCAACAACGCGCCCGAGGCCTACGCCGCGATCGCCGAGGTGGCCGGCGTCAATGCCAGCGATGTGGGCGAAGCGCTGCGCGCGGGCTCGCGGCTCGAGCGCATCGGCCTGGTCGAGAACCTGATCTCCGAGCACAACATCACCGACCTGGCCGACCTGATGAAGGTCAGCGAGAAGCTGCCGCCGGTGCTGATGCGCGAATACCGCGACCACAACGAGCTGATGGCCGTGTTCACGCGGCCGTCCGCGAAGAGCGCGCTGTCGGTGCAGGACTTCGCCTTCGTCCAGGACGACGCGCAGATGCTGGTCACCTTGCTGTGCGCCGCGGTGGCGCGCAAGGAGGCCGGCGTCAACGTACTGCTCTACGGCCCGCCCGGCACCGGCAAGACCGAGCTGGCCAAGGTGGTCGCGCAGGCCGCGGGGCTCGAGCTTTTCGAGGTCGAGTACGCCGATCGCGACGGCAACTCGCTGTCGGGCCGCGACCGTTACCGTTCGCTGCAGATCGCACAGGTCTTTCTCAAGGGCAGCGCGCAGGCGGCGCTCTTGTTCGACGAGGTCGAAGACGTGTTCCCGCCGATCAGCACCGAGGCCGCCCAGCTCATGGCGCGCGCCGAGCAGGTGCCCGCCCCGGCCAGCGGCAGCGTGAGCGGCAAGGCCTGGGTCAACCAGATCCTCGAATCGAATGCGGTGCCCACGCTGTGGGTGACCAACCGCATCGAGCAGATCGATCCGGCCTTCCGGCGCCGCTTCGCCTACCACCTCGAGCTCAAGTCGCCGCCGCCCGGCGCGCGCGAGCAGCTGGTTCGCAAGACGCTCGAAGGCGTTTCGGTGTCCGAGGCCTTCACCGCCAAGCTGGCCGGCCGCAAGGGCCTGACGCCGGCGCAGATCCGCACGGCGGTGCGCTTCGCCGGCCTGGCCATGACCGAAGGCGCGTCGGTCGAAAGCCTGATCGAGCGGCAGCTGCGCAATGCCGATCTCGCCCTGGGCACGCCCGACGCCCTCGGCGCGCGCCGCAGCGTGACCACCTACGACCTCGGCATGCTCAACGTCGAGACCCGCTTCGAGATCCCACGCATCGTCGAGGCGCTCAAGGCGCGCGGCCACGGCACGCTGTGCTTCTACGGCGCGCCCGGCACCGGCAAGACCGCGCTGGCCGAACACATCGCCAAGACCATCGGCCGCCCGCTGATCATTCGGCAGGCGAGCGACCTGATGAGCAAGTACGTCGGCGAGACCGAGCAGAACATGGCGGCCATGTTCAAGGAAGCCGAAGCCGAGAAGGCGATCCTGTTGCTCGATGAGGCCGACAGTTTTCTGCAGGACCGCCGCGGCGCGCAGCGCACCTACGAAGTGACCGAGGTCAACGAGATGCTGCAGGGCATGGAGCGCTTCGACGGCATCTTCGTCTGCACCACCAACCTGCTCGACCGCATCGACCAGGCGGCGCTGCGCCGCTTCACCTTCAAGATCAAGTTCATGCCGCTGACCGGCGAGCAGCGCGAGCGCATGTTCGTCACCGAGGCGCTGGGCGGCGACGCGAGCCGCATGACGAGCGAGATCACGCGGCGGCTGGCCCGCCTCCCGCAGCTTTGTCCGGGCGATTTCGCGGCCGTGAAACGCCAGACGGATATTCTTGCGGTCGAGTTTTCGGCCGCCGAGTTTCTCGATCAGCTCGATGCCGAGCACCGGATCAAGCCCGAAGTGCGCGAATCGCGCGGCATCGGCTTCGTCCAATAAGCAAGACCAACGCAATAGCCGCGCCGGGCACCGGCGCGCGAGGGAGAGCTTCATGAGGGTTGTACTGCCCATGCGCGCAGCGCTGGCCATGCTCGTGGCCGCGGCCGCGCTCACGGCCTGCGGAGGCGGCGGCGGTGGGGGCGGCGGTGGATTGCCGCTGGCCATGGCGCCGACGCCCGCGGCTTCCGGCGACGAGCCCATCGTCGCGTCCTCCAGCGTCGCCGGCCAGTGCGCGGCTCCGCGCACCGGCGTCGACCCCGACACCGGCGCCGCCTTCCCGGATCAGCTCGGCACCCTCGCCGCCGAGAAGCGCTGGGTGCGCGGATGGATCGACGAAACCTACCTCTGGTTCGACGAGGTGCCGACCACGCTGGCCGCCGGCGACTACGCCACGCCGATTACCTACTTCAACGTGCTCAAGACGCCCAAGCTCACGGCGGCCGGCCGCGCCAAGGACCGCTTCCATTTCACGCAGGACACTGCCGCCTACCGCGCCTTGTCGCAGAACGGCGTCGGCGTGGGCTATGGCGCCGAGCTGGCTTTTCTGAGCGCCTCGCCGCCGCGCGACGTGCGCGTGGCCTACACCGAGCCCGGTTCGCCCGCGGCGCAAGCCGCAATCGTGCGCGGCACGCGGCTCATCGAAATCGATGGCGTCGATCTGGTGAGCGGCACCGACACCGCCACGCTCAATGCCGGGCTCGCGCCGGCGCGCGAAGGCGAGGCGCACAACTTCAAGCTGCGGGCGCCCGACGGCAGCGAGCGCACGTTGACGCTGACCGCGGCGCGCATCACGCGTACACCGGTGCTGAACGTGAAGACCATCGACACGGCGAGCGGCCCGGTCGGCTACCTGCTCTTCAACGACCACCTCGCAACGGCCGAAGCGCCGCTGGTCGCGGCCGTGAATCAGCTCAAGAGCGCCGGCATCGCCGACCTGGTGATCGACATGCGCTACAACGGCGGCGGCTTGCTCGACATCGCCAGCGAGCTGGCTTCCATGGTCAGCTCGGGCGCAGCGACCACCGGCGCCGTGTTCGAGCGCCTGCAGTTCAACAACAAGAACCCCTTCAACCTGGCGCCTTCGCAGGCCACCCTGCCTTTCCACGCGACTTCGCGCGGCTTCTCGGTGCCGGCGGGCCAGGCCTTGCCGCGGCTGGGCCTGTCGCGCGTCACCGTGCTGGCGGGCCCCGACACCTGCTCCGCCAGCGAATCGGTGGTCAACAGCCTGCGCGGCATCGGCGTCACCGTGAACCTGGTCGGCGGCGGCACCTGCGGCAAGCCCTACGGCTTCTTCCCGCAGGACAACTGCGGCACCACCTACTTCGCGATCCAGTTCCAGGGCGTGAACCAGCAGGGCTTCGGCGACTACAGCGACGGCTTCGCGCCCGCCTGCGTGGTCGCCGACGATTTCGGCCATGCGCTCGGCGATCCGGCGGAGGCGCGGCTCGCGGCCGCGCTGGCGCTGCGCAGCGGCGGCGCCTGTCCTGCGCCGGTTTCATCGAACAAGGAAGAGATGGCGCTGCGCAAGGCCGAGGCGGCCGGCCAGCCCTACCTGGTGCGCTCGCCGGCGCGTGAAAGCCGGCTGCTGGCGCGGCCCTAGAACGCCGCGCAGACCCGCAGCACGTCCGACCCGTAGGCCTCGAGCTTCTTGCTGCCAATCCCGCTGAGGCCCTGCAGGTCTTCGAGCGTGGCCGGTGCGCGCTCGGCGATGGCGGCGAGCGTGGCGTCGTGGAAGATCACGTAGGCCGGCAGGTTGTGCTCGCGCGCCACCTCGGCGCGCCAGGCCTTGAGCGCTGCGAAGCGTGCCTGGCCGGTCGCATCGAGCGTGGCCGCGGCCGGCGAAGGCGCGCCGCGCGCGGTTTTCTCGCGCCGCGGCTTGCGCTCGGCCGGCGATGACACCGACTCGCGCAGCAGCACCTGCGTCTCGCCCTTGAGCACGGCGCGCGAGCCCTCGGTGAGCTGCAGCGTGTTGTAGGCCTGCGCATCGACGGCCAGCGCGCCGGTCGCGATCAGCTGGCGCAGCACGCCGCGCAGCTGCGCCTCGCTGAACTCGCTGCCGATGCCGAAGGTGCTGAGCGAGCCATGGCCGAACTGCGTGACCTTCTCGGTCGTCTTGCCGCGCAGGATGTCCATGATGTGGCCGGCGCCGAAGCTGATGCCGCTTTGCTGCTGCACGCGGTAGATGGTGGACAGCAGCTTGCGCGCCGCATCCGTGCCGTCCCACACCTGCGGCGGGTTCAAGCAGTTGTCGCAATTCCCGCATGTGGCCCCCACGCTCGGCACTTCGTGTCCTCGCTGCCCCCCGAAGGGGCCGCGGCCGCCTTGGGGCGGCCCGGCGTCGGCCGAGGCGCGCTGGTAGCTCTCCCCGAAATAGCCGAGCAGCCGCACGCGCCGGCAATCGCTGGCCTCGGCCAGCGAGAGCAGCGCATCGAGCTTGCCGCGCATCACCTGCTTGAACTCCTCGCCGGCCGGACTCTCGTCGATCATGCGGCGCTGATTCACCACGTCCTGCAGGCCGTAGGCCATCCAGGCGTCGGCTGCTGCGCCGTCGCGGCCGGCGCGGCCGGTCTCCTGGTAGTAGCCCTCGATGTTCTTCGGCATGTCGAGGTGGGCGACGAAACGCACGTCGGGCTTGTCGATGCCCATGCCGAAGGCAATGGTCGCGACCATCACGATGCCTTCGTCGCGAAGGAACTGGTCCTGGTGCTTCTGGCGCACGGCGGCATCCAGGCCCGCGTGGTAGGGCAGGGCGTTGGTGCCCGCATCGCGCAGCGTCTGGGCCACGTCTTCCACGCGCTTTCTCGACTGGCAATAGACCACGCCTGCATCGCCTTCGTGCTCGCGCTCGATGAAGCGCAGCAACTGCGTGGTCGCGTCCTTCTTCTCGACGATGGTGTAGCGGATGTTGGGCCGGTCGAAGCTGGAGACGAACTGGCGCGCCTCCTCGAGCTGCAGCCGCTCGACGATGTCGGCGCGCGTCAGCGCATCGGCCGTGGCGGTGAGCGCGATGCGCGGCACGCCGGGATAGCGCTCGTGCAGCACCGTCAGCGCGCGGTACTCGGGCCGGAAGTCGTGGCCCCACTGGCTCACGCAATGCGCCTCGTCGATCGCGAACAGCGAGAGCTTGCCGCGCTCCTGCAGCGAATCGAGCTGCGAGAGAAAGCGCGGCGTCGTCACGCGCTCGGGCGCCGCGTAGAGCAGCGTGATCTCGCCGCGCAGCATGCGGCGCTCCACGTCCTGCGTCTGATCCCAGTCGAGCGTGGAGTTGAGAAAGGCCGCGTCGACGCCGGCTTCGTGCAGCGCACCGACCTGGTCGTGCATCAGCGCGATCAGCGGCGACACCACCACCGTCACGCCGCGGCCTGCGCGCTGCCGCGCAATGGCCGGGATCTGGTAGCACAGCGACTTGCCGCCGCCCGTGGGCATCAGCACCAGCGCATCGCCGCCGGCCACCGCGTGGTCGACGATCGCCTGCTGCGGGCCGCGGAACTGCGCGTAGCCGAAGACCTCGTGGAGGATCTGTTCCGGCGCGGCGTCAAGTGAATCGGAAGCCAGGGTGGACAAGGGATTGCTGTATTTCTAGGGGCGCCCCGAGGGCCGGGGCTGCATGCGGGGAAACGGACGCGCGCACCTCCCGTGCGCGCGATGGCGATTGTCCACGAAGCGAGGGCGGGCAGCGAGCGGCTTTCCGGCTGGCATGGCGCTTGCGAACAAGGGCGCTATTCGCTGCTGCGCTATCCTGTCTAGACAGCTTTTGGTGCATGAAACCGATTCCGCGCACTGGGAGCGGGCAAAGCCAGGCTTGATCGGGGCCGCAATCCCGGGTTAACCTGTATATACAGGTGCATCGCAGCGAATGAAACTCGGCCCCTTGCCGGCAAACCGTCCCTGCGGACGCTTGCAGCGAGCCGAATTTTTTCAAATGCAACAGGAGAACCTTGATGGTCAAGACGGTCGGAAAAATCGCCTCGCTGCTGGCGGCGGGCGTGTGTGTCGCTGGCATGGCGGCGAACGCCCACGCGCAGGAAACCAAGATCGCCCTCGGCATGTCCGGCTGGACCGGCTTCGCGCCGCTCACGCTGGCTGACAAGGCCGGCATCTTCAAGAAGAACGGGCTGGACGTCGAGATCAAGATGATCCCGCAGAAGGACCGCCATCTGGCGCTCGCCTCGGGCGCGATCCAGTGCGCGGCCACGACGGTCGAGACCCATGTGGCCTGGAACGCCAACGGCGTGCCGATCGTGCAGATCTTCCAGATGGACAAGTCCTATGGCGCCGACGGCCTGGCCGTGCGCAACGACGTCAAGAGCTTCGCCGACCTCAAGGGCAAGGCCATCGGCGTCAGCGCGCCGGGCACCGCGCCGTACTTCGGCCTGGCCTGGATGCTCAACAAGAACGGCATGACGATGAAGGACGTCAAGCTGGTCTCGCTCGAGCCGCAGCCCGCTGCGCAGGCCTTCGTGGCCGGCCAGAACGATGCCGCGATGACCTACGAGCCCTACCTCTCAACCGTGCGCGCCAACCCTGCGGCCGGCAAGATCCTCGCCACCACGCTCGACTACCCGATGGTGATGGACACGGTGGGCTGCGCGCCGACCTGGCTCAAGGCCAACGCCAAGGCAGCCCAGGCTCTGACCAACTCGTACTTCGAAGCCATCGAGATGATCAAGGCCGACCCGGCCAAGTCGAACGAGATCATGGGCGCGGCCGTCAAGCAGACCGGCGAGCAGTTCGCCAAGTCCTCGGCCTATCTGCGCTGGTCGGACAAGGCGGCCAACCAGAAGTTCTTCGCCAGCGAGATCACGCCCTTCATGAAGGACGCCCAAGCCATCCTGCTGGAGGCCGGCGTGATCCGCAAGGCGCCCGAGGATCTCTCGGTCACCTTCGACACCAGCTTCATCAAGTAAGAGCGAGCAGCAAGCATGGACGCGACGCCCGTCATCAACGCTTCGAAGCCGGCAGTCTCTGCCGGCCCGGCCGCCACAGAGCCGGCGCCGCGGCGGCGCCGCGCCCTCGCGCCGCTCGAGCCCGTCAGCGCGCGTGCGCGCTGGCTGCTGGGCCTGGGCTTCTTCGTGCTCTTCGTGGTCGTCTGGACCTTCTTCACGCTCGGTGGCTTCGTGTCGCCCACCTTCCTGGCCAGCCCGGTCACGATGCTCAAGGAAGGCGTTTCGCTCTTCACCGAGTACAACTTCATCCACGACATCGGCATGACGGTGTGGCGCGTGTTCGGCGGCTTCGTGCTGGCCGCCATCGTCGCCGTGCCGCTGGGTATCGCGATGGGCACCTGGAAGAGCGTCGAGGCCTTCTTCGAGCCCTTCGTTTCCTTCTGCCGCTACCTGCCGGCCTCGGCCTTCATCCCACTGCTGATCCTGTGGGCCGGCATCGGCGAGGCGCAGAAGTTGCTGGTCATCTTCATCGGTTCGGTGTTCCAGATCACGCTGATGGTGGCCGTCACCGTCGGCAGCGCGCGCCGCGACCTGGTCGAGGCTGCGTACACGCTGGGCGCCAACAGCCGCGGCATCGTCGCGCGGGTGCTGATCCCGGGCGCCGCACCGGGCATCGCCGAAACGCTGCGCCTGGTGCTGGGCTGGGCCTGGACCTACGTGATCGTCGCCGAGCTGATCGGCTCCTCTTCGGGCATCGGCCACATGATCACCGACAGCCAGGCGCTGCTCAACACCGGGCAGATCATCTTCGGGATCATCGTCATCGGCGTGATCGGCCTCATCTCGGATTTCGCCTTCAAGGCCTTGAACCGCCGCCTGTTCGCATGGAGCACGATCTGATGAACCAGCTTTCGATCCGCGGCGTGTCCCGCACCTTCACCGGCACGCGCGGCCAGAGCACGCAGGCGCTGTTGCCCATCGACTTCGAGGTCAAGGAAAACGACTTCGTCACCATCCTCGGCCCCTCGGGCTGCGGCAAGTCGACCTTGCTGCGCATCGTCGCCGGCCTCGACTACCCGACCGAAGGCCGCGTGCTGCTCGACGGCCAGACCATCGAAGGCCCGGGCGCCGACCGCGGCGTGGTGTTCCAGAGCTACACGCTCTTCCCCTGGCTCACCATCGCGCAGAACATCCGCTTCGGCCTGCGCGAGCGCGGGATGAGCGAGGCCGAGCAGAAGGAGCGCAGCGACTACTTCATCGCCAAGGTGGGGCTGCGCGGTTTCGAGAGCCACTTTCCCAAGCAGCTCTCGGGCGGCATGCAGCAGCGCACCGCGATCGCGCGGGCGCTCGCCAACGACCCGAAGATGCTCCTGCTCGACGAGCCCTTCGGCGCGCTCGACAACCAGACCCGCGTGCTGATGCAGGAGCTCTTGCTCGGCATCTGGGAATCGGCGCAGAAGACGGTGCTCTTCGTCACTCACGACATCGACGAAGCCATCTTCATGGCCAATCGCGTTGCGGTGTTCAGCGCCCGGCCTGGCCGCATCAAGAGCGAGATCGCGGTCGACTTCCCGCATCCGCGCCACTACACGATCAAGACCTCGCCCGAGTTCATGGAAATCAAGGCACGGCTGACCGAGGAGATCCGCGCCGAATCGATGGCGGCGGCGGAGCATTGAGATGAATCCACGCAAGGCCCAGCCGCCGCAGCCCGCACTCGCGCTGTACGAGCAGGTCAAGGCCTTCATCACGCACAAGATCCAGGACGGCTCCTGGCCGGCCGGCCATCGGCTGCCGTCGGAGAGCGAACTGGTCGCGCAGTTCGGCGTCGCGCGCATGACGGTCAACCGCGCGCTGCGCGAGCTGGTGGAGCAGGGGCGCATCGTGCGCGTGGCCGGCGTGGGCAGCTTCGTGGCCGAGAACAAGCCGCAGTCGACGCTCTTGCAGATCGCCAACATCGCGAGCGAGATCCGGGTGCGCGGCCACGACTACCGCTGCGAATTCCTGGTGGCCGAGCGCATTGCGGCCTCACCCGACGTCGCCGTGTGGCTGGACCTCAGGCCCGGCGAGTCGGTCTTCCATACCGTGTGCCTGCATCTGGAAAACGAAATCCCGGTGCAGCTCGAAGACCGCCACGTCAATCCGCACGCCGTGCCGACTTTCCTGGAGCAGGACTTCTCCACCGTCTCGCCCAGCGAGTACCTGGTTCGCAACGTGCCCTTCGACCAGATCGAGCACGTCGTCGATGCGGTGCTGCCCACGGCCGAGCAGGCCGAGCGCCTCGCGATGCCGGTGACCGATCCCTGCCTGCTGCTCACGCGCCGCACCTGGACGCGCAGCGTGCCGGTGACGATGGTGCGCTGCCTGCATCCCGCTTCGCGCTATCGGCTGGGCAGCCGCTTCCGCGCCGACGGCAATCCCAGCTTTGGCTAACGGGCGAATCCAGAACCGGCTTCGCACGCACCTACTTGTATAGACAGGACCCCGCATGGACAACGCCTCCCTTTCCCTCCCACCGCTGGTGCTCACCCCCGGCGAAGTCGACCTCGCCACGCTGCGCCGCGTGCATGCCGGCGGCGTGCAGCTCGCGCTGGATCCGTCGGCGCGCAGCGGCCTGCTCGCGTCCCAGGCGACGGTGCGCAGGATCGTCGATGCCGGCGAGACGGTCTACGGCATCAACACCGGCTTCGGCAAGCTCGCGCAGACCACCATTCCGCATGAGCGCCTGGCCGAGCTGCAGCGCAACCTGGTGCTCTCGCACAGCGCCGGCACCGGTGCGCCCTTGCCCGAGGGCGTGGTGCGGCTGGTGCTTGCGACCAAGGCCGTGAGCCTGGCGCGCGGCCACTCGGGCATCGCGCCCGAGATCGTCGATGCGCTGATCGCGCTCGGCAATGCCGGCCTGCTGCCGCGGATTCCGTCCAAGGGCTCGGTCGGCGCGTCGGGCGATCTGGCGCCGCTGGCGCACCTGGCCTGCGTGCTGATCGGGGAGGGCGAGGTCACGGCGCCCGACGGCGCGGTGATCGGCGGCGCGGAGGCGCTGTCGCGCATCGGGCTCAAGCCCTTCGTGCTCGGCCCCAAGGAAGGTCTCGCGCTGCTCAACGGCACGCAGGTGTCGACGGCGCTCGCGCTCGCCGGCCTGTTCGGCGCCGAGGACGTGTTCGCGGCCGGACTGATGGCGGGCGCGCTCTCGCTCGAAGCGATCCAGGGCTCGATCAAGCCCTTCGATGCGCGCATCCATGCCGCGCGCGGCCAGCCGGGCCAGATCGCCGTGGCGGCCGCGGTGCGCACGCTGCTCGAAGGCAGCGAGATCATTCCCTCGCATGCCGATTGCGGCCGCGTGCAGGACCCGTACTCGGTCCGCTGCGTGCCGCAGGTGATGGGCGCCTGCCTCGACAACCTCGCGCATGCGGCACGCGTGCTGCGCATCGAAGCCAATGCCGCATCCGACAACCCGCTCGTGTTCGACAACGGCGACGTGATCTCCGGTGGCAACTTCCACGCCGAGCCGGTCGCCTTCGCGGCCGACATCATCGCGCTCGCCGTGAGCGAAATCGGCGCCATTTCCGAGCGCCGCATGGCGCTGCTGCTCGACAGCGGGCTCTCGGGCCTGCCGCCTTTCCTGGTGCGCGACGGCGGCGTCAACTCGGGCTTCATGATCGCGCAGGTCACGGCCGCGGCGCTTGCCTCCGAGAACAAGTCGCTCGCGCATCCGGCCAGCGTCGACAGCTTGCCGACCTCGGCCAACCAGGAAGACCATGTGTCGATGGCCACCTTCGCGGGCCGGCGCCTGGCCGAGATGGTGGAGAACACGGCGGTCGTCGTCGGCATCGAAGCCATGGCCGCCGCGCAAGGCATCGAGTTGAAGCGTGGCCCCAAGAGTTCACCGCTCGTCGAAGCCGAATTCACCACCATCCGCGAGCGCGTCGCCTTCATCGACCAGGACCGCTTCCTCGCGCCCGACATCGAATCCATGCGCCAGTGGGCGCGCCGGGGCCGCTGGCCCGAAGCCCTGCAAGCCATCCTGCCCAGCCAGGCCTGACACACCGCTCCTCCGTCATCGAAAGGACACTACGCCATGAATGCACCCGACAAGTTCGTCGCCCAGAAGAACGATCCTCGCCATGACGCGAGCCGCGTGGTCCGCGCCCCGCGCGGCAGCACGCTCAGCTGCAAGAGCTGGCTCACCGAGGCGCCGTTTCGCATGCTGCAGAACAACCTCGATCCTGAGGTCGCCGAGCGCCCGCAGGACCTGGTGGTCTACGGCGGCATCGGACGCGCCGCGCGCGACTGGGCCTCCTTCGACCAGATCCTCGCGACGCTGAAGGAGCTCAACGACGACGAGACGCTGCTGGTGCAATCGGGCAAGCCGGTCGGCGTGTTCAAGACGCACGAGAACGCGCCGCGCGTGCTGATCGCCAACTCCAACCTCGTGCCCAAGTGGGCCACCTGGGAACACTTCAGCGAGCTCGATCGCAAGGGCCTGATGATGTACGGCCAAATGACTGCTGGCAGCTGGATCTACATCGGCAGCCAGGGCATCGTGCAAGGCACCTTCGAGACTTTCGTCGAGGCCGGCCGCCAGCACTACAACGACGATCTTTCGGGCAAGTGGATCCTCACCGCAGGCCTCGGCGGCATGGGCGGCGCGCAGCCGCTGGCGGCCACGCTCGCCGGCGCGGTCTCGCTCAACATCGAATGCCAGCAGGCCAGCATCGACTTCCGCCTGCGCACGCGCTACCTCGACAAGCAGGCCAAGGACATCGACGACGCGATCGCGCTGATCAAGCAGCACACGGCCGCCAAGGAAGCGGTGTCAATCGGCCTCTTGGGCAACGCGGCCGAGGTGCTGCCCGAACTCGTGAAGCGCGCCAAGGCAGGCGGCATCAAGCCCGACCTCGTGACCGACCAGACCTCGGCGCACGATCTCGCGAGCGGCTACCTGCCGATCGGCTGGACGCTTGCGCAATGGGAGGCCGCGAAGGCAGACGTGACGCAGCATCCGACCTTGCGTAAGGCAGCCGCCAAGTCCTGCGCGGTGCATGTGCAGGCCATGCTCGACTTCCAGGCCATGGGCATTCCCACGGTCGACTACGGCAACAACATCCGCCAGGTCGCTTTCGACGAGGGCGTCAAGAACGCCTTCGACTTCCCCGGCTTCGTTCCGGCCTACATCCGGCCGCTGTTCTGCGAAGGCAAGGGCCCGTTCCGCTGGGTGGCGCTTTCGGGCGACCCGGAAGACATCTACAAGACTGACGCCAAGATCAAGGAACTGTTCCCCGAGAACACGCACACGCATCGCTGGCTCGACATGGCGCGCGAGCGCATCGCGTTCCAGGGCCTGCCGGCGCGCATCTGCTGGCTGGGCCTGGGCGAGCGCCACAAGGCGGGCCTCGCCTTCAACGAGATGGTGAAGTCGGGCGAACTCAAGGGCCCGATCGTGATCGGCCGCGACCACCTCGACACCGGCTCGGTCGCAAGCCCCAACCGCGAGACCGAAGCCATGAAGGATGGCAGCGACGCCGTCTCCGACTGGCCGCTGCTCAACGCGCTGCTCAACACCGCCGGCGGCGCGACCTGGGTCAGCCTGCACCACGGCGGCGGCGTCGGCATGGGCTACTCGCAGCATTCGGGCGTGGTGATCGTCTGCGACGGCAGCGACGCCGCGGCCAAGCGCATCGAGCGCGTGCTCTGGAACGACCCGGCCACCGGCGTGATGCGCCATGCCGATGCGGGCTACGAGCAGGCCGTCGCCACCGCGAAGAAGCACGCGCTGAACCTGCCGATGGTCAAGCAGGGCTGACGCGATGTCGTCCGAGATCTACCTGCACTACCTGAACCATCTCGACGTCCAGGCGCTGGCGATGACCGACGCCGAGATCGTCGCCGCGGTCGAGGACGGCTTGCTGGCCCAGGGTCGTGGCCAGACCACCATCGAGCCGCGCATGCACCTGGTGCCCGAGAAGGACTACCCGGGCCACTTCAACGTGCTGCGCGGCTACATCCGGCCGCTCGGCGTGGCGGGCGTGAAGGTGGTGGGCGACTTCTATCGCAACTACGAAGTGGGCCTGCCGTCGGAGCTCGCGCTGCTCAACCTCTTCGACCCGAAGACCGGCGTCCCTGTGGCGATCATCGATGCCTCCGACATCACCGACATGCGCACCGGCGCGATCACCGCTATCGGCGCCAAGCATCTGGCGCGCAAGAATTCGAAGATCCTCGGCCACATCGGCGCGCGCGGCACCTCGTACTGGAACGTGCGCCTCTTGCATTCGATCTTCCACTTCGACGAGATCCGCGTGCACTCGCGCCGGCCCGAGAGTCGGGATGCCTTTGCCGCACGCCTGGAACGCGATCTCGGCATGAAGATCACCGTCACCGAAGACTGGGAGTCCTGCGTGCGCGGCGCCGACATCGTGGTCGAGGCCTCGCGCCTCGAGAAACCCGCGCCGATGCTCAAGACCGAGTGGATCAAGAAGGGCGCCTGCGTGATTCCCTACGGCACCATGAGCGCGGTCGAGCTCTCGCTGACCGACATCATGGACAAGATGGTGATGGACGACTGGGGCCAGGCCAAGGCCGGCCCCTTCGGTGCGCTGCGCGCGCACGTGGACAGCGGCAAGTTGTCCGAGAAGACGCTGCATGCCGAGCTCGGCCAGATCGTGGCCGGCCTCAAACCCGGACGCGAAAGCGAAGAAGAAACCAATCTCTTCTGGCACCGCGGCCTCTCGCTGTCGGACATCGCGCTCGGCTCCGCCATGCTCGCGAAGGCGAAGACCATGGGCCTCGGACAGCAGCTGCGCTTGCGCTGAGATCGATGACGCCGGTCGCCAACGCGCGCATGTACTCGGCCACCGCCTCGGCGCGCGCCGACTGGAAAGCGCTGTTCGCGTGGGCGCTCGCGCGCGCCCGGCTTGATTGGGACGTGATCGACTACGACGCCCCGGCTCCGCTCTCGGCGCTGTGGGCGCGCGATGACCTGGGCCTCGCGATGATGTGCGGCCTGCCGTTCTCGCAGCGCGCGCCGCGGCCCGCGCTGGTCGCCGCGCTGATCCCGTCGCCGGCGCGCTACGAGGGCCGGCCGGTCTACTTCACCGACATCGTGGTGCGCGCCAATTCGAAGTACGAACGCCTCGAAGATACCTTCGGCGGCGTGGTGGGCTACACGCTGGCCGACTCGATGTCTGGCGGCGTCGCCTTCCGCAACCATCTCGCGCCGTACCGCGCCACGCACGGGCCGCGGCTCTATGCCCGAGCGGTGGGCAATCTCATCCACGCACGCGGCGTCATCGAAGCCCTGGCCGCAGGCCGCATCGACGTCGGCCCGCTCGACAGCTACTACCATGACTTGCTGCGTCACAACGAGCCCGCGTCGGCGCAACAGGTGCGCATCATCGCCAGCACCGAGGCGATGCCGATCCCGCCGCTGGTTGCGACGGCGGCGCTCGCGTCCGACGAACTCGCGCGCCTGCGCGATGCCTTGCGCGCGGCGGCGGATGCACCGGAACTCGAAGCCGTGACGGAACGCTTGTTGCTTGCAGGCTTCGCCATCCCCGATCCCGCGGACTACGAGGTCCTCGCGGCGATCGCCCAGCGTGCCATTCCACCGTTCGAGGAACTCTGATGATGATCAAGCGCCGCCTCGCCTTTCTGTTGCCCCTGCTGCTCGCCCTGCCGTTGGCGGCGCACGCGCAGGCCTATCCCGCCAAGCCGGTCCACGTGATCGTTCCCTTCGCGCCGGGCGGTCCGGCCGATGTGGTGGCCCGCGTGCTGGGGCAGGAGTTCACCGAGATCCTGGGCCAGCCCTTCGTGGTCGAGAACAAGGTCGGTGCCGCCGGCAACATCGGCGTCGACCTGATTGCCAAGGCCGCGCCCGACGGCTACACGCTCGGCATCGTGCCGGTCGGCAACATCGCGGTGAACCCGAGCCTCTTTCCTGCGCTGCCGTACAAGGCCTCGGAGCTGCAGCCGGTCGCGATGCTCGCGACGGTCGAGAACGTGCTGGTGGTGAACGCCGCCGTGCCGGCGAAGTCGGTGAAGGAGCTGCTGGCGCTCGCCAGGCAGAAGCCCGGCAGCTTGAGCTTCGCATCGCCCGGCGCGGGCAGCCAGGCCCATCTGGCCGGCGAGCTGATGGCGCTCGATGCCGATATGCAGCTGATCCACGTTCCCTACAAAGGCATCGGGCCGGCGCTGAACGACGTGGTGGGCGGGCAGGTGACGATGATGTTCGGTTCGATGTCCGCGGTGCTGCCGCACGTCAAGTCCGGCAAGCTGCGCGCGCTCGGCGTCGCCAGCCTCAAGCGCTCCGCCGCGATGTCCGAGCTGCCGACCATCGCCGAGCAGGGCTTGCCCGGCTTCGAGGCCGTGTCGTGGTACGCGCTGATGGCACCTGCTGCGACGCCCAAGGCCGTCGTCGATCGCCTCAACGCCGAAAGCGCGCGCGTGCTGGCCAAGCCCGAGATGAAAGAGAAGTTCGCCGTGCTCGGCCTCGAGCCCGGCAGCGGCACGCCGCAGCAGATCGTTGCGACGATCCAGACGGAAACCGCGCGCTGGGCCGATGTGATCAAGAAGAAGAACATCAAGCCCGAGTGAGCACGCAACAAGCCTTCGATCCACCCTCTCGTCACCAAGAAAGAATTTCTCATGCCATTTCGCCGCCACCTCCTGATCGCAGGCCTTGCCGGCTTCGCCGCGTTCGGCTTCACGGCTTCTGCGCTGGCGCAGAACAACGTGCTCACGGTCGCCACCGACGCCACCTTCCCGCCGATGGAATTCGTCGAAAACGGCAAGCGCACCGGCTTCGACGTCGAGCTGGTCGAGGCCATCGGCAAGACGCTGGGCCGCAAGATCGAGTGGGTCGACATCGACTTCAAGGGCCTGGTGCCGGGCCTGGTGTCGAAGCGCTTCGACATGGCCGTGTCGGCGATCTACATCACCGACGAGCGCAAGAAGGTGGTCGACTTCACCATTCCCTACTACGCCGGCGGCCTGGTCGCGATGGTGAAGGAGGGCAATGCCGCCATCAAGACGCCCGCCGATCTCAACGGCAAGAAGGTCAGCGTGCAGGTCGGCACCAAGTCGGTCGGCTACGTGAAGGAGAGGTATCCGCAGGTGCAGCTGGTCGAGGTCGAGAAGAACCAGGAGATGTTCAACCTCGTCGACATCGGCCGCAGCGACGCGGCCGTGACCGGCAAGCCCGCCGCCTACCAGTACGTGCGCACGCGCCCCGGCCTGCGCGTGCTCGACGAGCAGCTCACGACCGAGGAGTACGGCATGGCGATCCGCAAGGACACGCCCGAACTCACCAAGGCCGTGAACGGCGCCATCGAGAAGCTCAAGGCCGATGGCACCTACGCGCAGATCGTCAAGAAGTGGTTCAGCACCGCGAAGTAGACTGGCACCGCCATGGATCTGGACTTTGCGCCGGTTTTCGAGGGCTGGCCCGCGCTGCTGCGCGGCGCGCTGGTCACCGTGGAGATCACGGCCTGCGCCTTGCTGCTGGGCTGCGTGCTGGGGCTCCTGGTGGGCATCGGCCGGCTCGATCCGCGCCGCAAGACGCTCTACGCGCTCTGCACCGCCTACGTGGCGGCGATCCGCGGCACGCCGCTTTTGGTGCAGCTCTTCATCCTGTTCTTCGGGCTGCCGCATTTCGGCCTCTTGCTGCCGGCCTTCGTGTGCGGCGTGCTCGGGCTCGGCGTGTACTCGGGCGCCTACGTGTCGGAGATCGTGCGCGGCGCGATCCAGTCGATCGACCGCGGCCAAACGATGGCGGCGCAGTCGCTCGGCATGCGGCCCTCGGCAGCGATGCGCCACATCATCCTGCCGCAGGCGGTGGTGCGCATGATCCCGCCGCTGGGCAACGAGTTCATTGCGCTCATCAAGAACTCGGCGCTGGTGTCGCTGCTGACGATCCACGATCTGATGCACGAAGGCCAGAAGATCATCAGCGTGTCGTACCGCTCGCTCGAGCTCTACCTGGCCATCGCGGCCGTCTACTTCGCACTGACCGGCGCGGTCACGCTGGTGCTGCGCCACTTCGAGCAGCGGCTGCGGCAGGGAGGGCTGGTGCGATGAGCTTGCACGCCTTCGATACCGCCACCTTGCCCGTCACGCCGTGGAAGAACGGCGGCGGCAGCACGCGCGAGATCGCCTGCTGGCCGCCCGGCGCGGGGCTCGGCGATTTCGAGTGGCGCCTTTCCATCGCCACCATCGCCGCGAGCGGCCCGTTCTCGGTGTTCCCCGGCATCGACCGCACGATCATGCTGCTGGCCGGCGATGGCGTGCAGCTGCGTTCGGCCGACCCGTCCGGCCACGCGCTCGACCACCGCCTCGCGACCCTGCACCACCCCTTTGCCTTCAGCGGCGACCTGCCGCTGGCCTGCACGCTGCTGGGCGGCGCGTCGAGCGACTTCAACGTGATGACGCGCCGCGGGCGCTGGCATGCGAAGCTCCAGGTGCTGGAAAGCGCGGCGCTGCTGGGCAGCGCGACCCACGGCATGCTGCTGGCGCTGCGCGGACAGTGGGAGCTCGACGGCATGTCGATCATCGACTGCGCCGAAGGCGAGGGCCTGTGGTGGGCCGATGCGCCGCATGCCTGGCACGCCAGGCCCGACGGTGCCGATGCGCGGCTGTTGGCCGTTCGATTCGATCCATGCCACGAACAGGCGGACAACCCGGAGACCTGACCCATGCCATCTTCTCTTGCCTCCGCCGACGGCCTGTGGACCGGCCTGCTTCTCGCGCCCGGCGCCTTGCGCTATGCAGACCTGCCCGAGGGCACGCAGGCCGCCATCGTGGTCGAGCAGGGTGTGATCCGATGGATCGGCGCCGCGGCCTCGTTGTCGGCCGAGTGCGCGGGATTGCCGCGGCACGAGGGCGGCGGCGCACTCGTCACGCCCGGCCTGGTCGACTGCCACACGCACCTGGTCTATGGCGGCCAGCGCGCCAACGAGTTCGCGATGCGGCTCGCGGGTGCCAGCTACGAAGAAGTGGCGAAGGCCGGCGGCGGCATCGTCTCGTCGGTGCGCGCCACGCGCGAAGCCGACGAAGACACGCTCTATGCACAGGCCGCGCCGCGGCTCGAACAATTGCTGGCCGACGGCGTGTGCGCGATCGAGATCAAGTCCGGCTATGGCCTCTCGCTCGAACACGAACGCAAGCAGCTGCGCGTGGCGCGGCGGCTGGGCGAGGCCTACGGCGTCACGGTGCGCACCACCTTCCTCGGCGCCCATGCGCTGCCGCCCGAATACGCGGGGCGCAGCGGCGACTACATCGAGCTCGTCTGCAACCAGATGATGCCGGCGCTGGCGGCCGAAGGGCTGGTCGATGCGGTCGACGTGTTCTGCGAGCGCATCGCCTTCTCGCTCGCCGAGACCGAGCGCGTGTTCCAGGCCGCGCAGGCGCTCGGTCTGCCGGTCAAGCTGCATGCCGAGCAGCTCTCCGACATGGGGGGCGCGGCGCTCGCGGCGCGCTACGGTGCGCTGTCCTGCGACCACATTGAGCACCTCTCGGCCGAGGGCATCGCCGCGATGCGCGAGTCCGGCACGGTGGCCGTGCTGCTGCCCGGCGCCTACTACACGCTGCGCGACACCCACCTGCCGCCGATCGAGGCGCTGCGCGCGGCCGGCGTGCCGATGGCCGTGTCCACCGACCACAACCCCGGCACCTCGCCGGCGCTGAGCCTGCTCTTGATGATGAACATGGCCTGCACGCTGTTCCGCCTCACCGTGCCCGAGGCGCTGGCCGGCGTGACCGCGCATGCGGCGCGCGCGCTGGGCCTGCAGGAAACGCACGGCGTGATCGCCGTCGGCGCGCCGGCCAACTTCGTGCTGTGGGACGCCCGCGACGTGGCGGAACTGGCCTACTGGTTCGGCCGGCGTGCGGCGAGGCGCATCGTGCGGCAAGGACGCATTGCATAGAAGTAAATCCCGATGAGCAAGACCCTCTTCGCCAAAGATGCGCTGCTGCCCACCGGCTGGCGCCGCAACGTGCTGCTGAGTTGGGACGATGCGGGCCGGCTCACGCAGGTGCAGCCCGATGCCGTGGCGCCCCGGGACGTGCCCGTGTCCGCAGGCCCCCTGATCCCCGGCATGCCCAACCTGCACTCGCATGCCTTCCAGCGCGCCTTCGGCGGGCTCACCGAATTCCGCGGCGCGGCGCAGGACAGCTTCTGGAGCTGGCGCACGCTGATGTACCGCTTCGCCGCGCAGATCTCGCCCGCGCAGGTCGAGGCGATCGCGACCTGGCTCTACATCGAGATGCTCGAAGCCGGCTACAGCGCGGTCTGCGAGTTCCACTACCTGCACCACGCGCCCGACGGCACGCCCTATGCCGACGACGCCGAACTCGCGCTCGCTTTGCTGCGCGCGGCCGAGCGCACCGGCATCGGCCTCACGCTGCTGCCCGTGCTCTACCAGGCCAGCGGCTTCGGCGGCCTGCCGCCGAACGAGGGCCAGCGCCGCTTCATTCGCGCTACCGATTCGATGCTGCGCCTGCTCGAGCGCCTGCGCCCGCTGTGCGAAGCGCAGGGCGCGCGGCTGGGCCTGGCGCCGCACTCGCTGCGCGCCGTGCCGCCCGAGGGCCTGCGCGAGGCGCTGGCGGGCCTGGATGCGATCGATGCCACGGCGCCCGTCCACATCCACATCGCCGAGCAGACCGCCGAAGTCGATGCCTGCCTGGCCTGGAGCGGCCAGCGCCCGGTCGCCTGGCTGCTGGACCACGCCAAGGTCGATGCGCGCTGGTGCCTGGTGCATGCCACGCACATGGATGCGGCCGAGTACCGGCGCGCCGCCGCGAGCGGCGCAGTCGCGGGCCTGTGCCCGACCACCGAGGCCAACCTCGGCGACGGCATTTTCGATTTCGGCGCCTGGCGCGGGGCCGGCGGCCGCTGGGGCGTGGGCTCGGACAGCCACGCCTGCGTCAACGCGGCCGAGGAATTGATGATGCTCGAATACAGCCAGCGGCTGGCGACCCGCCAGCGCAATGTCGGCGCCGATGCGGGCGAGCCTTCGGTGGCGAGCGCGATGACGCTGGCGGCCGTGCAGGGCGGGGCGCAGGCATCGGGCCGCGCAGTCGCCGGGCTCGCGCCCGGCCAGCAGGCCGACTTCGTGGTGCTGGATGCTGCGCATCCGTCGCTGGCCGGCCTGTCCGCCGCCGACATGCTCTCGGCCCATGTGTTCGCGAGCCATCGCAGCAGTGCCGTCGACACGGTTCGGGTCGCGGGCCGGCCGCGCGTGTCGGCCGGGCGCCATCCTCTTCATTCCCAAGCGGCGGCTGCGTTCATCGCCGCGCGCACGCAACTTCTCACAACACCATGAGCTTCGAAACCACCGAACCCGCTTTCCGATTCCGGCAGGGCACACGCCCGCTGCTGATTTCGATGCCGCATGTCGGCACGCATGTGCCGCCGGCGCTGGCGGCGCGCTTCACCGAGGAGGCGCGCCACGTGCCGGACACCGACTGGCATCTGGAGCGCCTCTACGACTTCGCCGACGAGCTCGGCGCCTCGGTGCTGGTCGCCACCCATTCGCGCTATGTGGTCGACCTGAACCGCCCGCCGGACAACCAGAACCTCTACCCCGGTCAAGACACCACCGGCCTGTGCCCGGTCGATACCTTCGACAAGACCCCGCTCTACGCCGCCGGCGACCTGCCCGGCGAGGCCGAGATCGCAGCGCGCGTCGACGCGATCTGGCGCCCCTACCACCGGCAGCTGCAGGCCGAGCTCGACCGCCTGAAAGCCGCCCACGGCACCATCGCGCTGTGGGATGCGCACTCGATCCGCTCGGTGCTGCCGCGCTTCTTCGAGGGCCGGCTGACCGACCTGAATCTCGGCAGCGCTGACGGCGCGAGCTGCGATCCGGCGCTGGCCGCCGCGCTGCTCGGCATCGCGACCTCGAACCCGGCCTACACCGTGGCGCTCAACGGCCGCTTCAAGGGCGGCCACATCACGCGCCAGTACGGCAACCCGGCCGCCGGCGTGCACGCGGTACAGCTCGAAATGACGCAGGCGAGCTACATGCAGGAGAAGCTGCCCTTCGACTACCTGCCCGAAGTCGCGGCCGGCGTGCAGCCGCAGGTGCGGCGCATGATCGAGGCGGTGCTCGATTTCGTCGAGCAATAGAACCGATAACCGCCCACGGGCCGGGCCATGGCGCGCTTTCTACAATCCGGGGCATGAAGCCCCTCGTCTACACCCGCGCCCAGCAACTGCCCGGCATCCTGGCCGAACGCATCGCCATCCTCGACGGTGCGATGGGCACGATGATCCAGCGCTTCAAGCTCAGCGAGGCCCAGTACCGCGGCGAGCGCTTCAAGGACTTTCCGCGCGACGTCAAGGGCAACAACGAGCTGCTCTCGCTGACCCGCCCCGACGTGATCCGCGACATCCACGAAGGCTATCTGGCCGCCGGCGCCGACCTGATCGAGACCAACACCTTCGGCGCGACCCGCATCGCGCAGGAGGACTACAAGATGGCCGAGCTGGCGCGCGAGATGAACCTCGAATCGGCCCGCATCGCGCGCGCCGCCTGCGACAAGTTCAGCACGCCCGACAAACCGCGCTTCGTGGCCGGCGCCCTCGGCCCGACGCCCAAGACCGCCAGCATCAGCCCCGACGTGAACGACCCCGGCGCGCGCAACGTGAGCTTCGAGGAGCTGCGCGCGTCCTATTACGAGCAGGTCGAGGCGCTGGTCGAAGGCGGCGCTGACGTGCTGCTGGTCGAAACCATCTTCGACACCCTCAACGCCAAGGCCGCGCTGTTCGCGATCGACGAGTACTTCGAGGCCAGCGGCGAGCGCCTGCCGCTCGTCATCAGCGGCACCGTGACCGACGCCTCCGGCCGCATCCTCAGCGGCCAGACCGTGACCGCCTTCTGGCACAGCGTGCGCCATGCGCGGCCGCTGGCCATCGGCCTCAACTGCGCGCTGGGCGCGGCGCTGATGCGGCCCTACATCCAGGAACTGGCGCGCGTGGCCGACGACACCTTCATCAGCTGCTACCCCAACGCCGGCCTGCCCAATCCGATGAGCGAAACCGGCTTCGACGAAACGCCCGAGGTCACCTCGCGCCTGCTGCACGAGTTCGCGGCCGAGGGGCTGGTCAACATCGTCGGCGGCTGCTGCGGCACCACGCCCGACCACATTGCCGCCATCGGGCGCTCGGTGGCGCCGCTCGCGGGGCGCACGCTGCATCGCGCGGCCGCGTATCCCGAAGCGGCCTGAGGTAAAGAAGCACCCTGGCGGTGCACGTCTTTGCGCGGCTGGCCGTTGCTGAGGGTAGGCCGTGGCTGATTGACAACATGTCGAGCGCGCGTAGCCTGAGCGCAAAGGAACATCCCATGAACAAGCTCGTCCAGCGATGGATCGGCATCGGCACCATCGCCCTGGTTCTGCCGGTCGCCGCGGCGGCGCAGGAGGCCTTCGCCCGCGGCACGGTCAATCTGCGTGCTGGCCCCTCGGGCGACTACCCGCTGGTGGCGCGACTCGGCCATGGCCAGCCCTTCGAGGTGCTCGGCTGCACCAGCGGCTATGCATGGTGCGACGTGGTGCTGCCCGACGGGCTGCGCGGCTGGGTCTATGCCGCCAACATCGACTACGCCTACGATGATGACCGGCGCGTGCCCCTGGCCACCTACGGCGCCATCATCGGCGTGCCGATCGTCGGCTTCACGATCGGCAACTACTGGAGCAACCACTACCGCGACCGCCCCTGGTACGGCGAGCGGCGCTGGTGGGGCGACCACCATCCGCCGCCGCCCGTCGCCGGCTGGCGCCCGGTGCCGGCGCCGCGGCCGGACTGGCGGCCCAATCCGTGGCGCGACCCCGGCTACGCGCATCCGGGACCGGGCTTCCGTCCGCAGCCGCAGCCGGGCTGGCGGCCTTCGCCAGGGCAGCAGCCACCGCCGGATCACGGTGTCCGGCCGCCGCGTCCCGACCGCGGTTTCCGACCGCCGGAGCACGCCGGCCCGCCGAACGTGCATCCGGGCCGACCGCCGGACGTGCATCCGGGTCGTCCACCGGACGTGCATCCGGGTCGTCCACCGGACGTGCATCCGGGACGTCCGCCGGCCATGAATCCGGGCCAGCCGGGCGTTCGTCCGCCGGCTGCCCTGCCCGGCGCCGAGGCGCGGCAAAGGCAACTGGACCGGATCAACCGCGCGCCGCCCGGCACGACGCCGGGGGACAGCAGGCCAGGCGGCGGCCTGTAGCGCTCTAGGGCTTTTTCTTGCGCGCGATCAGCGCGACGAAGCGCTGCGCGCCCAGGCCCAGCGGGCGCTCGCGCGACCACACCACGTCGACCCACAGGTCGAGCCCGTTCGACAGGTTCTCGAACGGAATCTCCACCAGCGCGCCGGCCGCCACGTGCGGCCGCGCGAAATTGCGCGGCAGCCAGCCCCAGCCCAGGCCGGCCGTGATCAGGCTCAGCGCGGCCAAGGCGTTGTCGGTGCGCCAGACATGGCGCGCAAAGACGAAGCGCGGGTCGCTGGTCGCGAGATCGCGCCCGGCCACCACGATCTGGCGCGTGGTCGTCAGGTGCTCCTCGCGCAGCCGGCCGCCGGCCGCGGCCAGCACCGGATGGTCGGGCGCCATCACGGCCACCATGGTGTCGCTGGCCACTTCCTGAAAGCCCTCGCGGCCGTCGAGGCTGGGCCGCTCGAAGACCAGCGCCAACTGCGCGCGGCCGCTGTGCAGCAGCGCCAGCGCATCGGCTTGCGGCGCCGCCAGCACCTCGACTTCCAGCAGCGGGTATTCCCGCGCCAGCGCGGCCAGCGGCGCGCTCCACGGCGCGGCCAGCAGCTCGGGCGCGATCGCGAGCGTGAGCCGGTTCTCCAGGCCCTGCGTCAGCGCCAGCGCCTGCACCTGCAGCTGCTTGAGCTGCGCGGCGAGCAGCCGCGCCTGCGGCTCCAGCGAACGCGCCGCGGCCGTCGGCTGGGGCTCGCGGCCGCCGCGGTCGAAGAGCGGCAGGTCCAGCTCGGCCTCGAGGTTCGCGATCGCCATGCTCACCGCCGAGGGCACGCGGCCGAGCGCCCGCGCGGCGGCCGAGAAGGAGCCGTGGTCGAGCACGGCCAGAAACACGTGCACGTTGTCGCTGGAAAAACTCATGGCAACGGCCTTTCAATAATTCTGAAAGAAGATGACTTTTTATATCAGATGAGCGCACATAAAGTAGGGGCCAAACCGCCAATCCAAACAGGAAGATTTCATGCAAGGGCTCAAGCGCCGCGTCGTCTACATCACGCTCTACGAAGGTCTCGCCATCGTCGCGGCCAGCGCCGGACTGGCGCTGATGTCGGGGCAGGGCATGGGCCACTCGGGCGTGCTGGCCGTCATCGCCTCGGTCATCGCGATCCTCTGGAACCTCGCCTTCAACACCCTGTTCGAGCGCTGGGAGTCGCGCCAGGCCGTGCGCGGCCGCAGCTTGCGCCGCCGCGTCGCCCACGCGATCGGCTTCGAGGGCGGCCTGGTCGCCTTCCTGGTGCCGGTCTTCGCCTGGTGGATGGAGGTGAGCCTGTGGCAGGCGCTGGTGATGGACCTGGGCCTGGTGGTGTTCTTCCTGGTCTACACCTTCGTCTTCAACTGGGCCTTCGACCTGCTGTTCGGCCTGCCCGCATCGGCCGCCGGCGTGGCCCAGCCGGCGTAAAATCCGCGGCTCCCAAGGAGCGTTGCAGCGCGGTACCTTCCATCCGAAGCGTCCGCGTCAGGCTTGGGCTTGCAACGACGCTCGCCTGACCCACGTTCCGCAGGTGAGCCCATGTCCTCCGATCCGTCTTCCGTCCCTGTTCTCCCGGTTCCTCCGATGAAGCTGTCCGGCCTCGAGCCGGTGCAGATCGGCCAAGGCACGCTCTTCGTCAACATCGGCGAGCGCACCAACGTCACCGGCTCCAAGGCTTTCGCCCGCATGATCCTCAACGGCCAGTTCGAGGAAGCGCTGGCGGTCGCGCGCCAGCAGGTCGAGAACGGCGCGCAGGTGATCGACATCAACATGGACGAGGCCATGCTCGACAGCAAGGCCGCAATGGTGCGCTTCCTGAACCTGATCGCCAGCGAGCCCGACATCGCGCGCGTGCCGATCATGATCGACAGCTCCAAGTGGGAGGTCATCGAAGCCGGCCTGCGCTGCATCCAGGGCAAGGGCATCGTCAACTCGATCAGCATGAAGGAGGGCGAGGCCCAGTTCAAGCACCACGCGACGCTGCTGCGCCGCTACGGCGCGGCCGCGGTCGTGATGGCCTTCGACGAGCAGGGCCAGGCCGACACCTACGAACGCAAGATCGAGATCTGCGAGCGCGCCTACCGCATCCTGGTCGACGAGATCGGCTTCCCGCCCGAGGACATCATCTTCGACCCCAACATCTTCGCGATCGCCACCGGCATCGAGGAGCACAACAACTACGCGGTCGACTTCATCAACGCCACGCGCTGGATCAAGGAAAACCTGCCGGGCGCCAAGGTGTCGGGCGGCGTCTCGAACGTGAGCTTCAGCTTCCGCGGCAACGACCCGGTGCGCGAAGCGATCCACACCGTGTTCCTCTACCACGCGATCAAGGCGGGCATGGACATGGGCATCGTCAACGCCGGCATGGTGGGCGTCTACGACGACCTCGAACCCGAGCTGCGCGAGCGCGTGGAAGACGTGGTGCTGAACCGCCGCCCCGACGCCGGCGAGCGCCTGGTCGAAGTGGCCGAAACCGCCAAGAGCGGCGCCAAGGACGAGAGCAAGAAGCTCGAGTGGCGCGGCACGCCCGAGCACCCGGTGCACGTGAACCAGCGGCTCTCGCATGCGATGGTGCACGGCATCACCGACTTCATCGTCGAGGACACCGAAGAGGCCTACCAGCAGATCCTGGCCAAGGGCGGCCGGCCGCTGCACGTGATCGAAGGCCCGCTGATGGACGGCATGAACATCGTCGGCGACCTGTTCGGCCAGGGCAAGATGTTCCTGCCGCAGGTGGTGAAGTCGGCGCGCGTGATGAAGTCGGCCGTGGCCCACCTCATTCCCTACATCGAGGAAGAGAAGCGCCAGGACGAAGCCGCGGGCCGCGACGTGCGCACCAAGGGCAAGATCATCATCGCCACCGTCAAGGGCGACGTGCACGACATCGGCAAGAACATCGTGACCGTCGTGCTCCAGTGCAACAACTTCGAGGTGGTGAACATGGGCGTGATGGTCCCGTGCCACGAGATCCTGGCGCGCGCCAAGGTCGAGGGCGCGGACATCGTGGGCCTGTCGGGCCTGATCACGCCCAGCCTCGAGGAGATGCAATACGTCGCCGGCGAGATGCAGAAGGACGAGCATTTCCGCATCAAGAAGATCCCGCTGCTGATCGGCGGCGCCACCACCAGCCGCGTGCACACGGCGGTGAAGATCGCGCCGCACTACGAAGGGCCGGTGGTCTACGTGCCGGATGCCTCGCGCAGCGTGAGCGTGGCGCAGTCGCTGCTGTCCGACCAGGCGGCGGCCTACATCGACGAGATCAACGCCGACTACGACAAGGTCCGCCACCAGCACGCCAACAAGAAGCAGACGCCGCTGTGGCCGCTGGCGAAGGCGCGCGCCAACAAGACGCCGATAGCCTGGTCGAATTACCTGCCGCCGGTGCCGAAGTTCATCGGCCGGCGCGTGTTCAAGAACTTCGACCTGACCGAGCTCGCGAAGTACATCGACTGGGGGCCGTTCTTCCAGACCTGGGACCTCGCGGGCCCGTTCCCGGCGATCCTGAAGGACGAGGTGGTCGGCACCGAGGCCGTGCGCGTGTATGCCGACGGCCAGCGCATGCTCAAGCGGCTGATCGAAGGGCGCTGGCTCAGCGCCAGCGGCGTGATCGGCTTCTGGCCCGCCAACACCGAGAACGACGACGACATCGTGCTCTACACCGACGAATCGCGCACCGAAGCCGCGCTCACCTGGTACGGGTTGCGCCAGCAGACCGAGAAGCAGGCCATCGAAGGCGTCATGCGCCCGAGCCGCTGCCTGGCCGACTTCGTCGCGCCGCGCGAGAGCGGCCTGAAGGACTACGTCGGCATGTTCGCCGTCACCGCCGGGCTCGGCGTCGAGAAGAAGGAGAAGTACTTCGTCGACGACCTCGACGACTACTCGGCCATCATGCTCAAGGCGCTGGCCGACCGGCTGGCCGAGGCCTTCGCCGAAGCGCTGCATCACCGCGTGCGCACCGATCTCTGGGGCTATACGCCCGACGAGGGCTTGAGCAACGAGGACATGATCGGCGAGAAGTACCGCGGCATCCGCCCCGCGCCGGGCTATCCGGCCTGCCCCGACCACAGCGTGAAGCGGCCGATGTTCGACCTCCTGAACTGCGCGGACATTGGGATGACCCTGACGGAGAGCCTCGCCATGATGCCCGCCGCCAGTGTCAGCGGCTTCTACCTGAGCCATCCTGAGGCGACCTACTTCAACGTCGGCAAGATCGGGCACGACCAGTTGCAGGATCAGGCAGCGCGACGCAAGCAGAGCGAAGCGGATCTCGAGCGGCTGCTGGCCCCCAATCTCTGATGCTTCAGAAACTGATGTTTGCTGCCGCGCACTATGCGGCGCTGGCGATCTTCGTTGCCGGCTGCTGGGGCTTCGGGCGGGTGGTGCAGTCGCGCATGGGTTCGCCGGTGCGCCACGACGTCTGGCTCGAGACCGCGATGGCCACCGCGCTCGGCGTCGGGGTCTTCATCTGCGCGTTCCAGCTGCTCGGCATCGCGGGCGCGTTCGACACCGCCGGCGTGCTGCTGCTGGCCGCGATCGGCTTTGCGGCGGCGTGCGTGCAGTTTCCGGCATGGAGGCGGGAGGTGCGCGCCTTCGACCCGGGGCTGCCCCTGTCATGGGTCGACAAGGCGGGCCTGGTCGCGCTGGCGCTGGTCGCGCTGCCGACGCTGCTGGCGCCGCTGGCGCCGCCGGCCGCCTTCGACGAGTTGATGTACCACCTGCCGTATGCGCGCGAGGTGGCGCAAAGCGGCTCTCTCGGCATCCATGAGTGGCTGCGCTATCCCTGGTTTCCGTACAACTACAACCTGCTCTATGCCGCCGCGCTCTTGGTCGGCGACGACGTGTTGGCGCATTTCCTGAACGCGCTGGCCGGCTGGCTGTCGGTGTGGATGGTCTACCGCCTGGGCGTGCTGCACCTGAACCGCGTGCTGGGCTGCGCGGGCGCCGCCATCTGGCTCGGCATGGGCGACTATTCGAACGCCTTGATCGACACGGGCGTCGCGCTGTTCGTGCTGGCGGCCTGCACGGCCCTGTGGTGGTGGCGCGAATCGCCACCGGAGCAGGGCCCGCGCTGGCTGGCGCTGGCGGCTTTCTTCCTCGGCCTCGCGGCGGGCTCCAAGTACCAGGCGCTGACCTTCCTGCCGCTGGTGGCCTCGTTCGTGATCCACCGCGAACGGCGCCCGGGCGTCTGGGCCGTCGCGCTGCTGTGCTTTCTCGTTCCCTGCATCTACTGGTACGCGCGCAATGCCGTGATGACGGGCGATCCCTTCAATCCCATCGGCGCGAAGCTGTTCGGCTTCAGCAACTGGAACCTGGCCGACTACAAGAACCAGCTCGACGACGTGCGCATCCATGCCGCCTTTCCCAGCCTCCTGATCTGGCCCGTGGTGCTCGCGCCTCTCAGCAAGGCCTGGCGGCGCTCGCCGGCCGTGCACGCCGCGATCATCTTCTGCGCCTACTCGGTGCTCGTGTGGGCGCTGACCTCGCGCTACCCGCGCTACTTGACGGCTTCGTTCCCGCTGATCGCGCTGATTGCGGTGCTGGGCTGGCAGGTGCTGCTCGGCTGGATCGTGGCGGGGCTGCGCTGGCTGCTGCCGGCAGCCGGCCGCGTGGGCTGGCCGGCGCGCGCGGGCAGTCTCTTCGTCGTTGTCTTTCTGGCAGCGCTCGCGGCGGTGTCGGTCCGGCATACCGCGCGCGCGCTCACCAAGGTGTCGCCGACGCCCGAGACGCGGGAGGCCTTCCTGCGGGCCAACGTGCCCGGCTATGCCGTCATGAACTACCTGCGCGAGCACGCCATCGGCCGCGTCTACCAGATCGCGCTGAGCGAGGCGATCTACTACGGGCCCAACCCGATCTGGGGCGACGCGCTGGGACCGTGGCGCTACACGGACTTTCTTCCTCTTCCCCCGGCCGAGATGGCGCGCAAGCTCGCGGCACTGGGCTTCGAGGCCATCGTCATGCCCTACACGATGGTGCCGCAGATCACGACCAAGCCTGGATTCGACGATCATTTCGCCCTGATGTACGAGAAAGACGGCGCCAAGGCCTATCGCATCCTGCAATACAAGAATGACCGAGCACCCTGATCCGCGTCCAGCCCCGCTGCCCGCACTGCCCGCACTGCCCGCACTGCGTATAGCCGCCGTGATCCCGTGCTTCAACGAGGCACTGGCCATCGCGCAGGTGGTGGACGAGTTCCGCGTGGCCCTGCCCGAGGCCGAAGTCCATGTGTTCGACAACGCCTCGACCGACGACACCGCGGCCGTCGCCCGCGCCGCCGGTGCGCGCGTGACGCACGTGGCGCTGCGCGGCAAGGGCAATGTGGCGCGACGCATGTTCGCCGACGTCGAGGCCGACATCTACGTGATGGTCGACGGCGATGCAACCTACGACCTCGGCGAGCTGCGCCGCCTGGTCGACACGCTGGTCGAAGGCAACCTCGACATGGTGGTCGGCTCGCGCGTCGACGACGGCCACGACGCCCACACCTACCGAACGGGGCACCGCTTCGGCAACCGCCTTCTGACCGGCGCGGTGGCGGGGCTCTTCGGCGGCCATCTCACCGACATGCTCTCGGGCCTGCGCGTGTTCTCGCGGCGCTACGCCAAGTCCTTCCCGGCCGTCTCGGAGGGCTTCGAGATCGAGACCGAGCTCACGGTCCATGCGCTGGAATTGCGCATGCCCTTCGCCGAACTGCCGGTGCGCTACCGCTCGCGCCCGGAGGGCTCGCACAGCAAGCTCTCGACCTACCGCGACGGCTGGCGCATCCTCAAGACCATCTGCAAGCTGTTCGTGAGCGAGCGGCCGCTGCTCTTCTTCTCGGGCATCGCGACCGTGCTGGCGCTGGCCTCGCTCGCGGCGGCCGTGCCGCTGGCCCTTACCTACATCGACACGGGCCTGGTACCGCGCCTGCCGACGGCCGTGCTGCTGACCGGCACCATGCTGGCCGCGATGCTGGCCTTCGTCTGCGGCATCGTGCTGCACACCGTGACCATCGGGCGGCAGGAGGCCAAGCGGCTGCGCTATCTCTCCATCCCGGGTGTGCGCCATCGCGGCCGGCCATGAGGGCGGGCCGCGAGTTCCTGTTCTTCGCGGCCGCCGGCGTGGCGGGCCTGGGCGTCGATGTCGGCGTGCTGTATCTCGCGGCCCCCGTGCTCGGCTGGTATCTGGCACGGGTGCTGTCCTTCGTCGCAGCCGCGACGGCGACCTGGGCGCTGAACCGGCGCTACGCCTTCAGCGCGCGGCATTCGGAGGTATCGCTGGCGCGCGAATACCTCGGCTACCTGCTGACCATGCTGGGCGGCGCCTTCGTCAACTACGGCGTCTATGTGCTGGTGCTGCACACGCTGAGCGGCCCATGGGCGCCGGCGGCCGGCGTGGCGCTTGGCAGCCTGACGGGGATGGTGCTCAACTTTCTTTCCGCGCGGCACCTGATATTCAAGTCGAGGCGCGAGCGGTGAGGGGTGCTGTCGCCTGATCACGGTCACAACGAGTAGCACGGCATCGCGCGGCCGAGTAGCGCCACGCGTGACTTGCCGGGCTGGGCCGGATCGCCTCTGAATTTTCAGGAGACGCCGTCCTCCCATATTTCGTCCTGGATTGTGGACTGCGCCCTTACGGGACGCACGCCGACAGTGACTGCCTGCGGTGCGGATACGCTGCTACTTCCATCCGCTCGCGCAGGCATCGCTCGATGACCTTTTCCCGCCGCAAGTTCCTGCTGATTGCCGGGGCGCTCGCTGCATCCGGTGCATCGTGGGCGGCCTGCGCTGCCAAGACATCGGCCGCAGCCAAGACCGCCCCCTCCGATGCGCAGAAACCCAGGGCATTGGACCGGCTCAATGCGGCGACTGAGACGCCGATGCTTTCCCAGGGCGCCAGAGGCGCCGCGGTGGTTCGTGCCCAGATCCTGCTTGACCGCGCATGGTTCTCGCCCGGCGAGATCGACGGCGGCTTTGGTGCAAACATGCGGCGTGTGGTGGCCGCGTACCAGACGGCGAGCGGCATCGCCCCCACCGGCAAGGTGGACGCCGCCACCTGGACGGCCCTCAGAAACGACACCGTGCCTTTGTTCGCCGCATACGTCGTCACCGAGAGGGATGCTGCCGGGCCCTTCACGGCGACGCCAAAGGACATGGCCGATAGGGCAAAGCTGAAATCGCTCGACTACGAATCCGTCGAGGAAGCGTTGTCGGAGAAGCATCACATGGCGCCGAAGCTGCTGGCGGACCTGAACAAGGGCGCGCGCTTCAGGGCCGGCGATGAGATCGTGATTGTCAACGTGGCCGGCGCTGCGGATCCAGCGGTTGTGAAAGCCGCGGCGTCGATCGAGATCGACAAGTCCGAGCACATGCTCTTCGTGCTCGACCGCGACGGCAAGCCGCTGGCGGGCTTCCCGATCAGTATCGGCGGGCGGCTTGATCCCTTGGAACTCGGCAGGATGAAGATCACCAACGAAGTGAAGAATCCGACCTTCACCTACGATCCCGGGCTCCTCAAGAATGCGCCAGCGAAGGCGAAGAAGGTCGAAGTGCCGCCCGGCCCCAACAATCCGGTGGGCAGCACCTGGATTGGACTTTCGAAACCGCACTGGGGCATTCACGGAACGCCGTCTCCCGCGCGCGTCGGTCACCAGGAAACCAATGGCTGCATTCACTTGACCAACTGGGATGCGGCGCGATTGTCGACACTGGCCAAGACCGGGTTTGCGGTGGAGGTAAAGCCATAGTGGCCGTGAAATCGCAAGCAGACCGTTCTCGGCTTCTTAAGTCGCGCCATGAATCGAGGCAGTGAGCGGCAAGAGCGGTGACCCAGAACGGATCATCCGGATCGAAGGCAAGCCCGAACTTGGGAGTGATGAGAAGGCCTGCCTACTCAAACGCAGACGGATCTGTAGCTCGAACGAAAGATGCAAGTGCGGTGAACGGCACTGACAGATTGCCGATGTTCACGACCGGTGCTTGCGCGGTGATCTCTTCCAACCTACCGCAGTCCTGGAAACGGTAGACCACCGAGTCGTAGTCGAGCTCATTGAGCCCGACGCCGTTTCGGCACGTTCTCGCGGGCTTGCCTCGCATCTTCACGACCTCTTGTCTTGAGGCCGAGAACGATGTTTCATCGACGCATACGAACGGATCCAGATCCATTTGATCGCCGCGCGCGCTTCGTTCAGTCAGTGCACCCCCGACACCACCACCGGAATCTCGGTCGCCGGCGGCGTGTTGCGGCTGCGGCCGCAGCGCACGATGCCGTCGATCATCACCATGCCGACGCCCGGGATGTCGCCGAGCTGCACGCTTTCGAGTAGCGTCCTGCCGGCCGTGTGCTGCGCGCGGTCCATGAAGACGAAGTCGGCCGCGCGGCCGACCTCGATCAGCCCGCAGTTGAGCTTGCGGATGCGCGCCGTGTTGCCGGTCGCGAAGCAGAACACCAGCTCGGCCGGGATGTTCGCGATCGAGGACAGCATCGCCACCATGCGCAGGATGCCCAGCGGCTGCACGCCCGAGCCGGCCGGCCCATCGGTGCCGAGGATCACGCGGTGCGGGCACTTCAGGTCCAACGCCGCCTTGGCAGCCGCGATGGCCACGCGCTCGTTGCCGTTGTGCACGATCTCGATCGCGCGCGAAGACTTCTCGCACAGCTCGCACACATGCGCCTCGGGCAGCGAGGTGTGGCCGCCGTTGATGTGGCCGATGATGTCGGCATCGGCTTCGAGCACCACGTCCTTGTCGATCAGGCCCGAGCCGGGGATCGAGGGGCCGCCGGTGTGGATGGTGCTCTGGATGCCGTACTTGCGCGCCCAGGCCACCATCTCCTTGGCCTCGTAGCCGGCCTTCACCGAGCCCAGGCCCACTTCGCCGAGCAGGCCCACGCCGGCCTCGGCCATTTCCTTGAAGTCGCTCTCGACCATGCCCTTCTCGAGCACCGGCGCGCCCGCCAGCACCTTGACGCCGCCGGGGCGGAAGTTGTCGAAGGCGCGCTGCGCGGTGATGGCCAGGGCCTTCACGCCCACGATGTCCTTGGGCCGGCCCGGCAGGTGCACTTCGCCGGCCGAGATCATCGTGGTCACGCCGCCGTTCATCGTCGAATCGATCCAGCCAAGCTGGCTCTGGCGCGGCGTCCAGTCGCCGAACACCGGGTGCACGTGGCTGTCGATCAGGCCGGGGGCGACGCAGGTCTTCTTGGCGTCGATCACGGTCTGCGCGCCTTCAAGATCGCAGTCCTTTTCCTTGCCGACCGCGACGATCAGCCCGTCGTTCACGACCAGGGTGTCGGCGTCCAGGATGGGCTTGTCGATGTCGCCCGAGAGCAACAGACCTATGTTCCGGATGACGACCTTGCCCGACTTTGCGCCGGTTGCGACTTCTGCCATTTCTTTGCCTCTTCGTGGGGTGAGGTTGAGGTGGTTTCTTCGTCGGAAGCGCCCGCGTCGACCGTGCGCAGCACGGTTTCGATCACGAAGTCTTCCCAGTGCGCCACGGCTTCCGGCGTCTCCAGCGGCTCGCCGAGGAAGGCGGTCAGCGTGTGGCGGTTCGATGTGTAGAAGTAGCCGGTGGAGGCGATCAGCAGGTAGAGATCGCGCGCCGCCACGTCGTCGCGGAACAGCCCCTGCGCGACGCCGCTTTCGAGCAGCTTCTGGATGATCGCGATCGCCCGCGACGAGTATTCGCGCGCGCGCAGCGACTTCGCGACGTGCCGGCCCTTGTGCAGGTTCTCGGTGTTGAGCAGCGTGACGAACTCGGGGTTCTTGCGGTAGTAGCCGAGCACGAAGCGGATCACCGCCGTCAGCGCCTCGACCGGCCGCGATGCGTCGAGGTCGATCGCGGCCTCGGCCTCGTCCATGCGCCGGTAGATGCCCTCGAGCACCGCGATGAAGAGGCCTTCCTTGCTGCCGAAGTAGTAATAGATCATGCGGTCGTACGACTTCGCGGCCTTCGAGATCTTCTCGACGCTGCCGCCGTCGTAGCCGTACTTCGCGAACACCTTGGTGGCCGCGCGCAGGATGCTCTCGCGCGTGGCCTGCGCGGCGGCCTCGCGCACGCCGGTGCGGCGCGTGGCCGGCTTGGGCAGGCTGCGGCCGTTGGCCATTTACTTCTCGGCGAAGGCGCGTTCTACGACGAAATCGCCGGGGGTCGACGTGTTGCCTTCCTTGAACCCGCGCGCTTCCAGGATGTGCTTCAAGTCCACCAGGAGGCCCGGGCTGCCGCAGAGCATCACGCGATCTTCCGCGGCATTGAGCGGCGGCAGACCCAGGTCGTCGGTCAGCTTGTTGGTCTCGATCAGCTCGGTGATGCGGCCCATGTTGCGGAACTCCTCGCGCGTCACGGTCGGGTAGTAGAGCAGTTGCTTCTCGATCATCTCGCCCAAAAACTCGTGCTTGGGCAGGTGGTCGGTCACGAGGTCGTGGTAGGCCAGCTCGTCGATCTGGCGCACGCCGTGCACCAGGATGATCTGCTCGAACTTCTCGTAGGTGTCCGGGTCGCGGATGATGCTCATGAACGGTGCAAGACCCGTGCCGGTGCCGAACAGATAGAGGCGCTTGCCCGGCAGCGTGTAGTCGATCAAGAGCGTGCCGGTGGGCTTGCGGCCCACGATGATGGTGTCGCCCACCTGGACGTGCTGCAGCCTGGAGGTGAGCGGGCCTTCCTCGACCTTGATGCTGAGGAACTCCAGGTGCTCCTCGTAGTTGGGGCTCACGATGCTGTAGGCGCGCAACAAGGGCTTGTTGTTGACCTTGAGGCCGATCATCGTGAAGTGGCCGTTGGAAAAGCGCAGCGCCGGGTCGCGCGTGGTGGTGAAGGTGAACAGGCGGTCGGTCCAGTGGTGGACGCTCAACACACGTTCTTCGCTGAATGCACTCATAGGAATCAGGGATGGTTATGAATGAAAAGGGAACCTGCCGATTGTCGGCGACGCCGCGAAAACACCATTGCAAGCATCGATTCTGTTTGCTACATTGGCCTTCAATGTAGTGATTGCAACATGAAAGTGTAGGGAATACTACACAAACCGTGAGTCCAATACAAGCCGGTTTCCGGCACGGTTGTTGCAGATCCGATCGGCCCCGATTTCAAGAGTAGCCCCCGATGACCGAACACACCAAGACAGACGGATTGCCCGGCATGGACATGCCTGTATTGCCCGAGGCCGGCGGCCGCTCGCCCCTGCGCAACGAGCGCATGAGCACCAGCAAGGTCGAGTGCAACGCCTGTCCGGTGCTGTGCCAGATCTCCGAGGGGCGCACCGGCGCCTGCGACCGCTATGCCAACCGCGAGGGCGTGCTGGTGCGCGTCGATCCGGTGCTGCTGCTGCGGCGCGAACTCGCGAGCGAATCGCCGGCGCTGGTGCCTTTTGCGCGGCCGGCGGCCGAACAGGCGCCCGCGGAAGCGGACCCGGACTGGCAAGGCGATCTCCTGCATGCCGACGAGGTCTTTGTCACCGGCGTGGGCTCCTCCACCACCTACCCCGACTACAAGCCCGCACCCTTCATCGTGGCTTCCAAAGCCCAGGGCGTCGACATGGTCACGGTCGTGACCGAGGGCATCTTCAGCTACTGCAGCTTCAAGGTGAAGATCGACACCGACCGCTTCCTCGGCGCCGAGCAGGCCAACGTGCGCTACCGCGGCGAGGTGGTAGGCCACGTCACCACGGCCGAGTACGGCTCGCAGATGCTCTCGCTCGGCGGCGTGCACCATCTCACCGGCGGCAGCAAGAAGGAGGGCCGCATGACGGCCGAGCTGATGCAGCTGCTGGGCAACAAGAAGGCGGTCGAATGCGTGATCGACGGCGGCGCCAGCATGGTGATCCAGGCCGGCAAGGCCCCCATCGTCAACGGCGTGGAGGAAAAGCGCATGCGCGTGGGCTGCGGCTCGGCGGCCGTCGGCATCTTCGCGCGCCAGCTCTTCAGCCAGGCCGACGAGGTGGTGGTGGTCGACGACCACATCACCGGCGTGCTCACCGAGCACCAGGCCGGGCGCTGCCTCGACATGCCGCCCTCGGGCATCCAGATGCGCGGGCGCAAGTCCACGCCCGGGCGCTACTTCCAGGTGGCGAACCCCGGCAACGGCTGGGGCGGCACCGACATCGACGATCCGCTGTCGATCATCGAGGGCTGGGAAGAGGGCGTGGCCAAGCCGGGCCTGCGTCTCCTGATGACCTCCACCACCGGCGAACATGCGCAGTGGTACGTGCTCGACGATCAACTGCAGCCGGTCGAGCAGGAAATGCCCGCCGAAGTGCGCCGCATCGTCGAGCGCATCGGCGAGAACTGCGAGCCCTCGCTGTGCAGCGTGCTCTTCCTCGGCGGCGCCGGCGGGTCCTTGCGCGCCGGCGTCACCGAAAACCCGGTGCTGCTCACGCGCGCCATCAAGCGCGCGCTGGTCAACGTGACCTGCGGCGGCGCGCCGGCCTATGTGTGGCCCGGCGGCGGCATCACGGTGATGGTGGACGTGCTGCGCATGCCCGACAACAGCTTCGGCACCGTGCCCACGCCCGCGATCGTGGCGCCCATCGAGTTCAGCATGCGGCGCGAGGACTATGCGGCGCTGGGTGGGCATATGGAGCATGTGTTCTCGCTCGAACAAGCGCTGGCGCGCGGCGCCTGGCAGAACGACGGTGCGCCGCTGGCGCGCCAATGGCTTCGCATGGACGATGCGAATCCCTGGCCGCTCGGTCAACCGCCCATGCTGGGCTGAACGGACTTCATTCCCATGACCGCCCAACGCACCGCGCTCGACGGCGGCCGCTGGCATCTCAACCACGGCCCGATCGACATCGTGGCCGAAGCGCACGGTGACGCGGTCGAAGTCGCCGTCGCGCACGAACTCGCGTGGCGGCGCTTCGGCGCCGTGCTCGAAGAGCTGGTGGCCGAACTGCCGCTGCTGCGCCAGCCCGTGGGCACCGAATGCGCGCTGCAAGGCCCCATCGCGCAACGCATGTGGAAGGCCTGTGCCCCGTTCAGTGCCGGCTTCATCACGCCGATGGCCGCCGTGGCCGGTGCCGTGGCGCAGGAACTCATCGCCTGCTACGAGCGCCCCGGCATCGAGCGCGCGTGGATCAACAACGGCGGCGATATCGCGCTGCATCTGGCGCCCGGTCATTCGGCGCGCGTCGGCCTGTTCGCCGATCTCGCGCGTTTCGACCTGCATGACAGCGGCCCGCTCGCGACCGACGGCCAGTTCGAGATCGGCGCCGGCATGCCGGTGCGCGGCGTCGCCACCAGCGGCTGGCGCGGCCGCAGCTTTTCGCTCGGCATCGCCGACAGCGTGACCGTGCTCGCAGCCACGGCGGCAGAAGCCGATGCCGCGGCCACCGTGATCGCCAACGCGGTCGACGTCGTTGACCCCGGCATCCATCGCCTGCCGGCCAGCGCCTGCAAGGACGACAGCGATCTGGGCGACATCCCGGTGACGACCGACGTGGAGCCGCTGGCGCCCGCGCAGGTGCGCCGCGCACTGGATGCGGGCGCGGCCCGCGCCGCGGCCTTGCAGCGCGCGGGGCTGGTGTGGTCGGCCGTGCTGGTTTGTCAGGGGCAATGGGCGATGGTCGAGCCCTTAAGCTCGCATGCGTCCGGTGTCTCGGCCATTGCGGGGCCGCCCCGTGCCGCTGCAGTTGGTTCAGTATTTGCTTAACGAAAAGCGGGGCTTCTTTTCATGATCGATATACGTCGCGTTTTCACCCATGTCGAGCACATCCACCACGAGTTCGGTCCACGCGCCGCAACGCCGCTGGTGCGCGGCGCCATCGGCGCGGTGCTGACCAATCCCTTCGCGGGCCGCTACGAGCCCGACATCCTGCCGATGATGAGCCTGCTGGATCCGGTCGGCGTCGACATGGCGCACCGCCTGCATGCCGCGATGGACGTGCCGCTCGAGCAGATCGCCACCTACGGAAAGGGCGCGATCGTCGGCGCCGCCGGCGAGCTGGAGCACGGCGCGCTGTGGCATGTGCCAGGCGGCTATGCGATGCGCGAGCTGCTCGGCTGGAAGGGCGACCGCGACGCCTATCGCCAGGGCAAGGCCGAGGAGAAGACCGGGCAGCCCGGCAATGCGCTCTCGATCGTGCCCTCCACCAAGAAGGTGGGGCCGCCCGGCGCGGCGCTCGATGTGCCGCTCACCAACATCAATGCCAGCTACGTGCGCGGGCAGTTCGACGCGATCGAAGTGCGCGTGCCCGGTGCGCCGCTGTCCGACGAGATCGTCTTCATCCTCGCGATGAGCACCGGCTACCGCGTGCATGAGCGCGTCGGCGGCCTGCGCGCAGAAAACATCGCCAAGTGGGACGGGCTGCGCTGAGCGCACCATCCCTGATCCAGAGACAAGACAAGGAAAGAGAACCATGAGCGCCAACATCCGCAAGCTCGTCGTGCAGGTCGACGAAACCCGCAAGGAAATGGGCCAAAGCATCGAGCCGCCCACGCGCCGCGCCGTCGCCATCGCGGTGATCGAGAACCCCTATGCAGGCCGCTACAGCGAATCGCTGGACGAACTGATCGCCATCGGCGAAGAGCTGGGTGCGCTGCTCGGCCAGAAGGCCGTCGCCGCGCTGGGCATCGAGCCCGGCCGCGTGCAGAGCTACGGCAAGGCTGCGATCGTCGGCGAGTCCGGCGAACTCGAGCATGCCGCGGCCATCCTGCATCCCAAGCTCGGCGCGCCGCTGCGCGTGGCGGTCGAGAAGGGCGCGGCGCTGGTGCCCTCGGCCAAGAAGCGCGGCACGCTCGGCACCGCCATCGACGTGCCGCTGGGCCACAAGGACGCGGCCTTCGTGCGCAGCCACTTCGATGCCGTCGAGGCCCGCGTGTCGGATGCGCCGCGCGCCAACGAGATCGTCGTCGCGGTGGCGGTCACCGACAGCGGCCGTCCGCTGCCGCGCATCGGCGGCCTGCAGGTTTCCGAGATCAAGGGCGAAGACGGCCTCCGCTGAGCCGCTCTTGCCACTTCATGCATTTCCTCTTCCGTTCGACCCCAAGGAGCTTTCAATGAACCCCCTGCGTCATGTCTTCAGTGCGGCCGCTGTCGCCACGCTCGCCACTGCACTCGTCCCCGCGCATGCGCAGGGCGTGATCAAGATCGGCGAGATCAACAGCTACAAGGCCCAGCCCGCCTTCCTCGAGCCCTACAAGAAGGGCATGGAGCTCGCGGTCGAGGAGATCAACGCCAAGGGCGGCGTCAACGGCAAGAAGATCGAGCTCATCACGCGCGACGACAACGCCAACCCCGGCGACGCGGTGCGCGTGGCCGAAGAGCTGATCTCGCGCGAGAAGATCGACGTGCTGACCGGCACCTTCCTGTCCAACACCGGGCTGGCCGTCGCCGACTTCGCGAAGCAGAAAAAATTCTTCTTCCTGGCCGGCGAGCCGCTCACCGACAAGATGACCTGGCAGGGCGGCAACCAGTACACCTTCCGCCTGCGCCCGGGCACCTACATGCAGGCCGCGATGCTGGTGCCGGAAGCGGTCAAGCTCAAGAAGAAGCGCTGGGCGATCGTCTACCCCAACTACGAGTACGGCCAGTCGGCGGTGGCCGCGTTCAAGCAGCTGCTGAAGGCGGCGCAACCCGATGTGGAGTTCGTCGCCGAGCAGGCGCCGCCGCTCGGCAAGGTCGATGCCGGCAGCGTGGTGCAGGCGCTGGCCGATGCCAAGCCCGATGCGATCTTCAACGTGTTGTTCGGCGCCGACCTGTCGAAGTTCGTGCGCGAAGGCAACACGCGCGGCCTGTTCAAGGGCCGCGAAGTGGTGAGCGTGCTGACCGGTGAACCCGAGTACCTCGATCCGCTGAAGGACGAGGCGCCGAACGGCTGGATCGTCACCGGCTATCCCTGGTACGGCATCCAGACGCCCGAGCACAAGGCCTTCTTCCTCGCGTACCACAACAAGTACAAGGACTATCCGCGCCTCGGTTCGGTGGTGGGCTACACCATGATCAAGTCGGTCGCCGCCGGCGCCGCCAAGGCCAAGAGCACCGAAACGCCGAAGCTGGTCGCCGCCTTCGAGGGCCTGCAGGTGGACACGCCCTTCGGCAAGATCCTCTACCGCCCCGAAGACCACCAATCGACCATGGGCGCCTTCGTCGGCAAGACGAAGAACGACAACGGCAAGGGCGTGATGGTCGACTACCAGTACTTCGACGGCGCCAAGTTCCAGCCTTCCGCCTCCGACGTGAAGAAATCGCGCACTGCGGATTGATCGAGCACGTCCACCATGAGTTTCTCGGGGTTCATTGTTCAATTGCTCAACGGCCTGGCCGGTGCGTCGTCGCTGTTTCTGGTGGCGGCCGGCCTGTCGCTGATCTTCGGCGTCACGCGGATCGTGAACTTCGCGCATGGCTCGTTCTTCATGGTGGGCATCTACGTGGCGTATACGCTGGTCGAACGGCTGGGCACGGGACTCGGCTTCTGGCCGGCGCTCGTGATCGCCGCGCTTGCCGTCGGCGTGCTCGGCGCGCTGATCGAGGTGGTGCTGCTGCGCCGCATCTACAAGGCGCCCGAGCTGTTCCAGCTGCTCGCGACCTTCGCGCTGGTGCTGGTGATCAAGGACGCGGTGCTGTGGTTCTGGGGGCCCGACGAATTGCTGGGCCCGCGCGCGCCCGGCCTCTCGGGCTCGGTGATGATCCTCGGACGCCAGTTTCCTTCCTATGACCTGTTCCTGATCGTCGTCGGCCCCCTGGTGCTCGGCCTGGTCTGGATGCTGCTCACACGCACGCGCTTCGGCACGCTGGTGCGCGCCGCCACGCAGGACCGCGAGATGGTCAGCGCGCTCGGCGTCAACCAGGCATGGCTGTTCACCGCCGTGTTCGCGCTCGGCGCGCTGCTCGCGGGCCTGGGCGGCGCGCTGCAGCTGCCGCGCGAACCGGCCACGCTCGAAATGGACCTCAACACCATCGGCGCGGCCTTTGTCGTCGTCGTCGTGGGCGGCATGGGCTCGATTCCCGGCGCCTACGCGGCCGCGCTGCTGATCGCCGAGATCAAGGCGATCTGCATCTGGCTCGGCGTGGTCGATGTCTTCGGCATCAGTGTCTCGTTCTCCAAGCTCACGCTGGTGGTCGACTTTCTCGTGATGGCGGTGGTGCTGGTGTGGCGCCCCTGGGGCCTGTTCGGCCGGCCGCAGGCGCCGAGCCGCTATGTGGGCATGCAGGAGGAGCCGCTGCGTCGCCCGAGCAGGGCTTACCTGATTGCGGCCGCCGTGTTCGGCCTCGTGCTCGCAGCCATGCCCTTCATCACGGCCGACTCGCCCTACACGACGGTGTTGATGATCGACCTCATGATCGCTGCGCTGTTCGCGACCAGCCTGCACTTCATCATGGGCCCGGCCGGCATGCATTCCTTCGGCCATGCGGCCTACTTCGGGCTCGGGGCCTACGGCGCCGCGCTGCTGGTGCGCGCGAGCGGCATGCCGATGGAGCTCGCGCTCGTCGTCGCGCCGCTGGTGGCGGCGGCCGGCGCCTTCGTCTATGGCTGGTTCGCGGTGCGCCTGTCGGGCGTCTACCTCGCGATGCTCACGCTCGCGTTTGCGCAGATCACCTGGGCCATCACCTACCAGTGGGACACTTTCACCGGCGGCAGCAACGGCCTCACCGGCGTCTGGCCGGCGGCGTGGCTCTCGGACAAACACGTGTACTACTGGCTCACGCTCGCACTGGTGGCGATCGGCGTGCTGTGGCTGCGCCGCGTGCTGTTCTCGCCCTTCGGCTATGCACTGCGCGCCGGGCGCGACTCGACGCTGCGGGCCGATGCGATCGGCATCGACGTCAAGCGCATGCAGTGGGTGGCCTTCGTGATCGCGGGCACAGCCGCGGGCCTGGCCGGTGCGTTGTATGCGTTCTCCAAGGGCAGCATCTCGCCCGAATCGCTGAGCGTGGGCAAGTCGGTCGACGGGCTGGTGATGGTGCTTTTGGGCGGCATCCAGACGCTGGCAGGGCCGGTGGTGGGCGCCGTCACCTTCACCTGGCTGCACGACACGGTGGCGCGCAACACCGACTACTGGCGCGCGATGCTGGGCGGGATCATCCTGCTGCTCGTGCTGCTGTTCCCGCAGGGGATCGCGGGCTTCACCAAGCAGCTGTTCGATCGGCGGCGCGGCGGCGCGGCCGGCAAGTTGAAGGAGGCCGAAGCATGAGCCTCCTCAAAGTTTCGGAACTCGGCAAATCCTTCGGCGGCGTCAAAGCCGTCGACGGCATCAGCTTCGACCTCGCCCCCGGCGAGCTGCTCGCGCTGATCGGCCCCAACGGCGCCGGCAAGTCCACCACCTTCAACATGGTCAACGGCCAGTTGAAGGCCGATCGCGGATCGATCCTGCTCGACGGCCAGGAACTCGTGGGCCGCAAGCCGCGCGAGATCTGGCGCATGGGCGTGGGCCGCACCTTCCAGATCGCCGAGACCTTCGCCTCGCTCACGGTGGTCGAGAACGTGCAGATGGCGCTGCTCTCGCACGACCACAAACTTTTCTCCACCTGGCGCCGCGCCGCCGATCACAAACGCGACGAGGCGCTGGCGTTGCTCGACCAGGTCGGCATGAAGGCGCAGGCCGACCGGCCCTGCAGCGTGCTCGCCTACGGCGATGTCAAGCGCGTCGAGCTCGCGATCGCGATGGCCAACAGTCCCAAGCTGCTGCTGATGGACGAGCCCACCGCCGGCATGGCCCCCAAGGAGCGCAACTCGCTGATGGCATTGACCAAGCAACTGGTGATCGACCGCGGCATGGCGGTGCTCTTCACCGAACACAGCATGGACGTGGTGTTCGCGTACGCCGACCGCATGATCGTGCTGGCGCGCGGGCGCCTCATCGCGCAGGGCAAGCCGCTCGAGATCCGCGACCATCCGAAGGTGCAGGAGGTGTACTTCGGCAGCGGCAAGACCTTCGAGAAGATCGCCGAAAAGGCGGCCGCGGTGAACGCGGCGATGGGAGAGGCGGCATGAGTTCGCATGAGCAGTTGTTGGAAGCCAACGCCCTGTGTGCCTGGTACGGCGCCGCGCAGATCCTCTATGACGTCGACCTCGAAGTGCGACGCGGCGAAGTGGTCGCGCTCATGGGTCGCAACGGCGCCGGCAAGTCGACCACGCTCAAGGCGCTGATCGGCATGCTGAGCAAGCGCCGCGGCGCGGTGCGCTTCCTGGGCCACGACATCTCGAAGAGCGAGCCGCACCACGCGGCCAAGCTGGGCCTGGGCTTCGTGCCCGAGGACCGGCGCGTGTTCACCGACCTCACGGTGATGGAGAACCTCGAAGTCGGCAAGCAGGCCGCGCGCCGCTGGGCCGACGGCAGCGACGCGCCGCTGTGGACGCCCGAACGCCTGTTCAAGCTCTTCCCCAACCTCGGCGAGATGCCGAACCGCCCGGGCGGTCGCATGAGCGGCGGCGAGCAGCAGATGCTGACCGTGGCGCGCACGCTGATGGGCAACCCCTACCTGGTGCTGCTCGATGAGCCCTCCGAAGGCGTGGCGCCCGTGATCGTGGAACAGATGGCCAACATGATCCTCGAGCTCAAGGCGCAGGGCGTGAGCATCCTGCTGTCGGAGCAGAACATGCACTTCGCCGAACTCGTGTCCGACCGCGCCTACGTGCTCGAGAAGGGACAAATCCGCTACCAGGCGTCGATGGCCGAACTGGCCGCCAACGACGAGGTGCGCAGGGCGTACCTGAGCGTCTGATCACAGGATTATTTCAACCCGAGGAGCGCACACCATGCACAACACGCACCGCAGAACCTTTCTTCAGTCCGCCGCAGCCCTGGGGCTCGCGGGACTTTCGGCGCCGCTCATCGCTGCGGCGAAGATCAAGCCGGCGGCCAACGCGGCCCTGATCGTGGTCGATGTGCAGAACTGCTTCGTCGACGGCGGGACGCTGCCGGTCAAGGGCGGGGCCGAGGTGGTGCCGGTGATCAACAAGCTCTCCACGGCCTTCGAGAACATCGTCGTCACGCAGGACTGGCACACGCAGGGCCACGCCTCCTTCGCGAGCGCGCATCCGGGCCAGAAACCCTTCAGCAGCATCAAGCTGGCCTACGGCAACCAGGTGCTGTGGCCCGACCACTGCGTGCAGGGCACGGACGACGCGGCGCTGCACAAGGACCTCAAGCTGCCGACCGCGCAGGTGATCATCCGCAAGGGCTTCCACAAGGGCGTCGACAGCTACTCGGCCTTCGAGGAGGCCGACCGCAAGACCGCGACCGGCCTGGCCGGCTACCTCAAGCAGCGCGGCATCAAGACGGTGTTCGTGAGCGGCCTGGCCACCGACTTCTGCGTCGCCTGGACCGCGCTCGATGCGCGCAAGCACGGCTTCGAGGCCTACGTGATCGAGGACGCGACCCGCGCCATCGACCTCAACGGCTCGCTGGCCGCGGCCTGGAAGCAGATGGCGGCCAAGGGCGTCAAGCGCATCCAGTCCACCGACATCGAAGTGGCCTGAGCGATGGCCCGCATCTCCCGACGCGCCGCGGCGGCGTGCTGCGCTGCCGCGCTCGCCTTCTTCTCGACCTTCGCGCACGCCGCCGAAAACGGCGTCACCGACACCAGCATCCGCATCGGCCAATCGGCCGTCTTCAGCGGCGTGGCGCAGGATTTCGGCAACGACTACCGTGCCGGCATCAAGCTCTACTTCGACCGCGTGAACAAGGGCGGTGGCGTCAACGGCCGCAAGATCGAGCTGCTCTCTTACGACGATGCCTACGAGCCCCAGCGCACGGCAGTCAACACGGCCAAGCTGATCGACGAGGACAAGGTGTTCGCGCTGATGGGCTTCGTCGCCACCGGCAACCTGGTGGCGGCCATGCCGCTGGCCGACAAGGCCGGCGTGCCGATGTTCGCGCCGTTGGTGGGCACCACCTCGTTCCGCACCAAGCTCAATCGCAACCTGTTCCATGTGCGCGCGGGCTACGACCTGGAGCTGCGCAAGATCATCAGCCACCTGTCGACCATCGGCATCCACAACATCGCCGTGGTGTTCCAGGACAGCGCCTTCGGCAAGTCGAACCTCGCGACCTGCGAGCAGCTCGCGGCCGAATACAAGGTCAAGGTGGTGCAGGCGCTGCCGATGGCCATTGCGGCGACCGACGCCAAGGACATCGGCGAGAGCCTGGCGAAGGCGAAGCCCGGCGCGGTGGTGATGATCATGGCCGGGCGCATGAGCGAGGTCTTCATCCGCGACTACCGCGCCGGTGGTGCGGCTGCGCCGCTCTACACGCTCTCGGTCGGCATCACCGACGCGGCCGGTTCGGCACAGCGCCTGGGCGGCAAGCTCGAAGGCCTGGTCACCGCCAGCATCGTGCCGCCGCCGCAGTTGGTGCGCGTGCCGATCGTGGCCGACTACCGGCGCGACCGCGCGGAGTTCGGCGAGAAGATCGACAGCTACACCGCGCTCGAGGGCTATATCGCCGCGCGCGTGTTCGTCGAAGGGCTCAAGCGCGCCGGCCGCCACCTCACGCGCGAGAGCTTCGTCACGGCCCTCGAGAGTCTGGGCGACACGCGCATCGGCGAGTTCCCGGTGGCCTACGGGCCGAAGAACCACAACGGCTCGACCTTCGTCGATCTGGAGATGTACACACGTGACGGACGCCTCCAGCGCTGAGACTTTCGCCCTGCAGGTCAACGGGCGCGCGCACGCGCTCGCGGTGCCGCGCGAGGCATCGCTCCTGCATGTGCTGCGCAACGACCTGGGCCTGAACGGTCCCAAGTACGGCTGCGGCCTGGGCCAGTGCGGCGCCTGCACCGTGTGGGTCGATGGCGTGGCGGCGCGGGCCTGCGTGATTCCGGCGCATGGGGTTGCGGGACGGGCCATCACCACGCTTGAAGGGCTGGGCTCGCGGGAGCAATGGCATCCGGTCCAGCAAGGTTTCGAGGACGCGCAGGCCGCGCAATGCGGCTACTGCTTGAACGGCATGGTGATGCAGGCGGCGGCGCTGCTCGCGCGCGAGCCGCATCCGAGCGATGCGCAGATCAGGAACGAGCTCTCGGGCAACCTGTGCCGTTGCGGCACGCATGTCGAGATCATGGCGGCGGTGCAGCGTGCGGCGCAGCTGATGGTGGCAAAGGACGCCGACTCGTGAACAACCGCGCCGCCGGGCCGCCCCAAGGCGCGGTAGCCCCCTCGGGGGGCGGCGAGGACACGAGAGTGCCGAGCCTGGGGGCACCATTTCGCGCCGAGCTGCCGCGCAACCGCAGCGACTTCCTCCATGCCGAGGGCGTGCTCGTCGTGGTGCGCGAGACGCCACCCGCGCCGCCGGTCGCCAACGGCCAGCCGGCCACGGTGTCGGGCAATCCCGCGGAAGGGCCCGAGATCCTGCTTGCGCTGTGGGACGACGGCAGCGTGACCGCGCTCAACGGCCATGTCGATCTCGGCACCGGCATCCAGACCGCGCTGTCGCAGATCGTCGCCGAAGAGCTCGATGTGCCGCTGGCGCAGATCCGCATGGTGCTCGGCGACACCGCCCGCGCGCCGAACCAGGGCGCGACCATCGCCAGCGCCTCGCTGCAGATCCATGCCGCGCCCTTGCGGCTCGCGGCGGCGCAGGCACGCGCCTGGCTTCTCGCGCAGGCTTCGGAGCGCTTCGGCGTGCAGCCCTCACTGCTCGCGGTGCGCGAGGGCCGCATCCATGCGGGCGACGACCCCGCGTTCAGCGTCGGCTTCGGCGAGCTGGTGGCGGGCGTGCGCACCGTGCTCCAGCTCGACGGCGGCGCCCGCCTCAAGGATCCGAAGGACTACCGCATCGTCGGCAGCCCGGTGGCGCGCGTCGACATCCCGGCCAAGCTCGCGGGCGAGTTGGTGTTCGTGCACGACATGCGCGCGCCCGGCATGCTGCACGGCCGCGTCGTGCGCCCGCCCTATGCGGGCGCGGACCACGGCGACTACATCGGCAACACGCTCGAATCGGTGGACCAATCCTCGATCGCCCACATCCCCGGCATCCGCGCCGTGGTGGTGATCCGCGACTTCGTCGGCATCGTCGCCGAGCGCGAGGAGCATGCCGAGCAGGCGCTGCGCGAACTGCGCGTGATCTGGAAGCGCTGGCCCGGCCTGCCTTCGCTCGACGATCTCGAAGGCGCGATCCGCGCCAACCCCGCCACGCAGCGCCTGCTGGTCGACGAAGGTGATGTCGAGGGCGCGCTCGCCCATGCGGCCGAGTCGATGCCGCGCACCTACGTCTGGCCCTACCAGATGCACGCGTCGATCGGCCCCTCGTGCGCGCTCGCGCATTGGCAACCCGAAGGCGAAGGCGGCGATGTGCAACTGCGCGTGTGGGCCGGCTCGCAGAACCCGCATGTGCTGCGCGCGGATCTGGCCAAGCTCATGGGCGTCGACGATGTCGCGGTCGATGTGGTGCGCATGGAGGCGGCCGGCTGCTATGGGCGCAACGGCGCCGACGACGTCGCGGCCGATGCCGCGCTGCTCGCGCGCGCGGCCGGCGTGCCGGTGCGGGTGCAGCTCACGCGCGAGCAGGAGCATGCGTGGGAGCCCAAGGGTGCCGCGCAGCTGATGCAGGTGAAGGGCGGGCTCGATGCCGAAGGCGGCGTTGCGGCTTACGACTTCGAGACCTCGTACCCGTCGAACGGCGCGCCCACGCTGGCGCTCTTGCTCACCCGCACCATCGAGCCTGCGGCCCAGGCCTTCGAGATGGGCGACCGCACCGCGCGCCCGCCCTATGCGTACGGCAACCTGCGCGTCAAGGTCAACGACATGGCGCCGATCGTGCGCGCCTCGTGGCTGCGCGGCGTGTCGGCGCTGCCGAGCTCCTTCGCGCACGAGTCCTACGTCGACGAACTGGCCACCGCGGCCGGCGTCGACCCGGTCGCGTTCCGCCTGCGCCACCTGAACGATCCGCGCGCGGCCGAGCTGGTGCGCGAGACCGCGCAGAAGGCCGGCTGGCGCATGCGCACCGGGCCGCAGGAGTATGCCGACGGCGGCCTCGGACCCGGTGGTGACGTGCTCTTCGGGCAAGGCTTCGCCTACGCGCGCTACGTGCACAGCAAGTGGCCGGGCTTCGGCGCGGCATGGTCGGCATGGGTGGCCGATGTCGAGGTCAATCGCAAGACCGGCGAGGTGCACGTGCGTCGCGTGGTGGTGGGGCACGACGCGGGGCTGATGGTCAATCCGGCCGGGGTTGAACACCAGATCCACGGCAACGTGATCCAGACCACGAGCCGCGCGTTGAAGGAGCGCGTGCAGTTCGCGCCGCAGAGCGCGCCCAACCCGGGCGTGGTCGCGAGCCGCGAATGGGGCAGCTACCCGATCGTCAATTTCCGCGACGTGCCGGTGATCGAGGTCATGCACATGCAGCGGCCCGGCGAGCCGCCGCTCGGAGCGGGCGAGTCGTCCTCGGTGCCTGGCACGGCGGCGATTGCGAATGCGATCTTCGATGCGACGGGGGTGCGGTTCAGGGCGCCGCCGTTCACGCCGGAAGTGGTGCGTGCTGCGCTGAACCCGTCTTCACTCCCTCTCCCTTTGGGGGAGGGTGGGGGTGGGGGCAACCCAGCGTTCGATGGTGGCGCCGTCGTGCCCCCATCCCAGCCTTCTCCCAGAGGGGGAAGGAGCAAGGCAGCCAGTGCGATCGCCCTCGTCATCGGCGGCCTCGGCGTCATCGCCGGCCTCATGGGCTGGCGCTCGACGATCGCCCCCGTCACCCTCAGCGCCCCCGTCTACAGCCAATCCACCATCGAACGCGGCCGCACGCTCGCCGCCATCGGCGACTGCGCCGTCTGCCACACCGCGCCGGGCGGAACGCCCAACGCCGGCGGCCGTGCGATGGAGACGCCCTTCGGCACCATCTACACCACCAACCTCACGCCCGATGCCGAGACCGGCCTGGGCCGCTGGTCCTTCAGCGCCTTCCAGCGCGCGATGCGCGAGGGCATCTCGCGCGACGGCCACCATCTCTACCCGGCCTTCCCCTACACCGCCTTCGCGAAGACCAGCGACGACGACCTGCAGGCGCTCTATGCCTACTTCATGTCGCTGCCCGCGGTGCGCGCGCCCACGCCGGAGGCGGAGCTCAAGTTCCCCTTCGGCCTGCGGCCGCTGATGGCAGGCTGGAACGCGCTCTTCCACGATCCGGCGCCAATGCAGCCGGCGCCGCAGCAAAGCGCCGAATGGAACCGCGGCGCCTACCTCGTCAACGGCCTGGGCCACTGCGGCGCCTGCCACACGCCGCGCAATGCGCTCGGCGCGGAGCAGGGCGGCAGCGCTTTTCTTTCGGGCGCGATGGTCGAGGGCTGGGAAGCGCCGGCGCTCACCAGCCTCTCGAAGGCGGCTGTGCCCTGGAACGCCGAGGCGCTCTATCGCTACCTGCGCAACGGCCACAGCCCGCGGCACGGCATGGCCGGTGGCCCGATGGCCGAGGTGGTGCGCGAGTTGGCGGCAGTGCCTGATGACGACATCCGCGCGATGGCCACTTACCTCGCTTCCTTCAATCCGGCCGCCAGCGATGCCGAAGCGAGCGCGCAGGCGCGGCGCGCGGTCGCCGCCGCGGCCGCCGGCCAGGGCCAGTTGCTAGGCTCCGCCCAGCGCATGTTCGACGGCGCCTGCGCCGCCTGCCACCACGACGGCAACGGGCCGACCCTGCTGGGCGTGAACACGCCGCTCGCGCTCAACAGCAATCTCACGAGCGAGCGGCCGGACAACCTGCTGCGCACCATCCTCGACGGCGTGCGCGAGCCGGCCTCGCGCGAGATCGGCTTCATGCCGGCCTTCGGCGAAGCGCTCGACGATGCGCAGATCGCCGAGCTGGCCGGCTACATGCGCGCGCGCTTCGCGCCGCAGGCTACAGCCTGGAAAGACCTGCCGCAGAGCGTCGCGCGCGTGCGCGCGGCGGGGCAGGCCCACACGGCACGCTGACAGTCCCGTACGATCGCCCATGCAGAGGCCGGCTCATCGGCCCGTTCATTCTGGAGACCTCGCATGCCCCCGATCCTCTCGCCCGCCACCAGCCTGCCTCGCGATGCCGAGCGCGCCACCCTGATCGGACGCCTCTGGCAGCCCGGGCTCGGGCCGACGCTGGTGGCCGTGCACGAAGGCGGCCTGCACGACCTAACGCGCATCGCGCCCACCGCGAGCCACTTGCTCGAGCTCGACGATGCCGTGGGTGCCGTGCAGCAGGGCCTGCGCGACAACATCACGCCCCGCATCGCCGCGCTCGACGCGGTGCTGGCCAACAGCGACGAGGCCGGGCGCGATCCCGGCCAGCCCTGGCTGCTCGCGCCCTGCGATCTGCAGGCCGTCAAGGCCAGCGGCGTGACCTTCGTCGCCAGCCTGCTGGAGCGCGTGATCGAGGAGCAGTCGCGCGGCGACGCGTCGAAGGCCGAGTCGATCCGCGCGGCGCTCGGCGGCGTGCTCGGCGACAACCTCGCGGGCATCGTGCCCGGCTCGCCGCAGGCGGCGCAGGTCAAGGAGGTGCTGATCGCGCAGGGCGCCTGGTCGCAGTACCTCGAGGTCGGCATCGGCCCCGATGCCGAGATCTTCACCAAGGCGCCGGTGCTGGCCTCGGTGGGCACCGGCGCCGACATCGGCATCCATTCGGGTTCGGTCTGGAACAACCCCGAGCCCGAGGTGGTGCTTGCGATCAACAGCCGCGGTCAGACGCTGGGCGCCGCCTTGGGCAACGACGTCAACCTGCGCGACTTCGAAGGCCGCAGCGCGCTGCTGCTCGGCAAGGCCAAGGACAACAACGCTTCGTGCGCGATCGGCCCCTTCATCCGCCTCTTCGATGCCCACTTCGGCATCGACGAGGTGCGTCGCATCACGGTGGCGCTGCGCGTCGCGGGCCCTGAAGGCTTCGTGCTCGAAGGCGAAAGCTCGCTCTCGCTGATCAGCCGCGATCCGCTGGACATCGTGTCGCAGGCGATCGGCCCGCACCATGCCTACCCCGACGGTCTGGTGCTCTTCCTCGGAACCATGTTCGCACCCACGCAGGACCGCCACGGTCCGGGCCAGGGCTTCACCCATGTGGTCGGCGATCGCGTGACCATCTCGGCGCCCGAACTCGGCGCGCTGGAGAACCGCGTCGTGCATTCGGACCAGGCCGTGCGCTGGTCCTTCGGCATCGGTGCGCTGATGCGCAACCTGGCGGGGCGCGGGCTGCTCTGAACAGTGGTGGCAGAAAAACCGGCAAAAACTTCATTCTGGCTGCGGTGAAGAAACATAAGCTGTTGTCGCAATTGGATTTTTACGTAAACTTGGCCGACTGAATGATCGGCAAAAATGGTTTCATCTCCTCCGGCGCTCGTCCAGGCTTACGACCAGATTCATCATTTCGAGCCTCTGCTTCCGCGATCTGGCGTGTGGCTTGGCCAATCGGGCAGGGCGGCCGGCCGCGGCGTGGATTGTTTCCGTCGATGGGTTCGAACGCGGTGATGGGTGTTCCGACGTGCCTGGCAGGCCTCGTCAGATGGAGGGGTAGGCCCCGGCACCCATCTCATCCAGCAGTTCGATGACAAGGTCCTCGTGCGCCTGCAGCGGCTGTGAACTGCCATCGTCGACGACGTCCGACGGGTTCATCCGATCGCCGAAGAGCATGATCACCTCGCACTGGTTGTCCCGCTTGGACATCCACCGCAATCCTTGGGCGTCCGGTATGTTCTGCCAAATCCATAGCGCCCATTCCTGGGTCCTGGGGTAGTCGTCCTTCTCGCCCTCGAAGAGGTCGATCGGCTTCAGGCCGGCGGCCTGGAGACCCATGGTCGTCATGTTGACCAGCCGGACCGCCGGCGCACGAATGCGGCTCAGGTGAAGGTTGGCGCGGTAGTCGCGCTCAAGGTCATGCAGGTAGCCAGCCGACGGGGTGGGGACGTCGTGCAGGACGATCTCCGCAATGGCTCCGCGCTCACTCTTGGCCGCATAGATCGTCGGAATCGGCTTTTTCGAGACCGGATTGAAAAGGGGGCTGAATCGAGCGTTGCCGAGCCCCGATGCGTTGAAGGCGGCCGGCGCGTACTTCCCCGTGGTTGCGTCGTACGGATGCACGCGATACCAGACTCCAGCCTTATGCGGCAGGGTGCGGAACGACTTTGGCGGAGAAGGCAGGAGAGGTGCTGGGCTAGCCATGCACCGCACCCACCTTGTGGTCTTCCGCGGCGGCCACGACGGCATCCGGGGCGCTCGCAATCACCTCGCGCGGACGCTTTCCGCCCAGGGACGAATTGGTGGACTCGAACCATGCCGCAACCCGGAAGGGCGAATAGTCGTCCAGGACCGCCAGGATCTTCTTGACCGCCGGCAAGGGCTGCCAGGTCGCATCGAAAATGTAGGCTGGGTAGATTTTCTTGCCGCGGTGGTCGATGCCGAAAATGCGCCCGCTCTGCTGCCAGCGGCTCACGGCCGCGTGCGGGTTTGCTGCCTTCGCGTCAAGCCGCTGTCCAATTTCGGCGGCCGAGCTCCACTCGGTGCCCTGCAGGACGGCGTCGATGGCGCGCTTCTCGAGATCGATGCGGGTGGCCGCCGGGCGCCTGGGCTCAACCTCATCCACCAACGCCTGGATCGATTGACGCTCCAGCTCGTTGATCGCCTCGCGCACATGGAGGGTCAGCTTCTTGTCCCTGGGCCCGGTGAGGGTCCGGGAAAGCTCGCTGATGATGAGGCGGCTTGCCTCACGCATGCTGTCGATGCGCGCCACGAGCGCCTGGACGGCATCATGCGGTTCTTTGGCGGAGGTTTGGTTCATGACAGCTCCGTGAGATTCGTGAGGCGATTTTACTCCTCACGTTTCTCGCGCGCAAGAGGCCCTGCCTCCGGGCCGATGGCTCCCGTCGCTCCTGGTGAGCGCGCCCAGCCAGTTTTTCCCCAAATTGTGTTGAGCATCGCCGGCACCCGGAAGCCTCAATCGCGTAGAAAATGGCCCGATGCTGCACAACGTGAATCACGGGAGCACTACCGGAAGAACAGGCGGCTTTCGCAGAGCGCTTCCTGTGCTCGGGACTACTTTGCTACTTGCGGTGGCCATCGGCGTACCTGTCGCAGGCGCACTGTACAAGCGTGAGCGTTGGCACGCCTTCGTGAAGGAGCACGACTGCAAGAAGGTTGGGCACAAAGAGGGCGACCTGGTCACATCCATTGGCATGGACTCTAGGGGCCTCCCTGTTGTCAGCACGGGGGTCACTGATGACAAGACGGCGTGGAAGTGCAACGACGGCGTCACGTACTGGCGCTGAAGATTGAGCCGGGGCTCCGCCGGCTCCGGTCAGTCCCGCATCGTCGCCTTTGATTCAAGACGCTTTTGGTGCCCGTCACGCCCGACCTTCTAGTGTAGTGTTGCGTTCTGTTTGGAACTTAAGCGGCGATTGGCACGGATGACCTTCTGCAGGATGTCGCGAGCGCTCTTGGTCCAGATAAACGGCTTGGGCTTGATGTTGTGATGCGCGACATACTCGTCGATGGCAGCGACGAGTTCGGGCACGCTGGTGAACACGCCTCGGCGCAGCCGCTCGGTGGTGATGTCGCGAAAGAACCGCTCGACCATGTTCAGCCACGACGCCGAGGTGGGCGTGAAGTGCATGTTGAAGCGCGGGTGCTTGGCCAGCCACTCCTGCACGGCCGGATGCTTGTGCGTGGCGTAGTTGTCGGCGATCAGGTGCAGCGTCTTGTCCTTGGGCGTCTGGCGATCGATTTGGCGCAGGAACTTCAGCCACTCGATGTGGGTGTGGTGCTGCTGGCACTGGCCGATGACCTGGCCGTCCAGCACGTTGAGCGCGGCGAACAGCGTGGTCGTGCCGTTGCGCTTGTAATCGTGCGTCATGGTGGCCGCGCGCCCCTTCTTCAGCGGCAGCCCGGGCTGCGTGCGGTCCAGCGCCTGCACCTGGCTCTTCTCGTCGCAGCACAGCACCAGCGCATGCTCGGGTGGCGACATGTACAGCCCCACGATGTCTTCGAGCTTCTCGACGAACTTCGGGTCGCGCGAGATCTTGAAGCCGCGCACGATGTGCGGCTTCAAGCCGTGGGCGTGCCAATGGCGCATGACGGTGCTGGCGCTGACGCCCAACTCGGCGCCCATCTTGCGCGTGCTCCAGTGCGTGGCCGCCTCGGGCGTGCTCTGGGTCGTCAACGCCACCAGGCGAGCAACGTCCACCTTCACCGGCGGCACCCCGCGTGGCAGATCGCGCTCGATGCCCGCAAGCCTCGACTCGAGATAGCGCTCACGCCAGCGCGACACCTGCACCCGGCCCACACCCACCTGCGCGGCAATCTCCTTGTTCTGCAGCCCCTGCGAAGCCAGCAACACGATGCGCGCGCGCAGCGCCAGCCTCACGCTGGTGAGCTTGGAACGAGCCAGCCGCGTCAACTCGGCTCGCTCCTCATCGGTCAGCACAATCTCGGGGGCCACTCGCACTTGCGTTCTCCACTCTGCTTCGTAGTAGAGCATCGGAGACCCGCTCTTCAATTAAGTTCCCACAAGCGCGCAACACCACACTAGGGGGCGGCGAAACGAAGCACCCGACAGACTTTATTGCCTCCGATCGGCGCGCTTCCTTCACTTTCACATCGGCCAGGCCGACCAGCGTAAAGCTGGGCAGCCCGTTGGCCAGATGCACCTCGACCGTGACACTGGCGGCTTCCAGGCCCAGCAAGGCACGGCTTTGCACCAAAGACAAGCTCATTCTTCTCCCCTTCCCCAAGATGGTGCGCCCATCTTTTGCTCATTGTTGCAATGTGCACCTGTCCCAGGCCCTTCTCAGTGCGGAACGGTCGGTTTGGCACGCTCCCTGCTTTGAGATGGCTTCCATTCCATTCCAAAACCTCCGGAGTCTCTCGATGATGCACCGTAAAACCGCCTCTGCCCTGGCCGTTGTCTCGCTGGCTGCCATGCCCCTGATCGCGAGCGCCCAGCTCACGGGCAATGTTGCGCTCACCAGCAACTACAAGTTCCGCGGTCAGGATCAGGACGTGCTCGGTAGCAACGGCTTCGCCAAGACCAAGGCCTTCAAGCCCGCCATCCAGGGCGGCTTCGACTACGCTTTCGGCGAGAGCGGCTTCTACATCGGCAACTGGAACTCCAGCGTCAACTGGCTCGCGGGCAACGACATCGAGAGCGACATCTATGGCGGCTACAAGTTCAAGGCCGGCGTGTTCGACCTCGACTTCGGTGCGCTCGCCTACATCTACCCGGGCAACGCCCGCGGCAACACCACCGAGCTCTACGGCGCGGCCACCTATGCCAACGAGGCCATCGGCGCCTTCACCTTCAAGTACTCCCACACCGTCTCGAAGGACTACTTCAACTACGCTGGCGAGCGTGACGGCTCGGGCCTGAAGGGGCGCAACACCGGCTACCTCAATCTCTCCTACACCAAGGAGATCGTGCCCAAGGTCACGCTGAAGGCAGCGCTGGGCTACACGCGCATGAGCAGCGACATCCGCAGCCTGGGCTACAAGAGCTACGTCGACTACAACGTGGGCGCTTCCTATGACTTCGGCAACGGCCTGTCGCTGGCCGGCTCGGTGCAGGGCGCCAACAAGAAGAGCTCGTACCTGCTGGTGTCCGGCCCCGACCTGGGCTTCGGCGCACCCACCTGGTCGCCCAACAAGGCGCGCTTCATCGTCACGCTGACCAAGACGCTCTGATCCATACAGCGCGCAGACCTGTTCCATCCAAAGGAGAAACATCATGAAGCTGGTCACAGCCATCATCAAACCGTTCAAGCTCGACGAGGTGCGCGAAGCGCTCTCGGCGATCGGTGTGCAAGGGATCACCGTGACGGAGGTCAAGGGCTTCGGTCGCCAGAAGGGCCACACCGAGCTCTACCGCGGCGCGGAGTACGTGGTCGATTTCCTGCCGAAGGTCAAGATCGAGGCCGCCGTGGCCGACGAGCTCGTCGAGCGCGTGATCGAAGCCGTCGAAAGCGCCGCACGCACCGGCAAGATCGGCGACGGCAAGATTTTTGTCTACAACCTGGAGCAGGTCGTTCGCATTCGTACCGGAGAAACAGGCCGCGAAGCTCTTTGACTTCAAGGCACGAAAGAAAAATCGACATGAAAAAATTGCTCGTCTCTCTCGCGCTCGGCCTGAGCGTGCTCGCTGCCGGCACCGCCGGCTTTGCCCAGACGCCGCCGGCGGCGCCCGCGGCTGAAGCGCCCGCAGCCTCGGCGCCGGCCGCCGCGCCTGCTGCAGCCCCCGCTGCCGCACCGGCCGCGGCCGCACCCGCCGCAGAAGCCGCAGCTGCGCCGGCCGCCGCGCCGGCACCCTCGTTCAACAAGGGCGACACCAGCTGGATGCTGCTGTCCACGCTGCTCGTCATCATGATGACCATCCCCGGCCTGGCGCTGTTCTACGGCGGCCTGGTGCGCAGCAAGAACATGCTGTCGGTGCTGATGCAGGTCATGGTCACCTTCTCGATGATCGTGGTGCTGTGGCTCATCTACGGCTACAGCCTCGCCTTCACCGAGGGCAACTCCTTCATCGGTGGATTCGACCGGATCTTCATGAAGGGCGTCTTCGATTCGGCCGCCGGCACCTTCGCGCCGGGCGCGACCTTCAGCAAGGGCGTCTATATCCCCGAGCTGCTGTTCGCCGCCTTCCAGGCCACCTTCGCCGGCATCACCTGCTGCCTGATCGTGGGCGCCTTCGCCGAGCGCATCAAGTTCTCGGCCGTGCTGCTCTTCATGGCGCTGTGGTTCACCTTCAGCTACGCGCCGATCGCGCACATGGTCTGGTTCTGGATGGGCCCGGACGCCTATGCCAGCAAGGATGTGGTCGATGCCATGAACGCCAAGGCCGGCCTCATCTGGCAGTGGGGCGCGCTCGACTTCGCGGGCGGCACCGTGGTGCACATCAACGCCGCCGTCGCCGGCCTGGTCGGCGCCTTCCTGATTGGCAAGCGCATCGGCTACGGCAAGGAATCCTTCACGCCGCATTCGCTCACGCTCACCATGGTCGGCGCCTCGCTGCTGTGGGTCGGCTGGTTCGGCTTCAACGCCGGCTCCGCGCTCGAAGCGGGCACCAGCGCCGTGCTGGCCTTCATGAACACCTTCTCGGCCACTTCCGCTGCCGTGCTCGCATGGTGCATCGGTGAAGCGTTGATGCGGGGCAAGGCCTCGATGCTGGGCGCCGCCTCGGGTGCTGTCGCCGGCCTGGTGGCCATCACGCCGGCCGCCGGCAACGTCGGCCTGATGGGCGCGATCGTGATCGGCTTCGTCGCCGGCTTCGCCTGCCTCTGGGGCGTCAATGGCTTGAAGAAGATGCTTGGCGCGGACGACTCGCTCGACGTGTTCGGCGTCCACGGCGTGGGCGGCATCGTCGGCGCGCTACTCACCGGCGTGTTCAACACCCAGGCGCTCGGCGGCCCCGGCCTGGTGGGCGACTGGGTTACGGCCAGCGTGGTGTCCAACGGCATCGGCGCCCAGGTCTGGATCCAGCTCAAGGCCGTGCTGCTGACCATCGTGTGGTCTGGCGTGGTGTCCTTCATCGCCTACAAGATCGTCGACCTCACCATCGGTCTGCGCGTGAGCGAGGAAGAAGAGCGCGAAGGCCTCGACATCTCGGCCCACGGCGAAACCGCCTACAACCGCTGAAACGAAACGGATCATTTCAAGCAAGCAAGGTCTCCCTTGGATGTTCGGCCCGCGAGCGCTTCGGCGCGAGCGGGCTTTTTTTCGCCTAAGCTGGCGCCATGTGGACCACGCTCGACGACAGCCTCTGCCAGCTCGGTGAATCCCCGTTCTGGCATCCGCACGAACGCTCGCTCTACTGGCTCGACATTCCGGGCCGCGCCGTGCTGCGAACCCGCGGCGAGATCGGTGGCCACACGGTCGAGCGATGGCGTCTGCCCGCCGAGCCCGGCTGCATGGCGCCGGCTGTGAGCGGCGGCCTGGTGATCGCGCTGCGCGACGGCATCTACCGGGCGGGCGAATGGGGCGGCCCGCTCTCGGTCATCGTGAACGTCGACCATGACGTGCGCACCATGCGCTTCAACGACGGCAAGTGCGACGCATGGGGCCGCTTCTGGGCCGGTACGCTGAACGAGGCCAAGGACCGGCCGAACGCTGCGCTCTACTGTCTCGACGCGCAGAGCGGCGATGCGCCGCAGCTCACGCAGATGGCGAACGAGGTCACCACCGGCAACGGCCTGGCCTTCTCGCTCGATGCCACGACGCTCTACTGGGCCGACACCGCGGCACACCGCGTGCGCGCCTGGGACTGGGCGGCGGAGGCCAATGCGCTCTCGCGCCCGCGCGTGTTCCGGCAGTTCGATGCCAAACCCGAGGGCTGGACGCCCGAGTCGCCGCTGCGCTACGAAGGCCGGCCCGACGGCGCCACCATCGACGCCGAGGGCCACTATTGGGTTGCAATGTTCGAGGGCGGCCAACTGCTGCGCTTCGCGCCTTCGGGCGAGCAGGTGGATGCGCTTCCCACACCCGTGCAGTGCCCCACCATGCCTTGCTTCGGCGGCGACGATCTGCGCACGCTCTTCGTCACCAGCGCGCGCAAGGGCCGGCCCGCGGCCGAGATCGAGCAGCGGCCCGCCTCCGGCCAGGTGCTCTCGATGCGCGTGGAAGTGTCAGGACTGCCCGTCCATTTCTTCACTGATTGAAGGGTATTGCGGGCTGTACGATCGGCCGCATGGATCCAGCCCTTCGCCAGATCGTCGAGCGCATCCGCGCCGCAGCCGCCGACGGCGCGCTTTTGCGCATCCGCGGCGGCGGCACCAAGGACTTCTATGGCGAACCGCCGCAGGGCGAGCCGCTTTCCACCGCCGCGCTCTCGGGCATCACGAGCTACGAGCCGAGCGAACTGGTCGTCACCGTGCGCGCCGGCACACCGCTGGCGCAGCTCGAAGCCCTGCTGGCCGAACAGGGCCAGTGCCTGCCATTCGAGCCGCCGCATTTCGATGAAGGCGCAACGGTCGGTGGCATGGTCGCGGCGGGCCTGAGCGGCCCGGCGCGGGCCAGCGTCGGTGCGGTGCGCGACTATGTGCTGGGCGCCACCTTGATCAACGGCCGCGCCGAACTGCTCAGCTTCGGCGGCCAGGTCATGAAGAACGTCGCCGGCTACGACGTCTCGCGCGTGCTGGCCGGCTCGCTGGGGACGCTGGGCGTCATCGCCGATGTCAGCCTCAAGGTGCTGCCCGTTCCGCCCGCCGAAGCCACCCTCGCATTCGAATGCAACCAGGCCGATGCGCTGCGCCTGCTCAACGGCTGGGGCGGCCAGCCCTTGCCGCTCAACGCGAGCCGCTGGCTGGAAGAGGGCGATACAGGCCGGCTCTGGCTGCGATTGCGCGGCGCGGTGGCGGCGGTGGCGGCCGCCTGTGCCCACCTCGGCGGAGAGCGGCAAGACCCCGCGCAGGCCCAGGCCGAATGGCAGGCTGCGCGCGATCAACGCCTGCGATGGTTCGGCGCGCGCGCCGCGCGCGATCTGTGGCGCCTGTCGGTGCCGCAGGCCGCACCGGTTCTGGCGCTCGAGGGCTCGCCCCTGATCGAATGGCATGGCGCACAGCGCTGGTATCTGGCGTCGCCCGACGAGGGCCCGAAACTGCGAGCGGCAGCCCGCGCGGTCGGCGGGCATGCGACGCTGTTCATGCCCTCGGCCGAGCGTGGCCATCGCGTGCTCGGCCGCTTCGACGCGCTGAGCCCGCCGCTCGCGCGCATTCACCGTGCGCTGATGCGAGAGTTCGACCCCCACGCCGTCTTCGATCGCGCACGGCTCTACCCCGCGGACTGACGCGTAGCCTCATGCAAACCGAACTCGCTCCCGAATTCCAGGGCACCGCCGACGGCCGCGAAGCCGAGGCGATCCTGCGCAAGTGCGTGCACTGCGGTTTCTGCACCGCCACCTGCCCGACCTACCAGCTGCTCGGCGACGAGCTCGACGGCCCGCGCGGACGCATCTACCTGATCAAGCAGGTGCTCGAAGGCAAAGCGCCGACGCGCAGCACGCAACTGCATCTGGACCGCTGCCTCACCTGCCGCAACTGCGAAAGCACCTGCCCGAGCGGCGTGCAATACGGCCACCTGGTCGACATCGGCCGCAAGATCGTCGACGAGAAGGTGCCGCGTCCGGCCATGGAAAGCGCGCTGCGCTGGACCTTGAAGGAGGCGCTGCCTTCGCCGCTCTTCGGCCCCGCGATGAAGCTGGGCCAGTCGGTGCGCGGCCTGCTGCCGGCCAAGCTCCGGGCCAAGGTGCCGGCGCCTCAACCGGCGGGCGTTTGGCCCATGCGCACGCATGCGCGCAAGATGCTGATGCTGGCCGGCTGCGTGCAGCCCTCGATGGCGCCCAACATCAACAGCGCCACGGCGCGCGTGCTCGACGCGGCCGGCATCGAGGCCGTGATCGCGCCCACCGCGGGCTGCTGCGGTGCGGTGAAGTTCCATCTCAACGACCACGACGGCGGCAAGGCCCAGATGCGCGCCAATATCGATGCCTGGTGGCCCTACGTCGAAGGCGGCGTGGTGGAGGCGATCGTGATGAACGCCTCGGGCTGCGGCGTCACCGTGCGCGAGTACGGCCACATCCTGCGCGAGGACCTGGCCTATGCGGCGAAGGCCGAACGCGTCAGCGCGCTCACGCGCGACCTGAGCGAGCTCTTGCCCGAACTCGTGCCGCTGTTGAAAGAGCGCGTCAACGCGCCGTCCGGCGTCGTCGCCTACCACCCGCCATGCACGCTCCAGCATGGACAGAAGCTGCGCGGCGGCGTCGAAGCGAACCTGCGCGCACTGGGCTTCGACGTGCAGATCGCGATGAACGAATCGCACCTGTGCTGCGGCTCGGCCGGCACCTACTCGGTACTGCAGCCCGAACTGGCCTACCCGCTGCGCGACCGCAAGCTTGGCCACCTGAACCAGTTGAAACCCGAGACCATCGTCTCGGCCAACATCGGCTGCATCACGCATCTGCAAAGCGGCAGCGAGATCCCAGTGCGGCACTGGGTGGAACTGCTCGACGAGGCGCTTTCGGCGGCTTGATCGCACACGCCGAGGGGCTGTGGTCCGACCCGCCGGCGCACCGCTGGGCGCGACCATCTCCCATCGTTCATTTCGGGAGCTTGTCGATGCATACCTCCTTCCAATCCCTTCTTCTGCGCGGCGCCGTCGTCTGCGCGTGTGCCGCTGCGCCATGGATGGCGCAAGCCCAGTCCGTGGACGCCACGGCCATGCCGGCCATGAAGGTGCAGGGCAGCGCGCGCTTCGCGTGCGGCGGCATCGGCTCGGACGAATCCACGGCGATGCGCGCGGCGATGAAGGACCATCCGCTGTCGCTGCTGTTCGCGCGCGCGGACGGTGCCTACCTGGCCGAGATCGCGGTGACGATCAAGGATGCCAATGGCGCGACGGCGCTCGCGATGCGCGCGTCGGGGCCGGTGTGCCTGATCGACCTTCCCGCCGGCCGCTACACCGTCGAGGCAGCCACCGAAGGCATGACGAAGAGTCAGACCGTAACGCTCGGCCGCGGTTCGAAGACCGCGGACTTCCGATTCTGACGGTGCCCGGCGCTCAGGCCGTCAGTGCCGACTCGATGTCGCGCGTCATCGAGGCCGGCGTGTCGAGCGGCGCGTAGCGCTTGATCACCCGCCCGTCCTTGCCGACCAGGAACTTGGTGAAGTTCCATTTGATCGCGGTGCTGCCCAAGAGGCCCGGCGCTTCCTTGGTGAGCCATTTGTAGAGTGGCGTGGCACCGGAACCGTTGACCTCGATCTTCTCCATCATCGGAAAGCTCACGCCGTAGTTCTGGACGCAGAAGGCGCCGATCTCCTCGTTGCTGCCCGGGTCCTGGTTGCCGAACTGGTTGGAGGGAAAACCGAGCACCGCGAGGCCCTTGTCGGCGTACTTTTCGTGCAGCGCTTCGAGCCCCTCGAACTGCGGGGTGAAGCCGCACTTGCTGGCCGTGTTGACGATCAGCAGCACCTTGCCCTTGTACTTGGAGAGCGGCACGGCCTTGCCGTCGATCTGCCGGGCCTCGAAGTCGTAAACGCTGGTCATGGCATGTCCTTCAGGAGGGAAGTGCGTCGATCATCCTCGCCGTTGGGCGTTCGCGCAAACGACGACCACAGCGCCGCCAGCACGATCAACCCACCGCCGATCCAGATGCGGGTGTCCATGGTGCCCGCGCCGAGCGCCACCGACGAGACGCTCGCGAACAGCACTTCCGACAGCATGATGACCGCAGTGGCGCTGGCCGTGAGGCGCGCGGCGCCGTACTGCAGGCAGAAGTTGGCGAAGACGAAGCCCGCACCCAGCAAAGCGGCCCAGCCCAGCCAGCCGGGCGCGGCCGCGAGCGGCGGCGGCGCCGCGATGGCGCCGAGCGCGGTGCCGGCCAGCGCGGTCGCGCCGGCCACCAGCGCACAGCCGCCGAACACGGCAAGCGCGCGCGATTCGGCGGCTGCTGCGCGCAGCCGGCGCAGCAGGATATTGGTCACCGAGAAGCTGAAGCCTGCCGCGACGCCGAGCCAGTCCGCGAGGCTTGCGGGCACCGGCCAGTCGACCTCGGGCGTCTTGAGCACCACCGCCACGCCCACCAGCGCCAGCGCCACGCGCGCGAGCACCGCGGGCGTCGGGCGCTCGCCGAGAAAGATCCAGGCCAGCAGCACGCTCCACAGCGGCATCAGATAGAAAAGCAGCACCACGCGCACCACATCGCCCGCTGTCACCGCCCAGTTGAAGCACAGGTTGGTGAGGCCGGCTGCCAGCCCGAGCAGCACCAGGGCCGGATGCACGGAGAAAGCCTGCCACGCATGCCGGCGCAGCCACCCCATCGCCACGAAGATCAGCGCATAGATCAGTGCCGTGGCCCAGACCGGATGCAGGCCGTGGGATTCGATCTGGCGGAAGGGGAACCAGGAAACGCCCCACACGAAGGCGTTGACGACGAGCGCGAGTGCCGGCAAAACAGTCAGGCCTGGTCAGGTCAATGGTGTTTGTCGCTGCGTGCGATGGCGAGGAGGTGCTCGACCTCCTCGGGGTATTGGCGCAGGTTGTTCTTGTGCCAGCGCTTGATGAGCCACATGAAGCCGGCCACCACGAGCCCGAAGGCGGTGATGGCCCAGTAGGCCGAGAGGCCGAAGCCGGTGCAGGCGCTATAGAACGCGCCGAGGATCAGAATGCTGGCATTCTCGTTGAAGTTCTGCACCGCGATCGAACGGCCGGCGCCCATCAGGTTATGGCCGCGGTGCTGCAGCAGCGCATTCATGGGCACCACCAGGAAGCCCCCGAGTCCGCCCAGCAGAATCAGGAACGGCACTGCCACCCAGAGGTTGCCAATGGCGTTCATCCCGATCAGCAACAGGCCCATGCTGATGCCCAGCGGGATCACGCGGGTCGCCATGTCGAGCCGCATGCGAAGAGAAGCGACGATCGCGCCGATCGCGGTGCCGATCGCGACCACGCCGGTCAACGCGGAGGCTTGCGCCGTGTTGTAGCCGAGCGCCAGCGAGGCCCAGGCCAGCACGATGTACTTGAGATTGCCGCCCGCACCCCAGAATAAGGTCGTCGTCGACAGCGAGATCTGGCCGAGCTTGTCGCGCCAGAGCCGCGAGTTGCAGTGCCAGAAATCGGGCAAGAGCGCGGCCAGATTGCGCACGAAGCCGTGCTGCGGATTGGCGCGCAGCGGCCGCATCTCGACGCCGGTGTGGGGGATGCGGGTGTTGAACCAGGCGGCCAGCATGTAGACGAAGATCAGTGCCGCGATCGCGGCCTCGGGTGCCGTGTCGATGCCGGTGTCCACCACGGGCAGGTCGATCGCGAGCAGCTGGGTCGACAGCGTATGGCCCACCAGCTGCCCGCCGAGCACGATGCCCAGGATGATCGAGGCGATGGTCAGGCCCTCGATCCAGCCGTTGGCCTTGACCAGTTGGGAGGCCGGCAGCAGCTCGGTCAGGATGCCGTACTTGGCCGGCGAATAGGCTGCGGCGCCCAAGCCGACGACTGCATAGGCCAGCAGCGGATGCGTGCCGAACAGCATCATTAGGCAGCCCACCACCTTGATCGCGTTGCTGATGAACATGACCCGGCCCTTGGGCAAGGCATCGGCGAAGGCACCGACCAGCGGCGCCAGCGCGACATAGAAGATGGTGAAGATCGGCACCAGCGCCGCGCGCTGCCACTCGGGCGCGCCGTTGCTCCGCATGAGTTCCACCGCTGCAACGAAAAGCGCGTTGTCGGCCAGCGACGAAAAGAACTGGGCCGACATGATGGTGTAGAAACCGCGCTTCATCGATGGGCTGGCTGGCCAGAGAATGGGGCTGCTGGCGATAGTGGAAAAAGGCCGCGGTACTGGCGGAATGCGCGGTTATAGCATGGGGGTGCAATGTCAAAATGACGCCACACGCCGCCTTTTGCGGCGTGGTCGTGCGAATGTTTTCAGCTCAGCCATCGGGTTCATCGTGCCTCGTCCCATCCTCGCCACCATCCATACCGCGGCCTTGCGCCACAACCTCGATCGCGCCCGCCGCTCGGCGCTCGAAGCCCGCGTCTGGGCCGTCGTCAAGGCCAATGCCTACGGGCACGGCATCGAGCGCGTGTTCGACGCCTTTCGCGGCGCCGACGGCTTCGCGCTGCTCGACCTGGCCGAGGCCGAACGCGTGCGCGCGCTCGGTTGGCGCGGGCCGGTGCTGCTGCTCGAAGGCGTGTTCGAGCCGCGCGACCTCGAACTCTGCTCGCGGCTCGATCTCTGGCACACGGTGCACTGCGACGCGCAGATCGACATGCTGGCCGCCCACAAGACGCAGGTGCCGCAGCGCGTGTTCCTGAAGATGAATTCGGGCATGAACCGGCTGGGCTTCACGCCCGAGCGCTTCCGCTCCGCCTGGACGCGCCTGAACGCGCTGCCGCAGGTCGACGAGATTTCGCTGATGACGCATTTCAGCGACGCCGACGGCAGCCGCGGCATCGACCACCAGCTCGAGGTGTTCGATCACACCACGCAAGACCTGCCGGGCGAACGCTCGATCGCCAACAGCGCCGCCACGCTGCGCCACGCGAGAATCGCGCGGGCCGACTGGGTGCGCCCCGGCATCCTGCTCTACGGCAGCGCGCCCGACTTCCCCGAACACGACGCGGCGCACTGGCAGCTGCAGCCGGCGATGACGCTTTCCACGCGGCTGATCTCGGTGCAGACCTTGAAGGCCGGCGACACCATCGGCTACGGCTCCCGCTTCACGGCCGACGGGCTGCTCAACGTCGGCGTGGCCGCGGTCGGCTATGCCGACGGCTATCCGCGCCACTGCGACACCGGCACGCCGGTGCTGGTGAACGGCGTGCGCACGCGCATGGTGGGCCGCGTCAGCATGGACATGATCACCGTCGATCTCACGCCGGTGCCGGATGCCGCTCTCGGCAGCGAGGTCACGCTCTGGGGCCGCGCCTCGAACGGCACGCTGCTGCCCATCGACGAGGTCGCGCAGGCCGCCGGCACGGTCGGCTACGAACTCATGTGCGCCGTCGCGCCGCGGGTGCCAGTGGCTGTCGATTGAAGATCCTTTCCAACTGGCGCTCGGTACGCCTCTGGGAAACGCAGGTCGAGCGCGACCTGCATCGCAACTACCACCTTCGCACGCACGGCCTCCTGATCGGCAGCTTCACGCTGCTCCTGATGTGGCTGGTCTCGCACCTTCAGATGCACGCCGGTGTCGACTCGCTGGCGCTGCGCTATTTCGTGACGCTCGGCGTCGGCTACCTGGGCTACCTGCTGGTGCTGCGCTGGTGGGCGGCGATGCTGGTGCGGCAGAACAAGCAGCTCAACCTCGATGTGCCGGACCCCGGCATCGGCGACTGGCCTTCGGGGCAGAGCGCGATGGCCGATCTCGATGCGGGCGGCGTCGGCGACTTGGCCGGCGGCGCGCTCGAGGCCGCGGCCGGGGCCGACGAGGGCGCGGTCATCGTGGTGCCGGTGGTCGCGATCTTCCTGATCGGGGTGGCGATCGTGTTCGGTGCCGGCGCGCTGGCGCTGCTCTACTTCGGCTCGGAGGGGCTGCTCGCGGTGGCGATCGAAGTCGCCTTCTCCTATGTGTCGGCCCGTGCCGCGGTGCGTGTGGCCCGCGAGGGCTGGCTCACGGCGGCGGTGCGGCTGACCTGGAAGCCGCTGCTCGGCGCTTTGTTCTGCGCCGTGGTGCTGGGCGCGGTGCTGGACCGCTTCATGCCGCAGGTGAACTCGCTGCCCGAGGCGGTGCGCGCGCTGCTCAAGAAAGGCTGAGGCAGCGCCTCAGCTCAATAGAGGCCGAGCTGCCGCGCGCGCAGGCGCGCCAGGCCCAGCAGTGCGTCGGTGAAGGGCGTTTCCACCTTGGTGAGCTGCCCCAGCTCGCGCACCACCGACACCAGCGCATCGAGCTCGACCGCACGGCCGGCCTCGACGTCCTGCAGCATCGAGGTCTTGAAGGCGCCCAGCTTGCGCGTGACCGCGTGCCGGTCTTCGGGGCTCTCGGCGATCGGGATGCCGATGCGCGCGCCGATCTCGCGGGCCTCGAGCATGATGGTCGAGATGAAGCCGCGCACCAGATCGTCGCCGAGGATCAGGTCGGTGGTGGCGCCCGTGATCGCGCTGATCGGGTTGACCGTCATGTTGCCCCAGAGCTTGTACCAGACGTCCTTCTGGATCTGCGCGGAGAGACGGGCCTCGAAGCCCGCCTGCTTCAGCAGCGCCTCGAGCCGCGTCGCGCGCGGCGTCGCCTCGCCCGAGGGCTCGCCGATGATCAGCCCGTTGCCGAAGTGATGCCGCACCACGCCGGGCGCATCGAGCGAACAGCTCGCATGTACCACGCAGCCGATCACGTGCTGCGTGGGAATCGCCTCGCCGATCTTTCCGCCCGGGTCCACGGCCTGCAATCGCGTACCGGCCAGGCTGCCGCCGAAGCCGCCCTGCAGGAACCACCAGGGCACGCCGTTCATCGCGGTCAACACGATGGTGTCGGGGCCGAGCAGCGGCGCGATCTGCGCTGCCACGGCCTGCAGCGCCGGCGCCTTGACGGCAATCACCACCAGGTCCTGCTCGCCCAGCGTCGCGGGGTCGGCCACCGCATTCACCGGCACGCGCGTTCGCTGCTCGCCGCGCATCACGAAGAGCCCGTCGCGCTGCAGCGCTTCGAGCGTCGCGCCGCGCGCGACCACGTTGAGCCGGTTGCCCGCCTGCGCGAGGCTGGCGCCGATCCATCCGCCGATCGCGCCGGCGCCGTAGATGCAGACTTTCATGGTTCAGTGCTTGTAGGAATCGTCGATGCGGTCGACCTGGCGCACCAGCGCGTCGAACACGTCCTGCCCGCCGCCGTGCTTGGGATTGAACTGCAGCGCGTCGCGCGTGCACTTGCGCGCGATGTCTTCCGGCACCGGAATCGCCGCGCCCATGGAGAAGGTCGCCATCTGGATCTCGCAGGCGCGCTGCAGGGTCCAGAGAATCGCAAACGTCTGCGGCAGCGTCTGGCCCCAGGCCAGCAGACCGTGGTTGCGCAGGATCACGGCCGGCTTGTTGCCGATGCTCTTCAGGAGCCGCGGCCCTTCGTCGGCATGGATCGTGATGCCCTCGAAGTCGTGGTACGCCACCATGTCGTGCAACTGCGCGGTGTAGAAGTTGGTCTGCGCGAGGCCGCCCTGCAGGCAGGCCACGGCCACGCCGGCTGTGGTGTGCGTGTGCATCACGCAGTGGGCATCGGGCAGGCCGTCGTGGATCGCGGCATGCACCGTGAAGCCGGCCGGGTTGACCGGATGCGGCGAGCCGTCGAGCACCTTGCCCTGCAGATCGATCTTGACCAGGTTGCCGGCCGTGACCTCGCTGTAATGCAGGCCGAAGGGATTGATCAGGAACTGCTTCTGGCCACCCGTCACGCTGTCGGGCAGCCGCACCGTGATGTGGTTGTAGATCATCTCGGTCCAGCCCAGCATCGCGAACACGCGGTAGCAGGCGGCGAGCTGCAGGCGCGCCTCCTGTTCGTCGGGATGGATGGCGGAGCGGGCCGGCGTGGTCGGCGCAGCGAGATGGGAGTTCATAAGCAGTTCCTTTTCATGTCTAGCCTTCAGCGGTGAAGCCGACCTGCTTGACGATCGGCGCCCACTTGGCGGTGTCTTTCTTGATCAGCTCGGTCAGCTCTGCGGGCGTCGAGGACATGGCTTCGAGGCCGAAGGTCGACAGGCCGTCGATCACTTCCTTGGTGGCCAGCGCCGTCTTCATCGCGCCGTTCAGGCGTGCCACCACTTCGGGCGATGCCTTGGCGGGCAGAAAGAACGCGAACCACTCGCTGTGCGCCATGTCCTTGATGCCCTGCTCGCCGAAGGTCGGCACCTCGGGCGCGAAGCGGCTGCGCTTGCTGCCCGAGACGCCGAGGATGCGCACCTTGCCCGTCGGCAGGTGCTGCGAGATGTCGCCGATCGGTCCCGACACGGCGGAGATGTTGCCGCCCAGCAGGTCGAGCATCGCCGGCTGGGTGCCGCGGTAGGCCGCATGCTTGAGTTCCACGCCGGCGCTCTTGCCCAGCAGCGCGCCGATGAAGTGCGGTGTCGAGCCGGCGGCCGGCGAGCCGTAGTTGGCGCCGGTCGGATTGGCCTTGGCCCAGGCGAGGAACTCCGGCACCGTCTTCACGCTGGCCGGCACGGCCGGGCCGACCGCGAAGCCGAAGTCGAAGATGCAGGCGACCGTCACCGGCGTCAGGTCGACGAGCGGCTCGTATGGCAGCTTCTTGTAGATGTGCGGGTAGATGGTGAGGATCGAGGTCGGCGTCTGCAGGATGGTCGCGCCGTCGGCCGGCTGGCTCTTGACGTAGGTCACGGCGATCTGGCCGCCGGCGCCGGTGCGGTTCTCGACCACGGCCGCGTTGGCGTAGCCCGGCGCCAGCTTGGTGGCGACGCGGCGGCACAGCGTGTCGGAAGTGCCGCCGGCGGCAAAGCCGGTGATGAGCTTGGTGGTCTCGATCTGCTGCTGCGCGAAGGCTTGCTGGCCGATGCCCGCGAGCAGTGCCGAGGCGCCGGTGGTTTGCAGCAGGTGGCGGCGGGTGAAATTCATGATGGCGATGTCTCCAGGGTGAGTGGCGCCTCGGGGGTGGGGCGCACGGTGAGCGCGTATTCTTCCAGCAAGCCGCCGCGCCGCAGCTCCGCGTTTACCTCCAATCAGTAGGTCTTGCTCGCCGGCAGCGCCTGCGCGTTGTCCTTGAAGCGCGAGGCGAGCGCACTGGTGCTGCGCGCCAGCAGATTGGTGTCGAGGCCGACGGCGACGAAGAGGGCGCCGAGTTCGAGGTACTTGCGCGCCTGCGCCTCGTCGGGCGTCAGGATGCCGGCGGCCTTGCCGGCGCGGTTGATGCGCGCGATCGCATCCTCGATCGCCGCCTGCACCTCGGGGTGGTTCGGATTGCCGACGTGACCCAGCGATGCCGAGAGGTCCGCTGGGCCGATGAAGACGCCGTCGATGCCGTCCACGGCCGCGATGGCATCCAGGTTGGCCAGCGCCTCGCGCGTCTCGGCCTGCACCAGCAGGCAGACCTGCTCGTTGGCTTCCTTGGCATAGGCCGGGTAGCGGCCCCAGCGCGAAGCGCGCGCACCGCCCATGCCGCGGATGCCGTGCGGCGGATAGCGCATCGCGCGCGCGATCGCCTGCGCCTGCTCGGGCGTGTCGACCATCGGCACCAGGATGGTTTGCAGGCCGAGGTCCAGGTACTGCTTGATCAGCGCCGTGCCGACGTCGCCATGGCCGACCGGCACGCGCGCGATCGCGTTGGCGCCGGGGTAGGCGGCGATCGCCTGCGCCTGCTGCAGCACGCTGCGCAGGCCGTTGGGCGAATGCTCGCCGTCGATCAAGAGCCAGTCGAAGCCGGCGCCGGCGCAGATCTCGGCGCAGTAGGCATCGGCGAGGCCGAGCCAGAGGCCGATTTGCACGCGCTTCTCGGCGAGGGCTTGCTTGAAGGGGTTCGTGGGGGTTTGCATGGTCGGCTTTCAGGTGAAGCGGAACGAGATCGAGCCCAGGGGGCCGTAGTCCGCATGGAAGGTATCTCCGGGCAGTCCGGTGGTCGGACGCGTGAACGAGCCGCCGAGCACCACCTCGCCGGGCTCCAGGCATTCGCCCCAGGGCGCGAGCTTGTTGGCGAGCCAGGCCACGCCGGTGGCCGGGTGGTTGAGCACGGCGGCGGCCACGCCCGATTCCTCGATCACGCCGTTCTTGTAGAGCAGGGCGCTGACCCAGCGCAGGTCGACCGCGTCGGGCTTGACCGGCCGTCCGCCGGTCACGATGCCGGCGTTGGCCGCGTTGTCGGCGATGGTGTCGAAGACGCGGCGCGGCGCCTTGGTCTCGCGGTCGAACTGCTCGATGCGCGCATCGATGATCTCGATCGCCGGCACCACGTAGTCGGTGGCCGCGAGCACGTCGAAGATGCTCACGTGCGGCCCCTGCAGCCGCCTGCCGAGCACGAAGGCCAGCTCGACCTCGATGCGCGGCGCGATGAAGCGCGTGAACGGGATGTCGCCGCCCTGCTCGAAGAACATGTCGTCCAAGAGCGTGCCGTAGTCGGGCTCGGTGATCTGGCTGGACAGCTGCATCGCGCGCGAGGTGAGGCCGATCTTGTGGCCCTTGACCACGCGTCCTTCGGTCAGCTTGGTCTTCACCCATTCGCGCGAGATCGCGTAGCCGTCCTCGACCGTCATCTCGGGAAAGCGCCGGGAGAAGTGCCGCAGCTGCACGCGCGACTTCTCGCTTTCGTGCAGCTCGGTGGCGAGCTGCTGGATGATCTTCTTGTCGAGCATGCGTGGCGGCTATTTGTTGAAGAGAGGATGCAGGTTGCCGCACTTGCCGTCGTAGACCTGGCCGGGCGCTTCGTCGATCTGCAGCGTGATGCCGACGTGCCGCTTCGCGAGCAGCGGCTCGAAATGCGTCTTCACCTTTTCCAGCAAGGCGTCGCCGATGCGCTTCTTCACTGCTTCGCTGCGTCCCGCCGCCATGCGCACGTTGAGGTAGACGAAGGCGTAGTCGCCCTCGCCGTCGGCCACCGCATGGTGCGCGGCCGGAAAGGCCAGCACGCGCGTGCCGCCGGTCGGATAGACCTGCCGGCCCTCGTCGTCGCGCTGCTCCAGCATGGCGTCGGCCATCGTGCGGCACAGCGCCGTCATGTCGGCCTCGCGCTCGATGTTGGGGGTGTAGAGGATCACCAGATGCGGCATCTTTCTTTTCCTCAGGCGGTGGCCAGTGCAGGCAGCGGCGTGACCGGAAAGATCGCATTGATCTGCCCCGTCCCCGAGCTGCCGAAATAAGGCGTGACGATCTCCACCGGCGCCGTGTAGCGGTCCCAGCCCAGCAGGCCGAGCAGCATGGCCGTGTCGTGCATGTCGCCTTCGCCCCAGCACTTGTCGGCATACATCGGCAGCATGCCGACGAAGGTCTTCCATTCACCGGCTTCCCAGAGCTGGACCACGCGGCGGTCGACCTGCTCGAGGAAAGGATCGTAGACCTTGTGCATGAACTCGGGCGCGCGGCCGTTGTCGGCGAAATGATGCGACAGCGAGCCGCTGGCGAACACCGCCACCGTGCCATCGTAGCGTTCCTCGATGGCGCGCCGCACCGCGAGGCCGAAGCGGCCGGATTCGGTGAGGTCGTGCCAGTCGCACCAGCCGCTGATGCTGATCACCTTGTAGTGCTGGTCGGCGTTCATGTAGCGCATCGGCACCAGCGTGCCGTATTCGAGTTCGAGCGTGGTGTCGCTGTGGGCGCGGCTCTTCACGCCCATCTCGTTGGCCACGTCGGCGATCAGGTGGCCCAGCGCCGGGTTGCCCGGGTAGGCATAGGGCATGTTCTTGATGAAGTGCGGCAGCTCGTTGCTGGTGTAGGTGCCGCCGAACTGCGGGCCGCAGTTGATGTGATATTCGCTGTTGACCTGCCAGTGCACGTCGAAGACCACGATGGTGTCCACGCCCAGTTCGCGGCAGCGGCGGTCGATTTCCTTGTGGCCGTTGATCGCCGCCTCGCGGCAGCCGAAGTTCGGGCCGGGGAATTCCGACAGGTACATCGACGGCACATGCGTGATCTTGGCTGCGAGTGCGAGCGTGCCCATGGTCAGACTCCCCAGTGAGGGATGTGATGCGAACCCAGCGACACGGCCACATTCTTCGGTTCGCAGAAGACCTCGTAGCTCCAGGTGCCGCCTTCGCGCCCGGTGCCCGAGGCCTTGGTGCCGCCGAAGGGCTGGCGCAGGTCTCTGACGTTCTGGCTGTTGACGAAGCACATGCCGGCTTCGACCGCGGCCGCGACGCGGTGCGCGCGGCCGATGTTCTCGCTCCAGACGTAGCTGCTCAATCCGTAGGGGATGTCGTTGGCCAGGCGGATCGCATCGGCCTCGTCCTTGAAGGGAATGAGGCAGGCGACGGGGCCGAAGATCTCGTCCTGCGCGATCTTCATGCGGTTGTCGACATCGGCGAAGACGGTGGGCATCACGTAGTTGCCCCTCTTCACCCGGTCGGGCAGTTGCGGCGTTTCCAACCCGCCGCACAGCAGCGTCGCGCCTTCCTTCGGGCCGAGCTCGATGTAGCTGCGCACCTTGGCGAGATGCGCCTGCGAGATCATCGGGCCGACGATGGTCGCTTCATGAAGCGGATCGCCGACCGCGATGCGCTTCGCGCGCTCGGCGAACCTGGCGGCGAAGTCGGCATAGATCGACTGCTGCACCAGGATGCGCGAGCCGGCCGTGCAGCGCTCGCCGTTGTTGCTGAAGATCATGAACACGGCCGCGTCGAGCGCGCGCTCGAGGTTCGCGTCCTCGAAGATCACGAAGGGGCTCTTGCCGCCGAGCTCCATGCTGAACTTCTTCAGGCCCGCACTCTTGACGATGCGGTTGCCCGTGGCCGTGGAGCCGGTGAAGGAGATGGCGCGCACATCCGGATGCGCCACCAGCGGCTCGCCCGCGTCCTTGCCGTAGCCGTGCACCAGGTTCAGCACACCGGGCGGGATGCCGGCCTCGAGCGCCAGCTCACCGAGCCGCGCGGCGGTGAGCGGCGAGAGCTCGCTCATCTTCAACACCGCGGTGTTGCCGAAGGCCAGGCAGGGTGCGACCTTCCAGGTGGCGGTCATGAAGGGCACGTTCCACGGCGATATCAGCGCGCACACGCCGACCGGATGGAACAGCGTGTAGTTGAGGTGTGTCTCGGTCGGGTAGGTGTGGCCGTCGACGCGCGTGCACATCTCGGCGAAGTAGTAGAAGTTGTCGGCCGCGCGCGGCACCAGCTGCTTGCCGGTCTGCGCGATGACCTGGCCGCAGTCATCGGTCTCGGTGCGCGCGAGCTCGGGCACGTGGGCGGCGATCAGGTCGCCCAGCTTGCGGATCAGCTTGGCGCGCTGCGGCGCGGGCATGCCGGCCCATTTCGGGAAGGCTTCCTTGGCGGCGGCGACGGCCGCGTTCACTTCGGCTTCGCCGCCCGCGGCGACCTCGGCCAGCACCTCTTGCGTGGCCGGGTTGACGGTCTGGAAGTAGTCGCGGCCGGCGACCGGCTTGCCGTCGATGAGGTGGTCGATCTTCATGAGGGTCCTAGTCCAGCTTGATGTCGCGTGCCTTGATCAGCGCGTGCCACTTCTTGCGCTCCGCCTCGGTGTAGCGGGTCATCGCGGCCGCGTCGGCGGGGGTTGCATCCCATCCGGCGTCGAAGAGCTTCTGCCGCACGCCGGCGTCGCTCACCGCCTTCTGCAGCTCGGCGCCGAGCCGGGCCTGCACGTCCTTGGGCGTGGCCGCCGGCGCGACGAGGCCTTGCCAGGCATAGGCCTCGACGCCCGCGTAGCCGAGCTCTTTCGCCGTCGGCACGTTGGGCAGTTGCGGCATCCGTTCGGCCGACAGGGCGATCAGCGGCGTGATCTTGCCGGCCTTGACCGCGCTGACGCCGCTGGGCAGGTCGAGCACGATCAGCGGCACCTGCCCGGCCATCAGGTCCTGCATGGCCGGCGCGCCGCCCTTGTAGGGCACGTGGAGCAGGGAGACGCCCGCCTCGCGCTGGAACAGCTCGAGCGCGAGGTGGTGCGGGCTGCCGTTGCCGGGCGTTCCGATGCTGTACTTGCCCGGCGAGCGCTTGAGCTCGGCGAGCAGCGCCTTGGCGTCTGCGAAGCCGGCATTGGGGCCGGCCGTGATGACCAGCGCCGAGCGGCCCATCATGGCGAGCAGCGCAAAGTCCTTCTCGGGGTCGTAGGGCAGCTTCTTGTAGAGCGCGGGGTTGTAGACCAGCACGCCGTTGTCGGCCGAGAACACGGTGTAGCCGTCGGCCGGTGCGCGGGCCACGTGCTCGGACGCGATGATGGCGCCGGCGCCCGGGCGGTTGTCGACCAGTACTGGCTGGCCGAGCTGCTGCGACAACTGGGCGCCGGCGGTGCGCGCGAGGAAATCGGTGCCTCCGCCGGCCGGGTAGCCGACCACCCAGCGCACGGGCTTGTTCGGATAGGGCTGCGCTGCAGCGCCGGCGGCGAAGACGGAAGCGCCCAATGCCACCAGGGCCGTCGCCAGCCAGGACTTCTTGACCATGTCGTCTCCTTCGTGATGTGTTCTGGGCGATGCGGGCTCAGGCCGCACCGATGGTGTTGGAGAGCGCGCCGATGCGCTCGATCTCGGTCACGATCACGTCCCCGGGCTGGCAGTCGACCACGCCGTCGGGCGTGCCCGTGAGGATCAGGTCGCCGGGCGAGAGCGTCATGAAGCTCGAGAAATATTCGATGAGGAAGGGCGCGTCGAAGATCATGTCCTTCGTGTTGCCCGACTGCGTGAGCTTGCCGTTGACGGTGGTCTTGAGCGCGAGCGCCATCGGGTCGGGCACGTCCTTCGCGTCCACGAGCCAGGGGCCGATCGGCGTGCAGGTGTCGCGGTTCTTCACGCGCAGGTTGGGGCGGTACCAGTTCTCGAGGTAGTCGCGGATCGCATAGTCGTTGGCCACCGTGTAGGCGCCGATGAAGTCGTAGGCGTCGCCCTGCCGCACCTTGCGCGCGGTCTTGCCGACCACGATCACCAGCTCGCATTCGTAGTGCATGAACGAGACGCCGGCCGGGCGGTAGGTGACCTGGCGATGGCCTGTGAGCGTGCTCTCGCCCTTGACGAAGACCAGCGGCTCCTCGGGCGCCTTGAACGCCAGTTCCTTCGCATGGTCGGCGTAGTTGAGGCCGAGCGCGAGGATGGTGCGCGGCCGCGGCGTCGGCGCGAGGGGCGGCAGCCACATCACCTCGTCGAAGCCGACCGCGCGGCCGTCGGCGAGCAGCAGGCGGCCGTCGCGCTCGGTCGCCTCGTGCTCCGCGCCTTCGAAGGTGACGCGCGCGTGCTTCATGGTTGTTCTCCCACCAGCGTGTTGACCAGGGTTTCGAAACCCGGCGCGCTGATCTCGATGCGGTCGCCGGGGCGCGCCAGCGGACGGCCGGCATCGCAGCCGAGCATCAGCACGTCGCCGTGTGCGAGCGTCATGAAGGCGCCGACCTCGGACAGCAGTTGCGCCGCGCTGCGCACCGTCTGCGAGAAATCCACCGACTGGCGCAGTTCGCCGTTGATGCGCACTTCGAGACTGAACTGCGCCGGGTCGGCGACCTCCTGCGCATCGCGCATGGCAGGCCCGATACCGAGGAGGCCGTCCACGCACTTGAACTTGACGGGCGGGCGGAAGAAGCTCGCATGCGGGATCGACAGGTCGTTCATCAGCACGAAGCCTTCGACGTCGCTGTCGGCGCCGATGACCATGCCGATGGTGGCGCCGACTTCGACCTCGGGCACCTTGGCCGGCACGGTGATGGCGCTGCCATGCGGACTCCAGGTGTTGGCCGTCTTCACGTAGAGCACGGGCGCTTGCGGCGGCGCCTTGTAGGGCGGCTGGCTCATCTGCGGCGCCAGCGCCTCGACTTCGGCGCGGAAGTTGAGCAGCACGCCGTAGACCGTGCCGGTGGGCATGAAGCTCATGGCTGCTCCAGTTCGATCACTTCGTCCAGCAGCACGTAGAGCTGCGACAGCTTCTGCTTGCCGAGGGACTTTTCCATCCAGTCGTAGTGCGCCTCGATCGCGCGCGAGAGCTTGCTCACCATGCGCGTGCCCTTGGCCGTGGCCTCGACCACGGTGCGGCGCTGGTCCGCCGGATCGCGCTCGCGACGGATCAGGCCGTCGCGCTCCATGCGCGAGAGCACGCCGGTCAGGCTGGGGCCGAGGATGAAGGCCTCGCGTGCGACGCGGCCGGTCTCGACCACGCCGAGCTCGCCAAGCACGCGCAGCACGCGCCATTGCTGATCGCTCAGGCCATGCTCGCGCAGGCTGGGCCGCGTGTGCGCCATGACGGCTTCGCGCGCCTGAAGCAGCAGGCGCGGCAGATTGCGGTGGACAAAGGGGGTGCTCATGAAGGTCTTGATTATTTAACATGTTAAATTAATTGCAAGTGCCTTCCGGGCGGGCTTCGGCGGGGTTTTCCCTGAGCCGGGCTGACGCCCTCCCTACACTCGGGCGATGGCCAAGGAAAAAACCCTCTTCGTCTGCTCCGAATGCGGCGGCACCAGCCCCAAGTGGCTCGGCCGCTGCCCCAGCTGCGGCGCCTGGAACACGCTGATCGAACAGGTGGCCGGCCCCGCGGGCGGCAGCGCCAATAACCGCTTCGGCGCGCAGTTCGCGGCGCTCGCCGGCTCGGCCGAGCTGGCCACGCTGTCCGAAATCGAGGCCACCGACATCGAGCGCACGCCTACCGGGCTCGACGAGCTCGACCGCGTGCTGGGCGGCGGCATCGTCGACGGCGGCGTCACCCTGATCGGCGGTGACCCGGGCATCGGCAAGTCGACGCTCTTGCTGCAGGCGGTCGACGCGCTGCAGCGCGCCGGCCGCAACGCGATCTACGTCACCGGGGAGGAAAGCGGCGCCCAGGTGGCGCTGCGCTCGCGGCGGTTGGGCCTGCCGCAATCGCAGGTGCAGGTGCTGGCCGAGATCCAGCTCGAGAAGATCCTCGCCACGCTCGACGCCACGCGGCCCGCGATCGCGGTGATCGATTCGATCCAGACCGTCTACTCCGACCAGCTGACCTCGGCGCCGGGTTCGGTGGCGCAGGTGCGCGAGTGCGCCGCACACCTCACGCGCTTCGCCAAGGCCAGCGGCACGGCGGTGGTGCTGGTGGGCCACGTGACCAAGGAGGGCGCGCTGGCCGGCCCGCGCGTGCTGGAGCACATGGTCGACACGGTGCTCTACTTCGAAGGCGACACGCACTCGAGCTTTCGACTGGTGCGCGCCATCAAGAACCGCTTCGGCGCGGTCAACGAGATCGGCGTGTTCGCGATGACCGAGCGCGGCCTGAAAGGCGTGACCAACCCGAGCGCGATCTTCCTGAGCCAGCACGCCGAACCGGTGCCCGGCAGCGTGGTGCTGGTCACGCTCGAAGGCACGCGGCCGATGCTGGTCGAGATCCAGGCGCTGGTCGACAACGGCGGGCCGAGTCCGCGGCGCCTATCGGTCGGGCTCGACCGCGACCGGCTCGCAATGCTGCTCGCAGTGCTGCACCGCCATGCGGGCGTGGCTTGCATGGACCAGGACGTGTTCGTCAATGCGGTCGGCGGCGTGCGCATCAGCGAGCCGGCGGCCGACCTGGCCGTGATGCTCGCCATCACTTCCAGCCTGCGCGGCAAGCCCTTGCCCAAGGGCTTCATCGCCTTCGGCGAAGTCGGCCTCGCCGGCGAGGTGCGGCCGGCGCCGCGCGGCCAGGAGCGCCTGCGCGAGGCCGCCAAGCTGGGCTTCAGCGTAGCGGTGGTGCCCAAGGCCAACGCGCCGCGCAAGGGCGCGAAGGAGATCGAGGGGCTGACCATCCACCCGGTGGACCGCATCGAGGAAGCCATGGACGTGGTGCGGCAGCTGCACTAGCCCGGGGCGTGACAATACCGGTCATGAATTTCGGCAAAGTCCTCGTTCCGCTCGCCGGCCTCGTGCTGCTCGGCCTCGCCTATCGCGCCTATGGATGGGCCGGCGTCGCGCTCGCGGGCGGCGCCATCGTCATGTTCCTGCTGATGCATTTCAACCGCACCATGCAGGTCCTGAAACGCGCCGCCGACCGGCCCATCGGCACGGTCGCCAGCGCGGTGATGCTCAACGCCAAGCTCAAGCCCAAGGTGACCCTGCTGCACGTGATCGCGATGACGCGCGCGCTCGGCGAGCAGCGTTCGCCCAAGGACGCGCAGCCAGAAGTTTTCCGCTGGACCGACGGCGGCGGCTCCTGGGTCGATGCCACCTTCGCGAACGGCAAGCTGAGCGAGTGGAAGCTGGTGCGGCCCGAGGTGCCGGACGAAGACGCGTCGCAGCAGGCCGACGCGCCGAGCGCCGACGCCGTCAAGCCCGGCGCGACCGACGCGCTGCGGCCGCCGTTTTAGGGCCTGTCAACAGGCGCCTAAAACGGCGCCGATTCGTCGGCGAGCTCTTCGGCCTTGGACTCTGCCGGCGCAGGCGCCGCATCGGCCGCCGCCCCGCCCAGCTTCATCTCCCCGCCCAGCGCCTCGATCAGCTCCGGCACCAGCTGGCCGAGCTCGCCGGTCGCGATCGCGGCGTCGGCATCGAAGTTGTCTTCCTTGGCCGAGGCCGGCGCATCGTCGAGCGTGCCTTCGAGGAACACGATCTTGCGCAGCTGCAGCCCCTCGGTCAGCTCGAAGGACACGCGGTCGTCCCAGGTCATCGCGAGCCGGGTCGGGCGCTTGCCGTCGGCGATATGCTGGCGCACCTCCTCGATGTCCAGCGGGTGCTTGGCATAGCGCACCACGGCCTTCGACTCGTCGCTGGCCTTGAGCTCGCACTCGCGGTCAATGGTGAAGCCGGCCGGCGGCTCCTGGGTCGAGAGCCAGTCCGACATGGCGGCAGCCGGCTCCACCTGCGTGTTGATTTGCGCAACGGCAAAGCCTTCCAGCGCCTTCACCAGGCTGGTCACCACCTCGTCGGCGCGCGCGACATTGCTCGCATTGACCACCAGCCGGCGGGCCGCCGGGTCGATCCACACCGCGATGCGCGCGTGGCGTGTGAAGGCCAGCGGCAGCAGCTCGTGCGTGACGTCTTCCTTGAGCTCCTTCTTTTCTTTCTTGCCCGGCTTGCGCCCGGTGGTGGCCTCGATCTGCGCGGCGCGCTCCTCGACCTTGCGGCGCACCACCGAGGCCGGCAGCGTCTTGCTCTCGATCATGTATTCGAGCAGCCACTGGCCGCCGATGGATTCGACCAACGGGCCGTGCTCTTCGCCGCGGGGCTCGACCCAGCCGGCGGATTTTTCCTGCGAGGGACTGCAGGGGACGAAACGCAGCGGGTCGAGGGCCTGCTCGACCTGGCCGTGCGACTGCGACCACGATGCTTCGATGCGGTAGACGATGACGTTCTTGAAGACGGACACTGAAACGAACCCTTTTCTGGCTGACTGATTGGCAAAGCCGTGCATTGTCGGCGGGACGAAGTCGGTCGTCGCCGTAAAATCGCAAGCTTTTGCGACATACCCCCTTCCCCAAAGGACAAAGAACATGAGCGCGCTCCCCGCACTGGACGATCGTGACGGCAAGATCTGGATGGACGGTGATCTCGTGGACTGGCGCGACGCCAAGATCCACGTGCTGAGCCACACGCTGCACTACGGCTGCGGCGCTTTCGAGGGGGTGCGGGCCTACAAGACGGTCAACGGCACCGCGATCTTTCGCCTGGCCGAGCACACCGAGCGCCTGTTCAACAGCGCCAAGATCCTGCGCATGAAGATCCCGTTTTCGCCCGAGCAGCTGAACGAGGCGCAAAAGCAGGTGGTGCGCGAGAACAAGCTCGAGAGCTGCTACCTGCGCCCGCTGGTGTGGATCGGCTCCGAGAAGCTCGGCGTCAGCCCCAAGGGCAACCGCATCCACGCCATGGTCGCGGCCTGGGCCTGGGGCGCCTACCTCGGCGACGAAGGCATGAAGCGCGGCATCCGCGTCAAGACCTCGAGCTACACGCGCCACCACGTCAACATCACGATGACGCAGGCCAAGGCGGTCAGCAACTACAGCAACTCGATCCTCGCCAACATGGAGGCGCTGGACGACGGCTACGACGAGGCCCTGCTGCTCGACGCGAGCGGCTTCGTCTCCGAGGGCGCGGGCGAGAACATCTTCGTGGTCAAGGGCGGCGTGGTCTACACGCCCGACCTGTCGGCCGGCGCGCTCAACGGCATCACGCGCAACACCATCCTGCACATCTGCAAGGATCTCGGCATCGAGGTGGTGCAGAAGCGCATCACGCGCGATGAGGTCTACATCGCCGAGGAAGCCTTCTTCACCGGCACCGCGGCCGAGGTGACGCCGATCCGCGAGCTCGACCGCATCGAGATCGGCATCGGCTCGCGCGGTCCCGTCACCGAGAAGATCCAGAGCGCCTTCTTCGACATCGTGAACGGCCGCAATCCCAAATACGCCCACTGGCTCACGAAGGTCTGACGACAATGTCCAACGCTGTGATCGAACTGCTGGCCACGGACCTGAACCACCAGGGCGGCGTGTTCTGCCCGAACCCCAAGGCCAACATGAAGCTGTGGAGCGCGCACCCCAAGGTGTATCTCGACGTGGCGCGCAGCGGCGAGGCCAAGTGCCCTTATTGCGGCACGGTCTACCGGCTCAAAGCGGGCGAGGCTGTGGCGCATCGCCACTGAGGACGGGTGGGCTCCGGCGCGGTATCAATCCGCGCCATGAATCCCCCGGCTCCTGCGCGAGCCGCAGGTAGATCGTCGCCACCCACAGCAGGCTGAGTCCGATCTGCGCATCGCGCAGCGCCGAATTGGCGTTGGTGGCGATCAGGAGGATCAGCTGCGCGACGAAGGCATAGCGCCCGATCAGGTCGTCGCGCCGCCAGGCCAGCCAGATGCCGGTCAGGATGATGAGGAGCAGGCTCAGCGCGCCCGGAATGCCGGTCTGCGAACCCATCCACAGGAAGTCGTTGTGCGGCATGTTGTAGTCGGCCAGGAGCTTGGGGCCGCGCAGGTGCCACTGCTCGGTCCAGCCGCCGATGCCCCAGCCCGCGAACGGGCGGTCGATGATCATGCGCCCCGTGTCGCGGTACATGTAGTAGCGCACCACCCAGCTGCCTTCGGACACCGCACCGCCTTGCGCCGCTTCGATCTCGTGCACGCCGAGCTCGAACTTGCGCTGTACCGCCGGTGAACTCCACAGGCCTGCGGCCACGAGGGCCCCGCCCAGGATCATCGCGAGCATGAGCACGCCGAGCCTTCGCCGCCACTGGTGCAGGCAAGCGGCCGGAATGACCAGCAGCATCGCCAGCAGCGAGGTGCGGGAATCCAGCTTGAAAAAGATGATCATCACCACGGCCAGCGTGATCGCGAATGCGGGTACGGCCTGCCAGCGATGGCGTTCCGACAGTGCGGCGAGACCGAAAACGGCCGCCGTCGCACCCACGACGGTGAACAGCAGGGCGTTGCTGATGGACTTGTTGCCAACCGGCATCACCACGCCGCGCCAGGCTTCCACGATCTGGAAGCCGAACGCGTGGTGCGCCGCGATGATCGCGATATTCACCAGCGCCATCAGCAAGAAGCCCCGCAGCGCCCACAGGGCTTCCTCGCGCGTGAGGGCGAGCGCCATCAGCAGCGTGGCCGCGATGCGCAGCCCGTGCACCAGGTTCGACGGCGTTTGCGGGTAGTAGGGCCCGAGCGCCAGCACCGCCAGCGTCCACACCACGTAGACGATGACCGGCCACCACATCGGGTTGCCGCGCAGGCGGACGGCGCGTTCGCGCCAGTCGCCGGCCGCCAGCAGCGCGACGAGCAGCAGGAAGAAAGCGAGGTAGGGGACGCCGACCGGCATGAACACCGTCAGCCCCCAGAACATGGCTGCCGGGCGGACGATTTGCGATCTCTGCATGGGGGCGGATTTTAGGTGCCGCCGCCGCACCGTTTCCTGACCTGGACGGTCAGCTTCGGCGGCCGCCGCCGGACCGCCCCAAGGCGGGGCGCGCCTCCCCCTCGGGGGGTGGAGTTACACGAAGCGAAGCGCAGTGAAAAGCCGGGAGGCCTTAGTTCGGGAGTGCGATGACGAAGCTGGCGCCGCCGCCGGGGCGGTCTTCGCAGCGCACGCTGCCGCCATGGCGCTCGGTGATCGATTTGACCAGCGCCAGGCCGAGGCCCACGCCGCCGTTGCGCTCGCTGGCGCCCGGCAGCCGGTAGAAGGGTTCGAAGATGCGATCACGCAGCGCGGCCGGCACGCCGGGGCCGCGATCGTTGACGCGGATCTCGGCGGCGCTGCTGGTGCTGTCGAGCTGCACGCTGATCTCGCCGGCCCCGTAGCGCCGCGCGTTCTCGAGCAGGTTGCGGATCGCGCGCCGCAGCAGGCGCGGCACGCCGCGCACCGTCAGCGCGTCGCTGCTGGCGTCTTCGGCCACGTCGAGTTCGGCATCGACGCGCGCGCACTCTTCGGCAGCCAGGCCGGTGAGGTCGACCGTTTCGACCGTGCCCATGTCGGCTTCCTTGGCGTCGAGCCGGCTCGCGAGCAGGATCTCGTCGATCAGCTGGTCGAGCTCGGCGATGTTGCGCGCAATTTCCTCGCGCGCGGCCTCGCTCGGCCGCTCGCCCATCAGTTCCAGTCCCATGCGGATGCGCGTGAGCGGCGAGCGCAGCTCGTGCGAGGCATTGGCCAACAGCGACTTGTGCGAGCGCACCAGTTGCTCGATGCGGGCCGCCGCCCCGTTGAATCGATTGGAAAGATCGGCCACTTCGTCCTGCCCTTCTTCGGCGACGCGCACCGACAAGTCTCCTTCGCCCCAGCGCTGCACGCCGCGTTGCAGCGCCTCGAGGCGCTTGGTGAGCCGGCGCACGATCGGGTAGACGCCCAGCGCCACGGCGACGCCGACCAGTGCGACCATCCAGCCCAGCCCGAAAGGCGTGCGCCAGGCCGTCAGCCCGCTGGTGCCGCTCGGGCGCGGGCGCGGCGCCACGCGCAGCGAGAGCGCGCGGCCGTCCTCGAGCGTGACGTCGAATTCGAGCCCCTGGCCGGGCACGCGCACGGCGCTGCCGGTGCCGATGGCGCGGTCCTGGTTGTTGAGCACCACAACCTCGCGCGGCACGGCCGACAGCCGCTCGCGCTCGTTCTCGGCCGCCTCGCGCACGATCCAGTTGGCGGTGAGGGTGAGGATGACGACGCCGGCCACCACCGCCAGCCAGATGCGGACGTAGAGGTGGCGCCGGTAGAGATTGCGCAACATCAGGGGCTGTCCTAGTCCTGCTGCTTCGCGAACACGTAGCCCACGCCGCGCACGGTGAGGATGCGCTTCGGATTCTTGGCGTCGACTTCGATCGCCGCACGGATGCGGCCCATGTGCACGTCGATCGAGCGGTCGAAGGCCTCGAGCTCGCGGCCGCGCACGGCTTCCATGATCTGGTCGCGCGTGAGCACGCGGCCGGCGCGCTCGGCCATCGCGACCAGCAGGTCGAACTGGTAGGAGGTGAGGTCCGCCGGCGCCCCGCCGACCGTGACCGTGCGCGCGTTGCGGTCGATCTCCAGCGTGCCGAAGCGCATCACGGTGGCGGCCGCCGCCGCGCTCGTGCTTTCGCTGCGGCGGCGCAGCACGGCGCGGATGCGCGCCAGCAGTTCGCGCGGCTCGAAGGGCTTGGGCAGGTAGTCGTCGGCGCCGATCTCCAGGCCGATGATGCGGTCCATCGGGTCGCCCTTGGCGGTCAGCATCAGCACCGACACCTTGGCCAGCCCGTTGGGCAGGGCCCGAATCCGGCGGCAGACCTCGAGGCCGTCGGTGTCCGGCAGCATCAGGTCGAGGATCACGAGATCGGGCGAGCGCTGCTGCAGCAGCTCGAGCCCGCTGGCGCCATCCGCGGCGTGGCTGAAGCCGAAGCCCGACTGGGTGAGGTATTCGCCCACCATCTGCGCCAGGCGGGCGTCGTCTTCGATCATCAGGAGTTGGGGGGTGCTCATGGTTGTAGGTTCTCCCTGTGGCGCCAAGCAGGCTTGAACGCTCCGTAAAGTTGGCGTAAACCTCGAAGCGACTGGTATCGATCAGTTCGGCGCGAAGAGCATGGAGGCGGGCGCCGGGCCAGGCGAGGCGGCCGTCATTTTCTCGGCTAGCACGGCGCGCAGGGCGAGGCCGTCGAGGCCCGGGTGCTCCCGGGTGGCGCGCAGCAGGATCTCGCCGGCCAGCGCACGCAGCTGTTCGACCGAGGCCCGCATGCGTGTCCGAAAGGCTTCGTCGTCGAGCCGGTCGTTGAGGCTGCGGTTGAGTTCGGCAAACCACGGCAGCGCGGCCTGGTCCAGCATCACGGCCGGATTGCGCTTCGCGCTCACGGCCGACCATGCGCGCAGGAAGTCCTGCACCGCGAAGTTGAGCCGCTGGCAATGCTGGAGCTCGTCGCGCAGGCTGCCCAGCAGCGCGAGGTCGGTCAGCCGCTGCTGGAAGAAGATCTGCGAAAGCACGCCCCAGTAGTAGGTGTAGTCCCAGATCACCTTCACCGGCAGCACCTCCGGGTCGCCGAAGAGCGGGTACTGGTCGGTGTAGAGCGCGAGCGTGCTTTCGTAGAAGGAGTGGTAGATCTGGTCGTAGAGCTGGGCGCGCGCATCCACCGAGCGCCCGGCGCGGTCGTGCGCGATCAGGTCGGTGATGTAGGTGTTGCTCATCGCGATGAAATCGCTGCCCGGCGAATAGAAGGGGTCGAGGAAGAGCCCCGCTTCGCCGGTCAGCGCCCAGCGCCGGCCCGAGAACACCTGCTTGCAGCCGTACGAGAAGTCGCGGAAGAAGGCGAAATCCTGCAGCAGATGGCGCTTGCCGTCGAGTTCGTCGAAAAGGCGCGGCTGCCAGGTCCGGAACCACTCCATCGCCTTGTCGAAGCTGTCGATGGTTTCCATCGGATGCAGCCGCGGGTCGGCCACGATGCCGACCGAGTGCGAACCCGAGGCCAGCGGAATCAGCCAGACCCAGTAGCCGGCGCCGACCAGGTGGTTGGTCGAGAGCCACCGCGCCTGCGGCTCGCAGCGCGCTCGCCACTCGGCGTTGTCGGACCAGTCGTCGATGGTGATGCGCTCGCCGATGCGGAACCACACGGCATTGCAGTCGTGCGCATTGGGCTCGGCCAGCCCGAGCTTGCGCTTGAGCATGCCGGCGCGCCCGCAGGCGTCGATGAGCCAGCGCGCGTGGACGAGGTGGGTTTCGCCGTCCTGCGTCCAGTTGAGCCGGTGCGGCTCGCGCGGGTCGTCGGCCAGCTCGATCCGGCGCACCAGTGCGCTGTCGACGAAGCGCACGCCGCGGCGCGTGGCTTCCTCGGCCAGGTAGTTCTCGAAGATGCCGCGGTCGATCTGGTAGCTCGGCACCGCGAGGTAGCGGCTGGCGCCGATCTCGGTCACCTGGTCGATGTCGCGCCGGCCCTCGCTGAAGAAGAAGCGGAAGCCGAACTTGCGCAGCTGGGCGCCGTGCATGTGCGGTTTGAGGCCCAGCACCGTGTCGAAGTAGTGCGCGCCGATCTCGACCGAGGATTCGCCCACCTTATGCGCCGCATGCGGCACCGGATGCGCGCGGCGCTCCAGCACCACGATGTCGATGTCGGCGAAGCGCCGCTTGAGCTGCAGCGCGAGCGTGAGCCCCGCCAGTCCCCCGCCCATGATCACGACATCGTGCCGGCGAAGGATGGGGTTCATGGCGGCTTCCTCAGCCCTGCGGTTCGAGCCGCAGTTGCAGCGACAGCGTGGCCGACAGCGGCAGGGCGAGCGCCTCCGGCTTGCCGCGCGCCAGGGTTTCGAACAAGGGCAGCGCGTCGGCCATCGCATTGGCCTTCAACGCGCGCGCCGCGTCGGAAGGCGGGCGTGGCGCGGCCGGCGCGCCGCTCGCGAGCGACCATTCGAAGGAGGCCACTGTGCGTTCGGTGCGCGCAGGTGCGAGCACCAGCGCCACGGCCAGCAGCTCGCGGCTGGTGACCACCGAGGCGAGCGCGCCCACGGCGGGCACGTCGAAGCCGGCCAGAAGCACCGCCTCCTGGTCGGCCGCGCACTGCGCCGCGGCCTCGAGCAGGGCGGTCGCAAAGCTGCTTTCGTAGGCCGACACCGAATTGCTCGCCGCCATGCAGCCGGTGCCGATGGTCCAGTAGCCCACCGCCGCGTTGTGCACCGAGTTGTGGAACTTGATCGGCGACAGCAGCTTGGGGTCGCTGGCGAGCGTGCTGGACATGTAGTCGTTGATGCCGAGGTCGCCGTGCGCCGAGGCGAACACGCAGGGCAGCTGCGCGGCGTCGCGGCCCGAGGCGGCGATCGCGGCCGCCGCAACCTCGAGCGCGAGCGCCACCGTGTCGGGCGCGCGCCGCCGCTCGGCCGGCGCCAGCAACTGCGGCGAAGGCCGCTTGGCCGGCGGATCGGCCGGCTGCGCCTCGCCGCGGAACACGGCGCGTGCGGTCTCCCAGCCCGGCAGGGTCGGCGCCCAGAAGGCCGGGCCTTCGATGTAGAGGGTCGGCGTCTTCATGCGCGGGCCCCCTTGCCGAACACCAGCGAGCAGTTGTTGCCGCCGAAGCCGAAGGAATTGGAGAGCGCGTAACGCACCTCGCCGTGCGCGGGCCGCAGCCTGATCTGCGGGCCGCATTCGGCATCCAGCGTGGTGGTGTTGACGGTGCCCGGCTTCAGCCCGCGTTCGATGGCCAGCAGGCTGATCACCGCCTCGACGATGCCGGCCGCGCCCAGCGTGTGGCCGGTGAAGCCCTTGGTCGAGCTCGCATGCGTGCCTGCTGGAAAGCGGCGCGCCACCAGCGCGCCCTCGACCTCGTCGTTCTTCATGCTGGCCGTGCCGTGCATGTTGATGTAGTCGATGGCGTCGGGCGCGAGGCCGGCGCGCGCCAGCGCATCGTCGAGTGCGCGCTCCGCGCCCATGCCTTCGGGATGGGGTGTGGACATGTGGTGGGCGTCGCTCGCCTCGCCGTAGCCCAGCAGTTCGAGCCTGCCGGCGCCGCGCTCGAGCAGCGCGAAGCCCGCGGCCTCGCCCAGGCTGATGCCGTTGCGAGTGGCGTCGAAGGGCCGGCAGGGCTCGGGCGAGACCAGCTCGAGCGAATTGAAGCCGAACAGCACGCTGCCGCACAGCGTGTCCACGCCGCCGACCACGGCCGCGTCGACCAGGCCCAGGCGGATCAGCCGCTCGGCCGAAGCGAAGACCTTGGCGCTCGACGAACAGGCGGTCGAAATGGTCTCGGCCGGGCCTTCGAGCCCGAGCGCCTGCTGCACGAACATCGCGAGCGAATGGGGCGTGTGGACCAGGGGCCGCCGTTGATCGGCCGGGAAGCCTCCGTCGGCGTCGAGCTGCGTGTAGGCCAGTTCGGTCTCGCCGATGCTCGAGGTGGAGGTGCCGAGCACCAGCGCGATGCGCGCCGCGCCGTAGCGCTCGCGCGCCGCCGCCACCGCTTCGATAAAGCCGTCGGCCTGCAAGCCGAGCCAAGCCAGGCGGTTGTTGCGGCAATCCCAGCCGGCCAGGTCTTCGGGCAGCCGGAGCGATTCGAGCCCGTCGACGCGGCCGATCCAGGTCGGAAGCGGCGTGGCGCCGAAATCGTTGGCGCGCAGGCCGCTCTTCGATTGTTCGAGGGCGGCTACGAGGGCTTCCTTGCCGATGCCGACGGCCGAGGTCGCGGTGTAGGCGCTGATCTGAAGAGGAGGAATGCAGGAGGGCACGGTGCTGGGGAAAGGGGTGGGATGGACGTGGCGCAAGACTACCAGTTGGTTGCCGGATCGCGATGTCGGTCAATCCCCCGGCTCAAGGCGCGCCGTTGAGGTGCGCCTGGGCAGCGGCGGCGAGCTTCGGGTCGAAGGTGGCGAGCGGCGCCCGGAGCTCGGCCGCGAGCCACAGGTAGGCGGCGTCATAGACCGAGATCTGGTAGCGCTGCGCCAGCTCGTATTGCGCGGCGATGTCGACCGGGTGCAACTGGATGTCGTAGGCGTGGCGGTCGGCCAGCGCGAGCGCGACGGAGTCCGCAGGCCAGTCCTGCCGCAGCTTCTTGAGCGCGACGCTCGCGATCTCGTGATCGAGCAGGTTCGGCGCGTGCAGGCTGTGGCCGACCAGGCGCGCCAGCGCGGCATCGCGCATCGGCTCGTCGAACAGCACGGCGCTGAGCGCGCTGCAGTCGACCACCATCGGCGGCCGGATCAGGTAGGGCACCGGCGGTTCGGCGGCGCGGGGAGAGCGGGGGCCGGCGCCCTCACCGGACGTCCCGTTCGGTGCGAATGATGTCGACCGCGTCGGGGCCGTGGGCGATGGGCTGCGGGAAGCGGGCGCGGTGCTCGGCCGCGATCTGTTCGATGGACTTGCTCGCGCGCTGAAAGGCGTGGGAGGGCACGGGCTTCGGCTCCCCGGCGGCCTGTTCGATGATGGCCATCAGCTCGCCTTGCAGCGAACGGTGGTTGCGTGCGGCGCGTTGCCGCAGGCGCTCGGCGATATCGTCAGGAACGCCTTTGATCGACAGATTGGCCAATCGAATGCCTCCGAAATGGAGTCATTATGGCGCTGATTTGAAGGCTCGAGAGGCCAGCGCCACCAGCAGCAGCACCGGCGCACCCAGCGCCGCGGTGCCGATGAAAAAGGCGCCGTAGCCATAGTGGTCGACGAAGACGCCCGAGTAGCCGGCAATGAACTTGGGCAGCAGCAGCATCAGCGAGCTGAACAGCGCGTACTGCGTGGCCGAGTAGCTGATGTTGGTCAGGCTCGACAGATAGGCGATGAAGGCGGCCGATGCGATGCCGCCGGCCAGGTTGTCGGCCGAGACCACCAGCACCAGGCCGGTGAGGTCGTGCCCGCGCGTTCCTAGCCAGGCGAACAGCAGGTTGCTCGCGGCGCTCAGCACCGCGCCCAGCATCAGCACGCGCATCACGCCGAAGCGCATCGACAGCACGCCGCCGACGAAGGCGCCGGCCAGCGTCATCACCACGCCGTAGATCTTGCTGACCGTCGCCACCTCGTCCTTGGTGAAACCCATGTCGACGTAGAAGGGGTTGGCCATGATGCCCATCACCACGTCGCTGATGCGGTAGACCGCGATCAGCGCGAGGATCAGCGCGGCCTGCCACTTGTAGCGGCGGATGAAGTCGGCAAAGGGCTCGATCAGCACGCTTTGCAGCCACTCGGCCGCGTTCTTCGCCTTCGGCAGCGCCACGCGCACCGGCTCGGGCGACAGCAGCACCGTGATCACGCCCACCGCCATCGAAGCCGCCATCACGAGGTAGGCGGCTTTCCAGGCCGCATTCTGGTAGCCCGCACTGCCGGCGATCTCGGCCCAGGCCGCGATCCACAGCACGCCGGCGCCGGCCCAGATCATCGCGAGCCGATAGCCGGTCTGGTAGGCCGCCGCCAGCGCGGCCTGCTTGCGCGTGGCGGCCGATTCGATGCGGAAGGCGTCGAGCGCGATGTCCTGCGTGGCCGAGCCGAAAGCCACCAGCAGCGCGCACCAGACGAGCGGCGCGAGCCCGGCGCGCGGGTCGTTGAAAGCCATGCCGACGATGCCGGCGATCACCGTCGCCTGCGCCAGCAGCAGCCAGCCGCGGCGGCGCCCGAGCAGCGTGGTCAGCGGCGGGATCGGCAGCCGGTCCACCAGCGGCGCCCACACCCACTTGAAGCCATAGGCCAGGCCGACCCAGCTCAGGTAGCCGATGGTGGTGCGGTCGATGCCCGCCTCGCGCAGCCGGAAGCTCAGCGTGCCCAGCACCAGCAGCAGAGGCAGGCCCGCGGAGAAGCCCAGCGCGAGCATGCGCAGCGTGGCCGGTTCGAGATAAACCTTGAGCGCGTCGCGCCAAGGCAGGGCAGGAGAGGCTTCGTCAGCCGGGGGTGCGGACATGAATGAGGGTCTTTGGGGCTCTCTTATTATTCCCGCATGTGTTTGCGCTGCACTTCTCGCTCCGGAACCTGGCAAGCCCGCCGCGCATTTCTGCTGGCTGCGGGCGCGGCCGCGGTGACGCCGGCGCTCGCGCAGGTCGAGGTCGGCAAGTCCTCGGTGGCGCGCAACCTGGTGCCGGCCGAGAACGTCGAGCAGGCCGGCGTGCAGCAATACGGCGAGCTGATGGCGCAGGCCAGGGCCAAGGGCGCGCTGGCCGGCGAGGGCAATGCTCAGCTGCAGCGCCTGCACGCCATCTCGGCACGCATCATCCCGTTCGCGGCGCAATGGAACGAGCGCGCCGCGCGCTGGAAGTGGGAGCTCAATCTGATCGGCAGCAAGCAGATCAACGCCTTCTGCATGCCGGGCGGCAAGATCGCCTTCTTCACTGGCATCCTCGACCAGCTCAAGCTCAGCGACGACGAGGTCGCGATCGTGATGGGCCACGAGATGGCGCATGCGCTGCGCGAGCATGCGCGCGCCCGCCTGGCCAAGAGCGCGGGCACGGGCGCCGCGCTGTCGATCACGGCCCAGCTGCTGGGCCTCGGGCAGGCCGGCGACCTTGCGGCGCGGGCCGGCACGCAACTGCTCACGCTCAAGTTCAGCCGCAGCGACGAGACCGATGCCGACCTGGTCGGGCTCGAACTCGCCGCGCGCGCCGGCTACGACCCGAAGGCTTCGATCTCGCTGTGGAACAAGATGGCGCAGGCCTCGAAGAACCAGGGCGGGCTGAGTTTTCTTTCGACGCACCCGAGCGGGCCGGACCGCATCGCCAAGCTCGAGGCCAACGTGCCCAAGGTCGAAGGGCTCTACCGCGCGGCGAAGCGCGGTTGAGCTGTCTTCGAGCTATTCCACCGGATAGGGGCCGTCCGCGAAGACGGTCGCGTGGTAGCCCTTGGAGCCGATCGCTTGCGCCAGCGCGCTGCGATGGTCGCCGCCGGTGCGCAGGCGTTCGATGACCGCCTGGAAGTCGTGGCGCGGCCGCCAGCCGAGCTCGGCGCGTGCGCGATCGTTGACGTAGACGCGGTCGATCTCCGGGAACATGCGCCACCCGCGCCGCGCGTACTCGGCCTCGAACTGCGGCACGTGGCGTGCCACCACCGCGGGCAGGTCGGTGCGCAGCGTCGGCAAGTCCTCGCGCGTGAAGGGCGAGCTCGCGCTGATGATGTAGCGGCCGAAGCCGATCCCGGCCGCGCGTTCGATGGCGAGCAGGTGCGCTTCGACCACGTCCTCCACGTCGACCCGGCGATGCAGGAACTCGTTGACCTTCGCGTTCGCGTCCTCGTAGCGTTCGCGAACATGCCGCTGGTCATCCTCCTCGGGAAAGAAGCGCGAGGTCCGCAGCACGATGCAGGGCAGCCCCTGCTGGCGCTGGAACAGTTCGCACAGGTCCTCGGCCGCGACCTTGGTTGCGCCGTAGATGTTCTTCGGCACCGGCGCCACGTCCTCGGTGACCCAGGCTGCCGGCGCGCCCGGCGGCGGCGTCAGCGCACGGCCGAAGGCGCTGGTGGTGCTGGTGAAGACGAAGGCGCCGACGCCTGCGGCCACCGCTTCTTCCAGCAGGTTCAGCGTGCCCGTGATGTTGGCGTCGACGAAGTCCTGGCGGCTGTGCGTGGCGACGTGGGGCTTGTGCAGTGTCGCGGTGTGGACCACGGCATCGACGCCCCGCATGCAGCGGGCCACGAGGGCGCGGTCCGCGATCGAACCGACATGGCGTGTGTACGGCGACGCCAGCGCGTCGATGCCGACTGCCTCGTGCGTCGTGGCCTGCAGGCTGCGCATCAGCGCCTCGCCGAGGTGGCCGGAACTGCCGGTCACGAGAATCTTCACGGTAGACCTTTCATGAGTGCTTGCTCGGATGATGATGTCCGGATATGGCCGGGCAAGTGCACCGCGCTTCGCGATCATCGCTGCGTCATTACAACGAAAGCGAGCCGATCCATGACCGACGCAGAGATCCAGGATTTCATCACCCAATTCGCCGCCGCATGGGCCGCGAGGGATGGCGAGGCCTTTCTCGCGCTCTGGCATCCGGACGGGGTGCTGCGCACGCCGCTGGTCGATCGCCCCATTGCCGGCAACGAGCTCGGGCGCCTGAACGACGTGCAGCGGGAGGCCGCGCCCGACCTCGTCTGGCAGCTCCTGGACTGGAGCTCGCGCGGCGACATCGTGATCATCGAATGGCAGTGCACGCGCCAAGTCGGCGGCAAGCGCTTCGACTGGCGCGGTGTCGACAAGTTTCGGCTGAGGGACGGCAAGATCGCCGAGGAGCGCGTCTACATGGACACCGCGCTGCTGCGCGCGCTGCGCTCCGGCGTCGACCCGGAGCCGATCAGGCGGGCCGCTGGCCAGGGCGTTGCGTTCGAGCCGCTGTCCGTGCTCTGAAGCTGCGCCTTGCAGGATCAGGCAAGAAGCGCGGGCGAATCGGCTACCGCCTCATGCTCCCTCGTTCCTAGACTTCGTTCCACTCCCCCGCAGCCAAGGAACGCAGCATGTCAGGAATCGAAGGAAAAGTCGTCGCCATCACCGGCGCGAGCAGCGGCATCGGCGAAGCCACCGCCAGGCTCCTGGCACAGCGCGGCGCGCGCGTGCTGCTCGGGGCCCGCCGCATCGGCCGGCTGAATGCGCTCGCCAATGAGATCGTCGAAGCCGGCGGTTCGGCACGCTACCAGGCGCTCGACGTCACGCGGCGCGCCAGCATGCAGTGTTTCATCGACGAGGCGACCGAGGCTTTCGGCCGCGTCGACGTGATCGTCAACAACGCCGGACTCAAGGTCGACGAGTGGGACCGCATGCTCGACGTCAACGTGCGCGGCGTGCTGCACGGCATCGCCGCCGGCCTGCCGCGCATGCGCGCGCAGGGCTGCGGGCAGTTCGTCTATTGCGCCTCCAGGTTCGCGGTGCACGCGATCTCCGAACGGCTGCGCCAGGAGGCGGGCGGCGACATCCGCGTCACCGTGATCTCGCCGGGCGTGACCGAGTCGCCCACGGCCATCGCGCGCGCCATCGCCTTTGCGATCGAGCAGCCGGAGGACGTGGACGCCAGCGAAATCATCGCGCGCCCGACAGCGAGCCCCCACTGAAAAGGAGCCCGACCATGCACAGCCATCTGCTTCTGCTCGGCCTCGCCATGGGCGTCATGACGGCGCCGCCCGCCGACGCGCAACGCGCCCCCGACTCGATTCAAGGACCCAAGGCAATGACGACCACCAACAACCGATCGAACGACCAGAACGCCTACGCCGGCATGTGGGTGACCAAGGACGGCTACATCCGCCACGAGCTCCTGCCCGGCGGACGCTACGACGAGGCGCGCGGCAATCGCAAGAGCGCCTATCAGGGCCGCTATGTGCTCGCCGGCGATCACATCGACTACGTGGACGACACCGGCTTCACCGCCGACGGCGAGTTCCGTGACGGCGTGCTCTACCACGCGGGCATGGTGCTGTACCGCGAGCACAAGCGCTAGCCCAACCAGGACAGCGGCCTTGCGCCGCATTCCGCTGGCACGCCACTTGCATCTCGTCTTGTACACAAGACAGGATGCTTGATGATGGTGCATGAAAAGGCCTCGCTTCGCGGCGAGGGGTCAGACCAAGTGAACGGAGGGGCCGCGCAGGCATGGATCGCGCGGCTCGACCCGCCGCTGGCCGGCGCACCCGCAGGCCCGCTCACCGGCCTCAGCTTCGCCGCCAAGGACAACATCGACGCCGCCGGCATGCCGACCACGGCGGCCTGTCCTGCCTTCGCCTATACGCCGGCCACCCACGCGCATGTGGTGCAGCGGCTGCTCGATGCCGGTGCAAGCCTCGCCGGCAAGACCAATCTCGACCAGTTCGCCTGCGGCCTGAACGGCACCCGTTCGCCCTATGGGGCCGTGCCCAACAGCTTCGATGCGCGCTACGTGTCGGGCGGCTCGAGCTCCGGCTCGGCCTACGTGGTCGCCACCGGTCAGGTCGACTTCGCCCTGGGCACGGACACCGCAGGCTCGGGCCGGGTGCCGGCCGGGCTCAACAACATCGTCGGCATCAAGCCCTCGCGCGGCCTGATCAGCGCGCGCGGTGTGGTGCCGGCGGCGCAGAGCGTCGATTGCGTGTCGATCTTCGCAAGGACCGTGGGCCTGGCCGCGCGCGTGCTGCAGGCGGCGATGGGCTTCGATGCCGAAGATCCCTATTCGCGCGAGTTGAAGCTCGCCGCCGAACCCTTGCCCGCGCGCTTCCGCTTCGGCCTGCCCTCGGCGCCGCGCTTCTTCGGCGATGCGCTGTCGGCGGTCGCCTTCGAACGCGCCGTCGCGCAGATGCAGGCCCTGGGCGGTACGCCGGTGGCGATCGACTACGCGCCGCTGGCCGAAGCCGCGGCGCTGCTCTACGACAGCGCGCTGGTCGCCGAGCGCTATGCCGCCGTCCGCGGCTTCTTCGACGCGCATGAAAGCGAAGTGATCGAGCCGGTGCGCGGCATTCTGGCCGCGGGCCGGCGCTACAGCGCGGCCGACTTCGTCGATGCGCGCGCGAAGCTGCACGCACTCGGCCAGCGCGCGGCCGCGATGTGGCGCGACATCGACGTGCTGCTGGTGCCCACCGCGCCCGCGCACTACACGACCGACGCGATGCAGGCCGCGCCGGTGGCGCTCAACCGCAACCTGGGCGAATACACCAACTTCGTGAACCTGCTCGACTATGCGGCGATCTCGGTGCCGAGCAGCCTGCGCGAGGACGGCCTGCCCTTCGGCATCACGCTGATCGGCCGCTCGGGCAGCGACTTCCAGCTGGCCGAGCTGGGCCAGCGCTTCCACCACGCCACCGGCCTGCCGCTGGGCGCGACCGGTGCACCGCTGCCCGCGCCCGAGGCGCTGCCGCTGATCGCGGCCGAGCCCATGGTCAGGCTCGCGGTGGTCGGCGCACACCTGTCGGGCATGCCGCTGAACGGCCAGCTGACGGAGCGCGGCGCCACGCTCGTGGCGCAGACGGCGACCGCGCCGCACTACCGCCTCTACGCCTTGCCCGGCACGGTGCCGCCCAAGCCCGGACTGGTGCGCGTGCCGGGCACGAAAGGTGCGGCGATCGCGGTCGAGGTGTGGCAGATGCCGCTCGCGCACTACGGCTCCTTCGTGTCGCTGATTCCGGCGCCGCTCGGCATCGGCACCCTGGCGCTGGCCGACGGCAGCAGCGTGCAGGGCTTTCTCTGCGAAGGGCTGGCGCTCGAAGGCGCCGAAGACATCACGCATCTGGGCGGCTGGCGCCGCTACATCGAATCCCGCAAGGCAACGACAAGGAGTGTTCCATGAGCATCGTCAACTCGATACCCGCCGCGTCGCGACGACGTGTGCTGCAAGCCGGCGCCGCGGGCATCGCCGCGCTCGCCGCACCCTCGCTGGTGCTGGCCCAGGCCGCGCCGAAGATCCGCATCGGCTATTGGCCGGTGGCGGCGGGCCTGCCTTTCTTCGCGGCCATCGATCGCGGCTACTTCAAGGAAGCCGGCCTCGAGGTCGAGCCGCTCAAGTTCGCCGGCGCGCAGCAGGTGATGGAAGCGATGCTCTCCGGCCGCTCCGACGGCAGCTCCAACGGCACCGGCTCGGCCAACCTCGCCATCGGCGAGATCGCGCAGCCCGGCCTGTTCAAGATCTTCTGCACCAACCCGAGCAACGCCAAGTTCGTGCTCGACGAGTTCATCGTCGCCAAGGACAGCCCGATCAAGACCATGGCCGAGCTCAAGGGCAAGAAGGTCGCCTCCGGTCCCGGCATCCAGAACATGACCTTGTGCAAGACGATGCTGGAGCGCGCCGGCGCCACCGGCGCGATGGTCTCCGAACTGCCGATCGGCCAGCACGTCGCATCGCTGGTCGCAGGTCAGGTCGATGCCTGCTACACACTGGAGCCCACGGGCACGGTCGGCCGCATGAACGGCACCACGCGCGTGATCGAGGCCGGCGTCGTCGCCAAGTACATCCTCGGCGATCCGATGGCGCCGTGGCATGGCGGCGCCGCCAGCCTGACCACCGAATTCATCAAGAAGAATCCCGAAGCAGCAAAGAAATTCATCGCCGCCTACGCGCGCGGCGTCGAGCTGGTGCGCACCAAGCCCGGGGACGCGCGGCAACACATGAAGGGCTACACCGCGATCGAGGGTGCGCTCACGGCCGAGGTGCCGCTGGCTTCGTACATGCTCTACAACGAGTTCAAGCCCAGCGACGTCGCCTACTTCCAGAAGTTCTACGACCTGTTCACCGAGAAAGGCATCTTCGAGAAGAAGGTGCCGGTGGACGGCTTGCTCTACAAGGGCTGATCATGGCCACCACGAGCACCAGCCCCGCGGCTGCCACGCCATGGACCGCCGGCGCCGCGGCCGCTGCCGCGCCGAAGAAGTCGTCATGGAGCAAGTGGCTGCCCGCCATCGGCCCCATCGTGCTGTTCATCCTCTGGGACCTGGTGGTGCGGCTCGGCTTCATCAAGCCGATCCTGCTGCCGACGCCGGCCGACACCATCGCGGCGCTGGTCACCGGCCTGGCGGGCGGCCCGCTGCTGATGGATTTCGCGGTCACGGTCTGGCGCACGCTGCAGGCCTTCCTGATCGCGGCGGCCATCGGCGTGCCGCTGGGCGTCTTGCTCGGCAGCAACGAGAAGGCCTATCGCAGCGTCGAGTTCCTGATCGACTTCTTCCGCTCCACGCCGTCGTCGGCGCTGATCCCGCTGTTCCTCCTGATTTTCGGCGTGTCCGACGTCAACAAGGTGGCCATCGCGGCCTTCGGCGCGCTGCTGATCGTGGTGTTCAACAGCGCCTACGGCGTGATCAACGCGCGCAAGCAGCGCGTGATGGCAGCGCGCGTGATGGGCGCCTCGCGCTGGCAGATCTTCAAGGACGTGCTGGTGTGGGAGAGCCTGCAGCCTTCTTTCGTCGGCCTGCGCTCGGCAGTCTCGATGGCGTTGGTGATCGTGATCGTGGCCGAGATGTTCATCGGTTCCGACAACGGCCTGGGCCACCGCATCATCGATGCGCAGCAGGTGCTCAACGTCAAGAGCATGTACGCGGCGATCCTCGCGGCGGGCGCGCTGGGCTATGCGCTCAACATCCTCTTCCTGCTCGCAGAACGCCGCATCGTGCACTGGAGCGGAAGATGAGAGCAGCCGTCGACACCGTCATCAACGGCCCGGTGTATGCCGATGTGCCGAAGCCCGTCTTCGCGCCCGGCCCGGCCGGCACGCACATCACCATCCGCGGCCTCACCAAGTACTTCGCAGGCTGGCCGCTGTACGAGGACTTCGACCTCGACATTCCAAAACACAAGATCGTCTCGGTCTTCGGGCCCAACGGCTGCGGCAAGTCGACCCTGATCAACATGATCGCGGGGCTGATTCCGATCGACTCGGGCGAGATCCTGTTCGACGGCAAGTCGCTGAAAGACACCAAGATCGGCTACGTGTTCCAGAACTACCGCGAAGCGATGTTCCCGTGGATGCGCACCATCGACAACATCGCCTACCCGCTCAAGCTCGAAGGCCGCTCCAAGGCCGAGGTCGACCGGCGCATGGCGGAACTGGTCGCTTCCTTCGACGTCAAGTTCGATCTGCACCGCTATCCGTACGAGCTCTCGGGCGGCCAGCAGCAGACGGCCTCGATCATGCGCGCGCTGGCGCCGAATCCCGAGGTGCTGTTCCTCGACGAGCCCTTCTCCGCGCTCGACTTCGAGATGACGCTCTTCATCCGCGAGAAACTGCAGGAAGTCTTCATGCAGACCGGCACCACGATGCTGCTGGTCTCGCACGACCTGGAAGAGGCGGTGTACCTGGCCGACCAGGTGCTGCTGCTCACCAAGCGGCCGACCCGGGTGGCCGAGATCCTCGACTACGCCGATGCGCGCCCGCGCACGCTGGAGACGCTGAGCGCGCCGAGTTTCATCAGCACCAAGAAGCTGAGCCTCGAGATCTTCCAACGCGAGGTGAGACGATGACACCCAGGCAGATCGAGGCTTACGTCGATGCCGCGGCGGCCGCGCTCGATCTGAAGCTGCGGCCCGACCATCGCGCCGGCGTGCTGCGCTACTTCGCGCTCGCGGCCGAATTCGCGGAGGTGGTGGAGGCCGTGCCGCTGGACCCGCACGCAGAACCGGCCGTCCACTTCTCGCCGGTCGTACCCCCGGAGCCCGGCGCATGACACCCGCCGCCCTGCTGCTGCAGGATGCCGCCGTGATGGCGCAGGCGGTGCGCTCGGGCGCGGTGAGCGCGGTCGCGCTGGCGCAGGCCAGCCTGGACCGCATCGCCGCGACCGACGGCCGCGTCAACGCCTTCACCGAGGTGGTCCGCGAGCGCGCGCTGCGCCGCGCCGGCCAGGTCGATGCCTCGCTGGCCTCCGCGCACGGCGTGCGCACGCGCGAGCTGCCGCTGCTCGGCGTGCCGTTCGCGGTCAAGGACCTGTTCGACATCGCCGGCCTGCCGACACTGGCCGGCTCGAAGATCGAGCGCGACCGCATGCCCGCTCGCAGCGACGCGACGCTGGTGCGCCGCCTCGAAAGCGCCGGCGCGGTGCTGGTCGGCGCGCTCAACATGGACGAGTACGCCTACGGCTTCACGACCGAGAACAGCCATGTCGGCGCGACCCACAACCCGCATGACCTCGACCGCATCGCCGGCGGCTCCTCCGGCGGCTCCGGCGCCGCGGTGGCGGCCGGCCAGGTGGCGCTCGCGCTCGGCTCCGACACCAACGGCTCGATCCGCGTGCCCGCTTCGCTCAACGGCGTGTTCGGGCTCAAGCCCACATTCGGCCGGCTGCCGCGCACCGGCAGCTATCCCTTCGTCTCGAGCCTGGACCACCTCGGGCCCTTTGCACGTTCGGTGCGCGACCTGGCACTGGCCTACGACGCCATGCAGGGACCGGAACGACTGGCGCCGCGCGACCCTGGCTGCGCCCAGCGCGCCGTGGAGCCGGTCGCCAACCTGCTGTCGCGCGGCGTGCAGGGCCTGCGCGTCGGTGTGCTCGGCGGCTGGTTCCGGCAGCGCGCACAGCCCGAGGCGCTCGCCGCGGTCGACGCCGTGGCCCAGGCACTGGGCGCGAGCCGCACCGTCGAGCTGCCGATGGTCGAGGCCGGGCGCGCCGCCGCTTTCCTGATCACCAACTCGGAAGGCGCAGCGCTGCACCTGAGCGATCTGCGCACGCGCGCGCAGGACTTCGAGCCGCTCTCGCGCGACCGTTTCCTGGCCGGCGCGCTGCTGCCGGCCGCCTGGGTGGCGCGCGCGCAGCGCGTGCGGCGCCTCTATGCCGAGCAGGCGGCGCGGGTCTTCGAGCGCTTCGACATCCTGCTCGCCGCGGCCACGCCCTGCGCCGCCACGCCCATCGGCGCCGAATGGTTCGAGCTCAACGGCCAGCGCGTGCAGGTGCGGCCCAACATGGGCGTGCTGACCCAGCCCATCTCGTGCATCGGCCTGCCGGTGTGCGCCGTGCCGGTGTGGGGTGCGCACGCGAGCCTGCCGATCGGCGTTCAGGTGATCGCCGCGCCCTGGCGCGAAGACCTGGTGCTGCGCGTGGCCGCCGCGCTCGAATCGGCCGGCGTGGTGCAGTCGCCCGTCGCCACCCTCTCGTGAAGAACGACACGATGACGCCCGAGATCAACCTCCCCGACGTGCTGGCCGAAGTGACGGCCGCCTTCGCGCGCTACGAAGACGCGCTGGTCCACAACAAGGTCGAGGTGCTCGACGAACTGTTCTGGAACAGCCCGCACACGCTGCGCTACGGCGCGACCGAGAACCTCTACGGCTACGAAGAAATCCAGGCCTTCCGCGCCGCGCGGCCCTCGCAGGGCTTGGCACGCGACGTGCTGCGCACCGCGATCACCACCTATGGCCGCGACTTCGCCACCGCCAACATCGAGTTCCGCCGCGAAGGCAGCGCGAAGACGGGACGCCAGAGCCAGACCTGGATGCGCACCGACCAGGGCTGGCGCGTGGTGGCCGCGCACGTGAGCCTGCTTGCCTGATCAATCCCTCCCAGTCCCCACCTACTTCCAGGAGCAACCATGAGCCAGTTCAACCGCCGCGATTCCCTCAAGTCCCTCGCCGCACTTGCCTCCGCCACCACGTTCGGCGGCTGGAGCGCGCTGGCGAGCGCGCAGAAGCCGCTGACCGTGGGCGTGATCTACGTTGGCCCGCGCGACGACTACGGCTACAACCAGGCGCATGCGCAGGCCGCGGCCGAGCTCAAGAAGATGCCCGGCATCAAGCTGGTGGAAGAAGAGAACGTGCCCGAGACCGCGGCCGTGCAGAAGACCATGACCGGCATGATCGCGCAGGACGGCGCCAAGCTGCTGTTCCCCACCTCCTTCGGCTACTTCGATCCGCACATCCTGGCCGTGGCACCGAAGAACCCCGACGTGCGCTTCTCGCATTGCGGCGGCCTCTGGTCCGAAGGCAAGCATCCGAAGAACGCCGGCAGCTTCTTCGGCTACATCGACGAGTGCCAGTACTTGAACGGCGTGATCGCCGGCCACATGACCAAGAGCAACAAGATCGCCTTCGTCGCGGCCAAGCCCATTCCGCAGGTGCTGCGCAACATCAATGCCTTCACCATGGGCGCGCGCTCGGTCAAGCCCGGCATCACCTGCAGCGTGATCTTCACCGGCGACTGGTCGATGGCCGTCAAGGAAGCCGAGGCCACCAACAGCCTGGCCGACCAGGGCTGCGATGTCTTCACGATGCACGTCGACGGCCCCAAGGTGGTGGTCGAGACCGCGGCCAAGCGCGGCAAGATGGTCTGCGGCTACCACGCGAGCCAGGCCAAGCTGGCGCCCAACGCCTACCTCACCGGCGCCGAGTGGAACTGGCTCACGGCCTACAAGACCATCATCGAAGCGGCGCAGGCCGGCAAGCCGCATCCCAACTTCCTGCGCGGCGGTTTGAAGGAGGGCTATGTCAAGACCTCGACCTACGGACCGATGGTGAGCGACGCGGCCAAGAAGAACGCCGACGAGATCAAGGCCAAGATGATCGCCGGGACTTTCGACATCTTCCAGGGCGGGTTGAAGGACAACAAAGGCGTGGTCGTCATCCCCGCCGGCAAGGCGCTCAAGCAGACCGATCTCGAGCTCGAGAAGATGAACTACCTCGTGGAAGGCGTGGTCGGTTCGATCGGCTGATCCATCCGCTGCTCGCGAGCCGACGATGCCCAACGCATTGAAAGAAGCGGCCCTCCCGGTGTTCGCCATCGCGGCGGCGCTGCTGCTGTTCGGCGTCTTCGTCTGGTTCGCCGGCGTGAGCCCGCTGGAGGTCTGGGTCATCCTCTTCAAGGGCGCCTTCGGCGACTGGTTCTCGTGGCAGAACACCTTGCAGCGCGCCGCGCCGCTGATGCTCACCGCGCTGTGCGTCGCGATCCCCGCGCGCGCCGGCCTGGTCGTGATCGGCGGCGAGGGCGCGCTGGTGCTGGGCGGCCTGGCCTGCGCGGCCTTGCCTTATGCGCTGCCGCTGCCGGGCAACATCGTCGGCACCGTGGCCCTGTGCCTCGCCGGCGCGCTGGCCGGTGCGCTGTGGATCGCGCTGGCCGGTTGGCTGCGCCAGTACCGCGGCATCAACGAAACCATCAGCAGCCTGCTCTTGGCCTATGTCGCCATCGGGCTTTTCAAGCATTGGGTCGAGGGCGCGCTGCGCGATCCTGCCAGCCTCAACAAGCCGGCCACGCGCTCGCTCGCGGAGGGGCTGGCCATCGGCGGCATCGGCGGCTCGGACGTGCATTGGGGGCTCGCGATCGGCATCGTGGCCTGCCTGGCCTCGGGGCTGTGGCTGCGCGCCACGGCCTCGGGCTTTGCGGTGCGGGTGGTGGGCGGCAATCCGCGCACCGCGCAGCTGGTCGGGCTGCCCGCGAACCGGTTGATCCTCGCCGCTTGCGGCCTCGGCGGCGCCTGTGCCGGCGTGGCCGGCGCGGTCGAAGTCGCGGCGGTTCACACCAACGCCAACGCCTCGCTGATCGCGGGCTACGGCTATGCCGGCATCCTGGTGTCCTTCATTGCGCGCCACAACCCGGTGGCCGTGATTCCGGTGGCGATCTTGTTCGGCGGCTTCGGCGCCGCGGGCAGCCTGCTGCAGCGGCGGCTCGGCCTGCCCGATGCGTCGGTGCTGGTGCTGCAGGGCATCGCCTTCGTGCTGATTCTTGCAAGCGAGGGGCTGCGCATGGTCGACTGGAAGACGCTGCTCAAGAACCGCATGCCGCGTCCCGCCGAGCCGCAGATGCGCAAGGAGCCCGTATGAGACGCCGGGCCGCTCCCAAGTCGAATAGCACCGAAGCGCATGGCGCGGAGGTTAGTCAATGACGGCCGATCAATGGATCGCACTCGTGGCCGGCATCGTCGGCGGCGCCTTGCGCGTCGGCGCACCATTTCTCTTCGTGAGCCTCGGCGAATGCCTGACCGAGAAATCGGGCCGCATCAACCTCGGCCTCGAAGGCGTGCTCGTGCTGTCGGCCATGGCCTCCTTCGGCGGCGCCTGGCTCACCGGCTCGGCCTGGCTCGGCGTGCTGATCGGCGCCGCGGCCGGTGCGCTGCTGGCGCTGCTGCATGGCCTCTTGTGCTCGCTCGACCGCGTCAACGACGTTGCGACCGGCATTGCGCTGATGCTGCTCGGCACCGGGCTCGCGTTCTACCTCGGCAAGCCGCTGATCCAGCCGCAGGCGCCGCAGCTGCCGGCGATTCCGCTCGGCGACTGGAGCGACAACCCGGTGGTGCGCTCGGCGCTGCAGGTCAACGCTCTGGTGCCGATCGGCATCGCGCTCGCGCTGCTGCTGTGGTGGGCTTTTGCGCGCACGCGCATCGGCTTGCTGGTGCGCATGGCGGGCGACTCGGCCAATGCAACGCGTGCGCTCGGCTATTCGGTCGCGGGGCTGCGCATCGCGGCCACCACGGCGGGCGGCTTTATCGCCGGGCTCGGTGGAGCCTCGCTCACGCTCTTCTATCCGGGCAGCTGGAACGAGGGCATCTCGAGCGGGCAGGGGCTGATCGCAGTGGCGCTGGTCATCTTCGCGCGCTGGAGTCCGCTGCGCTGCATCGGCGCGGCGCTGCTCTTCGGCGGTGCCGGCGCCATCGGGCCGGCGCTGCAATCGATCGGCGTGGGCTGGGGCTACCACCTCTTCAACACGGTGCCCTATGTGCTGACGCTGGTGATCCTGGTGCTGACCTGCAAGCCGGGCAGCGTGGCGGCAGGCAGTCCCGGCGAGCTGTCGTCGACCCGCTGAGAAAGGAACCAAGCGATGAGCGGTCTGGGTGGTCTCAACAAATCGGAGAACGGCGTCGTGCTCGGGCTGGTGCAGCTGCAGCTGCCGGTCGTCAAGACCAAGGCCGATCTCGCGGCGCAGACGCAGCGCATCTGCGAGCTGGTGGCCAAGGCGCGGCGCAACCAGGGGACCATGGACCTGGTGGTGTTCCCGGAATACGCGCTGCACGGCCTTTCGATGGACACCGCGCCCGAGATCATGTGTTCGCTCGACGGGCCCGAGGTGGCGGCCTTCAAGAAGGCCTGCATCGACAACAGGATCTGGGGCTGCTTCTCGATCATGGAAGCCAACCCCGGCGGCAATCCCTACAACAGCGGCCTGATCATCGACGACCAGGGCGCCCTGCGCCTCTACTACCGCAAGATGCATCCGTGGGTGCCGGTCGAACCCTGGGAGCCCGGCAACATCGGCGTGCCAGTGTGCGACGGGCCCAAGGGCAGCAAGCTGGCCCTGATCATCTGCCACGACGGCATGCTGCCCGAGATGGCGCGCGAGGCCGCGTACAAGGGCGCCGAGATCATCGTCCGCACAGCGGGCTACACGGCGCCGATCCGCCATGCCTGGCGCATCACCAACCAGGCCAACGCCTTTTGCAATCTCGCGTACACCGCGAGCGTCTGCATGTGCGGCAGCGACGGCACCTTCGACTCGATGGGCGAGGGCATGTTCTGCAACTTCGACGGCACCGTGCTGGTGGAGGGCGGCGGCCGGCCCGACGAGATCATCACCGCCGAGCTCCGGCCCGACCTGGCGCGCGAGGCCCGCACCGGCTGGGGCGTGGAGAACAACATCTACCAGCTCTACCACCGCGGCTACGTCGCGGTGAAAGGCGGCGCACAGGACTGCCCCTACACCTACATGCAGGACATGGCGGCCGGCCGCTACAAGCTGCCGTGGAGCGATGAGGTGAAAGTGAAGGACGGCAGCGGCTTCGGCTTCGAGCCGCCGGAGCGCAGCTACAAGGGACCGGAGGCCTTATGAACGAACGCTACGTCGCGGCCGAGCCCTATCGCTGGCCCTACGACGGCGCACTGCGGCCCGACAACACCGCGCTGATCGTGATCGACATGCAGACCGATTTCTGCGGCAAGGGCGGATACGTCGACGTGATGGGCTACGACCTGTCGCTCGTGCAGGCGCCGATCGCGCCGATCGCGCGCACGCTGGCGCGCCTGCGCCCACTCGGCTTCCACATCATCCACACGCGCGAGGGCCATCGCCCCGACCTGGCCGACCTGCCGGCCAACAAGCGCTGGCGCTCGCGCCAGATCGGCGCCGGCGGCGTGGGCATCGGCGACGACGGCCCCTGCGGCCGCATCCTGGTGCGCGGCGAGCCGGGCTGGGAGATCATTCCCGCGCTTGCGCCGATCGAGGGCGAGGTGGTGATCGACAAGCCCGGCAAGGGCTCCTTCTACGCCACCGATCTCGAGCTGGTGCTGCGCACGCGCGGCATCGAGAACCTGATCCTGGCCGGCATCACGACCGACGTGTGCGTGCACACGACGATGCGCGACGCCAACGACCGCGGCTTCGAATGCCTGCTGCTGTCGGACTGCACGGCCGCGACTGACCACGGCAACCATCTCGCAGCCTTGAAGATGATCACGATGCAGGGCGGCGTGTTCGGCGCGCATGCGCATTCGGGCGCGCTGCTCGATGCGTTGGCTTCGATGTGAGGCAGAGCATGGCCGATGCCTCACTTCAACCCATCGGCGCGCTGCCTGCCGCCACCGGCGCGCTCGCGCTCGACACCTACCAGCTGACCAAGCGCTTCGGCAGCTTCACCGCGATGGACAGCGTCACGATGCGGGTCGAGCCCGGCACGGTGCATGCGCTGCTGGGCGAGAACGGCGCCGGCAAGAGCACGCTGGTCAAGTGCGTGGCGGGCTACCAGCGCGCAGAGGAGGGCAGCATCCTGATCGATGGGCGCGAGCAGGAGATCGCCAACCCGGTGGTGGCGCGCGCGCTCGGCATCGGCATGGTCTACCAGCACTTCACGCTGGCGCCCGGCATGACGGTGGCCGAGAACCTGTTGCTGGCCGGCGGCAAGACGCCGGCCTTGATCGACTGGAAACGCAAGCGCGCCGAGCTCGAGGCCTTTCTGGCCACCACGCCCTTCAGCCTCCACCTCGACCGGCGGCCCTCCGAGCTCGCGGCCGGCGAGAAGCAGAAGCTGGAGCTCCTGAAGCAGCTCTACCTGAAGCCGCGCCTCCTGATCCTCGACGAGCCGACCTCGGTACTGACCCCGCAGGAGGCCGACGAGGTGCTGGGCCATGTGCGCGATTTCGCGCAGAGCGGCCTGTGCACCGTGCTCATCATCACGCACAAGTTCCGCGAGGTGATGGCCTATGCCGACAGCGTGACGGTGCTGCGGCGCGGGAAAGCTGTGCATCACTGCCGCGTGGCCGACACCGACCCTCGCCGGCTGGCCGCCGCGATGATGGGCGAAGGCGAGGCTCCGCCGCACGAGAGCGACACCGCAGCGCCGGTCGGCCGGGCGCTGCATGCGATGAAGGAGACGGCGGCGGACGCGCCCATCGCCTTGCAGGTCGAGGGCCTGCAGGCGCCGGGCGACCGCGGCACGCTGGCCGTGCACGACCTGAGCCTCGCCGTGCGCGCGGGCGAGATCCTCGGCGTGGCCGGCGTCTCGGGCAACGGCCAGCGCGAGCTGGTCGAGGCGCTGGTCGGCCAGCGCCCGCGGCTCGCAGGCCGCGTGACCGTGATGGGCGAGCCCTACGCCGCACGGCGCGAGGAGAACCGGCGCCTGAAGCTGCGCAGCCTGCCCGAGGAGCCCTTGCGCAACGCCTGCGTCGGCGATCTCAGCGTGGCGGAGAACATGGCGCTGCGCGACTTCGACCAGCCGCCGCTGGCGCGCGGCGGCGTGTTGAATTTTCCGGCCTGGCGCAGCCGGGCGCGCGAGTGGATTGCCGAGTACGGTGTGAAGACCCAGGGCGAGGGCGCGCCGATCCGCAGTCTCTCGGGCGGCAATGTGCAGCGCGCCGTACTGGCCCGCGAGCTGGCCGGCGACATCAACGTGCTGATTGCCGCCAATCCCGTGTTCGGGCTGGACTTCGCCGCCGTGCGGGAGATCCACGGCCGCATCGTGCAGGTGCGGCAGAAGGGCGGCGGCGTGCTGCTCATCAGCGAAGACCTCGACGAGCTGCTGGAACTGGCAGACCGGATCGTCGTGATGAGCGAAGGACGGATCGTGTTCGAAACCTCCGCGGCTTCTGCGGAGCGGCATGTGTTGGGAGCGCATATGGGTGGGGGGCATCACGCATGAGTGCGGTCTTGCTCTTGCTCCCTCCCCCTTTGGGGGAGGGTTGGGGCGGGGGCCCTTGGGCCTTTGAACCGTCGCTGTTCCTTGCTGGGGCCTGGAGCCGGGTCTCGCCCCCGGCGGGCGACTCACTTTCTTTTGCTTCGCCAAAAGAAAGTAAGCAAAGAAAAGGCGACCCCACTGTGCGTGTCCCCTGCGCTTCGCTCCGGGGCAACCTGCGGTGCTCGCTTCAGGCGGCCGAGCGAAGCGAATGCCTCAGGCTCTGGTGCCCAACCAAGCGCAACGCTCAAACAAGGGCCCAGCGCCCCCACCCCAACCCTCCCCCGGAGGGGGAGGGAGTAAAGCCAAGTCCATGCAGATAGACGCCAACCCCTTCGCCTACGAGTTCGAGCTGGACAGGACAGCCCTCGTCATCATCGACATGCAACGCGACTTCGTCGAACCCGGCGGCTTCGGCGAGACCCTGGGCAACGATGTCTCGCTGCTCCAGGCCATCGTCCCTGCGACACAGTCGGTCCTCCATGCATGGCGAAAAAAGGGCGGCCTCGTCATTCACACGCGCGAAGCCCACCGCCCCGACCTCGCCGACTGCCCGCCGGCCAAGCGCAACCGCGGCAACCCGGTGCTCCGCATCGGCGACACGGGCCCCATGGGCCGCATCCTGGTCGCCGGCGAACCCGGTAACCAGATCATCGATGCGCTCGCACCCATCGATGGCGAGATCGTGATCGACAAGCCCGGCAAGGGCGCCTTCTATGCCACCGGCCTGCAGTCCATGCTGCAGCAGCGCAGCATCCGCAAACTGATCTTCATGGGCGTCACCACCGAAGTCTGCGTGCAGACCAGCATGCGCGAGGCCAACGACCGCGGCTACGACTGCCTGCTGCTGGAAGACTGCACCGAGAGCTACTTCCCCGCCTTCAAGACGGCGGCCATCGAGATGATCCGCGCCCAGGGTGCGATCGTCGGCTGGACCGCGCCGAGCACCGCGTTGCTCGGTGCGCTCGGCAACCACTAACATCCCTGCGTGTCCACCGTTCGATCCCGCTCCCTTCCTTCCCAGCCTGCAGCCGAGGGCACGGCCGCGTTCCGCACCCGCGCCGACGAGGTCTACGCTCAGCTCAAGCGCGACGTGGCCGAGTTCAGCCTGGTGCCGGGCGACCGCTTCACCGAGAACGAGATCAGCGAGCGCCTCGGCGTCTCGCGCACGCCGGTGCGCCAGGCGCTCTTCAGGCTGCAGCAGGAGGGCTTCGTCGAGGTGCTGTTCAGGAGCGGCTGGCGCGTGCTGCCCTTCGACTTCGACCAGTTCGAACAGCTCTACGACCTGCGCATGGTGCTGGAGACCACCGCGGCGCACCGGCTCTGCGAAACCGACCGGCGCGTGGATCGCAGCCTGCTCGATGCGCTGGCCGACATCTGGCTGGTGCCGGTGGCGCAGCGCAGCGCGGACGGCGTGCAGGTCGCGCAATGGGACGAGGCCTTTCACTGTGCGCTGGTCGCGGCCGCGGGCAATGCGGAGATGGCGCGCGTGCATCGCGACGTGACCGACCGCATCCGCATCATTCGCCGGCTCGACTTCACCAAGCAGCCGCGCATCGACGCCACTTACGAGGAACACGGCAAGATCCTCAAGGCGATCCGCGCCAACCGCGGCGACCAGGCCGCGATGCTGCTGCGCGCCCACATCGAGACCAGCCAGGCCGAGGCGCGCAAGATTACGCTGCACCAGGTCTATATGGCAAAGAACGCCGGACGCCGATAGGCATGCCTCCTTCCAGGGATACCGCGGAACCGGCTTCGCCGGGCCGCTGGTATCGCCCCCGGCGAGGGGGGTGGCGTAGCGACACGAAGTGCGCGAAGCCTGGGGGAGAGCCTTTACAGAGTGAACTCGTAGTCCACCGTGATCGGCGCGTGGTCGCTGAACTTGATGGTCTTGAAAATCTGCTCGCTGCGCGCGAGCTGGGCGGTCTTCGGCGTCGCCAGGTGGTAGTCCAGCCGCCAGCCCACGTTCTTGGCATAGGCCTGGCCGCGGTTGCTCCACCAGGTGTAGGCCTCGTCGGTGGTGTCGGGCTTGAGCATGCGGTAGACGTCGACCAGGCCGGCGCCCTCCGCGCCGGCGTCGAGCAGCTTCGTCATCCAGGCGCGCTCCTCGGGCAGGAAGCCGCTGTTCTTCTGGTTGCCGCGCCAGTTCTTGAGGTCGATCTCCTTGTGCGCGATGTTGATGTCGCCGCAGAGGACGAACTCGCGCTCGGCCTTGAGCGCGATCAGGTGCGGGAAGAAGCCCTTGAGAAAACGGTACTTCGCCGCCTGCCGCTCCTCCCCCGAGGAGCCGCTCGGAAAGTAGCAGCTGATGACCGAGAACCTGCGCTTGAGCGTATCGAAGCGCAATTCGAGGTAGCGGCCTTCGGCATCGAACTCCTTGTCGCCCCAGCCCACCACGACCTCGCTGGGCTCGTGCTTGGTGTAAACCGCAGTGCCGGCGTAGCCCTTCCTCTCCGCAAAATGGAAGTGGCCCTTGAGACCGGCCATGGCCTCGAACCGGCCTTCGATATCGCTGGCCTGGACGCGGATTTCCTGCATGCAAATACAATCCGGCGCCAGTTCGGCAACCCAGTCGGCGACGCCTTTGGTCGCGGCCGAGCGCAGGCCATTGAGGTTGAGGCTGGTCAGTTTGAACACAAGGACGTTCCCGATGGCTGAAGAGGTGACAGAGGTGGGAGAGGGCGGTGCGCTGGCGCAGGCCTTCGTGCAGTTCGCGCTCGAATCGGGGGTGCTGCGCTTCGGCCAGTTCAAGACCAAGGCCGGCCGCATGAGCCCCTACTTCTTCAACGCGGGCCTGTTCGACGACGGCGCCAAGCTCGCGCGGCTCGCTGGATTCTATGCAGACCGGCTGATCGCGAGCGGCCTGGACTTCGACATGATCTTCGGCCCGGCCTACAAGGGCATCCCGCTCGGCGCCACGGTGGCTGCCGAACTCGCCCGGCGCGGCCGCAACGTGCCCTTTGCCTACAACCGCAAGGAAGCCAAGGACCACGGCGAAGGCGGCACGCTGGTCGGCGCGCCGCTCAAGGGCCGGGTGCTGATCGTCGACGACGTGATGTCGGCCGGCACTGCGGTGCGCGAGTCCATCGCCGCCATCCAGAACGCCGGCGCCACCCCGCACGCGGTGGCCATCGCGCTGGACCGGCAGGAGAAGGCGACCGAGAACGGCATCGATGTGGCGCACAGCGCCGTGCAATATGTCCGCAACCAGCTCGGGCTGCAGGTGGTGGCGATCGCGACGCTTGACGACTTGTTACATTACCTCTCGGGCCGCGCGGACGACGAGCTGCGCGCCCACCGGGAGGGAGTGCTGGCATACAGGGCGCGCTACGGCGCGGGTTGATTCCACTGTTTGAAGGACTGACGTTGGCGCGCATCCTCACTCGCATCGCTTCTCTGGCCCTCTTGCTGGCGGGGGCCGGTGTGGTCCCTGCGCAACCGGCGCCGGCCGCGAGCTCCGGCATCTACAGCTGCGTCGACGCCCGGGGGCGCACCCTCACCTCCGACCGCCCGATCGCCGACTGCAGCGATCGCGAACAACGCGAACTGAGCCCGAGCGGCTCCGTGCGGCGCAAGATCGAGCCCACCTACACGGCACGCGAGCTGGCCGAGCGCGAGGACCGCGAGCGCCAGGCGCAGCTGCAGGCGGCGCGTCTGATCGAAGAGCGCCGCCGCGAACGCGCGCTCCTGATCCGCTATCCCAATGCCACCGCGCACGACCGCGAACGCGCCGAGGCGCTGGTCCAGATCGATGCAGTGATCAACGCCGCCAAAAAGCGCCTGGGCGAGCTGGCCGAGGAGCGCAAGAAGATCGACGACGAGCTGGAGTTCTACAAGAAGGATGTCAGCAAGGCGCCGGATTCCCTGCGCCGCAAGCTCGACGACAACGGCAAGAGCGTCGCGGTACAGAACCGCTTCATCGGCGACCAGGAAGACGAGAAGAGGCGCGTCAACGCGCGCTTCGACGAGGAGCGCGGGCGCCTCAAGCCGCTGTGGGCGGGCAATGCGCCTGCGACCACGGCGCGCTGAGCCGGTGCGCAACCGGACGGGCACGATGACTGCGCATTGACCTTCGTCACCGCGCACAAGCAGTGATACCTGTTGTTCACCTCGTTGGCCCCGGGGGCGCCGGGAAGACGTCCGTTGGGATCTCCCTGGCAGGGCGGCTGGGCTGGCACTTTGTCGACCTCGACCAGTGCTTCATGGCATGTGAAGGCGACATCACCGCTGCATCGAGGCACACGGCTACGCGGGCTATGCCAGGCGGAACGTATCTACCTACCTCCAGACGAAGAGCGCCCTCGCAGCACCCGCTGTGTGTGCTCTTTCATCTGGTTTCATGACGTATCCAGCGGATGTCGATACGCGATACCCGGCGCTTCGCAGTTCCATCGAATCCGACGCGCTGACCGCGCTTCTGCTACCAGCGTTCGACTTGGAGACGTGTGTCGACATCATCGTGAAGAGACAGCTGTCGAGGCCGTATTTGTCCGGCAACAGGGCGAATGAAGAGTCGCGCATCCGCGCGCGGTTTCCAAGATTCATGGCGTTGCAATGCACGCGTTTTCGCAGTGATGCGGAGCCGGACCATACTGCGTCGCAAATCGAACGGTTCGTATGGGCGCGCAGGCCGATCGTGCCGCACGCTACTCATCACACAAGTCACTTCGAGCGCAATTCACAATCATGGAACCCACCAGACTCAAAGTAGGCCAGCCCATCACGCCAGAACAATTCGAAGAACTGTCCGACGAGCAACTGGAGCGCCTGGTCCCGCGCGCATACCGGGAGTTCTTCCCGGGCAAAGACTTCTGCACGGACGGCCACTTCTACCTGCACGACGGTACTGCATGGAGCTTCTACCGAGCAGGCTTCCTCGATGAGTAGCGTGGCCGCAGGCGACCGTCGATCCCGCCCGGCATCGGCTTCCTGGTTCAGCCCAGCTTCGCCTTCAACAGCGCATTGACCTGCGCCGGATTGGCCTTGCCCTGGCTGGCCTTCATGACCTGGCCGACCAGCGCGTTGAAAGCCTTGTCCTTGCCGGCGCGGTATTCGTCGATGTTCTTCTGGTTGGTGGCCAGCACGCCGTCGATGATCTTCTCGAGCTCGCCGGTGTCGCTCATCTGCTTCAGGCCCTTGGCCTCGATGATCCGGTCTGCGTCATCGCCTTCGCCGGTCCAGAGCGCATCGAAGACCTGGCGCGCGGCGTTGTTCGACACCGTGCCGTCGCTGATGCGCTCGATCAGCTTCGCGAGTTGCGCGGCCGTCACCGGTGCTTCGCCGATCGCGATGTCCTGCAGGTTGAGGCGGCGCGCGATCTCGCCGGTGATCCAGTTGCTCGCCAGCTTGGCGTTGGCGCCGGCGGCCACCGCGCTCTGGAAGTAGCGGGCCAGCGCGGGGCTCTGGGTGAGCTGCGTGGCGTCGTAGTCCGACAGGCCGTGCTCTCGCACGTAGCGCTCGGCCATCGCGCGCGGCAGCTCCGGCATGTCGGCGCGCACGCGCTCGATCCATTCGGCCGCGATCGCCAGCGGCGGCAGGTCCGGGTCGGGGAAGTAGCGGTAATCGGCCGCGTCTTCCTTGGTGCGCATGGCGCGTGTCTCGCCGGTATCGGGATCGAACAGCACCGTGGCCTGCTGGATCGCGCGGCCGTCCTCGATCTCGCCGATCTGCCAGCGGATCTCGTAGTCGATCGCCTGCTGCATGAACTTGAAGCTGTTCAGGTTCTTGATCTCGCGCCGCGTGCCCAGCGGCTGGCCGGGCCGGCGCACCGAGACATTGGCATCGCAGCGGAAGCTGCCTTCCTGCATGTTGCCGTCGCAGATGCCGATCCAGGTCACGATCTTGTGCAGCTCGCGCGCATAGGCCACGGCCTCGGCGGTGGAGCGCATGTCGGGCTCGGTCACGATCTCCAGCAGAGGTGTACCGGCGCGGTTCAGGTCGATGCCCGACTGGCCGACGAAGTCCTCGTGCAGCGACTTGCCGGCGTCTTCTTCGAGGTGGGCGCGCACCAGGCGCACGGTTTTCTTCTCGTCGCCGAGAAAAAACGACACCGATCCGCCCTGCACGACCGGAATCTCGTACTGGCTGATCTGGTAGCCCTTGGGCAGGTCGGGATAGAAGTAGTTCTTGCGCGCGAACACGCTGCGCGGTGCGATGTGCGAGCCGAGCGCGAGCCCGAGCTTGATGGCGCGCTCGACCGCGCCCTTGTTCATCACCGGCAGCGTGCCGGGCAGCGCGAGGTCGACCGCCGAGGCCTGGGTGTTGGGCTCGGCGCCGAAGGCGGTGGAGGCGCGGCTGAAGATCTTGCTCGCGGTCGAGAGCTGGGCATGGGTCTCGAAGCCGATGATGACTTCGTAGCCTTGCACCAGCGGGCCGGTCGGGCGGCCTTCCTGCATCTGTTCGAAGGAGTTCATGTCAAAAGCCCTCCGGCGTGCGGCGGTGCCAGTCGGTCGCCTGCTGGAAACGGTGCGCCGCGTTCAGCAGCTTCGCCTCGCCGAAATAGTTGCCGATCAATTGCAGGCCGACCGGCATGCCGCCGTCGAAGCCCACCGGCAGGCTCATGCCGGGCAGGCCGGCGAGCGAGCCCGGCAGCGTGAAGATGTCGGCCAGGTAGTCGGCCACCGGGTCGCCGCCGTGTTCGCCCAGCTTCCAGGCGACCGTGGGCGCGGCCGGGCCGGCGATCACATCGCACTGCGCGAAAGCCTGATGGAAATCGTCGGCGATCATGCGGCGCACCTTCTGCGCCTGCAGGTAGTAGGCGTCGTAGTAGCCATGCGAGAGCACGTAGGTGCCGATCATGATGCGGCGCTTGACCTCGTCGCCGAAGCCTTCCTCGCGCGTCTTGGCGTACATGTCGGCCAGATCGCGGTAGTTCTTGGCGCGATGGCCGAACTTGACGCCGTCGAAGCGGTTCAGGTTGCTCGACGCTTCGGCCGCCGCAATGATGTAGTAGACCGGGATCGACAGCTCGGTGCGCGGCAGCGTGACCTCGACGCGGCGGGCGCCGAGCTTCTCGTATTCCGCCAGCGCGGCGTCGATGGCCGCGCGCACGCCGGGGGCGACGCCTTCGCCCAGGAACTCCTTCGGCACGCCGATGCGCAGGCCTTCGAGCGAATCGGTGAGGGTGCGCGAAAAATCCTCGGCTGGCTTGTCCAGCGAGGTCGAATCGCGCTCGGGGTCGGGTCCGCACAGGGCCGACAGCAGCAGCGCGCAGTCTTGCGCCGAGCGCGCCAGCGGCCCGGCCTGGTCGAGGCTGGAGGCGAAGGCGACCATGCCGTAGCGCGAGGCGCGGCCGTAGGTCGGCTTGATGCCGGTCACGCCGCAGAAGGAAGCCGGCTGGCGGATCGAGCCGCCGGTGTCGGTGCCGGTCGCGGCCGGCGCCAGGCGCGCGGCCACCGCGGCAGCGCTGCCGCCCGAGGAGCCGCCGGGAATGCGCGTCGTGTCCCACGGGTTGCGCACAGGCACCGCGCGGTCGAAGCCGACGGCCGGCACCGCGACGTTCTCGTTGGCCGAACCCATCGCGAATTCGTCGCAGCTCAGCTTGCCGAGCGTGACGGCGCCGGCTTCGGCCAGCTTGCGCACCACGGTGGCATCGAAGGGCGAGCGGTAGCCGGCCAGGATGCGCGAGCCCGCGGTGGTCGGGAAATCGGCGGTGACGAAGATGTCCTTGTGCGCGATCGGCACGCCGGCCAGGGCCGGGGCCTTGCCGGCGGCGAGCAGGGCGTCGGCGGCGCGGGCCTGGGCCAGCGTCACGTCCTCGTCGAGGGCGACGAAGCTGCCAAGATCCTGGTGCTGCTTGATGCGCGCCAAGTGGTGTTCGGCGGCCTCGACCGCCGACACCTTGCGCTCGCGCAGGGCCGCGGCCAATTCGGCCACCCCCATCTGGTGCAGGTCGGCGGCGCTCATTCGATCACCTTCGGCACCAGGAACAGGCCGTTCTCGACCGCCGGCGCGCTGCGCTGGTTGGCCTCGCGCCGGTTCGGTTCGCTCGCCACGTCCTCGGCCAGCCGGAGCGTCACATCCTCGAAGGCGGCCACGGGGTGGGCCAGCGGCTCCAGGCCGGCGGTGTCGACCGCGCGCATCCGCTCCACCAGTTCGAAGAAGCCGTTGATCTGGCCCAGCATGCGCTCGCTCTCGTCGGGGGCAAGCTCCAGCCTGGCGAGCGATGCGATGCGCGCAATATCGGAGGAAGTGAGTGACATCGAAAAAAGAAGGCCGCCACACGTCGGAAGGGTGCGCCAGCGCTGGGATACAGAGGGGATTCGGGTATTATCCCGCCTTTGCCGCAACCCCCGCGAACGCGACGGCATTTGCTGCAAAAACGATCCAACCACCCCGTCAAAAAACGACCCAGCAAGAGGGCGACGACATGCCGACGCGCATGCCGTGCTCCAGAGGATTCCACAATGTTTGGAGCTTTTCGTCGGTACTTTTCTACCGACCTCGCGATCGACCTCGGCACCGCGAACACCCTGATCTTTGCGCGCAACAAGGGCATCGTGCTCGATGAGCCCTCGGTCGTGGCCATCCGCCACGAAGGCGGCCCGCACGGCAAGAAGGTGATCCAGGCCGTGGGCCGCGAAGCCAAGGCCATGCTCGGCAAGGTGCCCGGCAACATCGAGGCCATCCGCCCGATGAAGGACGGCGTGATCGCCGACTTCGTGATCACCGAGCAGATGATCAAGCAGTTCATCAAGATGGTGCACCCGCGCTCGCTGCTCACGCCCAGCCCGCGCATCATCATCTGCGTGCCCTGCGGCTCGACCCAGGTCGAGCGCCGCGCCATCAAGGACGCCGCCGAAGCCGCCGGCGCCACCTCGGTCTACCTGATCGAGGAACCCATGGCCGCCGCGATCGGCGCCGGTCTGCCGGTGTCCGAAGCCAGCGGCTCGATGGTGGTCGACATCGGCGGCGGTACCACCGAGGTCGGCGTGATCTCGCTCGGCGGCATGGTCTACAAGGGCAGCGTGCGCGTCGGCGGCGACCGCTTCGACGAGGCCATCATCAACTACATCCGGCGCAACTACGGCATGCTGATCGGCGAGCCGACGGCCGAAGTCATCAAGAAGAGCATCGGCTCGGCCTTCCCCGGTTCCGAAGTCAAGGAAATGGAAGTCAAGGGCCGCAACCTCAGCGAAGGCGTGCCGCGCAGCTTCACCATCAGCAGCAACGAAGTGCTGGAGGCGCTGACCGATCCGCTCAACAACATCGTTTCGGCGGTCAAGAACGCGCTGGAGCAGACCCCGCCCGAGCTGGGCGCCGACATCGCCGAGCGCGGCATGATGCTGACCGGCGGCGGCGCGCTGCTGCGCGACCTCGACCGCCTGCTGGCCGAGGAAACCGGCCTGCCGGTGCTGGTGGCCGAAGACCCTCTGACCTGCGTGGTGCGCGGCTGCGGCATCGCCCTGGAGCGCATGGACAGGTTGGGAAGCATCTTCACCAGCGAGTGATGCACACTTTGCACATTTGGCCGGCCCGTGTCAGCATCGGCCGGCTTTTTTCCATCTAACGCGCAGCTCACACCATGCCCCTGGGCACGCTGGATCGCACCGCGCCACCCCTGTTCAACCAGGGGCCTTCGGCGCTCAGCAAGCTGATCTTCTTCAGCGCGCTCGCGCTGTTCCTGATGGTGGCCGACGCGCGCTTCAACATCGTGCAGCCGCTGCGCGCGGGCATCGGCGCGGTGCTCTATCCCATCCAGTGGCTGGCGCTCAAGCCGGTGCAGCTCGCGATGGGCGGCGGCCGCTACCTGGAAGACCTGCAGACCGCGCAAAGCAAGGAGGCGCAGGCCCGCAAGGCGCTCGCGCTGCAGTCCGAACGCGCGAGCCAGGCCGACACCCTGGCGCAGGAGAACGCGCGGCTGCGCTCCCTGCTCGAACTGCGCCAGGCCACGCAGACGCCGGGCCGCGCGGCCGAGGTGCTCTACGACGCCGCCGATCCCTACACCCGCAAGCTGGTCATCGACCAGGGGCTCACCAACGGCATCGCGGCCGGCTCGCCGGTGATCGACGAGCACGGCGTGGTCGGGCAGGTCACGCAGGTCCAGCCTTTCAGCAGCGAGATCACGCTGGTGATCGACCGCGACCTGTCGATTCCCGTGCAGAACGTGCGCACCGGCGCGCGCAGCGTGGCCTTCGGCGATGCCAGCGCCCACGGCGGCGGGCTCGAACTGCGCTTCATGGCGGCCAATGCCGACCTGCAGGAAGGCGACCTGCTCACCACCAGCGGCGTCGACGGCGTCTACCCGCCGGGCCTGCCGGTCGCCAAGATCGACCGCATCGAGCGCCGCGCCGACACCGCTTTCGCGCGCATCCACTGCGTGCCGCTGGCCCATGTGACGGCCGCGCGCTACGTGCTGGTGCTGGCGCCCACGGGCGTGCAGGCGCCGAAGCCGGTGCCGGCCGCACCGGCGGATGCCGCGGCGGGCAAGAAGAAGGGCGACAAGTCCGCCGCCAAGCCTGACAAGAAGGAGGGCCGAACCCGATGATCATGCGTCCCGGCCAGCAGCAGCTCCTGCTGCCCGTCAGTCCCCTCTTCATGTGGGCGAGCCTCATTGCGGCCCTGCTCGTCAACATGATTCCGATCGGTCGCGCCGCCTGGACGCCCGACCTGCTGGCGCTGGTGATCGTGTTCTGGAGCGTGCACCAGCCCGCGCGCATCGGCATCGGCGCGGCCTTCATGTTCGGTCTCCTGATGGACGTGCATCAGACGGCCATGCTGGGCCAGCATGCGCTGTCCTACACCACGCTCGGTTTCTTCGCGATCATGATCCACCGGCGCCTGCTCTGGTACCCGGTGGTCTCGCAGGCCCTGCAGGTGCTGCCGCTGTTCGCGCTCTCGCACCTGATCGAAGTCGCGATCCGGATGATCGGCGGCGGCATCTTCCCGGGCTGGACGATCCTGATCTCGCCGGCCATCGAGACCGCCCTGTGGCCGCTGGTGAGCCTGGCGCTCCTTGCGCCGCAGCGCCGCACGCCCGAGCCCGATGCCAACCGCCCCCTGTGAAGACATGCTGATCCGGCTTGTCCTGCAGCTCCGGCGAGCGTAGGCTCCGCGCGCCATGACCGAACTCCGCAACGTCGCCGCCGACCTCGCGCGCTTCAAGCGCCGGGTGATCGTGATCGGCCTCGTGGTGCTCACCGCCTTCAGCCTCCTGTGCACGCGCCTGTTCTTCCTGCAGGTGGTGCGCCACGACGATCTCGCGGAGCAGGCCGAGAGCAACCGCACGGCCGTCGTGCCGGTGGTGCCGAACCGCGGCCTGATCCTCGACCGCAACGGCATCGTGCTGGCCTCCAACTACTCGGCCTACACCCTCGAGATCACGCCCTCGAAGGTCGGCAGCCTGGAAGGCACCATCGACAGCCTCGGCGAGGTGGTGGAAGTCTCGCAGCGCGACCGCCGCCGCTTCAAGCGCCTGCGCGAGGACTCGCGCAGCTTCGATTCGATCCCGATCCGCACGCGCCTGAGCGACGAGGAGGTCGCGCGCTTCGCGGCGCAGCGCTACCGCTTCCCGGGTGTCGAAATCAAGGCCCGGCTGTTCCGCAACTACCCCAACGGCGAACTCGCCTCCCATGTGCTGGGCTACATCGGCCGCATCAACCAGCGCGAGAAGACCGCGATGGAGGACTGGAGCGAGGAAGACCAGGCCAACTACAAGGGCACCGACTACATCGGCAAGCTGGGCATCGAGCAGAGCTACGAGAAGACGCTGCACGGCCACACCGGCGTCGAGCAGATGGAAACCTCGGCCGGCGGCCGCGCGGTGCGCCGGCTCTCGAGCCACCCGGCGACGCCCGGCAACACGGTGAAGCTCTCCCTGGATATCAAGCTGCAGAAGCTGGTGGAAGACATGTTCGGCGAGCGCCGCGGCGCGCTGGTGGCGATCGATCCCAACAGCGGCGAGGTGCTGGCCTTCGTGAGCAAGCCCACCTTCGATCCGAACCTGTTCGTCGAGGGCATCGACAACGAAAGCTGGCAGGCGCTCAACGAGTCGCTGGACAAGCCGCTTCTGAACCGCGCGCTGCGCGGCACCTACCCGCCGGGCTCGACCTACAAGCCCTTCATGGCGATGGCCGCGCTGCAGCTCGGCAAGCGCGCGCCGAGCGTGGTGATCAACGACCCGGGCTTCTACACCTTCGGCGGCCACACCTTCAAGAGCCACGAGGGCGGCCTGGGCGGGATGGACATGCACCGCGCCATCCAGTTCTCGAGCAACACCTACTTCTATTCGCTCGCGGTCGACATGGGCGTGGACGCCATCCACGACTTCATGAAGCCGCTGGGCTTCGGCCAGATCACCGGCATCGACGTCCAGGGCGAAGTGCGCGGCCTCTTGCCCAGCACGACCTGGAAGCGCGACGCCTACAAGCGTCCCGAGATGAAGAAGTGGTACCCCGGCGAAACCGTCTCGCTCGGCATCGGCCAGGGCTACAACAACTTCACGATGCTGCAGCTCGCGGCGGCCGAAGCCACGCTGGCCAACGGCGGCATCAAGCACCAGCCGCACCTGGTGCTCGGCATCAAGAACACGGTGAGCGGCGAGACCGTCCCGATGCCGCAGCCGCCGGGCGTGGACCTGGGCTACGCGCCGAAGAACGTGGAGATCGTGCGCAACGCGCTGGTCGCGGTGAACAAGGGCGGCACCGGTACGCGCGTGTTCGCCGGGGCGCCCTACAGCTCGGCCGGCAAGACCGGCACGGCGCAGGCCGTGAGCATGGGCCAGAACGTGAAGTACAACGCCAAGGCGCTCGAGGAGCACCAGCGTGACCACTCGCTGTTCGCCGCCTACGCGCCGGCGGAGGCGCCCAGGATCGCGGTCGCGATCATCGTCGAGAACGCCGGCTTCGGTGCGGCGGCAGCGGCCCCGATGGTGCGCCGCGTGTTCGACTACTGGCTGGCCGACCAGTATCCCAACGAGCAGGACCTGGTCGCGGTGCAGGCCGGCAAGGCCGGCCCACCGATGGGCAAGCCGCGCGTGGCGAGCGAGATGGCCTGGCCCATCGTCTCCGGTCCGGCTGCCGCGACGGCCCCCTGACGGCTCCGATCGATTCGAGGGTTAACCCTAGGTCTTCGAGGGTGATTCGCCCCTCCTGTACGCTCTGGCCTTTTGTAAACAATCGTTACCAAAACGGTATCGGCGGCTACGCCGGAAAGGTCTCATGAGCATCGGGAATCAGGGCGGGCGCCGTTTCGCGCGTTGGCGCAATGCCTGCACGGCTGTACTTTTGTTGGCGAGCGCTCACTGGAGTGCTGCTGCCCCTGGTGAGCCCATCGTCATCGGCCAGGTTGCGTCATTCACCGGTCCGCAGGCGGTCACCGGCCGAGCCATCCATGCTGGCGCCAAGCTGTATTTCGACGCCGTCAACGCCAAGGGCGGGGTGCGTGGCCGGCCGATCAAGCTCGTGACGCGCGACGACGCGCAAAAAGCGGAGGAAAGCGTGCGCCTGACCCGGGAGATCATCGCGGCCGAATTGCCGGTGGCCTTGATGGGAACGGTGGGCACGACCAACCTCGAGGCCATCGCCAAGGACGGCGTGCTGGCGCAAAAGGGGGTCGCGATGATCGGCGCCGTCTCGGGCGCGAGCAGCGTGGCGCAGGCGCCGGGCATTTATGTGGTCAAGGCCAGCTACCACGACGAGGTCGCGCGGCTGTTCAGCCAGCTGGCCACCGTCGGCGTGCAACGCGTGGGTCTGCTCTACCAGGACGACGGCTTGGGTCAGGATGTGCTGGCCGGCGCCGAAGCGGCTGCCAAGGCCCACGGCATCCAGCTCGTGGTGCGCGCCGGCTACCCGCGCAACACGGTGGCCGTGGAGAAGGCCGTGGCCGAGATCGCCAAGGCCAAGGTGCAGGTCGTCTTTCTAGGCGCGACCACGGCCGCAGGGATCGAGTTCGTCAAGCAGTATGCGGCCGCCGGCGGTGCCGGCAGCATGCTCTACGGCATGTCGATCATCGACACCGACGCGCTGCTCAAGGCGCTCGGGCCGCAGCGTGCGCGCGGCTACGCCTTCTCGGTCGTTCTGCCGCAGCAGGGCGACCGTGCCGTGGTGCGCGAGTACCTGCAGCTGCGCCAGGCATCGAAGGATCCGGACATTTCGGCGCGCTCGATGGAAGGCTTCATCGCCGCCAAGGCGCTGGTCAAGGTGATGGAGAGCGCCAGCACCCTCAACGCGGCCGGTGTGGGCGCCGCGCTGGCCTCAGCGAAGGCGATCGACGTCGGCGGCTACACGCTCGACTTCAGTGCAAGAGGCCAGACCGCATCGCGCTACGTGGATTTCGCGATGTTCGGCGCCGGCGGCAAGCTGGTCCAGTGACGGGGGCCCAAAGAAAAGGCGCCGACCAGCGGCGCCTTGTTCAAAAAAACGGCATCTCGTTCGGATGCCTTGTGTAGCAAGCATGTTTTGATTCTTCGAAATGTCTCCTCGGTCCCCCGCGCTGCGGGCAGGCCCGTTTGCGAGTGGCGAGACTTTAGGGTGCGCACCGTGCCAGTGCATCGGGGATTACCCGTCACCCTGAAACAAAAGGAAACATTCGCGGAATTCGATCACGCCCGGGCCCAGGCGCTCAGCCTTCGATGTCGAAGGTCACGCCCTGGGCCAGCGGCAGGGTGGTGGAGTAGTTGATGGTGTTGGTCGCTCGGCGCATGTAGGCCTTCCAGCTGTCGGAGCCGGCCTCGCGCCCGCCGCCGGTCTCCTTCTCGCCGCCGAAGGCGCCGCCGATCTCGGCGCCGCTCGGGCCGATGTTGACGTTGGCGATGCCGCAGTCCGAGCCCGCGCTCGAGATGAAGCGCTCGGCCTCGCGCACGTTCAGGGTGAAGATGGAGGACGACAGGCCGGCGCCGACTTCGTTGTGCCAGCGGATCGCTTCGTCGAGCGCCTCGTAACGCAGCACGTACAGGATGGGCGCGAAGGTCTCGCGCAGCACCGGGCCGGCGTGCGCGGCCAGTTCCACCAGGGCCGGACGCACGTAGAAGGCGCCATCGCCGGCGATCCCGTCGACGCGACCGCCGCCGTGCACCGTGGCGCCCGCGGCGCGGCTTTCATGCAGCGCCTTCTGCATGCCCTCGAAGGCGGCGCCGTCGATCAGCGGTCCCACCAGCGTGCCCGGCGTGCGCGGGTCGCCCACCTGCACGCCGGCGTAGACCTTGGCCAGCCGCGGCACCAGCGCGTCGTACACGCTGGCGTGCACGAAAAGGCGGCGCAGCGTGGTGCAGCGCTGTCCGGCCGTGCCCATCGCGGCGAAGGCGATGGCGCGCAGCGTCAGGTCGAGGTCGGCCGAGGGGGCGACGATGGCGGCGTTGTTGCCGCCCAGCTCCAGGATCGCGCGCGCGAAACGCGCCGCCAGCCGCGGCGCCACCTGGCGCCCCATGGCGGTGGATCCGGTGGCCGACAGCACCGCCACGCGGTGGTCGTCCACCAGCACCTCGCCGACGGCGCGCTGACCGATCAGCAGTTCCAGCAGGCCCTCGGGCGCGTCGCCGAAGCGCGCCAGCGCGCGCTGGGCGATCGCATGCGTTGCCAGCGCGGTGAGCGGGGTCTTCTCGGACGGCTTCCACACCACCGCATCGCCGCAGACCAGGGCCAGCGTGGCGTTCCAGGACCACACGGCCACCGGAAAGTTGAAGGCCGAGATCACGCCGCAGACGCCCAGCGGATGCCAGCTTTCCATCATGCGGTGCTCGGCGCGCTCGGTGGCCAGCGTCAGGCCGTAGAGCTGGCGCGACAGGCCGACCGCGAAGTCGCAGATGTCGATCATCTCCTGCACCTCGCCCGCGCCTTCGGACGGGATCTTGCCGGCCTCCAGCGTGACCAGCCGGCCCAGGTCGGCCTTGGCCGCGCGCAGCTCCTCGCCCAGGAGGCGCACCAGTTCGCCGCGGCGCGGCGCCGGCACGCTGCGCCAGGCCAGATAGGCCGCATGCGCGCGACCGATGGCCTGCGTGGCTTCGGCCGGCGTGGTCTGCGCCACGGTGCCGATCGATTCGCCGGTGATCGGGGAGCGCACCGGCAGATCGCCGCCGGTGTAGGCGCTGCGCGGCACACCCAGGCGCTGCAGCAGCTGATCGACTTCGGTGGCGACGGGGGAGGGGGCGGGGGCTTGCGGCATGGGTTGCAGGTTCGAAGACAGGAGGGGCATCAATATCCGCCACGCAGGGCCGGTTGCATAGCAAAAAAACGGAAAGACTTGATGCGCAACTGGAATGGCATGCGGTCCAGGGTATGGCGTTCAGGGGGCGTCAGGTCATTCCTCCGGTGCATGACCGATCCGCTGCGCCGCGGGCGAACTCGCCAGGCTTTGCAAAGGCCGGCGCAGTGTCGCGTCGAAGGGATTGATCTTCGGGCCGATGGCCGCGGCTTCGCGCTTGAGCAGCTCCACCACCGTGGGCATGCGGTCGGCGTTGAGCCGGTCGGCGATGGTGCCCACGCTCAGCGCGGCCACGGCGCGGCCCTCGCGGTCGCAGATGGGCACGGCCACGCCGGCCATGCCTTCGAGCAGGCCGGTGCTGCGGCCCGCATAGCCGGCCTGGCGCACGCGTTCGATCTCGGTTCGCAGATAGACCTCGTCGTAGACGCCGTACTCGCGCACGCGCGACAGGTTGAAGCGGATCACCTCTTCGCGCTCGGCCTCTGGCAGGAAGGCCAGGATCGCGAGCGCGCCCTGGCCCACGCCCAGCGCGATGCGCCCGCCGACGTCGCCGGTGAAAGAGCGGATCGGAAAAGGCCCCTCGCTGCGGTCGAGGCACACCGCATCGAAGCCGCTGCGCGCCAGCAGAAAAATGCTGTCGCCCAGGCTGGCACACAGGCGCAGCAGCACCGGGCGGCACAGGGAGCGCAGGTCTCCCGGGTTGCCGGCGTGCGCCGCCAGCGCAAAGAAGTCGATGCCGAGGCGGTACAGCTTGCTGCGCGCGTCCTGTTCGACCATGCCTTCGGCCAGCAGCGACTGCAGCAAACGGTGCGTGGTGGCCTGGGTCAGACCCACGGCGCGTGCAATCTCTGTCACGCGGCCGCCTTCGGCCTGCACCGCGGCGAGGGCCCGGATCACGGCGAAGACGCGCGGCACGCCGCTGGTGGATGGGGAAGGGGTGCTCATGCCGTGCCGGGTGGAATGTTGTCCGGCCAGTCTACGCCATAAATTCCATTGAACGGAATAAATAAGAAAAAGATTCTGATTAATGAAATACCCTGTGTGGTCTGGCGCGTTCGTTGCAATAGAGTGAATCGACTCCAACGAAAGACTTCAGTTGCTGCCCCATCGGGGTGCGCCCCACGAAAGGCCTGTTCATGTCGTTTCTCAAGCTCACCGAACTGACCAAGTTCTACGGCGGCACCTGCGCGGTGTCGGCCATGAGCCTCTCGGTGGAGAAAGGCGAATTCGTTTCGCTGCTGGGGCCTTCGGGCTGCGGCAAGACCACCACCCTGCAGATGGTGGCGGGCTTCGAGGCGGTGAGCAGCGGCCGCATCGAGCTGGCCGGGCGCGACATCACGCACGTCAAGGCCAACACGCGCGGCCTGGGCATCGTGTTCCAGACCTATGCGCTGTTTCCGCACATGACGGTGGCCGACAACGTGAGCTTCGGCCTCGAAATGCGCAAGATGCCGAAGGCCGAGCGGCGCGAGCGCGTGGCGCAGGCGCTGGCCCTGGTGCACCTGGAGGCACATGCCAACCGCTACCCGCGCGAGCTTTCGGGCGGCCAGCGCCAGCGCGTGGCATTGGCGCGCGCCCTGGTGATCGAGCCGCCGGTGCTGCTCTTGGACGAGCCGCTGTCCAACCTCGACGCCAAGCTGCGCGAGGAGATGCAGTTCGAGCTGCGCCAGATCCAGCGCAAGGTGGGCACCACCACGGTGATGGTCACGCACGACCAGAGCGAGGCCATGTCGATCAGCGACCGCGTGGTTGTGATGGAAGGCGGCTGCGCGACGCAGATCGACCATCCGCACCGGGTCTATGAACATCCGCGCACCCGCTTCATCTCCACCTTCGTGGGCAAGGCCAACCTGCTCGCCGGGCGCGTGGTGGCGAACGGGACCCGCAGCCGCGTTGACCTGGGGCCGCTCGCTGTCGACGTGGACGACGCGGGCTTCCACGCCGGTGCGCAGGTGCTGCTCAGCGTGCGGCCGGAAAAGCTGCAACTGGTGGACGCGGGCCGCGGCCGCTTCGACGGCACGGTGCGCGAGCGCTTCTTCCTCGGCAGCCAGTGGCTCTACGCGATGACGACGCCGGTCGGCGAACTGATGGTGCTGTCGCCCAACGACGGCCGGCCCGCGCTGGACGAAGGCCACGCCGCCGGCATCGCCTGGCCCGACCACTGCACGCGCTTGCTGCCCGCCGAAGAGGGCGCGGCTGCCCAACGGGTGGCCGCATGAAGAAGGCGTCGCCCTGGTGGCTGTCCGGGCCGGCGCTGCTGCTGTTCGCCGCGCTGCTGCTGGTGCCGCTGGTCCTGACCGCGGTGCTGTCCTTCAACGTCTACGACCCGGCCACCGGACCCCGGGCCGGCGAGTTCACGCTGGAGCACTACACCCACGTCTTCACCGACGCCTACTACCACGGCATCTTCTGGCGCACCTTCTGGATCTCCGGCCTGGTGGCGTTGATCTGCGTGCTCGTCGGCACCCCCGAGGCCTACGTGCTGAGCCGCATGCGCAACCCGTGGCGCTCGGTGCTGCTGCTGGTGGTGCTGGCACCGCTCTTGGTATCGGTGGTGGTGCGGGCCTTCGGCTGGAGCATGCTGCTCGGGCCGGAAGGGCTGGTCAACGGCACGCTGCGAATGATCGGCCTCGGCCCGGTGAAGATGCTCTACACCGAGACCGCGGTGGTGATCGCGCTGGTGCACGTGATGCTGCCCTTCATGGTGATCCCGGTCTGGACCTCGCTGCAGAAGCTGGACCCGGGCGTCGAGAACGCTGCGCTCTCGCTCAAGGCCTCGCACTTCACCACGCTGCGCCGCGTCGTGCTGCCGCAGGTGATGCCGGGCGTGTTGTCGGGCAGCCTGATCGTGTTCGGCCTCTCGGCCAGTTCCTTCGCCATTCCGGGCCTGCTCGGCGGGCGGCGCCTCAAGATGGTGGCGACGGTGGTCTACGACGAGTACCTGCACGAGCTCAACTGGCCGCTCGGCGCGGCGATCGCGCTGACGCTGCTGGCGGCCAACCTGGTGGTGATGCTGAGCTACAACCGGCTGGTCGAAGGCCGCTACAAGAAGGCGCTGGGGTAGGGCCATGAGCAAGAACGGCCCCCTCGCCCTCGCGTTCAACGCGCTCGTCATCGCCTTCATGCTGGCGCCGCTGCTGGTGGTGTGCATCGTCGCCTTCACGCCCGAGAACACGCTCACCATCCCGACCACGCGCTTCTCGCTGCGCTGGTTCGAGGCGGTGTTCGCGCACCCCGACTTCATGCAGTCGTTCTGGAACAGCCTGTGGCTGGCGCTCGCCTCGGCGACGCTGGCCACGCTGCTGGCGGTGCCGGCCGGCATGGCGATCACGCGCTACGACTTCGCGGGGCGCGACTTCCTGAACGGCCTGTTCCTCTCGCCGCTGATCATTCCGCACCTGGTGCTCGGCGTGGCGCTGCTGCGCCTGTTCGCGCTGGTCGGCGGCACCGGCAGCTTCGGCTGGCTGGTGCTGGCGCATGCGCTGATCGTCACGCCCTACACGCTGCGCCTGGTGATCGCCGCGCTGGTCGGCTTCGACCGCAGCGCCGAGCAGGCCGCGTTGTCGCTCGGCGCGAGCCAGGCCACGATGTTCCGGCGCATCACCTTGCCGATGATCCTGCCGGGCGTGACCGGCGGCTGGATGCTGGCCTTCATCAACAGCTTCGACGAGGTGACCATGTCGATCTTCGTGACCGCGCCCAGCACCGTAACGCTGCCGGTGCGCATGTACATGTACGCCACCGAATCCATCGATCCGCTGATGGCCGCGGTGTCGGCGCTGATGGTGGCGGTGACGGCCTGCGCCATGGTGCTGCTCGACCGCGTCTACGGGCTGGACCGCGTGCTGGTGGGGCGCCGATGAGCAGCACCAGCAAAGCACTTCTGCACCGCGTGGCCGAGGCTGGCCGCGCTGCCGTGGCCTTCACGCTCGACGGCCAGCCGGCCCGGGCCCTGGCCGGCGACACCGTGCTCACCGCGGTGCTGACCCAGTGCGGCCAGCTGCGCCGCAACGAGTTCAGCGGCACGCCGCGCGCCGGCTTCTGCATGATGGGCGCCTGCCAGGACTGCTGGATCCTGACGGCGGATGGCGCTCGGCTGCGCGCCTGCTCCACCTTCATCGAGGCCGGCATGGCATTGCTCACCGGCGGGGAGCCTGCATGACGGCAGAGGCCTTGCTGCAACCCGTGATCGTCGGCGCCGGCCCGGCCGGCGTGCGCGCGGCCCAGGCCCTGGTCGCGCACGGCCTGCGGCCGGTGCTGATCGACGAAGCCGGCCGTGCCGGCGGCCAGATCTACCGCCGGCCGCCGGCGAACTTTCAGCGTTCCCCCGAGACCCTGTACGGTTTCGAAGCAGCGCGCGCCACCGCCGTGCACGCCGCGCTGGACGGGCTGCAGGACCGCATCGACTACCGGCCCGACAGCCTGGTGTGGAACGCCCAGGGCGGCCTGCTCGACGTGCTGCACGGCCCGAGCCGCACGACGCGCAGCGTGCCCTACCGCCAGCTCATCGTGGCGACCGGCGCGACCGACCGCGTGCTGCCCGTGCCCGGCTGGACGCTGCCCGGCGTGTACACCTTGGGCGGCGCGCAGGTGGCGCTCAAGTTCCAGGGCTGCGCGATCGGCCGGCGCGTGGTCTTCATGGGCACCGGCGCGCTGCTCTACCTGGTGGCCTACCAATACGCGAAGGCCGGCGTCGAGGTCGCGGCCGTGCTCGACTCCGCCCGCTTCGCCGACCAGTTCGCGGCCGTGCCCGCGATGCTTTCGCAGCCGGCCGTGTTCCTCAAGGGCCTCTATTACGTCGCCTGGTTGCGTGCCCGCGGCGTGGCGCTGCATGGCGGCGTCCGGCCGCTGCGGGTGCTGGGCGATGCGCGCGTGAGCGCCGTCTCCTGGCACGACGGCAGGCGCGAACAAACGCTCGAATGCGACGCCGTCGGCTTCGGCTATGCCTTGCGCTCCGAAACGCAGCTGGCCGACCTGCTGGGCTGCCGCTTCGCCTTTGCGCCGATGCAGCGCGCGCATCTGCCCGAGCGCGATACGGCCGGCCGTTCCAGCGTGGCCGGCGTCTACCTGGCCGGCGATGGCGCCGGCATCATGGGCGCCGATGCGGCCGAATGGGCCGGCGAGCGCGCTGCGCTGGCCCTCCTGGCCGACCGCGGTGTGAAGGTGGATGCCGCGCGTGCGCAAGTGTTGGAGCGCAAGCTCGACAAGCTCAAGAGTTTCCGCGCCGGTTTGGAACGCGCCTTTCCCTTTCCGCAGGACTGGGCCTCCCATGCGCCCGACGCGCTGGTGGTGTGCCGCTGCGAGAACATCACGGCCGGCGAGCTGCGCGATACCGTGCGGACCTGCGGCGCCGACGAGATGAACCGCCTCAAGGCCTTGTCCCGCGTCGGCATGGGCCGCTGCCAGGGCCGCATGTGCGGCGCGGCGGCGGCCGAAATCCTCGCGCACGCGAGCGGCCGGCCGCTCGCGCAGGTGGGCCGGCTGCGCGGACAGGCGCCGATCAAGCCGATCCCGATCCAGTTGGCGAGCGCGCCGGCCGAAGGAGCGGGCGCATGAAGCAAACGCTGAAGACCGACGTGGCCATCGTCGGCGGCGGCATCGTCGGCGCCTCCGCCGCGCTGGCGCTGCGGCGCATGGGGCTGCAGGTGGCGCTGCTGGAGCGCGACTTCTGCGGCTCGCGCTCCAGCGGTGTCAACTATGGCGGCGTGCGGCGCCAGGGCCGGCCGCTCAACCAGCTGCCGCTGGCGCAGCGCGCGCATCGCATCTGGGGCCGGCTGCCGGAACTGATCGGCACCGACGGCGAGTACCTGCGCTCCGGCCATTTCAAGATCGCGCGCAGCGAGGCCGACCTGGCCTCGCTGGAGCACTACCGCGAGGCCAGCCGCGACTTCGACCTCGGCCTCGAGCTGCTGTCGGGTGCGCGCATGCGCGAGCGCTGCCCGTGGCTGGGCAGCCGCGCGGTCGGCGGCTCGCTGTGCGCGGAGGACGGGCAGGCCAATCCGCGCCTGGTGTCGCCGGCCTTCGCGCTGGCGGCCCGGCGCGCGGGCGCGCAAATCTTCGAACGCACGCCGCTCGACGAGGTGGCGCATGACGGCGAGGCCTTCATGCTGCGTTCGGGAAACGCGCTGGAAGTGCGCGCGCCGGTGATGCTCAACTGCGCCGGCGCCTGGGCCGGTGCCATCGCCAGCCGCTTCGGCGAGACGGTGCCGCTGCAGTCCAGCCATCCGGCGATGGCGGTCACCGAGCCGCTGCCCTATTTCATGGACTGGAGCCTCGGCGTGGAAGGCGGCGGCGTCTACTGCCGCCAGGTGAAGCGCGGCAACCTGGTGCTGGGCGGCGGCGCCGGCGTCGCGCTCGACGCCGACCGCGCGCGCTCCGGGCGCGAGGCCATCGCCGCGCTGTCGGTGCAGGCGATCGAGCTGCTGCCCGCGCTGCGCCACGCCAGCTTCATCCGCACCTGGAGCGGTACCGAGGGCTACCTGCCCGACCGCCAGCCGGTGCTGGGCCTGAGCGCGACCACGCCGGGCCTGATCCACGGCTTCGGTTTTGCCGGCGCCGGCTTCCAGATCGGCCCGGCCGTGGGCGAGGTGCTGGCCGAACTGGCGCGCGACGGGCACAGCAGCACGCCCATCGAAGCCTTTGCCATCGAACGTTTTCTTTCCGTCGAAGCCGCCGTGCCCGCAACGGCTCATTGAAGTCTCCCTGACCCCACTCCCAAAGGAACCCACCATGTCCCGTTCTCGCCAACCCCAATCGATCCGCCGTGCACTCCTCGCCGTGGCCGCCGCCGCGGCGCTGGCCGCGAGCGGTGCGGCCAGCGCCCAGACCAAGACGCTCTACATCGGCATGAACGGCGGCACCATGGAGAAGGCCTACACGCAGTACGTGTTCCCGGCCTTCGAGAAGGCGAACAACGTGAAGGTGGTGGTGGTGCCCGGCACCTCGTCGGACATCCTGGCCAAGGCGCAGGCCAACAAGGACCGGCCGCAGATGCACGTGATGTTCCTCGACGACGGCATCATGGTGCGCGCCATCGGCATGGGCTTGTGCCAGAAGCAGCGCCCGAGCGCGGCGCTCAACGACATCTATCCGGCGGCCCGTTTCAAGGACGACATGGCGAGCGGCGTCAGCCTCGGCATGACCGGGCTGGCCTACAACAAGAAGATGTTCGCGGAGAAGGGCTGGGCCGCGCCCACCTCGTGGATGGACCTGGCCGACCCGAAGTTCAAGGGCAAGGTGGTGTTCCAGTCGATGTCCTCCTCGTCCTTCGGCCTGCACGGCTTTTTGATGTTCAACCGCATCCAGGGCGGCAACGACAAGAACGTCGAGCCCGGCTTCAAGGCCTGGCCCACCACCATCGGCCCCAACGTGCTCGAGTACATCCCCAGCTCGGCCAAGATTTCCGAGATGGTGCAGACCGGCGAGGCCGCGCTGTTCCCGCTCACGCCCACCGCGGTGGCCGCGTTGAAGACCAGGGGCATCCCGGTGGAGTACGCGCAGCCCAAGGAGGGCTCGGTGGTACTGATGGTGGGGCAGTGCGTGATCGCCAACAACAGCGAACCCGAGCTGGCGCAAAAGCTGGCCGAGTTCCTGCTGAGCCCGCTGGCGCAGGCCAACGTGCTTCAGTTCGGCAGCCAGGTCCCGACCAACCCCAAGGCGCCGGCGGTGGGCGAGGGCGCGGCGCAGGTGGCCGAGATCAACAAGTGGATGAAGAACGCCGTGACCATCGACTGGGACAGCATCAACGCCAATCGGCCCGCCTGGAACGCGCGCTGGAACAAAACCATCGAAAGGTAACGGCCCCCCGGCTTGCCACTTCGTGTGCTTCGCCACCCCCCGAGGGGGAGGCCCGGCCGCCTTGGGGCGGCCCGGCGGCGGCCGGAAAGTTCAGCGCGCCGGCTCGAGGATCCAACCCGCCGCCTTCTCCGCCATCATCAAGGTCGGGCTGTTGGTGTTGCCGCTCGTGATGGTCGGCATCGCGCCGGCATCGACCACGCGCAGGCCTTCGATGCCGCGCACGCGGAGCTTCGAATCGAGCACCGCCATCGGGTCGCCGTCGGCGCCCATCTTCGTGGTGCCGACCGGATGGAAGATGGTGGTCGCGATGTCGCCGGCCAGGCGCGCGAGCTCCTCGTCGCTCTGGTACTGAAGGCCCGGCTTCCATTCTTCAGGCGCGTACTTGGCGAGCGCCGGCTGGGCCGCGATGCGGCGCGTGACGCGCAGCGAATCGGCCGCCACCTTGCGGTCTTCGTCGGTACTCAGGTAGTGCGGCGCGATCGCGGGCGCGTCCTGGAAGCGGTGGCTCTTGATGTGCACCGTGCCGCGGCTGGTCGGGTTCAGGTTGCACACGCTGGCGGTGAAGGCCGGAAAGGCGTGCAGCGGTTCGCCGAAGGCATCGAGCGAGAGCGGCTGCACGTGGTATTCGAGGTTCGGCCATTCGTGCTCGGGCGAGCTGCGCGTGAAGGCGCCGAGCTGCGAGGGCGCCATGCTCATCGGGCCGCTGCGCTTCCACAGGTATTCGAGGCCGATCTTTGCCTTGCCCCAGGAGGAGGAGGCGAGCACGTTGAGCGTGGGCGCGTCCTTGATCTTGTAGACCGCGCGGATCTGCAGATGGTCCTGCAGGTTGGCGCCGACGCCCGGCGCATCGAGCACGACGTCGATGCCATGCTGGCGCAGCAGCTCGGCCGGCCCGACGCCCGAGAGCTGCAGGATCTGCGGCGAGCCGATGCTGCCCGCGCAGAGGATCACTTCGCGCGTCGCATGCGCCAGCACCATCTCGTGGCCGTCCCACACCTGGGCGCCGGTGCAGCGCCGGCTGCCGTCGGGCCGGGTGTCGATGACGAGCCGCGAAACCTGGGCGCCGGTCCAAAGCTCGAAGTTGGGGCGGCCGTAGCAGGTCGGGCGCAGGAAGGCCTTGGCCGTGTTCCAGCGCCAGCCGTTCTTCTGGTTGACCTGGAAATAGCCCACGCCTTCGTTGCTGCCGCGGTTGAAATCTGTGCTGTGCGGCACGCCGGCCTGCACCGCGGCCTCGGCGAAGGCATCGAGGATGTCCCAGCGCAGGCGCTGCTTCTCGACCCGCCATTCGCCGCCGGCGCCGTGCAGCTCGTCGGCGCCGAGGTAGTGGTCCTCGTGCTTCTTGAAGGCGGGCAGGACCTGGTCCCAGCGCCAGGTGTCGTCGCCGGTGAGCGCGGCCCACTGCTCGTAGTCGCGCGACTGGCCGCGCATGTAGATCATCCCGTTGATGGAAGACGATCCGCCCAGCGTCTTGCCGCGCGGATAGCGCAGCGTGCGGCCGTTGAGGCCGTCGTCGGGCTCGGTGCTGTAGAGCCAGTCGGTGCGCGGGTTGCCGATGCAGTAGAGGTAGCCCACCGGGATGTGGATCCAGTGGTAGTCGTCCTTGCGGCCGGCCTCGATCAGGAGCACGCGGCATTGCTTGTCGGCTGAGAGGCGATTGGCCATCAGCGCGCCGGCGGTGCCGGCGCCGATGACGATGTAGTCGAAGGTGGTGTCGCTCATTCGCGCCTTGTTTGTCTGTCTCTGGTCGTTCTTGTGAAGGGTGCTGCAATGCGGCACCGAACGGTCGATTGTGGCAAACGCCCGTGCCTTGCGTCGATGGCCTACGCGAACGGGCGCCGATCGGGCGGTTTGCTGCAGACGCACACGGTTACGATGTTGCGTCCTCCATCTCGCAGACCGCCCGCCCGCTCCATCCATGTCGATCGCATCGTTGCCGACCGCCGACGCGCAAAACGCAGACCGCTTGCGTCCGCGCGTCGAGCAACGCGACGGGGAGGGCGGCAACTGGGCCGTCGCCAGCGGCTGCTGGACCGCGCTCTCGATGTCGTCGCGGCGCACCTGGGAGGCCCTGGCGAAGAATCTCGATGCCGTGCCGCCGCAGGACGACCGGGCCTGGGACCTGCGCCCCGTCGAGCAGCTCGACCACATCGGCGCCCAGCTGCTCTGGAACCACTGGCGCCAGGCCTGGCCGGCGCGGCTCGAAATGGACTCGCAGCACAAGGCCGTGCTGGACCAGGTGGCGCAGTACACCTGCAGCGCGCCGGCGGAGCCCGGCAAGACGCTGGCCGAGCATTTCCACGATTTCGCCCACAACGGCGCGCGCATCATGATGGTGGCGCGCGATTTCCTGGCGCTCGTCGGCCAGCTCACGCTCGACGTCGGCACGCTGCTGCGCGCGCCGCACCGTGCGCCCTGGCGCGACTTCTCGGGCCATCTCTACCATTTCGGCGCCACCGCGCTGCCCATCACCGCGCTGGTGGGCCTCTTGATCGGCGTGGTGCTGGCCTACCTGACCTCGCAGCAATTGCGCCAGTACGGCGGCGAAGCCTTCATCGTCAACATCCTCGGCCTGTCGCTGATCCGCGAACTCGGCCCGGTGCTCGCGGCGGTGCTGATTGCGGGCCGTTCGGGCTCGGCCATCACCGCGCAGATCGGCGTCATGCGCGTGACCGAGGAGCTCGATGCCATGCGCGTGATGGGCATTGCGCATGGCTTCCGGCTCGTGATGCCGCGCGTGCTGGCGCTGGCGATCGCGATGCCGCTGATCAGCATGTGGACTTCGGCGGCGGCCCTGTTCGGCGGCATGGTCGCGGCCGATCTCACGCTGGACATCTCGCCGGCCTATTTCCTGTCGGCGCTGCCGCGCGCGGTGCCGATGACCAACATCTGGCTCGCGATGTCCAAGTCGGCCGTGTTCGGCGTCCTGATCGCGCTGATCGGCTGCTACTACGGCATGAAGGTGAAGCCCAACACCGAAAGCCTCGGCCGCGGCACCACCTCCTCGGTGGTGGCCTCGATCACGGTCGTGATCCTGGTCGACGCGCTCTTCGCTGTGCTCTTCAAGGGCGTGGGGTTCAGGGCATGAGCCGCCGGGCCGCTCCCAAGGCGAATACCGCAGCGCGCAGCGCGGGGGTTGTCCAATGAGCGAAGATCAGAAGACCAACATGGTCGAAATCCGCAAGCTGTGGACCGTCTTCGAGTCGCCCGAGGGCGACCAGGTGGTGCACCGCGACCTCGACCTCACGATCCGCAAAGGCGAGGTGCTGTCGCTGGTGGGCGGCTCGGGCACCGGCAAGACCGTGCTGCTGCGCCAGATCCTGGGACTCGAGCGGCCTTCGAAGGGCGAGGTCTCCGTGCTCGGTCATCCGCCGGGCCGGCTCAGCGCTACCGGCGCCGCCAACGTCGGCATGCTGTTCCAGCACGGCGCGCTGTTCTCGGCCTTCAGCGTGCTCGACAACGTCGCGTTCCCGCTGCGCGAACTCAAGCTCCTGCCCGACGACCTGATCCGCGATGCCGCACTGGTCAAGCTGCAGATGGTCGGGCTCGAGCCGCAGCAGGCGACCAAGAGTCCGGCCGATTTGTCGGGCGGCATGATCAAGCGGGTGGCACTGGCGCGCGCGCTGATCATGGATCCGCCGCTGCTCCTGCTCGACGAGCCCACCGCCGGCCTGGACCCCGAAAGCGCCGACGGCTTCTGCGACCTGTTGCGCGGGCTGCATCGCGAACTGGGGCTCACGGTGGTGATGGTCACGCACGACCTGGACACGCTGTTCGACCTCAGCACCCGCATCGCGGTGCTGGCCGACCAGCGCGTGATCGTCGCCGGCACGGCACGCGACGTCATCGCCTACCCGCATCCCTTCATCCACGAATACTTTCTCGGCGGCCGCGGCCAGCGCGCCATGGAGGCGCTCCACGAAGGCGTGCCGCCCCCGACCGTCTCGGGGCTTGCCGGCGCCGGCCGGACCCCACTCACTGAAAGGTAGCTGCCATGGAAAACAAGGCCCATGCCATCGCCGCCGGCGCCTTCGTGCTCGGCCTGATCGCCGCGATCATCGCGCTGGTGGTCTGGTTCACGCGCGACAACACGGTGCGCAACATCTACGAACTCTCGACCCGCGACCCGGTGAGCGGGCTGCAGCCGCAGGCGACGGTGCGCTACCGCGGCATCGCCGTCGGCAAGGTCACCTCGATCGACTTCGATCCCAAGGTGAAGGGCAATGTGCGCGTGCGCATCACGGTCGACGAGCGCGTGCCGCTCACGACCTCGAGCTATGCCACGCTGAGTTACCAGGGCGTGACCGGCCTGGCCTTCATTGCGATCGACGACAAGGGCGAATCGCAGGTGGCGCTCACGCCGAACAACGACGATCCACCGCGCATCCCGCTCAAGCCCTCGGTGCTGGCGCAGCTGCAGGACCGCGGCGAGGCCATCATCAACCAGATCGACGAAGTGACGAAGAAGGCCAACACGCTGCTGGGCGACGACAACCAGAAACGCATCGCCGACGCGCTGGAAAACATCGCGCAGGCTTCGGCCAGCGCCAACCAGCTCACGCGCTCGCTCGACAACACGGTGAAGAACGGGCTCAACCCGACGCTGGCCACCTTGCCGCCGCTGGTGGACCGCACGAGGGACACCATGGCTTCGCTCAAGACGGCCGCCGGCGACGTCTCGCGCGTGGCCAACAACTTCAACGGCACCGTGAACCGGCTGAATGCGAAGGACGGCCCGATCGACCGGTTGGGCGACGGCACCAAGTCCCTGGCGCAGGCGGTCGACTCCTTCAACAGCGCCACGCTGCCGCGCGTGAACCGCGTCGCCGAGGACACCTCGCGCGCGGTGCGCCGCCTCGGCCGCGCGGCCGACGGCATCAACGACAACCCGCAATCGCTGCTGTTCGGCAGCGGCGGCGTGGTCGCCGGGCCGGGCGAGCCCGGATTTTCCGCGCCGGCCGCCGCGCCGGCGCGGCCTTGAAAGTGACGACCATGAACGACGTACTCCAGAACATGGCCGCTCGCGCAGCGCGGGCGCGCCTCTCGGCCGTCGCAGGCATCGCCGCCGTGCTGCTGGCGGCGGGCTGCGGCGCCTTGCCCGACAAGCCCGCTCGCGCCACGCTCTACGACTTCGGCCCCAACCTCGCCGCATCCACGGCGCCGGCACCTGTCAATCCGCACGCGCTGCCGCTCATCGCGCTGGCCGAGATCGAGGCCGGCACGCGGCTCGAGGGCACGCAGCTGCTCTACCGCCTGGGCTATGCCGATGCCAACCAGCTGCGGCCCTATGGCCAATCGCGCTGGAGCCTGGCGCCGGCGCAGCTGTTGCACCAGCGCCTGCGCGACGCGCTGGCCGCGCGCCGCACCGTGCTCGGTCCGGAAGAGAGCGCCACCATCGCGCGCAGCGAGGGCAAGGTGCCCGACACGCTCAGGGTGTCGCTCGAGGAATTCAGCCACTACTTCGAATCGCCGACCCGCAGCGTGGGCTTGGTGCGCCTGCGCGCGACCCTGATCCGCAGCAATGCCGGCGGCGACCGCGTGCTCGCGCAGCAGAGCTTCATGGTGCAGCGGCCCGCGCCGAGCGCCGACGCGCCCGGCGGCGTGAAGGGGCTGGCAGCGGCGAGCGATGCGGCGGTGGCGGAACTGGTGACATGGGTGGACCAGCCCCGCTGAGTAGAGGCTAGAGGCCGCCCGCATGCACCGCATCGGTCTCATCTCCGACACGCATGGCCTGCTGCGGCCCGAGGCGCTCGCGTTCCTGCGCGGTTGCGAGCACATCGTGCATGGCGGCGATATCGGCGATGCGAACATTCTCGAAGCGCTGGCCGCCATCGCGCCGCTGACGGCGGTGCGCGGCAACAACGACCGGGGGGCGTGGGCCGAGGCGGTGCCCGACACGGCGCTGGTCGAGCTCGGCGGCCTGCGCCTCTACGCGATCCACGATCTCGCGCAGCTCGACATCGACCCGGTCGCCGCGGGCGTGCGGGTGGTGGTGTCCGGGCACTCGCATCGGCCGCGGACCGAAGAGCGCGATGGGGTTCTCTATGTCAATCCCGGCAGCGCCGGCCCGCGCCGCTTCAGGCTGCCGATTTCGGCGGCGGAGCTGAAGATCGATGACGGCGTGGTCACGCCGCGCATCGTCGAACTGGTGAAGGGCTAGGGCGCGCGCGCGAGCGCCGGAAACAGCGTGCCGAGCCCGTCGGCCATCACCTCGACCGCCAGCGCCGCGAGGATCAGGCCCATCAAGCGCGTCATCACGTTGATGCCGGTCTTGCCGAGCACGCGTGCGATCGGCTCGGCCAGCGAGAAGGTGAGGCCGGTCGCCAGCCCGATCACCATGCCGTAGCCGACCAGCACCGCGAGCTCCCAGAGGTGCTGCGTCTTCTCGGCATAGATGACCACGGTCGACATGGTGGCCGGCCCGGTCAGGAGCGGAATGGCGAGCGGCACCACCGCGATCGAGGCGCCCAGCGAGGCCTTCACTTCCGTGGCCCGGATCTCCTCCTTGTTGGTCTTGGATTCGGCCGGCTGCGCGTTGAGCATGCTGAGCGAGCTGATCAGCAGCAGCATGCCGCCGCCGACCTGGAAGCTCGCGATCGAGATGCCGAAGAAGGACAGCAACTGAAGCCCGAGCAGCGCGCAGACCGCGATGACCACGAAGGCGCTGAAGGCCGACACCCACGCGGTGCGTTTGCGCTGGGCCTCGGTATAGCCCTGCGTGTAGTGGATGAAGAAAGGCACGATCGCCAGCGGATTCACGATCGCCAGCAAAGTGATCATCGGCTTGACCAGGTCCATCGTCGGTGTTGCCATCACCTTCCGCCTGCCACGTCGAGAAAGGTGGCCGTCACATAGCTCGCTTCTTCCGACAGCAGCCACACGATGCCGTTGGCGACCTCCTGGGCGCTGCCGGTGCGCTTCATCGGCACGGTGGGGGCGAGCTGGGCGGCGCGGTCGGGCAGGCCGCCGGAGGCGTGGATCTCGGTGTCGATCAGGCCCGGTCGCACCGCGTTGACGCGGATGCCTTCGTCGGCGACCTCCTTGGCCAGCCCGATCGTGAAGCTGTCGATGGCACCCTTGCTGGCCGCGTAGTCGACGTACTGACCCGGCGAGCCCAGGCGCGCGGCGGCGCTGGAGAGATTGACGATGGCGCCCCCGCTGCCGCCATGCTTCGTGCTCATGCGCCGCACCGCCTCGCGTGCGCAGAGGAAGCTGCCGATCACGTTGATGCGCAGCATGCGGTCGAGCCGCGCCACGCTCATCTGGTCGACGCGCGCCTGCACGTCGACCACGCCGGCGTTGTTGACCAGCGCCGTGAGGCGGCCGAACTTCGCATCGACTTTCTCGAACATCGCGAGCACCTGCGCCTCGTCGCCGACGTCGGCCTGCACGCTGATCGCGCGGCCGCCGCCGTCGCGGATCGTGCGCACCACCTCGTCGGCGGCCAGCGAGTTGCTGGCATAGTTGACGGCCACCGCGAAACCGCGCTGTGCGGCCAGCAGTGCCGTCGCGGCACCGATGCCGCGGCTGCCGCCGGTGATCAAGAGCACCTGGTCCAAATCCCACCTCCTGCACGAAAGCCGTGCCTCAGTTAAAACCGTGCGCACGATTACATCATCGGGAGCGGCTTGTGACCCACACCATCGACTACTACTTCACGCCCCAGAGCCCCTGGGCCTACCTGGGGCATGCGCGCTTCGCTGCGCTCGCCAAGTCCAACGGCGCCACGGTGCGGGTGCGGCCGGTCGATCTCGGCGCCGTGTATCCGGTCTCGGGCGGCCTGCCGCTCGGCAAGCGCGCACCGCAGCGCCAGGCCTACCGGCTGCTGGAGCTGGCGCGCTTCTCGCGCCACCTCGACATTCCGTTGAACCCCAAGCCCAAGTTCTTTCCGGTCGCTGCCGACGACGCGGCGAAGCTCATCATCGCGGTCGACCTGCACGACGGCACCGAGGCCGCGATGAAGCTCTGCGGCGCGGTGTTCGCCGCGGTCTGGGTGCAGGAGCGCAACATCGCCGATCCCAAGGTGCTTGAAGTGCTGGTCGGCGAATGCGCCTTGCCGGCCAAACGATGCGAGCAGTCGCAAAGCCAGACGGTCCAGGAGCGCTACGAGGACTACACGCAGCAGGCCATCGACGCCAAGGTGTTCGGTGCGCCGAGCTACGTGATCGACGGCGAGATCTTCTGGGGCCAGGACCGGCTGGATTTCGTCGAACGCGCATTGATTCAACAACCATCCACCTCAGGAGCATGACCATGGGCCAGTTCATCGATCTCACCGCCAAAGACGGCTTTGGCTTTCCGGCCTACGTGGCGGAACCCGCGGGCAAGCCGAAGGGCGCGATCGTCGTGGTGCCGGAAATCTTCGGCGTCAACTCGCACATCCGATCGGTGGCCGACGGCTATGCGGCCGACGGCTATCTCGCGGTCTCGCCCTCGACCTTCCATCGCGTCAAGCCGGGCGTCGAACTGGGCTACAGCGACGAGGACATGAAGGCCGGCTTCGAGCTCAAGACCGCCGTCGAGGCGCTGCCGGCACCGGGCGTGCTGCAGGACATCCAGGCGGCGGTGGAATACGCGGCCCGTGCCGGCAAGGTCGGCATCGTCGGCTACTGCTGGGGCGGCCTGCTCACGTGGCGCGCATCGGCGAAGGTCTCCGGCCTCGCGGCGGCGACGCCTTACTACGGCGGCGGGATGACGGCGCCGGAGGAGAGCGCGATCCAGCCCCAGGTGCCGGTGCTCGCCCATTTCGGCAACAACGACCACTGGATTCCGCTCGACACCATCGAGGCCTTCAAGAAGGCCCACCCGGAGGTCGAGGTGCATGTCTACGAATCCGGCCACGGCTTCAATTGCGACCAGCGGGGCTCGTACAACGCCGAGGCCGCCAAGCTGGCGCGCGAGCGCACGCTGGCCTTTTTTGCGAAGCACGTCGGCTGAGCGGGGGCATGGCGTGACGCGGCATCTGATGCGTTGGGTGCCGGCCTTGCTGGCGGCTGCCGCGTTCGGCGCGCAGGCGGCCGACTACGGCGGCGCGCTGTTCGACACCCACCTGCACTACAACCAGGAAGCCTGGGATGGCGACTCCGGCCCGTACCCGCCCGCCGAGGCCCTGGCGCGCATGCAGCGCAACGGCGTGAAAGCCATCATCGCCAACTCGCGGCCCAACGCCGGCACGCAGACGCTGGCCGCGGCGCGCGAGACGCGCGAGGCCGGCGTGACCGTGGTGCCCTTCGTACGGCTCTACCGCAACCGCGACGACTACGGCAACTGGTTCCGCGACGAGAGCATCTACGAGATGGTGCAGGCGGAACTGGCGCGCGGCACGGCAAGCGGGCCCTACCGGGGGCTGGGGGAGTTCCATCTCTATGACAGCGCCAACGCCAACGGGCCGGTCGCGAGGAAGCTGATCGTTCTGGCGGAAGAAAAGAAGCTCGCGGTGCTGGCGCATGTCGACGACGTCGCGATCGATCTGCTGATGGCGCACGCGCCGTCCAAGGGAAAGTCGCTGCGGCTCATCTGGGCCCACACCGGCATCGGCGGCGCGCCGGTGGCGCGCGTGCAGGCGCTGCTGGAGCGCTATCCGCTGCTGATGGGCGAGCTCTCCTACCGGCCGGGCCTCACCTGCGAGGGCGGCACGCTGTGCCCCGAGTGGCGCGCGTTGATCCTCAAGTATCCGGAGCGTTTTCTGGTCGGCTCCGACACCTGGGTCAACCAGCGCTGGAGCGCCTACGACGAGATCATGGGCGGCTATCGCCGATGGCTGGGTGACGTGCCGCCCGAGGTGGCGCAGCGCATCGCGTGGGGCAACGCGGCGGCGCTGTTCGGTCTGCGCTGAACCCTGTCGTCAGGCGCTCACCGGCTGACGCATCCGCCTGGCAGGCTTGACGGCGGCCATCTCGGGAGGAGCCAGCGCCGCTGCCGACTTCCGCACGCGGTCCTCGAGAAAATCCAGCAGGGCGCGCAGCGCCGCGCTGTTGTGGCGGCGCTGCGAATAGGCCGCGTAGAGCCACAGGTCGCGCGGCATGTATTCCTTCAGCACCGGCACCAGCGCGCCGCGCTCGACATGCGACTGCGCCATCATCGCCGGCACGCACACGGCACCGAGTCCGGCGAGCGCGGCGCCGATCAGCGGCGCGGCATCGTTGGCATCCATGCGGCTTTGCACCGGCACGATGTAGGGCTTGCCGTCGACCTCGAAGGGCAGGTGCGGCGCGCCCTCGGCGAGCGAGTAGGTCAGCACGTCGTGACTGCGCATGTCGTCGGGTTTCTTGGGCAGGCCGCGCCGCGCCCAGTAGGAAGGCGCGGCGCACAGCACCAGGTCCATCTGGCGCAGGCGCCGCACGATCAGGTTCTCGTCGCGGATACGCCCGAGGCGCAGCGCGATGTCCACGCCTTCCTCCACCAGATCGATCACGCGGTTGCTCAGGTGCAGGCTCACATGAACGTCGGGATAGGTCTTGATGAACTCGCTCAGGATGTCCGGAACGGCGCTCTGGGCGAACCCGTGCGGCGCCGTGATGCGAAGCCGCCCGCGCGGATGGCCCGCATGTTCCTGCAGCTCGCTCTGCGTGAGCTCGACCATCTCCATCAGCGGCTTGCTGCGCTCGAGCAGCAGTTGGCCGGCATCGGTCAGGCTGACCGAGCGCGTGGAGCGGTTGAGCAGGCGCACCCCGAAGCGCTCTTCGAGCTGAGCGACGTATTTGCTGACAGTGGCCTTCGAGGTGCCCAACACCTTGGCTGCGCGGGAGAAGCTGCCGCGTTCGGCAACTTCACGAAAGGCTTTCAGCAGGTCCAGGCCGTCCATCGGGCTTCCATTGTTTCAATTTCGTGAATGCGGTGGTTCAGAAAGCCAAGGGTTTTTACCTAGATTCAGGCGCAAACTTCATCCCACACCAACCAAAGGAGATTGAAATGAAGACCTCGAAGATCATCGCCGCCGCCGCTCTCTCGATTCTCGCCGCTGCCGGCGCACAGGCCGAAACCTATGACGGCGTGCACTCGCTGGTGTCGGCCAGCAGCCGCGCCGAAGTGACTGCCCAGGCGGTCGTCGCCGCCCGCAGCGCAAACCCGTATGCCGAAGGCTACGTCGCGGGCCCCGCGACGGTTCTGGTGAGCGCTCGTGACCGTGCCGAGGTTCGCGCCGAAGCCGTGACCCATGCCCATCGGCCGAACCAGAACGTGCGCCGCGAATCCTTCGCCGGCAGCGTGATTCCGTCGCAGTTCTCGAACCCGCGTTTCGTGACGACGCGCCAAGCCGGGCTGTAATTCGCCAGCCCGCGCGACGAGCGACAAAGCCGGGCCATGCGAGAGCATGGGCCCGGCTTTTCATTGTTTCGATCCCGGAAACGCGGTGTCTCTTTTCTAGGTAATTTCCCGAGGTCATTCCACCGGAAACTTCGTCGCACAGGCCAGCCATCCCGCGAGCCTGGTTAGCAACCACTCCGACGAATTCCAAAGGACCTGAAATGAAGACCTCGCAAATCATCGCCGCCGCCGCTCTCTCCCTTCTGGCCGCTGCCGGCGCCCAGGCCGAAAGCTACGAAGGCGTTCAAAAGTCGGTGTCGGGCATGAACCGCGCCGACGTCGAAGCCGAAGCCGTCCGTGCGGCTGCCGCTCCCAACCAGAACGTGACGCGCGGTTCGCGTGGCGCCGATCCCTTCACCTCGGTGGCCGATTCGGCGGCCGTGCGTGCCCAAGCCGTCGCCACGGCGAATGCGCCCGACCAGAACGTGACCAGCGGCTCGCGCGTCAACAGCCGCGTGATCTCGACCATGCCCAACCGCGCCGTCACGCTCCAGCAAGCGCAGAAGGAAGGCACCCCCGCGGCCAAGTAAATTCGCCGACCCCACAGAAGGACCGGGCAGCGCTAGTGCGCTGCCCGGTTTTTTGTTTATCTGCTTCGGGCCAGGTAGCGCTTGCGCCAGAACACGACCACCAGCAGCAGCGCGATCACGGCCATCGAGGCCATGGCGATCCAGAAGCCGTCGGCCTTGTGCACGAGCGGGATGAACTCGAAGTTCATGCCGAAGATGCCGGCAATCAGGTTGAGTGGAAGAAAGATCGCCGTGAGCGCCGTGAGCACCCGCATGATGTCGTTGGCGCGGTGGCTCTGCACGCTGAAGTGCATCTGCACGGCGGTCTCGGCGTTCTGTTCGAGCCGCCGCACGTGGTGCACCACGCGCTGGATGTGCTCGAGCACGTCGCGGCTGCGCACCATGATCAGTTCGCGTTCGCGCAACGCGGCCGCTCCTTCGGGCGGCGGCAGGGTTTCGAGCGCATCGATCCAGTCCTGGATGGCTGCGCGCTGGTCTTCGCAAATCTCGTCCAGGTGGTGCAGCGATTGGCGCGCATCCATCAGCGCGCTCCAGTTCGTGAAGCGGCTGCGGGGGTCGATCAGCTCGGCCTGCCAGTGGTCCAGCTGCCGCGTCAGCTCGCGCCGCAGGTCGAGGTAGGCGTCGACGATCAGGTTCACCACGCGCAGCATCAGATCGGCAGGATTCGGCGGCACGCGCGTGGAAACGGCGCGGACGTCGAGCGCCGGGGCAGCCGCACCGCCGCGCCCCTCCGAGGCCGCAGCGGCCAGCAGGCGGGCGGCAAAGGCATCGCGCACCGCGCCGTCTTCCGGATGGACGGACAGCAGCACGCGGTCGAAGACCGCAAAGCCGACCGGCCGCGTATCGACGCGCCGCAGCACCGGCGGGCCGCCGCGCGCCAGCGTCGGCTCGGCGCTCTTCGGCGCCGTGCCGTTGGCTGCCGCGAGCCGGCGAAAGACCAGCACGTCGTACTGCGAGGTGTAGTCGTAGTGCGAGGGCAACTGGTCGTTGACCAGGTCGGCCACATGGAGGTCGACCAGCTGGGTGCCGCAGAGCGACTGCAGGATGCCCTGCACCTCGGCGAGCGAGCTGCGGAATTCGTCCCGCGTGAGCGAGATCCACAGATAGCCGCTGGCGCAGGCGCCGGGCACGGCCATCGGCGCGAGCGCCTCGTGTTCGGTAATTCGCGAGCCGCTGATTTCGAAGACGCGCATGGTGCCCGACCGGTCCGCTACTGTTGCTGCAACAGCCGGGCGGTATCGAGCGCGAAGTAGGTGAGCACGCCGTCGGCGCCGGCGCGCTTGAAGGCCAGCAGGCTTTCGAGCATCACGGCATCGTGGTCGAGCCAGCCGTTCTGCGCCGCGGCCTTGAGCATCGCGTACTCGCCGCTGACCTGGTAGGCGAAGGTCGGGACCTGGAACGCGTCCTTCACCCTGCGCACGATGTCGAGGTAGGGCATGCCGGGCTTCACCATCACCATGTCGGCGCCCTCGGCGATGTCGATCGCCACCTCGCGCAGCGCCTCGTCGCTGTTGCCGGGGTCCATCTGGTAGACCTTCTTGTTGCTCTTGCCGAGGTTGGCGGCCGAGCCGACGGCGTCGCGGAAGGGGCCGTAGAAGGCGCTCGCGTACTTGGCGCTGTAGGCCATGATCCGCGTGTGGATCTGGCCGGCCGACTCGAGGGCGCTGCGGATCGCGCCGATGCGCCCGTCCATCATGTCGCTAGGCGCCACGATGTCCACGCCGGCTTGCGACTGCACGAGCGCCTGCTTGACCAGCACCTCGACGGTCGAGTCGTTCAGGATGTAGCCGGTGTCGTCGAGCAGGCCGTCCTGGCCATGGCTGGTGTAGGGGTCCAGCGCCACGTCGGTCATCACGCCCAGTTCCGGGAAGCGCGACTTGAGGGCGGCCACCACGCGCGGGATCAGGCCCTCGGGGTTGAAAGCCTCGTCCCCGGCCGGCGTCTTGAGGCCGGCATCGATCACCGGAAACAGCGCCATCACCGGGATGCCTGCCGCCACGCACTGTTCGGCGACCGGCAGCAACAGATCCAGGCTGAGCCGGTCAACGCCGGGCATCGAGGGCACGGCGTCGCGCCGCTTCTGGCCTTCCTGCACGAACACCGGGTAAATCAGGTCGTGAACGCTGAGCGTGTGCTCACGCACGAGATTGCGTGTGAAGGCATCGCGGCGCAGCCGGCGCGGTCGGCCCGCAGGAAAAGGAGCGTGGAGGGTCATGCGGAAAATTGTGCCTGAAGTGCCGGGATTGCCCTCTGATACAGCCCCTCGAGCGGTCTTTCCGCGGCTTCGGTGCAGTAATACGTTGGAACTATGTGTTCTGCCAATTCGGGGAAAAAGACTAGAACTCGCTTGATAGGTTGTAATGCCTTTGCTAAATTCCGCATTGGGCGGCTTGCCGCTCCCCGCTTTTCCTCCCTGAGCGGGTGCCTTGATGTGTGACAGCAAAAGGGCTTCCCAGCCCGGCGTTTTGACGCCGGGCTTTTTTTTTGCCCTTTCAATCGCCCTGCGCCAATGGGGCGCGCCACTAAACTGCCGCCATGCTCTGGGTCAAATCACTGCACATCGTGTTCATTGCGAGCTGGTTCGCGGGACTGTTCTATCTGCCGCGCATCTTCGTGAACCTGGCAATGGTGGCACCCGAATCCGTGGCCGAACGCGCGCGGCTGGTTCTCATGGCGCGCAAGCTGTTCCGGTTCACCACTTTCCTGGCCGTGCCGGCGCTCGGCTTCGGGCTCTGGCTCTGGCTCGGCTATGGCATCGGACGCGGTCCGGGCAACGGCTGGATGCATGCCAAGCTGGCTCTGGTGCTGCTTGCGATCGGCTATCACCATGCCTGCGGGGTGCTGCTGCGCAAGTTCGTCTCGGGCGCAGACCGGCGCGGCGAGCGCTGGTACCGCTGGTTCAACGAAGTGCCGGTGCTGCTGCTGCTCGGGATCGTGGTGCTGGTCGTGGTCAAGCCGTTCTGAGCACGGTGGGAACCCAGCACAAGTCCGCCGCACTGCCCCTCGCGCTCGCCTATGCGGCGCTGATCGTCTACGCGAGTCTCTATCCCTTCGCCGACTGGCGCGACCAGGGCATCGCGCCCTGGGCCTATCTGGCGGCGCCGTGGCCCAAGTACTGGACCGGCTTCGACTTCGGGGTCAACGTCGCGGGCTACATGCCCTTCGGTTTCCTGGCGGCGATCGCAGTACTGCGAACTCGCCCGGGCGTCGGCGTGGCCGGCGCGGTGCTGCGCGCCACGGCGGCCGGCGCCGCGATCGCTTTCGCCATGGAGACCTTGCAAAGCTACCTGCCCTCGCGCATTCCCTCCAATGTCGACCTCGGACTGAACAGTGCGGGTGCGCTGGCGGGCGCCGTGCTCGCGGCGGCGCTCGAGCGCTTCGGTGCCGTGGCGCATTGGCACCGGACCCGTTCCAACTGGTTCGTCGAGGAGTCGCGCGGCGCGCTGGTGCTGCTGGCGCTGTGGCCGCTCGCACTGCTGTTTCCGGCAGCGGTCACTTTCGGGCTGGGTCAGGTGTTCGAACGGCTCGAGGCGGCGATTTCGGAATGGCTCCTCGACACCCCTTTCATCGACTGGATGCCGGTGCGCCAGTTCGAGCTCGAGCCGCTGGTGCCCGGCGTCGAACTGCTGTGCGTCATGCTGGGAGCGCTGGTGCCCTGCCTGCTGGCCTTCCTGGTCACGCGCTCGATCTCTCGCCGGGCCGTCCTGCTGCCGCTGGTGCTTGTGGCCGGGATGGCGGCCACTGCCTTGTCGGCCGCGCTGAGCTACGGCCCCGAGCACGCCTGGGCCTGGCTGAGCCTGCCGGTGCAGGTCGGCATCGTGGCCGCGCTGGTTCTGGGCGTGTTGCTGCTGCCCGCGCCGCGCCGGTTCTGTGCAGGCTTGCTGCTGATCGCGCTCGTGGTTCACCTGAGCCTGCTCAACCAGGCGCCCGAGAGCGCTTATTTCGCACAAACCTTGGCGACCTGGGAGCAGGGGCGCTTCATCCGTTTCCACGGGCTCGCGCAGTGGCTGGGCTGGCTTTGGCCCTTCGCCACGCTGGCCTACGTGCTGGCCGCGCTGTCGCGCCGGACGCGGCCGGCGTAGTCCATACCCCGGCGCCCAGTGTTCGCGTCGCACGCTCAATAGAATGGTTCGATGTCCAATTCCAGCATCCCGCCGCCGCGCGGCTACTACGCTCGGCACATCTTCTTCTGCCTGAACGAACGCAAGAACGAAGAGGACTCCTGCTCGAAGCACAACGCCCAGGCGGGCTTCGATCGCTGCAAGGCCCGCATCAGGGAGGCCGGACTGGCCGGGCCCGGCAAGGTGCGCGTCAACAAGGCGGGCTGTCTCGACCGCTGCGCAGGCGGGCCGGTGGCGGTGGTCTATCCGGAAGCCGTCTGGTACACCTTCGTCGACGAGGACGACATCGACGAGATCGTCGAATCGCATCTGAAGAACGGCAAGGTGGTCGAGCGGCTGCTGTTGCCGCCCGAGGTGGGGCGCTGATGAATTCCAGAACCGAAAAAATCCAGCTCAAGGGCGCCGCGGGCGCCATCGAAGTGCTGCGCGACGCGGCGGCCGCGGGCTCGCCGGCGCTCGGCGTGGCGGTGATCGCCCATCCCCATCCGCTCTTCGGCGGCACCATGGACAACAAGGTGGTACAGACGCTGGCGCGCGCCTTCGTTTCGTGCGGATGGACCGCCGTGCGATTCAACTTCCGCGGTGTCGGCGCCAGCGAAGGGGCGCACGACGAAGGACGCGGCGAGCGCGACGACATGCTGGCCGTCGTCGAGCAGTTGGCGCCCGAGGGGCCGCTGGCCATCGCCGGCTTCTCGTTCGGCGCCTTCGTGGCGAGCTGCACGGCCGAGAAGCTCTGGGCGACGAGGGACATCCGGCACCTGGTGCTGGTCGGCACGGCCGCCTCGCGCTTTTCCGTTGCGACGTTGCCGGCGGAGGCGCACGAACGCACGCTGGTCGTGCACGGCGAGCACGACGACACCGTGCCGCTCGCTGCCGTGATGGACTGGGCGCGGCCGCAGTCACTTCCTGTCACAGTCGTTCCCGGAGGCGGTCATTTCTTTCACGGACAATTGCCGCTGCTCAAAAGTCTGGTCGTCCGCCACCTGCGCGCGGGCTAGTTTTTTCGTCTCTTCGCATCCCCCATGAATCGTTTTCTCGACGCGCTGCGCGCGCTCGCGGTGGCCGCTGCCGCATCCTTCTGCATGGTCGTCCACGCCCAGGTGCCGGCGCCGCCCGAAGTCGCGGCGCGCAGCTACCTGCTGCTTGACGTCACGGCCAACCAGCTGCTCGCGCAAAAGGACATCGACAGCCCGGTCGAACCCGCCTCGCTCACCAAGCTGATGTCGGCTTATCTGGTGTTCGACGCGCTCAAGGCCAAGAAGATCAGCCTGCAGCAGACCTTGCCGGTCAGCCCGCGCGCCTGGAAGATGCCCGGCTCGCGCATGTTCATCGACCCCAAGATGCAGGTGCCGGTCGAAGACCTGATCAAGGGCTTGATCGTCCAGTCGGGCAACGACGCCACCGTCGCGCTGGCCGAAGGCGTGGGCGGCACGGTCGAGCATTTCGTCGAACTCATGAACGAGCAGGCCAAGGCGCTCGGCATGAAGAACACCAGCTACAAGAATCCCGAAGGCCTCACGGCGCCGGGCCATAGCACCACGGCGCGCGACCTCAGCATCCTGGCGACGCGCCTGATGCGCGACTTTCCGGAGTATGTGCACTACTACGCCGTCAAGAAGTACCGCTATCCCGGCACCCCCTCGACCAACGACACCAACCGCAATCTGCTGCTGTTCCGCGACCCGACCGTCGACGGCCTCAAGACCGGCCACACCGATGCGGCCGGCTACTGCATGATCGTGACCTCGAAGCGCGATTTCCCGAACCTCGGCGGCGGCCGGCGCCTGCTGTCGATCGTTCTGGGCGCGGCGAGCGAGAACGCACGCGCCAACGAGTCGCAGAAGTTGCTGAACTGGGGCTACACCGCTTACGACGCGGTTCGCCTGTTCGACGCCAACCAGGCGGTGGCGACGCCGGCGGTCTGGAAGGGCAAGGAAAACACCGTCAAGCTGGGCCGTCCCGAGGCGATCGTGGTAGCGGTCCCGGCCGGCTCGGCGAGCAAGATCAAGACGCAAGTGACACGGCCAGACCCGTTGGTCGCGCCGTTCTCCCGCTTCCAGCCGATCGGCTCGCTCAAGATCACGCTGGCCGACCAACCGGTCGCCGAAGTGCCGCTCGTGGCGCTGGAGCCGGTTGAGCAAGCTGGCGTGCTGGGCCGCGCCTGGGACGCCGTCCGTCTCTGGATCAAGTGAGGCCGGCGCCCGCCCGGCGGGCGCCCCGGTGCAGCTGAAATTGCGGCGTCACGGCCGCACTGCTATACTCGTGGGCTTTTCGGAAAAATCCGAAGGGATTCACGTTTTCGTCATCTCCCGGCCCCTTGTGTCACGACAAGGATTCTTGCCGGGGTGTTTTGGGACTTATTCATTCATGCCAACCATCAATCAACTGGTGCGTCAGGGTCGCGAGGTCGAAAAGATCAAGTCGAAGAGCCCTGCCATGCAGAACTCGCCGCAGCGTCGCGGCGTCTGCACCCGGGTCTACACCACGACCCCGAAAAAGCCGAACTCGGCGCTGCGGAAAGTCGCCAAGGTGCGCCTGACCAACGGCTTCGAAGTCATTTCCTACATCGGCGGCGAAGGCCACAATCTGCAGGAACACAGCGTCGTGCTGGTTCGCGGCGGTCGTGTCAAGGACTTGCCCGGTGTGCGCTACCACATCGTGCGCGGTTCGCTGGACCTGCAAGGCGTGAAGGATCGCAAGCAGTCGCGTTCCAAGTACGGCGCGAAGCGTCCCAAGAAGGCTTAAGGCTTTCTGTCGTTCAACGGTGTTCGGCGTGCCCTGGCAGGCGCATCGGACGAAGTGACCCGCTGTTGGGTCGAGTAAGTGAGAGTTCTTGTTGGCTCTCGCGGTGCCGGAAACGGTGCCAACTGAAGCAAAGAGGTTAGAAAAATGCCACGTCGTCGCGAAGTCCCCAAACGTGAAATCCTGCCGGATCCCAAGTACGGCAATGTCGAGCTGTCCAAATTCATGAACGTGATCATGGAAGGCGGCAAGAAGGCGATCGCCGAGCGCATCATCTATGGCGCGCTCGACCAGATCGAGAAGAAGAACCCGGGCAAGGACCCGGTCGAAGCCTTCACCATGGCCATCAACAACGTCAAGCCGATGGTCGAAGTGAAGTCACGCCGCGTCGGCGGTGCGAACTATCAGGTTCCCGTCGAGGTGCGCCCGGTGCGTCGCCTGGCGCTGTCGATGCGTTGGATCAAGGAAGCCGCCCGCAAGCGCGGCGAAAAGTCGATGGCCCTGCGTCTGGCCAACGAACTCATGGAAGCCACGGAAGGCCGTGGCGGTGCCATGAAGAAGCGCGATGAAGTGCACCGCATGGCCGAAGCCAACAAGGCCTTCAGCCACTTCCGCTTCTAACAACAGCCCACTAGTCAGACAGGCTGGAAGCCCGATCCACCGAATGCGGTGGGCGGGCTTTCATCCGTTAACGGAGTAATTTTCATGTCCCGCAAGACCCCCATCGAGCGCTACCGCAACATCGGTATTTCTGCGCACATCGACGCCGGCAAGACCACCACCACCGAGCGCATCCTGTTCTACACCGGTGTGAATCACAAGATCGGCGAAGTGCACGATGGCGCCGCCACGATGGACTGGATGGAGCAGGAGCAGGAGCGCGGCATCACGATCACGTCCGCTGCCACCACCTGCTTCTGGAAGGGCATGGGCGCCAACTTCGACGAACACCGCATCAACATCATCGACACCCCGGGCCACGTGGACTTCACGATCGAAGTCGAGCGCTCGATGCGCGTGCTCGACGGCGCCGTGATGGTGTACGACGCCGTCGGCGGCGTGCAGCCCCAATCCGAAACCGTCTGGCGCCAAGCCAACAAGTACAAGGTGCCGCGCCTCGCGTTCGTCAACAAGATGGACCGCACGGGCGCCGACTTCCTGCGCGTGCGCCAGATGATGGTGGACCGCCTGAAGGCCAATCCCGTCGTGATCCAGATCCCGATCGGCGCCGAAGACCGCTTCCAGGGCGTCGTCGACCTCGTCAAGATGAAGTCGATCATCTGGGACGAAGAGAAGGGCGTGACCTTCAAGTACGGCGAGATCCCCGCCGACCTGGCCGCCGTCTGCGCCGAGTACCACGAGAAGCTGGTCGAGGCCGCCGCCGAATCGAGCGAAGAGCTCATGAACAAGTACCTCGAAGGCACCGCGCTGACCGAGGCCGAAATCAAGGCCGGCATCCGCCAGCGCACCATCGCCGGCGAAATCCAGCCGATGCTGTGCGGCTCCGCGTTCAAGAACAAGGGCGTGCAGGCGATGCTCGACGCCGTCGTCGAATACATGCCAGCGCCGACCGACATTCCGCCGGTCAAAGGCATGGACGAAGACGAAGCGCCGACGACCCGCAAAGCCGACGACAGCGAAAAGTTCTCGGCGTTGGCCTTCAAGCTCATGACCGACCCGTTCGTGGGCCAATTGACCTTCGTGCGCGTCTACTCGGGCGTGCTGACCAAGGGCGACAGCGTCTACAACCCGGTGCGCGGCAAGAAGGAGCGCATCGGCCGGATCGTGCAGATGCACGCCAACAACCGCGTGGAAGTCAGCGAAATCCGCGCCGGCGACATTGCCGCGTGCATTGGCCTGAAGGAAGTGACCACGGGCGAAACCCTGTGCGACCCCGCTGCCATCCTGACGCTCGAGCGCATGGTGTTCCCGGAGTCGGTGATTTCGCAGGCCGTCGAGCCGAAGACCAAGGTCGACCAGGAAAAGATGGGCATCGCGCTGCAGCGTCTGGCGCAGGAAGATCCGTCTTTCCGCGTCAAGACCGACGAGGAGTCGGGTCAGACCATCATCGCCGGCATGGGCGAGTTGCACCTCGAAATCATCGTGGACCGCATGAAGCGCGAGTTCGGCGTGGAAGCCAACGTCGGCAAGCCGCAGGTGGCTTATCGCGAAACCATCCGCAAGACGGTCGAAGATGCCGAAGGCAAGTTCGTGCGCCAGTCGGGCGGCAAGGGCCAGTACGGCCACGTCGTGCTCAAGATCGAGCCGCAGGAAGCCGGCAAGGGCTTCGAGTTCGTCGACGCGATCAAGGGCGGCGTGGTTCCTCGCGAATACATCCCGGCGGTCGAAAAGGGCGTGATCGAAGCGCTGGGCCAAGGCGTGCTCGCCGGCTATCCGGTGGTCGATGTCAAGGTCACGCTGCACTTCGGTTCGTACCACGACGTGGACTCGAACGAAATGGCCTTCAAGATGGCCGCGATCTTCGGCTTCAAGGAAGGCTGCCGCAAGGCCAGCCCGGTCATTCTCGAGCCGATGATGGCCGTGGAAGTCGAGACGCCTGAAGACTACGCCGGCAATGTGATGGGCGACCTGTCCTCACGCCGCGGCATGGTGCAGGGCATGGAAGACATGATGGGCGGCGGCAAGGCCATCAAGGCCGAGGTCCCGCTGTCGGAAATGTTCGGCTACTCGACCACGCTGCGTTCGATGTCGCAAGGCCGCGCCACCTACACGATGGAGTTCAAGCACTACGCCGAAGCTCCGCGCAACGTCGCTGAAGCCATCGTCGCTTCGCGCGTCAAGTAAGAAGTTCTGTCTGCGACCTTGTGCCTCTCGTTGCCCGTGGCGAGAGAACCAGCAACATGGTGCAGACGTTAAACCATACACGGGCACTGCTCTTTCAAGGATAGAAAATGGCAAAAGGAAAATTCACCCGCACGAAGCCGCACGTGAACGTGGGCACGATCGGTCACGTGGACCATGGCAAGACCACGCTGACGGCGGCGATTGCGACGGTGCTGTCGACGAAGTTCGGCGGCGAAGCCAAGGCCTACGACCAGATCGACGCGGCGCCTGAAGAAAAGGCGCGCGGCATCACCATCAACACCGCCCACGTCGAATACGAAACGGCCAACCGCCACTACGCGCACGTCGACTGCCCCGGCCACGCCGACTACGTCAAGAACATGATCACCGGTGCCGCCCAGATGGACGGCGCCATCCTCGTGTGCTCGGCCGCCGACGGCCCCATGCCCCAGACCCGCGAGCACATCCTGCTGGCGCGTCAGGTCGGTGTGGGCTACATCATCGTCTTCCTGAACAAGTGCGACATGGTGGACGACGCCGAGCTGCTGGAGCTGGTCGAGATGGAAGTGCGCGAGCTGCTGGACAAGTACGAATTCCCCGGCGACGACACCCCCATCATCCATGGCTCGGCCAAGCTCGCCCTGGAAGGCGACAAGGGCAAGCTGGGCGAGGAAGCCATCATGAAGCTGGCTGACGCGCTGGACACCTACATCCCCACGCCCGAGCGTGCGGTCGACGGCACCTTCCTGATGCCCGTGGAAGACGTGTTCTCCATCTCCGGCCGCGGCACGGTGGTGACCGGCGCTGTGGAGCGCGGCGTCATCAAGGTGGGCGAGGAAATCGAGATCGTGGGCATCCGCCCGACCGTGAAGACCACCTGCACCGGCGTGGAAATGTTCCGCAAGCTGCTGGACCAGGGCCAGGCCGGCGACAACGTCGGCGTGCTGCTGCGCGGCACCAAGCGCGAAGAAGTCGAGCGCGGCCAGGTGCTGTGCAAGCCCGGCTCGATCAAGCCGCACACGCACTTCACCGCCGAGGTGTATGTGCTGAGCAAGGATGAGGGCGGGCGTCACACGCCGTTCTTCAACAACTATCGCCCGCAGTTCTACTTCCGCACGACGGACGTGACCGGCGCGATCGAGCTGCCCAAGGACAAGGAAATGGTCATGCCCGGCGACAACGTCAGCATCACCGTGAAGCTGATCAACCCGATCGCCATGGAAGAAGGCCTGCGCTTCGCGATCCGCGAAGGCGGCCGCACCGTGGGCTCGGGCGTGGTGGCGAAGATCCTCGACATCTGACTCGAGCGCACAAAGGAATCACCATGGCCACCAAGCAAAAAATCCGCATCCGCCTGAAGGCGTTCGACTACAAGCTGATCGACCAGTCGGCCGCCGAGATCGTGGACACCGCCAAGCGCACCGGCGCGATCGTCAAGGGCCCCGTGCCCCTGCCGACCCGCATGAAGCGTTTCGACATCCTGCGTTCGCCGCACGTCAACAAGACGAGCCGCGACCAGTTCGAGATCCGCACGCACCAGCGCCTGATGGACATCGTCGACCCGACCGACAAGACCGTGGACGCGCTGATGAAGCTCGACCTGCCGGCCGGCGTGGACGTCGAGATCAAGCTTCAATAAGAAACTTCGGTTACTTCACAAGAGCCCGCCCGCAGAAATGCCGGCGGGCTTTGTTTTTTGACACTTGGCTGTGGCATTCTCCGGGGGGGCGGCGATTGGCCGGGACGTGAACGCTCAGAGGGCGAAGATGAAGACTAAAACATGGCTCTTGCGGGCCCTTGCGGTGGCTGTCGCGGTGGTGCTTGGCGCATGTGGCGGCGGCGGCGGCGGCGGTTTTCCGATCGCGGGACTGCCGGGCGCGACGACCGTCACGCTGAACGGCACCGTTACTTTCGATTCGGTGCCGAATGCGACGGGGACGCTGAACTATTCGGCCATCGTGGTCAAGCCGGTTCGCGGCGCTGTGGTCGAAGTCGTCAACGGCGCGTCGGCGGTCGTGGCGACGGCGAGCACCGACGCCAGCGGCGCCTATTCCGTTTCCGTGCCTTCCGGCACATCCGTCGTGGTGCGGGTCAAGGCGCAGATGTTGCAGACCGGCTCGGGCGCGAGTTGGGACGTCACTGTCCGCGACAACACCCAGTCCGACGCGATCTACGCCATGGAAACGCCCGCGTTTCCCACCGGCGTGGTGGCCACGCTCACGCGCGACGTCCACGCACCCTCCGGCTGGGACGGCACGAGCTATGCCTCGACCCGCGTCGGCGGGCCGTTCGCGCTGCTCGACACGATCTATACGACCCAGGCCAAGGTCCTCTCGGTGGCGCCGGGCACCGCCTTCCCGCTGCTGCGCGTGTTCTGGAGCGTCAACAACGTACCGGCGTCGGGCAATCTGGCGCTGGGACAGATCGGAACGACCTTCTTCACCAACAGGAGCACGGGCCGCGCCATCTACGTGCTGGGCAAGGAGAACGTCGATACCGACGAATACGACGCGCCCGTCGTGGCGCACGAGTGGGGGCACTACTATCAGTCGGCCTTCAGCCGCGACGATTCGCCGGGCGGCAGCCATTCCCTGAGCGAGCTGCTCGATCGGCGGATGGCGTTTTCGGAAGGCTGGGGCAATGCCTGGTCAGGCATCGCGCTGGGACGCAGCAACTACACGGATTCCACCGGCCCGAGCCAGGCGCAGGGGGGCAACCTCAACCTGACCGCGGGCACGCCGACCAATCCTGGCTGGTTCCGGGAGGCGTCGATTCATTCGATCCTTTGGAACCTCAACAACCAGGTCGGATTCAAGCCGATTCACGACACCCTGACTGCCGCGTCGTTCAAGAACGGCGTTGCGGTTACCTCTATTCATCCGTTCACTGCTGCCTTCAACGCGGCCGCGCCGGGGAGCGCGGCTGCCCTGAATTCGCTGCTCACCGGCCAGAACATCAGCGCCAACCCGAACGATCCTTTCGGACTCTCGGAAGCGAACAATGGCACCGTCGCACTCGCACTGCCGATGTACTCGACCGCGGCCGTGGGCGGCAGTTCGACGTCCGCTTGCGTAACCAATCAGGCCGGTGCGGGCAACAAGCTCGGCAGCTACGCGTACCTGCGATTCACGGCGCCGACCGCTCGCAACTACACGATCACCGCCACGGCGCCTTCCGCTGCGGCGGATCCGGACTTCGTCGTCTATGCAGGGAGGCAGATCGCCCAGTCCGATGGCTTGGGTGCGAGCGAAACCGCATCGGTCAGCCTGCCCGCCGGCGAGAACGTTCTAGTTCTCAACGACTTCAACAACACCTCGGTATGTTTCAACGTCACCATCCAATGAGGAGCGCGTCCATGCGTGCACACCGCAGCTTGGCAGCCATCGTCGTCGCGTCGCTGGCGATGGGCGTGTCCTTGCAAGCCTGCGCCGACAGCAAGCCGGAGCGCAGTGCGCCCAAGATGACCGCGGCGCCGGCAAAGTCGAACGGCTCCGGCGTTTCCGTCCAGTATCGCGTCGACGGTACGCCGCAGGCCGGGAGTGCGGTTTCCGTCGTGCTGAGCTTCGACGGCATCACCGATCCCGCCGGCGCCTCGGTCCGCCTGACGGCCGAAGGGGGGCTCTCGCTGGTCGGCGCCGGAGGAACGCAGGCGCTGCCGGCCGGCCAGGCGACGACATTGACGGTCCAGGTCGTGCCTGGCGCCGAAGGCGTCGGCTATCTCCATGTGTTCACGACCCAGCGCGGTGCCACCAGCGCCATCTCGGTCCCCGTGCAGGTGGGTAAGGCCGCTTCCGCCATGCCCGCGAGCGACACGCTCAAGCAGACGCCCGACGGCGACAAGATCCGGCCGATGCCGGTGAAATAGAGCGCGCTGCGCGCTTCCTGTCCGGCCGCTTGCTCTGGCGGCCGTTCGCGGGCTATAATCTTCGGCTCTGCCTAACTTGCGCCTTTCGGGGTGATCGTTGCGCGGAGCTTTATTAACCTTCTTCCGCATACCAAACGCTGTCGCCAATTGAAGTGGCAGCGGCGGGAGTTTTGGAGAAAAACCAATGAGTCTGAGCAACTCCCTCGGGTTGCTGGGCCGCAAGGTGGGGATGATGCGTCTCTTCACCGATGACGGGGATGCAGTTCCCGTCACGGTGGTGGATGTGTCCAACAACCGCGTGACCCAGATCAAAACCCAAGAGACCGATGGCTACGTCGCACTGCAAGTGACGTTCGGCTCGCGCAAGGCATCGCGCGTCACCAAGCCCGAAGCAGGTCACCTCGCCAAGGCTGGCGTCGAAGCCGGCGAAATCATTCAGGAATTCCGCGTGACGGCCGATACGGCAGGTCAGCACAAGGCCGGCGGCGTGATTGCCGCGGCCAGCGTGTTCGCGGTGGGCCAGAAGGTCGACGTGCAAGGCACCTCGATCGGCAAGGGCTACGCCGGCACCATCAAGCGCCACAACATGAGCTCGCAGCGGGCGTCGCACGGTAACAGCCGTTCGCACAACGTCCCCGGCTCCATCGGCATGGCGCAGGATCCGGGCCGCGTTTTCCCGGGCAAGCGCATGACGGGCCACCTCGGCGACGTCACCGTGACGACCCAGAACCTCGACGTCATCCGTATCGACGAAGCACGCCAGCTGCTTCTGATCAAGGGCGCGATCCCGGGCTCCAAGGGTGGCTTCGTCACCGTGCGTCCGGCCGTCAAGGCCAAGCCGCAAGCGGCTGAAGGAGCGAAGTAAATGCAACTCGAACTCCTGAACGAACAAGGCCAGGCCGCGTCGAAGTACGACGCCCCCGAGACCGTGTTCGGCCGTGACTACAACGAAGACCTGGTTCACCAGATCGTCGTCGCATTCCAGGCCAACGCACGCCAAGGCACGCGCGCCCAGAAGGACCGCGAACAGGTCAAGCACTCGACCAAGAAGCCTTTCAAGCAAAAGGGAACGGGCCGTGCCCGTGCCGGTATGACTTCCTCGCCGCTGTGGCGCGGGGGCGGCCGCATTTTCCCGAACATGCCTGACGAAAACTTCTCGCAGAAGATCAACAAGAAGATGTACCGCGCCGGCATGGCCTCCATCTTTTCGCAGCTCGCTCGCGAAGGCCGTCTGGCCGTGGTCGATTCGATCAAGGTCGACTCGCCCAAGACCAAGGCGCTGGCCGCCAAGTTCAAGGCGATGAATCTCGAGTCCGTGCTCGTGATCGCCGAGGAAGTCGACGAGAACCTGTACCTGGCCTCGCGCAACCTGGTGAACGTGCTCGTCGTCGAGCCGCGTTACGCCGATCCGGTGTCGCTGGTCCACTACAAGAAGGTGCTGGTCACCAAGGGCGCCGTCGACAAGCTCAAGGAGATGTTCGCATGAGCCGCATGAACCCGACTCCGCAGCAGCGTCAGTTCGACGAAGGTCGTCTGATGAGCGTTCTGGTCGCCCCGATCGTGTCCGAAAAGGCCACGATGGTCGGCGAGAAGTCGAACGCAGTCACTTTCAAGGTGTTGCAGGACGCCACCAAGCCCGAGATCAAGGCCGCCGTCGAACTGATGTTCAAGGTCCAAGTCCAGGGCGTGTCGGTGCTCAACACCAAGGGCAAGACCAAGCGCTTCGGCAAGTCCGTCGGCCGCCGCGACAACGTTCGCAAGGCCTATGTGACGCTGAAGGCCGGTCAAGAGCTCAATCTCGTTGGGGAAGGCGCTTAATCATGGCCGTCATCAAGATGAAACCCACTTCGCCGGGCCAGCGCGGCGCGGTGAAGATCTCGCGGGACCACCTGTACAAGGGTGCGCCGCACGCTGCCCTGCTGGAACCCCAGTTCCAGAAGGCCGGCCGCAACAACAACGGTCACATCACGACCCGTCACAAGGGTGGTGGCCACAAGCACCACTACCGCGTGGTGGACTTCGTGCGCAACAAGGACGGCATCCCGGCCAAGGTCGAACGCATCGAGTACGACCCGAACCGCACCGCCCACATCGCGCTCGTGTGCTACGCCGATGGCGAGCGCCGCTACATCATCGCCCCGCGCGGCCTGGAAGCAGGTGCAACGCTGTTGAGCGGTGCGGAAGCCCCGATCCGCGCCGGCAACACGCTGCCGATCCGCAACATTCCCGTGGGTTCGACGATCCACTGCATCGAACTGCAGCCCGGCAAGGGCGCGCAGATCGCCCGTTCGGCCGGTACCTCGGCCACGCTGCTGGCCCGCGAAGGCGTCTACGCCCAGGTCCGCATGCGCTCGGGTGAAGTTCGCCGCGTGCACGTCGAGTGCCGCGCGACCATCGGTGAAGTCGCCAACGAAGAACACAGCCTGCGCCAGCTCGGCAAGGCCGGTGTGAAGCGCTGGATGGGTATCCGCCCGACCGTTCGCGGCGTGGTGATGAACCCGGTCGACCACCCGCACGGCGGCGGCGAAGGCAAGACCGGCGAAGGCCGTCATCCTGTCGATCCGTGGGGCAATCTCACCAAGGGTTATCGCACCCGCAACAACAAGCGCACGCAGGTCTTCATCGTGTCGCGTCGCAAGAAGTAAGGGACAGCACAATGACTCGCTCTCTCAAAAAGGGTCCGTTCGTCGACCACCACCTGGTGGCCAAGGCCGACAAGGCCGTGACGACCAAGGACAAGAAGCCGATCAAGACCTGGTCGCGCCGCTCGATGGTCTTGCCCGAGTTCATCGGCCTGACCATTGCCGTGCACAACGGCAAGCAGCACGTGCCTGTCTATATCACCGACCAGATGGTCGGCCACAAGCTCGGCGAATTTGCGCTCACGCGCACGTTCAAGGGGCACCCCGCGGACAAGAAAGTCCAGAAGAAGTAAGGAACGACCATGTCTGAAACACGTGCAGTCCTCCGCGGCGTCCGCCTTTCGGTCGACAAGGGCCGTCTGGTCGCCGACCTGATCCGCGGCAAGAAGGTCGATCAAGCGCTCAACATCCTGCAGTTCACGCAGAAGAAGGCCGCTGTGATCGTCAAGAAGGTGCTCGAGTCGGCCATCGCCAACGCCGAGCACAACGACGGTGCCGACATCGACGAACTGAAGGTCAAGACCATCTACGTCGAACAGGGCGCCACGCTCAAGCGCTTCACCGCGCGCGCCAAGGGTCGCGGCAATCGCATCAGCAAGCCGACGTGCCATGTGTACGTGACGGTCGGCAACTAAGAGGCTGGAAGAAATATGGGACAGAAAATCCACCCCACCGGCTTCCGCCTCGCGGTCAGCCGTAACTGGTCCAGCCGCTGGTACGCAAGCAACCGCGACTTCGCGGGCATGCTGGCCGAAGACATCAAGGTGCGCGAGTACCTGAAGAAGAAGCTCAAGAACGCGTCCGTGTCGCGCGTGCTGATCGAGCGTCCCGCCAAGAACGCACGCATCACGATCTACTCGGCACGTCCGGGCGTCGTGATCGGCAAGAAGGGCGAGGACATCGAAAACCTCAAGCGCGAACTCGGCAAGCAGCTGGGCGTGCCGGTCGCAGTGAACATCGAAGAAGTGCGCAAGCCCGAAATCGATGCGCAGCTGATCGCCGACAGCATCACGCAGCAGCTCGAGAAGCGGATCATGTTCCGCCGCGCCATGAAGCGCGCCATGCAGAACGCCATGCGTCTGGGTGCCCAGGGCATCAAGATCATGTCGGCCGGGCGCCTGAACGGCATCGAAATCGCCCGCACCGAGTGGTACCGCGAAGGCCGCGTGCCGCTTCACACGCTGCGCGCCGACATCGACTACGGCACCTCGGAAGCCAAGACCACCTACGGCGTCATCGGCGTCAAGGTCTGGGTCTACAAGGGCGACACGCTGGGTCGTAACGACCTGCCGGCCGTCGAAACGCCGCGTCCCGAAGAAGAGCGCCGCCCGCGTGGCCCGCGCCGCGATGGCCGCCCCGGTGGCGACCGTCCCGGTTCCGACCGCCGCGGCCCCGGCCCGCGCGCCGGTGCCCGTGGTCCGATCGGCGGCAACGTCGCTCCGGCCGACGGCAGCGACAAGCCCGCAGAAGCCACTGGTGGTGCCCCGGCAGCACCGGGTGCAGACTCGAAACCCGCCGTTAAGCGCGTGCGCAAGCCCGCGCCAGCTGCAGCAGCTGACGGTGCCAAGAACGAGTGATCGTTCTTAGATCCACGGAGTAACAAACATGCTGCAACCTGCACGCAGAAAGTTCCGCAAGGAACAAAAGGGCCGCAACACCGGCATCGCGACCCGCGGCAACGCGGTGTCCTTCGGTGACTTCGGCCTGAAGTCGATCGACCGCGGCCGCCTGACGGCGCGCCAGATCGAAGCCGCTCGTCGCGCGATCTCGCGCCACGTCAAGCGCGGTGGCCGCATCTGGATTCGCGTGTTCCCCGACAAGCCGATCTCCCACAAGCCCGCCGAAGTGCGGATGGGTAACGGCAAGGGCAACCCCGAGTACTACGTCGCCGAAATCCAGCCTGGCAAGGTGATCTACGAGATCGTCGGCGTGCCCGAAGAACTCGCCCGCGAAGCGTTCCGCCTGGCTGCCGCCAAGCTGCCGCTGCGCACCACCTTCGTCGCGCGCCAGCTCGGCGCCTGATCGAGGAGAACACTGATGGCAACACGTAAGAAGAAGGACGCCGCGGCCACGCCGGCCAAGGCGTCGAAGGCGCAAGCGCTGCGCGACAAGGACGTCGCCGGCCTGCAGACCGAAATCAAGGATCTGCAGAAGGCCCATTTCGGCCTGCGCATGCAGAAGGCTACGCAACAACTGTCGAACACGTCGACGCTGCGCGTCACGCGCCGCGACATCGCGCGTGCCAAGACCATTCTTGCGCAGAAGCAGCAGCAAGAAACCCAAGCCGCCAAGTAAGGAGTGAACATGACGGAAGCTAAAAAATCCCTCAAGCGCACCTTGATCGGCAAGGTGGTCAGCGACAAGCGCGAGAAGACCGTGACCGTGCTGGTCGAGCGTCGTGTGAAGCACGAGCTCTACGGCAAGATCGTGGCCAAGACGAGCAAGTACCACGCCCACGACGAAAAGGGCGAGTACAAGATGGGCGACACCATCGAGATCACCGAAAGCCGGCCGATCTCGAAGTCGAAGAACTGGGTCGTGACCCGCCTGGTCGAAAAGGCCGTGCTGGTCTGATCCCCCGGCGATACAGCCAAAGCAAAAGCGGCCCACAATGTGGGCCGTTTTTCTTTTTCAGGAGCAGTTCAGATGATCAAAGTCGGCGACACCCTTCCTCCCGCGACCCTGCAGGAATATTCCGAAGTCGAAGGCGAGGGTTGCAGCATCGGGCCGAATCCGGTCGACGTGGCCAAGGCGGCCGCAGGCAAGACCATCGCGCTGTTCGCGCTGCCCGGCGCCTTCACGCCGACCTGCTCGGCCAAGCACGTGCCGGGCTACGTGCAGCACTTCGAGGACTTCAAGGCCGCCGGCGTCGACGAGATCTGGTGCGTGAGCGTCAACGACGCCTTCGTCATGGGCGCCTGGGCGCGCGACCAGAAGACCGGCGCCAAGGTGCGCATGCTGGCCGACGGCAGCGCCGCCTTCGCGAATGCGACCGGCCTGACGCTGGACCTGACGGCGCGCGGCATGGGCGTGCGCAGCAACCGTTATTCGATGCTGGTGAAGGACGGCAAGGTGGCGACGCTCAACGTCGAAGCGCCCGGCAAGTTCGAGGTCAGCGACGCCGACACGCTGCTCGCACAAGCACGCGGCTGAGCACTCGCGAGCTTAAAGATCCACCTTGAGGTAGTGCGACCCCGCGATGGGGTTGTGATAGTACGGCGGCACCTCTTCGAAGCCCAGATCTTCATAGAGGGCCCGCGCCGATTCCATGTCGTCGAGCGTGTCCAGCAGCACGCAGGCGTATCCGGCGCCGCGTGCCGCGTCCAGCATGGCTTCGGCCAACTGGCGGCCGAGCCCCAGGCCGCGGAAGGCGCGCCGCACGTAGAGCCGCTTCATTTCGGCCGCGTTCGGATAGTCGGTCGTGTCCAGGGGGCGCAGCGCGCAGCAACCGGCGACATGGGCCAGGCCGCCCTGCGCCCGTTGAATCAAAGGCACATCGGCCATCGCGGCCGCGTCCTTGATGTCGACCAGCGCCAGCAGCAGCGCGCCGCGCGGCTCCGCGTAATCGCCGGGAAGATTGGCGAGCTCCTCGTCGAAGTTCTGGAAGCACAGATCGATGCCCAGCGAGGCCGCGTAGTCCTTGAAGATCGCGCGCGTCGCCTCGATTTCCTGCCTTTCGTCGGGCGTGATCAGCACGATGTCCGGCGTGTCCGCCAGGGGCAGGGGGCGTGAAGCAGAGAAGCTCATGCTCTGAGCGACGCGATCCACGCCGCAAAGGCCGCGCACACCGCGAACACCACCAGGGCCAGCAGCCGCGAGGCGGCATCGTCGCGGCTCGGTGCGGCGCTGCCGTCCACCAGCAGCTTGTCACCCGAGATCATCGGCCGCACCAGGCGGCGGCGCCTGATGAGCACGTAATAGAGCACCGCCAGCACATGCAGGCCGACCAGCGCAATCACGGTCCATTTGCCCTGTGTGGTGTGCCACCCTGTGGCCAGGCTCACCGTCGCGCCGGAGACGAAGCGTGTGAGCGGGCCGGACGCGGTGATTTCGTCGTCGGCCACCAGGCCGCTCGCGACCTGCAGCGCCAGGATCGCAAGCAGCGCGAAAACCGAGAATGCACCGAGCGGCGAATGGCCGATGAGGTGGTCCGGGTGAGCACGCCCGCGCAGGTAGTTCATGACCGAGCCGGGCGAATAGATGAAGGCAGCGAAGCGCGACCAGCGCCCGCCGATGAAGCCCCAGACGAGGCGAAACAGCAGGAGCGAAAGCACCGTGTAGCCCCCGCGAAAGTGCCACTCCATGATGCCGGCCAAGCCGGTCACGACCTGGCTGATCACCGCCGCCGTGAGCGCCCAGTGAAACACGCGCGTCGGCAGGTCCCAGACCCGCGTACGGGTCGCGCTGGCGTCACCCAGGCTCGCGCGGCGCGTGCTGGGCTCGAAGGTGTCGGACATCGGGAGGATGGGGTGCGCGAGGCTGCGGGAAACGCAGATTAGCAAAGTCGCGGCCGTCGCGCCTTCGGGTTGTCTCTATGCACGGCGCTCGCCCAGCCCCTGGACACTTGTCGCGGCGCCAGCCCCATGGCGCTTTCTAACAAGGAAACACGATGAATCGCCTTGCCTCGTTCACCCTGGCTGCGGCCGGTGCCGCGCTCTGCCTGCCTGCGATCGCCCAGTTTGCCAAGAAAGAAGACGCCATCAAGTATCGCCAGAGTGCGATGTTCATCCAAAACCAGCACGTGGCCCGCCTGGGCGCCATGGCCAGCGGTCGCGCACCCTATGACGCGGCGGCAGCGGTCGCCAATGCCCAGGTGGTGGCCGAGATTTCCAAGCTGCCCTGGGCCGGATTCGCCCCCGGGACCGAGGGCGGCAAGGCCAAGCCGGAAATCTGGAAGGAGCAGCCGAAATTCAAGGAGTTCAACGAGAAGCTGATGGCCGAGACCAGCAAGCTCCCCGCCGCTGCCGGCAACCTGGATACGCTCAAGGCCGCGATGGCATCGGTGGGCGACACGTGCAAGTCGTGCCACGACACTTTCCGCAAGGACTGATCAGGCCGCTCAGGCCTCGGCCAGCAGCTTCTCGATCAGCTTGTGCAGCTCGGCAAAGTCGGGTTCGCCCACATAGCGCTTCACGATCTCGCCGCGCTTGTTGACGATGTAGGTGGTGGGCGTGAGCTTCACGTCGCCCCAGGCCTGCGCCACCGCGCCGGTGTTGTCGATCGCCACCTTGAACGGCAGCTTGCGGGTTTCGACGAAGTTGACCACATAGCTCGGCGGGTCGTAGCTCATGGCCACCGCCAGCGTGTCGTAGCCCCGGGCCTTGTACTTGTCGTAGGTGGCGATCACCTTGGGCATCTCGGCCACGCAGGTGACGCAGCTGGTGGCCCAGAAATTGACCAGCGTGACCTTGCCCTTAAGATCGTCCGTGCTCTTCTTGCTGCCGTCGAGCAGCACGAAGGTCGATGCCGGCGCCGCCGACACTCCCGTACTCAGGTACACGCCCACGCCGACGGCCAGGGCGATCGCGATAGCGGCGGCGTAGATGATTTTTTTCATGGGAGAACGATGGATGGACCGCCGAGATTTTAGTTCCGCCTTCCTGGCCGCGCCCGCCGCCCTGGCATTGCTGGCCATGCGGCACGCTCATGCGCTGACGATCGACGATCTCAGCGCCGGCGACGCCTCGAAGGGGCTCAAGGCCGCGCTCGAGAAGGGCGCCACCGCGGCGGTCAGCCTGCTGGGGCGGCAGGACGGCTTTCTGGGCAATCCCAAGGTCCGCATTCCGCTGCCCGGCTACCTCGAAGACGCGGCCAAGATGCTGCGCGTGGTGGGCCAGGGCGGCCGCATCGACGAACTCGTGACCGCGATGAACCGCGCTGCCGAGCAGGCGGTCCCGGCCGCCAAGGACCTGCTGGTGAATGCGGTGCGCACCATGAGCGTGGCCGATGCCAAGGGCATCCTGGTCGGCGGCGACACCTCGGTCACCCAGTTCTTCGCCAACAAGACCCGCGCGCCGCTTACCGAGCGCTTCCTGCCCGTCGTGACCTACGCCACGGTCAAGGTCAAGCTGGCCGAGAAGTACAACAGCATCGCCGGCAAGGCGGCCGGCTACGGCCTGGTGAAAAAGGAAGACGCCAACATCCAGCGCTACGTGACCGGCAAGTCGCTCGACGGGCTCTACCTCATGATCGGCGAGGAAGAACGCAAGATCCGCCAGGACCCGGTCGGCAGCGGCAGCGCCATTCTGCAGAAGGTGTTCGGCGCATTGCGTTGATGCTCTTTTCGTTCCGTCCCCGATTCGCGGCGCTCGCCCTGGCCGCTGCCGCCCTCGGCGCCTGCAGCCCGGTCTTCAATTGGCGCGAAGTCCCGATCGGGGACGACGGCTTGATCGCGCTCCTGCCTTGCAAGGCCGACCGCGCGACGCGCATGCTGCCGCTCGGCGCCGAGCTGATCAGCGTCGACGTGACCGGTTGCGAGGCCGGCGGTGCCACATTCGCCGTCGCGCATGCCGCGGCCAGCGATGCGGCGCAGGCCGAGTCCTGGATGCGCGCCTGGCGTGCGGCAACGCGCACGCAGCTGGCCGGTGCCCCGATGGCCGAGGCGCCGGCCGTGCTGCCCCGGGCCACCGACACGCCCGGGCCCATGCGGCTCGAAACCCAGGCCGGCGCCAGCGCGCCGACCCACGTGCTCTGGTTCGCCCAGCAGCGCGCCGGAAAGATGGCGCTCTACCAGGCGACCGTGCTCGGCAAGCCTTCTTCGCCCGAGGCGCGCGCCATCTTTTTCGAGGGATTGCGTCTTCCGTGAGCGGCGTTCTTGCAGGCCGCGGCCGGATCGCCGCGGTCTTCCTGGCCTTTGCTTTCGCCTACTTTCTCTCGACGCTGGTGCGTGCCATCACCGCCACGCTGTCGCCCACGCTGACGGCGGATTTCGAGCTCCATTCGCGCGACCTCGGCTTGCTCGCGGGGGGCTATTTCCTCGGCTTCGCGTTCACGCAACTGCCGATGGGCAACTGGCTCGATCGCCACGGCCCCAAGCGCGTGATCCTCTGCTTCCTGGCGGTGGCGGTCGCCGGCTGCCTGCTGTTTTCGATGGCGACGCAGTTCTGGCTGCTGCTGGCGGCGCGCGTGCTCACCGGCGTAGGCGTCAGCGCCTGCCTCATGGCGCCGTTGACCGGCTACCGCCGCTGGTTCGACCCGGCGCTGCAGCTGCGCAGCAACTCCTGGATGCTCATGATCGGCTCGCTCGGCCTGGTCGCCGCCACGCTGCCGGTGCAATGGCTGATGCCGCTGGTGGGCTGGCGGCCGCTTTTCTGGCTGCTCGCGGCCGGCGTGCTGGTTTCGATGCTGGTGATCGCCTGGGCGGCGCCGACCTGGGACAACGCCGCCCACGCCGCGAACGTTCAGGAAGTTGCGACGCCTCGCCAGGTCGCCGGCTACGCCGCCGTGTGGCGCGATCCTTTTTTCCGCAAGCTCATGCCGATCGGTTTCTTCAATTACGGCGGCTTCGTCGCCATGCTGACGCTCTGGGTCGTCCCGTGGCTCACGCGTGTCGCCGGCTATGCGTCGGCCCAGGCCGCGGATGCACTGTTCTGGATCAGCATCGCGATGCTCGTCACTTACTGGCTCTGGGGTGCCGCCAACCCGTGGCTGGTGCGCCGCAGCATCGCCGCTGCCCGGCTGATCGGCTGGGGCCTGCCGCTCGCCATGGCGGCCCTGGCCGCCATTCTGGTGCTCGGCCCCGCGGCGGGCACCGTGGCCTGGGCGATCTTCCTCTGCAGCTCGACCGTCGTGGCGCTGGCCCAGCCCGCGGTCGCGATGGCGCTGCCCGCCTCGCTGGCGGGGCGCGCCCTCTCGGCGTACAACCTGGTGGTGTTTCTCGGCGTTTTCGTGGTTCAGTGGGGCGTCGGCCTCTTGGTCGACCTGTTCGGTCGCGCCGGCCTCGACACCGTGGGCGCCTTCCGTGGCGCGCTGGGCCTGTTTCTGGGATGCTGTTTGTTGTCTTATTTCTACTTCCTGTGGGCGCCCCCGCATAATCGACGGACTGCCCTCCGACCCGCATGAATAGCATCTTCATCATCGCCCACTCGCCGCTCGCCCAGGCGCTGCGGCAGTGCGCGCTGCATGTGTTCCCCGACAGCGAGGCCTCGGTCGTCGCGCTCGACGTGCTGCCCAATGTGTCGCCGGACGAAACCCTGGCAGCGGCGCGCATCACGCTGGCCCAGCTGCAGCGCACGCCGCGCTCGCAGGTGCTGGTGCTGGCCGACGTGTTCGGCGCCACGCCCTGCAACGTGGCGCAGAAGCTGGTCGACGGCGTACGCTCGCGCCTCGTGGCCGGCGTCAACCTGCCGATGCTGCTGCGCGCGGTGAGCTACCGCAACGAGCCGCTCGAAACCCTGGTGCAGCGCGCGCTCACCGGCGGCACCGCGGGCGTGATGCAGGTGGCGGTGGCGGCACCCCAGAATCAGGCAAGAAGAAAGCACAGTGACGAAGACATCCGTGACCATCAGCAATAAGCTGGGGCTGCATGCGCGCGCCTCGGCCAAACTCACCAAGCTCGCCGGCAGCTATCCGTGCGAGGTCTGGCTCGCGCGCGGCGACCGCCGCGTCAATGCCAAGAGCATCATGGGCGTGATGATGCTGGCCGCGGGCATCGGCGTGACGGTCGATATCGAAACCGACGGGGAACGGGAACAGGAGGCGCTGGACGCCATCGTTGCCCTCATGAACGACAAATTCGGAGAAGGCGAATGACCTTTGCCGTCCATGGGCTGCCGGTCGCCCGTGGCATTGCGATCGGACGTGCCGTGCTCGTGGTCTCGAGCCGCATCGATGTGGCTCACTACTTCATCAAGCCCGAGCAGATCGAGACCGAGATCGACCGCGTGCGCACGGCGCGCAACGCGGTGGCCGAGGAACTGCAGAAGCTGCAAGCCAGCGTCGCGCTGATGGGGCCGAACGACGCGCCGCACGAACTCGCGGCGCTGCTCGAAGTGCACCAGATGCTGCTGCAGGACGAGGTGCTGACCGGCGGCGTCAAGCACTGGATCGTCGAGCGCCTCTACAACGCCGAATGGGCGCTCACCACGCAGCTCGAGGTGATCGCGCGCCAGTTCGACGAAATGGAGGACGAGTACCTGCGCGAGCGCAAGGCCGACCTCGAACAAGTGGTCGAACGCCTGCTGCACCGCATGAAAGGCACGGCCGCCGTGCTGGCCCCGACCCCGCCGCGGCGCAAGCGCAGGGCCGAGGACGACGACGCCGATCCGACCACCAACGACGCCATCGACGCGCCGCTGGTGCTGATCGCGCACGACCTCTCGCCGGCCGACATGCTGCAGTTCAAGAAGAGCGTGTTCGCCGGCTTCGTAACCGATGTCGGCGGCCGCACCTCGCACACCGCGATCGTCGCGCGCAGCATGGACATCCCGGCCGTGGTCGGCGCGCGCAGCGCGAGCCAGCTGGTTCGGCAGGACGACTGGGTCATCATCGATGGCGACGGCGGCGTGGTGATCGTCGACCCCTCACCGATCATCCTGGCCGAGTACGGCTTCAAGCAGCGCCAGAACGACCTCGAGCGCGGGCGGCTTTCGCGCCTGCGCCACAAGCCGGCCGTCACGCTGGACGGCCAGCGCGTCGACCTGCTGGCCAACATCGAGATGCCCGAGGACACCATCGGCGCGGTCAAGGCCGGTGCGGTCGGCGTCGGCCTGTTCCGCAGCGAGTTCCTGTTCATGGGCCGCGAAGCGCAACGCCTCACGCGCCTGCCCGACGAGGAAGAGCAGTACCAGGCCTACAAGCGCGCGGTCGAGGGCATGCAAGGCATGCCGGTCACGATCCGCACCATCGACGTCGGCGCCGACAAGCCGCTCGACGGCAAGTCGGTGCGCGACGACGGGCATCTGAACCCGGCACTGGGCCTGCGCGCGATCCGCTGGAGCCTGGCCGATCCGGCCATGTTCCTCACGCAGCTGCGCGCCATCCTGCGCGCCGCCGCGCACGGCGAGATCCATCTGCTGATCCCCATGCTCGCGCATGCGAGCGAGATTCGCCAGACGCTCTCGCTGATCGACTTCGCGCGCGCCGAGCTCGACAACCGCGGCGTGGTGCACGGCAACGTGAAGCTCGGCGCGATGATCGAGATCCCGGCCGCGGCGCTCACGCTCAAGACCTTCCTGAAGTACTTCGACTTCCTGTCGATCGGCACCAACGACCTGATCCAGTACACGCTGGCCATCGACCGCGCCGACGAGTCGGTGGCGCACCTCTACGACCCGGCCCATCCCGCGGTGCTGCGCCTGGTGGCCGATACCATCGCCGAGTGCCGGCGCCAGGGCAAGGGCGTGAGCGTGTGCGGCGAAATGGCGGGTGACGTCATGTTCACGCGGCTCCTGCTGGGCATGGGGTTGCGCAGCTTCTCGATGCACCCCTCGCAGATCCTGGCCGTCAAGCAGGAGGTGCTGCGCGCCGACACGAGCAAGCTCGAAGCCTGGGCGCAGCAGGTGCTCGAGGCCGAGGAGCCGGCCGCCGCGCTCACGCCGGCCGCTGCGCCGCAATAAAACGAAACACGGCGAAACCGCCGCGAAAGGACTTCGCGGCGGCGCAATCGCACCATCGAGTCTTCCTGATCGACGTCCGATCAGTTCTCAAGGAAGACTCTCATGAAACCCTGGTTCAAACGTTCACTTTTCGGTTTCGCCGGTGCGGCGCTCGTCGCGGGCAGCCTGGTCGGCTGCGGTCATCGCCATGGCTGGAGCGGCGCTTCCGAGCAGGACCGCGCCGAGTTCCGCGCCAGGATGGTCGAGCGCGTGGGCAGCAAGCTCGATCTCGATGCCGCGCAGAAGCAGAAGCTCACGGTGCTGACCGAGAAGCTGCAGGCCCAGCGTGCCGCGCTGCGCGGCGGCGGCGATCCGCGCGCCGAGTTCCGCGCCCTGTTCGCCGGCGCCAAGCTCGACCAGGAGCGAGCGAAGAAGCTGGTGGAAGACAAGACCGCCGCCATCCAGGTCGGCAGCCCCGAGGTGATCGCGGCCGCGGCCGACTTCTTCGACAACCTGAACCCGGCACAGCAGCAGAAGGTGCGCGAGTTCATGGAGCGTCGCGGTCGCTGGGGGCGCCATGGCTGAAGCATCTGCGCCGCGTTTCGTCGCACCGCGGGCGCCGAGCGCGCCCTGGGCCCGGCAAGCCCCGATCGAAGGCTCGTCGTCCGGCGCCACGCTGGGCGGCGTGCGCATCGTGCTGCGCCTCGAAGGCCTCGTTGTGCTCGCGGCGGCCGTGGCCGCCTACATGCACCTGGGCGCGGGCTGGGGCGCCTTCGCGATGCTGTTCCTGCTGCCCGATCTGTCCTTCCTCGGCTACCTCGGCGGTCCGCGCGTGGGCGCCATCGCCTACAACGCTGCGCACTCGTACATCGGGCCGGTCGCGCTGCTGGTGCTGGGCTTCGTCGGCGACGTGCCTGCCGCACTGGCCCTCGGGCTGATCTGGTGCGCACACATCGGCCTCGACCGTGCGCTCGGTTATGGGCTCAAGTACGGCAACGAGTTCGGTGCCACGCACCTTGGCCGCATCGGGCGCGCCGACCCATGGTGAGCACGGCGATCCGATGCCGGCGGGGCTGATTCCCGAGCTATGTGTTCGCCGGTATGCACAATCGCGGAATGCCCCGCATCCTGCTGATCGACGACGACGAGCACCTCGCCGCGCCGCTGGCCAGTTACTTCGCGCGTTTTGACTGCGCGCTCGAGAGCGTCACGCGCCCGAGCGAAGGCCTCGCGAAGCTGCGCGCCGGCCACTACGACGCCGCCATCCTCGACGTGATGCTGCCCGAGATGGACGGCTTCGCGCTGTGCCGCGAGATCCGCAAGGAGAGCGACATCCCTATCGTGATGCTGACCGCGCGCGGCGACGTGATGGACCGCGTGGTGGGCCTCGAGCTCGGCGCCGACGACTATCTGCCCAAGCCCTTCGAGCCGCGCGAGCTGGTGGCGCGCGTGCAGACCATCCTGCGCCGCCAGCGCGCGCCGGCGCCGGCCGCGGCCACGCAGCGTCGCGTGTTCGAGGGTTTGTCCATCGACCTCGACAAGCGCGAGGTGCTGCGCCAGGGCGAGCGCGTGGAACTGACCGGCACCGAGTTCGAACTGCTGGCGCTGCTGGCCGACCAACCCGGCAAGGTCTGGAGCCGCGACGACATCCTCAACCGCCTGCGCGGCCACGAGGCCGAGCTCTACACGCGCGCGGTCGACATCGTCGTGAGCCGGTTGCGCAAGAAACTGGAGCCGCTGGACTGCATCAAGACCCTGCGCAACGCGGGCTACACGCTCGCCGTCGGCAAGGGCCCGCCGTGAGGCGCAAGCACGGCACGCCGCGCCAGTGGGGCCATCGGTGGCGCCATTCGCTGCGGCTGCGGCTGATCACGGTGTTCGTGCTGCTCGCGATGGCGATGGCGGCCGTGTTCCTGAGCGGCATGCAGCGTGCGTTCTCCAGCGGCTGGCGCGAGGCGGCCCAGCCGCTGGTCGCCGACTACATGGACCGGCTGGTGGCCGAGCTCGGCACGCCGCCCGATGTCGCGCGCGCCGAGGCGATGGTGCTTCGGCTGCCGATCTCGATCCGCATCGAAGGCCCCAAGGTCAACTGGGATTCGCATCCCCAGCGCCGCTGGCGCGGCTTCGGCCCGCGCAGCGGCGACTGGCTCACGCGCAGTACCGCCGACGGCCACCGCGTGAGCTTCGGCCTCGGCACCCTGCCGTGGCAGCGCGAGCCGCACGGCATCGGCTGGATCACGCTGGCGCTGCTGCTGGGCCTGATCGTGCTCGCCTACGTCTATGTGCGCCGGCTGCTGCGGCCGCTCGACGACATCCGCGCCGGCGCCGAGCGCTTCGGCCGCGGCGTCTTCGACCAGCCGATCCCGCTGCGCCGGCGCGACGAGCTGGGCGACCTGGCGCAGCGCATCAACACCATGGCGCACGACATCCAGGCCATGCTCGACGCCAAGCGCGCGCTGCTGCTGGCGCTGAGCCACGAACTGCGCTCGCCGCTGACGCGCGCCCGGCTCAACGCCGAGCTGCTGCCGGCCACGCCCGAAGGCGAGACCGAACGCGCCGCGCTCTTGCGCGACCTGGCCGAGATGCGCGACCTGATCAGCGACCTGCTCGAAAGCGAGCGCCTGGCCAGCCCGCATGCGGCGCTGCAGCGCGAGCCGGTGGATCTGGCGGCGCTGGTGCGCGAGGTGGCGGGCGAACACCCGGAAGGCAAGCGCGTCGTGCTCGACCTGGCCTCCAGGCTGCCGGCACTGGCGCTGGACCGCCTGCGCATCCGTCTGCTGGTGCGCAACCTGCTCGACAACGCGCTGCGCTACGGCGCCGAAGCCGCCGAGCCGCCGCACATCGCGCTGCGCGCGGCGGGGCAGGGCGGCATCGAACTGGAAGTGCGCGATTTCGGGCCCGGCGTCGCGCCCGCGCAGCTCGAGCGCCTGACCGAGCCCTTCTATCGCACCGACAGCGCACGCCAGCGCGCGACCGGCGGCGTCGGGCTCGGCATGTACCTGTGCCGGCTGGTGGCCGAAGCGCACGGCGGCACGCTCCGCGTGCGCAATGCGCAGCCGGGCCTCGCGGTCAGCGTCGTGCTGCCTGGCGCCTGAACTCGCTCGGGCTGCCGCCGGTGTGTTCGCGGAACACGCGGCTGAAATGCGAGAGGTTGGAAAAGCCCGAGGCCAGTGCGATGTCGGTGATCGGCCGTGCCGCGTTGGCCGGATCCACCAGGTCGCGGATGCAGCAGGCCAGGCGCTGGTGGAGGATGTAGCCGGCCAGCGTGTCCTCGTCGCCGGCAAAGGCGTTGTGCAGATGGCGCTTGCTGCAGCGCAGCGCCTGCGCAATGCCGTCGATGGAAAGTGCAGGATCGCGCAGATGCTGCGCCACGTGCTGGCGGATGCGGTCCTTCAGCGCCTCGCGCTGGGTGCGCGGCGTTTCCTGGCCGGCCAGCTCCATCAGCGACAGCCGCACCAGCTGGATGATCAGCTCGCCCGCGCCGCGCGCCGCCGCCTCGCTCATGTAGGGCAGCTCGAGGTAGGTGTTGCGCATGGTCTCCAGCGCCACGCGCGAGATGCCGCTTGCGCCGCCCACTCGGCGCGCCACCAGCTCGCCCAGCGGCAGGTCGGGCACCGCCAGCTGGTCCTTGGGCAGCATCACGATCAGGTGGTCGCTGCGCTCTGGGTTGGCCACCGTGTAGTCGGCGGTGGTGTCGTAGAGCGTCCAGCCGCCGGTGCGCACCGAGGCCTCGCGGCCGCGCTGCGTCACCGCCGCCGAGCCCTGCCAGGGCGCGACGATCTTCAGGTACGCGGCCTCGCTGCTGCGCGCCATCTGCGGGGTGCGCAGCACGCGGTGGCGATTGGCTTCCAGCCGCGTGAGGATCACGTCGCCGGCATGCGACGCCGCGATGTGGCCATCGAACTCGCTGTCGCCGTAGAGCTCGGAATCGAGGCCGCCGAAATGGCGCCAGACCCATTCGCGCCAGACCGGCGCACGCTCGCGCGGCGGAACTTCGTCGGTCGACAGCTGCAGGGAGGCGGTCATGCGCCTATTGTCTGGCGGGCTGCGGCTGGCGGGCTTTGCGGGTTAACCACTAGCGGCGTGCGCGCTGCGTCAAATGCTTTGTGCGCAGGCGGCACAGCGGCGCAGAGTCGCGCTTCCTACGATCGGGGCATCGGACGCAGCTCGACGCCCGCAAGGAGACTCGCCATGACAGACGCCCATCGCCGCCGCTGGATCCAGCAAGCCGCCACCGCCGTCGGCGCCGCCGCCGTCGCGCCGCACCTGTTCGCGCAGGGCGCGCCGGTGAAGATCGGCTATGCCATCGCCCGCACCGGCCCCTGGGCGGCCGGCGCGCAGGTCAGCCAGGAGCCCAACTACCTGCTGTGGGCCGAGCAGGTCAATGCCGCCGGCGGGCTGTCTGTGAAGGGCGCGAAGCGGCCCATCGAGCTCGTCGGCTACGACGACCGCAGCGAGACCGAGACCTGCGTGCGCACCTTCGAGAAGCTGATGGGCAGCGACAAGGTCGACCTCATCCTGCCGCCCTGGGGCTCGGGCGCCAACTTCGCCGTCGCGCCGCTCGCCAATCGCTTCGGCTATCCGATGCTGGCGCCCACCGCGCTCTCGCGCAAGCTGATCGACATGCAGCTGCCATACTTCTTCTCGCTGCTGCAGCAGCCCGACAAGATGATGGGCGCGCTGGTCGACATGCTGGTCGCGAACGGCGTGAAGAGCATCGCCATCGTCTACATGGACGACCTGTTCGGGCTGGAGAACTTCGCCGCCCTCAATGCCGCGCTCAAGAAGACGGGCATCCAGGTGCTGGAGCGCAAGAGCTACCCACTCGGCGTGAAGGACCTGGCGCCGGTGCTGCGCACGATGAAGGACCTGAACCCCGATGCCTTCATCGGCATCACCTACCCGCCCGACACCATCCTCGCTAGCCGGCAGGCGCGCGAGGTCGGCTTCAATCCGAAGTACTTCTACGCTTCCGTCGGCACCGCCTTCCAGCTCTACAAGAACGTGATGGCGGCCAACACCGAGGGCGTGATCGGCATGGGTTCGTGGAACGCCAAGACCAGCCCCGAGGCCAAGGCGTATTTCGATGCGCATACCAGGAAGTTCGGCAAGGAGCCCGACCGCTGGGCCAGTGGCCATTGCTGGGCCGGGCTCGAGATCCTGCAGCAGGCAGTGGCCAAGGTGGGCCTGGAGCGCAAGGCGCTGCGCGAGCAGATCGCGAAGAACGAGTTCAAGACCATCTTGGGGTCGATGCGCTTCGAGGGCAGCGAGAACGCGTCCATCCCCGGCACCGTGGCGCAATGGCAGGGCGGCGAGTTCGAGGTGGTGTGGCCGAAGAACCGCGCCACCGCGCAACTGATGCCGAAGCCGGCCTGGAAATAGCGTGTCCCTCACTGGATGGGCCGAGCTCCTGGCCGGCGGCTTGATCACGGGCGGCATCTATGCGCTGGTCGCGATCGGCCTGAACCTGCAGTACGGCCTGATGCGCATCATGAACATCTCGCACGGCGAGTTCCTGATGCTCGGCGCCTTCCTGACCTGGTGGGCGCACACCGCCTGGGGCATCTCGCCGCTGGTGTTCCTGCCGGTCGCCTTCGTGGTGCTGATGGGGATCGGCATGGCGGTGCACCGGCTGTGCTTTCGCCAGGTCGCGGCGCGCGCGCCCAGCGTCGAAGTGTTCGAGGCGCGCAGCCTGATGGTCGGCTTCGGCCTGATGTTCTTCGTGCAGAACACGGCGCTCCTGATCTGGGGCGGCGACCTGCGCGGCTACGACTACCTGGCCGAGCCCGTGCAGGTGGCGGACATGCGTTTCACCGTCAACAAGCTGGTGCTCTTCGGCATCGCGCTCGCCCTGAGCCTCGTGCTCATCGCGCTGCTCAGGCTCACCTTGCTGGGCAAGGCCGTGCGCGCGCTGATGCAGTCGCCCGTCGGCGCGCAGCTGGTGGGCATCAACACGAAGCGGCTGCATCCGCTGATGTTCGGCATCGGCCTCGGGCTCTCGGGCGTGGCCGGCGCACTGCTGTCGATGACCTACGAGATCTCGCCCTCGATGGGCGAGCCCTACACCGTGACCGCGCTGATCGTCATCACGCTCGGCGGCTTCGGCAGCATCGCGGGCAGCCTGGTCGGCGGCCTGCTGCTGGGGGTGGTCGAGGCGCTGGGCATGCACTTCACGAGCCCCTCGTTCAAGATGCTGCTGTCCTATGCGGTGTTCATCGGCGTCCTGATCTGGCGCCCCAACGGATTGTTCTCGCGATGAAGGCCGTGCTCGCCAACAGGCCCTGGCTGTGGCTCTCCATCGGGCTGCTGCTCGCGGCCGGCGTGCCGTGGGTGGCTTCGGACTTCGTGAGCGCGGTCGCGCTGAGCTGCCTCATGTACATCGCGCTCGCCTGCAGCTGGTCGCTGTTCTGCGGCGCGACGCGCTACCTGTCGCTGGCGACCTCCGCCTTCTTCGGGCTCGGCGCGTACGCCAGCGCGACGCTGCTGGGCGTGCTGCCCTGGCCGCTCGTGATCCTCTGCGGCGCTGTGGTCGCCAGCGTGGTCGCGGTGGCGATGGGTGCGGCCGTGCTGCACCTGCGCGGCACCTACTTCGCGGTGCTGACCTTCGGCATGACCGAGCTGATCCGCCATGCCGTCACCTTCGTCGAGAAGCAGGTCTCGGGCACCGTGGGCCGCGTGCTGACGGTGGTGCCCTCGAACGAGACGGTGTACCTCACGGTGCTCGCGATCGCCGGCGCCGCGATCGCGGCGGCGATCCTCGTCAAGCGCAGCCGCTTCGGGCTCGCGCTCGCGGGCATCGGCGCCGACGAGCAGCGTGCGCAGACGCTGGGCGTGGACACGCGGCGCATCAAGATCGCGGGCTTTGCGCTCACCGCCGCCTTCGCGGGCGCGGCCGGCGCCGCGATGGCGGTGCGCTGGACCTACATCGAACCGGCCGCTGTGTTCAGTCCCTTCATCGGTTTCCAGACCGTGCTGATCGCGCTGATCGGCGGCGCAGCCAGCATCGGCGGGCCGATCGTCGCGGCGATCGTCTTCAGCCTGCTGGCCGAGACACTGCGGCTGCAACTGCCCTACGGCTACATGATGGTGCTGGGGCTTCTGCTGATCCTGTGCGTGATGTACCTGCCCAACGGCCTCGCGACGCTGTGGCAAAGGCAGCGCCATGAATGACGCGGTGATCCCGTTGCTCGAAGCCCGCGAGCTCACCGTGCGCTTCGGTGGACTGACGGCCGTCGACGCGGTCAGCGCGCGGCTGCATGCGGGCGAGCTGGTCGGCATCATCGGGCCCAACGGCGCGGGCAAGACCACTTTTTTCAATGCCATCTCGGGTGTCATCGCGCCGACCTCCGGCAAGCTGCTGGTGCAGGGCACCGTCGATCTCACCGGCCGCGGCCCGCACCACTACGCGGCGCACGGCATCGCGCGCACCTTCCAGACGCCGCGCGTGATGGCCGAGATGACGCTGGCCGACAACGTGCGCTTCGGCATGCAGTTCGCGGGGCGCCATCGCACGCCGCTCGCAGGTTTGAAGAGCGAGGGCGACATTCTCGACATGCTGGGCCTCGGCGCGCTGGCCGGTCGCATGGCGGCGGACGTCACGCCCTCGCAACAGCGCCTGCTCGAGATCGGCATGGCGCTCGGCACGCGGCCGCGCGTGCTGCTGCTCGACGAGGTGGCGGCAGGCCTGACCGAAGCCGAGGTCGATGCGATGGCGCGGCGCATCCGCAGCCTGCGCGACGCGCATGGGCTCACCGTCGTCTGGATCGAGCATGCGGTGACCACGCTGCTGCGCTACGTCGAGCGCGTGCTGGTCCTGCACCAGGGCCGCAAGATCGCCGATGGATCGCCGGCCGACGTGGTGCGCAATGCCGAAGTGGTCGAGGCCTATCTGGGCGACGAGATGGAGGCGCAGTGAGCGCCGCCGGGCCGTCCCAAGGCGCGAAGGCCTCCTCGGGGGGCAGCGAGGACACGCGAGTGCCGAGCGTGGGGACGGCATGCACCGCTGAACTGCGCGTGCGTGGGCTGGCGGCCGGCTACCACGGCTTCCAGGTCATCCAGGGCCTCGATCTCGATGTGCTGCCCGGGATCACCGTCGTGCTGGGCCCCAACGGCGCCGGCAAGACCACGCTGCTCAAGGCGCTCGCCGGGCTGCTGCCGCGCGCGGGCGAAGTTCTGCTCGACGGCGCGGCGCTGCCTTCGAACGATGCCACGACCTGCGTGCGCCAGGGCCTCGCGCTGGTCGCCGAAGGCCGGCAGCTCTTCCCGCAGATGAGCGTGACCGAGAACCTCGAACTCGGTGCCTGGCTCGCGCCCGCGCGGCTGCGCAGCGAGCGCCTGGCGCGTGCCTTCGAGGACTTCCCGCGCCTCGCGGAGCGCGCCACGCAGCTGGCCGGCACCATGAGCGGCGGCGAGCAGCAGATGGTGGCGGTGGCGCGCGCGATGATGAGCGGCCCGCGCCTGCTGATGCTCGACGAGCCCTCGCTCGGCCTCGCGCCGCGCATGGTCGACGAGCTGCTGGCCATCGTGCGCCGCATCGCGGCCCAGGGCGTGACGGTGCTGATGGTCGAGCAGAACGTGCGCAAGGCGCTCATGGCCGCCGACCGCGGCTACGTGCTCGAACGCGGCCGCGTCGTCGCTTCGGGCGACGCGAAGACGCTGCTCGACTCCGACGTGATCCGCCAGGCCTACCTCGGCGTGGCCTGAACCCCTTTCCCCTTCTGGAGGACCTTCGCATGACCGTCACCATTTCCATGCTCGTCGATGGCGAGCGCCGCTCGGCCGCGAGCGGCGCCACTTTCGAGCGCCGCAATCCGCTGGACGACAGCGTCGCCACCGTCGCGCCCGCGGCCACGCCCGCCGATGCGATCGTCGCGGTCGATGCCGCGGCGCAGGCCTTTGCAAGCTGGTCGCAGACCGGCCCCGGCGAGCGTCGCGCATTGCTGCTGAAGGCCGCGCAGGCGCTCGAGGCGCGCACCGATGCCTTCGTGCAGGCCATGGCGCGCGAGACCGGCGCCTCGGCGATGTGGGCCGGCTTCAATGTCCATCTCGCGGCCGGCATCCTGGTCGAGGCCGCCGCATTGACCACGCAGATCGGCGGCGAGGTCATTCCCTCGGACGTACCGGGCAGCCTGGCGATGGGCGTGCGGCAGGCGGCCGGCGTGGTGATCGGCATCGCGCCGTGGAACGCGCCGGTGATTCTCGGCGTGCGCGCCATCGCGACGCCGCTGGCCTGCGGCAACACGGTGGTGCTGAAGGGCTCGGAGCTGTGCCCGCAGACGCATGCGCTGATCGTCGAGGCGCTCAACGAGGCCGCCCTGCCGCCGGGCGTGCTGAACTTCATCACCAACGCGCCGGCCGATGCGGGCGCCGTGGTCGAGGCCATGGTCGCGCATCCGGCGGTGCGCCGCGTCAACTTCACCGGGTCGACCAAGGTCGGCCGGATCATCGCGCAGACCTGTGCCAAATACCTGAAGCCGGCGGTGCTCGAACTCGGCGGCAAGGCGCCGCTGGTGGTGCTGGACGATGCCGACATCGATGCGGCGGTGAACGCGGCCGCCTTCGGCGCTTTCGCCAACTCGGGCCAGATCTGCATGTCGACCGAACGCATCGTGGTCGACGCGGCCGTCGCCGACGAATTCGTCGCCAAGTTCGCGGCCAAGGCGCAGAGCCTGCCGCTGGGCGATCCGCGCGAGGGGCCGGTGGTGCTCGGCTCGGTTGTCGACAAGAGCACGGTGGCGCGCTGCAACGCGCTCATCGACGACGCGCTCGCCAAGGGCGCCACGCTGGTGTGCGGCGGCCGCGCCGACAGCACGCTGATGCCGGCCACGGTGCTCGACCATGTGACGCGCGAGATGCAGATCTACCGCGAGGAATCCTTCGGGCCGGTGAAGGCGGTCGTGCGCGTGCGCGGCGTCGAGGAGGCGGTCGCCACCGCCAACGACAACGAGTTCGGCCTCTCATCGGCCGTGTTCGGGCGCGACGTCGCGCGGGCCTGGAACGTGGCGCGCCGCATCGAGGCCGGGATCTGCCATGTGAACGGGCCCACCGTGCACGACGAGGCGCAGATGCCCTTCGGCGGCGTCAAGGCCTCGGGCTACGGGCGCTTCGGCGGCAAGGCCGGCGTGGAGGCTTTCACCGAGCTGCGCTGGCTCACGGTGCAGACCACGCCGCGGCACTACCCGTTCTAGGCTACGCGTCGTGTCGCCTGCGCTACCGGCCTGCGCGGGGGGCGGGGCTACGATGCGCTCCCGCAGACAAGCAGCAGGAGACACGCCCATGAGCAGCAGCACCCTCACCAACCGCCAGGTCCGCCTCGCCAAGCGCCCCGAAGGCCAGGCCACCCGCGACAACTGGCAGTTCACGACCGAGCCGGTCAGCGAACCGGCCGAAGGCGGCGTCCTCGTCAAGACCCTGTCGCTCTCGCTCGACCCCGCGATGCGCGGCTGGATGAACGAGGGAAAGAGCTACATCCCGCCGGTCGAGATCGGCGCCGTCATGCGCGCCGGCGGCATCGGCCGCGTGACGGCCTCGCGCAACCCGGCCTTCGCGGTCGGCGACACGGTCTACGGCACGCTCGGCGTGCAGGAATACATCCTGATTCCGCAGGAGGACATCAAGCGCAACGGGCTCACCAAGATCGACCTGCGTGCGGGTTCGATCAACCAGTGGCTCAACGTGCTCGGCATGCCGGGCATGACCGGTTACTTCGGCCTGATGGACATCGGCCAACCGAAGCCGGGCGAGACGGTCGTCGTCTCGGGCGCCGCCGGCGCGGTCGGCCAGACGGTCGGCCAGCTCGCGAAGATCAAGGGCTGCCGCGCGGTCGGCATCGCCGGTGGCCAGGAGAAATGCGACTGGGTGGTGAAGGAGCTCGGCTTCGATGCCTGCATCGACTACAAGGCCGGCCCCTCGGCCGTGCGCGACGGCCTGAAGGCCCATTGCCCCAAGGGCATCGACATCTACTTTGACAACGTCGGCGGCGAGATCCTCGACGCCGCGCTGGCGCGGCTCGCGCGGGGCGCGCGCATCATCATCTGCGGCGCGATCAGCCAGTACAACAACGCCAACAGCGCACCCGCGCAAGGCCCGAAGAACTACCTCAGCCTGCTGGTGAACCGGGCGCGCATGCAGGGCATGGTCGTCTTCGACTATGCCGATCGCTACCACGAGGCGGTGGCCGAGATGGCGGTCTACCTGAAGGACGGCCGCATGAAGAGCCGCGAGGACGTGGTCGAAGGCATCGACACTTTCCCGGAAGCGTTGACGCGCCTGTTCACCGGACAGAACTTCGGCAAGCTGGTGCTCAAGGTCGCAGAGTAAATGGCCCCCACGCTCTGTCACTGCGTGTGCTCGCTGCCCCCCGAGGGGGCCGCAGCCCGCCTTGGGGCGGCCCGGCGCCGGGCTGAGCTCAGCGGGCGCGCGACCCCATCACCGCCGCGGAGATGATCAGGGCGGCCGCGAGCGCGATGCTCCAGCTCAGCGGCCGCGCCGTGACCATCATCAGCAGCGCTGTCGAGGCGAGCGGCGTGATGTAGCTCAGGATGCCGATCTGGCGCACGTCGCCGCGCTTGAGCGCCATGTCCCAGAGGAAGAAGGCCGCGCCCAGCGGGCCGAGGCCGCACAGCGCGACCAGCAGCCAGTCGCGCGAAGTGAGCGCCGCCGCCGGCTCCAGCAGGGCGTGGCACAAGAGCGAAAGCGCGCCCGACACCAGGCCGAAGAGCCCGATGGCCGCGGTCGGGAACGCGGGCACGCGCCGCGTCCACAGCGAATAGCTGGCCCAGATGAAGGCCGAGCCCAGGGCCGGCGCAAAGCCCCAGTAGGCGCTGCCCGCCGAGCCCGCGCCGGCGCCGCGCGTGCCGAGGATGGCGATGGCGGCGCCCGCGAAGCCCAGCAGGGCCGCGATCACATGCAGCGGCCGCAGCCACACGCCCGGCAGCAGCGCCGGCGCCAGCACGACCATGAAGAGCGGCCACAGGTAGTTGACCAGGTTGGCTTCGACCGGCGGCGCGTGGCGCAGCGCGATGAAGAGCAGAAAGTGGAAGCCGAACAGCCCGTAGACGCCCAGCGCCAGCGTGCGCGCCGGCACCGCCCAGGCCTGGCGCTTGCGCAGCACGGCGGGCCAGCTCATGACGCTGCCGATCATCAGCGCGAGCCCGGTCAGGAGGAAGGGCGGCAGGTGCGCCAGCGAAGTGCCGAGCGAGGCGAGGGTGCCCCAGAGGGCGATGGCGGCGAGTGCGTACAGCGTGGCGGACATGCGCCCGAGCTTAAGCGGCAGGCTCGTCGCACAACGACGGCTCGTCGTCGAGCAATGACGGTGTTTCAGCTCTTTCGCAGGGCGGCAGTGAGCGCCGAAGGCGAACGGTAGCCCGTGCGGCGCGCGGTCTCCGCGACGCTCATGCCGCCGCTGCGCAGCTGCCGCGCTTGCAGCAGGCGCTGGCTTCGCAGCCATTGCATCGCACCCATGCCTTGCTCGTCGCGGCAGCGCTGGGCGAACTGGCTCGGGCTCAGGCACGCGACCGCCGCGAGGTCGGCGACGCTCAAGGGCCGGTGCCAGCGCGCCTGCGCCCATGCGGCGAGGGCCGGCCAGTCGATGGCGCGCCGGCGGCCGTTCGGCACCACGGGCCCCCAGGCCTCCAGCAGCAGCGCCGGCGCATGGTGCAGCGCGGCCGCGGGCGGCGAAACCTGCGTCACGCACAGCGCCAGGTAGCGCGCCAGGGAGAGCAACTGCGGTGTCATCGGCGAGCGTCCCGCGCACTGCGCCCACAGGTCCTGCGTGGTGTCGAGCACGAGGCAGCGGCTGCCGGCGCGCGATTCGAAGTCGTGCCGGTCGCCGGGTGTCACCACCCAGCCCTCGCCCGCGCCGATGCGTCGGCCGCGTCCCTCGATCTCCAGGTCCAGCACGCCATCGAGCCCGACCAACACCTGGAAATGGTCGTGCGCATGGCTGCCGCGCGAGGCGCCGTAGCGCCGCAGCGAAAGACCGTGCGGAGGCGACGAGGACGTGCTGTTGAACTGCATGGGAGGGCGCCGATTGTCCTCCCGTTCAGCCGGCCGAGCGCTGCAGCCGCATGGTGAGCGAGAAGCGGTCCGCCGGATGGACGGTGACCGTGACGTCGATCGTCTCGCCGCCGGCATCGAGGTAGCGGCGCACGATCTGCATGGCCGCCGAGCCGGTTTCCACGCCCAACTGCCGTGCCATCGCCGCGGGCACTTCCAGTGCCTGCAGCTGCTGCACGATCTCGACCACGCGCCGGCCGTACTGCTGCTCGATCAAGGTGCTGACCAGCGTCTCCGGCGAATCGCGAACCCGCTCCACCAGGTCGGCGTAGGCCGGGTCCATGTACAGGTCGGTCCAGCAGATCGGCAGCTCGGGCTGCTCTTCGTCCATCCGCAGGCTGGAGATGCGCAGCCACGCCGTTCCTTCCGCGCAGCCGAGCAGGCGCGCCAAGGCGCCCTTGGCCTCGACCGTCTCGACCTCGCGCACCACCCGCACGTGCGTCGCTCCGAACTGCACCACGTCCTCGACCGAGGCGAGCGACTGCTGGAAGCCGACCTGCGGCGTTGCCGACTCCACGCGCGTGCCGACGTTCTTGCGACGCGACACCAGGCCCAGTTGCTGCAGTTCCTGCAACGCGGCGCGCACCGTGTGCCGGCTGGTCTTGTAGTGGTCGCGCAGCTCCAGTTCGGTCGGCAGCAGCGTGCCTACGGGGTAGTGGCCCGAAGTGATGCCTTCCTTGAGGTGTCGCGCGATATCGGAGAAGCGGGGCTTGTTCATCGTGGGCGTGATTCTGAGGCTCAGGGTTAACACCGAGTTGCGATTATGTTCGGACATATTAAAGTTCAATATGTCCGAACATATCAAGGTCCACATGTCCTCTTCATCCATGCCGATGGCCAGCACCGTCGTCGATTCGATCCTGTTCCGCGACGCCTTCGGCACCGCGAAGATGCGCTCGCTCTTCTCCGACCGCGCATTGATCCAGCGCTACATCGATGCCGAGGTCGCGCTCGCGAAGGCCGAGGCACGCGTCGGCGTGATCCCGCAGGAGGCGGCCGAAACGATCGCGCGCGAATCCACCATCGAGCGCATCGACTTCGACCACATGCGCGAGGAGACCGACATCGTCGGCTACCCGATCCTGCCGCTGGTGCATCAACTGGTGGCAATGTGCGGCGAGGCCGGCCGCTATGTGCACTGGGGCGCGACCACGCAGGACATCATGGACACCGCGGTGGCGCTGCAGGTGCGCGATGCGCTCGACAGCATCGACGCCGACATTCGCGAATTGCGCGCCATCCTGGCCGGGCTCGCGAAGAAGCACCGCGACACGCCGATGGCCGGCCGCACCCACCTGCAGCAGGCCCTGCCCGTGACCTTCGGCTACAAGGTCGCGATCTGGCTCGCGATGTTCGATCGCCACCAGCAGCGCCTGGCCGAGCTGCGCCCGCGCGTCGCGCTGGTCGAGTTCGCCGGCGCCGCGGGCACGCTGGCCTCGCTCGGTGACAAGGGTTTCGAAGTCCAGCAGGCGATGGCCGAAGAGCTCGGCCTGGGCGTGCCCGCCACCACCTGGCATGTGGCACGCGACGGCTTCGCCGAGGCAGTGAACCTGCTGGCGCTCGTGACCGGCTCGCTCGGCAAGATCGCGCTCGACATCATGATCATGGCCTCGACCGAGTTCGCCGAGGTCTACGAGCCCTTCGTCAAGGGACGCGGCGCCAGCAGCACGATGCCGCAGAAGCGCAACCCGATCTCCAGCGAACTGATGCTGGCCGCATCGAAAGCGGTGCGGCAGCACGCCGGGCTGATGGTCGATGCGATGGTGCAGGACTTCGAGCGCGCCACCGGTCCATGGCATGCCGAGTGGATCGCGATCCCCGAGAGCTTCATCCTCACGGCGGGTGCGCTGCACCAGGCCAAGTTCGCGCTCGGCGGCCTGGTCGTCGATGCCGAGCGCATGAAGCACAACCTCGGCATCAGCCGCGGCCTGATCGTGGCCGAGGCGGTGATGATGGGCCTCGCGCCCCGCACCGGCCGCCAGCAGGCGCATGACCTCGTCTACGACGCCTGCCGCACGGTGAACGAGAAGGGCGGCACGCTGGCCGAGGCGCTGGCCGCGCTGCCCGAAGTCACGAAGCACCTCGACCGCGCCGCGATCGACCGCCTGACCGACCCCGCCAACTACCTCGGCCTCGCGCCGCAGATAGTGGACCGCGCGCTTGCGCTGTCGGCGAAGGCGCAGCACTGAATTCTCCCGACCCCACCCTTCATTGCAATTCCAGGAGACATGAGCATGCGTTTCATCAAGACCGTTTTGTGCGCATTCGCGGCCGCCGCCGCCGTGGCTGCCGCGCACGCCCAGGCCTACCCCGCCAAGCCGATCACGTGGATCGTGCCCTTTGCCGCGGGCGGACCGACCGACGCGCTGGCGCGCAGCATCGCCGAGCGCGTGGCGCGCGAGGTCGGCCAGCCGATCGTGATCGATAACGCGCCCGGCGCAGGAGGCACCATCGGTGCAGCCAAAGCCGCGCGCGCCGCGCCCGACGGCTACACCATGCTGGTCGGCCACATGGGCTACATGGGCGCCGCGCCCGCGCTCTACAAGAAGCTGAACTACGACCCGGTGAAGGACTTCGAGCCCGTGTTCCGCTTTCCCGACACGCCGCTGGTGCTGATGGTGCGCAAGGAGCATCCGGCCAGGAACATCGAGGGGCTGATCGACTTTGGCAAGAAGAATCCCGACAAGCTCTTCATCAGCAACGCCGGCGTGGGATCCAGTTCGCACCTGATCGCGGCGCTGGTCGCGAGTGCGGCCGGCATCAAGGTCACGCTGGTGCCGTACAAGGGCGCGGGGCCGGCATTGGTTGACGTGATCGGCGGGCAGGTCGACGGCATCTTCGACCAGACCAACACTGCGCTGCCGCAGATCACCGAGGCCAAGGTGCGCGCACTCGCCGTCACCTCGAAGGTGCGCCTGCCGCAACTGAAGGATGTGCCGACGCTGGCCGAGACCGTGCTGCCCGGCTTCGAGGCATCGACCTGGTACGGCATCTACGCGCCCAAGGGAACACCCAAGGCCGCGCTCGACAAGGTCCAGCAGGCCTACCTGAAGGTCATGACCGACAAGGCCTTCGCGGACAAGATGAGCAGCCAGGCGATCCAGATGCTGCCGGCCGAGCAGTACACCGGCGCCTCGCTGGGCAAGCACACCGAGGCGGAGGTGGCGCGCTGGAAAGCGGTCGCGGCCAAGACCAACATCTCCCTGGACTGAACCCATGCCGGCCATGCGGGTGGAGCACGATACCTTCGGTCCGGTCGAGATTCCGGCCGACCGCTACTGGGGTGCGCAAACGCAGCGCGCGCTGGGCGTCTTCGAGATCGGCGAGGAGCGCTTCCCCGCTTGCCTGATCCATGCCTTCGGCTTGCAGAAGATGGCCGCCGCGCGTGCCAACCTGCGCTGCGGCGCGCTCGACGCGGCGTTGGCGCAGAAGATCGTCGCCGCCGCCGAGGATCTGCGCGCCGGCCGCTTCGACGATCACTTTCCGCTCACCGTGTGGCAAACAGGGTCGGGCACGCAGACGAACATGAACGCGAACGAGGTGATCGCCAACCGCGCCAACGAGCTGCTGGGCCAGCCGCTGGGCACACGCGCGCCGGTGCATCCCAACGACCACGTCAACGCATCGCAATCGTCCAACGACAGCTTTCCGACCGTGATGCACCTGGCGGCGACGCTGGAACTCACGCATCGGTTGCGGCCCGCGTTGATGCTGTTGCGTCAACGGCTGGACGAGCGCGCCGCGGCCTTCGCCGACGTGCTGAAGATCGCGCGCACGCACCTGATGGATGCGGTGCCGATGACCATGGGCCAGGCCTTCGATGCCTTCGCCCGCCAGATCGGCCACGGCATCGACCGCATCGATGCCACCTTGCCGCGCCTGTGCCTGCTGGCGCAGGGCGGCACCGCGGCGGGCACCGGGCTCAATGCACCGCCGGGCTTCGATGTCGCCTTTTGCGAGGAGCTGAGCGCATTGGCCGGCACAGCCTTCGTGCCGAATCCCAGCAAGTTCGAAGGCATGGCGGCGCACGACACACTGGTCGAGGTCTCGGGCGCGCTCAACGTCGTCGCGGCTTCGCTGGTCAAGATCGCCAACGACATCCGCCTGCTCGGCTCGGGGCCGCGATGCGGGCTGGGTGAACTCGTGATCCCGGACGACGGGCTGACCAGTTCGATCATGCCGGGCAAGCGCAACCCGACGATCGCTGAAGTAGTGGCGCAGGCGAGCCTGCAGGTGATGGGCAACCACGTCACCATCACCATGGCCGGCGCGTCGGGGAACTTCGAGCTCAACGTCGCCAAGCCGGTGCTGATCCACAACCTGCTGCAGTCGATCCGCGTGCTGGCCGACAGCGCCCGCGTGTTCGCCGAGCGGATGGTGAAGGACATCGAGGTCGACAGGCCACGCTTGGCCGCCCATGTAGCCAACGCGCTGCTGCTGGTGACCGCGCTCAATCCCGTGCTGGGCTACGACCGGGTCGCGAAGATCACGGCAACCGCGCTGGAGCGGAACATGAGCCCGCGGGATGCGGCCGTCGCGCTGGGCTTCCTGAGTGCCGCGGAGTACGACCGGCTGGTCGATCCGTCGGCGATGGCCGGGCTTCCAGGCAAGCCGGCGGCTAGCCGAGCCTGAGCAGTAGCGCCGAGGCCGCGCACACCAGCAGAAAGGGAATGCTGATGCGATGGAACTCGCGCAGCCCGTGCGGCACCTTGGCCAGGCGCAAGGCGATCAGGTTGGCGAGCGACCCCAGCACGCAGCCGAAACCGCCCACGCTGACGCCGGCCGCCAGCGCCGGCAGGTCGTGCACGTAGCGCTCCAGCAGGATGGCCGCGGGCACGTTGCTGATGAACTGCGAGGCGAGGATCGCGGCGAGGTAGGCGCGCCAGCCTTCGCCGATGGTCCATTGGCCCAGCAGCGATGCGACGGCGGGCAGCTCGGCCAGCTGCCGCAAATCGACGAACATCAGCGCGATGATCGCGAGCAGCGCCCCGTCGACGCCGAGCAGCACGCGCGGGCGCAGCAGCAGGAAGGCGCCGAACACGACGGCCAACCCGGCCGCCAGCCAATGGCGATCGAGCGCGATCACGAAGCCGACGAAGAGCAGCCCCGACAGGGCGAGCAGCCGCGGCTGCATCGGCGCCGCATCGCCGGCCGGCTTGAGCAGGATCGGCGCGCGCGGCACCAGGAAGCGGATGGCGAGGAAGAGCCAGAACAACATCAGCGCCACGGTCGGCGCCATCATGCCCATGAAGCCGAAGAAGCTCTCGCCCGAGCGATGCCAGAGAAAGAGGTTCTCCGGATTGCCGATCGGCGTGAGCGCGGAGCCCGCGTTGACGGCCAGCGCCTCCAGCACCACCAGCCGCGCGAGCGGCAGATGCGCCTGCGCCGCCAGCACGCGCGTGAGCGGCACCAGCAGGAACAGGCTCACGTCGTTGGTGACCAGCGCCGAGAGCAGCGCCGCGCTCGCGGTGAGCAGAAAGACCAGGCTTCGCAGCTCGGTGGTGCGCGCGAGCAGCCGCGCGGCGGCGGCCTGCAGCATTCCGCTCTTCTCCACGCCCTGGGTGATGACCAGCAGGCCGGCCAGCGCGCCGATGGTCTGCCAGTCGATCAGCAGCAGGTAGTCCGCCGGCGCACGCGGCCGTGCGATCGCGAACCCGAAGGCGACCAGCGCCAGCACCCACAGCAGCGTGTTGCCGCCGCCGTGCACGGGCGCGGCTTCAGCGCGCGGTATCGCGCTCACGCAGCTCGCGCTTGAGCACCTTGCCGATCGCGCTGCGCGGAAGCTCGTCAATGAGCTGCAGGCGCGCGAGGCGCTGCGTCTTGCCGAGCTGGGCATTGGCCCATTGCAGCAGCGCATCGGCGTCGGTGTCGTCGCCCGCGCGCCGCACCACGAAGGCCACCGGCGTCTCGCCCCATTGCTCGGAGGGCACGCCGATCACCGCGACGTCGGCCACCGCCGCATGGCCGCGCAACACCGCCTCGAGATCGCTCGGGTAGATGTTGAAGCCGCCGCTGATGATCATGTCCTTCTTGCGGTCGAAGAGCGTGAGGAAGCCTTCGTCGTCGAAGCGTCCGACGTCGCCGGTGCGGATGAAGCGCTTGCCCGCGGGGTCGAACCATTCGGCTTCGCGCGTCTTCTCCGGTTGGCGGTGGTAGCCGACCATCATGCCGGCCGAATGGCCCACCACTTCGCCGGCCTCGCCGGGTGCGACTTCACGGCCGCTTTCGTCGATCAAGCGGATGTCGCTGCCCTCGGCCGGCTGGCCGACCGTATGCAGCTTGTCCGGGTGCAGATGCGCCTCGAGGATGCAGGTGCCGCCGCCCTCGGTCATGCCGTAGAACTCGATCAGGCCGCCGGGCCAGCGTTTGAGCACGTCGGCCTTCAGCGCCGCGTTGAAAGGCGCGCTGGTGCTGAACTTGAAGCGGAAGCTCGAGAGATCGTGCGCATCGAAGGCCGGATGCGCCATCAGGCGCTGGTACTGCACCGGCACCAGCATCGTGTGCGTCACGCGATACTGCTCGGCCAGCAACAGATAGCCGGCCGCATCGAACTTCGGCATCAGGATCACGCAGCCGCCGTACGCGATGGTCGGGAAGAACACCACCAGCGTGGTGTTGGAGTAGAGCGGCGTCGACAGCAGCGTGACCGTGTCGCGCCCGTATTCGTACTTCGCGCCGCGCCGCACATGGGCCCAGCGCATGCCGTGGCCCTGCACGATGCCCTTGGGCTCGCCGGTGGTGCCCGAGGAATAGATGATGTTGAAGGGCCAGGCAGGCTGCGGCTCCACGGCGGCGGGTCGCGTACCGGCCGGTGCGAGCCAAGCTTCAAGTTCGCGCCCGGCCGCGCAGCCGTCGAGCGCGATGCGCGGGACGCCTGCTGCTGCCGCATCGCCGATCACCTCGGCTGCGGCCGCATCGACGAAGAGAATGCGCGCCTCGGCGTCCTCGATCATGCGCGCCAGGCTGGCGGGGGTGGAGCCGGGCGCCAGCGGCGCGACCGCGATGCCGGCGCGCAGGGCGCCCAGGAACACGGCCGCGTAGTTCACGCTCGATGCGGCACAGACCGCGATCGCATCGCCTGCGCGCAGGCCGTCGCGCTGGAGGCTGGCCGCGATGCGGTCCATCAGCGCGTCGAGCGCGCCGTAGCTCAGCGTGCGCGTGCCGTCGATCAGCGCGGGCCGCTCGGATGATTCATGCGCGTGGCGCCGGATCAGCTCGGCGATGACGCCGAAGTCGCGGTCCATCGCCGCCTGGAAGTCGGTCATACGTGGTGAGAAGGATGTGGCACGCACAGGATACCGAAGTCCTGGCGGCCAAGGATGCCAACGGCAGGAGGTGATCGGACGCCGGCTTCGGCATCCGCCGCCTCAGCGGGCGTCCGTCTCTCGATACCAGTAGGTCCGTTTCCGTACGTTCTTGATCGGGATGATCGGCTTTTGCGCCCCCAGGCCGGACTTGCCGTCGGCGCCGGAGCCGCCGCCGCCGCCGATCAGGAAGGGCAGCTGGCGGTCCGTGCCGCCGACGTTGACCGTGACGATGCCGAACACGGGCGACGGCGCCAGCCCGCCGCCATCGAGCACACGGAAGCTCGAAGCGCCGGTGAGGAAGTTCACCGAGTAGCTGCGTGCCGTGCCGAGATTGGCCTGGCAGGTGGTGCTGCTGGGAACGATGGGCTGGTTGGTGCCGAAGTAGACCAGGCCGCCGACGGTCGTCGGCGCGTTCACGCCTTTTTCTCCAGCCCCGGCCAGGGTGACGTAGAAGCCGTTGAGCGAGCCGTCGTACGGAATCGTGTTGGTGGCCTTGAACAGCGCCGTCGGCGCGAGGTCGGCGCTGCTGCTGGTGTCGTCGCGCACCGGCGTCCAGCCGCTCGCGCTCATGCCGACCTTGGTGTCCTTGATCATGTAGAAGCGGTTCACGATGTTGGTGGCCTGATGGGGCAGCAGCGGGTGCTCCCGGTCACCGGTGATGTCGAGCACCACGTCGTAATTCTTCGTCAGCACCACGTCCGGGGAAAAGAAGAACTTGCGCTTGGTGGCGCCGCTTCCGCCCAGAGCGGCGAGGTGGGTGGCCTGCCAGGTGCTCATGTCGCCGCTGCCGGTGGGCTGAAGGTCCACGCGCCAGATGTTGCCGCCGGTATCGGCCGCATAGAGCCGGTCGATGAGGCCATCGAAGTCGCGATCCACCAGCGTGACGTCGGCGGGGATCGAGTAAGTCATCTCGGCCAGCTTGCAAGGGTTGCCCGTGCAGCTGCTGCCTGCGCCGCCCGGGCCGGCCTGCCACAGCACGTTGCCGGTCACCGCGTCGACGATGAAGATCCCGCGGCCCATGGTGTCGGCGTTGGGCGGCTCGACATCCTCGTTGGTGTCGTAGCCCGCACCGAAGATCAGCACCGGGTTGGCATGGCCCTTGATCATGGCCACCTTCGGCTGCGACCATGTCTGCCCGAGTTCCGCGAAGCCTGTGTCGGCATTGCTGCGCTTCCACATGAACTTGGGGTTCGTGGGATCGCTCACGTCGAGCGCATAGAGCAGGCGGCCGCCGCGGCGCGCCGAGAGGAAGATGTAGGCCTTCCCGGTTGCGCTGTTCTGGTAGACGCTGGGTGCGCCGTCGAAGAAGTAGTTCTTCGGGGTGCCGGTGGTCAAGGTGCCCAGCTTCAGGGTCGGACCGTTTTCGTAGAGCCGCTGCAGGCCCGGGTAGAACTCCGAGGGCACGAAGCTCCACAACTCGCCGCCCGGCGGGATGCTGGTGGTGGCGCCGGTCGCGTCCTTCATGGTGAGGGCGCAGGTCGACGACACCGTGCAGTTGCCCTTGGGCTTGCTGGTGTCGGTGGGGTTGTTCGGCTGGTTGCCGTTGATGGCGCGGAACATGCCGTCGTTGGCGCCGTAGAACACCACCACGCCGGTCGTGCCGCCGTAGTTGATCACCGCGGGGCGGGAATGCAGGACGTCGCCGTGCACGGAGCCGCGGATCTTGATGCTGGCGTCGGGCGGGCTGCTCGATTCCCGGCCCGCCGCGGCGTCGCCGGCCGCGTAGGTGTCTTCCCCGCGGACCCAGTTGATCAGGTTGGCCGGGGTCACCTTGCTGTCCGTGATGCCCAGGGCGGTCGAGCTGAGATTCGTGTTGTCGGCCTTGAAGGGCATCGTGCTCAAGGCCGCATTGGTGCTGCAACCGGTGCCGATGCAGGTGAATACGTTGCGCGCGGTGGTCGGCGTCGTGACGGCCGAGGTGGCCGAATAGCTGTCTGTCAGGTACTTGAGCCGAATCTGTTGCCCGACGCCACCCTTCTCGACGACCTGCCCATCCTCCCAGTCGTACCCGTCCTTGGCGCCTTGCTCCTTGAAGGCGTTGAGCCAGAAGCCGCCCTGGGAGTCGGGCAGGGAAGCGATGGACTTGGAGGTCCAGAAGCTCACTGCCGAGGGCGAGATGAAGCCCGTGCCCGCTGCGCTCAGTGCCCGGTTGGCGTTGGTGCCGATCGAGTACGTGCCCCAGGAGGCGTCGGCGAGGAACAACTGCGGCGCCGTCGGGTCGGTGATGTCGACGCCGAACTGGTATTGCTTGAGGTTGCCCTGCCAGCGCGGGTTGACGTCGCCGTCGGGGCGGAACATGCCCATGTAGATCTGGTTGAGGTAGGTGCCTTGCGTGTTGGCGCTCACCGGCAGCACCGGCGCCGCGAACACGCTGTTGACGGCCTGCACCTCGTTGAAGATCTGGACGATGGCGTCGACCAGGCCCTGGACGTCTCCGAGCGCTACCAGGAAATGCTTTCCGCCGCCCTGTTCGGCCATGCTGACCATGAGCTGTTCGTAGTCGGGATTGCTGCCATCGCTGAGGATGATGGTGTAGGTCGTGATCCCCGGATACGTCGTCGCAAGATTGGGCGAACTGCCCGTGTACATGAAGTTCGCCCATTCGTCCGCATAGTCGCTGCGGTACTTGCCGGAGGCCGTTTTAGAGGAAAGCGGCGACTTCCAGCCCGGCAGCGCCAATTGCGCAGGCAGTGTGCTCAAGCCTTCTGCGGCCTGCAAGGCCGTGCCGCCCAGGTTGCCGCCGTCCTGCGGCTTCTGGTTGCTGGTGGCGAGCGTGATGTAGAGAACAAAGTTCTTGCCGCAGGCTTGCTGGTTCGCCAGCCCTGGGTAGCTGGTGCCCGAGAGGCCGGTCTTGCCCTGGTAGAAGGCCCAGGCTTCCTGCATCGCCTGCGCGATCTGGTTGTTGTTGCCCTTGTCGGTGCTGAGACTCAGCGCCTCGATGCGCCGGAGCATCTTGCCGAGGTCCTTGCTGTTGTCGGAGCTGGTGCCCTCCATGAGAAGCAGCGAGCCGGGCGCCGGCGATGGTGGGGGCTGGACGAAGGTGCCGCCGTCGGTGGGGCCCCCCGGGAAGTACATCAAGCCCAGATTGATGTTGCCGTTGAGTGCCGCGTTGCTCCCGATCTTGGAGACCGCGCTGTGCAGGCCGCATTGTTCGAAGCCGAGGTTCTTGTTCGGGTCGTTGACCGTCAGGGATGGGCATGTGAAGCTCGAACTCGCACTGGCCGCCGCCGCGTTGTCGAGAATGATCAGCATGTTCGGGATGCCGCCGCCAGACGTGCCCTGGTAGATGTCGATGTCCTCGGCCCGTACCGCGGCGCTGGCCAGGGTCAGCAGGGCCAAGGCACCCAGTTGTGAAAATTGCGAGGGGCGCATCGGTCCTACTCCTGATTGATCAGCATGCGGCGCCAACGGCCACGCGCACGGCGATGCCCTGGTGCACGGTCGGGGCCGGCTCCGTGCTCCCGGGCGGCGTGGCGGTGGCATTGACTTCCCAGTTCGAGTGCGAGCACAGCGAATTGCCGCTCGCACCCGAGCCGACGATGCCCGTGTTCTGCGAAGCGCCGCTGGCATAGCAGGGCTGGTCATCCGTGTTGGTGGCGTCCAACTCGCTCAGCTTGATCGCCTTGACGCCGGTACAAAGCGGTGCCGGCACGACCACGGTGTAGGCCGAGCCGGCCTGGCCGCTGTTGTTGATGTCTATCACCGACGTGCTGTCCACCGGCAGCGAAGTGAAGTCGGCGCTGATCGTGCTTTCGATCGCCTGCTGTGCCGCCGCGCCGGCCTCCTTCTGGGTCTGCATGTTGCCGACCAGCTTGGTGTTGACGTTGACGGCCTTGATGGACGAAACGACGATCAGCGTGATCACCATCAGAAAGATCATCGAGACCAGCAAGGTGGCGCCGGCCTGCATGCGCGGCGCGGCGCTGCGCCTGGAGCGGTTCATGGTGTTTCCCTCTGGCCCGAGCTGTTGTACAGGCGCGCGACCGTGCTGTAGACGTGGCGCTTGATGCGGTCGTTGAAGGGGCCTGCGGCCGGCACGGCCAGGCCCATGTCGTAGGTTCTGGCGTCCGTCCAGCCGCCGCTGGGCTCGGTGTTGCGCGCCAGCACGTGGATGCGAATGGCCATCACGTTGGCCCAGTTGGTCAGCGCCACGGTCCAGTCGTAGGCCGGCGTGGTTTGCGGGCACACCGCGACGGCGATTTCCGTCGCCGGCGGGCTGGCCGGATTGCTGGTGTAGCAGTCCGGGGAGCCGTTGGCGTCCATGTCGATGCCGTAGTCGAGCTGCAGGTTCTCGATGCCTTCGACCAGCGGGGTGATCTTCATCTCGCCGTCCAGGTACTCGGCCATCTTGAGGGTGGGAATGGTGTCGGTGCCGCACACATTGCAGGTGCTCACGAAGTACACGTGCTGCACGATCTTGCGCAGCGGCGCAAGCTTGCTCGGCAGGCAGTCCTTCTGCATCAGCGGGAAGCTGGCCGCGGAGGCGCCGGCTGCAGCCGCGAAGGGCAGCGTGTCGTTGGCGCAGCTCGAAACCTGCAGGTAGGCCTCGGCCGCGACTGCCGATGCGGGAGTCACGGGGTTGGTGTTGACGCGCGTGACGATCAGCATCGCGGTGCCCGCCATGACATCGCTGATGCAGCTCGGCGTGCTGCTCAGTCCGTGGATCGGCAGGGGAACGGTGGAGGTGCCCGGGCTCGTCATTGCGAAGTAGCCGAGGGCGGCGATGTTCGTGGGGCAGGCCACCGGCGCCACGGTCGCGAAAGCGGTGCTCGAGGAAGCGCCGACGAAACCGGCCATCTGGATGTCTTCACTGAGCACCTGGAGTGCGTAGCGGCCGTTTTCGATCTGGCGCCCGGTCTTGTCGAGCTCGGAGCGCGAGCCCAAGGTCGAGACCAGCAAGCTGATCAGGCCGATCATCAGGAACAGGCCGAGCATGATGGCCACCATCAGCTCGACCAGCGTGAAGCCGCGGTTGTGCCGCCGGTAGCCGGAGTGCATGCGCGCTCTCACGACAACGCCCCGATTCGCACCTTGGTCGTGACCACGCGGTGCAATTTTTCGTCTCCGTAGGCGCCGTTACCGCAGGGAAACGCGGTGCTGCCATCGGCCAGCGTCGGCGCGGCCGTCTTGGCCAGGCCTTGCCACGACACGGCGATCAGATAGATGTTGTTGGCGGCGTCGTCGAGGGTCACGCAGCCGATGGCGCCGATCATGGCGCCGAGCTTGGCGCCCGACTGGTTTTCGGCTTGGCCATCGATCAAGTCTTTCCAGGCCGTGAGATCGGCAGCAACCTGGGTTTGCTGCTGCACGTTGCCGGCGGTGCAGGCCGGCACGGTGGTGCTGGTCGCGCTCAACTGCACGCCGGTGGCACCATTCGAATAGCAGCTCGCGACCTTCCGGTTCGCATTGAGACGATCGGCCATGTCCTGCACGAGCTGCAAGGCTTTGATCCGCTGGTAGGCCTCCATCTCGGCAACGTTGGCGCGGCTGCTCACGCCTGCCAGGCCGAGCAGCCCGAAGAGCAGGATCACGAGCGTGACCAGGACTTCGATCAGTGCGACCCCATGCTGGGGGGCGGCCATGCGGCGCGCGCGAGCCGGAATGCGCGGCGGCATCTAGCAAGCCCCCATGCTGCTGCTCGGCACGCCACTCAGCCCGATGGAGATGCAGCGCGAATTGACGCCTGCCATGGTGGCCGACGGCGCGATGGTGAACTTGGTGCTCGTGGTCACGGCGCGGCCGTCCTTGCCATAGGTGATGACGTCGAGGTCGCTCGAGTCGCTGATGGCGAGGTTCTTGTAGGCCTGCTGGCTGTGGAAGACGTTGGTGCCTTCCTTCACTGTCCAGCCTTCATCCCAGGCGCCGCCTGTCTTCGCCAGATTGACGCTGCGATTGCGGGTCACGGCTTCGCTGCGAGCGAGCGTGAGCGCCGCCATCAAGTCGAAGGAAACGTTGCGGATGCGCTGGTTCGCAACGAAGGCGCGAAACGAGGGGAGCGCAAGCGCAGCGAGGACGCCCATCACCGTGATCACGGTGACCAGTTCGATCAGCGTGAAGCCGCGCACGTGGCGGCGCGTGCGGCGAGGGCTTACCAGCATCCCGCAGCTCCGCTGGTGCCCGACGCAGTCTTCACTCCCGCTTCGTCGATGGTCAGCGTCGCGCAGGCGGTGTCCCTGGCGAGCTGAGCGCCGATCGGCGTGGCGGTGATCGTGAATCCCGGCGGTGTCGTGCCGGCCTTGGGGACCGCCGTGAACGAGTAGTTGGACGACACGTTCGACGGAGGTGGATAGTTCAACGCAGCCAGATTCGGGGCGTAGCTCCGCGCGTCCAGAAGGTAGCGCTGCTCCAAGTTGCTGAGCTCGAGCATGTAGCCCTGGGCGGCCGATCGATTAGAACGAACGATGTAATTGGTGTAGGAGGGATAGGCGATCGCGGCCAGGATGGCGACGATTGCCACCGTCACCATCAACTCGATCAGGGTGAAGCCACGCGATTGCATTTGCCCATTGCAGCGCCCACGCCGGCTTGGCAGCGTGAATGCAGTCGACGGCAGTTCCAGAAACTGATGCATGGAGGCCAATCCCTTCGAGCGCCCAGAAAGTCAAAACGTGACTGTAAGGTAACAATGTGAAAAATTCACATTCGACGACAAGGCTTTTCGCGCACAAGTTCACGCCTGGGCGGGGCGAGTGAAGGCGCAGCCTTCGAGGCCTGCGAGATGGACGAAAAAGGAGGCGCGCGCACAGGACGCGGCTGACGCGATCTGCTTGCGCCTCGAGAATTCCGCAGTGGGTTTTTTACGTTGAGCAGGCCGAGCGCGCAAGGCACTTGTTGGCACAGGCGAATGCGCTCGCGCGCTGAAGCCCCAAGCGGGCTTCCGGTCGAGGCCTAGCCGGGCCTAGACGCCGGCCGCGTGCGCCTGCTGGTCGGCGTGGTAGCTGCTGCGCACCATCGCGCCGACCGCCGCATGGCTGAAGCCCATCTTGGAGGCCTCTTCCTCGAACATCTTGAATGTGTCGGGATGCACGTAGCGGCGCACCGGCAGGTGGCTGCTGCTGGGCGCGAGGTACTGGCCGATGGTCAGCATGTCGATGTCGTGCGCGCGCATGTCACGCATGACCTGCAGGATCTCTTCGTCGGTCTCGCCGAGGCCGACCATGATGCCGCTCTTGGTCGGCACCTCGGGATGCAGGGCCTTGAACTTCTTCAAGAGGTTGAGGCTGAACTGGTAGTCGCTGCCGGGGCGCGCTTCCTTGTAGAGGCGCGGCGCGGTCTCCAGGTTGTGGTTCATCACGTCCGGCGGCGCGGCCTTGAGGATTTCCAGCGCGCGGTCGTCGCGGCCGCGGAAGTCGGGCACCAGGATCTCGATCTGCGTCTGCGGCGAGAGCTCGCGGATGTTGCGGATGCAGTCGACGAAATGCTGGCTGCCGCCGTCGCGCAGGTCGTCGCGGTCGACGCTGGTGATCACCACGTACTTGAGGCGCAGCTTGGCGATGGTCTTCGCGAGGTTGAGCGGCTCGTCCTTGTCCAGCGGATCGGGCCGGCCGTGGCCGACGTCGCAGAAGGGGCAGCGCCGCGTGCACTTGTCGCCCATGATCATGAAGGTGGCGGTGCCGTTGCCGAAGCACTCGCCGATGTTGGGGCAAGACGCTTCCTCGCACACCGTGTGCAGGTTGCTCTCGCGCAGGATCTGCTTGATCTCGTAGAAGCGGGTGGTCGGGCTGCCGGCCCTGACGCGGATCCAGTCGGGCTTCTTGAGCACCTCGCCCTGCTGGATCACCTTGACGGGGATGCGCGACAGCTTGGCCGCGGCCTTCTGCTTGGCCAGGGGGTTGTAGCTGTCGGGACCTTGGGCATCGCGGACGACTTCGAGGGTGCTCATGGCTTCTCTTGAGTGGGGCTCAAGGCGCGAGGTAGGCGGCCAGCTTGCTGGCCAGCACCTGCGCGGCTTCGTCCCAGGTTGTTTGAACGCCGATTGTAGAAAGATCGACGGTTTCGAGCCCTGCGTAGCCGCAGGGGTTGATGCGCGAGAAGGGTTCCAGGTCCATCGCGACGTTGAGCGCGACGCCGTGGTAGGTGCAATGGCGGCTGACCTTGATGCCCAGCGCGGCGATCTTGCCCAGGCCGCGGAAGGGGTCGGCGGGTTGCGTCGGGCCGGTCAGCGCGGCATGCGAGAACGGGTCGTCAAGCCGCACATAGATGCCCGGCGCGCCGCCCACGCGGTGGCCGGTGACGCCGAAGTGCGCCAGCGTGCGGATCACCGACTCCTCGATGCGGTAGACGTATTCCTTCACGTAGTAGCCGGCGCGCCGCAGGTCGACCAGCGGATAAGCCACCACCTGGCCGGGGCCGTGGTAGGTCACCTGGCCACCGCGGTCGGTCTGCACGACGGGGATGTCGCCGGGGTTCAGCACGTGGTCGGCCTTGCCGGCCAGGCCCTGGGTATAGACCGGTGGGTGCTCGCAGATCCAGAGCGCGTCGGCGGTGTCGGGCGTGCGCTCCCGCGTCGCCTGCTGCATCGCCGCGTAGGTCGGCGCATAGTCGACGCGGCCGAGCCACACGGCCTCGAGGGCTGTGCTCAGAGCACCACCTTCACCATCGGGTGTGCGGACAGCGCCATGTAGATGGCGTCGAGCTGCTCGCGGCTGGTGGCGGTGACGGTGATGGTCACGCCGAGGTAGTTGCCGGCCTTGCTGTTGCGCAGCTCGATGGTGCTGGCGTCGAAGTTCGGATCGAACTGCTCGGCGATCAGCGTGACCGCGTGCACGAAGCCATCGGCCTTGACGCCCATGACCTTGATCGGAAACTGCGAGGGGTACTCGATCAGCGACTCCTTGCGCGCGTCGATCGGTGGGGTGTCGGGGGCTGTGCTCATGCAGGAACTCCTTGCTCTTGCGCGCTGCGCTCGATGGCCCTCTGGTAGCCCGCATGCAGCGTCTGGAAGATCGGGCCGGGGCGGCCGTTGCCGATCGATTGGCCGTCGAGCGTGACCACCGGCAGCACTTCCTTGCTGGCCGAGGACAGCAAGAGTTCGTCGGCGCCGAAGACCTCGTCGCGCGCGATGCGGCGCAGCGAGAAGGGGATGCCGGCTTCGGCGCAGATGCGCTCGATCAGGCCGTAGCGGATGCCGGCCAGCACCAGCTCGTCCTTGGGCGGTCCGTAGACCGCGCCGTCCTTCACCACCCAGACGTTGCTCGACGAGGCCTCGCTGAGCCAGTCGCCGCGGAACATGATGGTCTCGGCCGCGCCGGCCTCGACGCTGATCTGCCGCGCCAGCACCGCGCCCAGCAGGCTGGTGCTCTTGATGTGGGCCTTCTGCCAGCGGAAGTCGTGCGCGCTCACGCAAGCGACGCCCTTGGCGCGCGCCGCATCGGACACCGGCTTCATCGGGTTCAGCATGATGAAGACGGTGGGCACGAGGCCCTGCACCATCGCATGCTCGCGCGGGGCCACGCCGCGCGTGACCTGGATGTAGATGGCCTGCACGGCCGCGCGCTCGGAAGGCGGGCTGGCCTCGACGAGACGCATCGCAATCGCGTGCCACTGCCCATGCGTCAACGGATTGGCGATGCGCAGCTCGCCCAGCGAGCGGTCCAGCCGCGCCATGTGTTCCTCGAAGCAGAAAGGCACGCCGCCATAGACCGGCACCACTTCATAGACGCCGTCGCCGAAGATGAAGCCGCGGTCGAGCACGCTGACCTTGGTGTCGCGCAGCGGCGCGTAGCTGCCGTCGAGGAAGCAGAGCGAGTCGGGGAGGGCGTCGGTGATCGGGTGCATAAGAGATTATGGTGGGGGCACTCCGGTGCTTTCCAACGTCTCGCGCTTGCCGCAGCGCGGGGCAAGGATGTTTTGCGAGCTCGGCCCGGAACATGGCGGAGAGCCATGGGTTTTTACTTATAATCAATGGCTTTGTAGAAATTCTGGGTCGTCATCCGGGCTTCATTCGAAATGAAAACAATCGCCCGCGATGTGAGAGAGAGGGAAGTCCGAGAGGACGCTCAAGACCCGGATGCTGACTTCAAGCCGTTGACCGCCGAAGAGGCCCAGCGGCTGCGCGAAAAGAAGCCGTCGATCTCGCCCTGGCGCGTGATCGCGGTTCAGGTCGGAGCGGGGCTGCTGGTGGCGTTGGCCGCCTGGGGCCTGACAGGGAGGCAAAATCTGGGGTGGTCCGCCGGATACGGCGCACTGGCAGTGGTCATTCCCGCTGCGGTGTTCGCGCGGGGGCTCACCGGAAGGTTCTCTTCCCTGAATCCGGGCACTGCGGTGTTCGGATTCTTCTTGTGGGAAATGGTCAAGATGGCCTTGACGGTGGCGATGCTGATCGCCGCGCCAAGGCTGGTAACGGCGCTGAGCTGGCCGGCGATGCTGGTGGGCCTGGTGGTGACAATGAAGGCGGCGTGGGTGGCGGTGATGCTGGCTCCCCGGCGCTTGAAACTTAAAGACGAGTAACGGATGGCTGCTGAAAACGCTGCGGAACATGGTCAGACCGCTGGTGAATACATCGTTCACCACTTGACGCATCTTCAAAGCTCCAAGCCGAACGGCGTCGCCGACTTCTCGGTCTTCAACCTCGACTCGCTGTTCTTCTCGATTGCGCTGGGTGTGCTGGGCTGCTGGGTGCTCTGGCTGGCCGCCCGCAAGGCCACTTCGGGTGTGCCGGGTCGTTTCCAGGCGGCGGTCGAGATACTGATCGAAGTGGTCGACCAGCAGGCCAAGGGCATCGTCCACAACGCGCAAAGCCGCAAGTTCGTCGCACCGCTGGCGCTGACCATCTTCGTGTGGATCTTCATGCTTAACGCGATGGACCTGTTCCCGGTCGATCTGTTCCCCGCCATCTGGGCCCAGCTCTTCGGCGCGGCCGGCGGCGATCCGCACCATGCTTATTTGCGCGTCGTTCCCACCGCGGACCTGTCGGTCACCATGGGCCTGTCCCTCTCGGTGCTGCTGATCTGCCTTTACTACAACATCAAGATCAAGGGCCTCGGCGGCTGGGTCCACGAGCTGTTCACGGCGCCTTTCGGCAACCACTGGGCGCTCTACCCCTTCAATTTCGCGATGCAGTTGATCGAGTTCATCGCCAAGACCGTGTCGCACGGCATGCGTCTGTTCGGCAATATGTATGCCGGCGAACTGATCTTCCTGCTGATCGCGCTGATGGGTGGCGCCTGGACGCTGTCGGCCACGGGCGTTTTCCTGGCGCTGGGCCACATCGTCGCGGGCACCGCGTGGGCCATCTTCCACATCCTGATCATCACGCTGCAAGCCTTCGTCTTCATGATGCTGGCGCTGGTGTACGTGGGCCAGGCGCACGATCACCACTGATCCGCTCTTTTAGTTTTCCGTTTTTTCTTTTCTCTTCAACCAAAGTCCTCTAGGAGTCATCATGGAAGTTATTAGCTTTGTTGCACTGGCCGCCGGCCTGATCATCGGTCTGGGCGCTGTGGGCGCATGTATCGGCATCGGCATCATGGGCAGCAAGTACCTCGAGTCGGCCGCACGCCAACCTGAGCTCATGGGCGAACTCCAAACCAAGATGTTCCTGCTGGCCGGTCTGATCGACGCCGCGTTCATTATCGGTACCGGTATCGCGCTGTGGTTCGCAACGGCCAACCCGTTCCTCTCGCAAATCGCCAACCTGCCGAAGTAATCGGGTCCAGGCTTTCTCGTCGAACCCCTGTCGTTCCTCGGGGAGCGGCTTCGGATTCAATCCCACAGAGAGGGTGAAAAGTGAGCATTACCGGTACCCTGATCGTCCAGATGATCGTGTTCCTGATTCTTGTCGGGTTCACGATGAAGTTCGTGTGGCCGCCGATCGCCAAGGCGCTGGATGAGCGTGCCCAGAAGATCGCCGACGGCCTGGCCGCTGCCGACAAGGCCAAGGCCGCGCTGTCCGATGCGGACAAGCGGGTGGAAGTCGAACTGGGCAAGGCGCGCAACGAGTCCGCGCAACGTCTTGCCGATGCCGAACGTCGTGCGCAGGCCATCGTTGAAGAGGCCAAGGCCCGCGCCACGGAAGAAGGCAACAAGATCGTCGCTCAGGCTCGCGCCGAAGCCGAGCAGCAGGCCGTGAAGGCGCGCGAGGTGCTGCGCGAGCAGGTGGCCGCGCTGGCCGTCAAGGGCGCCGAGCAGATCCTGCGCAAGGAAGTGAATCCGGCCGTGCACGCCGATTTGCTCGCCCGCCTGCAGACCGAACTCTGATCGAAGCCATGGCAGAACTCGCCACCATTGCACGTCCCTACGCCGAAGCGCTGTTCAAGGCGTCTTCGTCGGACCTGGCAGGCGCCGGCGCCTGGCTCGAAAAGGTCGCCGCCATCGCCGCCAGCCCCGAGCTCCAGCAGTTCGCGGACAACCCCAAGGTCACGCCCGAGCAGGTGCTGGACGTGATCGCCGGCGCGTACGGCTCGGCGCTGCCGCCCGCCGCCAACAACTTCCTGATGGCCCTGCTCGAGAACGGGCGCTTCTCGGCGCTGCCGGAAATCGCCAAGCAGTTCCGGGCCCTGGCGAATGCGCAAAGCGGTTCGTCCGATGCCGTGGTGTACAGCGCCTTTCCGATCGATGCGGCAGCGTTGAATGGCGTTGCTGCGGCGCTCGAAAAGCGCTTCGGCCGCAAGCTGCAGGTCACGGTCCAGCAGGAGCCGGCCCTGATCGGCGGCATTCGTGTGGTGGTCGGCGACGAGGTGCTCGACACTTCCGTCAAAGCGCGCCTCGAACAAATGAAAGTTGCGCTGGCAGCCTGAGGCCGCCAGCCCCCTTAAAGAAAGAAGGAAAGAGTCATGCAACTCAATCCCGCAGAAATTTCCGAACTGATCAAGAGCCGCATCGAAGGCCTCGGCGTCAGCGCGAACATCCGCAACGAGGGCACCGTGGTGTCGGTGACCGACGGCATCGTGCGCGTGCACGGCCTGTCGGACGCAATGCAGGGCGAAATGCTCGAGTTCCCGCCCACGGCGGACGGCACGCCGTCCTTCGGCCTGGCGCTGAACCTCGAGCGCGACTCGGTCGGCGCCGTGATTCTGGGCGAGTACGAGCACATCTCCGAAGGCGACACGGTCAAGTGCACCGGCCGCATCCTGGAAGTGCCGGTCGGCCCCGAGCTCATCGGCCGCGTGGTCAATGCGCTGGGCCAGCCGATCGACGGCAAGGGTCCGATCAACGCCAAGATGACCGACGTGATCGAAAAGGTCGCTCCGGGCGTGATCGCCCGCAAGTCGGTCGACCAGCCGATGCAGACCGGCCTCAAGTCCATCGACTCGATGGTGCCGATCGGCCGCGGCCAGCGCGAGCTGATCATCGGCGACCGCCAGACCGGCAAGACCGCGGTGGCGATCGACGCGATCATCAATCAGAAGGGTCAGAACATGACCTGCGTCTACGTCGCGATCGGCCAGAAGGCTTCGTCGATCAAGAACGTGGTGCGCGCGCTGGAACAGGCCGGTGCGATGGACTACACCATCGTCGTGGCCGCGTCGGCCTCCGAATCGGCCGCCATGCAGTACGTGAGCGCGTATTCGGGCTGCACGATGGGCGAGTACTTCCGCGACCGCGGCCAGGATGCGCTGATCGTCTATGACGACCTGTCCAAGCAGGCCGTGGCCTACCGCCAGGTCTCGCTGCTGCTGCGCCGCCCGCCGGGCCGCGAAGCCTACCCCGGCGACGTGTTCTATCTCCACAGCCGTCTGCTCGAACGTGCCGCTCGCGTGAACGAAAAGTACGTTGAAGATTTCACCAAAGGTGAAGTCAAGGGCAAGACCGGTTCGCTGACCGCGCTGCCGATCATCGAAACGCAGGCCGGCGACGTGTCCGCTTTCGTGCCGACCAACGTGATCTCGATCACCGACGGCCAGATCTTCCTGGAAACCAACCTGTTCAACGCCGGCATCCGTCCCGCCATCAACGCCGGTATCTCGGTGTCGCGCGTGGGTTCGGCAGCGCAGACCAAGGTCATCAAGGCCCAGTCCGGCGGTATCCGTACCGACCTCGCGCAGTACCGTGAACTCGCGGCCTTCGCGCAGTTCGCCTCCGACCTCGACGAGGCCACCCGCAAGCAGCTCGACCGCGGTGCCCGCGTGACCGAACTGCTGAAGCAGGCCCAGTACAGCCCGCTGCCCATCTCGCTGATGGGTGCCTCGCTGTTCGCGGTGAACAAGGGCTTCCTGGACGACATCGACGTGAAGAAACTGCTGTCGTTCGAACACGGCCTGCACCAGTTCCTCAAGTCCAGCCACGCCCCCTTGCTCGACAAGATCGAGCAGGCCAAGGCGATCGACAAGGACACCGAGGCCGAGCTGACGGCCGCCGTCACGGCGTTCAAGAAGTCGTTCGCCTGATCGACCACGCAAGGAGCCCCAATGGCAGCTGGTAAGGAAATCCGCGGCAAGATCAAATCGGTGGAGAACACCAAGAAGATCACCAAGGCCATGGAAATGGTGGCCGCGTCGAAGATGCGCAAGGCGCAGGAACGCATGCGCGCCGCCCGCCCCTACAGCGAGAAGATCCGCAACATCGCGGCCAACCTCGGCCAGGCGAACCCGGAGTACACGCACGCCTTCATGAAGATCAACGACGTGAAGGCCGCGGGCTTCATCGTCGTGACGACCGACAAGGGCCTGTGCGGCGGCATGAACACCAACGTGCTGCGCGTCGTGACGACCAAGCTGCGCGAGCAGCAGTCGGCCGGCGTCGCCGTCGAGGCGGTGGCGATCGGCAACAAGGGCCTGGGTTTTCTCAACCGCATCGGCGCCCGCGTGGTCTCGCACGTCACCCAGCTGGGCGACACGCCGCACCTCGACAAGCTGATCGGCCCGGTCAAGGTGCTGCTCGACGCGTACGCCGAAGGCAAGCTCAGCGCGGTCTACCTCTGCTACACCAAGTTCATCAACACGATGCGCCAGGAGTCGGTGGTCGAGCAGCTGCTGCCACTGGCCGCCGAGTCGATGAAGATGGAAAAGGGCCAGCACTCGTGGGACTACATCTACGAGCCCGATGCGCAGAGCGTGATCGACGAACTGCTGGTGCGCTACGTCGAGTCGCTGGTGTACCAGGCCGTGGCCGAGAACATGGCGTCGGAACAGTCGGCGCGCATGGTCGCCATGAAGTCCGCCACCGACAACGCCGGCAACGTGATCGACGAACTCAAGCTGGTCTACAACAAGACCCGCCAGGCCGGCATCACCAAAGAGCTGTCGGAGATCGTTTCGGGCGCTGCGGCGGCCGCAGGCGTCTGAAGACCTTCGGTCCTTCGACCTCAACCAGATTTAATTTTTATCGGAGCAGATGATGGCTCAAGCAAACGCAGCAGTAGGCAAGATCGTTCAATGTATCGGCGCCGTGGTCGACGTGGAGTTCCCGCGCGACCAGATGCCCAAGGTGTACGACGCCCTGCAATACGAAGGCGGCACGCTGACCCTCGAAGTGCAGCAGCAGCTGGGCGACGGCGTGGTGCGCACCATTGCGCTCGGCTCGTCCGACGGCCTGCGCCGCGGCCTCGTCGTGACCAACACCGGCAACCCGATCACCGTGCCCGTGGGCAAGGCGACCCTGGGCCGGATCATGGACGTGCTCGGTCGCCCGATCGACGAGCGCGGCCCGGTCGGCCAGGAAGTCACCGCTTCGATCCACCGCAAGGCACCGGCCTACGACGAACTCTCGCCGTCGACCGACCTCTTGGAAACCGGCATCAAGGTGATCGACCTGGTCTGCCCCTTCGCCAAGGGCGGCAAGGTGGGCCTGTTCGGCGGCGCCGGCGTCGGCAAGACCGTGAACATGATGGAACTCATCAACAACATCGCCAAGGCCCACTCGGGTCTGTCGGTGTTCGCCGGCGTGGGTGAGCGTACCCGCGAAGGCAACGACTTCTATCACGAGATGTCCGACTCGGGCGTGGTCAACCTCGAGAACCTCGGCGAGTCGAAAGTGGCCATGGTCTACGGCCAGATGAACGAGCCCCCGGGCAACCGTCTGCGCGTGGCGCTGACCGGCCTGACCATCGCCGAATCCTTCCGCGACGAGGGCCGCGACGTGCTCTTCTTCGTCGACAACATCTACCGCTACACGCTGGCCGGTACCGAAGTGTCGGCTCTGCTGGGCCGCATGCCTTCCGCCGTGGGCTACCAGCCGACGCTGGCCGAGGAAATGGGCCGCCTGCAGGAACGCATCACCTCGACCAAGGTCGGCTCCATCACTTCCATCCAGGCCGTGTACGTGCCGGCGGACGACTTGACCGACCCGTCGCCCGCCACCACCTTCGCCCACCTGGACTCCACCGTGGTGCTGTCGCGCGACATCGCTTCGCTCGGTATCTACCCCGCCGTGGACCCGCTCGATTCGACCTCGCGCCAGCTCGACCCGCACGTGGTCGGCGAAGAGCACTACAACGTGGCCCGCGCCGTGCAGGGCACGCTGCAGCGCTACAAGGAACTGCGCGACATCATCGCGATTCTGGGCATGGACGAACTGGCTCCGGACGACAAGCTGGCCGTGGCGCGCGCGCGCAAGATCCAGCGTTTCCTGTCGCAGCCCTTCCACGTGGCCGAAGTGTTCACCGGCTCGCCGGGCAAGTACGTGCCGCTGGCCGAAACCATCCGCGGCTTCAAGATGATCGTGAACGGCGAAGCCGACCACCTGCCGGAACAAGCGTTCTACATGGTGGGCGGCATCGACGAGGCGTTCGAAAAGGCCAAGAAGGTCGCCTAAGGCGGCATAGGAATCCAGATGGCAAACACCATTCACGTCGACGTGGTCAGTGCCGAGGAGTCCATCTTCTCGGGCGAGGCCAAGTTCGTCGCGCTGCCCGGCGAAGCCGGCGAGCTCGGCATCTATCCGCGCCACACGCCGCTGATCACGCGCATCCGTCCGGGTGCGGTGCGCATCGAGACGGCCGACGGCGGCGAGGAATTCGTCTTCGTGGCCGGCGGCATCCTGGAAGTGCAGCCCAGCACGGTGACCGTGCTGTCCGACACCGCCATCCGCGGCAAGGATCTCGACGACGAGAAGGCCAACGTGGCCAAGGCCGCCGCCGAGGAAGCGCTCAAGAACGCCAGGAGCGACATCGACATCGCGATGGCGCAATCGGAACTGGCCGTGATGGCCGCGCAGATCGCCGCACTCCGCAAATACCGCCAAAAAAAGTAAGGCAGCAGTGCTGTCCTTCGAAAGAGCCGCCTTCGGGCGGCTTTTTCACGTCCTTCGGTCTTAATCAGGTCGAAGTTCAATCTTGTTCGGCTGAAGCCCAGCGCCTAGTATTCGCCTTCGCCCCGGTCCGTAGAGGCCGCAGGGTAACGAAGAACGAACACTGGAGACAAAAGCTTGGGCACCTGGAGCGGCCTCACTGCCGACGAGATGCGGCTGCTGGAGACGACCTTCTGGTCGGCCGGCGGCTCGCGCCATGGCATGGCCGAAAAGCTGGGCTTCTCCAAGAGCAAGGCCAACGCGCTGATCGCCGGCCTGGTCGAGCAGGGCCTCCTGGCCGAGGCCGGCCTGCAGCGCTCCTCCGGTGGCCGCCGGGCTGAGAACCTCCAGCTCCACGCGGGCCTCGGCGTGCTGGTCGGGGTGGACATCGGCGCCACCAGCCTCGACGTCGCGGTGCTGCGGCCCGACCTCACGGTGCTGGCCCAGCATGCGGAGCCGGCCGACGTGCGCGAAGGCCCCGGCGCGGTGCTGGCCCGCGTGCGCGTGCTGATGCGCGAGCTGCTGGGCCGATGCGGCTTCGACGCGAAGCGGGTGATCGGCATCGGCATCGGCGTGCCGGGCCCGGTCAACTTCGAGATCGGCCAGCTCGTGAACCCGCCGCTGATGCCGGCCTGGGACAGCTTCTCGATCCGCGACTACCTGCGCGAGGACTACGCGGCGCCGGTCTTCGTCGACAACGACGTGAACCTGATGGCGCTCGGCGAACTCTGGCGCCTGAAGCGCTCGCTCTCCAACTTCCTCGTCATCAAGATCGGCACCGGCATCGGCTGCGGCATCGTGTGCCACGGCGAGGTCTACCGCGGTGCCGCGGGCTCAGCCGGCGACGTGGGCCACATCTGCGTCGACCAGGAAGGCCCGCGCTGCCATTGCGGCAATGTCGGTTGCGTCGAGGCGATGGCGGCCGGCCCGGCCATCACGCGCATGGCGCTACAGGCTGCGGAAGCCGGCGAGAGCGCCGCGCTGGCCGAGCGTCTGCGCGCGCAGGGCCGCATCGATGCCATCGATGTCGGCCAGGCCAGCCGTGCCGGCGATGCGGCGGCCAACGCGATCGTGCAGCGCGCCGGCAATCTGATCGGACAGATGCTGGCGTCGATCGTGAACTTCTTCAATCCCTCGCACGTGTTCATCGGCGGCGGCATCACGCACATCGGACCGCTGTTCCTCGCGGCCCTGCGCCAGAGCGTGTACCAGCGCTCGCTCGCGCTCTCGACACGGCATCTCGAGATCCAGTACACGCCCCTGGGCACGCAGGCCGGGCTGATCGGCGCCGGCGTGCTGGCCATGCACGAGACGCTGAAGGTTCGCGGGGTCGCGCCATGACGCAGCAGCAGCCCAAGCGCAGCGTCGCCGTCGAATTCGACAAGGTCGTGAAGGCCTTCGGCCCGGTGCAGGTGCTGCACGGCGTGAGCTTCGCCATCGAACCGGGCCGCGTCTACGGCCTGCTCGGCGAGAACGGTGCGGGCAAGTCCACGCTGATGAAGATCCTCGCCGGCTACGAATCGATCACCGGCGGCGTCGTGCGCGTGAACGGCGAGCCGCAGCACTTCGGCAGTTCGCGCGATGCGGAAGCGCTCGGCATCGTGCTGATCCACCAGGAGTTCAACCTGGCCGAAGACCTGAGCGTGGCGCAGAACATCTTCCTCGGCCACGAAAAGAGAAAAGGCTGGTTGCTCGACGACGTTGCGATGGAGCGCGAAGCGGCGACTGCGCTCACCGCAGTGGGCCTCCAGGTCGACCCGCGCACCAAGGTGCGCCGCCTGATCGTCGCCGAGAAGCAGCTGGTCGAGATTGCCAAGGCGGTCTCGCGCCACGCGCGCCTGCTCGTCATGGACGAGCCGACCGCCACGCTCACGCCCGGCGAGACCGAGCGTCTGTTCAAGCTGATCGCGCAGCTGCGCGCCGACGGCGTGACCGTCGTCTACATCTCGCACAAGCTCGACGAGGTCGAGCGCATCACCGACGAAGTGATCGTGATGCGCGACGGCCGCTTCGTGACGCGCGCGCCGACCTCCGAACTCACGCGCCACCAGATGGCCAACCTGATGGTAGGCCGCGAACTCGCCGACCTGTATCCGCCGCGCGATGCCGTGGTCGCGGACGCGGCGCCTGCGATGCAGGTGCGCCACTTCAGCGTGCCCGGCTGGGCCGAGGATGCGAGCTTCGAGGTGCGCCCCGGCGAGATCCTCGGCTTCGCCGGCCTGGTCGGTGCCGGCCGCACCGAGCTCTTCGAAGGCCTGATGGGGCTGCGGCCGGCGAGCGGCAGTGTCGAGATCGGCGGCAAGCCCGTGCAGCTGCGCAACCCGCGCGATGCCGCCAAGCACGGCTTCACCTACTTGAGCGAAGACCGCAAGGGCAAGGGCCTGCACGTGCACCTCGGCCTGCGCCAGAACCTCACGCTGATGGCGCTCGAGCGCTATGCCACGCCCTGGCTGCACCCCGAGGCCGAGCGCAGCGCGCTGGCCGCGGCCGTCAAGGACTACGGCATCCGGACCGGCGACCTCGATGCGCGCGCTTCGTCGCTCTCGGGCGGCAACCAGCAGAAGCTCGCGCTCGCCAAGGTGCTGCAGCCGCAGCCCAAGGTGGTGGTGCTCGACGAGCCCACGCGCGGCGTCGACGTCGGCGCCAAGCGCGACATCTATTTCCTGATCCAGCGCCTGGCCCGCGAGGGGCTGGCCGTGATCGTCGTCTCGTCGGAGCTGATGGAGCTGATCGGCCTGTGCCACCGCGTCGCGGTGATGCGCGCGGGCCGGCTCGTCACGACGCTCGATGCCGATCAATTGACCGAAGAGGAGCTCATCGCTCATGCCACCGGAACCGCAACAAGCCACGCCTGAAGCCGCTACGGCTGCCGCCGCAGCGCACCGCAGCGAAAGCAAGCCGCGCTGGACCGAGCGCCTGCACGGCCTCGGCCCGGTTATCGGCCTGGTGCTGCTGTGCATCGCGGGCACGCTGCTCAACGGCGACTTCGCCACGCTTGACAACGCGATGAACGTGCTCACGCGCACCGCCTTCATCGGCATCATCGCGGTCGGCATGTGCTTCGTGATCATCTCGGGCGGCATCGACCTCTCGGTGGGCTCGATGGCGGCGCTGATCGCGGGTTGCGTGATCATGTTCATCAACGCGATGGGTCCCATGTTCGGCTCGCCGCTCCTCGCGGTGGTGCTCGGCGCCGTGCTCGCCGTGGCGCTGGGCGCGGCGTTCGGGCTCGCGCACGGCCTGCTCATCACCAAGGGGCGCATCGAGCCCTTCATCGTGACGCTGGGCACGCTCGGCATCTTCCGCGCCTACCTGACCTACTTCGCCGACGGCGGCGCGCTCACGCTCGACAACGATCTGTCGGACCTCTACGCGCCGGTCTATTACGCGAGCCTGCTGGGCATTCCGGTGCCAGTGTGGGTGTTCCTCATCGTCGCCGTCATCGGTGGCCTGATCCTGAACCGCACCGCGTACGGCCGCTACGTGCAGGCCATCGGCTCCAACGAGCAGGTCGCGCGCTATGCGGCGGTCGGCGTCGACGGCGTGAAGATCCTCACCTACGTGCTGCTCGGCGTCTGCGTGGGCATCGCGACGCTGCTCTACGTGCCGCGCCTCGGCTCTGCGTCGCCGACCACCGGCCTGTTGTGGGAGCTCGAAGCCATCGCCGCGGTGATCGTCGGCGGCACCGCGCTCAAGGGCGGCGCGGGCAGCATCACCGGCACCGTGATCGGCGCCATCCTGCTCTCGGTCATCAGCAACATCCTGAACCTCACCAGCATCATCAGCGTGTACCTCAACGCCGCGGTACAGGGGATCGTGATCATCGTCGTCGCCTTTCTTCAGCGAGGCAGAAGGTGAGCCCCCGGCTTTTCATTTCCCTTTTTCAACCACGGAGACAACAAGCATGACTCTCATCACCCGACGCATCGCACTCACCGCCGTCGCAGCCGCGAGCTTTGCGGCCTTCCCGGCCTTCGGCGCCGAGAAGGTCAACCTCGGCGTCTCGATCCCCGCCGCCACGCACAGCTTCATGGGCGGCATCAACTACTGGGCCAACCAGGCGAAGAAGGATCTCGAGAAGCAGCACAAGGACCTCAAGATCACGATCAAGACGGCGGCCAACGCGCCCGAGCAGGCCAACCAGCTGCAGGACCTGTCGACGGTGACCAAGATCAACGCGCTGGTGATCTTCCCCTTCGAATCGGCCGCGCTCACCAAGCCGGTGGCCCAGGTCAAGGCCAAGGGCACCTATGTCACCGTGGTCGACCGCGGCCTGACCGACACCAGCGCACAGGACGCGTATGTCGCCGGCGACAACACCGCCTTCGGCAAGATTCCGGCCGAGTACATCGCGAAGAAGCTCAATGGCAAGGGCAACGTCGTCGCGCTGCGCGGCATCGCGACCACGCTGGACAACGAGCGCATGGACGCCTTCAACGGCGTGATGAAGAACTACCCCGACATCAAGCTGCTCGACGCCAAGTACGCCAACTGGAATCGCGACGATGCCTTCAAGGTCACGCAGGACTACCTCACGCGCTTCAAGAACATCGATGCCATCTGGGCCGCCGACGACGACATGGCGGTGGGCGTGCTCAAGGCCATCGAGCAGGCCAAGCGCGACGACATCAAGATCATCTTCGGCGGCGCCGGCGCCAAGGGCATGGTCAAGACCATCCTCGACGGCAAGGACAAGCGCATCGACGCCGACGTGAGCTACTCGCCCAAGTTCATCTACGACGCGATCAAGCTCACGGCCGAAGCGCGCCTGAAGGGCGAGAAGCTGCCGGCGACGACGATCATTCCCTCGGTGCTGATCACCAAGGAGAACGCCAAGGACTTCTACCACCCGAATTCACCGTTCTGAGGCCGATGACCGAGATCCCTTCTCGCAGGCTGCGCTACGCCATGGTCGGCGGCGGGCGCGACGCCTTCATCGGTGCGGTGCACCGCAAGGCGATCGCGCTCGACGGCCAGGCCGAGCTGGTGGCCGGTGCGCTGTCGTCGAGCGCCGAGAAGGCCCGGGCTTCGGGCCGCGACCTGCTGCTGGCGGACGACCGCAACCATGGCGACTGGCAAAGCCTGCTCGACGACGAACTGAAGCGCCCGGAACACGAGCGCATCGATTTCGTCTCGATCGTCACGCCCAACCACGTGCACTTCCCGGTCGCGCAGGCCTTCGTCGAAGCCGGCTTCCACGTGGTGTGCGACAAGCCGCTGGTCCACACGCGCGCGCAGGCCGATGCCCTGGTCGCCGCGGTGACGCGCAAGCGCACGATGTTCGCGGTCACCTACAACTACACCGGCTACCCGATGGTGCGCGAGGCGCGCGAGATCGTGCGCGCGGGCCGGCTCGGCGAGATCCGCAAGGTGGTGGTCGAATACAACCAGGGCTGGCTTTCGACCCAGCTCGAGAGCGAAGGCAACAAGCAGGCCGCCTGGCGCAGCGACCCGGCCATGAGCGGTGCGGCCGGCGCCATCGGCGACATCGGCTCGCACGCCGAGAACCTGGTCGCGACCGTGACCGGCCTCGAGATCGAGAGCCTCTGCGCCGACCTGAGCGCGCTGGTGCCGGGCCGTGCGCTCGACGACGACGGCAGCCTGCTGCTGCGCTTCCAGGGCGGCGCGCGCGGCGTGCTGATCGCCTCGCAGGTCAACACCGGCCTGGAAAACGACCTGCGCCTGCGCGTCTCCGGCACGCTGGGCACGCTGGTGTGGCGGCAGGAGCAGCCGAGCGAACTGCTGCACCTGCCGCACGACGGACCGCGCCGCATCCTGACACGCGGATCGCCCTGGCTCGGCGAGGCGGCGAAGCGCGCGAGCCGATTGCCCAGCGGCCACCCCGAGGGCTTCATCGAAGCCTTCGCGAACGTGTACGGCGGCGTCGTGGCCGACATCCGCGCGCGGCTCGCGGGCCTTGCGGCCGATCCGCTGGAAGCCGACTACCCGCGCGTCGAGGACGGCGCGCGCGGCGTGCGTTTCATCGAGCGCACGGTGGCTTCCGCGAAGAGCGAGGCGAAGTGGACGGCCTGGTGAGCCTGCATGCGCGCGCCCCGCATGCCGCGCTGCCGCTGTAGGTACCCTCCCACAGTTGAATGTCCGCTGCGCCGCTGACCTGGCGCGGCCGCCGGGACAGCATCCCCACGGAGACGCCCGCGATGACCGCCGATCGCGGTGGACCGCGAGTGTCCCGATGCGAAGGGAGATGCGTATGGATGCCACGAACACGCAGGCATGGCTGGCCCTCGGGATCGTCGTGATCCTCGTCTTGGCCGCGCTGGCCGCTTATTTTTCCTATCGAAGACGACAGTCGCGCCGGCTCGCGGACCGCTTCGGCTCGGAGTACGGTCATGCCGTCGAGGAGCTCGGCAGCCGCAGCAAGGCCGAGGCCGAGCTCAGGCGGCGCGAAGCGCGCGTCAAAGCCCTGGACATCGTGGCGCTCGCGCCGGGCGAAGCCGCCAGGTTCAGCCGCGACTGGAAGCGCTTGCAGGCCGAGTTCGTCGACAACCCGGCGGGGGTGGTCGGCCAGGCGGATCAACTGGTGCGGGAGCTGATGCAACAGCGCGGCTATCCGATGGGCGACTTCGAGCACCGCGCCGCCGACATCTCGGTCGACCATCCCGACGTGGTGAGCAACTACCGCGCGGCGCAGGAGATCCGCGCGCGCAACCTGCGCGGCGAAGTCGATACCGAGGAACTGCGCAAGGCGGTGGTGCACTACCGGGCGCTGTTCGACGAGTTGCTCGAGGTGAGGCCGGAAGCCGACCCGCGTGAGCGCATGCCGGCGACGCCGGTCGAGGCCCGAACATGAATCGCGATGTGACCCAGGAAGGCCGCGGCACGGCAGACGCAGCCGCGGCGGTGGAGGAGCGCAACGGGCAGCGAGGCATCGCGCCGGACGACCTGCAGCAGCCCGCGGCCGAGAAGCAGGCGCGCGCCGGGAGCAGCGACGAGTCGCTGGATCCGCTTTTCTCTCCCGACGCGGCGCGCGACTTTCGCGCCAGCTGGGATGCGGTCCAGATCGGCTTCGTCGACGACCCCCAGCAGGCGGTGCGCAAGGCCGACGAGCTGGTGCGCCAGGTCCTCGACAACCTGAGCCAGACCTTCTCCAAGCAGCGCGGCGCGCTCGAGGGGCAGACGGACCAGGTGGAGCAGGCGTCGACCGAGCAGCTGCGCATGGCGCTGCGGCGCTATCGCGCCTTCCTGCAGCGCCTGCTTTCGCTCTAGTGGCGTGAGTTAGAAGTGCGTTGAACTAATCAATGTCGCGTTGATCGATCGTGTACCGTATGTTCACGACGAGGCCGCGATGCGTGGAAGACCCAAGACCGAACTGGTGTTGACCGAAGACGAGCACGAGCAGCTCACTGCACTGACGTTGCGGCGCAAGACCGCGCAGGCCTTGGCGCTGCGGGCACGCATTGTTCTGAGCTGTGCCGAAGGCGTTGACAACAAGGCAGTTGCGAGCCGGCAGCGCGTGACGCCTCAGACCGTCTCGAAGTGGCGTGCCCGATTCGTTGAGCATCGGCTGGACGGATTGCTCGATGCCCCTCGACCCGGCGCACCGCGCACGATCGACGACGCACGCGTGGACGCCGTGATCGCCAAGACGCTGGAGAGCGTGCCCGACGCCGCGACGCACTGGAGCACGCGCACCATGGCGCGCGAAGCCGGCCTGTCGCGCGTCGCCGTCAAGACTTCCGTTTGATCCCTACTTCGCGTTGGCTTCGTAGCGCGAGAACGAACACGGTGTCGATGTCGACAACATATCGATAGAGCGCAACGTACGCGCGCGATCCACGACCAATCAGCAACTCCCGCTTACCCGCCTTGACGGGTCGACCGATCAAGGGGCTGTGACCCAGGATCTCTATAGCTTGCATGATCTCACTGAGGCGTTGCGGGATATCGATCCCCTCGAATCGCGCAAGGTGGTCGATGAACCGATCGAAGTCATCGAGGACTTCTGGGGCGAGTTCAATCTGCGTCATCTCGCCTGTTCAGTGTCCAAGCTTTCGCGCAACCGGCTTTTCAGGTTTCTCGCCTCGTCCACGAGCGGCAAGAAACTTCTTCGCGTCGTCCCAAGGCACCGATTTCCCGGTCGACAACACCTTCGACCAGCGCTTGTCAGCGATGCGATGAAGCTCTTCCTCTGCCTCTACCTGCTCAACGGTTTGTGCGATTGCATCGATGATGAAGGCATGGGCAGTTTTGCCCGCCCGGTCTGCCGCAGCTGAGATGCGATCTTTCAGTTCGTCATCAATGCGAATGGTGGTCGTCGACATAGGAGCTCCTTCGAGGAGCCCATACTGTAGCACGGTTGTGCTACATGATAGAACTGGCGCCCTACAAAGCCCCGGTTTTCCTCCCATCGGCCGAGCGGAGGGAACATCTCGGAACAGCTCGCAACCGGGCTGAGCCGCTAGCGCGGCCTCGTCGCAAGAGCGCCGGCATTCGGGCCAAGGCCAAGGCTTTTGCCGAACCTGCCGGGCAGGCGCTGGCACAAGGCCCACAATCCGGCCCATGACCGAACACGAGTTCCTCAATCCCTACACCCACGGTTTCGCACGCCTCGCCGTGGCGGTGCCGCGCAATCGCGTGGCCGATCCGGTGTTCAACGTGGCCGAGACCATCCGCATGTACCGCGAGACGGCGGCCGACGGCGCGGTGCTGGTCGCCTTCCCCGAGCTGGGCCTCTCGGCCTATACCTGCGACGACCTGTTCCACCAGGCGGCCCTGCTCGATGCCTGCGAGCGAGCGCTGCTGGAGGTCGCCGCGGCCTCGCGCGACATCGGCGCCGTCGCCGTCGTCGGCCTGCCGCTGCGCGTGGACCACCGCCTCTTCAACTGTGCCGCCGTCGTCGCAGGCGGCCGGGTGCTGGGCGTGCTGCCGAAGACCTACCTGCCGAACTACGGCGAGTTCTACGAAGGCCGGCAGTTCAACGGCGCCGACAGCGCGCTCTCCACCGAGGTCGAGCTCGGCGGCGAACGCGTGCCCTTCGGCACCGAGCTCCTGTTCCGGGCGCGGCAGATGCCGCTCTTCAAGCTGCACGTGGAGATCTGCGAAGACGTGTGGGTGCCCATTCCCCCGTCGAGCTACGCGGCGCTGGCCGGTGCGACGGTGCTGGTCAATCTTTCGGCCTCCAACATCACGATCGGCAAGTCGGACTACCGGCATCGGCTGGTCAGCCTGCAGTCGGCGCGCTGCCTCGCGGCCTACCTCTATTCGTCGGCGGGCATCGGCGAATCGACCACCGACCTGGCCTGGGACGGGCAGGCGCTGATCTGCGAGAGCGGCGACATGCTGGCCGAGAGCGAACGCTTCAGCAACCGCTCGCACTTCATCGCGGCCGACGTCGACCTCGAGCGCCTGTCGCGCGAGCGCATGCGGCAGAACAGCTTCGGCACTTCGGTCCAGAAGCACAAGAGCGCGCTGGCGAACTGGCGCACCGTCGAATTCGACCTCGCGCCGCCGCCTCAAGTGCCGCGCGGCCTGCTGCGCACGGTGGAGCGCTTTCCCTACGTGCCCGCCGATCCGGCGCGGCGCGACGAGCGCTGCAGCGAGGTGTTCAACATCCAGGTGCAGTCGCTGGTGCAGCGGCTGGAGGCCAGCCGCATCGACAAGCTCGTGATCGGCGTCTCGGGCGGGCTCGATTCGACCCATGCCTTGCTGGTCTGCGCGCAGGCGATGGACCGGCTCGGCCTGCCGCGCGCCAACATCCTCGGCTTCACCATGCCCGGCTTCGCAACCAGCGGGCGCACGCTGGCGCAGGCGCACCGGCTCATGGCCAGCATCGGCTGTACGGCGCGCGAGATCGACATCCGTCCGAGCTGCCGCCAGATGCTGGAAGACCTGGGCCATCCCTTCGACCAGGGCGTCCCGCAGTACGACATCACCTTCGAGAACGTGCAGGCCGGTGAACGCACCAGCCACTTGTTCCGCCTGGCCAACCACCACAACGGCATCGTCGTCGGCACCGGCGACCTGAGCGAATTGGCGCTGGGCTGGTGCACCTACGGCGTCGGCGACCACATGTCGCACTACAACGTGAATGCGAGCGTGCCCAAGACGCTGATCAAGCACCTGGTGCACTGGGTTGCTGCAACCCAGGTGCTGGGCGCCGCGGGCAGCGCGGTGCTGCGCGACATCCTCGAGACCGAGGTCAGCCCCGAGCTGATTCCAACCGCTGCCGCCGACGGCGCGGAGGCGTCGGCGCAGCCCGGCCAGCGGACCGAGGACGTCATCGGCCCCTACGAGCTGCAGGACTTCCACCTCTACTACACGCTGCGCTACGGCTTCAGGCCGACCAAGGTCGCTTTCCTCGCGCATGCGGCCTGGGGCGACCGCACGCGCGGCCGCTGGCCCGAGGACGAGCTTCAGCCGGCGCGCAACGAGTACGCGCTGGCCGACATCAAGCGCCACCTCGGCACCTTCCTCTACCGCTTCTTCAAGATCAGCCAGTTCAAGCGCTCGTGCGTGCCGAACGCGCCCAAGGTCGGTTCGGGCGGATCGCTCTCGCCGCGCGGCGACTGGCGCGCGCCCAGCGATTCGGAAGCGGAGGTCTGGCTGGAGGATTTGAAGCGCGTGCCGGCGCCTTGATCCGATCGAAACAGGATCGTTCATTCAGATCACTCCGGCCGGGCAACGGTGGAGGTGCACTATTTCACGGAAGCTTCCAGAAGCTGCATGCGACGGGCAGCTGGCGGGCCGATCGTCGGATCCAGCGCATTTAATCCTGCTTCCAATTCAGGACGGGAGGAAATGAATGAGATGAAATCTGGCATTCGCCATCGCCGCGATCGGCATTTTTCTGGGCGGATGCGCCTCCAAGCCACAGTTGCCGGTGCCGCTCGGCGATCAGGCACTGAGCGCCCCAGCCGGCAAGGTCGGCATCGCAATGTCGGCGCTACCCAAGGTGGACACCTACTTCCCCGGCGCCGACTGCCTTCTCTGCTATGCGTTCGCAAGCGCTTCCAACAGCTCGCTGACCAAGCACGCGGGGACGCTGTCGCACACTGAGCTTTCGAATCTCAGGCAGGATGTCGCGGCAGTCCTGGCGAAGCGGGGCGTGGAGACCGTGGTCATCGGGGATGCGCTGGACCTCAAGAACCTTCCCGATGCGTCGATCACCGCACCCAACGCGGCGAAGAAGGATTTCTCGTCGCTGCGTGCAAAGCACAAGCTCGACAAGCTGCTCGTGCTGGACGTTTCGATCGTCGGCTACTGGCGAACCTACGCGTCCTACGCGCCGACGAGCGACCCAAAGGCAACGGTCAAGGCCACCGGCTACCTGGTCGATCTGAAGACCAACGCCTACGACTGGTACCTGCCCATCGACATCCAGCGCACCGCGGAGGGCAATTGGGACGAGCCGCCCAAGTTTCCAGGCCTCACGAACGCTTATTTCCAGGCGCTGGAAGCGAGCCGCGACAGCGTCCTGAAGACCTTTGAACAACGCGCCACGCCCTGAGTCCATGACGTCACGGCGTCGTGAGCTTCTCGTGCGTCGGCTGGCGGGTGCGGGTGCAGCATGGGCGCTGCTGGGCCCGGTGTTCGCGCAATCCGCCCCGACGCCTGAACTGAGCGCCGAAGCCAAGGCCGAAACGGCACCTGCTGTGCTGCAGAGATGGTCGCTCCAACTTCCCAAGACCGATCCGGTCGCCTTCAAGGGCGTTGCCAGCTTCGACGGCGCAGGGATGGCCGGCGGTGCCATGGCGTATCCCGCGCCCAATGTGGGCGGCTTCCTGGCGGCCGTGATCGTGCATGGATTGATCAACGAAGCGTCGAAGAATCGCAGAAGGCGAGTCTTCAGCAGGCCGCCGACAAGGTGCTGGACCCCTAACGGGCCCTTCTGTCGGCCTACACGCACGCGGAGCTGATGCGCGATGTGCCGGGCGACGGCCGCAGCGTGAGCCAAGCCGAACCGGCCGGCTCGCCCATCGGCGCGGAATGGCAAGTGGAAAGCGTGCCCCTGTTCGCCTTGACGCAAGATCAGAGCGCGCTGGTATTGGAGAACGCGATCATCGTCCGCAAATCCGGCGCCCCCGAACCGGCGGCTTACCAGAGCATCGTCAAGGTCGTTTCCAAACCGATCGACGACCCGGAGCCGGTGGGTTACTGGAGCGCGGAGAACGGCAAGCGCTTGCGGCAGGAGGCCGGCGGCTTACTGCACGAATCCATCGATCTCGCTGTCTCGGTCGCCGCTCGCGGCCTGCCGGAGACTTCCACATTGCACAAGACCTACAGATACACGGAGGGAAAGATCGAGAAGATGGAGCGCGCCGCATTGGTCGTCGACCGCTGCGCAAGAATCGTCCTGCGCACGCTCCGGGATACCTTGCTCTCGGTTCCGGGCGACGCGAAGTCTTCTGCTTGCGGCGCTTTGGCGGCCAACTGATCGACGGTTTTCCGCGTCGCGGACAACAGCGTGCGTCTCAAGCCAAGGCGCCGAACTTCTTGCTTTCCCGGCTTCCCCGGAGATGCCACTCGATGTCCGAGGCGCGACTGCCCACCGCGCGGACGGCTTCGCGCAGGCGATCGTGCGTGACGTCCAGTTTCCTGGACCATTTGTCGAGCTCGCGGGCGGTGCTGATGTCGATGCGGTCGGAGTGAATGCCGCCGCCTGCTATGGCTGCTTTTTTCATCTCGTTTGCTCCTGTCGGTTGTCGCACCCTAGGAGATGCACTATCTCCCGCTTGTAGGAAATCAGGCCACGGGACTGCCCGCCGCGTCAACCTCGCTGAAGGCTGGGGGCTGCCGGCCGATTGCTCTATTCCGCCGATCCGGCGTGTGGGTTAGAAAGCGGCTGGCTTTCATTTCCAATCCATCTTTGCTGGAGTACACGATGAGGACTCACACCCCCCGCCTCGGGATTGCCACCGCGGCCTGCCTTCTGTTCGCCGGCACGGCGAGCGCACTCGACTATCCGCCGCGCAAGCCCGGCCTGTGGGAAATGACGATCCAGTCGGACGACGGTGCCTCCAAGGCGCCCCCGATGCAGACCCAGCAATGCATCGACGCCGCCACCGACAAGGCCATGCGCGAGATGGGCAGCAACGCAGGCCAGCAAGCCTGTTCGAAGCAGGACATGCGCACCGAGGGCGGCAAGATGGTGGTCGACTCGGTGTGCAAGATCGGCACCACCACCGCCACCACGCATTCGGTGGTCTCGGGCGACATGGGAACCGGCTACCGCATGGAAAGCCGCTCCAGCTACAACCCGCCGCTCGCGGGCCGCAAGGAGGGCACGGCCATCATCGAGGCCAAGTGGGTCGGGCCCTGCAAGGCGGGCCAGAAGCCGGGTGACATGGTGATGTCGAACGGCATGAAGATGAACGTGCTGGACATGATGGGCGCTCAAAAGAAGAAGTAGGCTGCCGCCGACAGCGCTTCGCGTCGGCCCGTCTGCGTGATGAGCCGGGCATCGGCCTACGATCTGCGCCATGCCCGACGACCTGGTCATCGCCCGCCCCGAAGGCCTCTACTGCCCGCCGGGCGACTTCTACGTCGATCCGTGGAAGCCGGTCGACCGCGCCGTCATCACGCATGCGCACTCGGACCATGCGCGCGCCGGCCACGGCCACTACCTCGCGCACCGCGACAGCGCCGGCACGCTGCGCGCGCGGTTGGGCGAGATCACGCTGCAGACGCTGGACTACGGCGAGGCCATCGCCCACCAGGGCGTGAAGCTCTCGCTGCATCCGGCCGGCCACGTGCTGGGCTCGGCGCAGGTGCGGCTCGAGCACGGCGGCCGCGTCTGGGTCGCCTCGGGCGACTACAAGACCGAGCCCGACGGCACCTGCACGGCCTTCGAGCCGGTGCCCTGCGACACCTTCATCACCGAATCCACCTTCGGCCTGCCGATCTACCGCTGGCCGTCGCAAGCCGAGCTGTTCGCCGAGATCAACGGCTGGTGGCGCGCCAACGCCGAACAGGGCCGCGCCTCGGTGCTGCTGTGCTATGCCTTCGGCAAGGCGCAGCGCATCTTGCACGGCGTGGATGCGGGCATCGGTCCGATCGTGGTCCACGGCGCGGTCGAACCTTTGAATGCGGTCTACCGCGCGGCCGGCGTGGCGCTGCCGCCGGCCTTGCGCGTGACCGATCCCGGCGTCGATGCCGCGCTGCTCCAGCGCGCGCTGGTGCTCGCGCCGCCTTCGGCCCATGGCACGCCGTGGATGCGGCGCTTCGGCAACTACTCGGATGGCTTCGCGAGCGGCTGGATGCAACTGCGCGGCACGCGCCGGCGGCGCGGTGTCGATCGCGGCTTCGTGATGTCTGACCATGCCGACTGGCCGGGGCTGCAGCAGGCCATCGCCGGCACCGGGGCCGAGCGCGTGTTCGTCACGCACGGCAGCGTGGCGGTGATGGTGCGCTGGTTGAGCGAGAGCGGGCTCGATGCGCGAGGGTTCAAGACGGAGTATGGGGACGAGGACATGGAAGCGCCGCCCGCGCCATGAAGCAGTTCGCCGCGCTCTACCGCGAGCTCGATGCGAGCACCTCGAGCCTGGCCAAGCAGGCCGCGCTGCAGCGCTATCTCCTAAGCGCCGCGCCGGCCGACGCCGCCTGGGCCGTGTACTTCCTGGCTGGCGGCAAACCGCGGCAACTGGTACCGACCAAGCTGCTGCGGCTGCTCGCGCAGGAGGCCGCCGGCCTGCCGGAATGGCTGTTCGTCGAAAGCTACGAGGCGGTCGGCGACCTGGCCGAAACCATTTCCCTGCTGCTGCCGTCGCCGACCGATGCGCACGACCTGGGGCTCGCGGTCTGGATCGAAAAGCATCTGCTGCCCTTGCGCGGCATGGCGCCCGAGCAGCTCTCCGATGCGCTGCGCGCGCAATGGCGCCGTCTCGCGCCCGAGGAGCGGCTGGTCTATTTCAAGCTCATCACCGGCGGCTTCCGCGTCGGCGTCTCGCGCCTTCAGGTCACGCAGGCGCTGTCGGCAGTTGGCGGGCTCGACCCCAAGCGCATCGCGCAGCGGCTGATGGGCTACACGCACATCGCCGGCCAGCCCACCGCGGCCGACTACGCCGCGCTGATCGCGCCCGAGAGCAGCGGCGAGCTCGACCAGCATACCAGCGGACAGCCCTATCCCTTCTTTCTCGCGCATCCCTTCAACCTGCCGCTCGAACAGTTCGATGCGGCGCTCGGGCCGCCTTCGCAATGGCTCGTCGAGTGGAAGTGGGACGGCATTCGCACCCAGCTGGTCAAGCGCGCCGGCCGGGTCTGGCTATGGTCGCGCGGCGAAGAGCTGGTGACCGAGCGCTTCCCCGAGCTCGCGCAGATGGGCGAGACCTTGCCCGATGGCACGGTGCTCGATGGCGAGGTGGTGGTCTGGCGCAGGGACTCGACGTCGCCTAGTGGCGAGGGTCGCGTCCAGCCCTTTGCCGAGCTGCAGAAACGCATCGGCCGCAAGACGCTCAGCCCGAAGCTGCTGCGCGAGATCCCCGCGGTGCTGCTGGCCTACGACCTGCTCGAATGGGAGGGTCGCGACCAGCGCGCACTGCCGCAGGCCGAACGCCGCGTGCTGCTCGACGATCTGCTGACCGCCGCGCAGCATCCTTCGCTCGTCGCCAGTCCCATGCTGCACGGCGAGAGCTGGCAGGACCTGGCGCGCCAGCGCGAAGCCGCGCGCTCGATGGGCGTCGAAGGAATGATGCTCAAGCAGCGCGAGGCGCACTACGGCGTCGGCCGCACCAAGGACGTGGGCCTGTGGTGGAAGTGGAAGATCGATCCGCTCTCCGTCGATGCGGTGCTGGTCTACGCGCAGCGCGGCCATGGCCGCCGTGCCAGCCTCTACAGCGACTACACATTCGCCGTCTGGGACGGGCCGCCCGAAGCGCCAGAACGCAGGCTCGTGCCTTTCGCCAAGGCCTACTCGGGCCTGACCGACGCCGAGATGGCGCGCGTCGATGCGGTCATCAAGAAGACCACCATCGAGAGCTTCGGCCCGGTGCGCAGCGTCGAGCCCACGCTGGTGTTCGAGCTCGGCTTCGAAGGCATCGCACGCAGCATGCGCCACAAAAGCGGCATCGCGGTGCGCTTTCCGCGCATGCTGCGCTGGCGCGAGGACAAGCCGGTGGAGGAGGCCGATACCCTGCAGACGCTGGCGGCGCTGCTGCCCGCATGAAGACGCATCGCGCAGATAGAGAAGAAGTTCTCAGTCTCGACCGCTACCTGAGCGCACCGCGGCAAACTGCAGGACCCAATGACGCAGTTCTGAGAAACTCGGCACTCCCATCCATGCACGATCACCGTAACCCTCGTCCCAGCGTCGACCTGCGCGAGCACGCCGTTCATCTGCTGATGCAGGCCGCGCCGCTGGCCGGCATGGGGCTGCACGAGGCGCGGGTCGTGGTCGATGCGATGCGGCCGCTGCACCTGCTGGCCGACACCCTGCTGTTCGAGGAAGGCGATGCGGTCGACAACGACTACATGGTCCTGGTGCTCGATGGCCAGCTGCGTGTGGTCAGCAGCAACGGCGTCCCCGGCGACGAGGTCGTGATCTCGGTCATCGGCCCGGGCAGCCTGGTCGGCGAAATGGGCGTGATCGACGGCGGGCCGCGCTCCGCGAGCTGCACGGCGCTGAACGACGTCAAGCTCGGCGTGCTGTCGCGTACCTCGCTGCTGGAGCTGATCGAGACGCACCCCGGCGCCGCGGCCCGCCTGATGCTGGGCGTTGCCAAGGGCCTGGCCGAGCGGCTGCGCGAGGGCAACCGGCGGCTGCGCACGCTGTCGCGGGTCACGCGTGCGTTGCAGTCGGAGCTGGATGCAGCGCATGCGGTGAACCGCCGCCTGCTCGATGCGCAGGGCCGTCGCTGAGCCTCAGATCAGGATGACCGGCTCGTCGGGCAGCTCGTTGCGGTCGGCCTGGTCCTCGGCCAGCGGAAAGTGCGCGACCAAGAGCGCCGACATCTCTTCCAACGCCTGCGTGAGCCCGTCCTCGAAACGGCCCTCGCGAAAGGCGGCTGTCATGCGCTGCGCCATCGCAGCCCATTCCTCGGCGCTCACGTGCGCATCGATGCCGCGGTCGGCCACGATCTCGATCGCGTGCTCGGCCATCAGCAGGTAGATCAGCACGCCGTTGTTGTCCGCGGTGTCCCACACGCGCAGCTTGCCGAACATCATGATCGCGCGCTCGCGTGCCGGCGCGCCGCGCCACAGGTAGGACATCGGCAGGCCTGCCTCGACGCAGATGCGCACCTCGCCGCTGTGCCGGCGCTCGCTGGCCGCGACCCGTCGGCCCAGGCGCTCGATTGCTTCCGGCGGCAGTGCGCGCCGCACGTCGGCCGCGTCGATCCAGCGATGGCGCCAGAGGCGCGCGAGCTTCGAGAAGAAGGAGGGGCCGGCCATGGCTACCAGTCCCCCGAGGCGCCGCCGCCCCCGAAATCGCCGCCGCCGCCGGAGCTGAAGCCCCCGCCGCCCGAGGAGCCGCCGCTCCAGCCGCCGCCACCGCCACCGGTGCCCCAGCCGCCGAGGCCGCCTCCGCCCAAGCCACCGCCGCGCCGGCCGGCGCCGGCACCGAAGGCCGTCGACAGCAGCGTGAAGAGCAGCGCGCCAAGGCCAGCGAGCACCGCGACCACCAGGCTCGAGGTCAGCACCATCACGAGCATGCCCGTCGCGCCGCCCAGCGCCAGCGGCCCCAGCACCTTGCCGAGAATGGCGCGCGCGATCGGGCCGCCGATCAGCACGCCGAAGAACAGGAAGATGGCAAGGTCCTGCCAGTCGAATCCGCTGTCGTCGCGCGCATCGTTGCCGAAGTCGCCGCTCTTGTTGTCGACCTCCGGCAGTGCCTCGCCCTTGACGCGCGCGATCAGCTGGTCGGCCGCCGCGTCGAGCCCGCCCGCGAAATCGTTCTCGCGAAAGCGCGGCTTCATCGCATGGTCGATGATGCGCGCCGCCGCGATGTCGGGCACCGCCCCTTCGAGCGTCTTCGCGACCTCGATGCGCATCTTGCGGTCGTTCTTGGCGACGATGACGAGGATGCCGTCGCCCACCTCCTTGCGGCCGATCTTCCAGTCATTGCCGACGCGGTTGGCGTAGCTCGCGATGTCTTCGGGCGCCGTGGTCGCGACCATCAGCATCACGATCTGCGAACCCTTCTGCTGCTCGAAGGCCTGGAGCTTGGCTTCGAGCGCCTGGCGCTGCGAGGCGTCGAGCGTGCCGGTCTGGTCGATCACCCGCGCGCTGAGCGCCGGCACCGGCAACAGGTCCTGGGCCTGTGCGCCGGCGAGCCCGACGGCCACCAGGAAGAGGGCTGTCAGCGCGCGCCGGATGCGGGCGGCCGTCATCTAGGAAGTTACTTCTTGGGTGCGCCGAAATCCACCGTCGGCGGCGTCGAGATCTGGGCTTCGTTCTGGACGCTGAAGTTGGGCTTCGCGTCGTAGCTGAACACCTTGGCCGTGATGTTGGTGGGGAAGCTGCGCGCGAGCACGTTGTACTCCTGCACCGTCTGGATGTAGCGGTTGCGCGCCACGGTGATGCGGTTCTCGGTGCCTTCCAGCGTCACGCGCAGATCGCGGAAGGCCTGGTTGGCCTTGAGGTTGGGGTATTGCTCGGCCACCACCATCAGGCGCGACAGCGCGCTGGAGAGCTCGCCCTGTGCCTGCTGGAACTTGTTGAAGGCCTCGGGGTTGTTGAGCGTCTCGGGCGTGACCTGGATCGAGGTCGCCTTGGCGCGCGCCTCGATCACCTTGGTCAGCGTTTCCTGCTCGAAGTTGGCTTCGCCCTTGACCGTGGCCACGATGTTCGGCACCAGGTCCGCGCGGCGCTGGTACTGGTTGAGCACCTCGCTCCAGGCCGACTTGCTGGCCTCGTCGAGGCGCTGGAAGTCGTTGTAGCCGCAGCCTGCGAGCGACAGCGCCGTGAGGATGATCAAGAGCCAGCGTTTCACCATGTCGAACTCTCCGGGGTGCGAAGTGGGCGAAGTTAGCATAGATGCATGTCGGCCGACCCTCTTCAAGCCCTGCAGGCCGCGAGCCGTGGAGCGCAGCCCATCGCATCGGGCGAGGGCACGCTGCTGATCGCCGGCGCCACCGGCGCGCTGGGGCAGGAACTGGTGCGGCGCCTGGCGGGCCGGCATCGCTTCGACCACACGCGCGTGCTGGCGCGCGAACCCATTCGCGACGGCCTGCGCGGCGTCGAGACCCTGCTCGCACCGGTTGCGGAGATCGCGCAGTGGCCGCTCGTCGCGGCCGATACGGCGCTGGTCCTGTTCGAGCCGCCGCGTCTCTACTACGACCGCGAACGCGCGCTGTGGACGCCCGAGCCGGCGCAGCTGCCCGCGCTCGCCCGTTGGCTGCGGGCCTGCGGCGTGCGCACGCTGGCCATCGTGCAGCCGCACGACCAGGGCCGGCTGCCGGAAGCGCTGAAGCGAGGCCTCGCCAGCCTCGACGAAGAGGCGGTGGTCGCTCTGGGCTTCGAGCGCGTGATCATCGTGCGCTCGGCGCAGAAGCCCGCTGCGGCCCGCTTCGCGAATCCGGCCGAGCGGCTGGCGGCCTGGATGCTCTCCGTCGCCCGCTTCATGGTGCCGACCAGCGAGCAGCCGGTGCGCGCGACCAAGGTGGCGGAGCTGGTCGACGTCGCGCTGCGCATCGCGCCGCCGGGCGTGCACGTGGCCGCGCCCGAGCTGGTGTGGCAGGCGGCGCAGGGCGAGCTGCGCGCGGTGGCGGAGGGCTGGCTGCGTGCGCGCTAGCCGAAGCGCAGCGAGCGCAGCCCCACCGTCCGGTCCACCCACACCACCACCGCCAGCGTGAGCACGATGCTGACCGTGGACACGGCGGCCGCGGTCGGGTCGAAGTCCCAGCGCAGGTAGTCGAAGAGCTGCAGCGGCAGCGTCGTCATGCCGATGCCCTTCAACAGCAGCGACATGTTGAAGAGGTCGAAGGAGATCACGAAGGCGAACAGCGCGCCGGTGATGATGCCGGGCTTGATCAGCGGCAGCGTCACGCGCTGGAAGGCATGCCAGGGCGAGGCGCCGAGGCTGCGCGCCGCCTGCTCGAGCGAGGCGTCCTGGTTGTAGAGCGCCGACGCGACGTTGGTGAACACGTAGGGCAGGGTCACCAGCACGTGGCCGACCACCAGACCGAACATCGTGCGCGTGCCGATGCCGCTCGCATAGAGGAAGAACAGCAGCGCGATGGCGGTCAGGATCTCGGGCAGCATGAGCGGCATCATCAGCAGCATGCGCAGCGGCTCGCGCAGCCGCTGCGCATACCTCACCACGTAGAGCGCGCCGGCGATGCCGATGACCGAGGAGATCAGCGTCGCGATCGCCGCCAGCAGCAGCGAGCTGCGGATGGCGTGCATGAAGGCCTCGTTGACGAACAGCGCGCCGAACCAGCGCGGCGAGATGCCATGCGGCGGGAAAGTCATGAACTCGCCGGCGTTGAGCGACATCAGTACGATGATCGCGATCGGCAGCAGCAAAAAGGCGTAGACGGCGCCGACGTAGAAGAGGCCGAAGCCGTCGGCGATGCGATGCGACAGCGGTGCGCGGCGCGTCATGCCAGGCCCTTCATGAAGCGGCCGGTCAGCTTCCCATAGAGCGCCACCGCCGCCATGCCGCATGCCGTGAGCACCAGCGCCTGTGCCGCGCCGGAGGGCCACTGGAAGTTGTCGATCAGGTTCTGCACCACCAGCACCGACATGGTCTTGACCTGCGCGCCGCCGAGCATCATCGGCGTCACGTAGGCGCTCAGCGCCAGCACGAAGACCAGGATCGTGCCGGCCTGAATGCCGGGCCACGACAAGGGCAGCACGAGCCGCCAGAACACCTTGAGCCGCGAAGCGCCGAGCGAGCGCGCGGCCGCTTCGAGCGACGGGTCGATGCTTTGAATGACGCCGACCAGCGGCAGGATCATGAAGGGCAGGAACACGTGCACCAGCGCGATGGTCACGCCGAGCCGGTTGTTCATCAGCCGCAGGCCGGTCTCGACCAGGCCGAGGTCGAGCAGCACGCGGTTGACCACGCCGTTGCCCGACAGCAGGATCAGCCAGCCGAAGCTGCGCACCACCACGCCCACCAGCAGCGGCGAGAGCACCAGCACGTAGAGCGCGCTGCCCCAGCGCGAAGTCGTGCGCGCGAGGTGGTAGGCCACCGGGTAGCCCAGCAGCAGGCAGATCGGCGTGACGGTGAGGCCCAGGAGCAGCGTGTCGCCCAGCACGCCGAGCAGGTAGCCGTCGGAGAGCGCGCGGCCGTAGTTGGCGAGCGTGAGGCCCGCGCCGTAGGGTGCGCCGACGGCCGGCGGGCGCAGGCTCATCAGCACGATGTTGAGGTAGGGCAGAACCAGGAAGACGCCGATCAGCAGCAGCGCCGGCGCGATCAGCCAGAAGGCGCGGCGCGCGAGCGGCACGGCCTGCATCGCGCGTGGCACCGGTGCGGCGGAGGCGATGGCACTCATTCCTGCCCCGCGATGATCCAGGCGTGCCCCGGCTCGAAACGCATGCCACTCGAGGCGCCGGCCGCGACGCGCTGGCCCGGCGCGGTCTGCACCAGCAGCGTCTGGCCGCCCGCGCATTGCACCGTGTGCTCCACGCTGCTGCCGAGGAAGTAGCTGGTGGCCACCAGGCCCTGGTAGGGGCCGCTGCCGTCGAAGTGGATGGCCTCGGGCCGGATCGTGACGTGCACGGCCTGGCCGGGCGCGAGCGGCTGGTCATGGTCGGCTTCCACGGTGCCGAGCGCAGTCTCGATGCGAAAGCGCAGCCACGCGCCTTCGTCGGGCAGCTTCGACTCGACGCGGCCTTCGATCAGGTTCGAGCGGCCGATGAAGCGCGCGACATCGACGCTGCGCGGGCGCAGGTAGATCGCCTCGGGCACGTCGAACTGCTGCAGCCGCCCGCCCAGCATCACCGCCACGCGGTCGGACATCACCATCGCCTCGGCCTGGTCGTGCGTGACGTAGAGCGTGGTGATGCCGACGCGCTTGTGCAGCTCGCGGATGAAGACGCGCATGTCCTCGCGCAGCACCGCGTCGAGGTTGGCCAGCGGTTCGTCGAGCAGCAGCAGGCGCGGCTCGATCACCAGCGCGCGGGCCAGCGCCACGCGCTGCTGCTGGCCGCCCGAGAGCTGGCGCGGATAGCGCTCGGCCATGCTCGTTAGCTGCACCATCGCCAGCACCGCGTCGATGCGGCGCGCCATCTCGGCCTTGGGCACGTTGCGCATCTCCAGGCCGAAGGCGAGGTTGCGCCGCACCGTGAGATGCGGGAACAGCGCGTAGTTCTGGAACACCATGCCAATGTCGCGGCGCTCGGGCGGCAGGCCGGTGATGTCTTCGCCGTCGAGCAGCACCGCGCCCTCGTCGGGGTACTCGAAGCCGGCCACGCAGCGCAGCGTGGTGGTCTTGCCGCACCCGCTCGGGCCCAGGAGCGAGATGAACTCGCCGGGCTCGGTGTGAAGCTCCAGCGCGTGCAGCGCCGTCGTGGCCTGGAAGCTCTTGCAGAGCCCTTGCAGCGTGAGCCGCGTCATGCGGCGCGCGCGCACCGCGGCGGCCGCGTCCGAATCCGCCGGCCGCGTGCCGGCAGGCAGCACCGCGCTCACTTGATCTCCCGGTTCCAGCGGTCGGTGATGGCCGGCAGCTGCGGATTGACCTTGCTCCAGTCGAAACCGACGATCGAGGCCATGGCCTGGCCGCTGACCGGCACGTCGGCCGCCATCGCCGATGCCAGCTGCACCTTGGTGTTGGTGGGCGAGGTGAAGAATTCCTTGGCCATCATCTCCTGCACCTCGGGCTGCAGGATGAAGTTCAGGTACTTGTAGGCATCCTCCTTGTTGGGCGCGTTCTTGAGGATGTTGAAGGACTGCTCGAAGGCCACCACGCCCTCGCTCGGCACCACCATCTCGACCGGCACGCCCTTCTTCTTGAGCGCGACGATCTCGGGAAAGTCGATCACCGCCACCGTCACGTCGCCGCGCGTGAGCATGGTCGAGAGCGTGCCGCTCCAGTCGGCCTGCGTAAAGGGCAGCAGCTTCTTGATCTCGACGAAGGCGCGGTCGATCGCGTCCTGCGAGCCGCCGTAGATTTTGGCGGTCATCAGGAGGAACAGCATCGCGGCCGTGTTGCCGATCTGGTAGAGGCCGATCTTGCCCTTGAACTCGGGGTTGCTCCAGAGGTCGGTCCAGGACTTGGGCGGCGTCTTCACCAGGTCCTTGCGGTAGCCGATGCCGATGGTCGAGACGATGCCGCGCACGCCGTTGTCGCCCGGGTTGCGCAGGTTGGGGTAGACGTTCGCAAGGTTGGGCACCTTGGCCGCGGGGATGGGCTCGAAGTAGCCCTCGCCGCGCACCACGCTCGCGATGTTCTCGTTGACCATCAGCACGCTGTAGGGCGGCTTCTCGATGCCGGCGGCGCGCAGGTTGGCGATGAAGTTCTTGCCCAGGCCGACGTCGAGCGTGGGCTGCACGCCGCTCGTCTTGTCGAGCATCGGCAGCAGGTCGCTGCGCCAGAACTTCTCCCATCGGCCGCCGTAGGTGTTGACCACCAGCGGCGAGGCGGCGAACGAGGGCAGGGTGGGCAGCGCGAGGCCGGCGGCAGCGCCGAGGCTGCGCAGGAGGAGGTCGCGACGGTTTTGAAGAGCGAGCATGGGGAGCCTTTCAGGCGGCAAGTGGAAGGATCAGGCGGTGACGGCATCGCCGGTGGGCGCGCGGCGGTAGTCGTAGTTGCGGTTCAGGCGGTCGAGCAGGTAGTCGCCGTAGCGCACCGGCGCGTGCTTCGACGGGTTCGCCTCGCCGGTGCAAGTCGGCAGGCATTCGATCAGCGCGTCCATGCCCGGGTCGAAGAAGTAGGGCAGCGAATAGCGGTCGCCGCCGGAGCGGTTGATCACGCGGTGTGGCGTCGAGACGAAGCGCATGTTGGTCCAGCGCGCGAGCATGTCGCCGACGTTGAGCACGTAGGTGTCCGAGATCGGCGGCGCCTCGATCCAGTCGCCGCCGCGCGGGCGCACCTGAAGGCCGCCCGCGTCGTCCTGCGCCAGCAGCGTGATGACGCCATAGTCGGTGTGCGGGGCCGAACCGATCTGCTCGTCTTCCTGCGGCGGTTGCGGCGGGTAGTGCAAGAGGCGCAGGAAGGTGGTGGGATGGTCGAAGTGATGGTCGAGCGCATGCGCCGGCAGGCCGAGGCTCATCGCGATCAGCTGCACGATGTAGCGCGAGAGCGCATCGACCTCGGCGATGTAGCGCTCGATGCGCGGCTGCAAGTCCGGCACCCAGTCGGGCCACTGGTTGGGGCCCTGCAGCGGCAGGCCGGCGAGCAGCCGCGGGTCGTCCGGCGGCAGCTCGTGCATCAGCATCAGCGACTCGCTCATGTTCGGCCGCGTGACCTTGGCCACCGAGGAGGTGACGATGGTGGAGGTGGCCATGCCCATGTAACCGCGATGAAAGCCGTTGATCGCGATCGACTGCTTGCGTTCGAGCGGCGAGGCATGGAACTCGCGCGAGGCCTCGAAGGCCGCGTCGCGCGAGGCGGGCGCGACGTTGTGGCCCGCGATGTAGGCGAAGCCGATGGTGCTGAGCGCCTCGTACAGACGCGCCGCCGATTCGCGGGCCAGCGGCACCTCCGGGTCGATGTTGCCGTGCAGATCGATGAGGGGAATGGATGTCATTGGATAGCCTTCGCGCTGCGCGCTACGGTATTCGCCTTGGGAACGGCCCGGCGGCTCATGGATGAACTTCGAAGGAAAAGTACTGCTGCCAATGCGCCAGCAGATCCGCGGCCTCGACCACCAGCCCGAGGTGCAGCGACACCATGCTGAGTGCCGCGGCCTCGAGGTGCGCGTCGGTGCCGCGCACCAGGTCGCGCAGCACGATCACGCGGTAGTTGTGGTTGTTGGCGTCGAAGGCGGTGTTGAGCACGCAGCAGTCGGTGAAGCCGCCGTTGAGCACCACGGTGCGGATGCCCTGATTGCGCAGCAGGAAGTCGAGGTCGGTCGGGTAGAAGGCCGAGAGCCGGCGCTTGTTTTCCACGCGCAAATCGCCGGGCTCGACGCGCGTGACCCACTCGGTCCAGCGGCTGCCCTCGATCGCGTGCGCAGCGGCGTTCGGAATCTCGCCCACATGCAGCGGGAAGGTGCGCCGCCATGCGGCTGGAATGCCGCGCAGGTCGTCGGCGCCATCGGGTCTGAGCACCGATTTGACGTGCACGATGGGCACGCCCAGCGCACGGGCCTGGTCGTGGAAGGCGTCGATCGGCGCCACCAGCTCGCGGGCGCGCGGCGCCGGGCAAGGGCAGTCGGGGCCTTCGTCGAGATGGCCGCGGTGCATGTCGATCGAAATCACGGCGGTGGCGGCCGGGTCGAGGTAGTCGTCGAAGCCTGCGCCCAACTCGCGCGGCTGTTCGTAGACGTAGGCCTTCATCGCCTTTCCTCCCGCACATAGGGCACGCCCAGGGCGCCGGGCTCGCCGTCGCCGCCGCGCCGGGCCAGCGCCACCCAGACCATCACGCCCAGCGTCACCGCATAGGGCGTCATCAGCACGAAGTACTGCGGCAGCTGCACGCCGGCCGCGGCCAGCTGCGGGATCAGCGCCTCGATGCAGCCGAAGAGCATCGCGCCGACGAGCGCCTTCCACGGCGACCAGCGCGCGAAGATCACGAGGCCGACGGCGATCCAGCCGCGCCCGCCGGTCATGCCGGCGATCCACAGCTTGGTGCTGACCACCGAGATGTAGGCGCCGGCCAGGCCGACCAGCGCAGAGCCGGCCAGCACCGCCGCGAAGCGCCAGGCCGAAACCGAGAGGCCGGCCGCATCGGCGGCCTGCGGGTTCTCGCCCACGGCGCGCAGCCTGAGGCCCGCATCGGTGCGCAGCAGGAACCAGGTGACGGCGGCGAAGACCGGCAGCGTGAGCCAGACCATCGCGTTCTGCTGGACCAAGCGCCCGACGACGGGCAGCGAGGAGAAGGGCCACAGCGCCATCGTGCCGATGCCGGGCGTGGCCTGGTTGGTCCATTGGGCCAGCGTGCCGACCAGTGCCGTGAGCCCCTGGCAAAAGAACACGAGCGCGAGACCCGCGATCACCTGGTTGACGCGCAGCCAGATCACCATCACCGCGAACAGCAGCGAGACGACGGTAGCCGCGAGCATGGCCAGCAGCAGCGACACCGCCGGCTCGCCGAAGGCCAGCTGCGCGCCGATGCCGGCCAGCGCGCCGACCAGCATCAGCCCTTCGGCGCCGAGGGAAAGCACGCCCGCGCGCTCGCAGACGATCAGGCCCAGCGCGGCCAGCGCATAGGGCACTGCGAAATCCGGCGTGTTGGCGAGCCAGTTGAGGACGATGTCCATCACGCTGCTCCGGTGCCCACGCGGCGCAGGCGATGCCTGATGAAGAAGTCGCTCGACGCCACGCACACCACGATCACGGCCTGGATCAGCTGCACCATCGAGAAGGGCACCTGGTAGAACACCTGCAGGCTGCGCCCGGTCACGAACAGCGCCGCGACCATCAGCGCCACCACGCTGGCGGCCAGCGGGTTGTTGCGCGCGAGGAAGGCGATCAGGATGCCGGAGAAGCCATAGCCCTGGTAGAAGGCCTGCGTGAGCCGGCCCTCCTGGCCCGCAGCGACGGCGAAGCCCGCGAGGCCGGCCATCGCGCCCGAGAGCAGCACCGCGCCGTAGACGACGCGCGCCACCGGCACGCCGGCTGCATGCGCCATGCGCGGGTTGGCGTCGACGAAGCGCAGGTACAGCCCGGCGCGGCTCACGCCGACCAGCCACCATCCCAGCAACGCGACGATGGCGGCCAGCAGGATCGCGCTGTTCACGCCCGAGAAGAGATCGGGCAAGCGCTCGAAGGCGCGGAACTGCGGCGAATAGGGAAAGTTGTCCTTCGGGTCCTTCCAGCTGCCGTACACCAGGTGCAGCAGGAAGTTGGCCGCCATGTAGTTGAGCATCAAGGTCGAGATGATCTCGTTGACGCCCAGCCTGAGCTTGAGCAGCGCCGGGCCCAGCACCCACAGCAATCCGGCGGCCAGCGCGGCGACGAACATCAGCGGCAGGCGCAAGGAAGGCGGGCCGATCTCGAAGAAGGAAACGGCCGTGGCGCCGATCGCACCCCAGATCATCTGGCCCTCGAGGCCGAGGTTCCAGAAGCGTGCGCGAAAGGCCATCGCACCGGCCAGCCCGACCAGGATCATCGGCGCCGCCTGGAACAGCACGGCGCGGAAGTTCTGGCCATCGAGGAAAGTCTGGACGATGAACTCGTTCGCCAGCTCGCCGGCCGGCACGCCCGCGGCCACCAGGATGGCGGCCGAGAGCAGGAGCCCCACGCCGATGGCGGCGGCGAGGATCAGCGCCTGCCAATGCCAGGCCATGTGCTGGCGGATCTCGAGCGCATAGCGGCGCGCGGCCCAGGGTTGGCGCGCGGATGCCGCCGCCGGTGTGTCCGCGAGGTGCGTAATGGGCATCGCGAGCGAAGGCTCAGCCATGGTCCACCATCGCCTGGCCGATGGCCTGCCGGTCCGCCGGCTGCGCGAACTCGGCCACGATGCGGCCGCGCGTCATCACGCCCACGCGGTCGGCCAGTGCGAGCACCTCGTCGAGGTCCTCGCTGATCAGGAGCACGGCCGCGCCGGCATCGCGCGCGGCGCGCAGCCGTGCATGCACTTCGGCGCCGGCGCGCACGTCCAGCCCGCGGCTCGGGCTGTGGGCCAGCACCAGCGGCGGCGACTTGCCGAACTCGCGCGCCAGCACCAGCTTCTGCGCATTGCCGCCCGACAGCAGCGCAGCCTTCTGCGCGATCGAGCGCACGCCCTGCACGTCGAAGGCGGCGACGGCGGCTTGCGCGTCCTGGTCCATCTCGCGGCGCTTCAGGCGCCAGGCCGAGCCGTAGCGCCCGCTGTGGACCTGTCCGATGCCGTAGTTCTCGGAAACCGAGAGGCCGCCTGCGAGCGCGAGGCCGTAGCGGTCGGCGGGAATGGTCGCCAGCCCCAGTGCACGGCGCGCCGTCGTCGGCGTCGCCTTGAGATCGCCATGGCGATCGAGCGCGATCTCGCCTTCGGTCCGGCCCGGCAGGCCCATGATCGCGCCCGCCAGTTCCCCCTGGCCGTTGCCGCCGACGCCGGCCAGCCCGTAGATCTCGCCCGCGCGCAGGTCGAGGTCGATGCCGTCGAGCACGCGGCGGCCTTGCACTTCGGGCGAACGCAATCCGCGCACCGTGAGCCGCACCGGGCCCGGCCTCGCGCGCGTCGACCCGGCGGCGGGCGCGGTGATCGATTCGCCGACCGTGAGCCGGACCAGCTCGCCCACCGGCATCTGCTGCGGGTCGACCGTCGCGACCGTGCGGCCGCCGCGCATCACGGTCACGCGGTCGGCATGGCGCTTGACGTCGGCCATCTTGTGCGTGACCAGCACCACCGCCGCGCCGCGGCGCGCGAGCCCATGCACGGTCGAGAGCAGGCGCTCGGCCTCCTGGTCGGTCAGCACGGCGGTGGGCTCGTCGAGGATCAGGATGCGCGTGCCGGCCAAGAGCACCTTGAGGATCTCGACGCGCTGCTGCTCGGCCACCGACAGCCGGTCCACGCGCTGCGCCGGGTCGATGTCGAAGCCGAGTTCTCGCGCCTTGTCGTGGATCGCCTCTTCGACGCGGCGCAGGCGCTTGCCATGGCTTTCGAAGCGCTCGGACCGCGGCGCGGTCAGGAGGATGTTCTGCGCCACCGTGAAGGGCTGCACCAGCCGGAAGTGCTGGTGGACCATGCCGATGCGCGCCTTCGCCGCATCGCGCGGCCCGCTGAAGCGCACCGGGTTGTCGTCGACCGACATCGTGCCGGCCTCGGCCGCATAAAGGCCGGCCGCGATGTTCATCAGCGAGGACTTGCCCGCGCCGTTCTCGCCCAAGAGCGCATGCACCTCGCCCCAGCGCGCCGAGAAGTGCGCGTCGGTCAGCGCCGCAAATCCGTCGAAGGACTTGTGGATGCCCTGGAGCTGCAGCGCCGTGGTCATTTCTGCGTGACGACGCCCTTGACGAACCAGTCCATCTTCCAGAGATCGGCATCGGACAGCACGGCGCCCTTGGCGACGCGTTCCTTGCCGTCGCGGTCGGCCAGCGGGCCGGCATAGATCTGCTTGCCCTTGAGCAGCGCGTCGCGTTCTGCTGTGATCGCGGCGGCCTTGTCCTTCGGCACCCCGGGGCCGAAGCCCGCGATGTCGGTGCCGCCCGCGCTCATCGGAATGAAGGCTCCGTATTGCGCCGGCTTCCAGTTGCCGGCCATGATCTTCTTCAGCTCCGGCGTGAGGAACTTGTCCCACACCCAGACCGAGGAGCACAGCGTGGCCTTGGGCGCGAACTGCCGCAGGTCGCGGTGATGGCCGGTGCCGTAGACGCCGCGCTCCTGCGCCACGATCTGCGGCGTCGGGCTGTCGACGTGCTGGCCGATCACGTCGGCGCCCTGGTCGATCAGCGCGGCCGCGGCGGCGCGTTCCTTGACCGGGTCGTTCCACGAGCCGGTGTAGATCACGTTCACCGTGGCATTCGGGTTCATCTTCTGCGCGCCGAGCGCGAAGGCGTTGATGGTCCAGTTGACGACGCCGAAGGGGTTGGCCGCGACGAAGCCGAGCTTGCCGGTCTTCGAGGCTGCGCCTGCAGCCATGCCGCAGAGGTACTGGCTCTCGTAGGTGCGGCCGTAGAAGGATTCGAGGTTGGCGCCGTTGCTGGTGCCCGAGCCGTTGAGGAAGGCCACCTCGGGGTACTTGGCCGCGAGCTCCTTGAAGCTGTCGGAATAGCCGAAGGCGGTGCCGATGATGATGTTGGCGCCGCGCTGGATGAACTTCTCGGCTGCGGGCTTGATGGCGGATGCGTCTTCCGGCACGTTCTCGACGAACTGGATCTTCTCGCCCGTTTCCTTCTCGACCTTGATGCGCGCCTCGTCGAAGGCCTGCGTCCAGCCGCCGTCGTTCTTGGGGCCGAAGTACAGCATCGCGATCTTCGGCTTGCCCTTCAGGGTGAAGCCGTCGGCGGCCACCGCCGGGCCGATCAGCGCGGCGCCCGCGACAAGCGCGGCGACCGCGCAAGGAATCGATTTACGCAACATCACTCGGACCTTTCATCATGAAATTGATACGGAACACATTGCCCTCGGGGTCGAGCAGCACCGACTGGTACCAGTGGTAGTAGGTGACGTAGGGCGCCTTGACGAGCGTGGCGCCGGCGGCGACGGCGACCGGCACCATGCGGTCGACTTCCTCCTGCGAATCGACATCGATGTTCAGCAGGAACTTGACCCCGCGCGTGTCGGAGAACTCGGCCAGCTGCAAGAGCTCGTACGCATCGAAGGCGTTGAAGCCCAGCTTGGCCTTGCCCGCGTCGAGGCCGCGGAAGATCGGCGAGCGGATGGCCTCGATCTCGGGGAAGCCGAACACGCGCTGGTAGAAGCCGCTGAGCGCGACGACGTCTTTCGAGAAGACGTTGACGTAGGAAAGATGAGGCATGTTCAGGCTGTCACTTTGGTGCCACCGAAGGTCGTCTGTTTCAGGAACTTCGACTTCAAGTGGTCGCCGGAAGAGATCGGCGCGTACTTGGGCGCTTCGCCCGGCGCGAGGCAGCTCGGCAGGCACTCGACCATCGCGTCGTAGTTGGGCTGGTGGAAGAACACCAGCGACTGCCGGCGGTTGGTGGCGGCCGCATCCGGCGGCGGGTTGACCACGCGGTGCAAGGTCGAGACCCACAGGTCGTTGGTCCACTGCATCATGAGGTCGGCGATGTTCACCGCCAGGCCGCCTTCGACCATCGGCACGTCGACCCATTGGCCGGCCTTGTTGAAGACCTGCAGCCCCTTGTCGTCAGGCAGCACGACGGTGAGGCTGCCGTAGTCGCTGTGCGCGCCGGCGCGCAGCTGGCCGGGCAATGCAGCCTCGGTCTGCGGCGGGTAGCTCAGCACGCGGAACATGCTGATGTGCTTGTCGATCTTGTCGTCGAAGAAGGTCTCGGGAAGTTCCAGCGCGAGCGCGAAGATGCGCATCAGCGAACGCGAGAGATCGCTCATCGCCTCGAAGTACTCGTCGAAGGCCGGCTGGAAGCCCGGCAGATCGGGCCAGACATTGGGCTCGAAGTGCGGGCCGGCCGCAACGCCCCGGTGGTAGTCGTCGGCCGGCACATTGGAGGGACCGATGGAGAAGGACTCCTTCAGGTCGCCCGGCGCCGCTTCTTCGAGGCTGTACGACAACCCTTCCTCGCCCACCGCGCTGTAGCCGCGCACCGCGTCGTCGCGCGGGCGATCGACCTTGCGCTTGTCGGCCAGCGGCAAGGCGAAGAATCCACGCGAGACCGCGGAGACGCGCGCGATGAGTTCGGGGGCGATGCCGTGGTTGGTGATGACCAGGAAGCCGATGCTGCGGCAGGCCTCGTCGACCTTGCGCGCCACCTCGGCCTTGCCTTCGGGCGTTCCGGAAAAGAAGGGCGCCAGATCGATGATCGGTACGGACAGCAGGGTCATGCTTTCAATCCTTCGGTGTGACGGTGGCGGCGCTTCGACATGCAACGTCCATGCCAGTTGGACCAAATGGACAAATGCGCTTTGCTGCATCGGCGTGGTGCGCGGGCAGCGGTGCGGCACGGCGAATGCGTGCGCCGGGTGTTGCCATGGTGCGTACCATGGGCGGTATGGCTCGTGCATGCGGGCTGCATCGCAGACAACGAGAATCCCGGGTGGAGAAAGAAGCAAAGCAACACATGCCGAAAACTCGCAGCAGCATCAAGCCGCCGTCCGTGCTGGCCGTCGAAGCGCCGCCATCCAAGCGCGTGCATCCGAAGCGCGCGCCCGTGGCGCGCAGCGTCACGTCGGTGAACCGGCGGCTGCGCCAGATCGAGGACAAGCGCGCGGCGATCCTGCGCGCGGCGCTCGGGCTCTTCTCGCGCTTCGGCCTGCACGGCACCAGCGTCGACCAGGTCGCAGCGCGTGCGGATGTCTCGAAAAGCAACCTGCTCTACTACTTCGCCAACAAGGAGGAGCTCTACGTCTCGGTGCTGCGCGAGTTGCTCGCCGTGTGGCTGGAGCCGCTGCGCGGCTTCAGCGCCGAGCAGGACCCGCGGCAGGCGATTGGCGACTACATCCGGCGCAAGCTGGTGATCTCGCGCGACCAGCCCGATGCCTCGCGCCTGTTCTGCCTCGAGATGATCCAGGGCGCGCCGCTCTTGCGCGACGAGCTCGATCGCGAGCTGCGCGACCTGGTGACGCGCAAATCCGAAGTGATCCGCGCCTGGGTGGCCGCCGGCAAGCTCGCGCCGGTCGATCCGCATCACCTGATCTTCGCCTTGTGGGCCACCACGCAGCACTACGCCGACTTCGGCGTGCAGGTGCAGGCCATCACGGGCCGCACGCTGGACGACCCGGAGTTCTTCGAAGAGACGGTGGACAACGTGCAGCGCATCGTCTTGGGCGGCATCACCACGCGCTGAGCGCGCCGCGCGCTCAGTGCGGCGCGGCGACGATGTCGTGGTAGCGGCGGTCGAAGTAGATCAGGCCGTGCGCGGTGCCGCCGATCGAGATCGCAACGGCCTCGCAGAACAGCACGTCGTGGGTGCCCACCCGCGTCACCTGCGACACGCGGCAGTCGAAGGACACGGCCGCGTCCTCGAGCACCGGCGCACCGGTGCGCTTGCGGCTCCAGCGGCCCGCGGCGAAGCGCTCGTCCATCGGCGTCTTGCCGCCGAACAGGCCCGACAGCGCCTGCTGCCCCGCGGCCAGCGCATTCACGCAGAGCACGCCGTTGGCCTGGAAGGCCGGGTAGACCGAGGCCGAGCGATTGAGGCAGACCAGCAGCGTCGGCGGCTCGTCGGTCACGCTGCACACGGCCGATGCGGTGAAGCCGGCGCGGCCGCCGGGGCCGTCGGTGGTGATGACATGCACGGCCGCGCCGAGGCGGGCCATCGCATCGCGGTAGTCGCTCTTGGGCAAGGCGTTCATGGCGGCGGTGCTTTCCTCAGGCGAGCGCGCAGGCTTCTGCGAAGTCCAGGCGCGGCAGGCGGCCGAACAGCTTCGAAGGGTCGCCGTGGCCCAGGTTGATCAGGAAGTTGGTGGTCCAGGGCGTGCCGGTGAAGAAGGCGGCGTCGATCTTCGCCCTGTCGAAGCCGGACAGCGGCCCCGCATCCAGCCCCAGCGCGCGCGCGGCGAGCAGCAGGTAGGCGGCTTGCAGCGTGGCATTGCGAAAGGCGGTTTCGCGGGCGGCCTCGACGCTGCCGGTGAACCAGCTTCTGGCGTCGGCATGCGGGAACAGCGTGGGCAGCTTGTCGTAGAAGGCGCTGTCCCAGGCCGCGATCACGGTGACCGGCGCGCTCATCGTCTTCGCCAGATTGCCCTTCGACAAGGCCGGCGCCAGGCGCGCCTTGCCCTCGGGCGTGCGCACGAAGACGAAGCGGCCCGGTGAACAGTTGGCCGAGGTCGGCCCGGTGCGCGCCAGCGCGTAGACCTGTTCGAGCAAGGCGTCGGAGACCGGCTCGGAGCGCCAGCCGTTGTGCGAGCGGGCCTCGGTGAAAAGAAGTGCCAGGGCGGCGTCGTCCAGGGAGGGTTTCATGCGGGGACTCCAGGTGCGCCCACGCGCGCCAGGAAGGCGAGCAGGCTGCGGTTGAAGAGCTCGGCCTCGGTCACGCTGTGTGCATGGCCGCCATGGGGCACGCACTCGAGGCTCCCGTGAGGCAGGCCCTCGGCGAGGCGCTGCGAGCAGGTCCAGGGGACCAGCACGTCGTCGGTGGCGGCTGCCACCAGCGCGGGCGCAGCGATCTCGGCCAGCCGCGCGTCGACATCGAAGGCGCGCAGCGCGCCGATGCGCGCGCGCATGTTGGCCTCGCCGGGGAAATGCGCGAGCGCATGCTCGACTTCGTCGGCCACGCGCTGCGCGTGGGCGGCGCACCAGGCGGCGGGGTAGAGAAAGATGGGCTGCGCCTCGACATAGGCGCGTGGGCCGCAGGCGCCGAGCAGCGCCAGCCGCGCGTCGAAGCAGCGGGCCGAATGCGGATTGGGCTTCGACCACGCGTTGACGAGCACGAGGCTGGCCACGCGCGAGGGTGCGTCGAGCGCGAGCTGCAGGCCGACCAGGCCGCCGAGCGCGTGGCCCATCAGGTGGCAGCGTGGCGTCGAGGTGGCGTCGAGGATCTCGATCAGGTCGCGCGCCATGTCGGCGATCGCATAGTCGGCCTGCAGGTCGGCAGGGCTGCGGCCGGTGCCGCGCTGGTCGTAGGCGATCACGCGGTGGCCGGCCCCGATCAATGCAGCGAGCTGCGGCTGCCAGAAGCCCGCCGAGCCGCCGAGGCCCGAGGACAGCAGCACGGCCTCGCCCTCGGCCGGCCCGTGCACCTCGTAGTGCAGCGGCATGCTCAGGCCTTCTTGCCCACGTGCGCGATCGAGGCGATCTCGATCAAGGCGTCGGGCTTCACCAGGCCGCACTGGATGCAGTAGCGCGCCGGCTTGGTGCCGGGGAAGAACTCGGCATAGACCGCATTGATCTTCGCGTAGTCGGCCCAGTCCTTGATCATGATCATGTTGAAGGTCACATCGTCCATGCTGCCGCCGGCGGCCTCGACCACGCCCTGGATGGTGGTGAGCACATGGCGCGCCTGCGCGCTCGCGTCGCCGACATGGACCACGTTGTTGTCCTTGTCGAAGGGCAGGGTGCCCGACACGTAGAGCACGCCGTCGGCGAGCGTGCCGGGAACGTAGGGTGCGAGCGGCACGCCGGTGCCGGGCGGGATGATGGCTTGCTTGGGCATGGTTCGTTGCTCCTTTCGGGAAAGTGAAATCAGGCAGTAGCCGCTTCGGCCGCTGCAGGTTGGGTGGCGGCCTCGGGCGCGAAGGTGCTGCAGAAATCGTCGACCTTCGAGACCCAGCCGAAGAAGGTCTCGACGTTGTAGACCGCGGCCCGCTGGATAGCGGGCCCGCCGAGCTCGTGCGTTGCGTCTTCGAGCATCACGGCGAAGTACTCGAGGTGGAAGGCGTCGCGCAGCGTGGACTCCACGCACACGTTGGTGGCAATGCCGGTGAAGACCAGGTTGCGGATGCCGCGCGCGCGCAAGCTGCTGTCGAGCGTGCTGTTGAAGAAGCCGCTGTAGCGGGTCTTGGGGATGACGATGTCGCCGGCTTGCGGCCGGAGCGAATCGACCAGCGCGTAGTCCCAGCCGCCCTTGGCGAGGAACTTGCCTTGCAGCTCGGGCTTCTTGCGCATGGTCTTGAGCGCGTTGGACTTGTACCAGTTGGGCGAGCCGGGGCCGCCGGCTTCCACGTAATCGGGGTCCCAGCCGTTCTGCAGGAACACGACCAGCATGCCGGCCGCGCGCGCGGCGGCGATGGTGCGCGCGATGTTGGCGATCACGCCCTGCGCGCCCGAGATGTCGAAGCCGGCGGTATCCACATAGCCGCCAATCGAGGCGTAGGCGTTCTGCATGTCGACGACGATCAGCGCCGAGTTGGCGGCATGCAGCGCCAGCGGTTCGGGCCGGGCGGGCAGCACCAGCGGCGCGGGCGCGCCCGGTGCGTTCGGCACGCCCGCCGGCGTGCTGGAGGCGATGGTGGTGTTCTTCATGGCGGGGTCACTTCGAATCAGGCGGCCAGGCGCTCGACGGCGACGCGCGAAGGCACGGGGCTCGCGATGTGCGTGCGGCTTTTCATCAGCGGCTGGATGTGCTCGCCGAAAGCCTCCACGCCGAGCACGAAGTCGTCGAAGGTCAGCAGCACGCCTTCGGTGCCGGGCACCTCGGCGACTTCGTCGAGCAGGCGCGCCACCGTCGCATAGGAGCCGACCAGGGTGCCCATGTTGATATTGACCGCCGAGGTCGGGTCGGCCATCTGGCGCACGTTGGTGTCGGCGCCCGACTTGGTGTCGGCCGCGCTCTGCTGCGTGAGCCAGGCCAGCGCTTCCTGGTCGGCGCCGGCCTTGTAATGCGCCCACTTGGCGCGCGCGGCTTCGTCGGTGGCATCGGCGATCACCATGAAGAGCACGTAGGAGGTCACGTGGCGGCCGGTCTTCTTCGTCGCCTCGATGAGCTTCTCGGCCGCCGGCGCAAAGGCCTTGGGCGTGTTGACGCCCTTGCCGAAGCAGAAGTTGTAGTCGGCGTACTTCGCGGAGAAGTCCATGCCGGCGTCGCTCTGGCCGGCGCAGATCACCTTCATGTCGGCCTGCGGCTTCGGGCTCACGCGGCAGTCGTCCATCTTGAAGTGCTCGCCCTTGAAGTCGGACTGCCCGGTGGTCCACAGCTCGCGCAGCACCTGCACGTATTCCGACAGGTACCGGTAGCGGGTCGCAAAGAATTCGTCGCCGGGCCACATGCCCATCTGCGAGTACTCGGGCTTCTGCCAGCCGGTGATGAGGTTGAGCCCGAAGCGGCCGTTGGAGATCGAGTCGATGGTGGAGGTCATGCGCGCCACGATGGCCGGCGGCATGACCAGCGAGGCCGCCGTGGCGAAGAGCTTGATCTTCGAGGTGACGGCGGCCAGCCCGGCCATCAGCGTGAAGCTTTCTAGGTTGTGATCCCAAAACTCGGTCTTGCCACCGAAGCCGCGCAGCTTGATCATCGAGAGCGCGAAGTCCACGCCGTAGTGCTCGGCCTTCTGCGTGATCTGCTTGTTGAGTTCGAAGCTCGGCTTGTACTGGGGGGCGTTCTCCGAGATCAGCCAGCCGTTGTTGCCGATGGGGATGAAGATGCCGACGTTCATGCGTTGCGCTCCTGGACCGAAGGTGAGGGATGGGCTGTGGGCGCAACGCCGAAGGACGCGCGCCGACGGTCTTATGCATAGGCCGTGCCATTTGGCTAAGTCTTTTAAAATCAACCACTTACAGGTTTCCGTCGATCGAAATTGGACCAAATGGTCCAAAATGGAGCGTTTGGTCTGTGCGGTCGTGGCCGGCTTTGGTGCAAGGTCCCCGCACAATCACCGTCAGTTGCCTGTTTCCTCTGCCATGCCCAAGACCAAACTCCGCGCCGCTGCCGCCGGCGGCACCGCCGACGACGTCGAGGCCGCCTTCTACGAAGCGCTGCAGCGCGGCGATATCGATGCATTGATGGTCTGCTGGGCCGACGAGGACGAGGTGTTCTGCGTCCATCCCGGCGGCCCGCGGCTGGTGGGCACCGAGGCGATCCGCGCCGCCTTCGAGCACATGTTCGCCAATGGCGCGATCCACGCCACGCCGGCACGCGTGCGCCGGGTCGAATCGCTCGCGAGCGCGGTGCACAACGTGCTGGAGCGCATCGAGGTGCTTACCGCCGAGGGGCCGCGCCATGCCTTCGTGCTGGCCACCAACGTCTATCACAAGACCGCCCAGGGCTGGCGCATGGTGGCGCACCATGCAAGCCCGGGCAGCGTGCACGCGCCCGAAGACGAGGACGACGCTGCCCCCCAGACGCTTCACTGACATGCAATACGTCGCGCCCCTCTGGCTGCCCGGCGGCAACCTCCAAACCATCTGGCCCGCGCTCTATGCACGGCGCGTGGAGGCCCCTTTGCCGGCCTATCGGCGCGAGCGCTGGGGCACGCCGGACGGCGACTTCATCGACGTGGACTTTCTCGATGCGGCCGGTTCCGGGGCGAAGCCGCTGCTGATCCTGTTCCACGGCCTCGAGGGCTCGTCGAAGAGCCACTACGCCGAGGCTTTCGCGGCCTTTGCGATGGTCCGCGGATGGGACTATGCGGTGCCGCATTTCCGCGGCTGCAGCGGCGAACTCAATCTCGCGCCGCGCGCCTACCACTCGGGCGACTATGAGGAGGTCGGCTGGATCCTCGGGCGCTTGCACGCGCAGCATGGCGGGCCGATGCTGGCGGCAGGTGTCTCGCTTGGCGGCAATGCGCTCTTGCGCTGGACCGAAGAGGCGGGTGACGAGGCCTCGAAGCTGGTCAGCGCCGTGGCCTCGATCTCGGCGCCGCTCGACCTGGCCGCCGGCGGCTCGGCGATCGGCCGCGGCTTCAACCGGCTGGTCTACACGCGCATGTTCCTGTCGACCATGAAGCCCAAGGCGCTGGCCAAGCTGGCCCAGCATCCGGGCCTGTTCGACCGCGACAAGCTCCTCGCGGCGCAGGATCTCTACGCCTTCGACAACGTGTTCACCGCGCCGCTGCACGGCTTTCGCGACACCGACGACTACTGGACGCGGGGCTCGGCCAAGCCCCATCTGCACGCGATCCGCATTCCCGCGCTGGCGGTGAATGCCACCAACGACCCCTTCGTGCCGGCGGCCAGCCTGCCGCGCCAGGACGAGGTCGGCCGCCACGTCACGTTGTGGCAGCCGGCCCATGGCGGCCATGTGGGCTTTCCGCTGGGCGCGCCGCCCGGCCATGTGCGCGGCATGCCGGAGCGCGTCGGCGGCTGGCTTGCACAGCATTTGAGCGCTTGAACTACAGCCGCGCGGCCCGATCCGCGCCAGAATGAGCGCCATGGACGACATCGTCAAACAGGCGCTCGCCAAGTGGCCCAACGTGCCGCACTGCTACGGCTGGCTCGGCCTGGACGCGCGCGGCAACTGGTACATGCGTGACGACCGCACCCAGGCCATGGGGCCTTTTCCGGTGGCCAAGGGCTCGCTGCTCAAGCACGACAAGCTGATCGATTTCATCCAGCGCAACTACGAACACGACGAGCGCGGCCAGTGGTTCTTCCAGAACGGCCCGCAGCGCGTGTACGTCGAGCTCGAAGCCGCGCCGTGGATCTGGCGCGTGGCCGAGGACTTCTCGGTGCGTTCGCACAGCGGCTTGGGCGTAGAGCCCTCGGCCTGCCTGCTCGACGAGGAGGGCAAGCTCTACCTGGTGGCGCCGCTCGGCCTCGGGCTGGTCCATACGCAGGACGTGGGCGTGGCGGCCGAGGCGGTCGAAGCGGGGCGCTGGGCGCCGGAGAACGTGCGCGCCGCGGAACTGCCTGCGCGCTTCGGCCATGTCATGAGCCCGGCCGCGGGCCAGCCGGTCAAGCCGCCGGCGCCCTGAATCCATCTCGCGCGCCAATGAAAAAGAGCCCGCATGCGGGCTCTTTGTTCGAGGGGGTGCAGGCCTTCTTACTTGGCCGCTGTTGCAGCCGCCGGCGCGGCAGCGGCATTGGACGCCGCGCCCTCGGGTGCCGCCGCCGCGGGACGGTCCGGCACCGGGAACTTGGCGCCGCCCGAATTGGCCAGGTAGACCACCGCACGGCCGATCTCCACATCCTCGAAGTCGCCGCCGCCCTGCGGGGGCATGGCGCCCTTGCCCTTGAGCGCATGCTCGAGCAGCGTGGCGTAGCCCTGGCCGATGCGCGGGCCCCAGGCCGCGGCATCGTTGAGGTGCGGAGCGGTCGGGATGCCGGGCGCGCCGTGGCAGGCCACGCATTGCGCCTTGAACACGGCTTCGCCGGCGGCGAGCGGCCGGTTGGCATCGCGGATCTCGATCGAGCCGACCTTCTTGAGGCGTTCGGCAATCTCGCGATCGCGCGCTTCCTTCGACACGCCGTAGAGAGACATGTTGTCGCCTTGCGCATCGCCCGAGGGATGGGTGCCGGAGACCACGTAGGAGACGAGGCCCGCGATGATCAGGATGGGAGCGATGAACGAGAAGAAGACCGCGAGGAGCAGCTGTTTCGGGTTCTTGATCGGGCCGGTGTGGGCGTCTTCTGTGGCCTGGTAGTGCGGGTCGTCGCTCATTGGCGTCCTCAATATCGGGGGCTCTTCGGGGGCGTTTTCGAAATCAACCGGCGATTATAGAGAGGCGCCCCGGGGGCGCCTCTCTGACCCTCTCATCGTGTAGCCCAGCCGCCGCCCAGTGTCTTGTAGAGCGCAACCTGGCTCTGCAACTGCAGCAGCCGGGTCTGCACCGCCGCCTGCTGCACGCTGTAGAGCGAGCGCTGCGAATCGAGCAGGTCGAGTGCGCTCGCGATGCCGTTGCGGTAGCGCAAATCGGAGAGCTTGAAGCGGACCTCCTCGGCGTTCGATTGCGCGCGCAGGGCCCGCAGCTGCTCGCCGAGCGTGGCGCGGCCGGCCAGCGCGTCGGCGACCTCGCGGAAGGCCGTCTGGATCGACTTCTCGTACTGCGCCACCGCGATCTCGCGGCCGGCCCGTGCCGAATCCAGCCCGGCCTGGTTGCGGCCCGCATCGAAGATCGGCAACGTGATCTGCGGTGCGAAGGACCACGCCTTGGAGCCCTTGTCGAAGAGGCCCGAGAACTCGCTGCTCGCGGTGCCGATCGACGAGGTCAGCGTGACGCGCGGGAAGAAGGCCGCGCGCGCCGCGCCGATGTTGGCATTGGCCGCGATCAGCTGCTGCTCGGCGGCGCGGATGTCGGGCCGCTCGCCCAGCAGGTCGGAGGGCAGGCCGGCCGGCAGGTCCGGCATCGGCGCGATCGCATCGAGACCGCGGCCGCCTTCGGTGGCCGCGGCCGGCACCGGCGCGCCGAGCAGCAGGGCCAGCGCGTTCTCGTCCTGCATGCGCAGGCGCTGCTGCTCGGCGTAGGACGCACGCGCGGACTCGGCCAGCGTGTCGGCAAGGCGGAGGTCGATCTCCGAGACCACGCCGCTGTCGAAGCGCATGCGCGTGAGCTTCTGCGACTCCTCGCGCGTTGCCAGGGTCTGGCGCGTGAGCTCGAGCAGCTGGTCATCCGCGATCAGCGTGAGCCAGCCGCTGGCGACCGCGCCGATCAGGCTGATCTGCGCCGCCTTGCGCGATTCCTCGGTGGCGAGGTACTGCGCCAGCGCCTGCTCCTTGAGGCTGGCGACGCGGCCGAAGAAGTCGAGTTCCCAGGCGGTGATGCCTAGGTTGACCGAATAGCTCGATGCCACGCTGCCGCCCACGCCTATCGCCTGGAGCGCGTTCGGGCTCGAACGCGAGCCGCTGGCCGTGAGATCGAGCGCGGGAAACTGGGCCGCGCGCTGGATCTGGAACTGCGCGCGCGCCTGCTCGATGTTGAGCACGGACACGCGCAGGTCGCGGTTGTTGGCCAGCGCGGTCTCGATCAGCTTGGCGAGGCGCGCGTCGGTGAAGAAGTCCTGCCAGGCGAGCGTGGAGGCGGGCGATTGCGCGCTGCTGGCGGGCTGCGCACCCGGGTAGACGGCCGGCACGGGCGCGGCAGGGCGCTCGTACGCCGGGATGAGCGAGCAGCCGGCCAGCACCATGGCTGCGGCGCCGGCCAGCGCGGTGGAGACGAATTTCTTTTTAGTCATGGGCTGGGGCCTCCTCGATGCCTGCGGCTTGCGCGTGGCGCTTGTCGACCTCGTGCTGGCGCTCGCTGCCCTTGAACAGGCTGCGCACGACCACGAAGAACACCGGCACGAAAATCACCGCGAGCGCGGTGCCGGTCACCATGCCGCCGATCACGCCGGTGCCGATCGCGCGCTGGCTCGCCGAGCCCGCGCCCGTGGCCAGCACCAGCGGCAGCACGCCGAGGCCGAAGGCCAGCGAGGTCATGATGATCGGGCGGAACCGCAGATGGGCGGCGGCCAGCGCCGACTCGACCACGCCCTTGCCCTGCGCCTGCAGGTCCTTGGCGAATTCGATGATCAGAATCGCGTTCTTCGCCGACAGGCCGATGATGGTGATCAGGCCGACCTGGAAGTACACGTCGTTCGAATAGGCGCGCAGCAAGGTCGCGAGCAGCACGCCCAGCACGCCCAGCGGCACCACCATGATCACGGACAGCGGAATCGTCCAGCTCTCGTAGAGCGCGGCCAGGCACAGGAACACGGCCAGGATCGAGAAGGCGTAGAGGATGATCGCCTGCGCGCCGGCGAGCTTCTCTTCGCGCGACTGGCCGGTCCATTCGTAGCCGAAGCCCGGCGGCAGCTGCGCGGCGAGCTTTTCGATCTCGGCCATCGCCGCGCCCGAGCTGGAGCCCGGCGCGGCCGAGCCCGAGATGCGCACCGCGGGGTAGCCGTTGTAGCGCACCGTCTGCTGCGCGCCGGTGATCCAGCGCGTGCTCGCGAAGGCCGACAGCGGCACCGGCTCGCCCTTGGTGTTGCTGGCGTTGAGCCTGAGCAGGTCGTCAGGTTGCATGCGCGCCGGCGCGTCGGCCTGCACCACCACCCGCTGCAGGCGCCCCTGGTTCGGGAAGTCGTTCACGTAGGTCGAGCCCAGCGCCGTCGACATCGTGCTGTTGATGGCGTCGAAGCTCACGCCCAGCGCGTTCGCCTTGTCGCGGTCGATCTCGATCTGCAGTTGCGGCGCGTCTTCCAGGCCGTCCGGGCGCACCTGCGTCAGGATCGGGCTCTTGCCGGCCATGCCGAGCAGCTGGTTGCGCGCGTTGACCAGCGCCTCGTGGCCGGCGCCGCCGCGGTCCTGCAGGCGGAAGCTGAAGCCGCTGGCGTTGCCGAGCTCGGGGATGGGCGGCGGCGACAGCGGGTAGATGAAGGCGTCGCGGATGCCCGACAGCGCCCCGAAGGCGCGGCCGGCCACCGCCTCGGCCGAATGGCTCGGGTCGTGCCGTTGCTCCCAGTCCTTGAGCGTCACGAAGGCGAGGCCGGCGTTCTGGCCCTGGCCCGAGAAGCTGAAGCCCAGCACCCCGACCATGCTCTCCACCTCGGGCTGCTTCAGGATGTACTTCTCCACATCCTGCATCACCGACAGCATGCGCTCCTTCGTCGCACCCGGCGGCAGCTGCACGTTGACGATGATGTAGCCCTGGTCTTCCTGCGGCAGGAAGGAGGTGGGCAGCTGGCGGTAGACCAGCACCACGGCGCCGATGATGGCCACGTAGATAACCAGGTAGCGCGCCGCGCGCTTGAGGATGCGCGCCACCAGGCTCTCGTAGCCCTTGGCGGTACGGGCGAAGCTGCGGTTGAACCAGCCGAAGAAGCCGCGCTTCTCGTGGTGGTGGCCGGCCTCCACGGGCTTGAGCAGCGTGGCGCACAGAGCCGGCGTGAGCGACAGCGCCATGAAGGCCGAGAAGGCGATCGAGGCCACCATCACCGCCGAGAACTGGCGATAGATGTTGCCGGTGGAGCCGGCGAAGAAGGCCAGCGGCACGAACACCGAGATCAGCACCACCGTCACGCCGATGATGGCGCCGGAGATCTGGCGCATCGCCTTGCGCGTGGCTTCCAGCGGCGAGAGCCCCTCCTCGCTCATGATGCGCTCGACGTTCTCCACCACCACGATCGCGTCGTCCACCACGATGCCGATCACCAGCACCATGCCGAACATGGTCAGCACGTTGATCGAGAAGCCCAGCGCCAGCAGGATGCCGAAGGTGCCCAGCAGCGCGATCGGCACCACCATTGTCGGGATGAGCGTGTAGCGCCAGTTCTGCAGGAACAGGAACATCACCAGGAACACCAGCGCCACCGCCTCGAACAGCGTCTTCACCACCTCGGTGATGGAGATGTTCACGAAGCGCGAGCTGTCGTAGGGGATGGTCCACTTCACGCCTTGCGGGAAGTAGCGTTCGAGCTCGGCCATCTTGGCGCGAATCGCCTTGGCCGACTGCAGCGCGTTGCCGCCGGGGGCGAGCTGCACGCCGATGCCCACCGCCTGCTCGCCGTTGAGCCGCGCCGAGGTCGAGTAGGCCTGGCCGCCGAGCTCGATGCGCGCCACGTCCTTGAGCCGCACGCTGGAGCCGTCGGTGTTGGCGCGCAGCACGATGTCGCCGAACTGCGAGGTCGAGGTTAGCTGGCCGTTGACCACCACGGTGGCCGCGATGGCCTGGCCCGCCACGTTGGGCAGGTCGCCGATGGTGCCCGAGGAGACCTGCGCGTTCTGGGCGCGGATCGCCGCGTTGACCTCGGCCGCCGACAGGTTGTAGCCCTGCAGCCTGGCCGGGTCGATCCAGATGCGCATCGCGCGCTCGGTGCCGAAGAGCTGGGCCTGGCCTACCCCGGCCACGCGCTGCAGCTCGGGCACCACGTTGCGCGATGCGTAGTCGCCCAGCGCCGTGGTGTCGATCGCCGGGTTGTCGGAGGACAGCATCGCGAACAGCAGGAAGTTGTTGCGCGACTTGTCCACGCGCACGCCCTGCTGCGTCACGGCCGCCGGCAGCCGCGGCGTGGCGCGCGACAGCCGGTTCTGCACGTCCACCTGGGCGAGATCGGCGTTGGTGCCAGTCTCGAAGGTGATGGTGATGGTGCCGGTGCCGTCCGCCTGCGCCACCGATTCCATGTAGATGAGGCCCGGCGAGCCGTTCATCTCGCGCTCGATGACCGAGAGCACGCTGTCCTCCAGCGTCTGGGCCGAGGCGCCGGGATAGGCGACGTTGACGACGATGGCCGGCGGTGCCACCGGCGGGTACTGCGCGATCGGCAGCTGCGTGATGGACACGGCGCCCACCACGATGACGAACAGCGCGATCACCCACGCGAAGATCGGGCGGTCGATGAAGAATTTGGCCATGCGGGGACGCTCCTTACTGCTTCGCGGCGGGAGCCGAAGCGGCTGCCGCGGCAGCAGGAGCAGCGTTCGCAGAGCCGGCGGAAGCCGGCGTCGGCGCCTTCCAGGGCACTGCCTTCACCGGCGCGCCGGGCGGCATCATCATCAGCTTCTGGAAGCCGTCGACCATGACTTGCTCGCCGGCCTTCAGGCCATCGAGCACGATCCACTGGTTGTTCTGGGCCGCGCTGATCTTCACCGTGCGCTTGTGCATCTTGCCCTCGGCATCGACCACCGTCAGCGTGTCGCCCTGCTGGGTGCGCGTGACCGCCTGCTGCGGCACGGTGATCGCGTTGCTGACCTGGGCCTGCTCCACCTTCACGCGCACGTAAAGGCCGGGCAGCAGCTCGCCCTTCGGATTCGGGACTTCGGCGCGCAGCGTGACTTGGCCGGTGGTGGAATCGACCGTCAGGTCGGAGAACAGCAGCTTGCCCGGCAGCGCGTACTCGCTGCCGTCTTCCAGCAGGATGCGCACGCTGGCCGCGTCGGCGCCGCTGGCGCGTTTGAACTGGCCGGCCTCCATCGCGCGGCGCAGTCTGAGCACGTCGCTGGCCGATTGGGTGAAGTTCACGTACATCGGGTCGATCTGCTGGACCACGGCCAGCGCGGTCGCATCGCCCTGGCCCACCAGTGCGCCTTCGGTCACCAGCGCGCGGCCGATGCGGCCGGAAATCGGCGCCGTCACGCTCGCGTAGCCGAGATTGATTCTGGCGGTCTGCACCGAGGCGCGGCCCACCGCAACATCCGCTTCGGCGGTCTTGGCCGCGGCCACGGCATTGAGATATTCCTGCTTGCTGACCGCGTTGGCTTCCACCAGCGGCTTGTAGCGCTCGGCCAGTGCCTTGGCCTGCACCGCATTGGCTTCGGCGCGCGCCAGGCTCGCCTCGGCGCTCTGCGCGGCAGCGGCGTAGGGCGCGGGGTCGATGCGGAACAGCGGCTGGCCCGCCTTCACGTCGCTGCCTTCGCGGAACTGCCGCTGCTGCAGGATGCCGGCGGCACGGGCGCGCACTTCAGCCACGCGCGACGCTTCGAGCCGGCCGGGCAGCTCGGTCACCAGTCCGACATCGGTCGGCGTGGCGACCACCACGCCGACTTCGGGCGGCGGCGGTGCGCCGCCGCCACCCTGGGCGGCGGCCGGTGCTCCGCTCTTGCCGCAGGCCGCGAGCGCAAGCACCGCAGCGACCGCGGCCGCGACGGCCGCGCGGCGCGGCGAAAACAACGAATGACGCGAGACATGCAGTACAGGCATGCGATTCCTTTGAGCAAAGAAGGGGGACGGTACGTCGCGGCGCGGGTGCCTAAAGCATCACGGCGAGTCAGGCCATCGGGAGGCCCTCTAGTTTACATACATTCATGCATGTATAGTCATTAACCTCATATCCATAAGGGGGCATAGTGGTCCGACGTACCAAGGAAGAGGCGCAGGCGACACGGCACCGGCTGCTCGATGCTGCCGAAGTGCTGTTTCAAAGCCAAGGCGTTTCGCAGACCTCGCTGCAGCAGATCGCGCAGCAGGCCGGCGCCACGCGTGGGGCGATCTACTGGCACTTCAAGGACAAGGCGGACCTCTTCAACGCGATGATGGAGCGCGTCACGCTGCCGCTGGAGGCGGCGACGCGTGAGGCGAGCACGACAGGCGAGGATCCGCTGGTGGCGATCGAGCGGGTGATGGTCCAGGCCCTGAGCCTGATGGTCAGCGATCCGCAGGTGCGGCGCGTGTTCGAGGTCGCCACGCTCAAGGTCGAATACACCAGCGACATGGACGCGGTGCTGCAGCGCCATCGCAGCGCGCGTAACGAATGCGTGGTCGATTTCGGCAATGCGCTGCAGCACGCGGCGCGCCAGGCGGACATTCAGCTGCCGATTCCGGTCAAGACCGCGGCCTACGGCCTGCATGCGGTGATCAGCGGGCTGATCCAGGACTGGCTGCTGGAACCCGAGGCCTTCGATCTCGTGCCGGCCGGCCGCCACATCTTCCGCGTCTACCTGGCTGGCCTGGGGTTCGAGCGCCCGTCGATGGTTGTCGACGCAGCCTGCAAGGCCGCCGCCTGATGGGCGATAATGACCGGCTCCGGTCGCTGGCCGGAGCCCCATCTCGCTGTATTTCAACGGATAGAATTCGGCCCTCCGAAGGCTGAGATCCAGGTTCGATTCCTGGCGGCGTCTCAAACCAGCTCAGAACCCGCATGCTTCCTGGCATTGCGGGTTTTTTGTTGCCTCACGCAGTCGCACTACGTAGCATGACATACCGTCACATGGGGACAGCGATGGCACTCGGAGACACGTTCGTTCGACAGGTTAAACACACTGGCAAGCCCAGCGGGGACAAGTACTCCGACGGAGGTGGCATGTACTTGCTGGTCAGCGCTGCCGGCAAGTACTGGAGGATGGATTACCGCCTCGACGGCAAGCGACGGACCTTGGTGTGGGCCCGCGCGTCAGGCCGTCAGGCGGCTCGCGGCGTGACCGAATGCGCATCAGCAGAAGGGGCTACACAGCTTATGTGGCCTGCCCCGCTGTGCTAAGGCGCCATGTCAGCGTAAACTAACCAGTATAGGAAGTTGCTCTTCTATCTTATAGAAGAGTCCGAGCAAAGAAACGGTGCGGCATATGCCGCCAAAGGCGAACCTGCCATGGCAGACCAAGCGCAACTTACGACGGGTCGTCTACCTGTGGGTTTTACGACGCAGCAATACCCGAACCAATCTGGCGTCTCCACAACGGAAGACGTGCGACTGGTCAACCGCAACCCTGCGCCAAACGCAACGCAGCCGCTCGTTCCGAACTCGCCTACCGTGATCGTCAAGATCAGTAGCTGAGGCTCAATCTTCGGTGGTGACGTGGTCAGCCCAACTGACGTGGATGGTGCGGGTAAAAATCTTCAACTGAACGTCATAGGCGCGACCTTGCCCGAAATGCGCTAGGGTCGGCGGATCGCCCGACTCCAGGACCGCGCCATCAAAAGTCTTGTTGGGCATGAGCCCAACGGCACCGAAATCCGCAACGTCTCTGAAGACGCATGGGGCGTGCGTCACACCTCTGGTCAACAGGCCTACGCCTCGGTGAAAACCGTTGTGAAGATAGCAGCGTCCGTTGTACCGTACAACGTGCATAAGTGGGACCGTTACACCGACCTGCACCCCAATGAAATTGCCCGAGGCGTTCTGCATCAACCCCTGTGCCATTGGGTAGAAATTCAAACCACGAGACGTGACCAGCAAAGCGTTTGGATTCTGCGCGTTGGGCACAGCACTCGTGCGGACGTTCTCTATCATTGGAACCAATGGCAGGCACATGCTGAACAAGTCGTCGACGTTCGGGGCCGGGGCGCTCACTCCTCCGTTGTGATGGTCGGAGCGTGCGATGTCAACATTGAATTGCATTGCGAGCAATGGCGCCAGTTCAATCAACTGGAACGTAGCGCCTACCATGTCGCCCTGCAGGTGCGCTTGAATCCATGGACGTTGCACTAGTTGCGCCATGTGCGCTTGCCCTGCCGCAGGTACGTTGCTGATTCCAGGGCGTCCAGCATTCGGTACTGGAGGGCCCAATTTCGCTCTTGCCGCCTGCCACTCGGCCGTCAACGCCGCGTCTGACGGATCGGCAACAACGCAAGTACTTCGCAGCAGATTGATGGCGTCTTGCTGCTGAAGGAAGCCGACAAGCGATAGTCCGGGAGTAGGCATTCTTATTCTCCGACCGCGGCAGCAAAATCATGATGCACCCGGCGGGGACTCGAACCCGCACGCGTCTCGCGGCCTCGGTTTCAAATACACACAGGCTAGCGGCAACGCTTGCCCGCCTCTTTGTTCCCCCTCAAGTATCGGGCTATGAAGGTTGACACGCAAGACGCGGTTGGCCGCCGCCCTCATCCACCATTTGGTGGATGCGGAAGGTGCCTCCCGTTGTTAAGCTGAGTCTGTTGCAGTCGCGCAGGATCAATCTATATTTGCCAATAGGCTTCTGCAGCGTGGAGGAGGAGATATGGCGTGCAACGTGGATTCCGCGGGGCGAAAGCCTTGCGTGCAGCGAATCGGTCATTGGGCGTTTCGCGGCGCGGTGACGCGCGCTACCACTGTGCTTTGCCGAGGCAGCGTTAGCGATTCGCACGTTGCAAGAGACTTCGCCAACAGCGACATAAGGTCAGCAGTGCGGACCGGCGTCCGTGAGCAGCTCTACCTTGGGCCAGCTCGCGGAACTCACCCAGCGACCAAGGCAGGTCGCGTCTGACAGATGGAGGCGAGATATGCCCGTTCTCTTCCTGCATGGGGTCAACGTTCGCGACGGAGAGATGTACCGACAGGATCTCGTTGCAAGAGACGAGCTGATCAGGAGACTCCTGCTCGAGCCGCTGGCGAAGCGTAACTCTCAGTACGCTGGCCTCGAGATCATCAGCCCTTATTGGGGCGGCCTTGGCGTCACGCACTACTGGAACCAGACGACGCTTCCGGACGTCCGGCTCCTTCAGGACCTGGGTCCGGCGAGTGGCACTCCAGCTTCGGATCTGGAGCAGATGCTCCTGGTCAGGCCGCCCCGACCTGCAACTGCGAGCGCGAGTGCGCTCGAGGGCCTTGGTGGCGGAGATCCTCTCTTGGAGGCTGGCAAGCGCGACCTTGATGCGCTGCTCGAGTCGGTCCTGGCACCCCTGATCCACTCTGAATCAACCCTGGCAGATTCAGCAATCGCAATGACGCCGGGTGCACAGAACGCCGAGGGCATGCTGCAGGGACTGCTCCTGGTGGCCGCGCATGAGGTCTCACGGGACGCAACGGTCGCCACTGAGGTCCGCAACGCCTCATCCGACGATGCTGTGCTTGAACTGCTGAAGAGGCGGGTACAGAAGCGCTTCGAGGAACTGGTTGCGCAAAGTTCTGCTGTGCCATCTCCAGCCGAACCAGCCCCTGGCGGACTGGAAAGCCTCGGCCCAGGCTGGTGGGACGCGATGAAGGATCGTGTGGGAGAGCTCTTCGATCGCACCAAGGAGACCGGGGGAAGGGTCGCCTCCATTGCCGCTCTGGATGCCTACCGAGAGCAGCTCCACAAGAACATCACCCGCTTTCTGGGGGATGTCTTCGTCTATCTGCTGCGCCGCGGCAATGCCGCGGGCCCAGGCCCTATCCCGAAGCTCGTGCTCGAGGCCTTGTCTGCGCGCAAGCCGGGCGAGCCGTTGGTGATCATCACCCACTCGATGGGCGGCAACATCGTCTATGACCTGCTTACCGAGTTCGACCCTTCGCTGAAGGTCGACGTCTGGATCTCAGCGGGCGGACAGGTGGGCCAGTTCGAAGAGATGAAGCTCTTCGCCATCAGCGACATCGGCATCAGGAGCCCGCAGTCGGTCGCGCCCTTCGCTGGGAGAGTACGGACCTGGCTGAACATCTACGATCCTGCAGACGTCCTCAGCTTCCTCGTCGAACCCGTGTTCCGTGATCCGGATTCGCAGGTGCTCATCAAGGACCTCAAGTTCAAGTCTGGCGCCGCAACCCTTGATGCCCACGGAGCCTATTTTAAGAGGCCAAGCTTCTACGAACTCGTGCGTGAAGAGCTGGAGGCGCGGCTATGAGCGTCGTTCTGGCGGCGAACCGCCCGCCTGCCGAACCCTGGCTCGTGTACGACGCACGTCAGCAGCTCGCGGCGCAGGGCAAGGTGGGCCTGCACGCTCTGATCGCCGGCGTCAGCGCCTACCGCAACCTCCCCAGCGATGCCGGGCTGGGCATGCTTCCGCTTACCTCCACGTCGCTCACGGCCTACCTGATGTTCGTGTGGCTGCTCCAGGCACATGAACAAGGGCGGCTGCCGCGGCCGCTGGCCACATGCCGGATGCTGCTCACGCCGACCCCGGGCGAGGCGACGGAGAGTGTGCGCTTTGAACCTGGTATTCAAGACCTGGGGGTGCCTGGGTGCACGGTCTCCGCGTTGCAAGACGCGGCGGAAAAATGGCGCGCAGACGCGTCCCGCGGCGCAGGCGATGGCACCCTGTTCTATTTTGCTGGACACGGCATTCAGAAAAGTCGCAACAACCAGGTGCTTCTGCTGGAGAGTTTCGGCGGGCCTGGACCGCTGGCAAGGCACAGCGTAGACGTCAGCTCTCTGCGCAACGGAATGGCGCCCTCTGCCGCATATCCGAACATCGCCCGAACCCAGTTTTACTTCATCGACGCCTGCCGGAGCCTGCCTACGCGCATCCTTTCGATGGCGGACCTCCAAGTGGCGCCCGTTTTCGACGTCCTGGAAACCGGTCTTGACGATCGGCGGGCTCCCATTTTTTTTGCCTCTCTCCCGGATGGAAAGGCGCAGGCCGTGCCGGGGCAGCAGACGCTTTTCAGCAAGGCGCTGCTGCGTTGCCTGGCAGGACGTGCCGCCTTCCCGCCTGATCGCACGGCCGCAGATCGGGCGCAAAACGAATGGTATGTGTCCACGCAATCGCTGACGCAGGGGCTGCCGATCGTGCTCGAGGAGGTGAACCGCGAGCATGGTGGCGATCAGAGGTGGACGATGGACGGCAGCGGCGATGACGCGGTCCTCTGCTACATGCGTGGCCCCCCCACCGTACCCCTTCAAATCGAGGTCGATCCTCCCGGAGCGCTGCCGTGCACTGCAGTGAGTCTGACGAGTTTCGACAACCCGGCGACCGACCCGCTGAACTTCCGCTACCCAACGGACGAACACCCATTCCGGCGGGATTTGGCCCCAGGGGTCTATCGGATCAGTGCCACTCAGCATACGGCGGACCCTCGGTTCCGGGCGCAGGATGCGTTCAGCCACTCCGTCGAGCCGCTGCGTTGCCGCACGAGAGTGAGGATGCTCTTATGACTCTCCCTGCGACAGGCTCCATCCATTTCCGCACGGCGTTTCACTCCAGCGATCTCCAACAGTTGGAAATTCCGGTGGAAGTGCGGACGCAGAACCTGACGGTCGTGGCGCGCACCACGAGCACGCAGTCGGTCGGTGGCTTGGCACCGGGGCGCTACTTTGCCCTGGCACGCCTTCCCGCTGGCCAGGAACTGACGTGTTCCGTCGATATACCGGACGCGCCCGGGCCGTCGGTCGAAGCAGTCCTCGAGCCTCGTGAACAGGAACGATCGCCGCACGAGACGGAGGAGCTATCTCGCTACCTCGGTCTCCCCGTGCAGGCGGCTTTGCCGGCATCACGGCTGTTCCAGCAGGCGAGTTGGAATTCGCCCATGCCCGCGGCGTTCGGAACAGGGCCGCAAGTTCCGGCCGGTGGACTCGCCGCCGTTCCAGGTCAGTTGCTCGAGCCTGCCGTCTTGCGCGATGTCGGAGGGTTTGAGTCGCTCGGGCCGGCGCCGGCAGGGACGGGCGACGCGGACATTGCGAGCCTGCTGGACGAGTTTGCGCAACTCCAACTCGAGACTCCTGCGCCTGTGCGAGCGAACGTCACTGGCAGCCCCGCCTCCCAGGTCCTGGAGTCTCTGGGGCCGGTCATCGTGGCAAGTACTTCGCAGCAGCCTGCAGCGCGCCTGCCATCGACCGACGCACTGGACGTACAACTCGCCGTCTACCGTGGGAATGCGCTCGCGCTGAAGTCGTCGCCGGTCCGAGACGATGGCATCTGGCGAGACATCAAGGAAGACAAAGGCATACGGCTGCGTATCGAAGGGATGGCGGCGGTGTCCGTGCTTCAGGTCAGGCAGGCGGGCCGCCCACCTCTCCACATTGCACTACCGATCTCTGGGCAACGAGGGTGCACCGTCGAGCTCTCGCGCCTGCCGGCGCCGCTCAATCCCTCCGCCGATGTGGACGTGATATCGATCGACTTGCACATTGACAACGTGGAAGCGGATTCCCTGCTGCGCTATCGTGCCACCGGGACGTTGCGACAGGCCGAGGCTACCCTCGCCGGAGAGCAGACACGGACGGCCGAACAACTCCTTTCCGACAAGTTCGACGATCCCATCGCGGCAGTGGTCGGTGGCTATGCGCTTCTCAGATTCAACCGCTTGGAGCGGCTGAGCCGCAGCAACTGGACGCGCAATCTGTGCGACAAATTGCCATGGCTGCCTGACGCTGCTGTCATTTGCGGGGAACATATGGCGCGCCAGGGTCAACATCAGGAAGCGCTCGACGCGTTCCTGCTGATGGCGCAGCGCGGTCTACCCCTATTCGCAGAAGGCCTCAGCTACACCCTCGATCGGCTCGACCTCTATCTGCGCACGAAGGCAAGCCGCTTGAACCCGGAGAAGCTGCAGCGCGCACGTAGCCTGGTAGCGCTGCTGCAGACATTCTGCCCGTACACCGACTATCGTCGCCAACTTCTGAGTTATATCGGCAGCTCTCCCAATACGCCGGGCAACGAGAGCCCTCCCGCTGTGCGAGCCAGCGGGGCCGCCGCCGTCGGCACCCTCACGCTGCACTTCGATGGCCAGCTCGGCGGCTCCGCCCAAGTCATTCGCACCCCGGCCGCACAACCTGCCGGCTCGGTGGGGGCGCTGGAGGTGCTGGGTGCAGCCGAAACGACGCCCGGGAGCTCCGCCCAGTCGGGTGGCGCCCTGCGATTGCCTCCGCACGTCATGGCTAGCACGCAGCAGCGCTTCGACAGCCGGGCCGTAGCGCGCGAGGAGCAAGTCGAAAAGATCAAAGATGTGAAGCAGGGAAAGAGCAGCCTGCTTGAGGTGGACGCTCCGCAATCGATTGCGCTGCGCAGCCAGCGCGTGCTCTCGCAGCCCCTCGTACAGGACGCCTTGGCCGCTTCCCTGGGTGGCTCTCAACTGGAGTCGCTTGGCAGCGTCGATACCTTGGTGCTCGAGCGCATCCTCGGAGGAAACAACTTGCTCGGGACGGTGTTCCTCAAGATTGGAACAAAAGTCTCGCGCACGGTTGCCCGAATCCGCGTGAATGATCAGTCCTCAAGCACGTTGGGCTTTGGAACCGGCTCGCTGGTTTCGCCACGCCTATTGATGACGAACCATCACGTGCTGACGGACGCCCAGTCCGCGCGTTTCTCAGAGGCAGAGTTCGACTTCGAGAAAGGGGAGGACGGTCGGCCGCTACCGGTCAGCACGTTTGCCTTACTGCCGGAGCTGTTCTTTCACGCGGATCCGGAACTAGATTTTTCGCTTGTAGCGGTAGCGGAACGCTCGGAAGACGGTAAGACGCCTCTGTCCCAGTTCGGCTTCAACCGCTTGAGCCAGGAACTCGGAAAGATCATCCTCGGCGAAAGCGTGAACATCATTCAGCACCCGGATGGACGGTCGAAGCAGATCGCGCTGCAGCAGAACGAGCTCATCGACCGACTGGACAACTTCCTCCACTACCAAACAGACACCGCCCCAGGCTCGTCCGGTTCTCCTCTCTACAACAATCAGTGGGAAATGATCGGCCTGCACCATTCCGGCGTCCCGGCAAGGAACGAAGCCGGCCAGATCCTCGCCCTGGACGGGCGCGTGTGGAATGAGGATATGGGGGAAACCAGCATCAAGTGGGTGGCCAACGAAGGTGCCAGGATCAGCAGCATCCTCACGCGGCTCCAGAGCCTGACCAATCTCGGTTCGGTCCAGCAGCAGTTGGTGGATCAGGTCTTGAGTCCCCCTCTGGTCACGGTCGAGGAACAAGCAATCCCGGCCCCCGTCGCAGTTCCGCCTGCCCTCCCGCCTCAGTCCCCGATCATCGAGCCCCCGCCCATGTCGCCCCAAACTTCAGTTTCAAGTACCCGGCTCGCCGATAGTGCCGGTGCCATGGTGACGGCAGGCGAAGTGAACTTCGCCCTTCCGATCACGATCACGGTCAGCGTAGGAACGCCGGGCAGCATGGTCCATCAAGCCGCCCGCAGCGCCACTCCAGCAGCCTCTGCGGGCCTGCTTGAGCGCCTGACGCCCAAACAACCCATCATCGATCGGAACTACGCTTCGCGTTCCGGCTATGACCCGAAGTTCCTCGGGCCTGATTTCCTTGTGCCCGTTCCCGAGGTAACTGACCTCGGCATCGTTTCGCGCATGCTCGGCAATGACGGCGGCTACGTTATTCCGTACGAGCACTTTTCCGTCGTCATGCACAAGGAGCGTCGCCTGGCCCTGTTCACCGCCTCCAACGTGGACGGACGCAAGTCCAACCGCCAGCCCGAGCCGGGCAGGGACTACACCCGGAAAGGACTCACTGGCCTTGGCGACAACAACCTCGAGGAATGGATTACAGATCAGCGGATCGCCGAGGCTGACCAGCTTTCCGACAGGTTCTACAGCAACGACCGCGGAGCTTTCGACAAGGGTCACATCGTCCGACGCGACGATGTCTGCTGGGGCAACTCGTACGCCCAAGTGCAGCGTGCCAATGGCGATACCTACCACACGACGAACTGCTCACCCCAGGTTGCCGGCTACAACCAGTCGGCCCGAGGCGTGGACAACTGGGGCGACCTGGAGAACTTCGTTCTAATGCAGGCGAAGTCGGAGACGTACTGTGTGTTTGCGGGCCCGGTGTTTCGCAGCACGGACAAGCAATTTCGCGGTGTAGACAACCAGGGGCCGGTCAGCATCAAGATTCCCCGCAGTTTCTGGAAGCTGATCGTCGCCCGAAAGGGCGATCGGCTCCAGGCTTTCGCATTCGTTTTGGAGCAGGATCTCACCCAGGTTCCGCTGGAAGCCTTGCGCACAGGCGAGGTCCTGGATCCGCGCTCACTCGAGTTCCTGCCCACGTCGGAATGGAAGAAGAGGATGGTGTCGATTGCGGCGTTGGAGGGGCGCCTCGGAAACATCCTTCGGTTCCCGGCCACGGTGCGGCAAGCGGACCAGGTTGCCAGTCCGGACGGCCAGGAAGTGGCGAGGTTTGCTCGGCTTGAGCTATGAGGCCGATTTTGTCTGGTCCGTGGGCTCAGCTACCTGTTGCACAAGATCCCAGCAAGCATCGGAAACCGTACTTACCGGTACTTTCGTAGTTCGAAGATGGACCAGATGCGCGCCTACTTGGCAGCAAGCCACCCAAACAGGAGTTACCTGCAGCACTGGAGTCAGATTCCGTTCTCGCCAGTGGGAGGGTGCCATGGAGTTGACAAGAGCGCCTCTTGGGGCCGTGTTGCCTCTCGTTTGCGGCCGCTGTACTTCTCGGGTCAGTAGGCCACATGATTTGCGCGCGCTGGGCAGCGCCGATTAGAAGGACCGACATGAGACTACCTTTGCTTGTGGGCGCGTTCTTGCTGAGCGGGTCAGCTTGCGCAGGCCCAGCCGCCGAGTTGGCCGTACGCTGGTCGCCAGGGGCAGGCGGTCCCAAGTCAGCGAAGCAAGTGTCCGTACTTCTGCAGCAACAGTTCAAGAAGCCAACGGAGTTCGGCGTGCGGTACTTCGACGTGACCAAGCCCGCAGACGCACCTGTCGGGTTCGATGCCTCACTTCGAGAGCGAGTGCGCGGCCATAAGCCGGAGATCACTTGGAAGTATCGAGTGCCGCTGGCTCACTCCCCTGGTGTCGAAGTGGCCTGGTCGTGTCCGTTGCGCAAGGAGAGCGAACGAAAGGACGAAATTGACATCTCCGTTCTTGCCGGCGGGGAGGTGCGCCGGGCGTTCTCCTGGAGTTGCACCGCCAAAGCTACGCTTGACGCCGCGGTACCCACCTCGCTGCAGCCTCGTCAGCGGGGGTGCTCGAGCAAGATGGTCCGCTACAAGACCGGCGACGATTCGCTCACGCTCGAGATATGGCGGCTTTCCAATGGCGATGTGATCCTGGAAGTCTCGAGCAAGGGAGAAGACACGCCCGAACGCTTGGCGGCATTTCGTCAAGACGTTGTCGCCAACCTGGTGGCCGCCGGCGCGTCACCGCTGGATCGAAGCAAGACAGAGATCGGCACGCAGTGCAGCACGCCGTGACTGAGTGACGCCCTATCCACAGGTGGCAGCATCAAAGGAGACCAGCATTGACACTGAAGAAGTACGGCGTACTGAAGGGTACGGTGACCGGGCATCTGCGCGATGCTGATGACGACCACTACCAGATCCTCGCCACGGCGGGGAACACTGTTCATCGTATCGCTGTAAACGTGAAGTCCTCCGCGCCCAACGCACCGTCCACTCTGCTGTTCCTCGCTCAATCCAAGCTACCTGAGGCCTTCGCGCAGGGCTTGCAGAGGCTCAAGCCGGGCTACACGAAGCTCGCCTCACGGCCGGGCGGGCTGGTGCTGGACTATGTGCGCAACAAGTGGTTCAAGCCGTCGGCGATTAAGGAGGTACGGCCGGACGCGCCTGTCGTGAACAATGACTTGAAGGACAAGGTTGAGGATGCTGTCGTTCAGCCGTGGGCCAAGTCGGTTCACTCATTTGTGCCTTTGGTGAGAAGTGGGGCTCGCAGCAAGGGAAGAAGGACCAGTAGTACTTCAAGTTCCTGCCCGGCAACGGGATCCTCGATATTCACATGAACCAAGGGAACAGCGGTAAGTACAGAAGGACAATGGTGTCTACCAGGACGGTGGATTGGTCTTTCAGGTTCGGAACGGTAAGTGGCTGGCCTTCCTCTTCGCCTTTTAGTCGCAGACGTTCAAGACTGACGGAAACGGGAACCCGGCGAAGTAGGGCCTCGATCACTGGGATCGGTCGCATGCGAACCTCTAATGCAACTCTCCGTAGCTTGGCTGTTCTTCTGAGCTTGTTCTGCATACTGCTGGCGCCCCACATTTCCGCGCACTCGGCTCCTTCTGAGAAAACGCCTGAGGCGAAGAAGCGCTGGGTAGGCGCAGCTCAGATTGTTCAGGCAGCGAAAGCGGTCAAGTTCATTCAGGACTGTCGCGTCAAGTCAGCCGAGCTCGAAGATGCCTTTCTGAGCCTCGCATCGCTGCCGCAGCCCAAAAAAGATAACGACGACGGCCGAAGGCCTTCAGTCATTCTGTTCAACTGTGTTATCTATGTCGGCGACTCGGGCACCGCGCTGATGGATAGGCGCCTGAATGCCAAAGCGCCCATCAAGCTGCCGCTCTCGATCGCCATCAAAGACTCGCGCTTTAAGCAGACGCCCTTTGATGACACTCCATCGGTTGACGACCTCCCGTTTGAGGACATCATCAGCTTGGACTGGTCCGATCTCGAATTTGAGGGCCGCCTGGACCTTTCCGGCTCCGTCTTCGAGGAGCGTGCGCAGTTTTCTGGTTCGCGATTTCGGGCTGGGCTGGACCTAACCCAAACCGTCTTCAAGCGATCGGCGCGCTTCGACAAGACGCAAATTGATTTTCGATTGCTAACCTATCTGACGTCGTTCGAAGCGGATGCGAGCTTTTCGGGCGCTCAGTTCCCGAGCGAACCAACCGGTTTCATCGATGTCAAATTTGGGGCGCGAGCGGACTTCTCCAAGGCGAAATTTCAAGGAGCGACAACGTTCAGGTCCGCCTTCAGTGACGAGGTGACCTTCGACGATGCTTTTTTCGACCGACGTATCGCCTTCATACGCTCCACGTTTCCCAGACCTGTCTACTTCCGAAATCTCCAAGACACCCGGATTTCAGACCACGAAGACCACGGCCTGTGGTTTGCGTCAGCCACGTTCAAGGACACGGCCTTCTTCGATGGGGCCAAAGTGCGAAGACTGTCGTTGAAGCAACCTCCCCGTGTAGGCCGCGACGGCAAAGCGACTTCACGCAAGGGACCCGTTTACGATGGCCTGCCTACCGTCTTCGAGAAGGACGTTTCGCTAGTTGCCGCCAGTTGCGACCACTGCGACCTTGCGAGCTCGGTTTTTCGTGGACGAACTCTGTTCGCGCGTGCCGAAGTGAAGCAGGTCCTGGACCTATCGGGCAGCACATTCAGCGGTCCATTGGTACTCGCGAGAACGATTCTGCCCGCCAGCCAATCTCCACTCGACGCCGATGACGGATGCAAACCGCCCGGTGGTGTGCCCAGGCGCGGTGTCGCTGCCGATGGCGCCAGCTTTGAAAAGGGCATCTTCGGTCAGGTCCCGCTGCTAAGTACGGCCATACGCAGCGCCGATGCAGACACCTGGAACACCTTCGCAGAAGCGTTCAAAGGCCTAGGAGACCACGATGGTGAACTGCACGCAAGATACTGTGCCCAACTTGTAAAGAGTGGAACTGGCACCCCCTGGGATGTGTTCACTGACCGGTTGAGTTACCAGTTCTGGGGATACCAGACCAAGCCCGACAGGGTGCTGTTATGGGTCTTCGCTTGGTGGCTGATGTTTGTTCCCATCTATTTCACCCAGACGGCCCCTCTGGGTACCATGAGCAGGCGCGTGAAGTTCGCAATGCGCTTCAGCGCTGAGCGGTGCTGGAAGGTGGACCTCAAGGGAACAGCTGCGACTACCCCCTTGTTCAAGGCGCTGACGGTCGCGCAGTCAATCGGAGCAAAGGTGATGGCGATACTGTTTCTGAAAGCCGTGACCAGCAGGTTTCCTCTGCTCGACGGGGTCCTGTCGAAGATAGTTTCCATCTAGAGTTGTCCTCGGAATTCACCCAGTCTCACGGACCATTGGATGGCGCGACACTGATTCCGCATATGTTGAGGGTATCTATCCAGCCCGATCCTGGTTGCAGGATCGGGCGCGCTTATGCGAAGAAGGCCTCGCGGCGATCTGGCGTACCCGCGCCTCCTGAGCAAAGCGGACCTAAACGATGAAGGCGACAGTCTTGAGGACCATCTTCATCAGACGGCTCTCGTAGGCTGGGGCGACTACGATCGGCGTGAAATGCCGGCTACGTTCGTCTGAAACGCCGACTACGCACGCTCGTCTGAAACAGCGGCTACGTTCGCCTGAAATGGCCGGCTACGATGGCCTGAAATACGCAGCCGTAGAGCCGACGCCGTCGATTCGTGCCTCTACGGTCTTGCGGAAATGCGTGAGGTCGGGTTAGCGGTTCTCTCGGTTTCAGCAGATGCGTTTCCGAGTTCCGCGGAAATACGTGTGTCTCCCGACGATGCCGGATGCCGGGGCGCGCTGTCGTGCTTGCGCATCGAGCCACCGATGGCGCCTCGCCCCTGCGGGCATTCATCGCTGACGCCTCCGCGCCTGATGGCGCTGCGCGCTCAACTTGCCATCAAGCCGGACCGTGCGTGGGTGCTGGCCGAACGACTGCAGTCTGCCGGCGTCCATGAAGACGCCACTCCTGCTGCGCATAGCCGCATCCTTGATCGGACAGACCGCGCAGCGTGGCGCCCGCCGCCCGCCCGTCAACCCCCGGCCCGCGCCGGCTTCGCCCGTTTTGGGGGTGTGACGGCCGCGCTTTGCGCGTGCGCCCGGATCGCAGCGCTCCGATCGGAGCGTCCATTCAAGGAGTTGCGATCATGAACACGAACCTCATCACCGACGAACTGCGAGCCCAGCTGTTGGCCAATGGCCGGCGGTCCATTGAAGTCGATGGATTCGACCCACCGCCTGTGGTCAAGCTCTTCACGCCTACCGCGGGTGCGACCTGGCTGCTGACGGAGATCGACCCGGACGACCATGACCATGCATTCGGTCTGTGTGACCTCGGGCAAGGCCTTCCCGAACTGGGATATGTGAGCCTGCAGGAACTGGCGAACCTGCGGGGCCCGTGGGGCGTTCCCATAGAGCGGGACTTGCACTTCAGTGCTGATAAGCCAATTAGCGCCTATGCGCGCGAAGCCCGGATGACGGGGCGTATCGTGGCGTAGCGCCGAAGGCATCAGCCCCCTGAGGGCTGATGCCATTGCTTCGGAAGCCTGGCCTCCGTCTCCAGCATCAGCTCGCCGGCGCTGCGCTCCAGCGCGCGGGCGATCTTGAAAATGAGGGCCAGTGTCGGCATGTGCTCGCCGCGTTCGATCTTGCCCATGTGAGAGCGTTCAATGCCGGCCATGTGGGCGAGCGTTTCCTGGGCGATGCCGTCCTCGGTCCTCAGTTCGCGAACAACAGCGCCAAAGGCCAACGACATTACTAATCGGCTCCTACAGGCCAAATTTATACAATAATGGTTATGTCATATAACTAGCGGCGCCGCGGTGTGTAGCATATTCAGAACCGGCTTGCGAGGAGCCACACGGCCGCTGTGGACGCTACCAACTCGTGGCACGCTGGAGCTAGCCACACGGCGGCCGCTGCCGGCCACTTAGAAACGATCCCCTACGCCCCAGCCTTGATCAGGTCTGCGATGGTGTTCTCTGGCTTGAGCTTGCAAGCGCGACTCCAGTCCAGATAGAACAGGACGTCCATGTACCGCTCTCCGCGCTCAACCTTGGAAACATGCGACTGATCCACCTTGAGTCGAGCCCCTAATTCCGCTTGCGTAAGCCCTGCTGCACGCCGCATGGCGCGCAAGTGCTTGCGCAGCGCCTGATAGCGACGGTGATGAATGGGAGGCAGCATCCTTCGATGCTTGCGGCCAATTCAGAAAAGGCCATTTCGACCTTTTTTGAGTATGATCAAACAAAAGAAGAAATGTCAATTTGGCCTTTTCGGATTGGGTGGAGTCTGAATGAAGAGAGTTTCAAGGAGATTGACGAAGCGATCAGCGGCGTGTGCGGTGACTGCGAACCGTCATTTCGCTGGAGTTGTTTGTTGCGGCAGCTCGGCCGGCGGCCCTAAGGTGCTGCGGCGCGTTTGGAGAGTCGAGCCATGAGCAAACCCCTTCCGGCCTCGCCGTTCCCGACGGCAAGAAGACCCAAGATCCCCGCCGCGCTGTCGCACCCGCGCGGCCGTCCCGCGCCGGCCCGCAGCGAGTCCACCTCGCGCCTGGGCGAGCAGATCAAGGCCCTGCGCGTCGCCTGCGGCGCCTCTGGCGGCGAACTCGCCCGCCGCTGCGGCATCTCCAGCTCGCTGCTCTCGCGCGTCGAGCGCGGCCTGGTGTCCCCGTCGGTGGAGACGCTCAACCGCATTGCCCAGGGGCTGGATGTTCCGCTCTCGCGCTTCTTCTCGGACCAGAGAAGCCGCACGGACCTGTCGTACGTTCCGGCTGGCCAGGGCATCGTGGTCGAACGCATCGGCGCCGTGGCGGACTACCGCTATGAGCTGCTGGGCCACCTGCTGTCGGGCAACCTGTTCGTGGAACCCTATCTGGTCATGCTGCAGCCTCAGGCGCAGCCCTACACCAGCTTCCAGCATCCGGGGCTGAAGTTCCTGTACCTGATGTCCGGCAGCGTGAGCTACCGCTACGGCAGCAAGCTGCTCAACCTCAGGCGCGGCGACGCGCTGCTCTTCGACGCGAGCGCGCTGCATGGGGTCGAGGCGATCATCGAAGCGCCTGTGAGCTACCTGTCGATTGTCTTCACGCTGCGCGACTGAGCCCCTCAGCCCTGGGCTTCAGCGAGGTCCCAGGCGATGCGCCACGCAACGCTCAGGACGCTCCAAGCGGTGGCACGCCAAGCGGTCAACTCCCAGAACTGGTAGGTGAGGGGGTGAGGGAGGGCGCGAGGCCGGTTAGCCTTTTTCCAGGGGCGAAGAATGGTCCTGCTTCGGTGCGCGGCGGCGGACCAGATACCTATTTCGTAGCGTTCCACTAAGCATCAAAAACCCGCACGCTCCCTGGCGTAGCGGGTTTTTCTTTGCCTCACACCATCTCGCCGCGTAGCATCTCATGTCGGTACTTCTGCAGGTATCTGATAGGGGCCGGAAATCGAAGTACCGACACACAAGGATGATCGATGCGATCAATCCGAGCATCCCCCTATCGTAGGCCAGCCGGCGCTGGCGACAAGCGACAGGATCTCGCAGCGGAGGCACAAGCGCGGATCGGTCACGTTCGGCAACCATCTTCACAGAGCAGACGTGACTTCGCTCCCGGGGCGCGCGTTGTGTACTGCAGGGGGCAGTTTCGCCCTTTCAGGAGTCTCTGTGAACCTCAATCGTTCAGCCTTCTTCAAGTGGTCCGCGGCCGGTGCTGTGGCCGTTGGTGCACTCTTCGCCGCCGCGTCAGCGAATGCCCAGGTGAACTGGTCCGTCGGCATCAGTGCTCCGGGCGTGGCGATCGGCGTTGCCGAGCCTGGCCCCGTGTACTACGAGCCGGCACCTGTCTATTCGCGTCCTGCACCAACCTACTATCAGCCGGCTCCTCCCGTGTACTACCGGCCGCCGCCAGCTTATTACCGCCCGGCACCGGTGTACTACGGGCCGCCGGCGCAGGTCTATGACGGGCCGGGCGAGCGTTGGCGCCATCGCCATCACCACCGTCGGGATTGGGACGATTGATCCGAGTGCGCCCCGGAGGGGACGTCAGTACCCCTGTACGCCCCAACATTTGGGCCTGAGTCAAACGCTGCGTGCTCTCGATCGCTCAGCTGCCGAGCCGGGAAGCGAGCAGTTTTCAGCGACGCTTAAGGATCGACGAAGAGACTGATTCTCAGCAAAAGAACAGTCCCGAGCCCCACCGAAAAGGATCGAACGCCATGATGTCTTCCGTTGTCCCCGAGCCCCTCACCCCATCGCAGATCAAGCTCGTGCTCGAGTTGCTCGAGCTGCGCCAGCTGGCGCCGCAGCAGACGGCTGCGAAGTTCAACCGCTTGACCCAGGTCGGCACCTTCTCCGAAGCCCAGCAAGGGGCCATCGAGATCCTCTTCGCGCTTGAGGAGGACGATATCCCCGATGCCCTCTTCGAATTCGCAGACGACGATGCCCGAAACATCGTTCGCGATGGGCTGGCGCACGAGGTGCGGCTCACCTTCGTGAGAGCCTAAAGCATCAATGTTGCCTGCGGCGACCGGGCCCCTGAGCAACAGCTGTCCTCAGATCTCTATCGAGCAAGGAATTCGAGCGCCTTGGGCACGAAGTCGGCATGGAACTGGAATACGCCACCGTGACCGGCATCGGGGTAGATGATCAGGGTGCTGTTCGGAAGTCGCCGCGCCAGGTCGCGCGAGTTCGACGTGGGGACCATCCGGTCATCGTCACCGTTGACGATGAGCACGCGATGCTTGACCACTGAAAGATCGGCAGGTTCTTTCTGGCCCCAGGCGCTCAGCGCCCGCAACTGCGCCACGTACGCGGTGATGGTGATCTCTTTGTCACGGTTCTCCGAACGTTCCTTCAAACGCTGCAGAAACGCCTTGCCAGCCTCGATGCCATTGGGCGTGCGAGTGAAGAACAGGAATTGCCTCGGATCCTGGCCGGTGAAGAAACCCCGGAGAAGGTCGTAGTTCGCGACTCTGGCCACGGTGCTGATGCCCTCACCACCAGCGGGACCTGTGCCCGCGAGAATCATCTTGCGGACGAGTCGCGGCTCCTTCAGCACGATTTCCTGGGCGATCATTCCACCCATCGAGAGGCCGAAGAGATCAACCTGCTCGAACCCCTTCGCCTTGATGAAGGTGATGGCATCGTCGGCCATCTGCTCCATCGAACTGGACGGCGAGCCGCTGGATGCCCCGACGCCGCGGTTGTCGAAGGCGATCACGTGATGCTTCGCCGCAATGCCGTCCATGATCCGGGGGTCCCAGTTGTCCAGCACGGCGGCCAGATGGACGAGAAACACCACCGGCGTTCCGCCATTTTTCTTTCCCAACTCGCGGTATGCGAAATCGACTCCGCCTGCGGAGACGGATTTCGTTGGAACGTTTGTCCAGTGGATGCTCGCCGCCTGTTCCATTGGCGATGGACTGGTCTTCGCGCCGTCGGGCGGACCATCGCTTGCCCCAGCCTCCGGTGAAATGAATGGTGCGGCCAGGGCGATAGCCAGGACGCCTGCTTTGGGTAAACGAAGCATTGCATGATCTCCAGGGTTGGAAACTTGTCGGTCAGCTCATGCCGGCACACTGGATTGCTGCGCAAGGGTCGGGTAGTCGGTGTAGCCCCTTGGGCCTGGGGTGTAGAAGGTCCCCATGTCCACGGCATTCAGCGCTGCTTCGGCCCGCATGCGCTCCACTAGGTCGGGGTTGGCGAGGAACGGGCGGGCGAAGGCGATGAGGTCTGCCTGGCCTGCCTCGAGCGCACTTTCCGCACCTGCACGATCGAAGCCGCCGGCAAGGATGAACAAGCCCTGGAACGCAGCGCGAAGCCGAAGCTTCAATTCGGCAGGCACCGGCGGCGCGCCCATCGCCGAGTGATCCAGCAGGTGGACGTACAGCATGCCCAGCTGCGAGAGTTCCTCGGTGAGCGCCAGGTACTGAGCCTCGACGTCGGGATAGGCGCCCGTGCTGTTGAACACGCCCTGGGGCGAGAGCCGGACCCCGACGCGATGGGCACCGATGGCGGCTGCCGTGGCGCGGGCGACCTCGAGCGCAAAGCGATTGCGGCCTTCGATACTGCCGCCGTAGGCGTCGGTGCGCTGGTTCACATTGGCGTTCAGGAACTGCTCGATCAGATAGCCGTTCGCGGCATGCAACTCAACGCCGTCGAATCCCGCTTCGATGGCGAGCTGCGCCGAATTGGCGTACTCCTCCACGGCGTGGGCAATGTCGGTCGCGGTCATCGGCCGAGGGGCGCTGTGCGACTGCATGCCCTGTGAGTCGGTGTACATCTCGCCGGGGCAGGCATCGCCCGTCGGCCCGACCACCTCCGCGCCCGCTGGCAGGTTGGCCGCATGGGTCACGCGGCCGGTGTGCATGACTTGCACGAAGATCTTGCCGCCCTTGGCGTGGACCGCATCGGTCACCGCCTTCCATCCGCGTACCTGCGCGTCATTGAAGAGCCCCGGGATGCGCGGGTAGCCCAGGCCGTTGGGCGAGGGCGAGGTGCCCTCGGTGATGATCAGGCCGGCCGTTGCGCGCTGGCCGTAGTACTCGGCGATCAGTGCGTTGGGTGTGTTGGCATCGACAGCGCGGCTGCGCGTCATGGGCGCCATGACGGCGCGGTTGGCGAGTTGAATCTGGGGTGTGACGAGAGGTTCGAAGAGCATGGTGATCCCTGGTTGAATGCGGGCTCGCTCGAGCCCCTGTTGTCGGCTGGCAATCCGGTCAGGTTTGGATTCAGGACGCCTGCGGGAGGTAGCTGGGCCTCGGCGCCGTCATCCCGCGCTTGACCTGCAGCGTGAGCTCATCGGCCAGCACCTCGTCGAAGCCCGATTCGAGTCCGTCGAGCGCGCGCTTGACGATGTCCTCAGGGCTCGACTTCGGGACATCGAACCCGCGCGTGAGATCGGTATCGACGTAGGCCATGTGCAGTGCCAGCACTTGAGTCTTCTGCGCCGCCAGTTCGTTGCGCAAGGCATTGGTGAGCGACCAAGCTGCGGACTTGCTTGCCGAATAGGCTGCCAACTCGCCGCCGTTCACCCATGAGGCGACCGACAAGACGTTGAGCAACGCGCCGCCGCCGTTGGCTTTGAGAATCGGCGCGAAGGCCTTGCTCATGCGCAACACGGCGAAGAAGTTGGTCTCGAAGATGCGCCGTGCGGCGTCTTCGCTGTCGGCTGCGAGAAAACCTCCCGGCTGGGCAATGCCGGCGTTGTTGATCACCAGCGTCACATCCGACGCCAGCGCTGCGGCGGCCGCCACGTCTTCCGCTTTGGTGACGTCGAGTCGTAGCGCCTGAACGCCGGATTGGGTAGGTTGGGTAACGGCCGCGGGGTCGCGTGCACCCACGTAGACCTTGCGGGCACCGCGGTCGAGCAGCTCGCGTGCGAACGCCAGGCCGATGCCGCGATTGGCGCCCGTGACAAGGGCAACAGCATTTTCAATTTTCATGGGAATCTTCAACAGGGGAACAAACAGATTCAGCTGCCGGCTTTCAGGCCTTCCAGCAACACTGAAATGAACAAGCTCACTGGACCTTGATGACGACCTTGCCCTTTGCGCGGCCGGCTTCGACATAGGCCAAGGCTTCATTCGTGGACTCGAACGGGAACACCCGGTCCATCACGGGGCGGATGACGCCAGCATCGAAGAGACGGGTGATCTCGCGCAGTTGGCTCCCGTTCGCCTTCATGAAGAGGAACGAGAAGCTGACGCCGCGGCTCTTTGCCTTTCGTCTGATTGCTGAGCTCAGCAGCCGCATGACCAGTTTCACGAACCCCGGTGCCCCGATTTCCTTGCCGAATTCGGGATCAGGCGGTCCGGAGATGGAGATGAGCTTCCCGCCGCGCTTGAGCACACGAAGGGATTTTTCGAGCGTCTTGCCGTCCTGGCTGTTCAGGACCACGTCGTAGTCGCGCAAGACGTCTTCGAAGTCCTGCGTCTTGTAGTCGATGACGACATCTGCGCCCAGACTCTTCACGAGCGCGACATTTGTCGTGCTCGTCGTCGTGGCAACGGTTGCGCCCAGATGCTTGGCCAACTGAATCGCAAAAGTGCCCACGCCGCCGGAGCCCGCCTGAATGAAGACCTTCTGGCCCCTCTTCAGATCGGCCTTCTCGATCAGTGCCTGCCAGACCGTCAGGGCCACCAAGGGGATGGAAGCGGCTTCTTCCATCGTGAGGCCCTGGGGCTTGAGTGCGAGGGAAGCCTCCTTGACCGGCACGAATTCAGCGAACGTGCCGATCCGAAAATCATCCGCCCGCGCATAGACCTCATCGCCCAGCTTGAACTGCCGCACGCGCGGGCCGACCTTGACCACCACCCCAGCTACGTCGTGGCCCAGGATGAGGGGCAGGCGATAGGGCAGGATGAGCTTGAACTCACCATCCCTGATCTTGGAGTCCAGCAGGTTGACGCCAGCGGCATGGACCTGGACCAAGACCTCGTCATCGCGCAATTCCGGATTCGGCATGTCTGCCAACCGCAATGCGCGCTTCTTTCCATATCGCTCGAGAACAAATGCCTTCACGGTTCTTCCTTATTCCTGGCGTACCCAGGTCTGTGAACGGCCCAGCATTGGCACACCGATGTAGCCGCGCACGCTGAGCTTCTTGCCGTTGTCGGTCAGGCGCACATTGCTGCGGTAGACCTTGCCGTTGTCCGGATCGAGAATCTGGCCGCCGGCATATTCGTCGCCGTCCTTCGTCAGGCCATTCAGAATCACCAGCCCGACGACCGGTGCGTTCTTGTTTGCGCCTTCGCACTTGTCGCACTTCGGATTCGGGTCTTCATTCGGAGCCGGGAACACTTTCTCGATCTTGCCCAGCAGGGCTCCATTCGATTCCGTGATTCGGACCAGTGCCCTCGGCTTGCCGCTGACGTCGTCGACGTTCTTCCACAGGCCAATGGGCGACGCCTCGTTTGCCCAGACTGGCGGCATCGTGAGCGCTGCGGCCGCGGTGAAGGCTTTGAACGCGAGCGCGGGCAGGAGCGGGAGGGCAAGAGAGCGAGGGTTGCCAGAGGATTTATATTTATGTCGCATGATGCTCATCATATTTGTGGTCGAACGAAAAGCGTCGTTTCTCGGTGGATTTAGGCGGGAGGCAGGTGCTTCAGTGCGGCCTCGCACAGGCTGGCCGATAGTGCGGGCTCGTCGACTGCACGAGCCAACAGCAATGTGCCCACCATGGTGGCGACGGTCACGAGTGCTCGTTCGTGAGCACCGGGCTGCCCCCAGTCAGGCGACTGACGGGCGACAAGATCGATCATTTCCTTGATGTGCCGGGTGGTCACTCGGCGTACTTCGGGTGCCTGGCGCGGCGTCTCCGAGCCCAGGGCGGCCAGGGGACATCCCATTTCAACCTGCTCCAGGTGCTCCCGCGAGAGATAGGTGCGAAGCATGGATGCCAAAGCCTGCTCGGAGGGCACGCTGGCAACAACGTCCGCCGCTACGGCGGCTGACTCGGCGCACGCCCGATTCGCTGCTTCCGCCAGCATGGCCTCGCGCGACTCGAAATGGGCGTAGAAAGCGCCATGGGTCAGGCCGGCCTCCTTCATGATGTCGGCGACTCCGGTGCCGTCATAGCCGCTACGACGGATCGCCCGTGCAGCTGCGCACACGATGCGCTCGTGTGAAGCTTCCTTGGCTGCCGTTCTGACGTTGTGCTTTGCGTTTCGCATGATGCGCATCATACATGCTTTCGCAAAGCACGTAGCCCTCGGACTCACTCCGACGGGATGCCCGCCTCCTTGACGACCTTGCCCCACTTTGCAAGGTCGGACTTGATCAGCGCGGCGTACTCCTGCGGCGTCCCGCCCTGGATCTCGATGCCCGCGGCCTCCAGCTTGGCCCGCACGTCAGGCAGCTTCAGCGCCGCGTTGATCTCGGCATTGAGCTTGGTGACAATCGCCTTGGGCGTGCCGGCAGGCGCCAGGAACCCGCCATTCGTGTTGGCGTCGTAGCCCTTGAGCCCCTGTTCGTCCGCGGTCGGCACGTCCGGCAGAGACGTTGTTCGCTTGCGGGTCGACACCGCAATGGCGCGTACGTTGCCGGCCTTCACCTGCGACTGGATGGCACTGATCGTGTCGATGTAGAGCGCAGTGCGCCCGGCCAGCAGATCCGGGTGGGCAGCGGCAGATCCCTTGTAAGGGACCAGCAGCATCTGCGCGCCGCTCGCCATGCGGAACATCTCTGCCGCCATTTCCTGAGCACTGCCGCGGCCCGAGGTGGCGACCTTGGACTGGTCCGGATTGGCCTTCATCCAAGCCACGAACTCGGGCAGTGTCTTGGCGGGAATCTGCGGGTAGATCGCGAACACCAGCGGAACCTCGTGGGTGTAGACGATGGGCTCGAAGCTTTTCTCCGGATCCCAGCCCAGGTTCTTGAACAGGAACTTGTTGATGTTGTGGCTGCCGCCCACGATGCCGATCGTGTAGCCATCGGGCGCGGCTTTGGCGAGGACATCCGTGCCGAGGTTGTTGGATGCGCCAGGCCTGTTGTCGACGACCACCGGCTGACCCATCGACACCGCGAGCTTGTCTCCGACGACGCGGGCAATGGTGTCGATAGCGCCGCCCGGCGGGGCGGGCACGATGATCTTGATAGCGCGGGTCGGGTAGGCCTGGGCCGATGCCAAGGTCGGCACCACGGCCAGGGACGCCGAGGCGGCAAGGATCTTGAACAGGGCTCTGAGTTGCATAGGAGACTCTCTTGTGGGTGGGTAAGTCGGGGCTCGCTCTGGGGCTCAGGTGGTCAGGCTCATCGTCGGGCGTTCGCCTGCCAGGGCCTGAGCGAGGCTGTCAAGCACCATCTCGCCCATGGCGGTTCTGGTCTCCCAGGTGGCACTGGCGCGGTGGGCCTGGAGGGTCACGCTGTCGCACTGGCGCAGCGTCAGGGGAACGCGGGGTTCGTCGACGAACACGTCCAAGCCCGCACCGGCAATGCGACCGGCGGCCAGCGCCTCTGTCAGGTCAGCCTCATTGACTAGGCGGCCACGGGCGACATTGACCAGGAAGCCGCTTGGGCCGAGCGCTTCGAGCACGGCCGCGTTGACGATGCCTTCGGCCGTGTCCGCCGCCGCGCACAGTACCAGCGCGTCGGAGTCACGCGCGAGGCCCACCAGGTACGGCACGAACCGGTGGGGGATGTCGTCCATGGGGTGCAGATCGGTATAGCTGATCGGGCAGCCGAAGGCCGCCGCCCGAGCCGCGACGGCGCGGCCCACCCTTCCCATTCCGACGATTCCAACGCGCATGCCGCTGAACCGGCGGGCGAGTGGGATGGCGCTGGGTTGGGGGCTAAGTTCCCACTGGCCGCCGCGCACGAAGCGGTCGCCGGCACACAGGTTTCGGCAAGCAGCGATCAGCAACCCGATCGCCAGATCGGCCACGTCTTCGGTCAGCGCGCCCAGGGTTGCGGTGACGGGCAGGCCACGGCCTCGGCAGTACGCCAGATCCACAGCGTCGGTGCCGACTCCGTTGACGGCCACGACCTTGAGGCCAGGCAACTGCTCCAGCATCGGTCGCGAAATGCCGGTGTGCCCGCCGGTGATCACGGCGTCGACGGATGCGCCATGTTCACGCAGCCAGGCCTCGCGGCCGGTTGCCTCGAAGTATTTGTGAACCGTGTAGAGCGATGCGAGCTTGTCGTTGATCGCAGGGATCAGGATCGGATTGAGTTGGAGGACCTGGGGTTTCATGTGAATTCGTTCAACGGGGACAGACGTGTCCCATGTGTCCAAGACGGCTTCTTCAGGAGGGGAGCATGTTGTTAATGATTGATTAGTAAGTCAATATTGATGTACAAAATCAACATATAAACTTTCTCGCACCCGACCATGGTTTCCTGGATTTCGATGGACGAGGTGTGCCACCTCCTCGGGGTGCGACCCCAGACGGTTTACGCCTACGTGAGCCGCGGCAAGCTCGAAGTCATGCCCGATCCGGCCGATACGCGCCGCAGCCTGTACCGCGCCGAGGACGTGGCAGGCTTGGCCAAACGCAAACAGGCCGGCCGCAAACACGAGACCCTGGCCGCCAACACGCTGTTCGGCTCGGAGCCCAGCATCCCGACGGCCCTGTGTGCGTTCTTTCGCGGGCGCCCGTATTACCGCGGCCAGGATGCCGTGAGCCTGGCCCGGTCAGCCACCCTGGAAGATTTGGCTCAACTGTTGTGGGGCGCGGAGCAACCCGTCGACTTTTCGTCCGCTACGCTGATGCGCTCGGGCAAGCCTGGGCGAGTCGCTGCCTTCACTGCCTTGGCCAGTCTGGCAGCCGCCGGGCATTCCACCCATGGACGTCTGACGCGGGTGCTGCACAACGAGGGCCAGAGTTTGGTGGGTCAGTTGGCCAATGCGTTCGGTGCCCAGCCGGGGCGCCAGCCGCTGCACTTGCGCTTTGCGCAAGGGTGGAAACAATCGACCCAGGTGGCTGATTTGCTGCGAACTGCCATGGTGTTGCTGGTCGACCATGAGTTGACAAGTTCAGCCTTTGTCGCACGCATTTCGGCTTCGACAGGCGCCTCGTTGCCGGCATGCCTTCTGGCCGGATTGACCACGCTGTCGGGCCCGTTGCATGGTGATGCCTCAGGCCGCGTCCAGGCGCTGTTCAGCGAAGTGGAACGACTTGGAGAGGACCAGGTGGTGGCCCACTACCTGTCGACCGGTTTGCCCTTGGCAGGATTTGGTCACCACCTCTATCCCGATGGCGATCCGCGCGCAGCCGCCTTGCTGGCGTTGTTCGAGCCCCCGGAGGTGATCGCGCGCTTCATCCAGAAGGTGACGAACCTGACCGGTTTGCAGCCCAACATCGACGTGGCCCTGGCCGCCCTGGTTGCGCACCATCGACTGCCCGCCGACGCGGCATTTGGCCTGTTTGCAACGGCGCGCAGTGTCGGGTTGCTGGCGCACAGCTTGGAACAACTGGGCGTGGCGCAAGTGATCCGCCCACGCGGGCGCTATGTGGGCCCGATACCCAACATGCCGCAGGGCGCCCGAACTTAGGCGGCCTCTGCCGTTCGAGCTTCTGCCGGCGACCAGGGCCCTTCGAGCGTGTATCGGATCCACCGAATGGTGCCGGCGTGTTGCGAGACCGAGATCGTGGAATTCAGCCCGACCGACGTCCTGCAGGAGACGATCAAGGTCGTGATGTCGAACCTGCAACGGGGCGGCGCCTCATGAACTACCGGCTGGCTTACGCCATCGGCTTCCATCCGTGGGAGGATGCCGCCGCCGATCCGCCATTCGTCGCAAAGGCAGCGCAGATGTTCGATCGCGAAGAGCTGGGCCGCCAGCCGCCTTACGGACGTGCGCTCGATCTCGGCACCGGGAGCGGCATCTGGGGCATCGAGCTCGCGAAGCGTGGCTGGCAGGTGACTGGCGTGGATCTCGTCGAGAAAGCATTGCGTCGTGCACATGATCGAGTGCGCAGCGCAAGCGTGGAGATGAAGCTCGTCCGGGGTGACGTGACTGCGCTGGGCCGCGCAGGCATCGGCGACGGTTTCCGTTTGATCCTCGATACGGGAGCATTCCATGGCCTTCAACCGGAAGAGCAGATCGCGATGGGGCAGGAAGTCACAGCCGTCTCCGCACCTGACGCAACGGTGCTGCTGTTCGTGTGGCCAAGACGGATTCGGCCCTTGATTCGTGGCGCCTACCGCAGCGACGTCGAAGCCGCGTTTCCCGCCTGGGAGATCACCGACGTGGAGCCTTCGCATTTCAGTTTGCCGATCCTGCTGGAAGTGATCCTGAGGCCCGACGAGAAGTGGTACCGGCTCCGGAGAAAACTGTCGTTTGAACTGATCAACCGCTGATAGACCGCCTGAAAGAAGCCACTCCCGAGCATCCGGAGATGGGCCGACCTCGGTCATTTTCTCCGTGACAACACATCATCAGCTTCGTGCCAAGGAGCCTTGGACGCCAGGTGAATATGCTGCTGCTTCAATGGGGTAAATGGCGTGTCGAGCGTACCCAACGAGAACGACATCCAGGAAGCTGCGTCGTCGTGAATACTGTGCCACGCCAAGACCCCAGGCGACGAACTGCGGCCACTATCGCCGCCCCGAGGGCTGACTTCGAACGATCGCATCGTCGGCCTACGCGCGCTCGCCCGAGCTCCTGCTGCTCGGCAATGTGATCCTCGAAGACCACCAATTGCTCGAAGGAGAAGTAGGGGACGCCTTCGAGCGCTTCGTGCTTCAGCTCCTGAACGACCAAGGCGTCGAAGTAGGCGAGTTCGCGGCGGCGCTCAAGGCGCTCGGCAAGCTACGAGAAACTTCGGCCGAACTGCAGAAACTGCTCGTCCAGGCCGCTCGCGCTGCGAGCTGAGGGGTGTCCTTGCCAGTCGAGGCCGAGTGCCTGCGGGCGATCACGCGTTCTCACCAAAGTCCAGCAGCACCTTGCAGCTGTAGCGTGGATTGCGCTCGGCAATGTCGAACGCTCCGGCCACGTCACGGAAGTCCACCTTGTGACTGATGATGCGTCCGGGGTCGACCAGCCCACTCTGGATCCAGTCGATCACGGTCGGGAACATCGCGCAGTTCAGGCGCGAGGCGTAGAGCGAGAGCTCCTTCTTTGTCAGTTCCTGCTGCGGAATGGCAGAAGGCGTGGCGGAGAAGCCCAGCACACCGATTCGGCCCGCAGGCGCCGCAATGCGCACCGCCTCTTCGACAATCGTCGGATGGCATACAGCATCGTAGATGAGGGTCGGTCCGCCAACGACCCCGCGTTTGGACAGAGCCTCCGGCAGCGATTCGCGCGCGGTATTGATGATCTCGTCCTCCGCCGCGCCGCAGTCGAGCGCCAAGGCGAGCCGCTCGTCGAAGTGATCGGTGATGAACGCGCGAATGCCGTAGACGCGCTTGAGCACCTGCATCAGGTTGAGGCCGATCGGCCCGGCACCGTAGATCAGCGCGACATCGCTGGGAAAGACGCCAGTACGTTGGGTGACGTTCGCGGCCACGGCAAAGGGCTCGATCACCGATGCGCTGGCATCGGCCAAGCCCTTGGGCACCACGTAGGCATTCTTCTCCGGCACGCAGGCGTACTGGCTGAAGCCGCCGTCGCGATGCACGCCGATCACCTGCAGGCGGCTGCAAACGTTCTGCCGCCCGATCAGGCAGGCATGGCACTCCCCACAACTGATGACCGGGTCCACGACCACCGTCTCGCCGATGCGCGCGGCGCTGACGCCGGCGCCCACCGATTCGATGCGACCGACGAACTCGTGGCCGATGACGCGCGGGTAGGAGACGAACGGGTTGTGGCCGTGAAAGATGTGCAGGTCAGAGCCGCAGATGCCCGCGTAGCGCACGCGCACGCGCACCTCGCCGGCCTGGGGCTCGGGCATGGGCCGTTCGCGCACGGCCATGCTGTTGGGTTGATCGACGACGACGCTCAGCATGATGAAATTTCCTGTTGGTTTGAGATGCCGTGGGGCGTGAGTCACCAGTTCCACATCGAGCCATCGGCGAGCCGCGCCACGGGCAGATAAGCGCGCTCGTAGGGATACCTGGCCGCCAGCGCCTCGTCGATGTCGACGCCCAGTCCGGGCACTTCGTCCATCACCAGGTAGCCATCCTCGAAGCGATAGTTGTGCGGAAAGACTTCGTCGGTGAGCGCCGTGTGCGGCATCAACTCCTGGATGCCGAAATTGGGAACCCACAGGCCGAAGTTGACGGCTGCCGCCATGCAAACCGGCGACAGGTCGGTCGCACCGTGAAACCCGGTGCGCACCTGATACATCGCCGCATAGTCCGCGATGCGGCGCACATGCGTGATGCCACCGGCATGCGTGATGGTCGAGCGGATGTAGTCGATCAGCTGCTCGCTGATCAGGTTCTTGCAGTCCCAGATCGAGTTGAAGACCTCGCCCACGGCCAGCGGGGTGGTGGTGTGCTGGCGGATCAGGCGGAAGGCCTCCTGGTTCTCGGCCGGCGTTGCGTCCTCGATCCAGAACAGGCCGTAGGGCTCGAGTTCCTTGCCGAGCCGGCCGGCCTCGATCGGCGTCAGGCGATGGTGGGCGTCATGCAGCAGATGCGTTTCGAAGCCCACCGCCTCGCGCACCTTGCGAAACAGCTCGGGCGTGTGACGCAGGTAGAGCGAGGTGTCCCACGGCTCTTCCGGCGGCAGGCCTTTTTCGGCCGGCTCGTAGAAGCCCTTGGTCTTGCCAACGCCATAGGTCTTCGCCAGACCCGGCACACCGGACTGCACGCGGATCGCCTTGAAGCCCTCTTGCGCGTGCTTGTGCACCGCCTCGATCGCTTCGGCGTGGTCGCGACCATTGGCGTGGCCGTACACCATCAGGCCGTGCCGGCTCTTGCCGCCGAGCAGCTGGTACACCGGCATGCCCGCGAGCTTGCCCTTGATGTCCCACAGCGCCATGTCGATGGCGGCGATCGCTGTCATCGTGACCGGCCCGCGCCGCCAGTAGGCGCCGCGGTAGAGGTACTGCCAGATGTCCTCGATGTTGCGGGGGTCGCGCCCGATCAGGCAGGGAAACACGTGTTCGTCCAGGTAGGACTTGACGGCCAACTCGCGGCCATTGAGCGTTGCGTCGCCCAGGCCGTGAATGCCCTCGTCCGTGACGATTTTCACCGTCACGAAGTTGCGGCCGGGGCAGGTAACGATCGTCTGGATGCGTTCGATCTTCAATTCAGTCTCCAGGAAGTACGACGATGCTCAGAGGAATCCGACCGAGAACCAGGGCACGAACACCAGCAGCAGGAGCGCGAGGAACAGCGCCGCCATGTGGGGCCAGACACGCGGCATCGCGACGTCCGGCGGCACCCGGCCGATCGCACAGGCCGCATAGAAGCCGACCCCGAACGGCGGCGCGAAGAGGCCGAGGCCCATCGCGAAGATCACGACCATCGCGTAGTGCACCTCGTTGACGCCGACGAGCTTGGCGATGGGGAACAGCAGCGGCCCGAACAGCACGATCGCGGGGATGCCCTCGAGCAGGCTGCCCAGCACCACGAACGCCAGAGCGGACACCAGCAGGAAGCCCACCTTGCCGCCCGGCACCGCGGTCATGATCTTGACCAGGTCCTGCGCAAAGCCCGACTGCGTCAGCGCCCACGCCATGGCGGTGGCGCAACCGACGATCAGCAGGATCGCCCCCGACAGGCACGCCGTGTCGAGCAGCATGGGGTAGATTCGGCGCCAGTCGAACTGACGGTAGATGCAGATGCCCGCGAGCACGGTGTAGAAGATGCCGATCGTCGACACCTCGGTCGCGGTGGCCACGCCCTCGACCACCGCGGTGCGGATGATCACAGGCAGCGCGAGCGCCGGCAGCGCCACCAGCAGCAGTTTGCCGACCTGCTGGCGCGTCGCCTTGGTGACGCCCGACATGTCTTCGCGGCGCGTCTGCCACCAGACGACGCATGCCATCAGCACCAGACCGACGACGGCCGGCATCAGGCCGCCGATGAACAGTGAGGTGATCGACACGCCGGTCACCGAGCCGACCGTGATGAGCACGATGCTCGGCGGGATGGTTTCCGACATGGCGCCCGAGGCCGACAGCAGGCCGATCAGGTCGCCATCCTTGCTGCCGCGCTTCTTCATCTCGGGGAACAGCGCCGGGGCAACCGCAGCCATGTCGGCCGCCTTGGCACCCGAGATGCCGGACACGATGTACATCGCGCCCAGCAGCACGTACTGCAGGCCGCCGCGTACGTGGCCGATCAGGCTCACGAGGAAATTGATCATCGCGCGGGCCAGGCCGGTCATCTCGATCAGCGAGCCCAGGAAGACGAAGAGCGGCACGGCCAGAAGGATCAGGTGCGACATGCCTTCCTGCATGCGGTTGGGCATGATCGACATCGGCGTGCTGGTGGAGAACGCCAGGTACGACATCGTTGCCAGGCCGAACGCGAAGGCGATGGGAACGCCGATCACGATCGCGCCGACCAGCATGACCAGAAAGAAGATCACCAGGTTGATGTTTCCCAAACCGGCCAGCGTCGGCGACAGCAGCCACAGCGCCGCGCCGCCCAGCGCCACAGCACCACCGGTGAGCGCAATCTGCTTCCAGCTCGCCTGCTCGAAGAGCCGCGTCACGGCGGTTACCAGCATCAGCGCTGTGCCTGCGAACACAGCCCCTGCGCGCCATCCCTCGCTGATACCGAGCACCGGCGTCGAGACCTCGATCTCTCCGTGCCAATGCTCCCAGGCCGGACCGACCAACATGACCAGGAACGCGACCACCAGGCACATGCCGAGCGCATCGAGCCAGGCGCGCCTTGCGGGCGGCAGATCCTTGATGAAGGTCGTCAGGTGCATGTGGGCGGTGCGCCGCAATGCAATGCACGACCCGAGCACCGCCAGCCACAGGAACAGGATGCTGGCGAGTTCGTCGGTCCAGGTGATCGGGTCATGCAACGCGTAGCGCGCGAAGGCGCCGCCACCCAGGATCAGAACTTCGGCCACCACGATGGCGGCAGCGGGAATATCGGTCACCCAAGCCAGCAACCGGTCGAACCAGCGCGAAGTGGCAGGCGTGGCAATAGCGAGCGGATCGACAGTGGACTGCATGGGGCGCTCCTGATCGGGATGGTTGGCCGCGCGGGCGTCAGACGAGCTTGCCCGAATACTTCTCGAGCTTGGCCCAGGCCTCGTCGCCGTACTTGCCCTTCCACTCGGTATAGAAGCCCGCGGTCTTGAGCATGTCGCGGAACGGTCCCGGATCGGGTTTGTTGAAGGTCACGCCCAGCTTGGTCAGTTGGGCCTGCGCGTCGGCGTTCAGCCTCGCGATGTCCTCGCGCTGCTTGAGGGCGGCAGCGTTGAGATTCTTCGACAGCGACTCCTGAACCTCCTTCGGCAAGGCCTGCAGCTTCTTCGCGTTGCCGAAGATGAAGTGGCCGTCCCAGGTATGAGCCGTCAGCGAACAGTACTTCTGAACTTCATAGAGCTTGGCACTCTGGATCAGCGCGAGCGGATTCTCCTGCCCGTCGACCACCTTGGTCTGCAGCGACGAGTAGAGCTCGCCGAACGGAATCGCGGTCGGCGATGCGCCCATGGCCTTGAACATCGAGATCCACAGCGGGATGCCCGGCACGCGGATCTTGAAACCTTTCAGGTCGGCCGGCGAGACGATGGGCTTGCTGGCCGACGTGATATTGCGGTAGCCGTTGTCGAGGCACTTTTCGTAGGCATGCAGGTTCGCCTTGGCCAGCGCGGATCGGACATGGGCGCCCAGATCACCGTCCATCGCGGCCCACACCGCGTCATAGTCCTTGAACGCGAAGGCCACGCCGTTGATGCCAGCGGTTGCCACCAGCGTCTGCAGATTGGTGCCGGCGGTGGACATGATGTCGATCGCGCCGGCGCGCGTCTGCGAAATCATGTCCGGCTCGCTGCCGAGCTGGCTGGTCGGGTAGACCTGCAAGTCGACCCGGCCGCCGGTGTCCTTGCGTATCGCTTCGGCCGCTTCCTTGATGCGCAAGGTGCCGGGATGGTCGGCCGGGAAGGCGGTGCCGTACTTGAGCTTGATCTCGCTTTGCGCAAAAGCGAAGCGGGCTGGGAGCGTGGCGGCCACGCCGGCGACGGCGGTGGCGAACTGGCGGCGAGTGGGCGCGAAGGTCATGACAAGGTCTCCGTTAGGTCTTCTGGGTCGGTGGTGCGGGATGCGCGATTCAGGTGGACAGCAACGCCGTCATGCCGCCTTGGCGCAGCGTGGACAGGTGCCGCGCCAGACGGCCGGCAAAGACCGGCGGCCAAGGCCCCGTGCCGAAGACGGCGCTGTGCGCCAACGCGGCGTTCGCCGCGTCGGTGTCGTTGGCGGCCCGCCGCAGGCGCGCAGCGAGCGCCTCGGCGCCCGGGTCGCTGATGACCAGTGCTGCGCCGTTGTCGCTGTGCCCGGCGGCCAGGTAGTGCAGCCAGATCGCCAATGCGCGCTCGAGTTGCGGGCGCTCCACCCCCGCCACGAGGCTCTCGCGCAAGGCTGGCAGCCAGCGCACCGGTACCTTCTGGGTCCCGTCCATGGCGATCTGCTGCGTGCGGTGGGCCAGCGCCGGATTCTCGAAACGCCTGAGCAATTCGTGGCAATAGGCCAGTACGTCATAACCCGATGGGGCCGCCACGCTCGCGCGCAGATCCTCCAGCATCAACCGACGCGCGAAGCCGCCGACCAGAGGATGCGCCATGGCGTCGGACACCGTCTCCAGTCCGCCCATCTGGCCGGCGTAGGCGAGCGCCGAGTGCGTGCCATTGAGCAGGCGCAGCTTCATCGCCTGATAGGGACGCACGTCGCTGGTGAGCAGGGCGCCAGCGTCCTCCCAGGCCGGTCGAATGCCGGCGAAGCGGTCTTCGATCACCCACTGGGTGAACGGCTCGCAGACGATGGCCGCCTCGTCACGAAGGCCGAGCCGAGCGGCGGCCCATTCGAGCGAGACGGGCGTCGCCGCCGGCACGATGCGGTCGACCATGCTGTTGGGGCAGCCGATCTCGGCTTCGATGCGGCGTGCAAGCTTCGCATCGAACAGGTCCGCGTACTGCACCACCAGCTTGCGCAAGGTGTCGCCATTGCTGGCCATGTTGTCGCAGCACACCAGCGTCAACGGGGCGCCGGCGGAGCGGCGGCGGATGCCTGCGGCCAGCACGCCCAGCGTCGTTCGCGGCGTCTGCGGATTCGCGATGTCGTGGCGCACAAGGACGTCGTCGATGTCGAGGTCGGCGCTGGCCGGGTTCTGGCTGTAGCCCTTTTCAGTGACGGTGCTGGTCACGATGGCCGTCGCCGGATTGGCGATGGCCGCGATGACCTGCTCAAGTTGCCTGGGTGCGTACAGGGCGTCGCATAACGCACCGACAACCCTTGTGCGTGCATCGTCGCCGTGGCGCTCGGTCACCGAATACAGGTGGTCTTGCGCTGCCAGCGCCTCGGAAACGCGCGGGTCGCGCAGACTCACCCCGACGATGCCCCAGCGAAGGTCGCCCCGCGCGACGACCGCCTCGGTGTAGAGCGCCTGATGGGCACGGTGAAACGCGCCCAGTCCGAGATGCACGATGCCCCGCGCCAGGCCGCCGCGGTCGTAGTGCGGGCGCGCGATGCCGTCGCCGAGATCGCGCAGGCCGCGCTGCGAGAGCCGCGAGTTCTGATCTGCTGACAAGGGCACTTCGGCGTCTCCGATCATTCACCACAGTACCATGGTGGCATGGCACGATGCGAGGAGTCTACGAATCAATCCGGGCGTGAAGTACCGGTAGAAACCCGGATAGGGCCGCGATCATGGCGTGCACTACCATGGTGTAAAGTGACTCATCCCACCAGAGAAGCACCCATCCGATGACCGCCCGAGTCCTTGCCAGCAACCCCCACCATGCCGATGCGCAGCATCCCGAAGACCCTTTGGTTGCGGCGCTGGCCGGTTTCAAGCTCGACCCCGCGCGCTCCTATACCGCACAGGTGCACAGCCAGCTGCAAGAAGCCATCGTGCGCGGCGTCTTGCCCCCGCGCACGGCGCTTTCGGAAGCGACGATCTCCAAGCTGATCGATGTGAGCCGCACACCGGTGCGTGAAGCGCTGGCGCAACTGGCTGATGAACAGATGGTGCTGATCTACCGCCAGGTCGGCACGATCGTGGCACCCGTGCGCATGTCGCTGCTCGAGGAAGGCCGCTTCGTGCGCAGCACGCTGGAATGCGCGAGCCATGTGCAACTCGCCCAGACCATCACACCGGCGCAACTCAACGAATTCGGCCAGATCGTTGCGCGCCAGCGCGACGCTGTCGCGAGCGGCGAGATCGATCGCTTTTCCGAGCTGGACGAGTTGATGCATCGGCGCCTGTTCGAGTTTGCAGGTCGCGAACACGTCTGGGCCATGCTGGAACCTATCAAGCGCCAGTTCGACCGCGTGCGTTGGCTGCTGCTGGGCCACGTGGCCGGCCATGCCGAGCGCGCGCTGAAGGAACACGAGCAGATGCTGGCGCAGATGGCGTCGCGCGACGTGGCCGGTCTGGGCGCGAGCGTCGCCGCCCACATCAATCACATCACCGCACACCTCACGGCGCTGCGCGAACATGCGCCCGCGAGCTACTTCGCCGACTGACCGATCCTTGGCTTGGCCTCAGCGTCCAGCAAAGGTGGATAGTCTTCCCTGGGTTCGTGCGCCACGGACCTGCTCCGCCGCAACCTCAGCCTCGGCGACTGGATGCTGCGGCGGCCGACCTTCAGGAGCTGGATTGGTGGCGCGCAATCGCTGCCTGCAGTTCTGCGAGCAGGCGCGGATCGTGTGTGGCGCGCTCCAGGAAGCGCTCATCGGCCAAGGCGCTGGCACGGCGCCGCGCCAAATCCTGCACCGCGGCCGCGGCACGGCCCCAAATCTGGTTGACCAAGGAAAACGCGGTGTTTCCCATTGCGCGCTGCGGACGCAGGTCGACGAAAGAAGTCATCGTGTTCCTCCCAGGAACGAGTGGCCGAGGCCGAAGACGGAATATTAGGGTTTTCCCTTATGTCTGGGAAGTTCAGCTTCCTGATGTTTGTCATTCAGAGCGCTGATAGCGGTTTTTTTTTAGATGCGTTGCCCCGAACGCGCGGGGGCCGTAGGGAAACAGCGTGGCACGTGGGGGAAACGGAAGGGAGGCGCACCCGCACGTCTGGGCGCTAGCGGCATGGCGCCGTGGCCTCCACCTGTTAATGAAGTTGCTATGCTGTGGCGCATCGTCGCTCGCTTGGGGCGTTGTGCCAGCGCGACATCTTGAATTTCGTCGGTATTTTTGTATCCGGGAAGCCGAAGTCGCCAAGGTTCAGCATTCATGCGGGGTGCCAAGGGCATTTCCTTCAGGCCTTCCCATCTCCACGCGGAGGGCCTCTTGACCTACCAACTCCACTACTGGCCCACCATCCAGGGCCGCGGCGAATTCGTGCGCCTCGCGCTCGAGGCAGCTGGCGCCGCGTATGTCGACGTGGCGCGCGAGCCGCCGGGCAAAGGCGGCGGCGAGGCCGCGCTCGCGCGGCGGCTTAGCGATCCGGACAATCCGCGCGCGGCCTTCGCGCCGCCCTTCCTCGTCGACGGCGACATCGTGGTCGGCCAGACCGCCGCGATCCTGCTCTACCTCGGCCCGCGGCTCGGGCTCGCCGGCATCGGCGCGGCCGACGGGCTCTGGACGCACCAGCTGCAGCTCACCATCGCCGACATGGTGGCGGAGGTGCACGACACGCACCATCCGATCTCGGCCGGCCGCTACTACGAAGACCAGCGCGAGGCCGCGCTGGAGCGCGCCAAGTGCTTTCGCGAAGAGCGGATTCCGAAATTCCTCGGCTGGTTCGAGCGCGTGCTCGAGCGCAATCCCGCGGGCGACCTGCACCTGGTCGGCGATACGCTGACTTACGCCGACCTGTCGCTGTTCCAGCTGGTGGCGGGTCTGCGCTATGCCTTTTCGAAGGCCACGGCGCGCGTGTTGGCCGAGACGCCCGCGGTCGCCAAGCTGCATGCCAACGTGGGCCGCCGCCAGCGCGTGCACGACTACCTGCAGAGCCCGCGTCGCATCGCCTTCAACGAAGACGGTATCTTCAGGCGCTATCCGGAACTCGACGGTTAGGGCCTGTTAACGCTATTTGCGGGGATCGCACGCACGGCGTCGCGCGCTTTGATTGGCACGCCCTGGCATGCCTTCGCGACCCCGCAAATAGCGTTAACAGGCCCTTCTAGTCGCTGGGCTCGTCGCGCAGGCGCAGCGCGGTGTCGTAGAGCGCATTGCGCGGCGCGCCGCTGATCTCGGCCGCAAGCCGCACCGCGCTCTTGAGCGGCAGCTCGGCAAGCAGCAGCCGCAGCACGCGTTCGGCTTCGGCATTGCCATCGTCCTCTGCCACGGCCTTCGGATGCAGCACCAGCGCGAACTCGCCGCGCGTGCGGTCGCGGCCGGCTGCAAACCAGTCGGGCAGGGCGGCAGCGGCGACCGTGGCGATCTCCTCGAACTGCTTGGTGAGTTCGCGGCCCACCGTCACACGCCGCTCGCCCAGAATGGCCAGCGCGCGTGCCAGCGCTTCGATGCGGTGCGGCGCTTCGAGCAGCACCACGCTGCGCGGCTCGGCGGCCAGTGCCTGCACGGCGGCATCGCGCTCACCGGACTTGCTGGGCAGGAAGCCGGCGAACACGAAAGCGCTGCCCGCATCGCCCGCCGCGACCAGCCCGGCCGCACCGATCAGCGTCGTCACGCTGCTCGCGCCGGGCAGCGGCAGCACCCGGTAGCCTGCCTCGCGCACGGCCGCGACCAGGCGCGCGCCCGGGTCGCTCACACCGGGCGTGCCGGCATCGCTGACATAGGCGATGCGTTCACCGCGCGCGAGCCGCGCGATCACCGCCTGTGCCGCCTCGGCCTCGTTGTGCTGGTGCAGGGCGAGCAGCTGGGCCGAGGGGCGATCGATGCCATAGGCGCGCAGCAGGCTCTGGGTGTGGCGCGTGTCCTCGCAGGCGACGGCATCGACCAACTGCAGCACCTGCAGCGCGCGCAGCGTGATGTCTGCCAGGTTGCCGATCGGCGTGGCGACGACATAGAGCGTCGCTTGCGGATAATGCTGCGCACCCGCAGCATCGCGCGCGGCCTGCAGGGCGGCGCCGAACGAAGCGGGGGCGAGAGAGTTCAATGGGTTTTCTCCAGAACAAGACGGCGGGGAGGCATTTCAAGTGACGACCAAGCAGCGCGGCGATGCGGCGGAAGACGCCGCGCTCGCCCATCTGCAAGCGGCCGGCCTGGTGCTGGTCGCGCGCAATTATCGAACCCCGGGCCGCGGCGGCGGCGAGATCGACCTGATCGTGCGCGATCCGCGCGACGGCACGCTGGTGTTCGTCGAGGTGCGCCAGCGCGCCGGCGCCACGCATGGCGGCGCGGCCGGGAGCATCACCGCGGTGAAGAAGCGGCGCATCGTCTTCGCGGCGCGGCACTACCTGAGCCGGCTGCGCACGCCGCCGCCTTGCCGTTTCGACGTCGTGCTGGTGGAGGAGCGCATCGCCTGGATCCAGGCCGCCTTCGACGCGGATTGAGCCCCCGCCGAGGGAACCGATGCGTTGCCCCATACTCAAGTGCATCAAGCGCAGCACCTACGTCTTGTTTCAGAACCCACAGTTATCATCCCGGCCCATGCTCGAGCAACGGATCCAGCAGCACTTCATCGACAGCGCGGACCTCAAGTACCAGGCAGGTCCGCTCCTGAGCAAACCGATCGGGCAGGCGATGCAGGCCCTGCTCGCCTGCGTGACCAGCGGCGGCAAGATCCTGGCCTGCGGAGCGGGCGTCTCGGGGCTTCTCGCCGCGCTGTTCGCCGCCCAGTTCGTCGGCCGCTTCGAGCGCGAACGGCCCGAGTTGGGCGCGATCGCGCTGCCGGGCGACACCACCGACCCCGCCGCGGACACCGCCGACGCAAGCGATGCGGACCGGTTCGCGCGCCAGGTGCGTGCCCTCGGCCAGGCCGGCGACGTGCTGCTGACGCTGAGCGCTAGCGGCCAGTCGGCCGCAGTGCTGGCCGCGGTCGAGGCAGCGCATGCACGCGACATGACGGTGGTTGCCCTGCTGGGCAACGCGGCGGGCAGTGGCGCCAGCAGCAGCCCCGGCGGCGCCGTGGGGCGTGCATTGCGCGAAACCGATGTCCAGATCTGCGTGCCGCACGAACGCGCGGCGCGAATCCACGAAGTCCACCTGCTTGCGCTGCACTGCCTGTGCGACGGCGTGGACGCCCAGCTACTCGGAGAACAGGAAGGTTCCATATGACGAAGACATCCATCCGGCGCATCGCGTTGACCCTGACCGCCGGCGCCGCACTGGTTGCCGGCCTTTCCGCTTGCGTGCCGCTGGTGGTCGGAGGGGCCGCGGTCGTTGGTGCGGGGATGGTCGCGACCGACCGCCGCAGCTCGGGCGCGCAGATCGACGACCAGGGCATCGAGCTACGCGGCGGCGCGCGGGTGCGCGAGATTGCCAACGACCAGATGTACGTCAGCATCACGAGCTTCAATCGGCAGGTGCTGTTGACCGGCGCGGTGGGCAGCGAGGCCGACCGGCGGCGCGTCGAGGAGGTGGTGCGCCGGGTCGACAACGTGCGTTCGGTGGTCAACGAACTGACGGTGGGGCCGCCGAGCACCTTCCAGCAGCGTTCCAACGACGCCTTCATCGTCGGCAAGATCAAGGCCTCGCTGCTCGATGCCAAGGACGTCTTCGCCAATTCCTTCAAGATCGTCGCCGACCGCGGCACGGTCTACCTGATGGGTCTGGCCACGCGGCGCGAAACCGATCGCGCGACCGACATCGCGCGCGGCGTCTCGGGCGTGGAGAAGGTGGTGCGGGTGGTCGAGATCGTCAGCGAAGCGGAGCTCGCGAACCAGGCGCAGCAGGGCGGCACCGGTCCGGCGCCGGCCTCGCGTTCCAACGTGCCGCTGCCGCCGATGGAGCCGCTGCCGCCGGCGGGTTCACCGTCGGGCGGCGGCGCGACCGCTACGCCGGTTCGCTAGCCGCTACTTGAGCCTGGTGATCAGGCTCGAGGTGTCCCACCTGTTTCCGCCGGCCTGCTGCACGTCGGCATAGAACTGGTCGACCAGCGCGGTCACCGGCAGCCGCGCGCCGTTGCGCTTGGCTTCGTCGAGCACCAGGCCGAGATCCTTGCGCATCCAGTCGACGGCGAAGCCGTAGTCGAACTTGCCTTCGATCATGGTCTTGCCGCGGTTGTCCATCTGCCAGCTCTGCGCCGCGCCCTTGCCGATCACGGCCAGCACTTCGTTCATGTCCAGGCCGGCGCGTTGGCCGAAGGCGATCGCCTCCGACAGGCCCTGCACCAGGCCGGCGATCGCGATCTGGTTGACCATCTTCGCAAGCTGGCCTGCGCCGCTGTCGCCGAGCAGGGTGACGGCGCGCGCAAAGGCCGCGATCACCGGCTTGACGCGCTCGAAGGCCGCCGTGTCGCCTCCGCACATCACCGTCAGCACACCGTTCTGCGCTCCGGCCTGGCCGCCGGAGACTGGGGCGTCGATGAACTGGAGGCCGCGTTCCAGCGCCGCCTTCGCGAGCTCGCGCGCGACATCGGCGGAAGCCGTGGTGTGGTCGACGAACACCGAGCCCTGGGCCATGCCCGCGAAGGCGCCGTCGTCGCCGAGCACGACCGAGCGCAGGTCGTCGTCGTTGCCGACGCAGCAGAAGACGATTGTTGCGCCTGCGGCGGCTTCGCGCGGCGTGTCCGCAGGGCGCAGCGCGCCCTTGGCCTGGGGCGCGAATTCCATCTGCCAGTCGGCGGACTTGGCGGCCGTGCGGTTGTAGACCGCAACATCGTGGCCCGCCAGCGCGAGGTGGCCGGCCATGGGGAAGCCCATCACGCCGAGGCCGAGGAAGGCGAGCTTTTGCGCGGGGAAGGAGTCGTAGGTTTGGGGATTGAGGCTGCTCATGGGCGCAAGCTTAGCGCCCATGCGTTTAGCGCGATCAGACGATCGCGAAGTGCTCGGTGCCCGCGGACAAGTCGGTGCTGCGCGCGCGCTGGCTGTTGAGCTTGATCTGCAGGCGCAGGTCGTTGGCCGAGTCGGCGTTGCGGATCGCTTCTTCAAAGGAGATCGCATTGCCTTCGAACAGGTCGAACAGCGCCTGGTCGAAGGTCTGCATGCCGAGGTTGCGGCTCTTCTTCATGATCTCCTTGATCTCGCCCACTTCGCCCTTGAAGATCATGTCGGCAATTAGCGGCGTGTTGAGCAGGATCTCGACCGCGGCGATGCGGCCATGGCCGTCTTCGGTCGGGACCAGGCGCTGCGAGATCAGCGAGCGCAGGTTCAGCGAAAGGTCCATCAGGAGCTGGGCGCGGCGCTCCTCGGGGAAGAAGTTGATGATCCGGTCCAGCGCCTGGTTGGCGCTGTTGGCGTGCAGCGTGGCCATGCACAGGTGGCCGGTCTCGGCGAAGGCCACCGCGTGCTCCATGGTCTCGCGGTCGCGGATCTCGCCCATCAGGATCACGTCGGGCGCCTGGCGCAGCGTGTTCTTGAGCGCGGCTTCCCAGCTGTCGGTGTCGATGCCGACTTCGCGCTGCGTCACCACGCAGTTCTTGTGCGGGTGCACGAACTCGACCGGATCTTCCACCGTCACGATGTGGCCGTAGGAGTTCTCGTTGCGCCAGTCGATCATCGCGGCCAGCGTGGTCGACTTGCCCGAGCCGGTGGCGCCCACCAGGATGGTGAGGCCGCGCTTGGTCATCGCCACGTCCTTGAGCACCTGCGGCATGCCGAGCGCATCGATGGTCGGCAGCTTGGCCGGAATGGTCCGCAGCACCATGCCCACCTTGCCCTGCTGCACGAAGGCATTGACGCGGAAGCGGCCGATGCCGGTAGGCGAGATCGCGAAGTTGCATTCCTTGGTGCGCTCGAACTCGGCCGTCTGGCGGTCGTTCATGATCGAGCGCGTGAGCGCCAGCGTGTGCTGCGCGCCGAGGGCCTGCTGCGAGACCTTGGTGACCTTGCCGTCGACCTTGATCGCGGGCGGAAACTCGGCCGTGATGAAAAGGTCGCTGCCGTTGCGGCTCACCATGAGCTTGAGGAGTTCGTTGATGAACTGGCTGGCCTGATCGCGTTCCATGTCGGTACTCCGGTGCGGGCGGGGCTGTTCTTCAGCCCGGGAAATTCTCGGGAATCTTGGCCTTGCCGCGCGCTTCGGCCGCGGAAATGACGCTGCGACGCACCAGGTCGGTCAGGTTCTGGTCGAGGGTCTGCATGCCCTGGCCGCTGCTGGTCTGGATCGTCGAGTACATCTGCGCGACCTTGCCTTCGCGAATCAGGTTCCGGATCGCGGAGGTGCCGAGCATGATCTCGTGCGCCGCCACCCGGCCCTGGCCGTCCTTGGTCTTGCACAGTGTCTGCGAAATCACGGCCTGAAGCGACTCCGACAGCATGGCGCGGATCATTTCTTTCTCCTCGCCGGGGAACACGTCGATGATCCGGTCGATGGTCTTGGCGGCCGAGGAGGTGTGGAGCGTGCCGAACACCAGGTGGCCGGTTTCGGCCGCGGTCATCGCGAGGCGAATGGTTTCGAGGTCGCGCATTTCGCCGACCAGGATGGCGTCCGGGTCTTCGCGCAGCGCCGAGCGCAGCGCGTTGGCGAAGGAGAGCGTCATCGGCCCGACTTCGCGCTGGTTGATCAGGCACTTCTTCGACTCGTGCACGAACTCGATCGGGTCTTCCACCGTCAGGATGTGGCCGTACTCGGTTTCGTTCAGGTAGTTGACCATCGCCGCCAGCGTGGTCGACTTGCCCGAGCCGGTGGGCCCGGTCACCAGCACCAGGCCGCGCGGCTTGAGCGCGAGGTCGCCGAAAATCTTCGGCGCGTTGAGCTGCTCCAGCGTGAGGATCTTCGAAGGAATGGTCCGGAACACCGCCGCCGCGCCGCGCGCCTGGTTGAAGGCGTTCACGCGGAAGCGCGCCAGGCCGTCGATTTCGAACGAGAAGTCGACCTCGAGGAATTCTTCGTAGTGCTTGCGGTGCGTGTCGCTCATGATGTCGTACACCATGGCGTGCACCGCCTTGTGATCGAGCGCGTCGACGTTGATGCGCCGCACGTCGCCATGGACCCGGATCATGGGCGGCAGGCCGGACGACAGATGCAGGTCCGATGCCTTGTTCTTGACGCTGAAGGCCAGCAGTTGGGTGATGTCCACGAAGCTCCTCGGTGACGTTTTGATACGCTTTTGACGATTATGACGATGATTGGTGACAAGCTCCAGCAAGTTCGGGCCCGGATCGTGACGGCATGCACGGCGGCCGGCCGCAATCCGGCGAGCGTGCGCTTGCTTGCGGTGTCCAAGACCTTCCCCGCCGAGGCCGTGCGCGAGGCCCGCGCCGCCGGACAGATTGCCTTCGGCGAGAACTACGTGCAAGAGGGGGTGGCCAAGATCCAGGCACTGGCCGATCTGCGCAGCGAGCTCGAATGGCACTGCATCGGCCCTCTGCAGAGCAACAAGACGCGGCCCGTGGCCGAGCATTTCGACTGGGTGCACAGCGTCGATCGCCTCAAGATCGCCGAGCGCCTGGCCGAGCAGCGGCCGGCGCATCTGCCGCCGCTTCAGGTGTGCCTGCAGGTCAACGTGGACGGCGGCGCCAACAAATCCGGCGTGCCGGCCGAGGAGGCCCTGCAATTGGCGCGGGCTGTGGCGGCCTTGCCACGCTTGCGGCTGCGCGGGCTGATGGCGATCCCGGAGCCGGCGCCGGATTTCGAGGCGCAGCGCGCGGTGTTCCTGCATGCGGCGGTGCTTTTCGAGACATTGCGCACGGCGGGCCTCGAGCTCGACACGCTTTCGCTGGGCATGTCGGCCGACCTCGAAGCCGCGGTCGCGGCCGGCAGCACGATGGTGCGGGTGGGGACGGCGATCTTCGGGGGGCGGGTGTCTACTTGACGAGGGCGTTCCCCACCACAAAGATAAATGCCGTCACAGGGAAACAAAAGACGAAGAACAAGAGGCCGGCCCCCATCGACCGCAGCCGCGAGAGTCGATTCAGCTCTCGATAGGCGCCCCATCCGGCAAAGATCCACGCGAGCATGGCGCCGAATACGGCGAATTGCACCAGCAGCGACGCCCGGTAGGCGGAGCTTGCGAGCAATCGCTCCTTGTTCTCGATGAGGAAAGCCGCAAGATTGCCAGCGTATGCGGCGTCGTGCAGTTCCTTGAACAGAGCGGGATCGAAGGCCCTGACCGTCCCGGCAAAGCCCAGATAAAGACCTGTCGCGAGGAGCAGGAGAACGCCGGCGTAGTAGAAGTGGATGGTCAGGAATTTCTGAAGTCCCGCCCTGCCTCCGGCGATGCGCCACGCCAGGTACAGCGCAGTTCCATACGCCAGGACGTTCATCAGGGCAAACACGCTGTCGGTGCCGAGCTCGAGCAAGGGGTCGCCCCGACTCAAGGGGATCTTCAGGATCCAGCCGATCGCAAAGGAAATCGCCAGGAAGATCAGTGCTTTCTGCGTCGCCGATTCGTCGCTGGAAAGACGTTCGGCGATGAAGCGTTTCGGCCCGGTCAACAGAGGAAAAAGAGCCTCGAAGTAGGTCGGGATCAGACCGACGAGCCTTTCAAAGATCTCTTTCATGCTTTGCGCTCTTGGTTGCTCCTGGCCCAAGACTGCGGCGCAATGGCGATTGCGCCGCCGGGGATTGTGCGCGCGCACTGGCCGCAAGTCACATCGAGAGTGGAATCCGCGCGCTGCTTTTCACCTCTTCCATCACCGCATAGGTCCGCGTCTCGCGCACGCCCGGCAGCTGCCACAGCACCGTGCCCGCGAACTCGCGGTAGGCCGCCATGTCGGCCATGCGCGTCTTGAGCAGGTAGTCGAAGCCGCCCGCGACCATGTGGCATTCCATGATCTCGTCGCGCACCTGCACCGCGGCCTTGAACTGATCGAACACGTTGGGGGTGGTGCGGTCGAGCAGCACCTCGACGAAGACGGTGAAGCCGCGGCCGAGCTTGTGCGGATCGAGCCGGGCCTCGTAGCCCTGGATGAAGCCCTCGCGCGTGAGCCGCTGCACGCGCGCCAGCACGGCGGTGGGCGATAGCGAGACGGTCTCGGCCAGCTTGAGGTTGGAAATGCGTCCATCCTCCTGAAGAATCTTCAGGAGTTTCATATCGATCCGATCCAGACTGGCTGCTTCAGTGCTCATGACTGGAGAATTATCCAGCGAAAGGCCGATATTTGGTGAATAACTCGGCGGCGAAAGGCGGACCATCGCTGCATCGATACCGGAGCTTTTCCCATGCGCCTGCCCACCCCCTATCGGCCGGAAGCCGACATCGTTTCGCACCGCCTCGCCGCCCTGAAGGGTGCGCTCGACTGGACCGCGGCCGCCGCCGTCGCCGCACCCTGGGTGCGGGCCGTGCGCGACCGGCCGCCGCCCTTCTGGGCCATGGAAAGCCTGCTGCGCGAGTACCCGATCTCGAGCGCCGAGGGCCTGGCGCTGATGCGCCTGGCCGAAGCGCTGCTGCGCGTGCCCGATGCCGAGACCGCCATCGCGCTCACCGCAGACCAGTTGGGCCGCGCCGATTTCGAGGGTGCCGCCGACTCGACCTTGTCGCGCCTGTCCTCCTCCGCGATCGCGCTGTCGAAGAGGTTCCTGCCCGACCCCGGGCACCCCGGATCGGAGCCCGGCCTGATGGCCCGCCTCGGCGCGCGCACCGTGGTGGCCGCCACGCTGCGCGCCGTGCAACTGCTGGGCCGCCAGTTCGTGCTGGGCCAGACCATCGAAGAGGCGATGGCCGAGGCCCGATCGGCGCACAGAAAGCAGGAGGCCCTGCGCTTCAGCTACGACATGCTGGGCGAGGGCGCGCGCACCGATGCCGATGCGCTTCGCTACCTCGACAGCTACGTCAACGCGATCCGGTCCATCGCGACAGGCGCCGACAGCGGGGGCACGCCCGAACACAACGACGGCATCTCGATCAAGCTCAGCGCGCTGCATCCGCGCTACGAAGATGCCCAGCGCGAACGCGTGATGCGCGAACTGGTGCCGCGCGCGTGGGAGCTGTGCGAACTCGCGGCCGATGCGAATCTCAACCTCACCATCGACGCCGAGGAGGTCGACCGGCTCGAGCTCTCGCTCGAGGTGTTCGAAGTGCTGGCCGCCAAGGTGGCGGCCGAGCGTCCGCAATGGCGCGGCTTCGGCCTTGCGATGCAGGCCTACCAGACGCGCGCGCTGGAACTGGTCGAGCACATCACCGCGATCGCCCGCAAGTATCGGCTGCGCCTGATGTGCCGCCTGGTCAAGGGCGCCTACTGGGATGCCGAGATCAAGCGCGCCCAGGAGCTGGGCCTGCCGCACTACCCGGTGTTCACGCATAAGCACCACAGCGACATCAGCTACCTGGCCTGCGCGCGCGCGCTGCTGGCCGCGCCCGATGCGGTCTATCCGCAGTTCGCGACGCATAACGCGGGGACCATTGCGGCCATCCTCCAGATGGCCGGAGACACCCCTTTCGAACTGCAACGCTTGCACGGCATGGGCGAGGGCGTCTATCGCGAGGTGATGAAGAGCACCACCGCGCCGGTGCGCATCTATGCGCCGGTAGGCCAGCACAAAGACCTGCTGGCCTACCTGGTGCGCCGATTGCTGGAGAACGGCGCCAACTCCTCCTTCGTCAACCAGCTGGGCGACGAGGCGATCGCGATCGACGAGCTGCTGGTCTCGCCGCTGTGGCTGGAGCGCGATGCCTCGCTGCCGCTGCCGAGCACGCTCTACGGTCCGCCGCCGGCACGCCGCAACAGCAACGGTGTGGACCTTGCGGTCGAATCGATGCGTGCGCCGCTTCTTGCCGCCTACGATGAATGCACCGTGCCGGCCGTGGCCGAGTTCGACGCGCAGCGAGCCGCCGATGCAGTGGCCGTTTCGGCGGCCAGCTATCGCACGTGGAGCAAGACCCCGGTCGCGCAGCGCGCCGCGGTGCTGCGCCGCGCGGCCGATGCGCTCGATGCCGAGCTGCCGCGCTTCTGCGCCTTGCTGGTCAAGGAAGCCTTCAAGACCTGGGGCGATGCGGTCGCCGAGGTGCGCGAGGCGGTCGACTTTCTGCGCTACTACGCCGACGAGGCCGAGCGCGTCATGCGGCCGGTCGTGCTGCCTGGCCCCACCGGCGAGAGCAACGAACTGCGGCTGACGGGGCGCGGGCCCTGGGTCTGCATCAGCCCCTGGAATTTCCCGCTCGCGATCTTCCTGGGCCAGGTGGCGGCCGCGCTCGCGACCGGCAACACGGTGCTGGCCAAGCCGGCCGAGCAGACGCCGGCCGTCGCCCTCGAAGCCGTCCGGCTGCTTCACGCCGCAGGCGTGCCGGCCGATGCGGCGCAACTGCTGCACGGCCCCGGCGAGACCGTCGGCGCCGCGCTGGTGGCGGCGCCCGGTGTGGCCGGCGTGGTGTTCACCGGCTCGACCCAGGTGGCGAAGATCATCCACCGCGCGCTGGCCGCCAAAGACGGCCCGATCGTGCCGCTGATCGCCGAGACCGGCGGCATCAACGCGATGGTCGTCGACTCCAGCGCGCTGCCCGAGCAGGTGGTCGATGCGGTGGTGCAGAGCGCCTTCCGCTCGGCCGGCCAGCGCTGCTCGGCGCTGCGCCTGCTGCTCTTGCACGAGAGCATCGCCGACGGCGTGATCGAGATGATCCGCGGCGCGGCGCAGGAGCTTGCGGCGGGCGACCCGTCCGAGCTCGCGACCGACGTCGGCCCGGTGATCGACCGCGAAGCCTTCGAGGGCATCCAGCGCCACCTGCAGCGCCTGAACGCGGAAGCCCGCGTGCTGGTCGCGCCGGCGTCCTCCGCACCGGCGGTGGCCAACCTGATCGCGCCGCATGCCTACCTGCTGCCCTCCATCGAGCGCGTGAAGACCGAGATCTTCGGCCCGGTACTGCACATCGTGCGCTGGTCGGGCGAGCCGCAGGCCGTGATCGACCAGATCAACGCGCTCGGCTTCGGCCTCACGCTCGGCATCCAGACGCGCATCGACAGCCGTGCCCAGGCCATGGCTGCGCGCGCCCACGTGGGCAACATCTACGTCAACCGCAACATCATCGGCGCGGTGGTCGGCGTGCAGCCCTTCGGCGGCGAGGGCCTGAGCGGCACCGGCCCGAAGGCGGGCGGGCCGCACTACCTGCTGCGCTTCTGCGCGGAGCAGACGCTCACCATCAACACCACCGCGGCCGGCGGCAATGCCGCGCTGCTTGCCGCAAGCGCATAAGGGGCAACGCAACGCGCATAGGCCATGGCGCAGCGGGGGCCGCGCAGCTATCGTCCGCCGCATCCCAACAGCAACCAGGAGTGCCATGAGCGCCGATCTGTCCTACGTTCAACCGACCGCCAACAGCCCGTGGGGCACCTATCTCTCGCAGGTCGATCGCGTCGTTCCCTACCTGGGCGGCCTGGCCCGCTGGGTCGAGACGCTCAAGCGCCCCAAGCGCGCGCTGATCGTCGACGTGCCGATCGAGATGGACGACGGCACCATCGCCCACTTCGAGGGCTACCGCGTGCAGCACAACATGTCGCGCGGCCCGGGCAAGGGCGGCGTGCGCTTCCACCCCGACGTGACGCTCGAAGAAGTGATGGCCCTGTCGGCCTGGATGACGGTGAAGACCGCCGCGGTGAACCTGCCCTACGGCGGCGCCAAGGGCGGCATCCGCGTCGATCCGAAGAAGCTTTCGCTGCAGGAACTCGAGAAGGTCACGCGTCGCTACACCAGCGAGATCGGCATCATCATCGGCCCGCAGCAAGATATCCCGGCGCCCGACGTCAACACCAACGCCCAGATCATGGCGTGGATGATGGACACCTACTCGATGAACGTCGGCGGCACCGCCACCGGCGTGGTCACCGGCAAGCCGCTGCACCTGGGCGGCTCGCTGGGCCGCGTCAAGGCCACCGGCCGCGGCGTCTTCGTCACCGGCCGCGAGGCGGCGCGGCGCCTCGGGTTGGAGCTGCGCGGCGCGCGCATCGCGGTGCAGGGCTTCGGCAACGTGGGCTCGGTCGCGGCCGAGCTGTTCGCCGAGGCCGGCGCCAAGATCGTCGCGGTGCAGGACCACACCGGCACCATCGTGAACAGCAAGGGCCTCGATCTGAAAGAACTGGTGCCGCTCTCGCGCACCGAGGGCGTGGTGGGCTTCAAGGGCGGCGACGTCATCAACAACGAGGCCTTCTGGGAAATCCCCTGCGACATCCTGATCCCGGCCGCGCTGGAAGGCCAGCTGACCGCCGAGCGCGCGCAGAAGACGACTGCCAAACTGGTGCTCGAAGGCGCCAACGGCCCGACCGTGCCGACGGCCGACGACATCCTGGCCGAGCGCGGCGTGCTCGTGGTGCCCGACGTGATCTGCAATGCAGGCGGCGTGACGGTGAGCTACTTCGAGTGGGTGCAGGACTTCTCGTCCTTCTTCTGGGACGAGGACGAGATCAACGTGCGGCTCGACCGCATCATGATGAACGCGCTCAACCACATCTGGGACACGGCCGACAAGCACAGGATCACGCTGCGCACGGCGACCTTCGCGGTGGCCTGCGAGCGCATCCTGATGGCACGGCAGGAACGCGGCCTCTATCCATGACGCCTGACTACAGCGCGCACATCGATGCCCTGTTGGCCGATGGCCGGCGCAAGCTGCTCGGCCTGGTCGGGGCGCCCGGCTCGGGCAAGTCGACGCTCGCGCTGGCGCTCCGGCAGGCCCTGCCCGGGCGCGCGCAGGTGGTGCCGATGGACGGCTTCCACCTGGCCAACGCGGAGCTGCAGCGGCTGGGCCGGGCCGATCGCAAGGGTGCGCCCGACACCTTCGACGCCGCGGGCTATGTCGCGCTGCTGCGGCGCCTGCGCGAGCAGCGCGAGGACGAGATCGTCTACGCGCCCGAATTCCGCCGCGAGATCGAGGAACCGATCGCAGCTGCGATCGCGGTGTTGCCACAGACGCAGCTGCTCATCACCGAAGGCAACTACCTGCTGCTGCAGGAAGGCCCGTGGGCCGAGGTCGCGCCCTTGCTCGACGAGGTCTGGTACGTGGAAGTCGACGACGGCCTGCGCACGGAGCGCCTGGTGCAGCGCCACCAGCAGTTCGGCCGCAGCCGCGAAGCCGCGCTGGCCTGGGTGGCAGACACGGACGAGCCCAACGCGCGCCGCATCGCCGCCACGCGCGGCCGGGCGCACCGCGTGATTCATCGCGACGCCTGAGGCGGGAACGCGGCGCGGATCGGGACGTCCAAAAGAAGCCGGTTACGCCGGTGGCATGCCGCTAGCATCTGCGGCTCGCCCATTCCGATGCTTCGATGCCTGTCATGCGCCTTTCGTCTTCATGCACCGCCACCGCGCTGCTGTTCTCGCTTCTCCTGGCGGGCTGCATCTCGCCTGCCAAGCGCGTCTCCTACGATCCCGAGGAGTTCGATTCGACCACCACGCACACGCGCGTCTTCCGCGCCACGCAGGCGCAGACCTGCGAGGCCGCGCGGCGCGCGCTCTTGAGCCAGGGTTATCTGGTGACGGCGGCGAATGCCGACCTGGTGGCCGGCCGCAAGAGCTTCCAGCCGACCGGCGAGGTGCATGTGGAGGTCGAATTGCGCGTGGTCTGCGCGCGCGAGGGCAGCGCCAACAGCACGGTCGCCTTCGCCAGCGCGCTGCAGGACCGCTACAGCCTGAAGAAGGTCAACAACTCGGCGAGCGTGGGCGTGGGCGCGCTGGGTTCCCTGTCGCTGCCGTTCTCGTCCAGCGACGATGCGCTGGTCAAGGTGGCCAGCGAGACGCTGACCGACGAACGTTTCTACGACCGCTTCTTTGCCTTGATCGACCGCTTTCTCGTGCCCGAATCGGTCGAGGTCACGCCGGTCGCGCCGCCCGAGCCGCCGAAGCCGAGCACCGACGCGCCGCTGCCCCTGTCGCCTTCCCGAGGTTGAGAACTCAAAGCGCGACCGAGCGCGCCGCGTAGGCCGGCAGACCAGTCAATCCGCAGAGGCGCTGCAGCACGCCGTAGCCCTGCGCCAGCGCCGCGGAATAGGTGGCGAAGGCGCGGTCGGCGCGGTGCAGCGGCTCGAAATGGCCGTCGTGGCGCACGTCCTCGTGAATCACCCAGTAATAGGAACCGTCAAAGGGTTGTTCCACCAGCAAGCCAATCTTTCGTACGTCCATCTCGGTACTCCGTTTTCAAAATGAGTACTAAAGAATGTAAGACTATGTGTCTATTTGGCGGGGGTGAAAAAGTCACGCTCCGGTGGCTTTTGCGCTCCCTCAGCGCACCAGTGTCGACTTGCCGAACAGGCTCTCGATCAGTTCCACCGCCACTTCCGCCGTGCGGTTGCGCACGTCCAGCGCCGGATTGAGTTCGACCACGTCGAGCGAACCCAGCCGGCCGGTGTCGGCGATCATCTCCATGCACAGCTGCATCTCGCGCCAGGTCGGCCCACCGCGCACGCCGGTGCCGACGCCCGGCGCGTAGTCGGGGTCCAGGCAGTCGAGGTCGAAGCTCACGTGCAGGTGCGTGTCTTCGTCGATGTCCTGCAACGCCTCGGTCATGGTCGTGCGCATGCCGTGCTCGTCGATGTGGCGCATGTCGAACACGTGCAGCCCGAGCGCGCGGATCGCGGCCTTCTCGTCGGCGTCGACGCTGCGGATGCCGAGGAAGCGGATCGCGTCGTGCTCGAGCGCTGCGGCCTCGCCGCTCCAGCCGGTCAGCGCCGCCGGCCCGTGGCCGAGCAGGCAGGAGACCGGCATGCCGTGGATGTTGCCGCTCGGGCTGGTGCGCTCGGTGTTGACGTCGGAGTGCGCGTCGAGCCACAGCACGCGCAGCTTCTTGCGGCGCTGGCGCGCATGCCAGGCGATGGCGCTGATCGAGCCGATCGCGAGGCAGTGGTCGCCGCCCATCAGCAGCGGCAGGTGGCCGGCACGCAGCGCCTCGTCGACGGCGGCGTAGACCGATCGATTCCAGGTCACCACCTCGTCGAGATGGCGCAACCCGTTCGCCGGCTCGGTCCAGGGCGTGGCCGGCCCGGCCAGGTTGCCGCGGTCGACGATCGCGAAGCCGAGTCGCGCGAGGGTGCCGGCGATGTCGGCGACCCGCAGCGCATCGGGCCCCATGCCGGCGCCGCGCACGCTGGCGCCGATGTCGGTGGGCGCGCCGATCAGCTGGATGGTGGGAGTGTTCATTGGAAAAAACCTCCGATGGGTATCAGGCGTAGGCCGGAGCCAGTCCGCGGCGCAGTCGGCTGCTCGCGCTGTCGACGATGAAAACCAGCACGAACATGGCGCCGATCACAGTCGACGCCTGTGCCTGCTGGAACAGCGAAAGATGAAAGTACAGCATCTGCCCGAGCCCGCCGGCGCCGACGAAGCCGAGCACCGCCGCCATGCGGATGTTCATCTCCCAACGGTACAGCGTATAAGCCAGCCATTGGGGCCAGACCAGCGGCAGGCTGCCGTAGGCGAAGGCCGCGACCGCGCCGCCGCCGGCATCGAGCAGCGCGCGCTCCGGCGCTTCGGGCACGTTCTCCAGCGTTTCGCTGAAGAGCCGGCCGAACACGCCGGTGGTGTGCAAAGCGAGCGCCAGCACGCCCGCGAAGGGGCCGAGCCCGGCCGCGAGCACCATCAGCGCGGCCCACACCAGCTCGGGCACGCTGCGCAGGAAGTTCAGCACGAAGCGCGAGGCCTGGCGCAGCGCCAGCCCGAAGCGCCCCGAGGCGGGCAGCGCCAAGGCGGCGCCGCCCAGCATCGCGAGCAGCGTTCCGAGCGCCGACATCGCGAGCGTCTGCAGCGCGCCCCAGGCCGTTTTGGCCAGGAAGGCAGGCGAGAGGTCGGGCGGGAAGAACTCGGCGATGAACTTCGCCATCGCCGCGATCGACTCGCGCGCGAACAGGGCGCGGAAGTCGATGCCGAGGTAGATGAAGCTTGCGACCACCGCGATCGCCACCGCGGAAGCCGCCGAGATGCAGCCGAGGCAGGGCCCGGCGGCCCGCGCGCGCTCCGAGGCTGACGGCTGCATAGGCTTCACGCCAGCCACTTTCGCAGCGCTGCGCTGAGTGCATCTGCCATCAGCACCAGCAGCAGGAACACGATCAGGATGCTGCTGGCCTCGCCGCCGTTGAGCATCTTCATCGACTGGTCCATCAGCTGGCCGAGCCCGCCTGCGCCGACGAAGCCCATCACGACCGAGGCGCGAACCGCGCATTCCCAGCGGTAGACGGTGTAGGAGACCAGCTCCTGCGCGGCGCCCGGCAACAGGGCGTAGAACAGCGCGGCGACGCGCCCGCTGCCGGCCTCCAGCAGCGCCCGCGCGGGCCGCGTGTCGCCCGACTCGAGGATCTCCGCGTAGACCTTGCCAAGCATGCCGCCGTAGGTGATCGCCAGCGCGAGCACGCCGGCCGCCGGGCCGAGGCCGAGGGCGCGCACCAGCACCAGCGCCCAAACCACTTCGGGGATGGCGCGCAGCAGGGTGAGCACGCCGCGCGCTGCCGTGCGCACCGCCTGGCCGCGCCAGCGCCCCGGCCCGGGGCCGATGCGCGAGATCGACAGCGCCTGCGTCACCGCGAAGGCCAGCGGCACGGCGAGCACGAAGGCGAGCGCGACGCCGGCCGTGGCCATGGCGAGGGTTTCCAGCGTCGCGCGCGCCAGCAGGCCGAGGAAGTCGGCCGACAGCGCCGGTGGCAGGAAGCCGGCCAGGAAGCCGCCCATCACGCGCAGGCTGGCGGGGGCCAGCAGCGCCTGCGGCTTGAACTCTGCGATCACCAGCATCGGCCACAACACCAGCAACCCGAGCAGCAGCGCGCCGAGGCGCCGGCGTGCGAGCGGATCGCGCATTGCGGGCGGGCTCGCGGCACTCATCGGCAGGCGGCCGGAAGCACGGGCTCGCGGCTGCCGCGTTCGATGTCGTTGAAGCCGCCCTGTGCCTGGGTCGGCAGCACGCCGCCTTCGGTGGCGTAGAGCTCCTGCAGCATCGCGCGGCTGACCGCCGCGGCCGGTGCGTCGAACACCACCACGCCGGCGCGCAGGCCGACGATGCGATCGAACCATTTCAAGGCCAGGTCCACCGCATGCAGCGAGGCCACCAGCGTCGCGCCGGTGGCTTCGCTCTGCGCGATCAGTTCGCCGACCGCCATGTCGGCCAGCGCGGGGTCGAGCGCGGAGACCGGCTCGTCGGCGAGCATCAGTTCGGGCGCCTGGTAGAGCACGCGCGCCATGCCGACGCGCTGCAGCTGGCCGCCCGAAAGCCGGTCGCAGCGATCGAACAGCCGGTCGGCCAGGTCCAGCCGGGCGAGCGCGGCCTGCGCGCCGGCGATGTCGCTCGGCACCAGCAGCGAGACCAGCGCGCGAGCGCTCGACCAGGCGCCGAGCCGGCCCGCGAGCACTGCCGTGATGACGCGCAGGCGCGGCGGGATCGGCGGCGCCTGGTGGACGAGGCCGATGCGTGCGCGCAGCGCCTTCAGCGGCCGGGCCCCGAGCTGCCATGGCCGCGCGCCCAGGAGCTCGACGCGGCCCTCGCTCGCGCGCAGCGCGGTCGCCGCGATGCGCAGCAAGCTGGTCTTGCCCGCGCCCGATGGACCGATGACGGCCACGCGTGCGCCGCGTTCGACGGCCAGCGTCACGCCTTGCAGCGCGCGCTGGCCGTTGGGATGCACGAGGCCGACATCCTCGAGCGCCAGCGCGGCTTCGGCGTTCAACGGCTGCCCCAAGCCCTTACTTGATGAGGCCGGCGGACTTGGCAGCGGCTTCGATGCCGTCGTAGTTCGAGGCCTTGGTCGGGATGAACTTCGAGGCGCGCTGCAGCGCCAGGATCTCCTTGTGCTCCGGATTCGCCGCGTCGAGCTTGAGGAAGGCATCGGCGAGCTTCTTCGTCGTCGCGGCATCGAGGCCGGGTCGTACAGTCCAGTTGTAGTCGTAGTAGGGCGCCGTGGTCGCCAGCACGCGCACCTTGGCGGCGTTGGGGTTGGCCGATTCGATCAGCTTGTCCATCACCGAGGCGTTCAGCACGCCGGCTTCGGCCCGGCCCGCGGCCACGAAGGCCACGGTGGCATCGTGCGCGCCCGAAAACGCGACGGTCTTGAAGTCCTTGTCGGGATTGATGCCGGCCTGCAGCAGGAAGTAGCGCGGCATCAGGTGGCCCGAGGTCGAGGAGGGCGAACCGAAGGCGAAGGTGGCGCCTCGGAGATCGGCCAGCGTCTTGGCCTTGCTGTCGGTCGGCACGACGAACTTGCTGGTGAACTTCTCGTCCTCGGCGCGCTGCACGATCGGCGCGGCCGCGCCGTTGGTGCGCAGCTTGGCCTGCACGAAGGTGAAGCCGCCGAGCCAGGCCAGGTCGATCTTGTTCGTCGCCAGGCCCTCGACCACCGCGGCGTAGTCGGTGACGGGCGTGAACTGCACGTCGAGGCCGGTCTCCTTCTTCAGGTAGTCGCCGAGCGGCTTGAACTTGCGCTGCAGCTCGGTGGGCGCCTCGTCGGGAATGGCCGACACGCGCAGTACGCCGCTCTGCGCATGGACTGGCGTGCCGGCGGCGAATGCGAGCAGGGAGAAGAGGGCGAGCTGGAGGAGTTGTCGTTTCATGGCGCGCTGCCGGTTGGAGGGAGGGCTGCAGTTTAAGGAGCGGCGGTCCGGAAGCCCGCGAAGACGTCCTTGCGATCGGGCTGGAAGAAGTTGCGGTAGCGGAGGTCGTGCAGCCGCGCATGGGTGGCGAAGGCCCCGCCGCGCAACTCGCGATGGTCGCCGAACCAGGGGGCGGAATAGTCGCGATAGGGCCCGGCCGCGAAACCCGCGTAGGGTTCGAAAGTGCTGGCCGTCCATTCCCATACGCTGTGTCCCCAGGCGAAGTCGGGCTGCGAGGCGGCCGCATGTTCCCATTCGGCGGCCGTGAGCAGGCGGCGCCCGGCCCAGCGCGCATAGGCTTCGGCCTCCCAGGCGCTGAGGTGGATCACGGGCTGGTCGGGGTCTAGCGGCAGCCAGCGGTCGAACCATCGCGTCTGCCATTGCGGCTGCCGGCGCCAGCGCGCGGGATGGCTGCGCGACTGCGCCGCGCGCCAACGGCCTGCATCGCCGGGCCAGAAGGCCGGATCGTCGTAGCCGCCGGCCTCGACGAAGCGCAGGTACTGGCCGGCCGTGACCGGCGTGGCATCGATCTCGAAGGCGGGCAGGGGAACAGGATGCTCCGGCAGCTCGTTGTCGAAGGCGAAACCGCCGCGGGTTGCCGGCCAGCCGATGCGAACCTGCGCAGCGGGCACCGTGATCGCGGGCGCTGCGGCGAGGCGCGGCAGGGCCAGGCCTGCGGGTGCGCCGTAGCCCAGCGTCGCGCGCAGCCAGGCGAAGGCTTCGCCGTGCATGTCTTCGTGGAACAGCGCCAGGCGGTGGAAGTACAGGGCTTCGTCGCTGTCGTCCTGCTGCGCGAGCGCGGCGAGGCAGGCGTCGAGTTGCGCGTCGAGCCGCGCGCCGAGTTCGTCGCGCGAGGGCAGCGGCGCAGCCCAGCGCGCGATGTGGGAAAGGCGCGCCGAGTCGAACAGCGCATCGGGGCCCGCCAGGCGAGCGGGCTCGCTGGCCTGCACCCAGCCGTCGGTATCGACCGTGTGCGGGCCGCGCAGCACCCAGAATTCGGCGAACCATGCGAGGTGCGCCAGCTCCCATGCGACGAGGTTTACGCCGGGTTGCTGAGGCACGCGCCATTGCGCATCGCTCAGGTCGAAGGTCCAGGCGCGCGTGCGCGCGCGGCTCTCGCGCAGCGCGGCCGCGAGCGCTTCGCCGGCGAGGGTTCGCGCCTCAGCCATGGTCACGCAGGACGCGCCGCCCTGCCAGAATGGCCCGGTGCTCAAACCCCGGGTCCTGATCGTTACGCCGGCACTGGCGGATGCCAACAACGGCAACTGGCGCACCGCCTCGCGCTGGGCGCAGTTCCTGTCGGGGGTGGCCGAGGTCGAGATTGCACGCACGTGGGACGGCGGGCATTGCGACGCGATGATCGCGCTGCATGCGCGCCGTTCCGCCGATTCGATCGCACGCCTGCGGGCCGCGCGACCGGACTGCCCGATCGCGCTGGTCCTGACCGGCACCGATGTGTACCGCGACATCGACGAGAGCAAGGCAGCGCAGCATTCGCTCCAGTGTGCCAGCCAACTCGTGGTGTTGCAGCCCGATGCGCTCGATCGCCTTGGTGCCGGCGAACGCACCAAGGCCCGCGTGATCCTGCAATCGGCCAGCCGCATGCGCCGCCGCGACGGCGCCCGCAGCCTCGACCTGGTGGCGGTCGGCCATCTGCGCGACGAGAAAGACCCGCTCACCCTGATGGCTGCGGCGCGCCGACTGCCTCCGGAGACGCCGATCCGCATCGCGCACATCGGCGACGCGCTGGCGCCGGAGCTGGGCGAAGCGGCGCGCCGCACCATGGCCGAGTGCCCGCACTACCGGTGGCTCGGCGGGCTGCCGCGCGAAGCCGCGCGGCGCTGGATCGCGCGCGCCGGCGCACTGGTGCACATGAGCCGCATCGAGGGCGGCGCGCAGGTGGTGATCGAGGCCGTGCGTTCCGGCGTGCCGGTGCTGGCGAGCCGCATCGGCGGCAATCTGGGATTGCTGGGCGAAGACTATGAGGGTTGCTTCGCCGCCGGCGACGATGCGGCCCTCGCCGCGCTGATGCAGCGCTTCGTGTCGGAACCCGCGTTCGCGGCACGCCTGGCGGCACAGTGCGCGCTGCGCGAACCCGATTTCACCCCACAGGCCGAACGCCAAAGCGTGCGGCGCCTGCTGCGCGATCTGCTCGCGCCACCATAATCTTTGCGACCCACGAAAGCCCTCCATGAACGATCGCACCCTCTCTCCAGCCATCCGGCTCACCAGCTTCTCCCACGGCGGCGGCTGCGGCTGCAAGATCGCGCCGGGCGTGTTGTCGGAAATCCTGCGCAACAGCGGCGGGGGCCTGATTCCGCCCGAGCTCATGGTCGGCATCGAGACCGCCGACGATGCGGCGGTCTACCGGCTCAACGACGAGCAGGCGCTGATCGCCACCACCGATTTCTTCATGCCGATCGTCGACGACCCCTTCGACTTCGGCCGCATCGCGGCGACCAATGCGATCAGCGACGTGTACGCGATGGGCGGCACGCCGATCATGGCGCTTGCGCTGGTCGCGATGCCGGTCAACCAGCTGCCGGTGGAGGTGATCGGCGAGATCGTGCGCGGCGGCCAGGCGGTCTGCCGCGAAGCCGGCATCCCGATCGCGGGCGGCCACACCATCGACTCGGTCGAGCCGATCTACGGCCTGGTGGTGATGGGCCTGGTGCATCCGGACAAGGTCAGGCGCAACGCCGATGCCAAGGCCGGCGACCTGCTCGTGCTCGGCAAGCCGCTGGGTGTGGGCGTGCTCTCGGCCGCGTTGAAGAAAGAGAAGCTCGATGCCGAGGGCTATGCGCAGCTGATCGCCAACACCACGCGGCTCAACAAGCCCGGCATCGCGCTGGCCGCGCTCGAAGGCGTGCATGCGCTGACCGACGTGACCGGCTTCGGTCTGGCGGGCCACACGCTCGAGATGGCGCGCGGCGCCGGGCTCCGGGCGCTGATCGACTGGCCGCAGGTGCCGCTCTTGCCGCGTGTCGCCGAAATGGCGGCGCAGGGCTTCGTGACCGGCGCCTCGGGGCGCAACTGGGCCGGCTATGGCGCCGAGGTGCAGCTCGATGCGGCGCTGCCGCCGGTGGCGCAGGACCTGCTGAGCGATCCGCAGACTTCGGGCGGCCTGCTCGTGAGCTGCGCGCCCGACACCGTCGATGAGGTGCTGGCCTTGTTCCATGCGCAGGGCTTCGAAGCCGCGCGCGTGATCGGCCGCATGGAAGCCGGGCCGGCCGGCCTGCGCGTCAGCGCGTAGCCGCGGCAGCGGTCGCCGTCCTCTTGCGCGCCGGCGCCTTGCGGACCGCGGTCTTGGCGGGCGCGGCTTTCTTGCGGGCAGGTACCTTGAGCGGCTTCGCGGCGTTGGCCGCCGTGGCGGCTGCCAGATGCGGGGTCGCCTCGGCGGCCTCGAGCGACCTGATGCGCGCCAGGATCGCGTGGTGCTCTTCCAGCAGGTAGTCCGCGATGTCCTCCACGTCCGGCACCGCGCGGCGGCAGGCGATCAGGCCGAAGTCCAGCATGCCGTTGTAGCTCTGCACCGTCATGTTGAGCGCCATGCCATGGCTCGGGATCGACACCGGGTAGTAGGTCAAGAGCTTGGCGCCCGCGAAGTAGAGCGCGGTCTGCGCGCCCGGCACGTTCGAGATCACCACGTTGGCCACCGGCGGCAGCCGGTCCGCCAGCCGGGAGCGGCCGTACATCGAGGCCAGGCCCGACATCAGCCAGGGCGCGCCGAAGGAAGGGAAGTCGGTCGGGATCGCGGCCTTGATGCTGCCCATCAGGTTCTTCGCGGCGGCCGAGGATTCGGAGATGACCTTGATGCGCTCGATCGGATCGGCGACGTCGGTCGCCAGCGTCATGACGGTCATCGAGACCTGGTTGTTCGACGAAGTGTCGCCCGGCGCGCGCAGCGTGACCGGGATGGCTGCGCTCATCGGCTTCTTCGGCAGCTTGCCGTGGTCCGACAGGTAGCGCCGCAGCGCGCCGGCGCAGATGGCCATCACCACGTCGTTGAGGCTGGCGCCGAGCTTCTTGCCGGCCTGCTTGACTTCGGCCAGTGGGATCGAGCGCACCGCATAGGAACGCTGGTTGGTGATTGCCACGTTGAGCGGCGTGCGCGGGCCGAGCACGTTGAGATTCTTCGGCAGCGCCCAGGCCTTGCTGCCCTCGCTGGTCGGCTGCGGGACGATGAGGCTGCGCACCGCGCGCGCCATGTCGGGCAGCGTCTTCACCAGCTTCACGTACTGCTGCAGCGTGTTGGTGAAGGCGGCGCCCGCCAGTTCGGCCACGCCGAGCTGGTAGTTCCTGCGCCGCGCGATCTGCCGCGGCGCTTTGATGGGGTCGGGATGGGGCGTCAGATCCATGATCGCCTGCGCGAAGGCGGCGCCGGCCTGGCCGTCGATGCCGGCATGGTGCACTTTCGAGTACATCGCCATGCCGCCGCCCTGCAGGCCGTCGATCACGAAGAACTCCCACAGCGGCCGGCTGCGGTCCATCAGCGTCGAATGCAGGCGGCCCACGTACTGCTCCAGCTGCCGCATCGTGCCGGGTCGCGGCAGCGTGACGCGCCGCACGTGGTAGTCGAGATCGACATCGTCGTCTTCGACCCAGACGGGGTTGGAGAGCTCGAAGGGCATCAGCGCGAGCTTGCGCGTGAAGATCTCCGAGAGGTGCATGCGGCTCGCGATGTGCGCTTTCACGTCCTCGTAGAAATCGCCTTTGTAGCCGGCGGGCAGCTCCAGCAGGTGCAGGCCGCCGACGTGCATGGGCGTCTCCGGCGTCTCGGTGTGGAGGAAGGTTGCATCGAGGCCGCTCAGGTGTTTCATTCGGGTGTCCTGTGTCTTGCGCGTCAAAATGATCGGCAATGTGGGAGGCGCCGGATAGCGGGTAAGCCCCGAGGGCGTCTCGTCGTAGCATCGCGGGGGCCGAAGAAAATTGGGGCAGTTGGACTAACTTTCGAACCGTTCTAGTTTTTCAGGCCTAGGCCTTTGCGAAGAAGATGAGCCTCATCAACTTCACCAGGAAACCACCATGTCCACGCAAAACATCTCCACGGCCGCCATCCATGTCGTCGGTCAGTACAACGAGGCCGGCAAGACGCTGGTCAGCGCCTACCGCACCGGCGCGCATCGGCTGCTGAACGGCGCCGCTTCGCGCTACAGCGCCTTCCTCGGCAAACGCCAACTGCCGCTCCTGAACGACGACATCAAGGCCCGCCTGATCGGCGCGCAAGACAAGATCAACGGCTTCCTGGCCAACCGCCTCGACATCGACACCGGCCGCGTGGTCTCGGTGATGGACCGTGTCGCCGCCGGTACCACGAGCGGCATCGAGTCGGTCGCCAAGGTCGCGGCGCGCGTCGAGTCGCCGCTCGGCAGCTCGGTGCTGAACACGCTGGGCAGCGTCCACATGCCGATCGCCAACGTTTCGGTGCAGATCGCCGACAAGATCGCCGCCGGTGCCAAGCAGATCGAAAGCCGCGTGGCCGGCGACACGAGCGCCGCCCAGGTCGTCAAGACCGTGAAGGCCAAGGCCAAGCCGGTGGTGCGCCGCGCCGTGCGCAGCACCACGCGCAAGGCCTGATGCCCGTGGCGGCCGGCCGCCTTTCTTTCAACGTCCTCCGGAGCAACGATGGCGACTCGCCGCGATGAAACTGTCAGCGTGAAGAAGAAGGCGGCGGCCGCCAAGAAAGCGGCGCCGCGCAAGGCGGCTCCAGCCAAGAAAACGACAGCCGCCGCGCCTGCAAAGAAGGCCGGCGCGCAAGGCCTGCTGCGCGCAGGCCTGAAGGCCTTGGGCAACGTGCGCAACGACGTCGTCAAGCGCCAGACCAACGTCATCGAAAGCCTGCTCGGCATCGGGCAACCCAAGCCCGATACCCCGGCGCGCGGCTTTCCGGGGCTCGACAGCTTCGGTATCCGCAAGTTCGAAGACGTGTTCGACCAGCGCGTCGCCACGGCGATGCAGCGACTGGGCATGCCCAGCGCACAGGAAATCCAGGAACTGCGCGAGCAGATGCGCCTCTTGCTCGAGCATCTCGAGCGCATCGAATCCGGCCGGCGCAAGCGCTGAGGCTCAACGCTTCGAGCCCTTCAGCCCGTGGCCAGCTCCAACACGACGCGCGAACGCATCCTGCAGACCAGCCTGGCGCTGTTCAACGCGCAAGGGCTCGCGGCAGTGTCGACGCACAGGATCGCGGCCGAGCTCGAGATCAGCCCCGGCAACCTCCACTACCACTTCAAGGCCAAGCAGCTGATCGTCGATCGGCTGTTCCGGCGCTTCGAGGACCGGCTCGAACTGCTCAACGCCTCGTCGGATACCGTGCGCGCGATCGACGACCTCTGGCTCGCGCTGCACCTGCGCTTCGAGGCCATCGACGCCTACCGCTTCGTCTACCGCGACATGGCCTACCTCTCCGGCGAGTACCCCGAACTCGGGCAGCGGGCGCAGGGGCTGACGGCGCAGAACCTGCTGGCGGCGCAATCCTTGTGCGAAACGCTGGTGGCCGCCGGTGTCATCGATGCGACAGCCGAGGAGGCGCAGATGCTCGCGCTGCAGATGGTGTTCACCACCACCTGCTGGCTTTCCTTCGAGCGGCTGGTGCCGGGCCGCGACGCCCTGCAGCAGGCCGATCCGGGGCTGGCGGCCTTCTACACGCTGACGTTGGTTTCCCCCTACGTTTCCCGCGAATCGAGGGCTTACCTTGATTACCTCCGGGGCAAATACCTCCGATAAATGAGCTTGCCGTCCGACTGGTATTCGGCCTGCGCGACCGCACATTCACCCAGAACGACAAAGGAGAACTTCATGATGGCAGCCACCCACAACCCGATCCCGCCGCCCTCGCGCCTGCTGCTTCTTGCTGAGGCGCGCGCGCTCTGGGAGGCCGGCGCTGCCGTCGCCCTCTGGCCGCTGCTGCAACTGACGCCGCGCGGCGACGGTCATCCGGTGCTGGTGCTGCCCGGCCTGGTGGCGAGCGACATGTCCACCAAGCTGCTGCGGCACTATCTGCGAAGCCGCGGCTACGACGCCCACGGCTGGGGCCTGGGGCGCAACCTCGGCCCGCGCGAGGGCATCGAGGACGGCATGATCGAAAAGCTCGAATCGCTGCACGCCGAAACCGGCCGCAAGGTCAGCCTGATCGGCTGGAGCCTGGGCGGCGTCTATGCGCGCCTGCTCGCGTCGACCCGGCCGGACCTGGTGCGCAGCGTGGTCACGCTGGGGAGCCCCTTCACGGGCAGCGCACGTGCAACGAATGCATGGCGCGTCTACGAAGGCGTGAGTGGCCAGAGCTCGGAAGACCCGCGGCGCATGAAGCAGGTGCGGCCGACGCCCAAGGTGCCCACCACCTCGATCTTCAGCCGCAGCGACGGCGTGGTCGCGTGGCAATGCAGCGTGGAAGAGACCGGGCCGAGCTCGGAGAACATCGAAGTGGTGGCCAGCCACCTGGGGCTGGGTGCGCATCCGGCGGTGCTCTATGCGTTGGCGGATCGGCTGGCGCAGCCGGAGGGGGCGTGGAAGCCTTTCAATCGAGGCGCGCTCGGGCCGCTGGTGTTTCCTGATCCGGCGCGGCCGGAATAGGCAGGCGGCGATTGTGGCAAGCTACGCTTCATCGAGCAATTCCACCAGGAGATCAGCGTGAATACCGACCTCGAAGCCCTTGAAGCCGAGGTACTGAAGCTTGATCCTTCCGATCGGTCACATCTTCTCGAGCGGCTCATCGCGAGTCTTGATCCGGATCCTGAAGTCGAAGAGGCTTGGGAACGCGAAGCGAACAGAAGGGAAGCTGAACTGAGTTCCGGCGCTGTCGCGGCCGTGCCTGGGCACGAGGCCATGGGTCAGCTGCGCTCCAAGCTTTCGCGGTGACCTGGTCTCTGCATCCAGGCGCCGTGCAGGATCTCGCGGGCATTCTGGATTTTTACTCCGAGCGCGCGGGTTCCATCGTGGCGCAGCGCTTCCTCGCCGAGTTCGAGCGTGTTGCCGAGATGTTGGTGGAGCATCCGCGCTTCGGCACGCCGGCCGCGAGCGGGCGCAGGGCCTTTCCCCGTGCGAATATTTCCCTACACGGTCGTGTATCGTCAGCTCGATTCCGATATTCGCATCCTCATCGTCCGCCATCAGCACCGAAAGCCCGACTACGGCGGAGCGAGACGATAGTCCGTGCGTTTGGACATCATTTGGGGACGAACCACGATGGAGGTGGGCCATGATCTTCGATCACATCGGCTTCAATGTGAGCGATTTGCAGGCCAGCAAGGCCTTCTATGTCCGGGCGCTGGCGCCGCTCGGCATCGGTGTCGCGATGGACGGTGAAGGCTGGGTCATGCTCGGCCGCCCCGGCAGACCCCAGTTCTGGATCGGCTCGTTCGGCAGCAGCCCGGGTCCCATTCACATCGCGTTCGCGGCCGAGAACCGCGAGCAGGTCCGTCAGTTCTACGACGCAGCGCTCGCCGCAGGGGGCAAGGACAACGGCCCGCCAGGGCTGCGCGAGCACTATCACGCCAACTACTACGGCGCCTTCGTCATCGGTCCCGACGGGCACAACGTCGAGGCCGTGTGCCACGCGCCGGAGGCTTGAGCTTCCGCACAGCATGGCGACGACCCGGACGACGCCGAAGAACATCGACGCGTACATCGCGGCCTTTTCGCCCGAGGTACAGGCCATCCTCGAAGAGATCCGAACGACGATCAGGAAGGCCGCACCCGACGCCGAGGAGACGATCAGCTACCAGATCCCCGCTTTCACGCTGGGCGGTGTTCTGGTGTACTTCGCGGCCTTCAAGAAGCACATCGGCTTCTATCCGCCGGTGCGGGGCGACGCGCGGCTGGAGAAGGCCGTGTCCGCCTACGCGGGGGAGAAGGGCAACCTGCGATTCCCGCTCGACCAGCCGATGCCGTACGGGCTGATCGAGCGGATCGTGAAACTCAGGGTCAAGCAGAACCTGGCCAAGGCAAGCGCGAAAGCGGGGAAGCGGCGAAGCTGATCATCGCGACTTCAGTTCCCCGCCCACACATCCAGCACATAGCGCTTCTCGGCAATCATCCTGTCCAGCCAGGCGTTGCCGTCCTGCCCATGCTCGCGCGCGATGTCCGACAACGCGCGCCGCACGTCGGGCTCCATGCGCGAGCCGTCGCCGCAGACGTAGACGATCGCGCCCTGTTCCAGCAGCCGCCAGACCTCGGCCGACTGCTCGCGGATGCGGTCCTGCACATAGACCTTGCGGTCGCCCGCGCGCGAGAACGCGGTGTGGAACTGCACCACGCCGCGCTCGGCCCAGCTCTTGAGCTCGTCGGCATAGATGAAGTCCTGATCGGGATGCCGGCAGCCGAAGAAGAGCATGGCCTTGCCTGGCGTCGCGCCCTTGGCGATCTGCGCCTCGCGTTCCTGCAGGAAGCCGCGAAAGGGCGCGAGGCCGGTGCCCGGCCCGACCATGATCATCGGACGCTGCGGGTCGTCGGGCAGGCGGAAGCCCTCGGCCGTGGTTTCGCGCACCACGCCATGCACCATTTCGCCGGCCTCGGTGCGCGAGAGATAGTTGGAGCACACGCCTTCGAACTGGCCGAGACCGGAGCGCGCAGGGCCCGCCACCACGCCCACCGTGACACTGCAGCGCCCGCTGTCGACCGAGGGCGATGAGGAGATCGAGTAGTAGCGCAGCGAGAGCGGCGACAGCATTTCCAGAAACACGGCGAACGGCACTTGGCAGGCCGGAAACTCTTCCAGCAGGTCGAGCACCGACTTGCGCTTTTGCAGCACCTCGCTCTTGTAGAGCGCCGCGGAGGCCTCGTCGGCGCCCGACAGCGCCGCCAGCTTCGGCTTCGTGAAGGGGCATTCGGTGTGCGCCGCGAGTTGGGCGATCTGCTTGCGCGTGACTACGTCCTGGAGCTCGACGTAGTCGCCCAGCAGGCGGTCGACCGCGATCACCTGGTCCACCGGCAGCGCAGCCTTGCGCCCCGGTTGCGCCTGCAGGCGCACATGCGCCTTGCGGTCGAAGCCGAAGCGCGCCATCGCGCGCTCCACCTGCGCCGGGCCGTTGCGCGGCACCACGCTCAGGTGGTCGCCGGGCCGGTAGCTCACGCCCTCGGGCAGCTGCAGTTCGACGTGCCGTGTCGAGCGTCCTTCGACATCGCTGCTGCCGGCGCTTTGCAACTCACGGTTTTCGATCACGCGCATGCCCACGGCGCCCAGGGCGTCGACCAGCGCGTTCTTCTGCGGCGGCGGCAGTTCCTCGAGCGTGTAGAGCGGCTCGCTCTGCGCCGGCGTGTAGTCACCCTGCTTGAGGTCGAAGGCCGCGACGAGCTGCGGCCACAGCGCATCGCTCCAGTCCTGGAAAGCGCCGTCCATGTCCTCGCGCGCATCGCCTTCGCCGCGTGCGTGGACGCGCGTCGCGCCGAGCGCGGCCAGCCGCTCGTCGATGCGCCGCGGCACGGCCTGGTAGGTCGAGGCCCAGTCGGTGTTGCCGCAGCCGAACACGCTGAAGCGCACGCCGTTGAGCGAGTCGTCGGCCTTGTCGAGCCAGCGATGGAACTCGGCCGCGTTGTCGGGCGCCACGCCGTTGTAGGAGGCGCAGACGACGGCGACGGCGCCGTTCGCGGGCAGCCGCTCCGCATAGTCGTCGAGCGAGGCGAGCTGGGTCGAGAAGCCGCGCATCTCGCCGGCCTCGGCCAGCTGGCGCGCCAGGTCCTCGGCGGTGCCGAGGTTGGAGCCCTGAAGGACCAGCAGCGATGTGCCGTGGCGCGCGGCCTGCGGCTTCGCGGCGGCAGGGCGCTCGACCGCGGCCTGCACCGACTGCGAGGAGGCCTCGCCGCGCGGCCGTGTGGCCGGATCGCGCAGCAGCGCCTTGATCTTGAAGCCCTCCGGCTTGATCGTGAGCGCCTCCTTGATCTTGAGCTTGTAGCCCGTGTGATCGACCAGCGTGAAGCGCTGCAGGATCATGCCCAGCGTGAGCACCGCCTCCTGCAGCGCGAACTGCCGCCCGATGCAGGCGCGCTGCCCGTTGCCGAAGGGCTTGAAGGCATTGACGGGCCGCTCGCGCTCGGCTTCGCGACTGAAGTGGTCGGGGTTGAACCGTTCCGCATCCTCGCCCCACACCGTCTTGTCGCGGTGCAGCGCGAGCGCATGCATGATGACCATGTTGCGCTTCTTGATCGTGTACTGGCCGCCGATGGTCGTGTCTTCCTTCGCCGCCATCGCGATCGCCGGCGCGGTCGGGAACATGCGCAGCGATTCCTTGAGCACCTGCAGCACGTAGACCAGGCGGTTCACCTGCGCGTAGCTGGGCTTCACCGAGAGGTCGGACCCGAACACGTTGTCGACCTCGGCCTGGGCCTTGGCCATCGCCTCGGGGTTGTTCAGCAGGAAGTAGATCGCGAAGGACAGCAGGCCGCTGGTGGTCTCATGGCCGGCGATCAGGAACTCGATGCATTCGTCGCGGATCTGCCGGTCGTCCAGCCGCTCACCGGTCTTCTTGTCGACCCCGGCGATCATGTAGCTCAGCAGGTCGGGCTTGGTCGCGATGTCGGCGCCGCTCGTTCGACGCTCCTGGATGATGTCTTCCACCATCTTGTGCATGAAGCGGATGTCCTTGCGCTGCTGCGCCAGCTCCTTCTTGAGCATCAGCTCCTCGAGCGGGATGCCGCGCCGGTTCTGCACCGTCTCGAGCGTGCGCACCATCGCGTCGACGAAAGGGTGGAAGCCCTCGCGGTAGAAGGAATTGAAGCGGTAGCCGAAGCCGCACAGGCCGATGGTGTCGAGCGTGAGCGCGGTCATGTCGCGCACCACGTCCACCTCTTCGTCGAAGTTGAGCCGCTCCCACTTGGTGACGAGCTGCTCGGCGATGTCCAACATCATCGGGTGGTAGGCCTGCATCGCGCGCTGGCTGAAGTTGGCCAAGAGGATGTTGTGCGGCTTCGACCAGGTCGATTCGTGCGTGTCGGAAGTGAAGAGGCCGTGCGAGAGCGCGCGCAGGCGGCGCAGTGTGCCCTTGGTGCTCTTGTCGAAGCGCTTCTCGTCGCACAGCTCGTCGACCAGCGCGGCCGAGGACACCACGATCACCGGCATGCCCGGCATGTCGAGCCAGTAGATGGCGCCGAGCTCCTGCGCGATCTTCCACATGTCGAGCACCGGCGAGTCGGAGCCGATCGACAGGATGTTGCCGACGAAGGGTTTCTTCGCCGGATGCGGGATCGGGTAGAGCGCGTTCTTGCCTGCCATGGTGTTCTGATGCCTCCGGTCAGCCCGTTGCGTGCGACATCGCAGTATCTCGATGCCGCTGCGCGCGGCAGGCAGGGCAATCCCTTAGCGCGAGGGCATCAGGAGGCAGGTCGGACCATCTTGCATTCCGTGCCTTGCGCCAGCTCGTTGCCGGTGTAGACCGCGTCGGTGCGAAAACCATAGTTCGTGCCTTCCCAGCCCACCTTGACCGTCTTGCCGTCCACCGGTGCGATGGTGTTGACAACCTGGGGCAGCAGCAACTGGTGGTCCTCGGCGCGCATGCGCACGGGGCCGACCACCGAGTCGAAGCTCAGGTCTTCGAGGGCGCGCGCGACCTTCACGGTATCGGTGCTGCCGGCCTTGTTGATCGCGGCCGCCAGCAGGCGCGGCGTGAACTCGATGCGCGGCGCGAGGAAGTCCTTGCCTGTCTTGGCCCTGTAGGCCTTGGCGAGCGCATCGGCCTTGGGCGTGTCGGCCTCGCCCGGATGCCATTCGGCCACCCAGGTCAGCTGGCCCAGCTTGGCCTGCGACACCGCGAGCACGGTGCCCGGCACGGAGCCGGCGCTGTGATTGAAGTAGCGCAGGTTGTAGCCGGCGTCGCCCGCGGCCTTGAGCAAGAGCGTCATGTCCTGGCCCCAGTTGCCGCTGATCACCGTGTCGGCGCCGGCCTGCCGCACGTTCGCGAGGTAGGGCGAGAAGTCCTTCACGCGCCCGATGGGATGCAGCGCCTCGCCGACGAACTGGACGTCGGGCCGGGCCAGGCCCACCAGCTGGCGGCCGTAGCTGGCCCATTGCTTGCCGTGCGCGTAGTCCTGGTTGAGCAGGTAGACCTTCTTGATGTCCGGCGTCTTCTTGATGTAGTTGGCCAGCGCCTTCATCTTCATCGCGGTGTTGGCCTCGGTCTGGAAGTGCCAGAAGCTGCAGCCCTTGCCGGTCATCTCAGGGTCGATCGAGGAGTGGTTGAGCACCAGCAGCTCCTTGCCCGGGTTGCGCTGGTTCCAGCGATTGACCGACTGCACCAGCGCCGTCACCACCGAAGAGCCCGAGCCGCCCGTGATGATGGCCTGCGCACCCTGGTCGATGGCGGCCTGTAGCGCGCTCTGGCTCTCCTGCGCGGAAAGCTTGCTGTCGAACTGCAGCAGCTGCAGCTTCGTACCGCCGAGCACGCCGCCCTTGGCGTTGAGGTCTTCGACTGCGTACTGGATGTGCGTGAGCATCAGCTCGCCCACGTTCGCGAACGGGCCCGAGAGCGGGTCGATGTAGGCGATCTTGTAGGTCTGCTGAGCCGATGCAAGGCCCGATGCGGCCAGCATTGCCAACGCGAGGGGCGCGAGGCGAAGGGAAATCATGCGTTGTCTCCTTGGGGTCGTCGGTGAGGATCAGGTCGTTGTGCGCAGGCCCAGCACGCGCCATGCAAGCTTCGACAACTGGGCGATCACCTCGTCGGGGGAAAGACGGCCGTCGGGCCGGTACCAGCTGTAGAGAAAGCCCGGCAGGCTGAGCGCGGCGAATGCCGTGATCCGGGTGTCCTGGAAGTCCAGGTCGCCGTCGCTGCGGGCTTCCTCGAGCAGCGGAAAGAGCCGGTCGTAGAAGTGGTGCGCGAGCTTTTTCTGCGCGGCGATGTACTCGGGGCGGTAGACCTGCGGTTCGCGATAAGGGAAGAAGGCGCAGGGATGGTGCGTGACGGTGGCGCGGATCAGCCGCTCGATCCCTTCCTTGACCTTCTCGACCGCAGGGCGCTCGTCGCCGTCGGCGAAGTCCAGCGAGGTGAAGCAGTCGACCGTGGGGCGCCACGAGAGCGTCTCGAAGATCTCCTGCTTGTCGCGGAAGTAGTAGTAGACGAAGGGCTTGGTCACGCCGAGCGCGCGCACGATCTGCGCCATCGTGGTGTTCGCGTAGCCCTGCCGCGCGAAGAGGTCGGTCGCGGCCTGGAGGATCCGCTCGCGCTGCGCGTCGGTCGATTGCGTCGCGGCGCGCTGGCGGCCGGTGCCCTGCGGCAGGTGGGGTTTGTGCGGTGTCGCCGAAGTTATACCCATGGGTAGGATTGTTGGAGCACCATGCGGCGATGGCAAGCGGCCAACCCTATCGATAACCCTGTGAGACTGACGCCATGGAGACAACCGCGCTTCCCGACCGCCCGCAGCAGCCCCTGCACGAGTACCTGCGCAACCATGCGCGCGAGCGTGGGAATCACGCAGCCTGCATCTGGTACGGGCGCACGATGAGCTACGCCGAGCTCGATGCCGCGAGCGATGCCTTCGCGGCGCGGTTGCAGGCCATCGGCGTGAAGAAGGGCGATCCGGTGGTGCTCTTCCTCAACAACTGCCCGCAGTACCTGGCGGCGCACTTCGGCATCCAGAAGATCGGCGCCATCGTGTGTCCGAGCGGGCCGCTCAACAAGGAGCATGAGCTGGCCTACCAGGTCAATGACCTGAAGGCGCGCGTGATCGTCGCGGCTTCGTCGCTCTTGCCGGTGGTCGACAAGGTGAAGCCGGCGAGTGCGCTGGAACATGTATTCGTGGTGCACTACGCCGACCTGCTGCCGGATGACCCGACGCTCGACCTCCCGGCTGACCTCGCTGCGACGCAGCGCGAGCCGCGCAACGTGCCGGCGGGCTGCGAAGATTTCCTCGCCGTGATGCAAAGCGGCGCGCGCCCGGCGCCGGTCGCGCTCTCGATGGACGACATTGCGCTCATGACCTACACCTCCGGCACCACCGGCCTGCCCAAGGGCGCGATGCTGAGCTACGGCAATGCGCTCTTCAAGACGCGCGCCGCCGCCGACTGCAACGGCGTTGCCGCGAGCGACGTGCTGCTGTCGATCGCGCCGCTCTATCACATCGCCGGCATGCTGATGGGGGTCGACGTGCCGGTGCTCACCGGCGCCACCTCGGTGCTGCTGCACCGCTTCGAGCCGCGCGCTGTGCTGCAGGCCATCGAACGCTACAAGGTCAACTGGTGGTACAGCATCGCGCCGATGAACGTGGCCTGCATGCAGGTGGACGGCATCACGCGCTTCGATCTGGCTAGCCTGCGCATGAACCCGGTCACGAGCTTCGGCATCACCTTCACCGAGCCGCTGGCTGCGCAATGGCGCGGCTTCGCGAAGAATTGCACCTCCTTCGAAGCCGCCTACGGCCTCTCCGAAACCCACACCTGCGACACCTACACGCCGCACCACGCGCCGCGCTGGGGCACGCAGGGCGTCGCGGTGCCGGGCGTCACGATCCGCATCGTCGATGCCGACACCGGCGAAGACAAGGCGGTGGGCGAGGTCGGCGAGATCGTGCTCACGAGCCCGGGCACCTTCAAGGGCTACTGGAACAAGCCCGAGGCCACGGCCGCGACCTTGCGCAAGGGTTGGGTGCACACCGGCGACATGGGCAAGCTCGATGCCGACGGCTATCTCACGTTCATCGGCCGCTTCAAGGAGATGATCAAGGTCTCGGGCTACAGCGTGTTTCCGGAAGAGGTCGAGACCATTCTCATCAAGCATCCGGCGGTGGCGCAGGCCGCGGTCGTCGCGCAACCCGATGCGGAGAAGGGCGAGGTGGTCAAGGCCTTCGTCGTGAAGAAGCCGGGCTTGGAGCTCGACGCCGATGCGCTGATCGCCTGGTCGCGCGAGAACATGGCCAGCTACAAGGCGCCGCGCGCGGTGCGCTTCATCGATGCCTTGCCCACCACGGGTGCCGGCAAGGTGCTGCGCCGGCTGCTGAAAGACCAACCCTGATGTTCCGAAGAATTCTGATTGCCAATCGCGGCGAGATCGCGGTGCGCCTGGTGCGCACGCTGCGCGACCTGGGTATCGAAAGCGTTGCCGTCCATGCGAAAGACGATGCGAATGCGCTGCATGTTCAACTGGCGGACACGGCCATCGCGCTCGGCACCACGGGCCCCTCGGCCTATCTGGACATTGCGGCGCTGATCGCAATCGCGCGCGAGCAGGGCTGCGATGCGGTCCATCCCGGCTACGGCTTCCTCAGCGAGCGCTCGGACTTCGCGCAGGCTTGCGCGGAGGCCGGGCTGCGCTTCATCGGCCCGACGCCAGAGCAGCTTGCCCTCTTCGGCGACAAGGCACGTGCGCGTGCTTTGGCGGAGCAGTGCGATGTGCCTGTGATGCCGGGCAGCGCCGGCGCGGTGACGCTGGCCGAAGCGCAGGCCTTCTTTGCCGCGCAGCAGGCAGAGGGTGCCGGCGTCATGGTGAAGGCCATCGGCGGTGGTGGCGGTCGCGGCATGCGGGCCGTGCTGAATGCGGCGGATCTGCCCGGAGCGCATGCACGCTGCATGTCCGAGGCGAAGGCAGCCTTCGGCGTCGAGGGCGTTTATGTCGAGCGGCTGATGCGCAATGCGCGCCACATCGAGGTGCAGGTATTGGGCGACGGCAGCGCGGTCACCAGCCTGGGCGAACGCGAGTGCACCTTGCAGCGGCGCTTCCAGAAGCTGGTCGAGATCGCGCCGAGCCCTTCGCTCTCGTCCGCGCTGCGCGAGCGCATCACGCAGGCGGCGCTGCGCATGGCGCAGGCCGTGGACTACGAGGGGCTGGGCACCTTCGAATTCCTGGTCGACGAGCAGTCGAAGAATCTTCCTTTCGTCTTCATCGAAGCCAATCCGAGGTTGCAGGTCGAGCACACGGTGACCGAGGCCGTCACCGGGCTCGACCTGGTTCAGTTGCAGATCGCGGTCGCGTCCGGGCAGCCGTTGGCCGCGCTCGGCATCGATGCGAATCGAAGCGCGGCGCAGTGCGGCTTCGCGGTGCAATGGCGCATCAATGCCGAAACGCTCGACGTAGAGAGCAACGCCAGGCCGTCCGGCGGGATCCTGTCGCGCTTCGACCTGCCGGCCGGTCCCGGCGTGCGTGTCGACACGCACGGCTACGCGGGCCTCGCGCCTTCGCCCCACTACGACACGCTGCTCGCCAAGCTGATCGTGCATTCGTCCTCGCCGAGCTTCGCCGACGCGCTGCGGCGCTCGCTGCGCGCGCTCGGGGAATGCGCCATCGAGGGCATGACGACCAACCTGGCGCTGCTGCGCGCGATCGGAGCGCGGCCCGAGTTCGCAACGCAGAAGGTGCACACGCGCTTCGTCGAAGAGCATCTGGCGGATCTGCTCGCCGCGGCCGTGCACATCGATGCGAGTGCGGCGAAGTCGGCAGGGCCCGTCGCTGGCACGAACGACGTGGCCGTGCCGCAGGAGGATGAGGAAAACGACCTCGTGATCAAGGCCCCGATGCCCGCGCGGCTGGTGCAGTTCGAGGTCGAGGTCGGCGACGTCCTGCCGGCCGGCGCACAGCTCGGCGTGCTCGAGGCGATGAAGATGGAGCATCTGCTGCACGCGCCCGCGGCCGGCCGCGTGCTTGCGCTGCTGGCCGTGCCCGGCGACTACCTGGTCGAGGGCCAGTCGCTGGTGCGGCTCGAAGCGGTGGATGCGCAGGCCGTGGAAGCCGAGGCGCGCGCCGAGCACGATTTCGATGCCATCCGGCCCGACCTGCAGAAGGTGATCGACCGCCATGCGCCCACGCTCGACGCCAACCGCGCCGCCGCGGTCGCGAAGCGCCACGCGCAGGGTGGCCGCACCGCGCGCGCCAACATCGCGGACCTGTGCGAGCTGGCCGAGGACCCCGGCAACTTCACCGAATACGGCGCGCTCGCCATCGCCGCACAGACGCGCCGCCGCACGCTCGAAGACCTGATCGCCAACACGCCGGCCGACGGCATGGTGACCGGCATCGGCAGCATCAACGCGAAGCAGTTCGGCCCCCAGAGGTCGCGCTGCGTGGTCATGGCCTACGACTACACGGTGCTGGCCGGCACGCAGGGCATGCGCAACCACCACAAGACCGACCGCATGCTGGGCATTGCGCACCAGCTGAAGCTGCCGGTGGTGCTGTTCGCCGAAGGCGGCGGCGGGCGGCCGGGCGATACCGACATGCCCATCGTCGCCGGCCTCAACAACCACACCTTCAGCCAGTTCGCGGCGCTGTCGGGCAAGGTGCCGGTGGTGGGCATCGTGCACGGCCGCTGCTTCGCGGGCAACGCGGCGCTGGTCGGCTGCGCCGACGTGATCATCGCCACCGAGGCCAGCAACATCGGCATGAGCGGACCCGCGATGATCGAAGGCGGTGGCCTCGGCACCTTCGCGCCCGAACAGATCGGGCCCAGCAGCGTGCAGTCGCGCAACGGCGTGATCGACATCCTGGTGAAGGACGAAGCGCATGCGGTCGCCGCGGCGAAGCAATACATCTCCTACTTCCAGGGTCCGACGAGCGACTGGCAGTGCGCCGATCCGCGTGCGCTGCGCCATGCGGTGCCCGAGAACCGGTTGCGCGTGTACGACGTGCGGGCCGCGATGCGCGGCGTGGCCGACAGCGGCTCGCTGCTGGAGCTGCGCGCCGGTTTCGGCGCCGGCATCGTGACGGCGCTGGCGCGCATCGAGGGCAAGCCCGTGGGCCTGCTCGCGAACAACCCGCACCATCTCGGCGGCGCGATCGACGTCGAAGCGGCCGACAAGGCCGCGCGCTTCATGCAGCTGTGCAACGCGCATGGCCTGCCGCTGGTCGCGCTGTGCGACACGCCGGGCTTCATGGTCGGGCCCGAGATCGAAGCCGAGGCGCAAGTGCGCCACGTGTGCCGGATGTTCATGGTGGCCTCGCACCTGCGCGTGCCCTATTTCGCCGTGGTGCTGCGCAAGGGCTATGGATTGGGCGCGCAGGCGATGACGGCCGGGGGCTTCGATGCGCCGGTCTTCACCGTGGCCTGGCCCACGGGTGAATTCGGCGCCATGGGGCTCGAGGGCGCGGTGCGGCTTGGTTTCCGCAAGGAACTCGAGGCCGCGGCCGAGGGCGTGGAACGCGATGCCTTGTTCAAGAAGCTGGTGGCCCAGCAGTATGCGAACGGCGAAGCGATCCACATGGCGCAGACGCTGGAGATCGATGCGGTGATCGACCCCGCCGACACGCGCGCCTGGCTGGTGCGCGGGCTGGCATCGTCCGCTGCTGCACAGCACTCGGTCGCGCCCTACGTCGATACCTGGTGAGGCGCGCAAGGCCCTGAGTTACACGGGGGCCGCGAAGGCTCCGTAAACTGGGGTGCTTTTGCGCATGAACCTGGTTTCACGATTCGTCGCCTGCACCGCGCTGCTGCTGAGCCTTCTGCCCGTCGCGTTGCCGGCCCAGCCGCGGGCAGTGCCCGCCATTCGCTGGGTCGCCAGCTGGGCCGCCGCGCCGCAGGACTACCTGAAGGCGCCCGCGCTCCCCGGCATCCAGACTTCGCCGGCGGGTGCGCCGCCCCCTGTCTTCGACGGCCAGACCCTGCGCCTGCGCGTGTTGCCGACGCTGGGCGGCGAGCGCGTACGTGTTCGCTTTTCCAACCTGTTCGGCAAAGAGCCCTTGCGCATCGTCGGCGCCAGCGTGGCGCGCAGCACCGGCCCCGATGCGGTGTCGCCGGCGACGCTGCAAGACCTGCGTTTCGGTGGCCTGGCCAGCGCGACGATCGCTCCGGGCGAGGAGCTCTGGAGCGATGGCGCACGGCTCGGTGTCGAGCCCGGGCAGGCCGTGGCGGTGAGCTTTCAGGTCGAGGCGCGCACGTCCTTCGCGACCGTGCATCATCTTGGAAGCACATCGATGGTGCCGGGGCCTGCGTTCATGCAGCCGCAGTGGCGCAATGCAACGCCGTCGTCATGGAACCACATCGTGACCGGCCTCGACGTCGCCAGCCCGGCCGCGCCGCGCGTGGTGGTCGCATTCGGCGACTCCATCACCCAAGGCCTGGGTGCCGGCGAGGGGCAGGCGCTGCCCTCGCGCTATCCGGACCGGCTCGCGACGCGCATGCGCGAGCAGCCCGGCAGTGCCGGGTCCGTGGCGGTGATCAATGCCGGCATCGCCGGCAACCGCTTGCTCACCGATGGCGTCGGCCCGCGGGGCATCGAGCGCTTCCGGCGCGACGTGCTGGCGCAAAGCGGCGTCACGCATGCGGTGATCCTGATCGGCATCAACGACATCGGCCTCAGCCTGCCCATCGCGGTACAGGGGCTCGCGCCGGTGTTCCATCCGCCCAGCGCCGAGCAGATCACGGCCGGTTTGCAGCAGCTGATCGAGGAGGCGCATGCCAAGGGCGTGAAGGTGCTGCTGGGCACCATCACGCCCTTCAAGGGCGCGGTCTCCTGGAGCGAGGAAAAGGAGATTCGCCGGCAGGCGGTGAACCGCTGGATCCGCGGCCGCCAGGACGTCGATGCGGTGGTGGATTTCGATCGGGCCTTGCGCAATCCGGCCGATCCGGCGGCGCTCGATCCGCTCCACGACGGGGGTGATCACTTGCATCCCGGCAACGCCGGCTATGCCGCGATGGCGGATGCCATCGACGTGCGCGAACTGCGGGAATAGCGCCTTCGGCAGGCAGCAAGAGGTGACACAGCTTTACGCAAGATTTCGCGTGAGGCTTACACGGGCTTCACATCGGCCGGGGACGATGAAGGCTCCAACAACTCATGAGGAGCACCCCCATGAAAAAACTTGCTGTCACCTTGGCCGTGGGCGCCGCGTCCCTTCTTTCGGTGGGCGCCGCCGTGACGATACCGACCACCGCGCAGGCCCAGCCCGCGGTCATCATCCAGACGCCGCCACCGCCGCCGCGCTCCGAACGCATGCCGCCGCCGCGCCGCGGCTATGTGTGGGCGCCCGGCCACTACGAGTGGCATGGTGGGCGCCATGTCTGGGTTCGCGGCGGATGGGTTCGCGCACGATCCGGCTATGCCTACCGTGCGCCGGAATGGCGTGAACGCGATGGCCGCTGGGAATACAACCGCGGCCGCTGGGACCGCGACCGCGACGGCGTGCCGAACCGCTACGACCGCGACCGCGACAACGACGGCGTGCCCAATCGCTACGATAGCCGGCCTAACAATCCGAACAGAAATTGAGTAGCCAGGAAGGACGCCCGCCTCGGCGGGCATTTTTCTTTCTAGAGCATCCGGAACACCAGCGGCATCAGCAACGCAGCCAGCACCACCTGCATGCCCAGCGCCAAGCCTGCATACGCGCCCGCATCGGCATCCACGTGCAACGCACGCGCCGCGCCGATGCCATGGGCCGTGGTGCCGAGCGCAAAGCCGCGCGCCGCATAGCCGGTGGCATCGGTACCGATGCGCAGCGCGTCGAAGAGGTACTTCCCCGAGAGCGCGCCGATCATGCCGGTGAGCACCGCGAACACTGCAGACAGCGCCGGAATGCCGCCGATCTTTTCCGAGATGCCCATGGCCACCGGCGCCGTGACCGACTTGGGCGCGAGCGAGAGCACCACGTCGTGCGGCAGGCCCACCGCCCAGCCAAGCGCGACGGCCGATCCGCCCGCCGCCACGCCGCCTGCCAGCGCCGCGAGCAAAAGGCGGCCAAAGCGCGCGCGCAGTTCGGCGCGCCGCTGCCACAAGGGCCAGGCCAGCGCCACCACCGCCGGACCCAGCAGGAAGTGGATGAACTGCGCGCCCGCGAAGTAGCTCGGGTAGTCCACGCCCGTGGCCAGCAGCCCGCCCGCGAGCGCGATCACCGACCACAGCACTGGGTTGGCCCAGGGCGCGCTGCCCAGCTTCGCGTAGGCCGCGTTTGCCAGCAGGTAGACCACCAGCGTGGCCGTGAGGCCGAAGAGCGGCGTGGCCGAGAGATAGATCCAGAGTTCGACGAAGCGCGGCACGGCTCAGGTCTTGTTCTTCTTGCGGTTGAATCCGTGGAGCACCAGCACGGTCACCGCCAGCCCGATCCAGGTCGACAGCACGACGACGAAGAGCATGCGCCCACCGTACTGGCCGAGGAGCGCGAGATGCGTCATCACACCGACGCCGACCGGAATGAACAGCAGCGACAGGTGCGCGAGCATGAAGCTCGCGCATTCGGCCACCGGCTCGCGCACCGCGGGGAAGTAGAGCGCGCCGAGCAGCAACATCAAGCCGAGTACCGGCCCGGGCAGCGGCAGCGACAAGCCACGAGAGAGCACTTCGCCGATCGACTGGAACACGAGCAGCCAGGCCAGGCCGCGCAAGCCGTTCATCGTGCGTGCCTTCTCATTCAGAAGCGAGGGAGGTCCGGATGCGCCACGCGCCCGCCGCGCACCACTTCGCGGCCGTACTCGGCGCAGCGCTGCAGTGTGGGAATGGCCTTGCCGGGGTTCAGCAGACCTGCCGGATCGAAGGCGCGCTTGACGCCGAACATCTGCTCGTTCTCCTCGGCCGTGAACTGCACGCACATGCTGTTGAGCTTCTCTACGCCCACGCCGTGCTCGCCCGACACCGTGCCGCCCATCGCGACGCTGGTCTCCAGGATGTCGGCGCCGAAGAGCTCGCAGCGGTGCAGCTCGTCGGGGTCGTTGGCATCGAAGAGCACCAGCGGATGCAGGTTGCCGTCGCCGGCATGGAACACGTTGCAGCAGCGCAGGTTGTACTTCTTCTCCATCTGCTGGATCGCGAGCAGGATGTCGGCCAGGCGCTTGCGCGGGATGGTCGAGTCGAGGCACATGTAGTCGGGGCTGATGCGACCCGAGGCCGGGAAGGCGTTCTTGCGGCCGCTCCAGAACTTGAGGCGCTCGTCCTCGTCGCGGCTCACCGAGATCGCGGTGGCGCCGCAATCGCGCAGCACGGCGCTCATGCGACCGATCTCTTCTTCGACCTCCTCGGGCGTGCCGTCGGATTCGCACAGCAGGATGGCTTCGGCGTCGAGATCGTAGCCGGCGCGCACGAAGTCCTCGACCGCGGCCGTCATCGGCTTGTCCATCATCTCGAGACCCGCCGGGATGATGCCGGCCGCGATCACGGCCGCCACCGCATCGCCGGCTTTGCGCACGTCGTCGAAGCTGGCCATGATGCAGCGCGCGAGCCGCGGCTTGGGCACCAGCTTGACGGTGACCTCGGTGGTCACGGCCAGCATGCCTTCGCTGCCGATCACGAGCGCGAGCAGGTCCAGGCCCGCGCAATCGAGCGCCTCGCTGCCGAACTCGATCGCCTCACCTTCGGCGGTGAAGCCGCGCACGCGCAGCACGTTGTGCAGCGTGAGGCCGTACTTGAGGCAGTGCACCCCGCCCGAATTCTCGGCCACGTTGCCGCCGATGGTGCAGGCGATCTGGCTCGAGGGGTCGGGCGCGTAGTAGAGGTTGAAAGGCGCGGCCGCCTCGCTGATCGCGAGGTTGCGCACCCCGCACTGGACGACCGCGGTGCGGCTGACCGGGTCGATCTTCAGGATGTTGTTGAACTTGGCCAGCGAGAGCGTGACGCCGACGGCGTTGGGCATCGCGCCGCCCGAGAGCCCGGTGCCCGCGCCGCGCGCCACGACGGGCACGCCGAGCGCGTGGCAGGTCTTGAGCACGGCCGCAACCTGCGCCTCGGTCTCCGGCAAGGCCACGGCCAGCGGCCGCTGGCGGTAGGCGGTGAGGCCATCGCACTCGTAGGGCGTGGTGTCCTCGGCGTTCCAGATCAGCGCATGCGCGGGCAGGTGGGCCTGCAGCGCGCGCACCACCTGCGACTGGCGTTCGGAGGCGTGGAGCGCGTTCATGGAAAAGACTCTACTACTTGAACACCACCGTCCGGTGTCCGTTCTGCAGCACGCGGTGCTCGCTGTGCCACTTCACGGCGCGGGCCAGCACCTGGCTCTCGGTGTCGCGGCCGCGCGCCGTCAGGTCTTCGACGGTGTCGGTGTGGTCGGCGCGTTCCACGTCCTGCTCGATGATCGGACCCTCGTCGAGATCGGCGGTCACGTAGTGGGCGGTGGCGCCGATCAGCTTCACGCCGCGGTCATGCGCCTGGTAGTAGGGCTTGGCGCCCTTGAAACTGGGCAGGAAGGAATGGTGGATGTTGATGGCGCGGCCGGCCAGCTGGGTGCACAGCTCGTTGCTGAGGATCTGCATGTAGCGCGCCAGCACCACCAGCTCGGCGCCTTCGGCCTCGATGATCTCCAGCTGCTTCGCCTCGCCCTGGGCCTTGGTCGCGGCCGTCACCGGGATGTGGTGGAAGGGCACGTTGTAGCTGGCGGCCAGCTGGTAGAAGTCGCGGTGGTTCGAGATGATGGCGCGCACGTCGATCGCGAGCAGGCCGCTCTTCCAGCGGAACAGCAGGTCGTTGAGGCAATGGCCTTCCTTGCTGACCAGGATCACGGTCTTCATCGGCTCGGCCGCGGCGTGCAGCTTCCAGCGCATGTCGAAGCTTTGGGCCAGGCCGGCGATCTGCTCGCGCAAGGCGGCTTCGCTCTGGTCGCAGGCAAAGCGCACGCGCATGAAGAACAGGCCCGTGCCGTGGTCGTTGTACTGCGCCGCTTCTTCGATGTTGCCGCCGCGCTCGAGCAGAAAGCCTGAGACGGCATGGACGATGCCGGTGCGGTCGGGGCAGGAAAGGGTGAGGATGTACGCGGGGGTCATAAGGGCGGAGATTGTCGCAGGGCTGCCGGGCAACGCAGCCGGTGCCAAAATGCCCTTCTCCCCTTCAGCGCCTCCCCGGCAGGAGTGACCCATGGCCTACAACGACTTCACCATGGACAACCAGTGGTTGCCCTTCACCCCCAACCGCCACTTCAAGAAGGACCCGCGGGTCTTCGTGGCCGCCGACGGGATGGAGTTCACCACCCATGACGGCAAGAAGGTGATCGACGGCATCTCCTCGCTCTGGTGCGTGGGCGCGGGCCACAACCGCAAGCCCATCAACGAGGCGATCAAGAAGCAGCTCGACACGCTCGACTACGCGACCGCCTTCCAGGTCAGCAACGACCGTGCTTTCAAGGCCGCCGAGATGATCGCCGCGATGGCGCCGGGCGACCTCAACAAGGTGCTGTTCTGCAACTCCGGCAGCGAAGCCGCCGACACCTCGCTGAAGGTGGCGCTGGCCTACCACCGCGCGCGCGGGGAAGGGCACCGCAATCTCTTCATCGGCCGCGAGAAGGGCTACCACGGCGTCGGCTTCGGCGGCATGTCGGTGGGCGGCATTCCGGGCAACCGCAAGGTGTTCGGTTCGGCCTTTTTGCCGCGCGTGGATCACATGCGCTTCATCCACGATCCGGTGAACCATGCCTACATCCACAACCAGGAGCCGGTGTGGGCCGAGGATCCGCTGGCCGACCTGGAGCAGCGCATCCTGCCGCTGCACGACCCGAGCAACGTGGCCGCGATCATCGTCGAGCCGGTGGCGGGTTCCGCCGGCTGGTACCTGCCGCCCAAAGGCTACCTGCAGAAGCTGCGCGAGATCTGCGACAAGCACGGCATCCTCCTGATCTTCGACGAGGTCATCACCGGCTTCGGCCGCATGGGCACCAACTTCGCCTCCGACTACTACGGCGTGGTGCCCGACATGCTGAACTTTGCCAAGTGCGTGACCAACGGCGTGATCCCGCTGGGCGGCGTGATCTGCCGCGACAAGCTGTACGACGCGATGATGAACACCTCGGCGCCCGAGCATGTGGTCGAGTTCTTCCACGGCTACACCTATTCGGGCCATCCGGTGGCTTGCGCGGCAGCGATTGCGACGCTCGAGCTGCTGCAGAAGGAGCAGCTGTTCCCGCGCGCGGGCGAAATGGGCAAGGTGCTGGGCGATGCCTTCCACAGCACCTTCAAGGGCCTGCCGAACGTGATCGGCATCCGCAGCCTGGGCCTGGCCGCTGCGGTCGAACTCGCGCCGATCGCGGGCTCACCGGGCAAGCGGGCCTACGACATCTTCCTGGACTGCTATCACAAGGGGGCGCTGGTGCGGCCGGCGGGTGACGTGATCGTGATCGCACCGCCCTTCGTCGTCGAGAAGTCGCATATCGACACGCTGGTCAACACGCTGGCCGACTCCATCAAGAAGAACGCTTGACCCCGGCGCAGTAGTCTTTTTCCGGCAAGGCAGGCGTGAGCCACACGGCGTCGAAGGCGCCAGGCTCGCGCGATGTCATCGGTACGCCGGCCTGCAGTTGAACCGTCTTCACCGCCAGGTCGCTCGGCAGGTGCTGCGGCACGCCGAGCGCCTTGGCGGTATGGCCGGCGCCGCTCAGCAGCAGTACGGTCTTGCCCGGCACCCGCGCCTTGACGATCGCCTGTGCCATCGCGCGGTCGCGCGCGATCTGGATGCGCGTCATCGGGCCGATCTGCGATTCGGGCAGCAGGTTGCAGTGGCCGTTGCGCACCGCGTCCTGCTGCGCCTTGTGCGCTTCCTTGCCGAGCTGCACATCGAGCGACACGTCGGCCATCGCATTCTTCATGCGTTCGCGCGGAAGGTTGGCGCCGACGACGGGCACGCCCGCGCGCACCGCGGCCATCACGGCCGGGCCGTAGGCGCTCCAGGGCCAGGCCTTCTCGTTCCAGTTCAGCGCGGCCTGCACCTGCGCTTCGGTCGCAGTGGTCGCGAGGCCAGCCGTGGTCGCGCCTTCTTCCGCCATCTCGAGCGCCAAGGCGGCCAGGCGGCCGCGTGCGGCCAGTGTCTCGACCGTCTCGCGCTCGATCACCTGGTGTTCGGCGGCGTCGTGCTGTTCGCCCAGCAGCAGCGCGTCGGCCGGCAGCAGCGCCATCGCGCGTTGGGCGACCGGTGCATCCGCGCGCGGCGCGAAGGCCGTGCAACCGGTGAGGATGGCCGCGGCCACGATCAAGGACGGTGTGAAAGAGCGTCGAAACAGCATCGAGCCATACTATGCGACGGCGGCCGCAGCGCGCCGCCGTCCATTTCCCCGTTTTCCTGTCCGTGTCCCTCCGCTTTTCGGTTCGCGTCCTCGCCACGCTCTTGCTTGCACTCGTGGCGGCCGGCCTCTGCCTTGCCCTGCACACGCCGCTGCCCTGGATGATCGGGCCGCTGCTGGCGGTGTCCCTGGCCTCGATCGCCGGCGCGCCGACCGCCAGCCACACGCCCTTGCGCAATGCGGGGCAGTGGGTGATCGGCGTCGCGCTGGGCCTCTACTTCACGCCGCAGGTGGTCGCTCTGGTGGCTGGCGTGTGGTGGGCCATCGTGCTCGCCATCGTCTGGGCGCTGGCGCTGGGCTGGGCCTTCGGTTGGAGCTTGCAGCGCTTGCATGCGGATCGGATGCCGCATGTGCCCGCACGTTCCATGAGAGCCACGACTTACTTCGCAGGTGCGATCGGCGGCGCGTCCGAAATGACGCTGCTGGCCGAACGCGTTGGCGCGCGCACCGATCTGGTCGCTGCCGCGCACAGCCTGCGGCTGGTGCTGGTCACGATCGCGATTCCGTTCGCGATGCAATGGAGCGGGCTGCACGGGCTCGAAATCAATGTGGCCAGCGTGCGCGAGGTGCGCTGGGGCGGGCTGGCGCTGCTCGCGTCGGCCACCGGCATCGGCGGCTTGGTCATGCGGATCGCGGGGCGCACCAACCCCTGGTTCATGGGACCGCTGGTGGTGTCGATGGGATTCACCATGGCCGGCCAGCAGCTGTCGGCCGTGCCGGTGTGGCTGTCGAATGCGGCCCAGCTGGTGATCGCGGTGAGCCTGGGCGTGCGCTTCAGCCGCGAGTTCCTGCACACGGCGCCGCGCTGGCTGGCCACGGTGGCGCTCGGCACGCTGGCGATGATCGCGCTCTGTGGCGCGTTCGCGTGGCTCTTGGCCTTGGGCACGGGGCTGCATCCGGCCACCATGATCCTGGGCACCTCGCCCGGTGGCATCGCCGAGATGGCGATCACCGCGAAGGTGTTGCAGCTGGGGGTGCCGGTGGTGACGGCGTTTCAGGTGTGCCGGCTGGTGGCCGTGCTCTTGATCGTCGGACCGATGTACGGTCAGCTCTATGGAAAGCGCCGCGGCGCTCAGTGAACGAGGACGGGCGTGTGCGCCAGTTCGGCGTAGCCCTCGAGCGTGTCTTCGACTTCTTCCTGCGTCGGCGTGTTGAGTTGCCAGGCGGCAATCTGCTGCTGGAACAGTTCGGCCCAGGAACCGTCGAGGTAGACCTCCTTGCCGGAGCGCTTGTCCACAATCTCGAAGCCGTGGCGCGCCAGCACCGGAATGTCGGGCGCTACCGGCGAGTCGCCTTCGGTCGGCTGCACGTGCACGACGACGAAGGAGTCGGAGTCGTAAAGCATTTGCATGGCGGGTCCAGTGAGGATGTCGATGGCATTCATGTTGGTTAGATAGCAATCAACGCGCCAGTTTCAATATGGGCTGTTGTTTTGTAGGTACAGGCCGTGATTTTTTGTACTTCATTCGGCTTCAGGGACGCATCGACTCCACGCTGCGCAGTTGCAGATCGGCGAAATCGCCGTTGCTCTGGGTCTGCTTGATGCGCACCGGCAGATAGCCGAGTTCAGGCGCCAGCCAGAGCTCGACCTTGTCGTCGAAGGGCTTGCGCGGATTGCGGGTGAGCTTGCGCGCAGTGAATTCGCCGGCCTGCAGGCTCAGTTTTTCATCGTCTTCGACCTTGAAGATCCAGATGTCGGCGTCCCGCGGGCCCACCGTCTGGATCGCGAAAGCCGCACCGGGCGGATAGCGCCCCGGATCGCCGGCCATCAAGGCGCCGAGTTGCAGGATCACGCTCAGCCGATCCTGCGCGCCCGGCATCAGCGGCACGCTCGGCGCATTGTTGCTGAACACCACCGTGCCCTGATCGCGCATGAAGTGCGAGGCCACCTCGTTCCTGCGCTTGTCCAAGAAGCGTGCCGGTTCGATGCCGTTGGCGCCGATCACGCCGTTGCTGTGTTGGCTACGGATGGTCCGGAAGAGGAAGTTGAGCGACAGCTGGGCGTCGTACTGCTGGCCATCCTGCAGCCAGGTCAGGTTGCCGAACACGCCCTGCATCGGCGCCGTGCCCTGCTGTCCGGTGACCGCGAAGGCGAGCCGCACCGAGCCCGGGATGCGCTGCGGTACCGGTGCTTCGGCCTGGCCTGCGGCGCTGCCGCCGGCCGCAGCCGATGCGCCCTCAGTGGGTGCCGGGGCCGCCGCCTCCGGCGCGGGCTCCGCGGGAACGCCGGCTTCGACCGGCGCCTGGGCCGTCAGATCCGGTCCGACCGCCTCGGCCGCCGCCGGACTCTCGGGCGCAGGGGCGGGCGCCTGCGGACGGGCCACAGGGCGCGGGCGCGCGGGTTTGGGGGGTGGAGGCTTGGCGGTGGCTGCAGGCTGCGGCGCCACCGGCTCCGCAGCCGGCGGCGCGATGACGATGGTGCGCGTGCTGAACTTGTTGGCCAGCGGCGAAGGATGCGGCCCCACGGCCATGGGTGCCAGGCCCAGCAGCGCCAGGTGGGCGAGCAGCACGGCAGCCGCCAGCAGCGCCAGCCCGCGCCAGGGCGGGCGCGGAACCGGGGGCTGGGCGGGGAGGGCGTGCGGGGGCATCGGATGTGGATCGGAACGCGGCGCCAAGGTTCGCTCGGTACACTGCCGCCCGTTCAATCAGTTTAGTAGCGATGCCGTGCCGGCATCCGCCGCCACCCATGAAACTCGCCACCCTCAAAGACGGCTCGCGCGACGGCCAACTGGTCGTCGTTTCGCGCGACCTGGCCAGCGCCCACTACGCCACCGGCATCGCCAGCCGCCTGCAGCAGGTGCTCGACGACTGGGGCTTCATGAGCCCGCAGCTGCAGGACCTGTCGGATTCGCTCAACGCCGGCCGCGCGCGCCACGCCTTCCCCTTCGATCCCACGCAATGCATGGCGCCGCTGCCGCGCGCCTACCAGTGGGCCGACGGCTCGGCCTACCTCAACCACGTCGAGTTGGTGCGCAAGGCGCGCAACGCCGAGGTGCCCGAAAGCTTCTACACCGACCCGCTGATGTACCAGGGCGGCAGCGACGATTTCATCGGCCCCTGCGACCGCATCGTGGTCGCGAGCCAAGCCTTCGGCATCGATTTCGAGGCCGAGATCGCCGTCGTCACCGGCGACGTGAAGATGGGCGCGAGCCCCGCGCAAGCGCTCGACGGCATCCGCCTGGTGATGCTCGCCAACGACGTGAGCCTGCGCAACCTGATCCCGGCCGAGCTCGCCAAGGGCTTCGGCTTCTTCCAGAGCAAGCCCGCGACCGCCTTCAGCCCGGTGGCCGTTACGCCGGACGAGCTGGGCGAGGCCTGGCGGGGCGGCCGCGTACACCTCACGCTGCAGAGCACCTGGAACGGCCGCAAGGTTGGCATGTGCGACGCGGGCGAGGAGATGACCTTCCACTTCGGCCAGCTGATCGCGCACATCGCCAAGACGCGCAACGTGCGCGCCGGCAGCATCGTCGGCAGCGGTACGGTGAGCAACAAGGGTGTCGAGAAGAACGGCCGCACCGAATGGCCGAAGGGCTACAGCTGCATCGCCGAGAAGCGCTGCATCGAGACCATCCAGGACGGCCAGCCGGCGACCGAGTTCATGAAGTACGGCGACACGATCCGGATCGAGATGAAGGGCAAGGACGGGCAGTCGATCTTCGGCGCGATCGATCAGGAAGTGTCGGCGCCGGGCAGCACCGGTCAGCCATAACGCGCGAATTCGTTTCCATCTCGCTTCAGAAGCTGAATGAGCTTGGGATGGGTAAAGAGCTTTTCCTTGCCCGCCTGGACTTCTGCCAGCACGCCCACGCCGACCAGATCCTTCAGGTAGCGTGACGCCGCCTGGCGCTGCGCGATCTGCTTGTTGACCAGGTTGCCGGCGGCGACAGGTCAATTCAACGTGTCGTCATTTTTTGATTTTGACAACATGTCGGCCCTTGCGCGTCGCTGCCAGCGACATGAAGTTGGAACGTGTCACAAATTTACGCTTTTGGCGACACGATCGGCTGAGAGGCACCGCGCAGCAAGGCCTTCAGGCTTCCGATCCCCAGCCGCCGAAACGCGCGGTACTGGTGGGTCCGCACCGTCGTGAGCTCGATGCCGATCTCGCGCGCCGCTTCCTTGGCGGTCTTGCCGGCCATCAGGTGGCCGATCACCTCCCGCTCGCGCAGGCTCAGAGCGAGCAGGCGCGTGGCCAGCGTGGGCTCGGCAGCCTCGCGCGCGGCCATGGCGCTGCGGCCGTGCGCGAGCGTGGCATCGGCCAGCAGCGTGGCATGCGTTTCGAGCAGCGCGAAATCGGCGTCGCCGAAATCGGGCTGGGCGAGGCTGCGGTAGAAGCTCACCGCCGTGCGCTGGCCGGTCGGCAACAAGAGCAGGATCGAGGCGCGCTCGCGGATGCCGACGTCGCCGTAGCAGGCGGCGCGATAGGCCGGGTCTGCCACCTCCTCGGCGCGCTGGTGGCCGAGCCACAGCTGCGGGCGCTTGGGCAGCTTGCGCTTCGCCAGCCAGACCATGTTGGGATCGAGCAGGTCGAAGCGTTGCGCCACGTAGCGCTCCGAAGTGCGCTCGGCCGTGTTGCCGTAGGTGCTCGCGGCGGACACCGTTTCGATGCGGCCGGTGGCACTCACCGCGAACACGGTGCAGAAGGTCACCGGCAGCACGCGGTGCATGGCGCCGAGGTAGCTGGCCGCCAGGTGCGGCGTGCCGACGCCGGCGAGCACGCCGCTGACCACGGGGGCCGCCAGCGCATGCTCGGCGGCGCGAAGAGGCCAGCGCCTCATGGGGATCTCAGGGTTAACACTTCGTACGAAGTTACGACATCGGCGGAAGGAAGGCATCGGGACAATCCCTTCGCATGAACACCGCTGTCGCCCCGAAGCCCGCCGCACGCGCCGGCGATGCCGCCACCGGGCCGCTGCCTCCGGTGGCCGGCGAGTTGCCGCCGTCGGTCGGCGACTTCCACTACACGCGTTTCGATCCGCGGTTGCCGGCGCTCGAGGACGGCGTCGAACCGGGCCGCCATCCGGTCGTGATCGCCGGCGGCGGCCCGGTCGGCATGTCGCTCGCGCTGGGCTTGGCCAACCACGGCATGAAGAGCGTGATCCTGGAAGCCGACGACACGGTCTGCGTCGGCAGCCGCGCGGCCTGCATCTCGCGCCGCAGCCTGGAGATCATCGAACGCCTCGGCGCGCTGCCGGCCTTCCTGGCCAAGGGCCTGCCCTGGACCGGCGGGCGTAGCTTCTACAAGACCGACGAGGTGTTCCGCTTCGAGATGCCGCACGACGAGCGCCAGAAGCTGCCGCCGATGATCAACCTCGAGCAGTACTACATCGAGCAGTACCTGCTGGACGCGATCCATCGCCGCAACGAAACATCGCCCGGAACGATCGACATCCGCTGGGGCACCGAGCTTGCCGGCTTCGCGCAGGATGACGAAGGTCTGCGGCTGCAGGCGCACAACGCGCTCGGCAGCTACGCGCTGCAGGCCCGGTGGCTGGTCGGCTGCGACGGCGGCCAGAGCTTCGTGCGCAAGTCGCTGGGCCTCAATCTCGAGGGCACGGCCTACGAGGGCCGCTACGTGATCATCGACATCGAGCTGCACAGCACGCACCCCACCGAGCGCCGCGCCTGGTTCGATCCGCCCTGGAACCCGGGTTCGACCGTGCTGATGCATCGCCAGCCCGACGACATCTGGCGCATCGACTACCAGCTGCGCGCCGGCCAGAGCACCGAGGAGGCGCTGCAGCCCGCTGCGGTGCAGGAATTCGTGCAGCGCCATCTGGAAGCCATCGGCGAAGGCCACCTGCCCTGGAAGACGGTCTGGACCTCGGTCTACCGCGCCGGCGCGATGACGCTCGACAGCTACCGCCACGGGCGCGTGCTCTTCGCCGGCAATGCCGCGCACGCAATGCCGATCTTCGGCGTGCGTGGCCTCAATTCGGGCTTCGACGATGCCGACAACCTCGCATGGAAGCTGGCGCTGGTGGCGCGCGGCGTGTCCGATGCCGCTCTGCTCGACAGCTACTCGCAGGAGCGCATCGCGGCCTTCCACATCAATGCCGAAAGCGCGATGCGCAGCACCGAATTCATGTCGCCGCCTTCGCGCGGCTTCGACCTGCTGCGCGAAGCCGCGCTTTCGCTCTCGGGCGCGCACCGCGAGATCGCGAACCTGATCAATCCGCGGCAGACGCAGGCGGTGCAATACGAGGCCTCGGCGCTGTCCAGCGCGAGCGACGAACTCTCGGCCGGACCCAAGCCGGGCGAAGCGATGCCCGAGCAGCAGCTGTCGGCCGAGCTGCATCTCACCGACTGGCTGGGTCCGGTGTTCACCGTGCTCGTGCTCAACATCGATCGCAAAAAAGACGCCGCGCTCGAAGCCGAACTCGCGGCCGCGCAGGCCGGCCCGCTGAAGGCGGTGCTGCGCAAGCTGCCGCCGGGCGCCGCCGATGCCGCGGTGTTCGCGGCCCTGGGCGCGCAGGACGGCGCCGTCTATCTGCTGCGCCCCGACGGCCACGTCGCCGCGCGCTGGCGCCGCGTGCCGCCGGGCGCGCTCTCGCAGGCGCTGGCGCGCGCATCCGCATTGGCAACAAAGGAGGCCGCATGACTGCTGCACTGAGCCCCGAAGCGCGCGACCGACTCTACGCCGACTGCGCGCGCGCCATCAGCGAGGCGGGCGTGGAACGAGAATCGCTGTTCCTTGCCCGGCTCGCGCTGCTGCTGTTCGAGCAGGTCGGCGACGAAGCGCGCTGCCGGGCCGCGCTGGCGCATGCGCTGGACCGACTGCCCACACCCTCGCTGTCTGCCGCGCCGGCCGACGAGCGCGCGAGCTGACCCTTTCACGCCAACTCACTAAAACCCAGGAGACTTTTCCAATGGATCGCAGAACCCTGCTCACCACCCTTGCCGCCAGCGCGGCTGCCGCTGCCGCACCGTGGGCGCGCGCGCAGAACTACCCCGAGCAGCTCATCAAGTGGGTGGTGCCGTATCCGGCCGGCGGCGGCACCGACGTGATCGCGCGCACCCTGGCCGAAGCCATGCGGCAGACGCTGGGCCAGCAGATCGTCATCGACAACCGCCCCGGCGCCTCGACCAACATCGGCGCCGACCTGGTCGCCAAGGCCAAGCCCGACGGCTACACCATCATGTCGGCCGACAACGCGGTGCTGGCCTTCAACGAATACCTGTTCAGCAAGCTGCCCTTCAGCCCCGAAAAGGACTTCAGCTACATCGGCGCCATCGGCAGGTTCCCGCTCGCGCTGGTGGTCCATCCGGACTTCCCGGCCAAGGACTTCAAGGCCTTCCTGGCCTACGTGAAGGCCAACCCCGGCAAGGTCAACTACGCCTCGCCCGGCAACGGCTCGCCGCACCACCTGGCGATGGAGATGTTCAAGAACCGCACCGGGACCTTCATCACGCACATTCCCTACCGCGGCGCGGCGCCGGCGATGGCCGACGTGATGGGCGGCCAGGTGCCGTGCATGTTCCTCGACCTTGCCTCGGGCCTTCCGATCATGCAGGGCAACAAGGTGCGCGTGCTGGCCATCGGTTCGGGCGCGCGCTCGAAGCTGCTGCCGGAGGTGCCGACGCTGGCCGAAGTGGGCGTGCCCAACAGCGAGGTATTCGCGTTCCAGGGGATTCTGGGCCCGGCCGGCTTGCCGGCGCCCGTGGTCGCCAAGCTCAACGCCGATTTGAACCGCGCCTTCGGCGTGCCGGCAGTGCAGAAGCGCTTCAGCGATTTCGGGATGGAGGCGATGCCGGGGACGCCTCAGCAATTCGCTGCGCTGTCGCGTGCCGAGTCGAAGCGCTGGGGGCCGATCATCAAGTCGGCGGGGATCAAGCTGGATTGAAGACTTCACCAGCAGCTCGGTGGCTAGGTCTGCAGCGATGACCCCCTCGCGGCCGGCGAAGCCAGGCCTGTTCGGGGAACACCGCGGAACCGGCTTTGCCGGGCCGCTGGTGTCGCCCCCGGCGAGGGGGTTGGCGGACCACACGAAGTGGGGGAGCCTGGGGGGTGAGCGCTACTTCGCGAAGGCCTTGCGCGACCCGTCCTCGAACACCTCGTCGTCGCGCTCCGGCTTGCCGTCGGCATCCCAGGTCCGTTCGCGCGTGACGCGGCCCTTGTCGTCGTAGATCGATTCGGCCATCAACGTGCCCTTGTCGCTGAAGCGCTGGTGCGTGCCGACGGCGATGCGGCGGAACCGGTCGATGAGCAGGTAGCGCCCGAGCGCGGCGCGCTGGCCGTTGTCGTGGAACTCGGTGATCTCCAGCTGGCGCGCATCGCCGGCCGTGCCGTAGCGGGCCTTGCTGCGCGGCTGTCCGTTGAGGTAGTAGCTCTCGTCGCTTTGCGGCTCGCCGGCCGCGTTCCAGCGCTGGTCGCGCACCAGCGTGCCCTTTTCCGAGAACTCCTGCTCGCGCTGCCTGATCGCGCCGCGTTCGACCAGCAGGAAGACCACTTCGCGGCGCTTGATGCCATCCGAAGACCAGCGCCGTTCGGTGCGCTGGTTGCCGCTGATCTCGTCCTGCACCGAAGGCTTGCCGTTGTCGTAGAGCTCCTCGCTGCGCACCCGCTTGCCGGCCGCATAGGCCAGCCGCGAACGCAGCGTGCCCTTGCTGTCGAACAGCTCCACCTGCGAGGGCCCGTTCACGAAGCCGCACAGCCGTGCATCGTCGACCGCCGGCGCCAGCATCGGCTTGTCGCCGCAGCGCAGTGCCGACAACTGGCCGCGCTCGGTGAACTCGGCCGAGGCACGTTCGCCCGGCTCGGCATAAAAGGCGATGCGGCGCACCTGGCCGCCGGGATGGAAGCTGCGCGTCAGGCCGGTTTCATGGCCGTTCTCGTAGATCGCCTCGCGCAGCACGCGGCCTGTGGGCGAGAACTCGCGTGCGCGGCCCTGCATGTTGCCGTTGGCGTTGACGCTGTGCTCCTTCACGAGCTTGCCCTTGTCGTAGTAGCGCACCAGGCCCATGAAGACGCCGTTCTGGATCTGCTGCTCGCGCATCAGCTCGCCGCTGTCGCGGTCCTTGCAGCGCATGAGGCCGGTCTTGCCTGCGGTGGTGTTGCCGTTGGCCGGATTCACGCTCTGGCCGTTGAGCTCGCAGTCCTGCACCGCATGCGCGGCGGGATGGAAGAGGGCGGCGAATACGGCAACGAGTCCGGCAATGCGCAGAGAAGTGACCATGGCGAAGCGGATGAAGTTCAGGTCATGCGTCGTAGACGGTGTCCAGCGATCGGAATCCCTTTGCCTCGATAGGGTTGCCGAAGGGGTCGCAGAAGAACATCGTCCATTGCTCGCCCGGCTGGCCTTCGAAGCGGACCTGCGGTTTCAGCACGAAGTCGGTGCCGGCCGCCTGCAGGCGCTCGGCCAGCGCGCGCCACGCGCGCAGCTCGAGCACGATGCCGAAGTGCGGCATCGGCACCAGCACGTCGCCGACGTGGCCGGTGCGCGAGGTGGCGAAGGGCTCTCCGAGGTGCAGCGAGATCTGGTGGCCGAAGAAGTCGAAGTCGACCCAGGTGTCGGTGCTGCGGCCTTCGACACAGCCGAGCAGGCCGCCGTAGAAGCGCCGCGCCTCATCGAGATCGCGGACATGGAAGGCAAGGTGAAATATGCTGCGCATGTAACAAGCATAGCCGCGCCGCTTCGCTTTGACACCCATGGATACAACTCCGATGACCTCGCCCGCCGCCCCTCCCGCCCCTGATCCCACCACTCGGCTGCTGCACGCCGACCGCCATTTCGGCGTCGAGCAGGGCGGCGTGCACATGGCGGTGCACCCGTCGGTGCAGTACGGCTACGAGCGCGTCGAAGACCTGATCGGCGTGTTCCAGGGCACGCTGAAGAACCGCTTCAACTACGCGCGCCAGGGCACGCCGACCACCGCGGCGCTGGAGGCCAAGCTCACGGCGCTCGAGGAGGGCGTGGGCACCGTCTGTTTCGCGACCGGCATGGCCGCGGTCTCGGCCGTGTTCCTGACGCTGCTGCGCGCAGGCGACCACCTGGTCGCGAGCCGTCATCTGTTCGGCAACACCCACAGCGTGCTGGGCACGCTCCAGGGGCTGGGCATTCAAGTGGGCCTGGTCGACGCGTCGTCGGCGGCAGCGGTGGCCGATGCGCTCACGCCCGCGACCCGCATGGTGTTCGTCGAGACCATCGCCAACCCCGGCACGCAGGTGCCCGACCTGGCGGGCATCGGCCGGCTCTGCGCCGAACGCGGCCTCGTCTACGTGGTGGACAACACCATCACCTCGCCGGCCCTGTTCCGGCCGAAGACGGTGGGCGCGAGCCTGTCGCTCAACTCGCTGACCAAGACCATCGCCGGCCACGGCAATGCGCTTGGCGGTGCGGTGACCGACACCGGCCTCTTCGACTGGAGCGGCTTCCCCAACATCTTTGTCGGCTATCGCCAGGGCGATGCGAAGCAGTGGGGCTTGGTGCAATTGCGCAAGAAGGGGCTGCGCGACCTGGGCGGCTCGTTGAGCTCAGACCATGCCCATCGCATCGCCGTCGGCGCCGAAACCCTGGCCCTGCGCGTCGCGCAGAGCAGCGCGACGGCCCTGTCGCTGGCCCGCTTCCTGGAGAGCCATCCGGCGGTGGCGCGCGTGCACTACCCGATGCTCGAATCGCATCCGCAGCATGCATTGGCGCGCGCACATTTCGCTTCGGGCGCCTGGCTGCTGTCCTTCGAGCTGCAGGATCCGCAGGCCTGCATACCCGTCATCAACCGGCTCCAGATCCCGATCAAGGCGACCGGCATGGGCGATACGCGCACGCTGATCATTCCGGTGGCGCCGACCATCTTCTGGGAGGCCGGTCTCGCGAGGCGGGCCGAGATGGGCATTGCGGAGGGGCTGATCCGCGTCTCGGTCGGGCTCGAGCGCGAGAGCGATCTGGTCGCCGATTTCGCGGCGGCGCTGGCATGAGCCGCCGGGCCGCTCCCAAGGCGAATACCGCAGCGCGCAGCGCGGAGGTTGCCTGATGACCGGCTGGCTTTCCCGCCTGCGCTGGCATCGTCCGCTGTGTGCCCTCGGCTTCGCGTTCCTGTGCGCCGGCGCCGCGCCCGCCTTTGCGGCCGACGAAGGCAGCGCCAAGCCCTTCTGCCCGCCGCCGGCCGCCATGCCCGACCTGTCGGCCGAGGCCATGCGGCGCGCGATGCAGCAGGCGATCGACCGCGGCCTCTTGTGGCGCATCGAGAAGGACGGCCGCAGCTCCTGGCTCTACGGCACCATGCACCTGGGCAAGGCCGAGTGGATGGTGCCGGGGCCGCGCGTGCTGCGCGCGCTGATGCAGAGCGACACGCTGGCGCTCGAACTCGATTTGCTCGATCCGGCGACGCTGGCCGTGTTCAGCGCGCCAGCTGACCAGGCGGCCAGCGCGCGCGTGCTCACGCCGGAACGGCAGCGCCGCCTGGACCGGCAAGCTGCCGCCGCCTGCCTGCCCCAGGGCGCGCTGGCCCGGCTGCGGCCGATCCTGCAGGTCACGACGCTGTCGATGCTCGCGGCGCGCTCCGAGGGGCTGTATGGCGACTACGGCAGCGAGGCCTTTCTCGCCGGCCTGGCGCGCGCCCGCGGCAAGCCCATCGTCGCGCTCGAGACCGCAGCGGACCAGTTGAAGATGCTCGGCGGCGATTCCGAGGCGGAGGAGGGCGAGCAGATCGACCAGGCCCTCGACGAACTCGAATCGGGCCGGACCGGCGCGCTAGCGGGCGAGCTGGCGCAGGCCTGGGCGCGCAACGACTGGGCCCGGCTCGACAGCTACACGCAATGGTGCGATTGCATGCGCACGCCCGCCGATCGGCGCGCGCTCAAGCGCCTGCTCGACGATCGCAACCCCGGCTTGGCCGATGGCATCGCGCGCCTGCATGCGCGGGGCCAGCGCGTGTTCGGCGCGGTCGGCGCATTGCACATGGTCGGACCGACGGGCCTGCCGGCGCTGCTGGCGGCGCGCGGCTTTCGCGTGACGGCGGCGGTGCCCGGCCCTTGAGCGCAGGACTGGCCGATAATCGCCGCCTCATGTCCTGCCTGCGCCACGCCCGCCACCTCGGCCGCTTCGTGCTGCTGTGGTTCGCGCTGTCGCTGGGCGTGGCGGTCGCCTCGCCGATCGTGAATCCGCAGGCGGTGGAGCTGGTCTGTTCCAGTGCCGGCGCCGTCAAGATGGTCGTGCACACCGACGACGGCGCGCAGGAGCTGGACATGAGCCACATGGACTGCCCGCTGTGCGTGTTGACCGGCGCGCCGCCACCCGCAGCAGCGGTTGCGCTGCCGAGTCCTCTCCCGCTGGCCCATGCGGTCCAGCCCATTCCGGCCGCACGCATCGCCGCGGCCACCGCCGCGCCGCTGCCCGCGCGCGGGCCGCCTTCCTTCTCCTGAACTTTTCATTCGTCGCAGCGCAGCACCCGCGGGGTGCCGGCTGCCGGCCGACCTGGCCTGAAGTTCTGGAGAGAATCCGTGAGAGAGAAATCCCTGGCCCTGGCGTTCGCCGTGGCCGTTCCCTGGGCCGCGCCGGCAATGGCGCAAGACGCGGCATCGCCGCCTGAAGGCCTGATTCGTTCCCTCGGCACCGTCACCGTGACCGGTGGCCGGCCGAGTTCGCTGCCGACGCAGATTCCCACCACCATCGAAGGCGTGACGCGCGAGCAGATCGGCGAGACGGTGAACGCCACCGACAGCGAGGACGCGCTCAAGTACCTGCCGAGCCTGGTGGTGCGCAAGCGCTACATCGGCGACTTCAACCACGCGGTGCTCGCGACGCGTGCCTCGGGCACCGGCAACAGCGCCCGCTCGCTGGTGTTTGCCGACGGCATCCCCTTGTCGAACCTGCTTGGCAACGGCGCCACCTTCGCGCCGCGCTGGGGCATGGTCTCGCCGGAGGAGATCGAGCGCGTCGATGTGCTCTACGGACCGTTCTCGGCCGCCTACTCGGGCAACGCGGCCGGCGCTGTGGTCGATTACGTGACGCGCATGCCGACGCAGCTCGAGGCGCATGCCAAGCTCACGGGTTTCCGCTCGAACTTCGATCTCTACGGCAGCCATTCCTCGCCCGCCGGCAACCAGGTCGATCTCTCGCTCGGCAGCCGCAGCGGCGACTGGTCGTGGTGGCTCGGCCTGAGCCGCACGCAAAGCAAGGGCCAGGCGCTGGTGTTCGCCAATCGTCTGCTGAGCGCGGGCACGGTGGGCAGTGCCGGCACGACGGTCACCGGCGCGGTACCGGGGCTCAACCCTTCGAACCAGCCCTGGTGGCTGCTCGGCGGCACGACGATCTACGACACGACCCAGGAGCAGGCCAAGATCAAGCTGGCTTACGATTTCTCGCCCACGCTGCGCGCCACCTACACTCTGGGCACCTGGAACAACAGCACGAGCGGCACGGTCGACAGTTGGTTGCGCGACCGCTTCGGCCAGCCGGTCTATTCGGGCCGTGTCAACATCGCCGGCCGCGTCTACAACCTCGACACGCCCAGCGCCGCCTTCGCCCCGACCCAGACCGATCTGCGGCACACCATGCATGGCCTCTCGGTCAAGAGCAACACGCAGGGGCAGTTCGACTGGGAGGTCGCGGCCAGCCTGTTCGACTACGCGAGCGACATCGCGCGCACGCCGACTGCGGCGCTGCCCGCTGCCTTCTACGGCGGCGCGGGGCGCATCACCGACATGGACGGCACCGGCTGGAACACCCTCAAGGCCGCCGGCACCTGGCGTCCGAGCGGGTCCGCCGAGGGCATCGGCGCCCATGTGCTCGACTTCGGATTCCAGCAGGAGCGCTACAAGCTGCGCACGCTGGTGAGCAATACGCCCGACTGGATCGAGGGCGGGGCCAAGAGCCGCTTCTCGGCCTTCACCGGCAACACCGAGCTGCAGTCGCTCTACGCGCAGGACACGTGGCGCTTCGCCCGGAACTGGAAGACCACGCTCGGCCTGCGCCACGAGCGCTGGCATGCCGACGGCGGCACGCTCGCCAACGCGACGGCCGTGCGAGCCTTTCCGACCCGTACCGACAGCTACAACTCGCCCAAGGCCGCGATCGCCTGGCAGGCCTCGCCCGAGTGGCTCTTCAAGGCATCGACCGGCCGCGCGGTGCGCATGCCCACGGTGAGCGAGCTCTATCAGGGCTCGATCGAGGGCAACACCATCCTCAACAGCGACCCGACGCTGCGGCCCGAGCGTTCGGTCACGACCGAGCTGAGCGCGGAACGCGATCTCAAGCGCTGGGGTATCGACGGCCTGCTGCGCACCACGCTGTTTTTCGAACGGACGAAGGACGCGCTCTACAGCCAGCAGCTGCGCCCGGGCGTCACCACGGTGCAGAACGTCGATGCGATCCGCACCCGCGGACTGGAGCTCGCCTTCCAGGGCGTCGACGTCGGCATCCAGGGGCTGGACCTCTCCGCCAGCCTGACGCTGGCCGATTCCGAGATCACCGCCAACCGCGGCTTTCCCGCCAGCGTGGGCAAAGCGCAGCCGCGCGTGCCGCGCACCCGCGCCACGCTGCTCGCCACCTACCGGCCCGACGCCCGCTGGTCATACTCCATCGGCGCGCGCTACAGCGGCAGGCAGTACGGTTCGCTCGACAACAGCGATCCGAACGGTTCCGCCTACATGGGCTTCAGCAAGTACTTCGTCGCCGACGTGCGAGTGCGCTATCGGATCGACAGGCAGTGGAGCGCAGCCTTCGGCATCGACAACCTCAACAACAACAAGTACTGGGCTTTCCACCCCTACCCGCAACGCACCTTCGTGGCCGAACTCAAGTTCGACCTTTGACTTTGACTCACACTCCCAAGGACCGTCCCCATGAACCTCTCGATCGCCATCAGAACCCTCGCGCTCTGCGCCGCCTTGACGGGTGCCGCCGGTGCTTTTTCGCAAACACCCGCCGCCGTCCAGGTGCGCGACGCCTGGGTGCGCCAGTCGGTGCCCGGCCAGAGCGGGACCGGCGCTTTCATGAAGCTCACCGCGCCGGCCGGCGCGCGGCTGGTCGGCGTCTCGACGCCCGCGGCCGGTGTAGCGGAAGTACACGAAATGAAGATGGAGGGCGACACGATGCGCATGCGCGCCGTGCCGGGCCTCGATCTGCCGGTCGGCAAGACCGTCGAGCTCAAGCCTGGTGGCTACCACCTGATGCTGATGGACCTCAAGCAGCCGCTGGCCAAGGGTGCCAGCGTGCCGGTCACGCTGCACTTCGAGGACGCGAAGGGCAAAACGAGCACGCTGGAATTCAAGCTGCAGGTGGGCGCGCCGGCCGATGGCGCGGCGGCGCCGGCGCACAACCACAAGCACTAGCTTTAGCGCCTGCCGCGGCGACAAAAGCGCATCCCCTTGGAGTAAGCTGCCCGGACAAGAATCACTCTCCAGGAGACCTCCCCATGAGCGACGCGAGCAAGCCTTTCGCCTTCAGCCAGTTCGTCCCGGGCTTCGACTTCCTCCAGAGCCTTGCGAGCGGTGCTGCGGGGAGCGCGAGCACGGTGCCCGGCATGCCGAGCCTGTCGAGCTGGGTGGCGCCGACCTTGAGCGTCGAAGAGGTCGACAAGCGCATCCAGGAACTCAAGACCGTGCAGTACTGGCTGGAGCAGAACGGTCACGCGCTCAAGGCCACCATCCAGGCGCTCGAGGTGCAGAAGATGACGCTCTCGACGCTGCGCGGCATGAATGTGCGCATGGAGGATCTGGCCAACGCGTTCACGCGGCAAGCGACGGCACCTGTCGCCGCGCCGGCGCCGCGCGCTGCACCGCCGGCTGCGCCGCCTGTGCCGGAACCGGAGGACGAGCCGGAAGACGAACCCGAAGACATCGAGACGCCGGTCGCGGCAGCCCGGGGCAACGGGCGCGGCAAGACCTCGGCGACTGCCGTCGCATCGTCGGACGCATCCGCCGGCGTGGTCGACCCGCTGCAATGGTGGGGCGCGCTCACGCAGCAGTTCCAGCAGATCGCCAGTTCGGCCCTGCAGGACGCGTCCCAGCTGAAAATGCCGGACATGGCCAAGCCGCTGGCCGATGCGGTCGGCAATGCGATGGGCACCGCATCGGGCAAGAAGCCGGCACGCAAGACGGCCGCGGCCGCCACGAAGAAGGAGAAGGCGCCGGCTGCGCCCGGCGCGGCCAAGAAATCCACGGCGCCGGCGCGCAAGCGAGCGCGCGGACGCTGATCCCCACACCGAACCACGCCAGAGAGCCGAGTCCATGAAGCTGTTTCCCTCCGGTCACGCCACCCATCCGCAATGGCGCATGGCGGCCGGGCTCGTGCTGGCCCAATTGCGGGCGCAGATGGCGTTGCCCGACTACGCACGTTCGCCCACGCTGGGCCTGCTCTACATCACCGACCACTACGCCGAGGATGCGCAGGAGATCCTCGACCACCTCGGCGCCGAGTTGCCCGAGATCACCGACTGGTCGGGCACCGTGGGCATCGGCGTCTCGGCCAACAACGCCGAGTACTTCGACGAGCCGGCACTCAGCGTGATGCTGTGCCAGCTCCCGAGCGACCAATACCGCGTGTTCTCGGGCGTGGCGCCGCTCGCCAGCACCGAGATGAGCGGCTTCGCGGCGCACACGGCGCTCGTGCATGCCGACCCGGCCACGCCCGAACTCGCCGAGCTGATCGCCGAGATGGCGGGCCGCACCGACACCGGCTACCTGTTCGGCGGCCTCTCCTCGGGCCGCGCCGGATCGCTGCAGTTCGCCATCGGCGGCAACGGCAATATTCGCGGCCACGGCGCCGCGGGCGGCGTGTTCTCGGGCGGGCTTTCGGGCGTAGTGTTCGGCGAGGGCGTGCGTGTGGTGTCCAGGGTTACCCAGGGCTGCCAGCCTGTGTCGCGCGAGCGCGTGATCACCGAAGCCGACGGCAACCTGCTGCTGCGGCTCGACGGCGAGCCGGCGCTCGACGTGCTGCTGGCCGAGCTCGGCGTTTCGCTGGAGGCGCCGCAGGAGGCGATCGATGCCGTGCGCGCCACGCTGGTCGGCCTGGTCGATGCCGGCAGCGACAGCATCCGTCGCACCGGCGACCTCGGCGCCGACGTGCTGGTGCGCCACATCATCGGCCTCGACCCCACGCGTCGCGGCGTCGCGATCGCCGACACGGCCGAAGCCGGCATGCGCATGACCTTCTGCCGCCGCAATGCGCAGGCCGCGCGCGCCGACCTGATGCGCGTGTGCGCCGAGGTCCGCGAAGAACTCGAGCCCCAGGAGCAGACGCTCGCGACCGCACGCGCCGTCGCGGCCGGCGAAGCCGAGGCCGCGCCCCATCCGGCGCGCCGCATCGCCGGCGCCGTGTACGTGAGCTGCTCGGGCCGCGGCGGCCCGCATTTCGGTGCGCCCGGGGCCGAGCTGCAGATCGTGCGCCATGCGCTCGGCGACGTGCCGCTGGTCGGCTTCTTCGCCGCCGGCGAGATCGCACGCCATCACCTCTACGGCTACACCGGCGTGCTGACCGTGTTCACCGCGGACGACTGAAAACTCACTGCCCTGCGTGCGCGAAAGCGCGAGAGTCCGGCGGGGAACACCGCGGAACCGGCTTTGCCGGGCCGCCGGTGTTGCCCCCGGAGAGGGGGTTGGCGGACCATACGAAGTGGGGGAGCCTGGGGGTGAGTTCAATCCCGCAGGAAGCGTTCGGTCAGAAGCACCCAGTATGCGGAGCCGATGGCGACGTTGTCGTCGTTGAAGTCGTAGCCGGGGTTGTGCACCATGCAGGCGCCGTGGCTGTCGCCCTCGCCATTGCCGATCAGCAGATAACTGCCGGGCACGCGCTCGAGCATGAAGGCGAAGTCCTCGCTGCCGGGCAGCGCCGGCGCCTGCAGCGTGACGCGCTCCGGGCCGAGCAGTTCGAGCGCCACTTCGCGCGCGAAGGCGGTTTCCTCGGGGGTGTTGACCAGCACCGCATAGCCGGGCCGCCAGTCGATCTGCGCCTTGACGCCGAAGCTCTCTGCCTGTGCCGCGACGAGCGCCTTGATGCGCTCTTCGAGCCTGCCGCGCACCTCGCGGTCGAGCGCGCGCACGCTGATCTCCAGCACGGCGCTCTGCGGGATCACGTTGTTGGCCTTTCCGGCATGGATGGCGCCCACCGTGACCACGGCCATCTGCAGCGGGTCGATGTTGCGCGACACCACGGTCTGCAGCGCCATCACGATGCTGGCCGCGGCGACGATAGGGTCGGCGGTGCGGTGCGGCATCGCGCCATGGCCGCCGATGCCGGCGAGCGTGACGGTGGCGTAGTCCGACGAGGCCATCGCCGGGCCTTCGCGCAGCGCCAGCCGGCCTTGCGGCAGGCCCGGCATGTTGTGCATCGCGAAGATCGCGTCGCACGGGTACTTGTCGAACAGGCCGTCCTCCATCATCCGCAGCGCGCCGCCGCCGCCTTCCTCGGCCGGCTGGAAGATCAGGTTCAGCGTGCCGTCGAAGCGGCCGCGTTCGGCGAGATGGTGTGCGGCGGCCAGCAGCATGGCCGTGTGACCGTCGTGGCCGCAGGCATGCATCACGCCGGCGTGGCTGCTCGCGTAGGCGAGGCCGGTGGCTTCGTCGATCGGCAGCGCATCCATGTCGGCGCGAAGGCCGAGCCGGCGCTTGCCCTTGCCGCGCACCAGCCGGCCCACCACGCCGGTGCCGCCGAGGCCGCGCTCGACCGCGTAGCCCCAGCTCTCCAGCTTCGCGGCGACCAGCGCCGAGGTGCGGTGCTCGTCGAAGGCCAGTTCGGGATGGTGGTGGATGTCGCGCCTGAGGCCGATGAATTCGCCGGCCTGCGCGTGCAATTGTTCGAGGAGTGTGCTCATGAGGCCAGCTTACTGCGGCTGCAGGTTGATCGACTTGGCGATGCTGCGGTAGCGGGCCGTTTCGGCCTCGAAGAACTTCGCCGATTCGGCCAGCGACATCGGCGCCGAAGCCACCTGCGTCTGGGCCGCGAGCTGGGCGCGCACGGTCGGGTCCTTCAGGGTCGCGCCGATCGCCTTGTGCAGGCGCTGCACCACTTCTTCCGGCGTGTTCTTCGGCACCATGAAGCCGCTCCAGATCTTGTAGGAGAAGTTCTTCAGCTCCTTGCCTTCGCTCACGGCCGGCACGTTCTTGAGCAGCTCGGAGCGCTGCGCGCCAAGCTGGCCGATCACCTTGAGCCGGCCCTGCTCGGCCAGCGCGCCCATGGCCGCGCTGTAGACCAGCACCGCGAAGTCCACCTGGCCGCCGCCGATGTCCTGCAGGAGCGGTGCGTTGCCCTTGTACGGCGCATGCATGAGCTTGATGCCGGCCTGCTGCTGCACGCTCTCGAGGATCAGGTGATAGAGCGATCCGACGCCCACGCTGCCGTAGCTCAGCGGCGCGTCGCCGGACTTGCGCGCCAGCGCGATCAGCTCGTCGACGGTGTTGGCCGGCAGGTCCTTGCGCGCGACGAAGACCATCACGGCGTCGGTCACCGGATGCACGAGGCGGAAGTCCTCGGCCTTGAGCTTGACGGCCGCATTGGCCAGCGGCGAGAGGATCACCTCGTTCGGCGAGCCCTGGAAGATGTAGTAGCCGTCGGCGGGCGCCGCCAGCACCTTCTGCGCAGCCATCGCGCCGCTGACGCCACCGAGGTTCTCCACCACGACCTGCTGGCCCAGTTCCTTGCCCAGCGGCACGGTGAAGATGCGCGCGGCGGCGTCGGAGGGCCCTCCGGCCGGGTAGGGAACCATCAGGCTGACGGGCTTCGTTGGATAGGTCTGCGCGAAGGCCGTGCTTGCGGCGAGCATGAGGCCGGCAAGAAGTAGGGTGCGCGAAGGTCGGGACAACGGTTTCATCGGGGCTCCGGTGGATGCGAGCGAATCGTAGGAGTCGTCAATCCGAACGTCCAATGCATTGTTGTCTGCATTAGCATGACTTCGATGCACTACTTTGCCGGGCACCCACGATGACGCTGGTTCAACTAAGGCATCTGATCTCGCTCGCAAAGAGCGGCTCCTTCAGCAAGGCCGCACAGGCCCAGCACCTGACCCAGCCGGCGTTGAGCCGCAGCATCCGCGCGCTCGAGGACGAACTGGGTATGCCGCTGTTCGACCGGGTCGGACGCCGCAACGAACTCACCGCTTTCGGGCGCGAAGTGCTGAACCGCGCGCGCCAGCTGGTGTTCGAGGCCGACGAGTTGCGCGACAGCGGCCGGCTAATGCGCGAGGGGCAGGGCGGCGTGATCCGCATCGGCATGGGCTCGGGTCCCGGCGCGATGCTGATGACGCCTTTTCTGATGCGCATGGCGACCCGCCATCCGAAGATGCGCGTGGTCGTGTCGCGCGGCGGCACCGATTTGCTGGCGCAGGCGCTGCGCGCGCGCACGCTCGATGCGCTGGTGGTCGATGCGCGTTCGCTGAAGCCCGCGGCCGACCTGGAGCTGAGCGCGCTGCACGAAATGCGCGGCGTCTTCATGTGCCGCCGCGGCCATCCGCTCGCGCGGCTTCGCAGCGCGGTGAGCTTCGAGGCGGTCCAGCGCTATCCCGTAGCCTCCACGCCGCTGAGCGACGAGGTGGCGCGCACCTTGGTCGAAGCCTATGGACCCGAGGCGCACCCGGCACTCTGCGTGACGCTGCAGTGCGAGGAAGTCCCGAGCCTGGTGGAGGTGGTGCGCCGGAGCGACGCCGTGCTGCTGGCCATTCGCGCGGCGGCGCCAGACCTGGTCGAGCTGAAGATGAAACCCGAGCTGAATGGCGTCGCGCGTTTCGGCCTCGTGACCTTGCGCCGGCGCACCGAGGCGCCGGCGCTGCCGATCCTGCGCGAGCTGATGCAGGAGTTGCTGCGCGACTGAGACTGAGACCTAGGAGGTGGCGAAAGCGAAGTCGACCTCGGGCTTGAGGCCGCTCACGATGCGCGCGATCGATTTGCCCGAGCCGCAGGCGTGGGTCCAGCCCAGCGTGCCGTGGCCGGTGTTGAGGAACAGGTTCGGCAGCTTCGTTTTGCCGATCAGCGGCACGTTGCTGGGCGTCGCCGGCCGCAGTCCGGTCCAGAACTGGGCTTGCGTGCTGTCGCCGGCGCCAGGGAACAGCTCTTCGACGCGCCGCACGATGGCCTCGCAGCGCACGCGGTTCAGGTCGCGGTCGTAGCCGTTGAGTTCGGCCGTGCCGGCGATGCGCAGGCGGTCGCCGGTGGCCGAGGTGTAGCGCGAGAACACCAGCTTGTACTCGTCGTCGGTCAAAGAGACCTGGTGCGCCTTCGAGGCATCCTTCACCGGCAGCGTGACCGAGTAGCCCTTGGCCGGGTAGATCGGCAGCCGGATGCCCAGCGGCGTCGCGTAGAGCGGGCTCAGCGAGCCCATCGCCAGCACGAAGGCGTCGCCGCGGATGCGCTGGAAGCGGCCTTCGTTGTCTGTCGCTTCCACGTGGTCGATGCTGCCGCCTGCTTCGCGCAGCGCGGTCACGGTGTGGCTCATGAGGAAGTTCACGCCGGCCGCAGAGGCCAGTGCGACCAGTTCGCGCGCGAAGCGGTTGGCATCGCCAGATTCGTCTTCGGCCGTGTAGGTGGCGCCGGCCAACCGGGGCCGGATGTGGGCTAGCGCGGGCTCGATCTTCACCGCCTCGTCGGCCGAGATCACCTGGCGCTCGCAGCCCAGTGCGCGCATCTGCTCGGCCGGCTTCAGCGCGCCGTCGAATTCCTTCTGTGTCGTATAGAAGTGCAGGATGCCCTGGGTGCGCTGGTCGTAGCTGAGACCGGTGTCGCGGCGCAGCTGCTGCAGCGTGTCGCGGCTGTAGGTGCCCAGGCGCACGATCTGCTCGATGTTGTGGCGCGTGCGCGCCGGCGTGCATTCGCGCAGGAACTGCAGGCCCCAGAGCCACTGGCGCATGTCGGCGCGGATGCGAAAGAGGAGCGGTGCATCTTCCTTGCCGAGCCATTGCAGCACCTTGAGCGGCGCGCTCGGGTTGGCCCAGGGTTCGGCATGGCTGACCGAGATCTGGCCGCCGTTGGCGAAGCTGGTTTCGGCAGCCGGTGTGGCCTGCCGGTCGATCACGGTCACTTCGTGGCCGAGTTGCTGGAGGTAGTAAGCCGAGGTCACGCCGAGCAGGCCGGCGCCGAGAACGATCACGCGCATTTCGAGAACCTTTGAGGTTGCAGCGCTTGAACGCAACGGAAACGGAAGCTCGAAAAAGAAAGCAACCGGACCATGCGTCCAAGTTGCCGCTCCCCCTGTCCTCGGTACCTGAGAGATTCACCCGCTGCGCCCGCAGCAGGTTTGCTCCTTCGGTGCATCACATGGCGTGATGGCTCTCCAGACGGCTTTGACAGTTGATGCAGTACAGGCTCATCTCGTGAGCCGACCTGAGCGTTTATGGGAGTTTGCGCCTTCGGTGGAGCCGCTTCCCGCGGCCCGCTCTCCTGCAGTGCAGCAATTGTAAGGCGGCGGGGACGCGCGCGGCTACGGATTTCTGAAGGCGAACTCGAGCTCGGGCCTGAGGCCGCTCACGATCCGGGCAATCGACTTGCCGGCGCCGCAGGCGTTGATCCAGCCGCGCGCGCCCGGCGCGACATTGAGGAACAGGTTGAACAGGCGGGTCTTGCCGATCATCGGCAGCCCGTCCCGGCTGACGGCATGCACGACCGTTTCGAGGGAGGCATGCGCCGTGTCGGCCGCGCCGGGCAGCAGCGTTTCGATGCGGCGCAGGATGGCGTCGACGCGGTCCGAATCGGGCTCGCTCTCTTCGTCGAAGCTGGCGCGTACCGTGGCGGAGACCCGCAGGCAGTCGCTGCCCGGCGTTTCGATGCGCCGGATGCCCAGCTTGCCCTGCCGGTCGCGCAGCGCGACGCGCGGTGCGCGAGTCGCGTCCTTGAGAGGGATCGTGACGATGTATTCGCGCAGGAAGCGAAAAGGCATGGCGATCTTCAGCTTTTCGGCGTGCATCGCGCTGGAGATGCCGAGCGCCAGCACATAGGCCTGGCCGCGCAGGACGACGGGCTGGCCATCGGCATCGAGCAGCTCGACATGGTCGATGCGGCCTGCGCGCTCCTCCAGGGAGATCACCGTGTGCTGGGTCAGGAAGCGCACGCCGGCCGCGCGGCACAGGAACACCATGCTGGCCGCGAACTGGGCCGGGTCGCGCGCCGCCGGATCGTCGAGCGAATAGGCTGCGCCGGCGAGCTCGCCGCGCAGGGCCTGCAGGGCCGGCTCGATGCGCAGCGCCTCTTCGGCGGAGACCAGGCGCTCCTCGCATCCCAGATCTTTCCAATGAGAGGCGCGCGCCAGCCGGGCGTTGAAGGCGTCGGCATCGGTGTAGATGCTCAGCAGGCCCGGGTTGCGCTGGCCCGGGGGCACGCCGACTTCGTCGCGCAACGAACGCACGATGTCGCGGCTGTAGGCGCCCAGGCGGACGAGGTGTTCGATCGGCTTGGATTTCGGCGCCTCGCCGATGGCGCGATCGAGCAGCTTCGCGAAGCGTCGCCGCAGGCGCACGTACAGCCCCACCCATTTCGCGCGGGCGGCACGGCGAGTGGCGGATTGCCGAAGAAGCTGGTCGGCCGCGGCCGTGACGACCGTGTCGACGCGCCCGCGCGCCTTGGCGGCCGGCGTGGCATGCCTGTCGACCACCGTCACTTCGTGGCCCAGCTGTTGAAGGTAATAGGCCGATGTCACGCCGAGCAAGCCGGCGCCGAGTACAACCACGCGCATGTCCAGATCCTTTTGGGATGGCATGAACGGCGGGTTTGGGCGCTCACTGTGCGGAGCTGCCGTAACCCGGGGTTCAGATGCCGCTCCCCCTGTCCTTGGTACCTGAGAGATTCATCCGCTGCGACCTGCAACGGACTTGCTCCTTCGGCGCATCACCTGGCGTGATGACTCTCCAGACGGCAATTGACTAAATGAGCAGTGATTCGAACCGATGCGAGGTTCACCTGAGCGTTCATGGGAGTTTGCGCCAACGGTGGGATGTCGATGCATCCGCTTTTCTGCGGTAAGAATCTTAGCTTAGAAACCGGTTTCCTGGCCGTCACGCGCGGCGCAGGCGGGTGAACAGCTCGAACTCCCAATTGCGCATGCCCAGCAGCAGCGTGTAGCCCTCGCGCTCCTTGGGCGAGAGCTTCTGGTCGGTCTGGTGTTGCTGGGCGAAATCCTGGGCCACGCGCTGCAGCCGGTCCAGAAAGGCCGGCGCCAGCGAGCGGCTGATCGAGCCGTGAACCAGCAGCAGGCCTTCGGCCGGCCCGTCGAAGCCGCCTCGGTAGTAGTCGAGCACCACGTTCTCGCGGAAGAAGTCCATCACCGGCCCGTGCGGGCGCCAGCGGAAGGTCTTGGCGAGTTTCAGGCGGTAGCGGTTCAGCGGCCGGAGCTCGATGATGCCGATGCGGTCGAGTTGCGCGAGGTAGCCGATGCATTCGGCCTCGCTGATCCGGTAGGCGGTCACGATCTGCTCCAGCGTCCACTGGCTCAGGACGCAGATGGCCAGGAGCAGCAGCTTCTTGTCCTTGACCACGGCCTTTTCCTGCTCGAGCGTCAATTCCTTGAGCAGCGGCTGCGCATCGGCCACGCGGCGGGCGAGTTCGGCGAAGTCGATCTTGAGTGCACGGCAGATCGCATCGACCCGCGTGAGCGGCATGTCGCCCTTGGCGAGCATGCGCTTGACGCTGGATTCGGCCATGTCGAGCGACTTGGCGAGATCCGCATAGGTCATGCGGGCGGTTTTGAGCTCGTTCTTGAGAGCCTGCACAAGGTCGACGGTGGTGCTCATGGCGGGAGTATTGGGATTTGATACCTGAGGTCGTGAAAAAGTACTCCGTATCGATTCTCGATGCTCCCGGAGCGGTTGACAACCTACATTCCGCCGCACACACATCACCCGGAGCCCGCCATGCCTCTGCCTTCTCTGACCCGCCGCGAACTTGGCCTCTTGTCCCTCTTCGTCCTGCTCCTGCTGCTTGCGATCGCCGGCCCGGCCCTGCCGGCGCCCGGCCTGGGCGGCGCGCCTTTCGCCGACGACCGCGGTTGGCACGGCGTGCCCTATGCGATGGACGTGCTGAGCAACCTGCCTTTCGCGGTGATCGGCGTCTGGGGGCTGCGCTGGTTGCGCTGGCTGGAACGGGCGCACGAGGAGGCGCAGGACGCCGCGCCGCTGCCCCAGGCCATGGCCCAGCCGCCGGTCAACACGCTCGACTGCGCCTGGATGTTCTTCGCGGGCCTGATCCTCATCGCCGCCGGCTCGGCCTTTTACCACCTGCAGCCCGACGGGCTGCGGCTGGCAGCGGACCGCGCCGGCATGGCGGTGGCCTTCGCCGGCCTGATCGGCTGTGCCGTCTGCGAGCGAGTCAGCGCCCGCGCCGGCTGGCCGGCCGCCTGGTTCACGCTGACCGGCGGGCTGCTGGCGGTGGCCGTCCACCAGGTGAGCGGCAACGTGCTGCCGTGGGCGCTGGTCCAGTTCGGCGGCATGGCGCTGGTGCTCGCGCTGGCACTTGCCAAGCCCCTGGACGGCGCCATCGGCCTCAGGCTCGGCTGGGTGATCTTCTTCTACGCGCTGGCCAAGTTGCTCGAGCTGTCGGACCATGCCATTTACGAAGCGACGCATCATCTGATGTCGGGCCACAGCCTCAAGCACCTGGTCGCGGCGCTGGCGGCGCTGCCGGTGCTGCATGCGTTGCAGTCCATGGGGCGGCAGACGCTGCGGCACAATCCGGGCGCGGCCGCGGTGACGGCCTGAGGAACCCGCCAGGGAATTCGCATGACAGCACCGGTCGACGCCTCCATTGCCATCGCGCCCGAAGCGCATGCGCACGCCAATCAATTCGCCTTGCTCGGGCAGCGGAGGTTCGGCCCGTTCTTCTGGACCCAGTTCGCTGGCGCGGCGAACGACAACCTCTTCAAGTTCGCATTCACCGTGATGGTGACCTACCAACTGCAGCTGGGCTGGATGCCGCCGGCCATGGCGGGATTGGCCATCGGCGCACTCTTCATCCTGCCCTTCCTGCTGTTCTCGGCGACCGCGGGGCAGCTCACCGACAAGTACGACAAGACGAAGATGATCCGCTTCGTCAAGAATCTCGAGATCGCGATCATGGCGGTGGCGGCGTGGGGTTTCATGCGTGCGGACGCCGTGATCCTGCTGGGCTGCGTGTTCCTGATGGGGCTGCATTCCACGCTGTTCGGTCCGGTCAAGTTCGCCTACCTGCCGCAGGTGCTTGATGCGCGGGAGCTCACCGGCGGCAACGGCATGGTCGAGATGGGGACCTTCGTCGCCATCCTGCTGGGACAGGTGGCCGGGGGCCTTCTCGTGGCATTGCCGCAGGTCGGCCACACCACGGTGGCGGTGGCTTGCGTGCTGTTGGCGCTCGCGGGGCGCGCGGTGGCGCAGGCGATTCCACCCGCGCCGGCCACCGATCCGGGCCTCGTGATCAACTGGAATCCGTTCAGCGAAACCTGGCGCAATCTCAAGCTGGCGCACGGCAACCTGGTCGTGTTCCGTTCGCTCCTGGGCATCTCGTGGATGTGGTTCTTCGGCGCCGTGTTCCTGAGCCAGTTCCCGAGCTTCGCGAAGGAGGTGCTGCACGGCAACGAGCAGGTCGCCTCCCTGCTGCTGGTGGTGTTCTCGGTCGGCATCGGCATCGGCTCGCTGCTGTGCGAAACCCTGAGCCGCCGCCAGGTGGAGATCGGCCTGGTGCCGCTGGGCGCGATCGGCATGAGCGTGTTCGCCATCGATCTCTACTTCGCCTCGCGCGCGCTGCCGCCCGCGGCGGAGATGGGGCTCGGTGCCTTCATGGCCCAGGCCGTCCATTGGCGCGTGATGGCCGACCTCGGCCTGCTGTCGCTCTTCGCGGGGCTCTACAGCGTGCCGATGTACGCGCTGATCCAGCTGCGCAGCCAGCCCACGCACCGGGCTCGGATCATCGCGGCCAACAACATCCTCAATGCCCTGTTCATGATCGGCAGCGCGGTCATCGCCGGCGCGCTGCTCAAGGCCGGCTTCACGATCCCGCAGATCTTCTTGTTTACCGGCATCGCCAATGCGGTGGTGGCCTTCTACATCTTCATGCTGGTGCCGGAGTACCTGCTGCGCTTCGTGGCCTGGGTGCTGTCGCGCATCGTCTACCGCTTCGACGTCAAGGGCGAGGAGCACATTCCGGCCGAGGGCGCTGCCGTGCTGGTCTGCAACCACGTGAGCTTCATCGATGCGGTGCTGCTGATGGCCGCGAGCCCGCGGCCGATCCGCTTCATCATGGACCACCGCATCTTCCGCGTGCCGGTGCTCGGCTGGCTGTTCCGGTTGGCCAAGGCCATTCCGATCGCGCCGCAGAAGGAAGACCCGGCAGCCTATGAAGAAGCCTTCGCGCGCGCGGTACAGGTGCTGCGCGAGGGCGATCTGCTCGCCATCTTCCCCGAGGGTGCGATCACGCGCGATGGCAGCCTGCAGCCCTTCAAGGGCGGGGTGATGAAGATCCTCGAGGCCGCGCGTGCCGAGGGCATCGATCCGCCGGTGATCCCGATGGCGCTGACCAATCTCTGGGGCTCCTACTTCAGCCGCTTCGAGGTGCGCGACGGCGAGAACGTGGCCATGGCGCGTCCGTTCCGGCGCGGCTTTTTCAGCCGGGTGGGGCTCCATGTCGGCAGTGCGATGCGGCACGCCGAGGTGCAGCCCGAGGCTTTGCAGCGGCGCGTGAGCGGGCTGCTGGAAAGCCAGCCGAGCTGATGCTGTTCCTGCCTGACGGCTTCTGGTATTCGATCACCTGGTTTGGTGACAGCGGCTTCCTGCTGCCCGTCGCGGCCTGGATTGCCGTGTGGCTGGGCGTGCGGACGGTCACACGGCCGATCGCATGGCGCTGGCTCGCGCTGTTCGGCTCCGCCGGCGCCATGGTGGCCGCTTCGAAGATCGCCTTCATGGGCTGGGGCATCGGCAGCGCCATGCTCAACTTCACCGGCATCAGCGGGCACACCATGCTCTCGGCCAGCGTCTGGCCGGTCGCCTTCTGGCTGACCGCAGCGCATTGGGAACCGCGCGTGCGCGTCTCCGCCGCCACGCTCGGCTGGGTCTTCGCTGCGCTCATCGGGCTGTCGAGGCTGGCGATCTATGCCCATTCCAAGTCGGAGGTGGCCGCCGGATTCGCGCTGGGCGCGGCCGTCAGCGCGTTCTTCCTGTGGCAGCAACAGCACCGGCCGCCGCCGCGGCTTCATTGGATCCTGCTGCTGATCAGCATGGTCTCGCCGATGCTCTTCCTGCGCCCCGGCACTACAGCGCCCACGCACGACGCGCTCGGGGTGATCGCGGTGCGGCTGGCCGGTACGGAGCGGCCCTTCACGCGCGACGACCTGCTGCGCCGTCGGGTGCGCCAAGGTATCGACTAGAGATACCGGAGGCGTCGCAAGGTGCCACTGGTGCAGTAATTTGCGCCTCGCCGAGGAAGTGCGAACCATCATTCGCGCACCTTCACTACGCCGCGAGGCATTCATGCAACCCTTCTCTTCCACCGTTTCCATCCAACGCGACACCCGTGCCTGGCAAGTCCAGGTCTGGATCTCCTTCGGGATGGCCGTGTTCCTCTGCGCGACCGGGCTCGGCTGGCTGCCGGGGCAGGCGCTGGACCGCGCGTTCATGGTGATGGGCTACGTGTTCTGCCTCTCGGCCGCCTTCGTGCTGGCGAAGTTCGTGCGTGACAACCAGCGCGGCACCACGCCCGGTGCCGGCGACACGCCGATGTGGAAGCTGGTCGTCTGGGGCGGCTTCTTCACCGCGATGGGCCTGACCGGCTGGGGCCTGCTGCGGATGGAGATCAGCGAGACCTACAAGGCCTTTCTCGGCGTGAGCTGGCTGTTCCTGATCAGCTCGGCCTTCACGCTCGCCAAGATCCTGCGCGACCGCCATGAAGCCGATCTCGCCGAGGCGCGCCTCCAAGGCCGCCGCGAAGCCCGCGCCGAAACCGGCCAGGGCGAATGAAGCACTCCATACACCTCATCTTTCGAAAGCACATCATGAAGAAGTCCTTCGTCACGGTTCTGATGGCGGCTTGCGCCGCGATGGCGGGTGTTGCCGCCCCGCTTCACGCTCATGCACAGAGCGAAGCCTCGGCAGCGCTCTCGATGCTGCCGCTGGCCTCGGTCGTCGGCGTCGCCTCGGTGGCCGGCAGCGCGGCGAGTGCCGCGGTGGCCGTGCCCGCGGCGCTGTCGGTGGGTGGCTCGGTGCTTACGGTGGTGGCGGTAGAGGCATCGGTCGACGGTACCGTCTACCTGCTCGAACGTGCCTCCGATGGCGCCCGGGCCAGCGTCAAGGTACTGGGCCGCGCGGCCCACGGTGCCTCGGTCGTTGTCGGCACGATGGTCACGGTCAGCGTGATCGGCTCGGGCATCGTGCTGTCGGCGGCCGGCGAGGTGCTGGCCTTCGTGCCCAATGCGGTCGGCCGCGCGCTGCTCTACAACGAGAGGCTGTCATGAGGCGCGCGCCCACCAACTTCGGCCCCTACGAAATCGAGTACCGGGCCCAGGTTTCCCGCCCGCGCCGAATGCTCCGGGCCATTCTTCAGGTGTTTGCGGCGGCGGCGGCCGTGGTGCTGGCGGGGCTCTTCCTGTTTCCGCTCAACGCGCACGCCGGTCGTTCCTGTGAACAGCAGAAGCCCGGCGCGGCGGCGGTCATGAAGGGTATGCAGCTCGCCGAGCGCACGGCACAAGGGCTCGATGCAAGCGGTGCGCGGGTCGTGCTGCTGGCGCGTGCGGGGCAAGACCTGAGCAGGTACGGCCTGCGCTACTCGCATCTGGGCCTGGCCTACAAGACAGAGGCGGGAACGTGGCGCGTGGTCCACAAGCTCAACCAGTGCGGCACGGCGGTGGCAGCCATCTATCGCCAAGGGCTGGGCGAATTCTTCCTCGATGACCTCTGGCGCCATGAAGCCGCCTGGGTGATCCCGGCGCCGGCCGTGCAGGCGCAGGTGCTGGCGGCGCTCAACGAATCGCCCGCTCGCATCACGCGGCTGCACGCCGCGCCCTACAGCATCGTGAGCTACGCCTGGGGTCACAAGTACCAGCAGTCGAACCAATGGGCGATCGAGACGCTGGCTGCGGCGATGGAGCCCGGCACCATCCGCACCCGCGAGCAGGCGCAGGCCTGGCTGCAGTTCAAGGGCTACGAGCCCGGCGTGCTGAAGCTCGGGCCGCTCACGCGACTCGGCGGACGCGTGGGTTCGGCCAACGTGGCCTTCGACGACCATCCCAACGAGAAGCGCTTCTCCGATCGGATCGAAACGGTGACGGTCGATTCGGTGTTCGCCTGGCTGCCGCGGGCGGGGCTCGGCGCCGCGCCGGTGGTGCTGCGCCTATGAGCCCGGCAAGCGGCATCCTAGTATCGCGCCGCACCCTGCTCGCCGCCGCACTGATGGGGGCCGGCCTGCTGCTGGTCTCGCCCACGGAGGTCCATAGCGGAACGCTGCACCCCGTCGAGAACGTGACGCGGCTCTACACGGTGAAAGTCGAACGTGTGGTGACTCCGCGCTCGCGCGAAGCAGTTCGCAACGCGCTTCTCGAGTGGCCCGGCCTGATCGCTGTAGGCGGCGGACGCTATTCCATGGGCGGCCAGGTTGCAGTCGCAGGTGGCCTGCACATCGACATGCGTGAAATGAATCGGCTGGTCTGGCTGCGCCCCGACACGAAGACGGTGCGTGTAGAGGCCGGCATGCGCTGGCGCGACCTACAGGATCACATCGACGCACATCAACTCTCGGTGCAGACCATGCAGAGCTATGCCAACTTCACCGTCGGCGGCTCCGTGTCGGTGAACGCTCATGGCCGGTATGTGGGCCATGGGCCGATCGGGCACTCTGTGCGAGCGCTGCAGCTGGTGCTGGCCGATGGCGAGATCGTCGAGGTCGATCGTCAGAAGCACCCGGAGCTTTTTCGCGCGGCCATCGGCGGCTACGGCGCCGTCGGCGTGATCACGGAGGTCGAGCTTGCACTGGACGACAACGTGCGGATCGAACGCACGGTCGAGGCACTGGCGCTGCGGGACTATCCGGCCTGGTTCGAGCGGGAAGTGCGGGCCGCAAACGGACTCCTCCTGCACAACGCTGACTTGGTCCCGCCCTTTTTCGACGAGGCATCGGCCGTGAGCTGGCGTCGCTCGGACAAGCCACTGACGGTGGCCGCACGACTGGTTCCGCGCGATCGGAGCTATCGGCTGGAACAGGGCATGGTCTGGGCAGTGACCGAGCTGCCGAACGGCGATGCGCTGCAGCGCAAATACATCCGCCCTGCGTTGCTCGATAGACCGGAGGTGGTCTGGCTGAACTACGAGGCGAGCCTGAACCTTCGTTCGCTGGAGCCAGCCAGCCGGCGAGCATCCACCTACGTGCTTCAGGAGTACTTCATTCCGACGCAGCACTTTCTCGTCTTTGCAACCGAGATGGCACGGATCATCCGAAAGCACCAGGCGAAAGTGCTCAATGTGTCGATCCGGCATTCGCCGACCGACGAGGTGTCGATGTTGGCTTGGGCACGCGAGGAAGTGTTTTCATTCGTCGTGTACTACAAGCAGCGCACCGACTCCCAAGCCTTGGAAGATGCGGGCCGCTGGACCCGCGACATGATCGACGCTGCGCTGAAGTGCGGCGGAACCTATTACCTGCCCTATCAGCTGCATGCGACCCGGGCGCAATTTGCTGCCGCCTATCCTCAGGCTGATGCGTTCCGGGCCGTGAAGCGCGCGGTAGACCCTCAAGGACGGCTGAGCAATGCGCTGTGGCAGCGATACCTTTGAATCGAAACAGGAGCTATTGCGATGAGCAAGTCCTTGCGTTTGTCCGAAAAGTGGTTTCGCCGCGGCCTCTGGGTGGTGGCGCTGGTGTTCGCGAGCTTTCTGGTCGGGCTGGGCAGCACGATCGTCGGCGATCTGCCGCAGGTCGAGCGCACGCTGACCCTCGACGATTTCATCGACAAGGCGGCGGCCGAGCCGCTTCGCGCCACGATCCGCAACGCGCAGCGCACCGAGCAGGAGTCGACACGCGAGCGCGAGCAGGCGGAGCTCGCGCTCCTGACCGCCCAGCAGACCAGCCGGGCGGCGCGCGAGACCTTCGGCAACTGGCTCGCGACGCGGCGCGCCACTGCGCAGCCCGACCAGGACACCGAGTTGATCGCGCGCACCAAGGCGCTCGATACGCTGAAGGCCAGGGAAGACGACGCCCAGAGGGCCGTGGGCGCGCAGCGCCAGATCGCGCTCGATGCGCGGCAGGCGCGCCAGAGCGCGCAGCAGAAACTCGCGCCGCTGGAAGATGAAGCGCGCAAGAAGCTCGAGGCGGAAAACCGTCGCGTCGAACTGCGCGTGTTCGGCTACCGGCTCGCGCTCACCTTGCCGCTGCTCTTGATCGCCGGCTGGCTCTTCGTGAAGAAGCGCAAGAGCACCTACTGGCCTTTCGTGTGGGGCTTCATCTACTTCGCGCTCTTCGCCTTCTTCGTCGAGCTCGTGCCCTATCTGCCGAGCTATGGCGGCTATGTGCGCTACGTGGTCGGCATCGTGGTGACCGTGCTCGTGGGGCGCTACGCCATCATCGCGCTCAACCGCTATCTCGCGCGCCAGAAGCTGGCCGAGGCGCAGCCCGACACGGTGCGCCGCAACGAGCTGAGCTACGACACCGCGCTGGCGCGGCTCGCCAAGAGTGTGTGCCCGGGCTGCGAACGGCCGGTGGACCTGAAGAACACCGAGATCGATTTCTGCCCGCATTGCGGCATCGGCCTGTTCGATCACTGCGGCGTCTGCGAAGCGCGCAAGAGCGCGTTCTCGCGCTTCTGCCACGCCTGCGGGACCGGTGCGGCTGCCGCGGCGGCGCCGGGTATTCCGCCTCAGGTCCAGCCTGCGTCCACCACGTAGTCCTGCGCGGTGCACATCTTCGAATCGTCGGCCGCGAGAAAGAGCGCCATGCTGGCGATGTCCTCGGCCATCACGCGGCCCGGCAGGCACTGGGCGGCATCGATCTGGGCCTCGGATTCGGGCTTGACCCAGAGCTTCAACTGGCGCTCGGTCATCACCCAGCCCGGCACGATCGAGTTGACGCGGACGTTGGCCTTGCCGAGGTCGCGCGCCAGCGAACGCGTGAGGCCGCGCGCGGCCGCCTTGCAGGCCTGGTAGACCGGGTAGCCGGCGCCCTTGATCATCCAGCTGATCGAGCCGAAGTTGATGATCGACCCGCCGCCCTGCGCGCGCATGTCCTCGGCCACGGCCTGCGCGGCGAAGAACTGGTGCTTGAAGTTGATCGCCACCAGCCGATCGAAGTCTTCGCTCGTGACGTCGGCCATCTCGTGGCGGCGGTCGTTGGCCGCATTGTTGAGCAGCACGCGGATCGGCCCGAAGCGCGCGCGCACCGCGGCGATGGCTGCGCCAAGCGCTGCGACGTCGGTCACGTCGCACTCGTGGAACAGCACCTCGTTTTCGCCCTGCAACCGGGCGGCAAGCGCGCAGCCCGCAGCCGCATCGATGTCGCAGAAGCCCACATGCGCGCCCTGCGCATGGAAGGCGCGCACCAGGCTTTCGCCGATGCCGGTGGCGCCGCCGGAGATGAACACGCTGCGGCCGGCGAGCGATGGATAGCGGGCGGAGGGGGTCGATGCCGTCATGAGGAGGATCCGTGCAGGAACGAAGTGCCAGTTGCGATTCTCCACGCCAACGATGGTGCGTGTCACCCGGGTTGGCCGAGAATGCCGCGTTCGCATCAACGATCGAAGGCACGCACTCCCATGAACGACAACGACGAACTGGTGCATCTTGCGGCGGGCGCATTGCATCTGGTGCTGGCGCCGGAGGTCGGCGGCGCGATCGCAGCCCTCTACGATGAGCGCGACGGCCGGCGCTTCGACTGGTTGCGGCCGGCCACGGCCGATGCGCTGGCCGCACGTCATCTCTTGGCCATGGCGAGTTTTCCGCTCCTGCCCTGGTGCAATCGCCTTCGCGACGGCCGCGCGCATGTCGGCGGGCGCGACATCGCCATTGCGCCGGGCCATCCTGCGGGGCCCTCGGGCCGGCATCCGCTTCACGGCATCGGTTGGCAACGGCCATGGCAGGTGGCAGAGGCCTCGCCAACCCGCGCGGAGCTCGTGCTGAGCGTCGAGGCCGATGCCCAGTGGCCCTGGCGCTTCGAAGCCTCGCAGCTGTTCGAACTCGATGCGACGGGGCTGCGTTGCACCATCACGCTGATCAACCGCGACAGCGCCCCGATGCCGGCCGGCATCGGCCATCACCCCTACTTCATCCATCACGCGGGCACACGCCTGTCGGCGAACACCGGCGCCATGTGGCGTGGCGATGCGGAGGTGATGCCGGTCGCGCTCGAGCCGACGCAAGAGGTGGCCCGGCTGCGCGAAGGCGTGGAGCTGGCCGAGCTCGATCTGGACAACAACTTCACAGGATGGCTGCGTGAGGCCCGCATCGAATGGCCGACGGCTTCGTGCGCGCTGGCGATGGCGGCCGAGGCGCCGCTCGACTTCTTCGTCCTGTACTGCCCGAGCGGCGCGGATCATTTCTGCGCCGAGCCGGTGAGCCAGTGCACCGATGCTTTCAACCTGTGGGACCGCCATGGGCTCGGCGAAGTGGGCGGCACGGTCCTCGCGCCCGGGGCCTCGCTTTCAGGGCGCTGGTCGCTGCTGCCGCAGCGCTGACGCGGGCACTCCCGCGTGCGGCGTATGGCTTCCGGCGTGTTCTCGCGCGAGCGGGTTCTGGCTACGCTCAACGCCTTTGATTCAGAGCACGATCATGTTCAGGAACCTCATTCGCCGCCATGCCGCCGCAGGTCTTTACGTCGCGTCGGTCGCTGCTGCCTTGCTGTCGGCGGCGAGCCTCGTGACCCATGCGCAGGAGCCGGCGACCGTCCGTCTCTTCAAGGTGGTTTCGCCGCGCGACGACATCGTGGTCGGCATCGAGGCGGCTCAGCTCGGCGCCGGCAGCACGCCGGAAGTGCAGCGCTTCGCGGCGCTGCTGGCGGACAAGAGTCCCTTGACGGTGTGGCAGTACGCGTCGCAAAAGGATGCGGGCGGCGCGCTGGTGCAGGCGCCGCTGCGGCAGGTCGCGCTGTTCACGAACGAGCTGCTGCGCATCGAGCCCTACACGACGCCGCTGCCCATCAAGGTGCCTGGCGCCAAGTAGGCGCATCCTAGACGCCGCGGGCCCGGTCGGCCTTGAACTGCGCGCGGAACTGCGTGTAGGTGCCGGCATCGAGCGCCGCGCGGATCTCGCGCATCAGGTTTAGGTAGTAGTGCAGGTTGTGGATGGTCGTGAGCATCGGGCCCAGCATCTCGCCGCAGCGGTCGAGATGGTGCAGGTAGGCGCGGCTGAAGCCGTCGCGGCCACCTTCGTTCCACGACACGCCTGATGCGCCGGCGCAGGCATGGCAGCTGCAGCTCGCATCGATCGGCTGCGGGTCGCTCTTGTGGCGCGCATTGCGCATCTTGAGGTCGCCGAAGCGCGTGAACAGCGTGCCGTTGCGCGCATTGCGCGTCGGCATCACGCAGTCGAACATGTCGACGCCCTGTGCCACGCCCTCGACCAGGTCCTCCGGCGTGCCCACGCCCATCAGGTAGCGCGGCTTGTGCGCCGGCAGCCGGTGCGGCGTGTGCGCCATGATGCGCAGCATCTCGTCCTTGGGTTCGCCGACGCTCACGCCGCCGATCGCGTAGCCGGGAAAGTCCATCTCGACGAGCTGGGCCAGCGACTCTTCGCGCAGGTTCTCGTACATGCCGCCCTGCACGATGCCGAAGAGCGCGTTGGGGTTCTCGAGCCGCGCGAACTCCGCCTGGCAGCGGCGCGCCCAGCGCAGGCTGAGCTCCATAGAACTGCGCGCCTCGGCCTCGGTCGTGAGGTGGCCCTGGGTGTCGTAGGGCGTGCACTCGTCGAACTGCATGACGATGTCGCTGTTGAGAATGGTCTGGATCTGCATCGAGACCTCCGGCGTGAGGAAGAGTTTGTCGCCGTTGACCGGCGACGCGAACTTCACGCCCTCCTCGCTGATCTTGCGCATCGCACCCAGCGACCAGACCTGGAAGCCGCCCGAGTCGGTGAGGATGGGCTTGTCCCATTTCTCGAACTGGTGGAGGCCGCCGAAGCTCGCCATCACGTCCAGGCCGGGACGCATCCAGAGATGGAAGGTGTTGCCGAGGATGATCTGGGCGCCCATCTCCTCGAGGCTGCGCGGCATCACGCCCTTGACGGTGCCGTAGGTGCCCACGGGCATGAAGATCGGAGTTTGCACCACGCCGTGGTTCAGCGAGAGCGTGCCGCGGCGCGCATGGCTCGCGGGGTCGGTGGCGAGGAGTTCGAAGTTCAGCATGGTTGTCTCGAAAGAAGCATCGCGTCGCCGTAGCTGAAGAAGCGGTAGCGCTCGCGGATCGCGTGGGCATAGAGCGCCATCACGCGCTCGTAGCCCGCGAAGGCGCTCACCAGCATCATGAGCGTGCTCTTGGGCAGGTGGAAGTTGGTGACCAGCAGGTCGACGTGTTCGAAGGCGAAGCCCGGCGTGATGAAGATGCGCGTGTCGCCCGCCGCTTCGCCGCTCTTGGCCCACGATTCGAGCGTGCGCACGGTGGTGGTTCCGACCGCGACGATGCGGCCGCCGCGCGCCCTGGTTTCGGCGATGGCGCGTTGCGTCGTCTCGGGCACCTCGTAGCGCTCTGCATGCATCGTGTGATCGGCGATGTTCTCGGTCTTCACCGGCTGAAAGGTGCCGGCGCCGACGTGCAGCGTGACGTTGGCGCGCTGCACGCCGCGCGCCTCGAGCTCGGCCAGCAGCGCCTCGTCGAAGTGCAGCGCCGCGGTCGGCGCGGCGACCGCACCCGGCACGCGTGCGAACACGGTCTGGTAGCGGCGCTCGTCGTCCTGCGAGTCGGCGTGTTCGATGTACGGCGGCAAGGGCACGTGGCCGCAGCGGGCCATCAGCGCATAGGGGTCTTCACCGGCGGCGCTGTCGAAGCGGAAGCGGAACAGCGCGCCGTTCTCGTCAGGCCAGCGGCCGAGCAGCGTCGCCCGGAACTCGCCGGCCATCGCCAGCGCGGTGCCGGCCGGCGGCTTCTTGCTGACCTTCATGTGCGCGACGATTTCGTTGCCTTGCAGCACGCGCTCCACCAGCAGCTCGAGCTTGCCGCCGGTGGGTTTTTCGCCGAAGAGGCGCGCCTTGACGACGCGCGTGTCGTTGAAGACCAGCAGATCGCCGGCGCGCAACTGCGAGGGGAGGTCCTTGAAGATGCGGCCGATGGGTGGATCGACCGTGCCGTCGAGCAGTCTCGAGGCGCTGCGCTCGGCGGCGGGATGCTGGGCCACCAGTTCGGGCGGCAGGTCGAAATCGAAATCGGAAAGCGTGAAGGCGCGCATGGTGCTTGAGGGCCGGACGGGCCCGTGCCAAGGAGGCGGAGGAAGAGGCGGCGAAGAGCCGGGCAGAATTGTCCCATGCCCGCCGCCGCCAAGTCGTCTCCACCGGAAAAGCCCGCAGCAGTACCGGCGCCAGCGCCCGGCGCGGGCCTGAGCCCGGTGCAGCGCGCGCTGCGCAAGCTCGGGCTCCTGCGCGACATCGATTTCGCGCTGTACCTGCCGATGCGCTACGAGGACGAGACGCGCATCGTGCGGCTGGCCGACACGCGCGACGGCGACACGGCCCAGATCGAGGCCGTGGTGAGGGATTGCGAAGTCGTGTTCAGGCCGCGCCGTCAGCTGATCGTGACGGTGGACGACGGCAGCGACACCTGCCAGCTGCGCTTCTTCAACTTCTATCCCTCGCAGCAGAAGCAGCTCGCGGTCGGCGCGCGGGTGCGGGTGCGCGGTGAGGTGCGCGGCGGTTTCGTCGGGCGGCAGATGATGCATCCGACGGTCAAGGCCGCGGGCACCGAGCTGCCGCAGGCGTTGACGCCGGTGTACTCGACGATCGCGGGGCTGGCCCAGCCGATGCTGCGGCGCGAAGTGCGCTCCGGCTTGGCGCGGGCGGTGCTCGACGAGACCGTTCCGCCGGCGCTCGCGCCGTCGGGCGCATGGGAACTGCGCCGGGCGTTGAGCTTTCTCCACTACCCGGCGCCCGACGTGGCGATGGCCACGCTGGAAGACCACAGCCACCCCGCCTGGCAGCGCCTCAAGGCCGACGAACTGCTGGCGCAGCAGCTCTCGCAACTGCAGGCGCGCCGGGCCCGCGCGGCGCAGCGCGCGCCGGTGCTTTCGGCGGCGGCTTCCGGTGACTCGCTGTACAAGGAACTGCTGGCCACGCTGCCCTTTGCATTGACCGGCGCACAGCATCGGGTCGGCGAGGAGATCACGCACGACCTCGCTCGCGACGTCCCGATGCACCGCCTGCTGCAGGGCGACGTGGGCTCCGGCAAGACCGTGGTGGCGGCGCTGGCCGCCGCGCGCTGCATCGATGCCGGCTACCAGTGCGCACTGATGGCGCCCACCGAGATCCTCGCGGCGCAGCACTTCGGCAAGCTGGTCGGCTGGCTCGACCCCTTGCTGGCCGAGCGCGGCCTGCGTGTCGCCTGGCTCACCGGCAGCCAGAAGAAGAAGGAGCGCGACGCGATGTCGGCCGCGGTCGAGAACGGCGAGGCCGCGCTCGTGATCGGCACGCATGCGGTGATCTCGGAGAAGGTGCGCTTCGACAAGCTCGCGCTGGCGATCATCGACGAGCAGCACCGCTTCGGCGTTGCGCAGCGCCTGGCCCTGCGCGGCAAGGCCGTCGGCGACCTCGAACCACACCTGCTGATGATGAGTGCCACCCCAATCCCGCGCACGCTCGCGATGAGCTACTACGCCGACCTCGACGTCTCCACGCTCGACGAGCTGCCGCCGGGTCGCACGCCGATCGTGACCAAGCTGGTGGCCGATCACCGGCGCGACGAGGTCATCGATCGCATCCGCGCCCAGCTTGCGCAAGGGCGGCAGGTCTACTGGGTCTGCCCGCTGATCGAAGAAAGCGAGGCGGTCGATTTGCGCAACGCGACCGAAACGCGTGACGAGCTGGCCGCCGCACTCGGCGCGCAGGTCAGCGTGGGGCTGCTGCACTCGCGCATGCCGACAGCCGAGAAGCAGGCGGTGATGGAGAGCTTCACGGCCAACCGGCTCCAGGTGCTGGTCAGCACCACGGTGATCGAGGTCGGCGTCGACGTGCCCAATGCCTCGCTGATGGTGATCGAGCATGCCGAGCGCTTCGGGCTTTCGCAGCTGCATCAGCTGCGCGGGCGTGTCGGACGTGGCGCGGCCGCTTCGGCCTGCGTGCTGCTCTATGCGCCGAACGAAGGCGGCCGGGTCGGCGAGGCGGCGCGCGCGCGGCTCAAGGCGATGGCCGAAACCAGCGACGGCTTCGAGATCGCACGGCGCGACCTCGAGATCCGCGGGCCCGGCGAATTCCTCGGCGCGCGGCAGTCGGGCGCGCCGCTCCTGCGCTTTGCCGACCTGAGCACCGATGTGTTGCTGCTCGATTGGGCGCGGGCGCTGGCGCCGCGCATGCTCGACCGCCATCCGGAACTCGCAATCAAGCACGTCGACCGCTGGCTCGGCAGCAAGGCGGAGTACCTCAAAGCCTGAATTCGGCAGAGGTCGCAGCGTCTGCGCATAATTGACGCAGGCTATGACTCTCACCGAACTCAAATACATCGTTGCAGTCGCGCGTGAGCGGCATTTCGGCAAGGCGGCCGAGGCCTGCTACGTGTCGCAGCCCACCTTGTCGGTCGCGATCAAGAAGCTGGAAGACGAACTCGAGGTCAAGCTTTTCGAGCGCAGCGCGGGCGAGGTCACGGTCACGCCGCTGGGCGAGCAGATCGTGCAGCAGGCCCAGAGCGTGCTCGACCAGGCCGCGAGCATCAAGGAGATTGCCAAGCGCGGCAAGGACCCGCTGTCGGGGCCGCTCAACCTGGGCGTGATCTACACCATCGGCCCGTACCTGCTGCCCGACCTGGTGCGCCAGAACATCGCGCGCACCCCCCAGATGCCGCTGGTGCTGCAGGAGAACTTCACCGTCAAGCTGCTCGAGATGCTGCGCGCCGGCGAGATCGACTGCGCGATCATGGCCGAGCCCTTTCCCGACACCGGCCTGGCGATGGCAGCGCTCTACGACGAGCCCTTCATGGCGGCCGTGCCCGTCCATCATCCGCTGGCGGAGCGCGAATCCGTGAGCTCCGACGAGCTCAAAAAAGAGACCATGCTGCTGCTCGGCACCGGCCATTGTTTTCGCGACCACGTGCTCGAGGTCTGCCCCGAGTTCGCGCGCTTCTCAAGCAATGCCGAGGGCATCCGCAAGAGCTTCGAGGGCTCGTCGCTCGAAACCATCAAGCACATGGTGGCGGCCGGCATGGGCGTGACGCTGGTGCCGCGCCTGTCGGTGCCGAACGGTGCGCTCAAGTCCAAGGCCAAGGGCCGCGGCAAGGAGCCCGAGCAGATCGTGCGTTACCTCCCCGTGCGCGACGAGCAGGGCGGCGAGCCGACGCGCCGCGTGGTGCTGGCCTGGCGCCGCAGCTTCACGCGCTACGAGGCCATCGCGGCGCTGCGCAACGCGATCTACGCCTGCGAGCTGCCGGGCGTCAAACGACTCTCGTAGGACTTGCTGTCATCGGCCTACGCGTTCGACCCCGGCCGAGGGCAATCGCTGCGATAGAGTTCGGCTGTTGCGAAGCCCGCCCTTGGCTTCTAAAGTTTCTGACCGCCAATTCAACCTTGAAGAAAGAACTCGCGCCATGGCCAAAGTCGTGAAGAAATCCAAGTCCCCGATCTCCGCTGCACCCTCGGCCTCCGCCGGCAAAGTGCCCAGGAAGGGCGGCGCCGTGGTGGCCCTGGAGTCGGGCAGCCGCAATGCGCCGATCATCAACATCGGCATCGAGCGTCAGGACCGCGCCGCCATCGCCGAAGGCCTGAGCCGCGTGCTGGCCGACACCTACACGCTCTACCTCACCACGCACAATTTCCACTGGAACGTGACCGGCCCGCACTTCAACTCGCTGCATGCGATGTTCATGGCGCAGTACACGGAGCTCTGGGGTTCGACCGACGTCATTGCCGAGCGCATCCGCGCCCTGGGTCATTACGCGCCGGGCTCGTATGCCGAGTTCAGCAAGATCGCGACCGTGCCTGACGTGCCGAAAGATCCGCCGAAGGCGATGGAGATGGTGCGCATCCTGGTCAAGGGCCACGAGACCGTTTCGCGCATCGCGCGCGAGTTCATCCCGGTGGCCGAGGAGGCCGGCGACGACCCGACCGCCGACATGCTCACCGCGCGCTGCACGGTGCACGACCAGACGGCCTGGATGCTGCGTTCGCTGCTCGAGGACTGATCCGCCCCGATCAGAACTTGGCGCGCAGGGTCAGCTGCAGTTCGCGCGGCGGACCCGGAATGATCAGGTTGTCGACGCTGCCGTGGGCCGAGATGTAGTGCTTCTTGTCGAAGATGTTCTTCAGGTTCAGCGCCAACTCGTAGCGATCCGTCTTGTAGCTGCCCGCCAGGTCGGCCGTCATGTAGCCTGGCAGGGCCACCAGGTTGGTCAGCGAGGCGTAGCGCGCGGCCACGTAGTTCAGGCCGCCGCCCGCGCTGAAGCCATGGCCCAGGTCCTTCATGAGCCAGACGAAGGCCGAGTGCCGCGGCGTGAGCGGTGCGACCTTGCCCTGGACCGGGATGGGTGCACCGACCGGCAGTTGCAGTGAACTGACGGTGGCCACCGACTTGACCATCCGCCCGTCCAGGTAGGCATAGCCCGCGCTCACGTCCCAGCGCCCCGGCAGCTTGCCGGCGAGCGTGAGTTCCAGTCCGTTGGTGCGCTGCGTGCCCACGTTGATCTGCCGCGCCGGATTGGCCGGATCGCTGTTCTTGATGCCCGAGCGCTCCAGGTTGAAGGCCGCGGCCGTGAAGCTGAGCGCACCGTCCAGGAAGTCCAGCTTGGCGCCGATCTCCTTGTTGACCGTGATCTCGGGTGCGTTGTCCGCGTTGCCGGCCGAGAGCGCGAAGGTTTCCGCCGAGGGCTGGAAGGAGCGGCTGTACGACAGGTAGTAGGACTGCGCCTCGCCGGGCTGCCACACCAGGCCGGCGCGCGGGCTGAACTTCTTGTCGGTGCGCGTCAGGGTCGGGAGACTGCGCTCGAACGAGGTCTCCTGGTCGAACACGTCGTAGCGCCCGCCGACCAGCGCCTTCCATTGCGGCGCCAGCGTGATCTGGTTCTGCGCGTACAGCGCAGAGGTTTTGAAGGTGGAGTTGCTGGGAATCGCGCTCGTCGCCAGATAGTTGGCGAGCGGGATGGGTGGCGGAACAGCGACAGGATTGAAGATGCTGACGCGCTGAAAACCGACGGCCGAGGACACGGAATAGGCGCGCTTGTCCTGCACGCCGAACTCCGTGCCGACGAGCCATTCCTGCTTGAAGCCGCCGATGTCGTTGCGCCACGTCAAGTCGGTCTGGTTGAACCAGCCGCTCTCGTCCCGATCGACGAAGCCGCGGGTGCGGCCCACGGTCAGGCGCACGGGGTCGGTGGTGCCGCTGGGCAGCGTGTTGTAGCGATCCAGGTGGTAGCTGGAGTAGCGCGTCGTGTTGCGCAGGTTCAGTTCATCGCTGAAACGATGGTTCAGCGTGGCGGTGAAAGACTGGACCTTGGAGGTGCTCGTGTCGTCGCGCTTGGCCAGGGCGGAGCCGTAGTAGGTGCCGATCGGCACGTCGACCGGCCGGCCGTTGAGCGCCGGGATGCCGAAATCCGTCAGCCGCTGGTCGTGGGCGTTGGTGTATTGCAGCAGCAGGTCGGTCTGCGGGCTGAACTTCATCGCGAGCGAGGGCGCGATGCTGTAGCGGTCGATGAACTGCTGGTCGCGGTAGCTGCCCGACTTCTCGCGGGCGACGTTGAGTCGGAACGCCATGTTCTCGCCGATGGGCGTGTTGAGGTCCGCGGTCGCGCGCTTGAAGTCGTGGCTTCCCAGGCCGAGCGACACCTCGCCGAAGGACTCTCCGAATACCGGCTTCTTCGTGACGCGGTTGATCAGGCCGCCCGACGACCCGCGGCCGTAGAGCACTGCGGCCGGTCCCTTGAGCACCTCGATGCGCTCGGTATCCGACAGGTCGCGGAAGTACAGCGCGTCGTCGCGCACACCATCCACGAACCAGTCGGCGATGGCGGTGAAGCCGCGGATGACCACCTGGTCGCGCTGGCCGTCGCCGCTGCTGAAGGAGACGCCCGGCGCATTGCGCAACGCATCCTGCATCGAGGTGGCGCCTTGATCGCGCAGCAATTGCGCCGGCAGCACGTTGACGGCTTGCGGTATGTCGCGCAGCGGTGCGCTGCCCTTGGTGGCGGTGCTGCTGGCGGCCGGGGCGTACCCGGCGTCCTGCTCCGTGCTGACCGTGATTTCCTTCAGCGTGTTGTTCTGGGCCTGCGCCGTGCAATGCAGCAAGGCGAGCGCGGCAGCGGTCAGGGGCAGATGGCGCAGGCGTGGGCGCAGCGCGCGTGGGCGTAGAGACATGGATTTCCTTCAGGGCAAGAACCGGATCGCGAAGCGCCACGCGGCTCGCCATCGAAGTGATGACTAAACCGGATGTGCCCTGCCTGGAAATGTCTGGGTTGGGTGCCTTTTGCGCGGAAGTCCTGGCGCTGGGCCGGGCTCGATGCAAAGGGTGATCGCGTCGCGCGAACCGCCGGATTCTAGTGTGGCAAACGAGGGCGTCTATTTGGCGTGACGCAAAATCGGCCCATGTCCGCATCCACTGCTGCCGCGCCGCGCGGCCGCCTTTCGCTCTACCTGGACCTGATCCGCTGGAATCGTCCCGCCGGTTGGCTGCTGCTGCTGTGGCCGTCGCTCGGCGCCCTGTGGTTTGCCGCCGGAGGCTGGCCGGGCTGGCACCTGCTCACCGTGTTCGTGCTGGGCACCATCCTCATGCGCAGCGCCGGCTGCTGCGTCAACGACGTGGCCGATCGCGATTTCGACCGCCATGTCAAGCGCACCGCCCAGCGGCCCGTCACCAGCGGCGCCATCTCGGTCAAGGAGGCGCTCGCCGTGGGGGCGGTGCTCGCGCTGGCCGCCTTTGCGCTGGTGCTCACGACCAACCGCGTCACCGTGCTGTGGTCGTTCGCGGCCTTGGCTGTGACCCTGATCTATCCGTATGCCAAGCGCTTCATGTCGATTCCGCAGGCGGTGCTGGGCATCGCATTCAGCTTCGGCATCCCGATGGCCTTCGCGGCCGTGCAGTCCAGCGTGCCGGCTTTCGCGTGGTGGCTGCTGGCGGGCAACCTGTTCTGGGTGCTGGCCTACGACACCGAGTACGCGATGGTTGATCGCGACGACGACCTGAAGATCGGCATGAAGACCTCGGCCATCACCTTCGGCCGCTTCGATGTTGCGGCCGTGATGGCGAGCTACGCGATCTTTCTGGCGGTATGGGCCGCGGCCGGCGCGAGCGAGGCCCTGGGCCCCGCCTTCTTCGCCGCCATCGGCATCGCGGCGGCGCAGGCGCTGTGGCATTGGCGGCTGATTCGCGACCGCATGCGTGACGGCTGCTTCAAGGCCTTCCGGCTCAACCACTGGCTGGGCTTCACCGTGTTTGCCGGTGTCGTGGCCGGCTACGCGCTGCGCTGAAGCCGCGCTGCCTCAATCGCGGCCGAATTCCTTGGCGAGTTCGCCGGCGCGCTGGTGTGCGGCGCGGATCGCGGCCTTGAACTTCGCCTTGACGTCCGCGCTCTCGAGCGAGCTGATCGCTGCATAGGTGGTGCCGCCCTTGGAGGTCACGCGCTCGCGCAGCACCGCGGGCGGCTCGCTCGCATTGCCGGCCAGGGCCGATGCGCCGCTGAAGGTGCCCACGGCGAGGCGATGCGCCTGCTCGGGCGAGAGGCCCAGCTCGACGCCGGCCTCCGTCATGGCCTCGATGAAATAGAAGACATAAGCGGGGCCCGAGCCCGAGACCGCGGTCACGGCATCGAGCGCGCCTTCGGCATCGACCCACAGCAGGTCGCCGGTGGCATCCAGCACCTGCTCGGCCAGCTTGCGGCCGGCGGCATCGACCGCCGGGCGCGCGAACAGGCCGGTCATGCCCTGGCCGACCAGGGCCGGCGTATTGGGCATGGCACGCACCACGCGCTCCGTGGCCAGCCAGCGCGCGATGCTGTCGGAGGGGATGCCCGCCGCGACGCTGAGATGCAGCGCCTCGCTCGCCAGAGCGCGGACCGGTCGCGCGGCCTCCGCAAAGCTCTGCGGCTTGACGGCCCAGACCACGACGGCGCAACGCGCGAGAGCGGCACCGGCCTCGGGTTGGGCGGTGATGCCGAAGTCGTGCAGGAGCCGTGCGCGGGCTTCGGCAAAAGGTTCGACCACTTCGAAGGTCTCTGCAGGGACGTCCCGCTTGATGAGCCCGCCGATGATGGCGCTGGCCATGTTGCCGCCGCCGATGAATCCGATCGGCGGCAAAGGGGTCGGTTCCCGGCGGGGCAGGAAGGTGACTGCGATGTTCATGACTTGTTCCGTGACACTCAACGATGGCCCCAGCGCTCTCGCGGCAGCGGCCGGACCGAAATTGTCGCCGCTCGCCAGTGCCCGGCAATGCAGAAGCAGGCAGTTTTTGAAAGCGCGCGCTCACATCTAAAAATAATCGCTGAGTGTTGTGCGGCGTCACGGATTGGCCGGTTGACAGTACTCATAGGCCGTGCAACAATCGTGGGCTTCGCTTTTCAAAAGGCGAAGCTTCTGCCCAACGGAGGCGCATCAAAGTGGTTTTGATGCGCGGACGACGGGCCCAAGACTGACCGCAGAGCCTTCGCAGGGAAATCCTGGGGAGATGAGCGGTACAAGTTGGGAACTACTAGACATGATCCAAACTGAATCCCGGCTCGATGTGGCCGACAACACGGGCGCGAAATCCGTCCTGTGTATCAAGGTGCTCGGCGGCTCCAAGCGGCGTTATGCCAGCGTGGGCGACGTCATCAAGGTCAGCATCAAGGAAGCCGCTCCGCGTGGTCGCGTCAAGAAGGGCGAGATCTACAGCGCAGTGGTGGTCCGTACCGCCAAGGGCATCCGTCGCAGCGACGGTTCGCTCGTCAAGTTCGACGGCAATGCCGCCGTTCTGCTCAACGCCAAGCTGGAGCCCATCGGCACCCGCATCTTCGGACCGGTCACGCGCGAACTGCGCACCGAGAAGTTCATGAAGATCGTGTCGCTGGCCCCCGAAGTTCTGTAAGGACAACAACGCCATGAACAAGATTCGCAAAGGCGACCAGGTCATCGTGTTGGCCGGGCGCGACAAGGGCAAGCGCGGCACGGTGTCGCTGCGCAAGGACGACTCGCACCTGATCGTCGACGGCATCAATCTGGTCAAGAAGCACACCAAGCCGAACCCGCTCAAGGGCACGACCGGTGGCATCGTCGAGAAGGCCATGCCGATTCACCAATCCAACGTGGCGATCTTCAATGCCGCGACCGGCAAGGCCGATCGCGTGGGCATCAAGGTCACGGACGGCAAGCGCGTGCGCGTCTTCAAGTCCAGCGGCGACGAAATCAAGACCGCCTAAGGGGTACTTACATGGCACGTCTCCAACAACACTATCGCGAAAAAGTCGCGAAAGACCTGACCGAAAAGTTCGGCTACAAGTCGCCGATGCAGGTTCCGCGTCTGACCAAGATCACGCTCAACATGGGTGTGGGCGAAGCGGTCGCCGACAAGAAGGTCCTCGACAACGCCGTCGCCGACCTGACCAAGATCGCCGGCCAGAAGCCGGTCGTGACCAAGTCGAAGAAGGCGATCGCCGGCTTCAAGATTCGCGAGAACCAGCCGATCGGCTGCATGGTCACGCTGCGCGGCGTGCAGATGTATGAGTTCCTGGACCGTTTCGTGACCGTGGCCCTGCCGCGCGTGCGCGACTTCCGCGGCATTTCCGGCCGTGCGTTCGACGGCCGCGGCAACTACAACATCGGCGTGAAAGAGCAGATCATTTTCCCCGAGATCGAATACGACAAGGTCGATGCCCTGCGCGGTCTCAATATCAGCATCACGACGACGGCCAAGACCGACGAAGAGGCCAAGGCGCTTCTCGCGGGCTTCCGTTTCCCGTTCAAGAACTGAGGTGATTTGTGGCTAAAGTAGCTTTGATCGAGCGCGAACTCAAGCGCGACAAATTGGTCGCAAAGTACGCCGCCAAGCACGCGGAACTGAAGGCGATCGCCAACGACGCGAAGAAGAGCGACGAAGAGCGCGCAGCCGCCCGCCTGGGCCTGCAGAAGCTCCCGCGCAACGCCAATCCGACGCGCCAGCGCAACCGCTGCGAAATCACCGGCCGCCCGCGCGGCACCTTCCGCCAATTCGGTCTGGCCCGCGCCAAGATCCGTGAACTGGCTTTCGCTGGCGACATCCCCGGTGTCACCAAGGCCAGTTGGTAAGCCAGGCAGGAGCAAACAATATGAGCATGAGTGATCCCATTGCCGACCTGCTGACGCGTATCCGCAACGCGCAGATGGTGGCGAAGCCCACCGTGTCGGTCCCGTCTTCCAAGGTGAAGATCGCGATCGCACAGGTGCTGAAGGACGAGGGCTACATCGACGGCTTCCAGGTCAAGACCGAAGCCGGCAAGACCGAACTCGAAATTGCACTGAAGTACTACGCCGGCCGCCCGGTCATCGAGCGCATCGAGCGCGTGAGTCGTCCCGGCCTGCGCGTCTACAAGGCCAGCGCCGCGATTCCGCAAGTCCAGAACGGCCTCGGCGTTGCCATCGTCACGACCCCCAAGGGCGTGATGACCGACCGCAAGGCCCGCGCTACCGGTGTCGGTGGCGAAGTGCTGTGCTACGTCGCCTAAACGAGACATCGAGGAGAAACTGAAATGTCCCGAGTAGGAAAAATGCCGGTCGCCATCCCCGCAGGCGTGGATGTGTCGATCAAGGAAGACCAGATCAGCGTCAAGGGCACGGGCGGCACGCTCAACCTGGCGTTGAACGCGCTGGTCAATGTCGTCAGCAAAGACGGCAAGCTGAGCTTCGAACCCGCCAACGAATCGCGTGAAGCCAACGCGATGAGCGGCACGGTTCGCCAGCTGGTGAACAACATGGTGGTCGGTGTGACCAAGGGCTTCGAGAAGAAGCTGAGCCTGATCGGCGTGGGCTACAAGGCCCAGGCGCAGGGCGCCAAGCTGAACCTGCAAGTCGGTTACTCGCATCCGGTCAACATCGACATGCCGCAAGGCATCACGGTGGCGACGGCGACGCCGACCGAAATCGTGATCAAGGGCGCCGACCGCCAACGCGTCGGCCAAGTGGCCGCTGAGATCCGCGCGATTCGTCCGCCCGAGCCTTACAAGGGCAAGGGCATCCGCTATGCGGACGAGAAGATCGTGATCAAAGAGACCAAGAAGAAGTAAGGGGCAGCAAAATGATGTTGACCAAAAAAGCACAGCGTCTTCGCCGTTCGCGCCAGACCCGCATCCGCATTGCGACGCAAGGCGTGGCGCGCCTGACGGTGAACCGCACCAATCTGCACATCTACGCCACCGTCATCTCCGACGACGGCACCAAGGTGATTGCCACTGCATCGACGGCCGAAGCCGAAGTGCGTACCTCGCTGGGTGGTTCCGGCAAGGGCGGCAACGCCGCTGCGGCCACCGTGGTCGGCAAGCGCATCGCTGAAAAGGCGAAGGCCGCCGGCATCGAGAAGGTCGCTTTCGACCGCGCAGGTTTCGCCTACCACGGCCGCGTCAAGGCGCTGGCCGATGCGGCTCGCGAAGCCGGCCTGCAGTTCTAACCGGACACGAGATTCAAAATGGCAAAGATTCAGGCAAGAACGCAGAGCGAAGGCCCCGAAGACGGTCTGCGCGAGAAGATGATCGCGATCAACCGCGTCACCAAGGTGGTGAAGGGCGGTCGTATCCTCGGTTTCGCGGCACTCACCGTGGTGGGTGACGGCGACGGCCGCGTCGGCATGGGCAAGGGCAAGTCGAAGGAAGTGCCGGCCGCCGTGCAGAAGGCGATGGAAGAAGCGCGTCGCAACCTCGCGAAGATCTCGATCAAGAACGGCACGCTGCATCACCGCGTGACGGGCCATTGGGGCGCTGCCTCGGTGGTCATGATCCCGGCCCCGAAGGGTACCGGCATCATCGCCGGCGGCCCGATGCGCGCCGTGTTCGAAGTCATGGGCATCACCGACATCGTGGCCAAGAGCCATGGTTCCTCGAACCCCTACAACATGGTCCGCGCCACGCTGGACGGCCTGAAGAATTCGACGACGGCGTCCGAAGTCGCTGCCAAGCGCGGCCTGACCGTCGAACAACTCTTCGCCTGAACGGGAGTATCGACATGACGACGCAACAACAAACCCTCAAGGTGCAATTGGTCAAGAGCCCGATCGGCACCAAGGAATCGCATCGCGCCACCGTGCGTGGCCTCGGCCTGCGCAAGCTCAACAGCGTGAGCGAGCTGCAGGACACGCCCGCGGTGCGCGGCATGATCAACAAGATCAGTTATCTGGTCAAAGTGCTCTAAACAGAGTCGCTGAGAGAGAGACGTATATGGAACTCAATGGCATCAAGCCGGCTGACGGCTCCAAGCACGCCAAGCGCCGTGTCGGCCGCGGCATCGGCTCCGGCCTGGGCAAGACCGCGGGTCGCGGTCACAAGGGTCAGAAGTCGCGTGCGGGCGGTTTCCACAAGGTCGGCTTCGAAGGCGGCCAGATGCCGCTGCAGCGTCGCCTGCCCAAGCGCGGCTTCAAGTCGCAGCTGCTCAAGTACAACGCCGAAGTAACGCTGACCTCGCTCGAGAAGCTCGGCCTGGCCGAAGTCGACGTGCTGGCGCTCAAACAAGCCGGCCTGGTCGGTCAGATCGCCAAGGTCGTCAAGGTCATCAAGTCGGGTGAACTCACCAAGGCCGTCAAGCTGACCGGCATCGGTGCGAGCGCCGGCGCCAAGGCTGCGATCGAAGCAGCCGGCGGCAGCGTGGCCTGATCGGACTGAAAGAAGTCTTCGTGGCAACCAACGCGGCAACGCTCGCAAAAACAGGCAAGTTCGGCGACCTGCGTCGCCGGCTCGTCTTTTTGCTGCTCGCGCTCGTGGTCTATCGCATCGGAGCTCACATTCCGGTGCCGGGCATCAACCCGGACCAACTCGCGCAGCTGTTCCAGGGCCAGCAGGGCGGCATCCTGAGCCTGTTCAACATGTTCTCGGGCGGGGCGCTGTCGCGCTTCACCGTGTTCGCGCTGGGCATCATGCCGTACATCTCCGCGTCGATCATCATGCAGTTGATGACCTACGTGGTGCCGACCTTCGAGCAATTGAAGAAGGAAGGCGAAGCCGGCCGGCGCAAGATCACCCAGTACACGCGCTACGGCACGCTGGGCCTGGCGCTGTTCCAGTCCTTCAGCATCGCGGTCGCGCTGGAATCGTCGGCAGGCCTCGTGATTTCGCCCGGCTTCGGCTTCCGCATCACGGCGATGGTCAGCCTCACGGCCGGCTCGATGTTCCTGATGTGGCTCGGCGAGCAGATCACCGAGCGCGGCCTCGGCAACGGGATTTCGATCCTGATCTTCGCGGGCATCGCGGCCGGCCTGCCGAGCGCGATCGGCGGATTGCTCGAACTGGTGCGCACCGGCGCCATGAACGTGATCGTCGCGCTGTTCATCGTCGCGGTGGTCATCCTGGTGACCTACTTCGTCGTGTTCGTCGAACGCGGTCAGCGCAAGATCCTCGTGAACTACGCGCGGCGCCAGGTCGGCAACAAGGTCTACGGCGGCCAGTCCTCGCACCTGCCGCTGAAGCTGAACATGGCTGGCGTGATCCCGCCGATCTTCGCGTCGTCGATCATCCTGCTGCCGACCACGGTCGTGGGCTGGTTCAGCACCGGCGAGAGCATGCGCTGGATCAAGGACATCGCGAGCGCGCTGACGCCGGGGCAGCCGATCTACGTGCTGCTCTATGCCACCGCGATCGTGTTCTTCTGCTTCTTCTACACGGCGCTCGTGTTCAACAGCCGCGAGACGGCCGACAACCTGAAGAAGAGCGGTGCGTTCATTCCAGGCATTCGCCCAGGTGACCAGACCGCGCGCTATATCGACAAGATCCTGGTTCGTCTGACGCTGGCCGGCGCGGTGTACATCACCTTCGTCTGCCTGCTGCCCGAGTTCCTGATCCTGAAATACAACGTGCCGTTCTATTTTGGCGGCACCTCTCTGCTGATCATCGTGGTTGTCACGATGGACTTCATGGCCCAAGTGCAGAACTACATGATGTCGCAGCAGTACGAATCGCTGCTAAAGAAAGCCAATTTCAAGACTTCCTAGGCGATTGAGATGTCGAAGGACGATGTCATCCAGATGCAAGGCGAGGTTCAGGAGAACCTGCCGAATGCGACCTTCCGGGTGAAGCTGGAAAATGGACACATCGTGCTGGGGCATATTTCCGGAAAGATGCGGATGCACTACATCCGCATCCTTCCAGGTGACAAGGTCACCGTCGAGTTGACGCCCTATGACTTGAGCCGGGCGCGCATTGTGTTTCGGGCGAAATGAGTCGCCGGGTTGGACAGAGTTTTAGGAGAATGAAATGAGAGTTTCGGCTTCGGTCAAAACCATTTGCCGTAATTGCAAGATCATCCGCCGCAAGGGTGTGGTGCGCGTGATCTGTACCGACCCGCGCCACAAGCAGCGCCAGGGTTGATTGAAAGAGTATTAGAGGACGCACATGGCACGTATTGCTGGCATCAACATTCCGCCGCACAAGCACGCTGAGATCGGCCTGACCGCCATCTTCGGCATCGGTCGCACCCGCGCCCGCAAGATCTGCGAAGCGAGCGGCATCGAATATTCGAAGAAGATCAAGGATCTGACCGACGCCGATCTCGAGAAGATCCGCGACCAGATCGCGCTCTTCACCATCGAAGGTGACCTGCGTCGCGAAACGACGATGAACATCAAGCGCTTGATGGACATCGGCTGCTACCGCGGCTTCCGTCACCGTCGCGGCCTGCCGATGCGCGGCCAGCGCACGCGCACCAACGCCCGCACCCGCAAGGGTCCGCGCAAGGCCGCGCAGTCCCTGAAGAAATAAGGATAGATCAGCATGGCTAAAGCTCCTGCCAACAACGCAGCGCAACGCGTTCGCAAGAAGGTCCGCAAGAACGTGGCGGACGGCGTCGCGCACGTGCACGCCTCGTTCAACAACACGATCATCACGATCACCGATCGCCAGGGCAACGCTCTGTCGTGGGCGTCGTCGGGTGGCCAGGGCTTCAAGGGCTCGCGCAAGTCGACGCCGTTCGCTGCGCAGGTCGCTTCGGAAGTCGCCGGTCGCGCTGCGGTGGAACAAGGCATCAAGAACCTCGACGTCGAGATCAAGGGCCCGGGCCCGGGACGCGAATCGTCGGTGCGCGCGCTCGCCGCGCTCGGCATCCGCATCAACTCGATCGCCGATGTGACGCCGGTTCCGCACAACGGCTGCCGCCCGCAAAAGCGCCGTCGCATCTAAGGCGAGGACGCCCGGCGCAGTCAGCTTTCGAGCCGGCTGCGCGTTTTGTTTTTTCAACAAGCCCACCGCCATCGGCACGCCGCTGATGGCTCCCGCAGACAGCCTCTGCGGCAGATGACACAAAGGAAGATCAAGTGGCACGCTACCTCGGCCCCAAGGCCAAACTTTCCCGCCGCGAAGGCACCGACCTGTTCCTGAAGAGCGCCCGCCGTTCGATCCAGGACAAGGCCAAGTTCGACTCCAAGCCCGGCCAGCATGGCCGCACTTCTGGTCAGCGCACCTCCGACTTCGGTCTGCAGCTGCGCGAGAAGCAGAAGGTCAAGCGCATGTACGGCGTGCTCGAGAAGCAGTTCCGCCGCTACTTCGAGGAAGCCGATCGCCGCCGTGGCAACACCGGCGCCAACCTGCTGTTCATCCTCGAATCGCGCCTGGACAACGTGGTCTACCGCATGGGCTTCGGCTCCACGCGCGCCGAAGCGCGCCAGCTGGTCTCGCACAAGGCGATCACGGTGAACGGCCAGTCGGTCAACATCCCGTCGTACCTGGTCAAGACCGGCGACGTGATTGCCGTGCGCGACAAGTCGAAGAAGCAGACCCGCATCGCCGAAGCGCTGCAACTCGCCCAGCAGGTCGGCATTCCGGCCTGGGTCGAAGTGAATGCCGACAAGGGCGAAGGCACCTTCAAGAAGGTGCCCGATCGCGACGAATTCGCGGCCGACATCAACGAATCGCTGATCGTCGAACTGTATTCGAGGTAACAGGCGAAAACGTGCCGCCATCCGGCGGCCCGGACTTTGATTTTTTGTTCCCTGCCGCGGACACCGCGGCCGGGCACTTCACCAGCCTTACCGGTGTAACGAGCCGGGGGTATTGAGAGGAAGTTCTGCATGCAAACCACCCTGCTGAAACCCAAGACCATCCAGGTCGAGCAACTGGCCGCCAACAAGGCCAAGGTCACGCTCGAGCCCTTCGAGCGCGGCTACGGCCACACGCTCGGCAACGCGCTGCGCCGCGTGCTGCTGTCGTCGATGGTCGGTTACTCCGCCACCGAAGTGACGATCGCCGGCGTGCTGCATGAGTACTCGTCGATCGACGGCGTGCAGGAAGACGTCGTCAACATCCTGCTGAACCTCAAGGGCGTGGTGTTCAAGCTCCACAACCGCGATGAAGTCACGCTGAGCCTGCGCAAGGACGGCGAAGGCGCGGTGACCGCGTCGGATATCCAGACGCCGCACGACGTCGAGATCATCAACCCCGACCACGTGATCGCCCACCTGTCGCAGGGCGGCAAGCTCGACATGCAGATCAAGGTCGAGAAGGGCCGCGGCTATGTGCCCGGCACGATGCGCCGCTACGCGGACGAGCCGACCAAGTCGATCGGCCGTATCGTGCTCGACGCCTCGTTCTCGCCGGTCAAGCGCGTGAGCTACACGGTCGAAAGCGCCCGCGTCGAGCAGCGTACCGACCTCGACAAGCTCCTGGTCGAGATCGAGACCAACGGCGCGATCACCGCCGAAGACGCGGTTCGCGCCTCGGCCAAGATCCTGGTCGAGCAACTGGCCGTGTTCGCGCAGCTCGAAGGCGGCGAACTCGCTGCGTTCGATGCACCCGCGCCGCGCAGCGCCCAGCAGTTCGATCCGATCCTGCTGCGCCCGGTCGACGAGCTCGAACTCACGGTGCGTTCGGCCAACTGCCTGAAGGCCGAAAACATCTACTACATCGGTGACCTGATCCAGCGCACCGAGAACGAGCTGCTCAAGACCCCGAACCTGGGTCGCAAGTCGCTCAACGAAATCAAGGAAGTGCTCGCCTCGCGCGGCCTGACCTTGGGCATGAAGCTCGAAAGCTGGCCACCGGCCGGCCTCGATAAGCGTTAAGAATCACCACACCTGTGTGTTGCACCGGGCAGTACCTGACACGGCTGCCTGTTTTTATAAAGTAAAGGAAAAGCACCATGCGTCACGGACACGGACTCCGCAAACTCAACCGCACCAGCTCGCACCGCCTCGCGATGCTGCAGAACATGATGAACTCGCTCATCGAGCATGAGGTCATCAAGACCACGGTCCCCAAGGCCAAGGAACTGCGCCGCGTCATCGAGCCGATGATCACCCTGGCCAAGAAGCCGACGGTCGCCAACAAGCGCCTGGCTTTCGATCGCCTGCGCGACCGCGACAGCGTGGTCAAGCTGTTCGGCGAACTCGGCCCGCGCTACCAGGCACGTCCGGGCGGCTACACGCGCATCCTGAAAATGGGTTTCCGCGTGGGCGACAACGCGCCGATGGCGCTGGTCGAACTGGTCGATCGTCCCGAAGTGACGGAAGCCCCTGCCGACGAGCAGGCCGGCGAAGAATAAGCTATAATTCCATCTTGCCGCGCGATGGAGCAGCCTGGTAGCTCGTTGGGCTCATAACCCAAAGGTCGCAAGTTCAAATCTTGCTCGCGCAACCAAATTTCCGGCAACCCAAAAGGTTGTTGCTGAAAAAGCAAAACGCCCACTTCGAGTGGGCGTTTTGCTTTCCGGCTGCTAAAGAAAAGACTGCGCGCCATCGATTTTGGGATCTGTCCCAAGGGCGTTTCGCTCCCAGTTTTCTGTTAGTGCCAAATTACTCTTTTCACCGTGAAACGAGTCTAAAACGCCCATGCCGTGTGACAAAGATCACGGATGCGTGCGCGTGACATGTGTAACATCTGGCCGATTCGAGAACAGTTGAAGGACGAGAAGTCTGTGAATTGCGCAAATAAGGGACTTTCATGATCGATCCTTCGATTTCGCGGAATCTGATTGAAAACGCAATGGGCGCTGTCGAGCAGGCGGTCGACTATATTTTCAATGACGAGCCTGCCGTTCCATTTCACCCGACGACCGATCTTCTTTCTCTCAGTCCGAGCGAGGAAGACCAGATTCGTCGCGGCGAACAGGCGAATTACCGCAGCCGTCCCACGACGTCGGCGCTCAGTTTTTGCCTGACTTCGGCTATTTCGCTGCTGGCGATTGCGCATTCATTGATCGATCAGCCCGCAGCCCTGTCGCCGGTCGAGCGGGAACAGCTGTGGAAAAAGCTGGCCGCGGAAACCAAGATTGCGGGGCGCGCTGCCTATCGCGCGGCGCTCATCCTCTCGGATCCGGGCGCCGAGGCAGCGACCCACGAGGAAGTACTCTGAGGCTGCGGGCGCGGTAGCCGCTGGGCTCAGTCGGGCAGCACCGCGGTGACCTCGATCTCCACCTTGGCGCGCGACTCCACCAGCGCTGCGACCTGCACGCAAGTCATCGCCGGGAAGTTCCGGCCCATCGTTTCGCGATAAACCGGCCCGAGCTCGCCCAGGCGCCGGTTGTATTCGTCGCGGTCGGTCACGTACCAGGTCATGCGCACCATGTGCTCGGGGCCGGCGCCGGCTTCGCGCAGGATGTCGGCGATGTTGCGCAGGGCCTGTCCTGTCTGCTCGATGAAATCGTCCGACACGAACTGCTGCTGCGCATTCCAGCCGACCTGGCCGCCGACGAACACCATCGTGCCGCGCGCGGCAACGCCGTTCGCATAGCCCTTCGGGGGTGCCCAGCCGGGCGGTTGCAAAAGTTTGATCATGGTGTGATTTGCCTCAGTTTGAATCGTTGGAGCTTGCCGGTCTCGGTGCGCGGCAGCGCAGCGACGAACTCGATCTCCCGTGGGTATTTGAAGGGCGCGATGGTGGCCTTGACGTGGTCCTGCAGCGCCTTGACCAGGGCAGCATCGCCGGTCTGGCCGGGCTTGAGCACGCAGAAGGCCTTGACGATCATTCCGCGTTCCTCGTCGGGCTTGCCGACCACGCCGCATTCGGCGACCGCCGGATGCTTCAGCAGCGCGTCTTCGACCTCCGGCCCGCCGACGTTGTAGCCGGCGGTGATGATCATGTCGTCGGCGCGCGACTGGTAGAAGAAGTAGCCTTCCTCGTCCTGCACGAAGGCGTCGCCGGGATAGTTCCAGCCCTTCTTCACATAGTCGGCCTGCCGCGGATCGTCGAGGTAGCGGCATCCGACCGGCCCGATGAGCGCCAGCTTGCCGACGGTGCCGCGCGGCACTTCATTGCCCTCGTCGTCCACCACCTTGGCGGTGAATCCCGGCACGACCTTGCCGACCGCGCCGCGCCGAACCTGGTCGCCGGCGGCCGAAATGTAGATGTGGAACACCTCGGTGCCGCCGATGCCGTCCAGCATCTCGATGCCCGTGGCGTCCTTCCACAGCTGGCGGGTCGCGTCGGGCAGGGCCTCGCCCGCGCTCACGCTGATGCGCAGGCTCGACACGCCGGAAGCCTTGGCGAAAGGCGCCATCTGCCTGTAGAAGGTGGGGGCCGTGTAGCAGATGGTGGCGCCGACCTCGCGGATCGCCTTGACCATCGTCTCCGGCGTGTAGGGGCCATCGTGGAAATACACGGATGCGCCGGCCCACATCGGGAAGACCAGCAAGCCGCCCAGGCCGAAGGTGAAGGCCAGCGGCGGCGAGCCCAGCACGATGTCGTCGCTGCGCGCCTGCAGCACGTGACGCGGCCAGGTCTCGCACATCGCGAGCACGTCGCGGTGGGTGGTCACGGGCGCCTTCGGCTTGCCGGTGGTGCCGGAGGTGAAGGCCAGCAGCGCAATGTCGTCGGCGGCTGTGGGGCAGGCCTTGAACACGCCGCTCTTGGCGGCAGCGCGCGCGCTCAGCGAATCGGCTGCATCCGGCTGGTTGAAGGCCACGAGGGTCTGCAGCACCGGATGCGCCTGCTGGGCGATCCGCAGCTCGTCGAGCAACTTGCCATCGCACAGCGCGACCACCGGCCGCGATTTCTCGATGATGTCGCCCAGCTCTTTCGCGCGCAGCAGCGGCATGGTGGCGACCGCGATCAGGCCGGCCTTGACCACGGCCAGCCAGGCCAGCGCCATCGCGATCGAATTGCCTCCGCGCAACAGCACGCGGTTGCCGGGCACCAGGCCCAGGTCTTCCACCAGCACCTGCGCGATGCGGTCGACCTCGGTCGCGGCCTCGGCGTAGCTCAGCGTACGGGCCGGCGAGCGCAGCATCGGCTTGTCCGCCAGGCCATTGGCGCTGGCCTTGTCGAACAGGACCTCGACCAGGTTGAGTTGGTCGGGCAACTGCAATTCGGGCCGGTCGTACCGGAACATGGGCAGTTGCTCCGCCGGCGGCAGACGGTCGTGAACGAAGCGATCGGTCTGCGCACTCATGCCTGGCTCCGCAAGACGGACTTGCCGATGATCAGTTGCTGCACCTCGGTCGCACCCTCGTAGATGCGCAGCGAACGGATGTCGCGGTAGAGGCTCTCGACCTTGGTGCCCACCTTCACGCCGAGGCCGCCGTGCATCTGCAGCGCCATGTCGATCACGCGGCTCGCGTTCTCGGTCGCGCACATCTTGGCCATCGCCGCCGCGGCCGTGAGGTCGCCGACGGCGGGCCCGCCCCGGGCTTCGCTGTCGTCTCGCATCCAGGCGGCGCGGTAGGTGAGCAGCGCCGCGCTGTCGATCAGCGCCGCCATCTCGCCGAGCTTGGCCTGCGTGAGCTGGAAGTCGGCCAGCGTCTGGCCGAACATGCGCCGGCGGCTCGCATGGTGGACCGCTTCGGCCAGCGCGCGCCGCGCCATGCCGAGCGCAGCGCCGGCGACCGAGGCGCGAAAGATGTCGAGCGTGCGCATCGCGAGCTTGAAGCCGCCATGCAGCTCGCCGAGCTGGGCCTCGCGCGGCACGACGCAGCCGTCGAAGCGCAGCGTGGCAAGCGGGTGCGGCGCCATCACTTCGATGTGTGCCGAGGTGTCGAGTCCGGCCGTCTTCGCATCGACGACGAAGGCCGTGATGCCGCGCGAGCCGGCGGCCGGATCGGTTTTCGCGAACACGCAGTAGAAGTCGGCGATGCCGCCATTGCTGATCCAGGTCTTCTCGCCCGTGAGCCGCCAGCCGTCCGAGATGGCGACAGCCTGCATCGCCATCGCGCCGACGTCCGAGCCCGCCTCGGGTTCGCTGAGCGCAAAGGCCGCGATCTTGTCGCCGCGCGCCACGGCGCCGAGGTAGTCGCGCTGCTGTGAGGCGCTGCCGGCCAGCGTGATGGCGCCGCTGCCGAGGCCCTGCATCGCAAAGGCGAAATCGGCCAGCGGCGAATGGAAGGCCAGCGTTTCGCGCAGCAGCACCAGCGCGCGCGAATCGAGGCGTTCCAGCGCGCCGCCCGAAGAAGCCGGCACGCAATAGCGCAGCCAGCCGCCCTGGCCGAGCCGCTTCACCCAGTCGCGGCAAGCGGCGCGATCGTCGCGCTCGTCCACCGACTGGGCGGCTGCCCAGGGCAGCAGATCGCGCGACAGCGCCCGATGCGCATCGTCGAAGAAGGGCAGCGCCAGGTGCGCCGTGGAAGGAGGTACGGGCGAAGCAGCCATTGCGTCAGTCTCCGCCGAACACCGGCTTGCGCTTGGCCGCAAAGGCTTCGAAGGCGCGCCTGAAGTCCTCGGTCTGCATGCAGATCGCCTGCGCCTGCGCCTCGGCCTCGATCGCCTGGTCGATGGTCATCGCCCATTCCTGCGACAGCATGGTCTTGGTCATGCCGTGCGCGAAGCTCGGGCCTTCGGCGAGCTCGCGCGCCACGGCGGTGGCGGCGCCGAGCAGCGCGCTGCTCTCGTGCAGCGCGTTGAAGAAGCCCCAGGCGTGGCCTTCCTGCGCCGTCATCGCGCGGCCGGTGAAGAGCAGCTCCGAGGCGCGGCCCTGCCCGATCACGCGCGGCAGCAGCGCGCAGGCACCCATGTCGGCGCCGGCCAGTCCGACGCGCGTGAAGAGGAATGCGGTGCGCGCTGCGGGCGTGCCGTATCGCAGGTCGCAGGCCAGCGCGATCATCGCGCCGGCGCCGGCACAGACGCCGTCGATCGCGCCGACGATGGGTTGCGGGCAATGGCGGATCGCCTTCACCAGGTCGCCCGTCATGCGCGTGAACTCGAGCAGTTCGGGCATGTGCATCTGCGTGAGCGGCCCGATGATCTCGTGCACGTCACCGCCTGAACAGAAGTTGCCGCCCGCGCCCGTCACGACGATCGCCTTGACGTCGGTCGCGAAATTCAGCGCGCGAAACAGGTCGCGCAGCTCGGCGTAGGAGTCGAAAGTCAGCGGATTCTTGCGCTCCGGCCGGTTCAGCGTGACCGTGCCGATGCCGTCCTCGAAGGACCAGCTGAAATGCTCGGCCTCGTAGCCGGCCTTCGGCTCGAATTGCGCGCGCATGGGACTGCTTGCGCCGATGTAGTGCTTCATAGGGCCTCCGCCAATTGTTGATGTGAATGCTGCTTGACCTTGCCGAGCAGCTTGTGGAGCTGCGTGACCTCCTTCGCGTTCAGGCCCGCGAAGGCATCGACGATCCATGCCTCGTGCTGTTGCGCCATCTCGTTGAAGAGCTTGCGGCCACGCGTGGTGAGGCGCACGCGCCAGGCGCGGCGATCGCCCTCGACGTCGACGCGCTCGACCAGCCCCTCGGCCACCAGCTGGTCGGTGATGCCGGTGACGTTGCCGCCGGTCACCATCATGCGGCGCGACAGCTCGTTCATCTTCAGCCCGTCCGGCGAGCGTTCGAGTTGCGACATCAGGTCGAAGCGGGGCAGGGTGGTGGCGAACTGCTCGCGCAGCTCGTTGCGCACCTGCTTCTCGATAAGCTGGGTGCATGTCAGCAACCGCAGCCAGAGGCGCAGCTCGTCGGGGTGCTCGCTGTGGGCTCTTGCTTCGAGGTCCATGCTATTGATCCTCCTCGCTGTTGCGCGGCACGGCCGTCGCAGCCGCCGCGGCGGCCAGCTGTTGCTGCTTGGCGATCTCGCGGTACATCTGGTCGCGCCCGCTCAGGTATTGCTTGGGCCAGTCGACGTCGCGGCTTTGCAGCTTGGCCGTTTCGTGCAGGGTCCACGCCGGGTCGGCCAGGTGCGGCCGTGCGATCGCGCACAGGTCGGCGCGGCCCGCGGCGATGATGCTGTTGGCCTGGTCGGCGTCGGTGATGGCGCCGACCGCAATGGTCGAGATGCCGACCTCGTTGCGGATGCGGTCCGCAAAAGGCGTCTGGTACATGCGTCCGTACACCGGTTTCGCCGTGCGCGTGGTCTGGCCCGAAGAGACGTCGATGAAGTCGCAGCCCGCTTCCTTGAAGAGCCGCGCCACCACCACCGCGTCGGCATCGGTATTGCCGCCGGGCGCCCAGTCATGCGCCGAGATGCGCACGCTCATTGGCCGTTCGGTGGGCCAGGCCGCGCGCATCGCGCGGAACACTTCCAGCGGATAGCGGCAGCGGTTCTCGAGGCTGCCGCCGTACTCGTCGGTGCGCAGGTTGGTCAGCGGGCTGATGAAGGAAGCCAGCAGGTAGCCGTGCGCGCAGTGCAGCTCGAGCCAGTCGAAGCCGGCTTCGGCCGCGCGACGCGTCGAGGCGACGAACTGGTCGCGCAAAGTGTTCATCTCTGCTCGCGTCATGGCGGCGGGCAATTGGTTCTGTTCGCCGTAGGCCAGCTCGCTGGCGGCGATCAGCGGCCAGTTGTCTTGCGGCAGCGGTTCGTCGATCTCTTCCCAGCCCAGCTGGGTCGAGCCCTTCGGCCCGCTGTGGCCCAGCTGCATGCCGATCTTCGCCGTGGTCTGCGTGTGCACGAAGTCGACGATGCGCTTGAAGGCGGCCGACTGCGCATCGTTGTAGAGACCCGTGCAGCCGGGCGTGATGCGGCCCTCGGGCGTCGGGCTGGTCATCTCGACGAACACCATCGCGGCGCCGCCGAGCGCGCGCGCGCCAAGGTGCACGAGCAGGAAATCCTGCGGCACGCCGTCGACCGCGCTGTAGGTCGCCATGGGCGAAACCAGAATGCGGTTCTTGAGCGTGAGGCCGCGCACCGTGAGCGGCATCAGCATCGGAGGCAGCGGCTTGCCGCCCGCGAGCCACGCCTCGTAGCCGCCCAGCCATTGCGTGTCGCGCAGGCGCAGGTTCTCGTGGCTGATGCGCTGCGAGCGCGTCATGAGCGAGTAGGCGAACTGCTCGATCTCCATGCCGGTGTAGCGGTGCACGTTCTCGAACCATTCGGTCGAATTGCGCGCCGCGTTCTGGATCTTGAGCACCTCGACGCTGCGCCGCGCCTCATAGGCTTCGAGCACATGGTCGACGCTGCCGCCGCGCGCGAACTCATCGCTGAGGTCGATCGCATCCTCGAGCGCGAGCTTGGTACCCGAGCCGATCGAGAAGTGCGCCGTGTGCGCCGCGTCGCCCATCAGCACCACCGGCACGCTCTTGCCATTCACCTCGACGCGGTGCGTCCAGTGCTTGCAGACCACGCGCGGAAAGCGGATCCAGTTGGCCGAGCCGCGCAGATGCGTGGCGTTGCTGATCAGCTCGTGACCGCCGAGGTATTTGGCGAAGAGCTTTTCGCAGAAGGCGATCGCTTCGGGCTGCTCCATCTTGTCGAGGCCATGGGCCTGCCACACCGCTTCGGGCGTTTCGACGATGAAGGTCGAGGTCTTGTCGTCGAACTGGTAGGCGTGGGCCTGGAACCAGCCGTGCTCGGTCTTCTCGAAGGCGAAGGTGAAGGCATCGAAGGTCTGGTGCGTGCCGAGCCAGACGAAGCGGCACTGGCGCAGATCGATGTCGGGCTCGAAGACGTCCGCATAGCGCTGGCGAATGCGGCTGTTGAGGCCGTCGCTGGCGATCACCAGGTCGGCGCCGTACTGCGCGGCCAGGGCCTGGTCATCCGTGGCGTCGGTCTCGAACACCAGCTTGACGCCGAGCGCCAGGCAGCGCTCCTGCAGGATGTTCAAGAGGCGCTTGCGGCCGATGCCGCAGAAGCCGTGGCCGCCCGAGCGCACCTGGCGTCCCTTGAAGAACACCTGAATGTCGTCCCAGTGATGGAACTCACGGCCGATCAGCGCGGCCGTTTCGGGATCGGCGGCCGCGAGGTTGGCGAGCGTCTGGTCGCTCAGCACCACGCCCCACCCGAAGGTGTCGAAGGGGCGGTTGCGTTCGATCACCGTGACCTCGAGCGCCGGCCGCCGGGCCTTCATCAGGAGCGCGAAGTAGAGGCCGGCGGGACCGCCGCCGATGCACAGCACGCGCTGCAGATCTGTTGCGAAGCTATTCATGGATCAATAGTTTAGGCCTAAACAATCTGTTGTCAACCCGGCAAGGGTTTTCGCCGAGGTCGGTTGACGAAGTTCGCCGCTGCTGGCAAAAATCAGCCATGTCAAGCCTGTTGCCGAAGATCGAGTCCCAGCTTTCCACGCTGCCGGTTCCCATCACGCTGCAATTGCCCGATGGGCGGAAGGTCGCAAAGCCAGGCTCACGCGTCACGCTCGCCTTCTCCGAATGGTCGGCGCTCGCCAAGCTCACCGCTCGGCAGATCGGTGCCATCGGCGAGGCCTACGTCGAGGGACGGGTCCAGATCGAAGGGAAGATGCGCGACCTGATCGATGTCGCGGTCAGCCTGCTGCCCGGCAATCCGGCGGAAACCAACACCAACTGGTGGAGCCGGCTGCAGCGGCGCACCAAGTCGCGCGGCTCGCACTCGCTGGGCAAGGATGCGGCGCAGATCGAGTTCCACTACGACGTGTCGGACGACTTCTATGCGCTGTGGCTCGACCCGCGGCGCGTCTATTCGTGCGCCTATTTCCGTGACGCCGGGATGACGCTGGCGCATGCCCAGGAGGCCAAGCTCGACCACATCTGCCGCAAGCTCATGCTGCAGCCGGGTGAGCGCTTCCTCGACATCGGCTCGGGCTGGGGTGCGCTCCTGCTGTGGGCGGCCGAGCACTACGGCGTCGATGCGACCGGCATCACGCTGTCGAAGAACCAGCATGCGCACGTGACGCGCATGATCGAGGAGAAGGGCCTGCAGGGCCGCGTACGAGTCGAACTGCTCGACTACCGAAAACTCGACAGCGACAAGCCCTTCGACAAGATCTCGTCGGTCGGCATGTTCGAACACGTCGGCAGCGTCAACATGCCGACTTACTTTCGCAAGATCCATTCATTGCTCAAGCCGGGCGGCCTGGTCATGAACCATGGCATCACTTCGGGCCAGCTCGACTACAAGCAGCTCGGAGCCGGCATGGGCGATTTCATCGAGAAATACATCTTCCCGGGCGGCGAACTGCTGCACGTCACGCATGTGCTGCGCGAGACGGTGGCCGCGGGCCTGGAGATGGTCGACACCGAAAACCTGCGGCCGCACTATGCGCGCACGCTCTGGGCCTGGTCGGATGCGCTCGAGTCCCGGCTCGACGAGGCGCGCGAGGTCCTGCAGCGCGCCGGCGGCCACCAGGGCGGCAATGCCGAGCGCATCCTGCGTGCCTACCGCCTGTATCTGGCCGGTTCGGCGATGTGCTTCGAACAGGGCTGGATTTCGCTGCACCAGATGCTCGCCACCCGGCCCGACGGAAAGGTCGAGGGCGGCGCGCTGCGCGGCGCGCAATCGGTGTACCCTTTTGTCCGCGACTACATCTACAAATAACCGAGCGAGGCACCATGCTGTATCGATTCAAATCGCGGGCCAGCCCCCCCTTCGTGATGCTCGAAACCCACGCGCGTCAGTTGTTCGACATCATCGGCAAGGCGCCGGAGCGCAAGGGCATCGTGACGGTGGAGCAGATGCCGGCCGCCATCGCGGCGCTGGAGGCGGCCATGGCGCGTGAAGCCCACAACGCCCACAACAACGACGATTTCGCCGTCGAAGGCCATGACGAGGCGGCCGAGAAGCAGCACATCACGCTGCACCAGCGCGCCGTGCCCTTGCTGCACATGCTCAAGGCGTCGCTGGCCGACCGCAAGGACGTGATGTGGGAGGTGTGATCACCCCCAGGCTTGCTCGCTTCGCGTAGAGCCTGTCCTGAGCCTGTCGAAGGGAGCCTGTCGAAGGGAGCCTGTCGAAGGGCCAACCCCTCTCCGGGGGCGCCGCCTGCGGCCCGGCGAAGCCGGTTCCGCGGCGGCCCACGGTCCGGCGCGCTGCGCGCACCAATGGATCAGGAACGCCAGGGGCTTAGTCCACCTTGGCCCCGGAGGCCTTGACCACCTTCGCCCACTTGGCGTGTTCGCTGTCGATCATCTTGGCGAACTCGGCCGGCGAGTTGCCGCTCGGGATCGCGCCCTGGGCCAGCATCTTTTCCTTGATCGCCGCGGTGCCGAGCGACTTGGCCACTTCCTGCTGAATGCGGTTCACGATCTCGGGCGGGGTGCCGGCCGGGGCCAGCAGGCCGAACCATGAGCTGGCTTCGTAGCCCTTGAGCATGGGGCCGCCGGCCTCTTCGACCGTCGGCACGTCGGGCAAGGCCGGCGAGCGCTTTGAGCTGGTCACGGCCAACGCCTTGAGCTTGCCGCCCTTGATCTGCTGCATCGACGAGGGCAGGTTGTCGAACATCACGTCGGCGTTGCCGCCCACCAGGTCCAGCAGCGCCGGGCCCGATCCGCGATAGGGGATGTGCGTCATGAAGCTGCCGGTCATGGTCTTGAAGAGCTCGCCCGCCAGGTGGATCGAGGTGCCGCTGCCGCTCGAAGCCATGTTGAGCTTGCCGGGATTCGCCTTCGCGTACTTCACGAAGTCGGCCACGCTGTTGATGTTGAGCGCGCGCGCCTTGTCGGCATTCATCTCCATCACGTTGGGCACCGCGGCTACCAGCGTGATCGGCGCGAAGTCCTTGATCGGGTCGTAGGGCAGCTTGGGGTACAGCGCGCGGTTGATGCCGTGCGTGCCCACCGTGCCCATCAGCAGCGTGTAGCCGTCGTTCGGCGCCTTGGCCACGATCTCGGCGCCCACGTTGCCGCCGGCGCCCGCGCGGTTGTCGACGATGAACTGCTGGCCGAAGGCCTTGGAGAGCTCCGGCGCCACGGCGCGCGCAAGGAGGTCGGTGGTACCGCCGGGCGCGAAGGGCACCACGATGCGCACCGGCTTGGTCGGCCAGCTGCCTTGGGCCGCCGCGGGCCCGGCAGCCAGCACCAGGGCGGCGATCGCGCCTAGGGCCAGTGCAGAGCGGCGGCGGGATTGGAACGAGAGGGTCATGCGTGTTTCCTGTTGATGCATGGCACCGAGTCTGACAGGCGAAGCGCCTCGTTCGTCGCGGGTGAAACCCCGTGTGCTCAGATCCCCTGCATGCGGGCCGCGAAGCGCTGCTCGCGAAACTTCTCGACCACGAAGTCGACGAACACGCGCGTCTTCGCCGGCAGCAGCTTCTTGCTCGGGTAGTAGAGCGAGATCGGCCCCGAGTCGGCATACCAGCCCGGCAGCACGCGCACCAGCTCGCCGCTTTGCAAGCCGGGCAGCGCGAAAGCCATCGGCAGCAACGCGATGCCCAGGCCCATCATCGCGGCGTGGGCGATCGCCTCGGGGTCGCTGAAGATCAGGCGCGGCTTTGAATCCGCCGCGCCTTCGTCGCCGGCCGCGTTGCGCAGCGTCCAGGCCCGCACCCGCCCGGTGGGTGAGGAGCGCCGCATGATGGCGTCGAAGGCGGCCAGGTCGGACGGGTGCTCCGGCACCGGCTTGCCGGCCATGTACGCGGGCGCCGCGACCGCCACGATGTGGATGCGCGCGAGCTCGCGCGCCACCACGCCGGGCGTCAGCTCGATGCCGCCGCCGATCGCGGCGTCGAAGCCCTCGCCGACCAGGTCGACCTGCCGGTTGTCGAAATGCCAGTCGGGCACGACCGCCGGGTAGCGCGCCAGGAACTCGCCGACCAGCGGCACCACGTACGTGCGCCCGAAGGCCTGGCCCATGCTGACCTTGAGCGTGCCGGCCGGCTGGCCCCCGGCTTCGGCGGCGCCTGCCATGGCGTCGGCCAGCGTGCCGAGCGCACCGCCGATCTGCAGCAGCAGCCGCTCGCCGCTCTCGGTCAGGGTCAGCTTGCGCGTGCTGCGCTGGAACAGGCGCACGCCCAGACCCGCTTCGAGGCGCGCGACGTTCTTGCTCACCGCGGCAGGCGTCAGGCCGAGTTGTCGGGCGCCGGCGGAGAAGCTGCCGGCCTCGGCGCTGCGGACGAAGGATTCGAGATGGCTCAGCGGCTGCATGGGTGCATTTTCAACCACGGGTTGAGATTGATAGGGCAGTTTTGTGGCTACCGGCGATGCAATGCAATCCCCAAACTACAGGCATTCCACAACCACTTCGAAAGCGCACCATGTCCCCAAGCACTTCTTCCAAGCCCGTTCTGGCCGGCAAGACGGCCTTCGTCACCGGCGGCTCGCGAGGCATCGGCGCCGCCATCGTGCGGCGTCTCGCCAGGGACGGCGCCGCCGTCGCCTTCAGCTATGCCAGCAACGAGGCTGCGGCCAAGGAGCTTGCCGGCAGCATCGAAGCCGCGGGCGGGCGCGCGATCGCGCTGCGCGTCGACAGCGCCGATGCCGATGCGCTGCGCACGGCGATCGACGAAAGCGCGCGCACCTTCGGCCGGCTCGACATCCTGGTCAACAACGCCGGCGTTCTCAAGCTGGGCGCCGCCGACCAGATCTCGCTGGAAGACTTCGACCTCACGCTGAACGTCAACGTGCGCGCCGTCTTCGTCGCCATCCAGGCGGCGCTGCGCCACATGGGCGAGGGCGGCCGCATCATCAACATCGGCAGCACCAACGCCGAGCGCATGCCCTTCCCCGGCGGCGGCGTCTATGCGATGAGCAAGTCCGCACTCACCGGGCTCGTGCAAGGCTTCGCGCGCGACCTCGGCCCGCGCGGCATCACGATCAACAACGTGCAGCCCGGCCCGGTCGATACCGACATGAACCCCAAGGACGGCCCGATGGCCTCGGCCATGCATGGTTTCATGGCCATTCCGCGGCACGGCCGCGGCGAAGAGATCGCGGGCATGGTGGCCTACCTCTCGAGCCCGGAAGCGGCCTTCGTGACCGGCGCGGGCCTCAACATCGACGGTGGGTTTGCAGCCTGAGCGTCCGGGCCGGCCACCGACGCGATCAGCCGGTCGAGGGTGGCACTCAGGTGCTTCAGATCTTCGGCGCCGACGCCCGCGAACAGCTCGGCCTCGCGTTCCCACGCCTGCACGCGGACCGTCTCGAACAGCGCCTTGCCGGCGCTGCTCAGGTGGAGGCGGCTGCGGCGCAGGTCGGTCGGGTCTTCGTGGCGGTGCAGGCGCTTGTGGCGCTTCAGCCCCGCCAGCGCGCGGCTCACCGCCATCTTGTCGAGGCCGGTGAGCTCGCAAAGCTGCGTGGCCGTCAGGCCGGGCTGCGTGCCCAGCGCCGCCATCGTGCGCCACTCGTTGAGCGTGAGCGCGTGCTGGCGCCCGACCCGCTGCTGGAAAGGCCGCGCCGTCAGGTTGACGACCCGGACCAGCTTGAAGAAGACCGAGTCCTCGAAGCCAGCCTCGGTGTTCATCCGCACAAGGCCCTGGCAGTTTGAACGATCCGCTCGGCGCCGACGCGCGATTGCGCTTCGAGCACCGGCGAATAGCCGACCGGGATGCGCGGCGCGCCCAGGCGTGCGACCCTGCAGCCGGAGGCCTCCGCCGCACTGGCCGCGATCTCGGCGCCGAAGCCGGCGGCCTGCACCGCCTCGTGCACGACCAGCAGGCGGCCCGTGCGTTCGCAGGAGGAGAGCACCGACTCGCGGTCCCAGGGCCACAGCGTGCGCAGGTCGAGCAGATCGACCTCGATGCCTTCGGCCGCCAGCGTGTCGCAGGCGGCGCCACACGCCTGCATCTGCCGGCTCCAGCTCACCAGCGTGAGCGCGTTGCCGCGGCGCAGCTGCGCCGCCTTGCCGAGCGGCACCACCCGCGTTTCGTCGACCTCGCCGCGCGAGGCCCACAGGTTCTTGTGCTCGATGTAGACCACCGGGTCGCCGCACTGCATCGCGGCGCGCAGCAGCGAATGGTTGTCCTGCGGCGTCGAAGGGCACACCACCACCACGCCCGGCAGGTGCGCGAACCAGGCTTCGAGCGACTGCGAATGCTGCGCCGCCGAGGCATCCCAGATGCCGCCCGGCATGCGCGCGACCATCGGCACACGGCCCTGGCCGCCGAACATGAAGCGGTTCTTGGCGGCCTGGTTCACCAGCTCGTCCATGCCGCACAGCGCGAAGTCGACCACGCGCATCTCGACCACCGGCCTGAGCCCTGCCAGCGCCATGCCGACGCCGGCGCCCATGATCGCGGCCTCGGAGATCGGCGTGTCGATCACGCGCTCGGCGCCGAAGCGCTGCTGCAGCCCCTTGTACTGGCCGAAGATGCCGCCGCGGCCGACGTCCTCGCCGAGCACGACCACGCGCGAATCGGCTTCCATTTCGCGCTGTACCGCGAGCGCGGCCGCTTCGGCATAGCTGAGTTCGTGCACAGTGCTGCCGGCGGCGCGGCCGCCCGCGATGTCGCTCGTCATGTCCATTGGCCCGCTCCGGTGGTCTGCACATCGGTGAAGGCGGCGCCGGGCTCGGGCCAGGGCGCGGCATCGGCGGCGGCGAGTGCGGCGGCGACTTCTGCCTCCGCCTCGTCCTCGATCGCATCGAGCAGAGCGGCGTCCATGCCGTCGGCGATCAGGCGGCCGCGCGCCCGCGCGACCGGGTCGGTCTCCAGCGCCGCAGCCAGCTCGGCCGGGTCGCGGTAGGCGGCGAGGTCGACCGACACATGGCCCTTCACGCGGTAGGTGAGCGCGTGCAGCAGCCGCGGCCCGCCGCCGGCGCGCACCTCGGCGACCAGCCTGCCCGCGGCCGCATGCACCGCGAACACGTCGTTGCCGTCGACCCGGGTGGCGGCGATGTCCATCGCCTCGGCGCGCGCGGAGACGCCTTCGCCGGCGGTCATCGGGCCGCTGGCGGTGGTTGCGCTCCAGCGGTTGTCCTCGCAGACGAAGAGCACCGGCAGCCGGTACACGCGCGCCCAGTTCAGCGACTCGAGAAAGGGGCCGCGGTTGATCGCGCCGTCGCCGAAGAAGCAGACCGTGATCGCGTCCTTCTTCTGCAGCTTCTGGGCATGCGCCGCGCCGACCGCGATCGGCAGCCCGGCCGCGACCACGCCGTTGGCGCCCAGCATGCCGACCGAGAAGTCGGCGATGTGCATCGAGCCGCCCTTGCCGCCGTTGAAGCCGCTGGCCTTGCCGAACAGCTCGCACATCATGCGCACGAGGTCGGCGCCCTTGGCCAGCGTGTGGCCGTGGCCGCGGTGAGTCGAGGTCAGGTAGTCGGCGAGGAGCAGATGGGCGCAGACGCCGGCTGGCACCGCCTCCTGGCCGGTCGACAGATGCAGCGGGCCGCGCACCTTGGCGGCGCCGGCGGCTTCCTGGCCGTAGGCGCTCACGCCACCCTGGCTGGCCGCCTCGGCGGCATTCTCGAAGGCGCGGATGCGCAGCATCGTGCGGTAGAGCGCGCGCCGCGCGGGCTCGGGAATCGGCAAATCCATATCGGCTCCAGCGCAGCACACATCTGCGCTTTGCCGAAAATCGTATCGGGCGTGACCAATGCGCGTGAGCGGGCTAACCCGGCCGCGAGGCCGACCTTCATTCAGGCGCGTTCTGCTGCCAGCTCTTGAGACGGCGATAGAGCGTGCCGCGCGACACCCGCAGTTGGCGCGCGGCATGCGAGATGTTGCCGTAGTGCGTAGCCAGGGTCTCCTCGATCAGCTTGCGGCTGTGGCCGCGCAGCGTGCCGTCGCTGGCGGGCGGCTGGGTCGGCGCGACCGGCTGTACCTCGTCGAGCGGCGTCGAGTCGATGGGCGCTTCGGCCGGCACGTTCACCGCATGCCGGAAATCGACCCCGTCGTACGCCTGCAGCCGGGCCTGCAGCCAGACGCCGAGCCCGCTTGCGAGCCGCACCGGCTGCGCGGCCTCGTGGCGGGTCATGCGCAGCAGGCCCTCGAGGTCGAGGCCGAACAGCTGCTCGGCATCGCAGGCCCCGGACTCTGGCAGCCGGCCGATCAGCCGCATGCCGGCCGTGTTGAGCCAGGCCACGGTGCCATCGGGCGCGATGCCGGCCAGGGCCTCGAGCGGCGTGCCCAGCAGCGCCGGGCTGGCCTGGAAGCGCAGCACCAGCCGGTCCTGCGACTGCGCCTGCAGCAGGCGGTTCTCGATCGTCGTCGCGTAGAGCGCGACCATCGACGCGGCATCGAAGCCGAAGCGCCGCGCCTCGACCGAGATGTCGAGCACCGCGGCCAGCCGGCCGTGCACGTCGCGGATCGGTGCCGCCGCGCACTGCATCTCGCGCAGGTACTCGAAGTAGTGCTCGGCGCCCTGCACCGTGCAGGCCTGGCCGGTGGTCGCCACGATGCCCGGCGCCGTGGTGCCGACCACGCTCTCGGCGATGTTGACGCCCAGGCGAGCGGTCTTCTGCAGGATCGGCTGCTGCGCCGCGGCCGGATGGTGCGTGACGTGCATGATCACGCCCTGCGCATCGGTCAGCAGCACGCGGCAGTCGGTGCCGGCGAGCGAGCTCTCCATGCTCGCCAGCTCGTGGCGCGCGGCCTCGAGCAGCTCGCGGTTGCGGCCCAGCGTGCCGTGCAGGCGGCTCGGCGTGACGGCGTCGAAGGCGATGACGCGGCGCGTGTTCGCATGGGCGCGCGTGCAGCGCATCCACGACTGGAGCACCGCCTCGCCGACCAGGCCGGAAGGGCGCACGCCTTCCTCGAAGAACTGCTGCCGGGCCAGCGCCACGCGCTCGGCGCGCGTATTGGCGAAGGGGGACAGGGGCATGGCCGTCTCCTGTGATCGAGGAGGCTGAATTTGTTCCGCAATGGAACAGTCGAGGTCTAGGGAAATCCCGAGGGTGAACAAAGCGTGCGCGCGCACCATTCTTCGATACACAACGACCGGAGACCCACGATGAACAAGACCCACGCCGCGCTCGCGCTCGGCGCGCTGCTGTGCCTGGCCGCAGCACCCGCCTCGGCCCAGACCAAGGGCTCCGCCGAGCACATCAAGGCCGTCACGCAGCGCGTGGACGGCAACTTCATCCGCAGCAACGCCGCGAAGACGGCCGACTGGCCCAGCCATGGCCTCGACTACGCGGAAACGCGCTTCAGCAAGCTCGACCAGATCAACGCCGGCAACGTGAAGGAGCTCGGCCTCGCCTGGTCCTACAACCTCGAATCCACGCGCGGCGTGGAGGCCACGCCGCTGGTGGTCGACGGCATCATGTACGTCAGCGCCTCCTGGAGCGTGGTGCACGCCATCGACGTGCGCACCGGCAAGAAGATCTGGAGCTTCGATCCGAAGGTGGACAAGTCCAAGGGCTTCAAGGGCTGCTGCGACGTGGTCAACCGCGGCGTCGCGCTCTACCAGGGCAAGGTCTTCGTGGGCGCCTACGACGGGCGCCTGATCGCGCTCGATGCCGCCACCGGCCAGCCGGTCTGGGAGAAGGACACCATCGTCGACCGTTCGAAGTCCTACACCATCACCGGCGCGCCGCGCGTCTTCAAGGGCAAGGTGGTCATCGGCAACGGCGGCGCCGAGTACGGCGTGCGCGGCTACATCACGGCCTACGACGCGGCCACCGGCGAGCAGAAGTGGCGCTGGTTCACCGTGCCGGGCGACCCGTCCAAGCCCTTCGAGGACGCCTCGATGGCCAAGGCCGCCAAGACCTGGGACCCTTCGGCCAAATACTGGGAGGCGGGCGGCGGCGGCACCGCCTGGGACACGCTCGCCTTCGACCCCGAGCTCAACCTCATGTACGTGGGCACCGGCAACGGCTCGCCATGGGCGCGCAGCAAGCGCAGCCCCAAGGGCGGCGACAACCTCTACCTGGCCTCGATCGTCGCGCTCAATCCCGACACCGGCAAATACGTCTGGCACTACCAGCAGACGCCAGGCGACAACTGGGACTACACCTCGACCCAGCCGATGATCCTGGCCGACCTGAAGATCGACGGCAAGCCGCGCAAGGTGATCCTGCATGCACCGAAGAACGGCTTCTTCTTCGTCATCGACCGCAGCAACGGCAAGTTCATCTCGGCGAAGAACTTCGTCGAGGTGAACTGGGCCACCGGCTACGACAAGAAAGGCCGGCCGATCGAGGTGGCCGCCGCGCGCCAGAACGAGAAGCCCGGCGACAGCATCCCCGGCCCCTTCGGCGCGCACAACTGGCATTCGATGTCCTTCAACCCGCAGACCGGCCTGGTCTACCTGCCGGCGCAGAACATCCCGCTGAGCCTGATGGACGACAAGGCCTGGAAGTTCAACGAGAACATGCCGGCCCGGCCGCATGCAGCGCTCGGCTGGAACACCGCCATGTTCATCAATGCCGAGCCGCCCAAGAGCAAGCCCATGGGCCGCCTCGTCGCGTGGGACCCGGTGGCGCAGAAGGAAGCCTGGGGCGTCGAGCATGTCTCGCCCTGGAACGGCGGCACGCTGACCACGGCCGGCAACCTGGTGTTCCAGGGCACGGCCGACGGGCGCTTCGCGGCCTACAACGCCAAGACCGGCGAGAAGCTGTGGGAGACCGCCACCGGCACCGGCGTGGTCGCGGCGCCGGCCACCTACATGGTCGACGGCAAGCAGTACGTCTCGATCGCGGTCGGCTGGGGCGGCGTCTACGGCCTGGCCGCGCGCGCCACCGAGCGCCAGGGGCCGGGCACGGTCTACACCTTCGTGGTCGGCGGCAATGCGCCCAAGCCGGAGTTCGTGCAGTACCGCATGGACAAGCTGCTGCAGGGCGTGAAGTACGACCCAGCCAAGGTGCCCGACGGCACGCTGCTCTACGTGAGCAACTGCGTCTTCTGCCACGGCGTGCCGGGCGTGGACCGCGGCGGCAACATCCCCAACCTGGGCTACATGAACCCGAGCTACATCGAGAACCTCGACAAGTTCGTCTACAAGGGCCCGGCCGTCGAGCGCGGCATGCCCGACTTCAGCGGCAAGCTGAGCGCCGAAGACGTGGAGAAGATCAAGGCCTTCATCCAGGGCACGGCGGACGCGATCCGGCCCAAGTAGGACAAGGCCGTTAGTCCATTTGCCCGCAGGGATTCCCCGGATGGCCGCCGTCCGGCGCGGTGGACATAGTTCGTCCCTCGAACTAATTCGGAGACCCTGCACATGAAGCTCGACCGCACCCTGACCGCCCTGGCTCTCGCCCTGTCCGCTTTCGGCGCCTCTGCGCAAACGGTGGTCGGCGTGAGCTGGTCCAATTTCCAGGAGGAGCGCTGGAAGACCGACGAGGCCGCGATCAAGGCGCAGTTGGAGAAGCTGGGCGCCAAGTACATCAGCGCCGACGCCGGCGGTTCGCCCGAGAAGCAGCTCGGCGACATCGAAGGCCTGATGTCCAAGGGCGCCAAGGCGCTGATCGTGCTCGCGATGGACAAGGACGCCATCCTGCCGGCGGTCAACAAGGCCACCCGGCAGAAGGTGCCGGTGGTGGCCTACGACCGGCTGATCGAAGCGCCCGGCGTCTTCTACATCACCTTCGACAACGTCGAGGTCGGCCGCATGCAGGCGCGCGCCGTCTACAAGGTGCAGCCCAAGGGCAACTACGTGTTCATCAAGGGCTCGCCCACCGATCCCAACGCCAACTTCCTGCGCGCCGGCCAGCAGGAGATCGTCGCCGAGGCCGTGAAGAAGGGCGACATCAAGATCGTCGGCGACGAATACACCGATGGCTGGAAGCCCGAAGTCGCGCAGAAGAACATGGAGCAGATCCTCACCAAGGTCAGCAACAAGGTCGATGCGGTGGTGGCGGCCAACGACGGCACCGCCGGCGGCGCGGTGGCGGCGCTCACGGCCAAGGGCATTCGCGGCATTCCGGTATCGGGCCAGGACGCCGACTTCGCGGCGCTCAACCGCGTCGCGCTCGGCACCCAGACCGTGACGGTGTGGAAGGACTCGCGCGAGCTCGGCCGCGAGGCCGCCTCCGCCGCGATCGCCCTGACCCAGGGCAAGACGCCGGAGAAGGCCGCCAACTGGAGTGGCGGCGAGAAGAAGATCGCGATCTCGTCGCGCCTCCTCACGCCGGTGCCGATCACGCGCGACAACCTCGACGTGGTGGTCAAGGAAGGCTGGATCAAGAAGGCCGAGCTCTGCAAGGGCGTGTCTGGCGACAAAGCCCCGGCCGCCTGCAAATAGGGCTATGAGTCAGTCCCCGGGGCTGTGGCGCAGGAGCGGCATCGACCTGCGCCTGCTCCTGATGAGCGTGCTGCTGGTGGTGATGGCCATCGTCTTCCACGTGCTCTCGGGCGGCGTCTTCCTGTCGCCCGAGAACCTCTACAACATCGCGCAGCAGACCGCCGTGGTGGGCATCGTCGCGACCGTGATGGTGCTGGTCATCGTCGCGCGCCACATCGATCTCTCGGTCGGCTCGGTGATGGGCTTCGTCGGCGTGCTGGTCGCCTACCTGCAGTACACGTCGGGCTGGTCCTGGCCGGCGGCCTGCCTCGCGGGCCTGGCGGTCGCGCTCCTGGTCTCGCTCTACCAGGGCGGGCTCACCGCGATGCTGGGCGTGCCTTCCTTCGTGGTCACCTTGGGCGGCCTCATGTCCTTCCGCGGCGCCGCCTTCCTGGTGGCCGACGGCAAGACGCAGCCGGTCAACGACGAGTTCTTCCAGCGCCTGGGCGGCGGCTACGACGGCGGCATCGGCACCACGGCCACCTGGGTGCTGGCTGCGATCGTGGGCGTGGTGCTGTTCGCGCGCAAGCTGCAGCAGCGGCGCGCGCGCCAGCGCCACGAGATGCCGGTCGAGCCGCTGTGGCTGGACCTGCTGCTCACGGCCCTGCCGGTGGCCGTCGTGTTCGCCTTCGCCGCAACGATGAACAGCTACCAGATCTCGTCGAAGACCGAGCCGCAGGGCATCCCGATCCCGGTGCTGATCTGGGCCGTGGTCGCGGTCGTGCTGTCCTTCATCGTGCATCGCACGCGCTTCGGGCGCTACGTGTTCGCGATGGGCGGCAATCCGGACGCGGCCGCGCTGGTCGGCATCCCGGTCAAGCGCGTGACGATGCTGCTGTTCGCCCTGCTCGCGGTGCTGGTGACGGTGGCCGCGATCGTCTCCATCGCGCGCCTCAACGCGGGCACCAATTCGCTCGGCAGCGGCATGGAGCTCTACGTGATCGCGGCGGCCGTCATCGGTGGCGCTGCGCTCGCCGGCGGCAGCGGCTCGATCTTCGGCTCGGTGCTGGGCGCGCTGATCATGCAGTCGCTCGACAGCGGCATGCTGCTGCTGGACGTGCAGATCGGCAAGCGCATGGTGATCATCGGGCAGGTGCTGATCGTCGCGGTCGTCTTCGACGTGCTCTACCGCAAATACTTTGGAGAGCGTTGATGAGCGCCGCGACACAACCCCTGGTCGAGCTGCGCGACATCCACAAGGCCTTCGGCGGCGTTAAAGCGGTGGACGGCGTCAGCGTCAACCTCTATGCCGGCGAGGTGGTCGCGCTCCTGGGCCACAACGGCGCCGGCAAGTCCACGCTGATGAAGATGCTCGCCGGCGCCTACCCGGTCGACTCGGGCGAAACGCTGATCGCAGGCGAGCAGGTCCACATCCGCACGCCTTCGGAGGCCCAGGCGCAGGGCATCGAGACCATCTACCAGACGCTCGCGCTGGCCGACAACCTCGACTCGGTCTCCAACCTCTTCCTCGGCCGCGAGAAGCTCACGCCCTGGCGCACGCTGGACGACCACTTCATGGAGAACCAGGCGCGCAAGGTGTTCCAGCGCCTGAACAAGAACTTCACCAACATCCGCGTGCCGGTGCGGCGCCTGTCGGGCGGCCAGCGGCAGGTGGTCGCGATCTCGCGGGCCCTGTACTTCAACGCCCGCATCCTGATCATGGACGAACCCTGCGCCGCGCTGGGCCCGGAAGAAACCGCGATGGTCGGCAGGCTGGTGAAGCAGCTCAAGGCCGACGGCGTGGGCATCTTCCTGATCACCCACGACATGCCCGATGTGTTCGGCTTGAGCGACAGGCTGGCCGTGATGAAGAACGGCCGCCTGGTCGGCACCTACCGCACGGCCGACGTGACCGAGGACGAGGTGCTGGGAATGATCATTGCGGGCAAGCGGCCAGAAGGCAAGGTGCAGGCCGAACACGCCGGATGAGCGCCGCGCCGGGCCGCCCCAAGCAAGCTCGCACCGCAGTGCGAAGCACGAAGGTTACTTGATGACCACTATCGGCGACCAGCAGCTGGTCAGGCGCATCAACCGCAGCGTGCTGCTGCGCCTCCTGCGCGCCAAGCCAGGGCTGTCGCGTGCGCGGCTGGCGGCCGAGAGCGGGCTCACCAAGTCCACTGTGAGCCTGCTCGTGCGCGAGCTGCTCGAGGATGGCTGGCTGCGCGAGGCTGGCGCGGCCGTCGCCGACGGACTGGGGCGGCCCTCGATCCCCCTGCAGATCCACGCCGGCGTGCGGGCTTTGGTCGGTGTCGAGATCGCGGTCGAGACCTTGCGTGTGGTGTGCGTCTCGCTGTTGGGCGAACTGCTCCATTCGGAAGCCTGGCCCTTGCACGAGCATGCGCCGCGCGCGGTATGCCGGCAGGTCGCGCGCATGGTGGCCGCCGCACACCGGCACCTGAGCGCCGCGGGGCTTCAGCCCTCGGGCATCGGCGTCGGCGTGCCCGGCGCGGTGGACGACGCGACCGGCCAGGTGCGCTTCGCCCCCAACCTCGGGTGGCGGGAGGTCAGCTTGCTGCCGGGCCTGGTCGAGGCGCTGGCGCAGGAGGGCATCGCGGATGTGCCGGTCCAGCTGCAGAACGATGCCGACGCGGCGGCGCTGGGCGAGTACGAGTTCGCGGGCGGCGAGGGCGAGGACCCGCTGGTCTTCGTGAGCTGCGATGTGGGTGTGGGCGCCGGCGTGGTGCTCAACGACCGCCTCTTCACCGGCGCGCACGGCATGGCGGGCGAGATCGGCCACACCATCCTGCAGGTGGAAGGGCCGCTGTGCTCCTGCGGCCGGCGCGGCTGCGCCGAGGCCTTCCTCGGCTCGCGCGTACTGGGCAGGGGCGCCGACGCCGCGCGGCGCGGCGCGGCCTTCCTGGGCGTGCTGCTCCAGAACCTCTGGGTCACCTTCGAGCCGCGCGCGATCGTGGTTGGCGGCCAGTCATGCCAGGCGAATCCGCAACTGCTGGACGGGGCGATCGAGGTGGTGCGGCGCTATGCCGAGAGTGCCGGCATGCCGCCACCGGTGGTGCGCGGCGCGCGCCATGGGGCATGGGCGCCGGCGGTTGGAGCGGCAGCACTCGCCTTGCACGAGTACCTGCGGCCGCTCCATCCGGATTCGAAGGCACGGCGCGAGCGCGCCGTGCGAGGGAATCAATTTCAGTCGGCGTAGACGCCGGCAGCCTTGATGATCGGGCTCCACTTGGCGATTTCGGCGGCGACGAACTTCTTGTGCTCGCCCGGCTCGACGCGGCTGTCGGCGGTCACCACGGCGCCCAGGCCTTCCTGCTTCTTGATGAAGTCCGGATCCTTCAGCGCGACCTTGAGCGCATCGTTGAGCTTCTTGGTCACTGCGGCCGGCGTGCCCTTGGGCGCGTAGAGGCCGTGCCAGATCGTGATCTGGAAGTCCTTCAGCCCCGATTCCTGCAGCGTCGGCAGGTCCTTGAGCAGCGGCGTCGTCAGGCGCTTCGAGGTGGTCACGGCGTAGGCCTTGACCTTCTTGGCTTCGATCTGCGGCGAGGTGTTGGTGGTCTGGTCGCACAAGAGGTCGATCTGGCCGCCGATCAGGTCGGTGATCGCGGGCGCCGTGCCCTTGTAGGGCACCGGCGTCATTTCGGTCTTGGTTGCGCTCTGGAACAGCAGGCCGCACAGGTGCGACGCCGAGCCCACGCCCGCGTTGCCGAGGTTGATCTTGCCCTTGTTCTCCGCAATCCAGGCGGTGAGCTCCTTGTAGTTGTTCGCCTTCATGCTGGGCTTGGCGATCAGCGTCATCGGCACGTCGTTGACGATGCCCAGGTATTCGAAGTCGCTCTCCACCTTGAAGGGCACGTTGCGCACCAGGGTCGGGACGGTCGCCATGCCGATGTGGTTCAAAAGCAGCGTGTAGCCGTCCGGATTGGCGCGCGCCACCTTGGCGGCACCGATCGAGCTGCCGGCGCCGGGCACGTTGTCGACCACGATGCTGACGCCGCCCAGGGGCTTGCGCAGCGCCTCGGCCAGGTCGCGCGCGACGCGGTCGGTCGGGCCGCCGGCGGAGAAGGGCACCACGATGCTGATGGGCTTGCTGCCCGGGAAATCCTGGGCGTGGACGCCGACGACCGCGGCGGCAATGGCCGTGAAGGCTAGCAGTTTTTTCATGGTCATTCCGTGTTCAATCCGAGTTCAAGGGCCGCGATCTTATCGGGTGCGGATGGCCGGACGAATACCGGATTGCCCTTAAGGGATACCGCCGTCCACCTGTTTACAGGCAGCCGCCGTGGTTATCGTGGTCCCTGGAACCCGAGACAAGGAGCACAGGCATGCTGAAACTGAAGGATCCGACCCTGCTGCGCCAGCAGGTTTTCGTCGCCGGCGAATGGGCGGACGCGGACAGCCGCGAAACCATCCCCGTCACCAACCCCGCCAACGGCGAGCAGATCGGCACCGTGCCGAAGTGCGGCACCGCCGAAACCGTGCGCGCGATCGCCGCCGCGGAAACGGCCCAGCGCAACTGGGCCCGGCGCCCGGCCAAGGAACGCTCGGCCATCCTGCGCAAGCTCAACGACCTGATGCTGGCCAACGTCGACGACCTGGCGCTCATCATGACCACCGAGCAGGGCAAGCCGCTGGCCGAGAGCAAGGGCGAGATCGCCTACGCGGCCTCCTTCATCGAATGGTTCGCCGAAGAAGCGCGCCGCGTCTACGGCGACACGATTCCCGCCCCGCAGGCCGATCGCCGCATCCTCGCGTTGAAGCAACCGGTCGGCGTGACGGCCGCCATCACGCCCTGGAACTTCCCGGCCGCCATGCTCACGCGCAAGGCCGGCCCGGCGCTGGCCGCGGGCTGCTCGATGGTGGTCAAGCCCGCGAGGCAGACGCCGTTCTCGGCCCTGGCCTTCGCCGAGCTCGCCGACCGCGCCGGCTTGCCCAAGGGGCTGCTGTCGGTGCTCACCGGCTCCGCCTCCCAGATCGGCGGCGAGATGACGAGAAGCCCTATCGTGCGCAAGCTCACTTTCACCGGCTCCACCGAAGTCGGCCGCACGCTGATGAGGCAGTCGGCCGACACCATCAAGAAGCTCTCGCTCGAGCTCGGCGGCAACGCGCCCTTCATCGTCTTCGACGATGCCGACATCGATGCGGCGGTCGAAGGCGCGATGGTCTCCAAGTACCGCAACACCGGCCAGACCTGCGTCTGCGCCAACCGCATCTACGTGCAGCGCGGCGTGCTCGAGGCCTTCACCGAGAAGCTGGTGGTCAAGGTCCATGCGCTGAAGGTCGGCGCCGGCACCGAGCCCGGCGTGACGCAGGGCCCGCTGATCGACGACAAGGCGGTGGCCAAGATCGAGGAGCATGTGGCCGATGCGGTGAAGAAGGGCGGCAAGGTCCTGGCCGGCGGAAAACGCCACGCACTCGGCGGCAACTTCTACCAGCCCACCGTGATCGGCGGCGCGACGCCCGGGATGCTGGTGGCGCACGAAGAAAGCTTCGGCCCGCTGGCGCCGATCTTCGCCTTCGACACCGAGGCCGATGCGATCGCCGCGGCCAACGACACCGAGTTCGGCCTGGCCTCGTACTTCTACAGCCGCGACGTCGGCCGCATCATGCGCGTGGCCGAGCAGCTGGAGGCCGGCATCGTGGGCGTGAACACCGGCCTGATCTCCACCGCCGAGGCGCCCTTCGGCGGCGTCAAGCAGTCGGGGCTCGGACGCGAAGGCTCGAAGTACGGGCTCGACGAGTTCCTCGAGATCAAGTACGTGTGCCTGGCGGGGCTGGACAAGTAGCTCAATCCTTCATACGCACGACGATCTTCCCGACATGCCGGCCTTCTTCCATGTATCGATGGGCATCGCTCATGCGGTCCAGGGGAAACATGCGGTCGATGACGGGAGAGATCCGGCCTGCCGCGACATGAGGCCACAGCGCGCGCCGGACGCCTGAGACGATCCGTGCCTTGGCCGCCAGCGGCCGGTCGCGCAAGGAGGTGGTGAAAAGAGAGCCGCGCTTGCCCATCATCTTGCCGAGCGGTATCTGTCCATCCCGGCCGCTTTGCAAGCCGATCATGGCGATGCGGCCATCGGGCGCGAGGGCGTCTATGTTCCTCGGCAGGTACGAGGCGCCCATGTTGTCGAGGATCACATCCGCGCCCCGGCCGCCGGTTTCCTTCTTCACCACGGCGACGAAGTCCTCCGTTCGGTACGAGATGGCGCGCTCGGCGCCGAGCGCCACGCAGCGCTCGAGCTTGTCGGCGCTCCCCGCTGTGGCGAACACGCGTGCATTCAAGGCCCGCGCCGTTTGAATGGCGAAGGTGCCGATGCCTCCCGCCCCGCCATGAACCAGAAGAACCTCTGCGGCGCAGAGCCCGGAAATGTCGAGCAGGTTGGACCACACCGTGCAGGCCGCTTCGGGCAATGCCGCCGCATCCACCAGATCCACGATCGGCGGGAGGGGCAGCAGCTGGGTTGCCGGCGCGCAGACACGCTCTGCGTAGGCCCCGCCTGCAACCAGCGCGCACACGCGGTCTCCGACCGCCCAATCCGCCACGTCCGGGCCGATCTCGAGAATCGTTCCGGAGCACTCGATGCCCAGAACTGCCGGCAGGGTCGTCGGCGTGCCGTAGCTTCCGCGCCGCTGCAGCAGGTCGGCGAAGTTCAACGCCGTCGCATGGACATCGATGACGACCTCCCCTGCGCCCGGACGAGGATCCGCAAGCCCGGCAAGCGACAGGACTTCCGGCTCGCCGGTGCGATCGAGAACTACCGCACGCATCTTCGCTCCTGCTGCAATACCATCAATTGCCCGCGTCGACCGTGACTTCCGCGAGCGCCTGCCGCCCGATGCCGTACTTCTGCAGCACCTGCTTGTAGCTCCCGTTCTTGATGGCAGCAGTCACGGCTGTCGCGACCGCGTCCCGCAGGGCAGGCTCGTTCTTGTCGAAGGCAAAGCCGAACAGCGTCTTGTTCAGGGGCTCGCCGACCAGGGTGTAGACGCCGGGCTCCTCATTCATCAGATAGGAGACGTACTCCGGGCCGAGAACCGCCGCGTCCAGCCGGCCCTGCTTGAGGTCGAGACGCGTCGCCGTGGCGCCGGCGGTTCCGTTGACCGTGGAGGCGGCCTTGCCCGCGCCGACGCAGTTCTTGTCGCTCCAGGCGATGGTCACCGGGTAGTAGCTGGTGGTCCGCGGCACGCCCACGGTCTTGCCGCAAAGATCGCCGGCGGCCTTGAGCGAATCCTTCTTGCCGCTGGTCGTGAAAGGCTGCGCGCCGGTGGCGAGGTAGTCGACGAATGTGAGTTTCTCGCGCCGCGAAGGCAGGTCCGTGAACGCCGTGCCGATCATGTGGATGCGGCCGGTCGCCAGCGAGGGCGAGAGCTGTTCGAAACTCATCTCCTCCCATTGCACCGAGACGCCCAGTTCCTTGGCGATGATTTCCACCAGCTCGACATTCACGCCGATGCGCTTGTTGGACTGGGGATCCTTGTAAGCCATCGGCGGATAGGTCGACTCGATGCCGACGACGAGGGTGCGCGTGGCCTTGATCTTTTCCGACAGAGGCGTTGCTGCGATCTGCGCCAGGGCGGCCGGCGGTCCCGACAGCGCCAGGCCGATGCCTGCGCACAGCGTGCACGCCCGAAGCGCGTGGACAAGGGAGGAGTGCTTCATTGCTGCGATTTCCTTTCTGTGGATGGGTTCGTTTCTTCAGGCCTGGTACTGGCCCGCCTGGGCCTCGATGAGCCGGCGCGCCGCCTGCCAGGTCAACTGCACGATCTCGGCGGACTCCCCGCTTTCGAACTGCTCGGCCGTCAAGGCCTGCACTTCGACGGGCGGTGTGCGAATCGGCATGCCACCCGCGAGCGCGTTCACCTGGATCTGGCACGCCCGCTCCAGGAACCAGAGTTCATGGAAGGCGTCGGCCACGGTGGCGCCGCCGACCAGCAAACCGTGGTTGCGCAGGATCATTGCGTTGCAGCGCCCCAGGTCTGCGACCAGGCGCTCGCGTTCTCCGAGCTCGAGCGCGATGCCCTCGTAGTCGTGGTAGGCCAGCCGCCCGTGGAACTTCAGCGCGTGCTGACTGATGGGCAGCAGGCCCGCTTCCTGTGCCGACACCGCCGCGCCCGCAGCGGTATGGGTGTGGATCACCCAGTGCAGGTCGGCGCGCGCCGCGTGCACGGCCGAGTGGATCGTGAAGCCGGCCCTGTTGATGCGGAAGCGCGCATCGGGCGCACCGTGCGCGCGCCCGTCGACCACGTTGCCGTCGAGATCGATCTTCACGAGATCGGAGGCACGCATCTCCTCGAACAGCAGGCCGTAGCGGTTGATGAGAAAGTGCGCCTCGGGGCCCGGCACGCGCGCAGAGATGTGCGTGTCGATCAGGTCGGTCATGCGAAAGTGCGCGACCAGCCGGTACAGCGCCGCGAGTTCGCAGCGCGTCGCCCATTCCTCGTGGCCGATTCCTTCGGGAGGGTTATTCATGGGGTGTTCCTCTCAGCGAATCAACTCGTGTCGTTCGGACTGGCCGGCCAGGAGAGGCAGCAGCGCGCGGGCATCGTCGAGCTCGTCGAGGTGAAGGACGCGATCGGCCAGCGCATCGGCTTGCTCGGCCGGCAGCGCAATGGCGGCCAGTTCACTGAACTTCGCGCGCAGCGCGGCATCGCTCAATGGGTTGGCGGGTGCGCCGAGCGCAATCGGCACGTGATGCGAAACGCTCGCGCCACGCTGGGGCGTGACGCTGACCACCGGCTCGTCCAGCGCGGCCATCTCCGGGTCGACGTGCAGGCGGACCAGTGACATCGCGGCACTCAGGCGCGCATCCTTGCGTGCCGGCGCGAGATAGCGCGCGAGGCCGGCGTCGCCGAACACCCAGGCGATGGCGATCGCGTACGGCATGCTCATCTGCGCACTGGAGAGCGAGGCCAGGTCGCGCCCGCCGCACATGTCGTGCACGAACGCGCTGAGGCGCACGTCGATGCGGCCCACCTGCTGCGCCAGCCCCGGATTCGCCGCCATCAGATGCAGCACGGCGTCGATGGTCGAATGATTGCTGCGGCACGAAGCATGCGGTTTGATCGAGCAGCGCATCAGCTTCCAGACGCTGCCCGCCTCGGCCAGCAAGGCCTCGGGTTGCTTCGACGCGGACGCGAAGGCGTTGAAGAAGCCGCCCCACACATCGTCGAACACCTGCGTCGGACCGCTGACGCCCTGTGCCGCGAGCAAGGCTGCCGTGAGCCCGCCTTCCGCCGCCCGCCCGGCATGAAGGCGCTTGGTTTGCGATGCGTCGTGAATGAAAGCCCACAGCCCGCTGCTGAAGCTGGCGGCATGGCCGAATGCGGCCGCGGTGTCTGCCGCGTCGAGTCCCAGCAGATGACTTGCTGCTGCAGCAGCGCCGAAGGTGCCGCAGGTGGCGGTCGAATGCCAGCCCTTGCCGTTGTGCGCCGAATAGCCGCCGCAGGCTTCGAGCACGCGCCGTCCTATGTCGTATCCCAGCACGACGGCGGTGATGAGATCGCGGCCGGAGACAGGCCGGGGCCGCGCGCGCCCGGCCGGCACGGTCAAGGCCGCGATGGCCGCGGGCAGCACGACGGCGCCCGAATGGTCGCAACCGCCGGTGTCGTCGAGCTCCAGCGCATGCGCCGCCACGCCATTGGCGAAGGCCGCGTCGCGTGCACCCAGCGAACGCGTCGTGCCCCACACCGGCGATGTTCCGGCACTGGGTTCGGCGCCGAGCATCTGCAGCACCTGGCGCGGCTCGAACGCGGCAGCGCCGGCCAGCGTCGCGCCGAAGGTATCGAGGATGTGGCGTTTGGCGCGCGCCACCACCTCGGCAGGCAGGTCGTCGTAGCGCGTGCCGGCGCAGAAGTGCGCCAGCTGCAGGGAAATGCTGTCGCTCATGGTGCGACGGAAGCTTCGTGAAGCGGTGAGAAGACGTCGACCGGATGGCCGGCCTCGTTCCCGGTGTGACGGCCGCTCCACCACGCGGCGACATCCCGTCCCGTCGCGACCCACACGTCGTCGTGCGCCAGCACGCCGGCGAGGAATTCGCGCAGCAGGTCGATGCGGCCCGCCGTACCGATGATCTCGGGATGCAGGCGCAAGGGAAGGCACAGGCCGAAGCGGCGGAAGCCCGCGAAGTCCTGCTGCCAGTTGCCCAGCACCTCGCGGTACGACGCGATGCGCGGCTGGCCCACCGGCACCGGCGGATAGAGGTTGAAGGCGAAGTAGGGCTCGTCTTCCAGTTCGTAGTGGAGCGGAATCTCAACCAGCGCCTGCGCGGCATCGCCCGAGGGCGGATGCAGATAGGGCAGGTCGTCGCCGCGCCAGGACGAAGACCACCGGATGCCCGCCGCGCGCAGCTGCTGCGTGAAGCCTGGCGCCCAGTTGCCGAAGGGCGAGCGAAAGCCCACCGGCGCCTCGCCGGTGACCTCGGCCAGCACGGCCTGCGCGGACAGCAGGTTGTCGCGTTGCTGCGCCAGGCTCAGCGCGTCGAAGTTCTCGCAGCCGAAGGATGCGTTGCCGATCTCGTGACCGGCTTCGTGAATGCGTCGCACCGTCGCGCGATGTTCGAGCGCGACGCTGCCGGGCACGAACCAGCTCGCGCCGAGCTTGAACTCGTCCAGCACGCCGAGCAGCCGGTCCACGCCGCGCCTGGCGCCGTACTGCCACACCGACAGGCTCTTCTCGCGCCCCGCCATCCGCGGCTCCTGCGCAAGGATGCCGGCAGCGTCGAAGAAGTCGACCGTGACGACGAAGGCCATCCGCTTGCCCTCGGGCCAGTGGCTGCGTGCCGGCGGCTTCATGCGAGGACCCTCGCGCCAGCATGCTGCTCGCGCCACCACTGCGCGACCTCGCCGCAACGGGCGAACCACACGCCTTCGCGGCTGCGCATGTGCTGGCACAGGCGTTCCAGCAGCAGGATGCGTCCGGGCTTGCCCGAGACCTTCGGATGGAACAGCGTCGTCATGCACAGGCCGTCGCGGTGCGAGCCGTCGAACTCGCGGCGCCAGTTGTCGAAGGTGGCGTCGTAGCTCGCGATGCGGTCGAGGCCGGCGGGATAGTCGGGGTTGCGCTGGTAGGCCAGCGATGCGTAGTCGTCCAGCTCCCAGCGGCCCGGGATCTCCACCAGGCTGCGGCCGCTGGCCGCATGCTCGATGAAGTAGGGCCGGTCATCGCCGCGCATGGAACTCGAATAGCGCACGCCGGCGTCGAGCAGGATCTCGATCGTGTCCGCGCCCCAGTCGCCCGAGGGTGTGCGAAAGCCGGCGGGCGTGAGGTCCAGGTGCTTGCGGAACAGCGCGAGCGACAGCGCCATCACTTCCTGCTGGCGCTCGCGCGTCAGCTGCCAGAAGGCCTCATGCCGGTGGCCGTGGTAGCCGATCTCGTGGCCGCGTTCGACGATGGCGCGGATCTGCGCCGGCCAGTTCTCGAGCACCCAGGTCGGCACGAAGAAGGTCGCCGGCATGCGGTACTCGTCGAGCATGTCCAGCAGATAACCGACGGCGCGCCACGGGCCGTAGGCGCCGAGCGTGAAGAAGGAAGGATTGCGCCAGATCGAGCCGTCGAGCATCGCGTTGCCGGTGGGGCCGTCGACATCGAAGGCGAGCGCAACGCTCGATTGCACGCCTTCGGGCCAGAGGCGGGACGGTGCGGCGTCGCCGATCGCTTGCACGGGCATGCGCTTCAGTTGGCGCTGTCGATGATCAGCTTGGGCACTGCGTAGTCGGCGAGGCCCCACTTGGCGGCGATCTTCGCGTAGCTGCCGTCGGCGATGAGCTTGGTCATGGCCTCGCTCAGCTCGGCCACGAGCGCCTCGTTCTTGCGGCCGATCGCCAGGCCGACGTACTGGAAGGCGAAGGGCTTGCCGACCGTCGCGTACGTGTTCGGCTCCTGTCCCATGATGTAAGGCAGCGTTTCGCCGCCTTGCACCGCCGCGTCGAGGCGGCCCTGGCGCAGCTGGGTGCGCGCGTCGGCCGAGCCGTCGGTGCCCGTCACGATGATCGCCGGCTTGCCGGCCTTCACGCACTGGGCGTCGCTCCACTTGCCGATCTCGACCGGGAACGAGGTGCGGCGGCTCGCGCCCACTTTCTTGCCGCACAGCGCGGTCATGCTGGAGAACTCGGCCGCCCGCGCATTCGTCACGTAGAACTGCGGGCCGGTCTTCAGGTAGTCGATGAACTTGACCGCGTCGCGACGCTCCGGCAAGTCGGTCATGCCGGAAAGAATGATGTCGACGCGGCCGGTGGCGAGCGAGCTCATCATCTGGTCGAAGCTGGTTTCTTCCCATTTGATCGCGGTGCCGAGCTTGGCCGCGAGTGCCTCGCCCAGGTCGATGTCGAAGCCGCTCAGCTTGCCGCTGGCCGGGTCCTTGAACTCGAGCGGCGGGTAGTTGGAGACCACCGCGGCGGAGATCGGCGCGCCCTTGGCGCGCGCGGTTTGTGCCTGCGCCAGCGGCAGGACCAGCGCGAAGGCTGCGGCGAGGAGGCTGAGACGTGTGAGTGGGCGGCAAGTCATGCGAGAGCTCCGGAGGTTGGTCAAAGAAAAAAAGTCAGCCGCGAACGGCGGAAATGAACTCGCGGGTGCGCGGATGCTGCGGGGCGGACAGGACCTGTGCGGGCGTGCCGGTCTCGACGATCTGCCCCTGGTCCATGAACATCACGCGCGTCGCCACGTCGCGGGCAAAGCCCAGTTCGTGGGTGACGACGACCATGGTCATGCCGCTGGTCGCCAGGTCGCGCATGACCGACAGCACCTCGCCGACCAGCTCGGGGTCGAGCGCCGAGGTGGGCTCGTCGAACAGCATCAGCTGCGGCCGCATCGCCAGCGAGCGGGCGATCGCCACGCGCTGTTGCTGGCCGCCCGAGAGATCGATCGGGAAGGCCTCGCTCTTGTGGGCGAGGCCGACGCGATCGAGCAGCGCGCGCGCTTCGGCGAGCACCTCCTCGCGCGGGCGGCGCTGCACGCGCAGCGGGCCCTCGATCACGTTCTCCAGCGCCGTCATGTGCGGGAACAGGTTGAAGCGCTGGAACACCATGCCGGTCTTCAGGCGCTGGCGGGCGATCTCGGTTTCGGACAGCGCGTAGAGCTTGTTGCCCACCTGGCGAAAGCCGACCAGTTCGCCGTTCACCCAGAGCGCGCCGTCGGTCACGGTTTCGAGCTGGTTGATGCAGCGCAGGAAGGTGCTCTTCCCGGAGCCGGACGGGCCGATGACGCAGAGCACCTCGCCGGCGGCGATGTCGAGCGTGATGCCCTGCAGCGCCTGGAAGTCGCCGAAGCTCTTGCGCACGTCGACCGCGCGCACGATGGGATCGGGATGGCGCATGCTCACTGCCTTGCCGCAGCGCGCCCTGCGCCGCGTGCGTAGTAGGACTCGACGCGCGACTGCAGCAGCGAGAGCACCGTGACCACCACGATGTACCAGATGCCGGCCACGATCAGCAGCTCGATCACGCGGGCGTTGGCGTAGTAGATGTTCTGCGCGTTGTGCAGCATCTCGGCGTACTGGATCACGCTGGCCAGCGAGGTCAGCTTGATCATGCCGACGAACTCGTTGCCGATCGGCGGGATGATCACGCGCATCGCCTGGGGCAGGATCACGCGGCGCAGCGCGAGCAGACGCGGCATGCCGATCGACTTGGCGGCCTCGTACTGGCCGACGTCGACCGACAGCAGGCCCGCGCGCACCACCTCGGAGGTGTAGGCGCCCTGGTTGATGCCGAGACCCAGCAGCGCGGCGAGGAAAGGCGTCATCAGGTCGACCGTGCGCATCTCCCACAGGCCCGGGATCCCGATGGTCGGGAACACCAGCGCCAGGTTGAACCACAGGAGCAGCTGCAGGATCACGGGCGTGCCGCGAAACAGCCATGTGTAGCCGCGTGCCACCCAGCTCAGCACCGGATTGGCCGACACGCGCATCACCGCGGTGATCACGCCCAGCACGATGCCCAGCCCCATCGCCAGCACGCTCATCACGATGGTGTTGACCAGGCCGGTGAGTATCGATTGCGCCGTGAGGAACTTGCCGACGTACTGCCATTCGATCTTGCCGCGCGCAAAGGCGTTGAGCACGAACAGCAGCGCCACCACGATGAGCGTGGTGGCGATGTAGCGCCCCCAGTAGCGGCGCGGCACATGTTTCAGATGGGAAATGCCGGCCGGCGTGGACGCATCCGGCGGTGCGGTGGCTGCGGCCGTCAGCATCGCGGCCCCGTGTAGTCGGCGATCCACGCACCCTGTTCCGCGAGCCGGGTCTTCAGGCGTGCGATCTGCTCGCGCACGCGCTCCGGCGCGGTGCCGCCCTGGCCGTGGCGCGCCGACACGGCGGCTTCGAGCGTCAGGTGCTCGAGCACTGCGGGCTTGAGCCGCGGGTCGACCTCGGCCAGCAGCAGGGCGGAGACATCGCTCAGTTCGATCTGCTTCGCTTCGCAGGCCTTGACCAGCGCGCCGGTGATCTCGTGCGCTTCGCTGAAAGGCACGCCGTTCACCGCCAGCCAATCCGCCACCTCGGTGGCGAGCGTGAAGCCCAGCGGCGCCTGGCGCTTCAGCTGCTCGACATCGACGCGCATCGTCCGGATCATTCCGGCCATGGCCGGCAGCACCAGCGACAGGGTGTCGATGCTGTCGAAGGCCGCGCTCTTGTCTTCGGCCAGGTCGCGGTTGTAGGCCAGCGGCAGCGACTTCAGGGCAGAGAGCATTCCTGTCAGGTTGCCGATCAGGCGGCCGGCCTTGCCGCGGCTCAGTTCGGCGATGTCGGGGTTCTTCTTCTGCGGCATGATCGAACTGCCGGTGCAGTAGCCGTCGTCCAGCTCCACCCACCGGAACTGCCGCGATGACCACAGGACCACCTCTTCGGACAGGCGCGACAGCTCGACCGTGAGCATGCTGGCGACGAACAGGAACTCGCACACGTGGTCGCGCGCCGCGACCGCGTCGATCGAGTTCTCGCACGGTGCGTCGTAGCCGAGCTCCATCGCCGACAGCTCCGGCGAGCGGCAGATCGCCGAACCGGCCAGCGCGGCGGCACCGAGCGGCGAACGTGCGCTGCGGCGGTCCCAGTCGATCAGCCGGTCGATGTTGCGGCCGACGGCCTGGGCATGCGCCATCAGGTGATGCGCGAACACGATGGGCTGCGCGGGCTGCAGATGGGTGAAGCCGGTCGACAGCGTGCCGATGTGCAGCTCGGCCTGCGCCACGAGCGCGTGCTGCAGCTCGAGCACGGCGCTGGCGAGGGTGCGCGCCCGGTCGCGCAGGTACAGCTTCAGGTCGTTGGCGGCCTGGTCGTTGCGCGAGCGGCCGGCGCGCAGCTTGCCGCCGATGGCGCCGAGCCGCAGGGTCAGCACGCGCTCGAGGAAGGTGTGCACGTCTTCGTCGGCTTCGGAGGGATGCAGGTCGCCGGCGGCGTACTCGCGCTCGACGGCATCGATGGCCGCGAGGAGCTGGGCCAGTTCGTCGGCCTTCAGCACGCCCGCGCGCTGCAGCTCGCGAGCATGGGCGCGGGAGCCGGCCAGGTCGTAGGGCACGAGCCTGAAGAAACTCGGCTCCGATCGCGACAGCGCCTTCAGTGCCGCCGACGGTTCCGACCTGAAACGGGCTCCCCAAAGACGCTGCGTTGCACTCGCTTCTTGCGCTTCCATATCGTTACCACAAAGTGACAATGGGCTGCATCGTAGTAAGAATGACCAGCGCTGGAAAACGAGATTAAGAACCGGGTTGCCTGCAAAAAATCTCAGCATCCGGAGGACACGGCCCTGCCGAAACTGCGGGGAAACGAGGGTTGTGGCCTGAACCTTGCTGGCATCCCATCCCCCCATGGACAAACCCACAGAAGAACACTCCGTGCACGACATCGCGAAGCGCCTGGCGGTGCGCAGCCGGCTGCCTCCGCTCAATGCCTTGCGAGCCTTCGATGCCACTGCCCGCCACCTGACCGTGGTCAAGGCTGCCGACGAATTGAGCGTGACGCCGAGCGCTGTCAGCCATCAGCTGCGCACTTTGGAAGACGCACTCGGCGTGCAGCTGTTCACGCGCAACAAGACGCGCCTGAAACTCACTCCCCACGGCGAGGCCTTGCTGCCCTCGATCCGTGCGGCCTTCCAGATGATTGCTTCCGCGGCCGCCAGGCTGGGCGACAGCGTGATGATGGGCGACCTGGTAGTGTCGGTGCCGGTCGGGCTCGCCTCGCGCCTGCTGACGCGTCACATCGGCGAATTCATGGTGGCGCATCCGGATGTGCGGCTCAAGCTGATCGCCTCCAACGAGGACAAGGAGGTCTACCTGCCCTCGGTCGACCTGTGCATCCGCTACGGCACGGGCATCTGGCCCGAGCGGCAGGTGCGGCTGCTGAGCCATGTCGAGTTGTTCCCCGTCTGCAGCCCCGCGATGATCAACGGGCCGATGGGAGTGCGGGCGCTCGACGACCTGAAGCATCACATGCTGTTGTGCGAGGACGGCGGCACCGAGTGGACGCGCTGGCTGCTCGCGGCCGGCATGCCGGCCAGCGGCTTTCGCATGACCGAGATGGGCAACGCGCACATCGCGATCGAGGCGGCACTTCATGGCCAGGGCGCGGCCCTGGGCGACAGTCTTCTGGTGGGCGACGACCTGGCCGAAGGCCGGCTCGTGCGGCTGTTCGAGAACCGCATTCCGGCCAAGCACGCGTACTACCTCGTGTGCCGCCACGAAGTGTGCGAGAACCCGCTGGTCGCGGGCTTCACCGATTGGATCCTCGGCAAGGTGCGAACCGGCGAATAGGCGCGCCACGCCTCGGCTTCAGTCGCGGTACACCACGCCGGGCAGCACGCACAGCATCTCGAACGCGAGGTTGGCGCCGACCAGCGCCGTCGTTCCGTGCGGATCGTAGGGCGGCGAGATCTCGACCAGGTCGGCGCCCACCAGGTCGAGGCCACGCAGGCCGCGGATGATCTCCAGGCCCTGGTGCACCGTCAGTCCGCCGATCTCCGGCGTCCCCGTGCCCGGCGCGAAGGCGGGGTCGAGGCCGTCGATGTCGAAGCTGAGGTAGACCGGCCCCTTGCCCACACGCTCCACCACTTCCTTCATCAGCGGGACCAGGCTCTTGTGCCAGCACTCCTCGGCCTGCACCACGCGAAAGCCCTGCTCGCGGCACCAGTCGAAATCGTCGGCGTGGTAGCCGGTGCCGCGCAGGCCGATCTGCACCACGCGCCGGCAGTCGAGCAGGCCCTCTTCCACCGCGCGGCGGAAGGGCGTGCCGTGGGCGATCTTCTCCCCGCCCATGGTGTCGTTCACGTCGGCATGCGCGTCGACGTGGACCACGCCGATCGGGCCGTGGCGCTTGTGCATCGCACGCAGGATCGGCAGCGCGATGGTGTGGTCGCCGCCGATGCTGATGGGGCGGCAGCCGTTGGCGATGATGGCGTCGTAGGCCGTGGCGATGCGGTCGATCGAGTCGAAGATGTTGTAGGCGTTGGTGGCCACGTCGCCGATGTCGGCGACCTGCAGCGAGTCGAAGGGCGCGGCGCGCGTTGCCATGTTGTAGGGCCGCAGCAATACGGACTCGCTGCGTACCTGGCGCGGGCCGAAGCGGGCGCCCGAACGGTTGGAGGTGCCGAGGTCGAAGGGCACGCCGACGAAGCAGGCGTCGAGGCCTTCGGTCGTTTCCTGGAAGGGCAGTCGCATCATCGTCGCGATGCCCGCGAAACGCGGCACGGCGTCGCCGCTGAGCGGCTGGTTGAAGCCTGTGCGTTCAGGATGGAGGTGCGAGGATGGCATGAGCGAACCGGGCGATGGGATCGAACGATCATAGGAAGACGCGCGCGCAGCGGACTTCAAAAATCTCAGCATCTCGGCTTAGATTTATTGCGCCGGCTTGGTTCCCTGCTGCCTAGCATTGGTGGATTCGCCCGACGCTCCCTACCGGATGACCGCCACCGCACCCCATATCTTCTTCAGCAGCAACCTCGATTCACCGCAAGCCTGGCGCGAAGCCTTGGCGCGGCACCTCGGCGACTTCAGCTTCACGGTCGGGCCGCATTGCGCGGATCCGGCCGCGATCGATGTCGCATTGGTCTACAAGCCGCCGAAGGAGGGCCTGCTGGCGTTCAGGAACCTGCGTGCCGTGGTTTCGCTGTCGGCCGGCATCAACCAGTTCTCCCCCGCGATGCTGCCTGCGGGCGTGCCCTTGTCGCGGTCGATCGATTCGACGCTCACGCAGCACATGATCGCGTATGCGAAGGCCGCCGTGTACCGCTATCACCGCAGGTTCCACGTGTTCGAGCGCAATTCGCGGGAAAGCGCATGGCGCTTCGAGCTGCCGAAGTCGAATGCCGAGACCACCGTGGGCGTCCTGGGCCTGGGCGAACTCGGCAGCGCCGTCGCCAGCGCGCTGGCCGCCGATGGTTTCGGCGTTCAGGGCTGGAGCCGCAGGGCGAGAGATCTGCCGGGCATCCGGACCCACGCCGGCGACGCCGGCCTGCACGCGATGGCAGCCGGCGTGGACATCGTCATCAATGTCCTGCCGCTGACCGATGCCACCGAGGGCATCCTCTCGGGGCGCTTGTTCGCGAGCTTCAGGCAGGGCGCCTTCCTCATCAACATGGGGCGAGGCGGGCACCTTGTCGAACAGGATCTTCTGAGCGCCCTCGACGAGGGCCGCATCGCCGCGGCCACGCTCGATGTCGTCCAGGTCGAACCCTTGCCCGAGGGGCATCCGTTCTGGGCCCACCCCGGCATCCTGATCACGCCGCACATCGCCGGCATCACCTCGCCGGAATCGGCCGCGCCGCAGATTGCGGAGAACATACGCCGTGCGATGCGAGGCCAAGGCTTGCTGAATCAGGTCGACTGGGCGCGAGGCTACTAGAACAGGTCGACCCGCGCGCGCGGGCGCATGAGAGTTTTAACGTGCGGATTGACTGAATTCGATGCATCGCCGGGCCAGCACTTGGGCCGGGTCAATGACGGGGACCCGCTTGCCCTGGACCTCGTAGTCGAGGTTCTGCTGAATCAGCAGCGGAAGCTCGGTGCATCCCAGAATCACCACCTCTGCACCGCTACGCACCAGCTGCCCGATCGCGTCCTCTACCGCGGCCCGGCAGTGATCGTCCAGGAAGCCTGCCTTGACGCCTCCGGGTCCGTAGATGACCTCCATGATCTGCTGCTGGACGACAGGCTCAGGCGTTGTCACTTGCCGCATCGCGCGTTCGATCTCGTCGTGATAGACGCGGCTCGCAACGGTCCCGGTGGTCGCGAGCAGGCCGATGTTCCTGATGCCCGCGTACTCCCTCGTGATGAATTCGACCGTCTCCCGCAGCATGTGGACGATCGGGATGTCCAGCATCGGCTGGATGTATTTCACGAACGCATGGGCTGTATTGCAGGGAATCGCGATGATGTCGGCGTCGGCATCCTGCAGCTTCTTGCACGTGGCATACAACGCCAGCGTCGGATCGAGACCATCCCGAATCAGGTATTCGGTGCGGTCTGGAATCTGAGGGTTCTGCTCCACCACGAACTTGAGGTGGTCCTGATCCCGTGCCGCGGGTGTGGCCCGAACCAGGTTGTCAAGAAAGCTGACCGTGGCGGCCGGCCCGACGCCGCCCAGCACACCGATCTTGAACGGCCGCGTTCCGGAGGCATGGTTGGCTTCTGCTGCGAACTCGGCGTAGACCTGGTTCGAGTCGACGACCGCAAGGCCGGCCGCCGCGGCCTTGCTGTGCAAGCTGTCCATTGCGACGCACAGCACGGTACTTCCGACCAGAACCAGTTCAGCGCCCTGATCCGCAAGGTCGTCGTACGCGCGCTCGACAGCCTGAAGATCCGCCGCCGACACTGCATATTCCCCGAGGGATGAGGCACTCAGTGTTTCGATCGTCGCGGTGAGCTCCCGCAACGCCGTGGCGCGCGGGTAGATCAATTCCAGGGCTCCGCCGTCGAAACGGCTTTCGAACAGGCCCAGCGAATTGACCGAAGCCGATGCGAGCACGCCGATTCTTCGCACGCGCGGGTACCGGCTCGACACATGCTTCGCCAAGGCGTCAAGCATGCTCACGATCGGCGTTTCGGAGACCGGTGCCAGCTCGGACGCGAATCGATGGGATTCGATCGTCGGCAGCAACACGCCCGCGAGATCGGTATCGTCCATCCGCCAGATCGAGTCGAAGAGGGCGATCTTGCCGCGCTCGATCTCGGCTTCGCAGGTCGCAGGTGCATCCTCGAATGCCGAATCCGGATCGAGCACGACCCGGTACTTCCGGGGCGCCTGGGCAGCGCAGATCGCTTCCATCTTCGCGGCGATATCGGCCGCCCCGAGATGCTCGGGCCGACCGACGACGAGAAGTGATCGGAGCCTCGGTGTCATGGATGGAGATTCTGGTTGGCGAGACGCCCTTTGTCGCATTGAAAGATGGCTGCAAACCATTAAGTGATCTAATACCCTGACTGCACAAGATTGATCATGCGGCTCAAGCACATCGAGGTCTTCAACGCGATCATGCTGACCGGAACGGTGAGCGGCGCGGCTCGCCTGCTTCACGTCACCCAGCCCGCCGTCACCTTGACGCTGCAGCACGCCGAGCTGCAGCTGGGCTATGCACTGTTCACTCGCCAGCGCAACAGGCTGGTGCCCACCAGCGAGGCCCAGGCGCTCTATCCGGAAGTGCAGTTGCTCGTGTCGCGGCTCGAATCCGTGCGGCGGCTTTCCACCAGCCTGCGCCGGGGCGGCCGCACCGAGTTGCGCCTGCTGATCGTTCCCTCCCTGGCCGTTCGCGCGCTGCCGGATGCCTTGAAGCTGTTTCGCAAGCGCTACCCCGACCTGGCCGTGGCGATACGAATGCTGCACTCGCACGAGGTGACCCAGGCGATTGCGCTGCGCGAAGGCGATGTGGGCATCGTCTATGGCGCCATCCAGCATCCCGGCGTCCAGCAGGTCCCCATCGCCGCGGGCCGTCTGGTCTGCGTGTCCCTCCGGTCCGGGCGCGCGAGCGACCGGCGTACCACGGTGGAGTTGACCGAGCTCATGCGCAGCGGCTTCATCCGCATCGACGAGCGCGATCCGATCGGCGCCATGCTGGCCGAGCAGTGTGCCCACCATGGCGGGGAGCCCGAAGGCGGCCTGACCGCGCAGACGCATCACATTGCCATGGTGTTTGCCGAACAGGGGCTCGGGCCGGCCATCGTCGACTCGTTCACGGCAGCCGCCACCACCAGCGATGCCTTGCAGGTGCGCACGCTGCTGCCGGAAGTACCGGTCAGCGTTCAGGCGCTGTTGCCGCAAGGAGAACGATCGCCGAAGCAGGCCGCTGATTTCATCGAGGCCTTCAAGGCGGTCATCGTCAGCGCCCCGTCCGGTTGAGCCTGCTGCGCCAGGAGCAAGGCCCGAGGCCTACGCCCTTCGCGCTAGACCGTATTGCGAATAGGCGACCCCTGAGGCCACTCCTAGACTCCCGCGACGAGGTCTGAGAGGCGCGCACTTCCGCTGCGTCGCGGCTTGCGCCAAGCGGGCCTACAGACTGCGCGCGGGGGTCGAATGCAAGGTTCTTCGAGGTTCGTGTGGGCGCACTCTGCGCGCAAGTGGATCGCAGGCGCTCTCGGACTCGGGGCGCTCGTGGGCTGCCAGTGGGCCATGGCGCAGGCACCCGATGCCGAGGCGGCGGCCAGCAAGCAGGAGCAGGCGCGGCTCGCCGACACCGACACGCTATTCGCGCTCACCAACGACGGCGCGGTGCTCTATGCGCAGGACAGCCCCAAGCTCTCGGGCTATCAATACTGCAGCCAGGCGGTGGCGCTAGCCGAGGCGGGCGAGTTCCGCCAGAGCGTGCGCGCCGCGAGCAAGGCGCTGCACCTGGCCAACGCCACGCGCGACCCCAACCTGCTCGCGATGGCGAACCGCGATCTTGCCATCGTCTACAGCTACTCGGGCCAGCTCGAGAAAGCCGAGGAGTTCGCGCGCGAGGCGCTCAAGCATCCGGCGCGCGATCCCAAGCTGGTCGTCGGGCCGGTGCACAAGGTCATCGGCGACGTGCAGACCCGGCGCGGCGACTATGCCGGCGCGGTGCAGAGCTACGACACCGCGCTCGCCAACAGCTCGCAGCGTTATGCGCCGCTGGTGCAGTCCTCGCTCGTCAATGCGCTGATCGAGTCGGGCGAGCCGGCACGCGCGCGCCAGCTGCTCGGCACGCTGCCGCCGCCGCGCGAGGCGCCGCTGGCCGCGCAGCTCGAGCGCACGCGCGCGCGGCTGCTGCTGGCCGAGAACAAGCCGGCCGAGGCGCGCGATCTGTACCTGCAGCTGACCACACGTTCGGTCGGCACCGACAGCGGCTACTACCAGCTCTGGGCCTGGGACGGCGTGGCGCGCAGCGAACTCGCGCTGGGGCAGAAGCAGGCCGCGGCCGAGGCGGTGGGCCGCGCGCTCGGCGGCGTCGATGCAGTGCGCGCGAAGTTCCGCAGCGAAGAATTCAAGATGGGTTTGTTCTCCGATCTGCAGGCCGTGTTCGAGCGCGGGGTCGGCCTCTACAGCGAGGTGGGCGATGCGCGCCAGGCCTTCGAACTCAGCGAGCGCAGCCGCTCGCGTGCGCTGCTCGACGCGGTGCGCGGCCGGGCCCGCGTGAGCAGCGAGGCGGCCGCGACCGTCGACCTCGCGACCCTGCAGCGCACGCTGGCGCCCGACGAACGCGTGCTGCAGTTCCATGCGCTGCCCGACCGCCTGCAGGCCTGGGTGGTCAGCCCCTCCGGCATCGAGGCGAAGAGCATCGCGATCAAGCGCGACGACCTGACCGAACTGGTCGAGACCTTCCGCAACTCGGTGGTGCGCGGCCGGCGCGCCGCCATCGCCAATGCCGACAAGCTGGGCGCCGCGCTGCTCGGTCCGCTCGCGTTGAAACCGGGCGAGCGCCTCATCATCGTGCCGCACGGGCCCTTGCATTACCTGCCTTTCCAGGCGCTGCGGCTGAACGGGCGCTACGTGATCGAGACGCATCCGGTCTCGGTCGCGCCCTCGATGAGCATCGCGGTGCAGCTTGCGCAGCGCTCGCCGCGCGTCGACGCCGCGCTCATCGCCTTCGGCAATCCGCGCATCGAAGACAAGTACGACCTGCCCGGCGCCGAGGTCGAGGTCAAGCAACTCGCGCAGCTCTTCCCGCGCAACAACGTCTACATGGGCGCCGCCGCCACCAAGACGCAGTTTCGCGACGTGGCCTCGCGCGCACCGCTGATGCACGTGGCGGCCCATGCCGAAGCCGACCAGGTCGATCCACTCTACTCGCGCATCCTCCTGGCCAACGAAGGCGGCAAGCAGAACTTCCTGGAAGCGCACGAGATCCTCGGCCTGCCGATGCAGGGCACCGCGCTGGTCACGCTGTCGGCCTGCGAATCGGGGCTGGGCCGCATCGCGCAGGGCGACGAGGTGCTGGGCTTCACGCGCTCCTTTCTCTCCGCAGGCACGTCGAGCCTGATCTCCTCGCTGTGGCCGGTGTCGGACGACGCCACCGCCATTCTCATGAGCACGCTCTATGCCGAACTGGCCAAGGGCAGGGACATCCAGCAGGCCATGCAGGCCGGGCAGCTGGCCGTATTGAAGGAACCCCGCATGTCGCATCCGTTCTTCTGGGCCCCGTTCAACCTGATCGGCAACTGGCGGTTGAAGGTGGGGAGCCCGGCATGAGGGGCGTCGGCTCGGTGGTGGCTGTCGCGCTGGCGCTGGCCGCGCAGGTCGCGCAGGCCGCGGACGAAGAGGCCACGACGCTGCTGCCCACCCAGGATCCGTGCGGCAGCTGCGACCGCCAGGTCGCGCAGGCCTCGCCCGCGCCGCAAAGCCTGCCCGCGCCGCCCGTGCCGGCGGCCGCGTTCCGCCTCAACGACCTGCGCCTCAACGGCGTCAAGGCGCTCAGCAACGAAGAGCTGCAAAGCATCACGCAGCCCTACATCGGCCGCGACGTGACGCTCGGCGATCTGGAGGCGCTGGCGCAGGCCATCACCGCCAGGTACCGCGAGCGCGGCTATTTCCTCGCGCAGGCGGTGGTGCCGGTGCAGACCGTGCAGGGCGGCGTGGTGGAGATCAGCGTGATCGAAGGCCGGCTCGGCAAGATCGACGTGATCGTGGCGCCCGATGCGCCGATCGCCGAGGCCCGCGTGCGCGCCTTCCTCGCGCCGGTGCAGCCGGGGGACGCGGTCAGTGCGCAAAGCTACGAACGCGCGATGCTGCTGCTGTCGGACCAGCCCGGCATCCGTGTCGCCTCCGGCTTGCAGGAAGGCACGCAGCCCGGCACCACCGATCTTTCGGTCGAGGTGACGGCGGCGCGGCGCTGGGTCTTCACCGCCGAGGCCGACAACCACGGCACCAAGGAGTCCGGCCGCTACCGCGTCGGTGGCAGCGCGCGCTGGCTCAGTCCCTTCGGCATCGGCGACAACCTCGACATGCGCGCGATGGTGTCCAACGACAACGGGCTGGTGTTCGGCCGCGTGGCCTACGAGGCGCCGATCGGCAGCAACGGGTGGCGCGCCGGCGTGGGCCTGGCGCGCGTCAACTACGAGCTCGGCGGCCAGTTCGCCGACCTCGATGCGCAGGGCACGGCCAACGTGCTCGACTTCTCGCTCAACTACCCGCTGATCCGCCAGCGCCAGCAGAACCTGTTTCTGCGCCTGGGCGCCGACGTCAAGGACCTCGAGGACGAGTTCGGCGCGGTGGGCTTCACCACGAAGAAGCGGGTGCAGGGCTTCGGCCTCGGCTGGACCTGGGAGCGGCGCGACGAGGTGCTGGGCGGCGGCTACTGGGCCAGTTCCGGCACGCTCTACCGCGGCAAGCTGGACATCCGCGATCCGCAGACCCTCGCGTTCGACCAGAGCCTCGGCGGCCACCGCACCCAAGGCGATTTCACCAAGCTGAGCTTCCTGGTCTCGCGGCTGCAGGCCATCGTGCCGCGCCATTCGCTCTACCTGTCGCTCGGCGGCCAGTGGGCCAGCAAGAACCTCGATGCCTCGGAAAAGCTCGCGCTCGGCGGCGCGCGCGCGGTGCGCGCCTACCCCTCCGGCGAGGTGCTGGCGGACGAGGGCGTGATCGGCATCGTCGAATGGCGCTGGTCCTACAACGAGGAGCTCACGCCCTTCGTGTTCTACGACGCGGCGCGCGGCAAGCTGGCGCGCGACCCGACGCCCTTCGACGGCGAGAACCGCCTGAGCCTGCGCGGCTACGGCATCGGCGTTTCGTGGGCGCGGCCCGGCAACTTCGCCATCAACGCGACGCTCGCCTGGCGCGACGGCACCCGCCCGGCGCAGACCGACGGCGGCGGCCGCAATCCGCGCCTCTACGTGCAGGCGCAAAAGGCCTTCTGACATGAAACACCCCCGCAACTCCGCGCGCTTCAGCATGCGTCCCGTGGCGCTGGCCATGGCGTGCATGGGCGCCGCACCGGCCTTCGCGCAACTGCCGAGCTGGAACAACTTCCAGGTGCGCGGCGGCGCCGTCGCGGTCGGCACGCCGACGGCCGGCGGCACGCAACTGGGCATCGTGCAGGGCACGCAGCGCGCCATCGTCGACTGGCAGGGCTTCTCCATCGGCCCGGGCCATGCGGTCAACATCGCGCAACCGGGCGCCAGCAGCGTGCTGCTCAACCGCGTCACGGGCAACGAGCTTTCCACTATCGCGGGCGCGTTGAATGCCAATGGGCGCGTGTTCCTGGTCAATCCCAACGGCGTGCTGTTCGGCAACGGCGCGAGCGTGAATGTCGGCGGGCTGGTCGCGTCGACGCTCAAGATGAGCACCAGCGACAGCGCTTTCATGAGCGGCACCGAGCGCTTCGAGTTCAAGCAGGACGGCACTGTCTTCGGCACGGTCGAGAACCGCGGCGGCATCACGGCGCAGGGTGGCGGCACCATCGCGCTCATCGGCGCGCAGGTCAGCAACAGCGGCAGCATCGTCGCGCAGGGCGGCACCGCCGGGCTGGTGTCGGGCGACACGGTGACGGTCGATTTCGCGGGCGACGGGCTCACCACTTTCAAGGTCTCCTCCGGCCTCTACAGCGGCGTCGCCAACAGCGGCGTGGTGCAGGCCGATGGCGGGCGCGTCGTGATGATGGCGACCGCGGGCAGCGAACTCGCGCAAGGCGTGGTCAACACGCGCGGCGTGCTGCGCGCCGATTCGCTGGCATCGCGCAACGGCGAGATCGTGCTCGACAGCGGCGGCTCGGCAGCGGGCGTCACCATCAGCGGCGGTCTGCTGTCCGCCGCCGGCAACGGCGCAGGTCTGACGGGCGGCTCGGTCGACGTCAAGGGGCGGACGATCCTGCTGCAGCCCGGTGCGCCGGACGATGGCGGAGTCATCGACGCCAGCGGCGGCGCCGGCGGCGGCCGCATCCGGCTGCAGGCCGCGGCGGTCGGCGGCGATCCGCAGACCGGCGCGATCGCCGTCGCCGCGGGCAGCCGCATCAGCGCCGATGCCACCGTGGCCGGCAACGGCGGCGACATCCGCCTGATGGGCGAGCGCACGCTGCGCGCCCACGGGACGCTTACGGCCCGCGGCGGGCCGAACGGCGGCGACGGCGGCTACATCGAGACCTCGGGCGGCTACGCCATGCCGGCGGGCGAGAGCAACGGCGGCATCGATCTCGCGGGCCTGCGCACCGACGCGTCGGCACCGCGCGGCACGGCGGGGACCTGGCTGATCGATCCCTTCAACGTCACCATCGTCAACGGTGCGGCCGACGGCGGCCTCACGAGCAATCCTTTCGCCCCGATCGCCGACTCCACCATCCAGGACGGCGACATCAACAACGCCCTCAACGGCGGCACCAGCGTGCGCATCACCACCGGCAATCCTGCGGCCGGAGCGGCGACGGACGGCAACATCACATTGGACGATGTGCAGATCGAATACAGCGGCAACAAAGGGGCGCTGACCTTCCAGCTCGACGCCCATCGGAACATCTTCGTCAACGGCGCATCGGTCATCGCCTCCGTCGGCGATCCGCTGAACGTGATCTTCAACGCCGACGCCAACGGCACCTCCGCGCCCTTCGGCGGCGGCACGGTCACCCTCAGCGGCGCCATCTACAGCAACGGCGGCAATGTCGCCATGTCGGGCGCCAGCGTGGATGCCGGCTGCACCATCTGCCTACCCACAGCGCTGATCGACACCCGCACCGGCAACAAGCGGGTGGATCCTCTTGCCGCCGGGGTGTACACCGGCGGCAGCAATGCGGGCATCGGCGGATCGGTGCAGCTCACCGGCATGGACACCGGCACGGGCGGCGGCTTCGTCGACGGCGCGGTGTTCATGCAGAACAGCACCATCATCACCGCCACAGGCAACGTGACGATGTTCGGCAGCCGCAGCGAGGGCAGCGGCGTCCAGCTCGAAAGCTTCGACGCCAGCACCACCATCATCACCACCAGCGGCAACGTCTCGGTGACGGGCATCGGCAGCTTCTCGAGCAACAGCTCCGAGCCGCCGGGCCACGGTGTCGTGATCAACGGCGAAACGATCACCACCGTCGACGGCAACATCACGGTCACTGGGCGCCGGCTGGCCGGCGGCACGGCCGGCAACGGCGTGCTGCTGCGCGATGGCGCGCTGCTGCAGACCACCGGCAGCGGCGACATCATCGTCACGGGCCAGTCCGACGGCGGTGCCGCGGGCGTGAACATCGCGCCCGCGGCATCGGCGACCGCACCGCCGGCCGGCCGCATCGACGGCAACCGCAACGTGGTGCTGCGCGCGGTCAACGACGGCAGCACCGATGCGCTCGCGATCGGCGGCACGGTGCGCGCGGGCAATGCACTCGACCTGCGGCCCGGCGGCGTGGACCTCGCGGGCAACGCGCTGGACCGCCCGGACGTGCCGATCACGCTCGGCGGCACGGCGGCCACCGGCTTCGCGGTCTCGGCCGCCGAGTTCACGCGCCTCACCACGCCGACCATCGTGGCCGGCAGCAACGCGCATGCGGCCAACATCGATGTGGTGGGCCCGCTCGCGCTGGCTTCGGCGCTCACGCTGCAGAACGGCGCGGGCGGCAACATCACCCTCGGCGCAGCGGTGTCGACGCCGCAGCTCGGCCTCTTGAGCGCCGGCAACATCACGCAGGCGGCTGCTGCTGCGATCGCGGCCGGCACCCTGCTCGCACGCTCGACCGGCGGCAGTGTGGAGTTGCGCAATCCGCAGAACAACGTGGGCACGGTCGGCGGCGGCGCGGCGGGAAGCTTCGCCTACGTGGATGCAGACGCGGTCACCGTCGGGCCGGTGACGGTGACCGGCTTCGATGCCGCGAGCAACCTGCCGCAGCCGGTCTCCACCACCTCGATGGCGGCCGACACCGTGTTCGTGCGCACGCTCGCCGGCGACCTCTCGCTCGGCACCAACGTCACGAGCGGCAGCGGCACCGACCTGGTGGCGGCAGCGCGTTTCCAGAATCTCGGGGCCTTCACCATCGCCGGCGCGCCCTGGCGCGTGTGGGCCGACACCTGGGTCGGCGAGACGCGCGGCGGGCTCGCAGGCTCGGGCCTGCTGCCCAATCTCTACCACTGCGCCTACCAGGGCCTCTGCACGGTGACGATTCCCGCCGGTGCCAACCACTTCATCTACGCGCAGCAGCCGAGCGCCGTCGTCCTCGTCCACAACGCCGCGCGGCCCGGCGGCGTGCCGAATCCGCTGTTCACCTACAGCATCACCGGCCTGATCCTCGGCGACACCGGCGCCGGTTTTGCCGGCGCCGTGTCGAGCCCCGCCACGCAATTCAGCCTGCCGGGCAGCTACCCGATCAACGGCAGCTTCAGCTCGGCCGAGGGTTATGCGGTCAGCGTGGTGCCGGGCGTGTTGACGGTGGGTGGACTCGTGGAACTGATCAAGCCCGACGTGGTGCGCGAGAACCAGAGCACCTGGCTCTACGACCGCAACATCGGGCCGGCGCCGATCTGCCTCGCGACCGGGCCGCTGGGCGGCGACCGCGCCGCGCAGGGCGGCGACGTGCTGGCGCGCGAATGGTCGCGCGTGCGCTCGCGGCCCAATCTCACCAATTGCATCGACACGGAGCGCCGCAACGGCTGCGCCGACTTCTGAGGCACCTTGCGTATCCGTTCGGGCTGAGCTTGTCGAAGCCTCCTGTCCGGAGTCATAGTGGGTGAGCCTTGGACAAGTTGCTGACCCGGCCTGCTCACAGTTCGTGAGCTTTCGTTAGCCTCGCACCGCGCTCCTGAAGGCAGCCGAAAGCGCGGCAAGCGCATCGCGCGGCCGGCCGTCCTTGACCCTTGAGTGAAGCAGAACTGGCAAGCGCGGTAAATCGGGAAGCCCGAGCTTGGCGCCCACGTCAACTGCGCCAAATGGCAGCATGCGCGGAGCCAATGCAGCAACGCCCAGCCCGGCCATGACGGCCGCAGCGACCGCCGCAACGCCGCCGCCGACGAAAATTTCTGTCCAGGGCACGGCTGCCGCATCGAGAAGCTGCCCGGCCATCACACGCACGCCGCAGGGCTCGGCAAGCGTGGCAAGCGGCAGGGGCTCGCCCGCGCGATGCTGCCAGCTTGGCGCTGCGAACCAGCCGAATTTTTCTTCGGTAAGAATTTCCCCGTCGCTCCGCCCGACATGCAGGCGGACGATCACGGTGTCGAGTTCCCGCCGGTCGAAGCTTTGAAGCAGGTCGCCCGACGATCCGATCCGGATTTCGATCAACAGCTGCGGGTCTTGCGCATTCATGCGCGCGATCAGCGCGGGGAGCTCCGGCCCCGCAACATGGTCGCTGATGCCGATGGTGAGGCGCTGCCGGGCTCCGGCAAATTCGGCGAGCGCGCGGTCGTGTACCTCCAGGAGTTCGCGGGCGTGTTCGAGGAAGGCTGCGCCCCGCGCCGAAAGCTGCACCGACCGGGGCGTCCGCTCGACGAGCCGGCAGCCGAGCCTCTCTTCGAGCCGCTTCAGCTTCAAGCTGACCGCGGCCTGCGTCGTCTGCATGGCTTCAGCCGCGCGCGTGAAGCTGCCAAGCTCGACGATGCGGATGAAAGCCTCGACGGCATCCAAGTCGAGGGGGCGTTCCATTATTTCTATTTGTTATCGCTGATATAAATATAAATAGCATATCAAAATAGATAACATAAAACCAGGACAACATGGAAAGGACTTGCATGCCGCTCACTCACATCTCGCTGCGCGCCGGAAAGCCGGAAGCCTACCGGCAGGCGATCTTCGACAGCCTTTACCGCGCGATGCACGAAACGTTCAACGTGCCCTTAGACAACCAGTTCATGACCATCAGGGAGCATGACGCTGCGAACTTCCGCTACGGCGCGTCTTATCTTGGCATCGCCCGGAGCGACGATCTCGTGCTGATCCAGATGACCGTGAACAACACCCGCACCGTGGAACAGAAGAAGGCGCTGTTCGGGCGGATCGCGGAGCTGCTCGGCGAAAGCCCCGGCATCCGGCCGGAGGACGTGTTCGTGAGCCTTGTTGAGGTCGCGAAAGAGAATTGGTCCCTCGGCCACGGCCTCGCGCAATACGCTTGAGGCGATTCTGTTGAACGCGGCCGCGGTTTCCGCAGGAGCAGGAGCGGCCCGCCTACACCTCCTCACGCGCGCCTCATCGCGCCGCCAGCGCCCGGCCGAAGTCGCCGGTGTAGGTGCGCAGGCCCTGATGCGTGAGGCGGGAGCGCGCATCGATGAAGACCTTGCCGCTCACCGATTGCCAGCGGCGGCAGAACGCATAGTCCTCGCTCAAGTAGCGGCCGTTGTCCGGCTCGGCCATCACGTCGAAGAAGCGGTAGTGCGGCCAGGCGCGCGAGGCGAGGTCGCCGGTGGCGGCATCGGGCGTGTAGCGCAGTTCGGGGCAGGCCGCGGCCAGCCGCTCGAACACCGTGCGCGCGATCAGCATGAAGCCCGTGGGCGCGTCGAGCACTTCGACGAAGCCGTCCGCGTCCACCGTGCGATCGCCCTCCAGCGCGTTGGCCGGAAAGCGTGCATGGCGGACCTCGAACTCCTCGCGCGTGCTGCCCGCGGGCAGCGGCGCGCGCAGGCCCTCGGCGGGCCAGCCGTCGCTCTTGAGCGGGTAGACGCCGGCCACCACCTCGCGGCCGGCGAGCAGCAGCCGCAGCGCGGCCTCGGGCTCGAAGCCGATGTCGGCGTCGATCCAGAACAGGTGCGTCCATCGTGCATCGGCCATGAACTCGGCCACGAGGCGGTTGCGCGCGCGCGGGATCAGGCTGTCGCCGTCGAGAAAGCGGGTCTGCATCGCGAAGCCGTGGCTCCAGGCCAGGTTCACCAGGCCGAGCAGGCTGCGCACGTAGGTCGAGCTCATCGCGCCGTTGTAGCTCGGCGTCGCGATGAAGGGGCGGATGTCTTTCAGGGCCGTGATGTCGAGCATCGGCGCATTGTGTACTCAGGCTCAGGCCGGCGCCGGGCCGCCCAAGGCGGCCTGCGGCCCCATCGGGGGGCAGCGAGTACACGCAGTGACGGAGCGTGGCGGCTCATGAATTGCTGCGGCGCGTGGAGAGCAAGGCCCGCAGCTTGGCCGGCGCCACCGGCTTGGTGAGCAGCATCACGCCGCCCTGACGCAGCCGCTGCAGCACCTCGGGCCCGGTGGCGCCCGAGACCAGCACCGCCAGCGCGTCGGGCTGCAGCCGGCGCGCGGCGTCGATCACTTCCATGCCGTCCTCGTCGCCGGCCAGCTGCAGGTCGCACAGCAGCACGTCGAGGCGCGTGCCGGCGTCGGCAAGCCGCTCCAGCGCCTCGCTGCCGGTGGTCACGCATTCCACCAGGCAGCCCCATTGCCCGAGCAGCGCGCGGCTGGCATCGAGGATGGCCGGGTCGTCGTCCACCACGAGGCAGCGCAGCCCGGCCAGCGGCGACGCGGCCAGCGGCTCGGGAGCCAGCGGCAGCACGTCGCGCGGGTTCGCGCGCGGCAGCTCCAGCGCGAAGCTGCTGCCGGCCTGCAGCGCCGAGCGCAGCGCGATGCGCGTGCCGAGCAGCGCGGCGATGCGGGCGCAGATCGCGAGGCCGAGGCCGAAGCCCTGGCGGCGGTCGCGTTCGGTGTTCGCGACCTGGTAGAACTCCTCGAAGATCCGCGCCTGGTGGATCGGCGCGATGCCCACGCCGTTGTCGCGCACTTCGATGCGCACCTTGCCGCCGCGCTGTCGCGCCAGCACCAGCACCGTGCCGTCGGGCGAGGTGTGGTGGATCGCATTGCTGACCAGGTTGCCGACGATGCGCAGCAGGAGGGCCGAATCGGTGCGCACCGCGAGCCCGCGGTCCATCCACACCAGCCGCACGCGCGCGGCGGCGGCGCGCGCCGCATGCTGGGCGTCGAGCTGGTCGAACAGCGTGGCGAGCGACACGTCGGTGATCGCCGGCGTCAGCACCTGCGCATCGAGGCGCGAGATCTCGAGCAGATCGTCGAGCAGCACGCCCATGAACTCGGCGCCCTCCTGCAGGCGCAGCACGGCAGGCCGCTGCGTTTCGGTAGCCGTGGGCAGCAGGCCGTCGATGAACAGGCCCATCGCATGCAGCGGCTGGCGCAGGTCGTGGCTGGCCGCGGCGAGGAAGCGGGCGCGCGACAAGGCCGCCTGCTCGGCCTCGGCCATGCGCTGCAGCGCGACGGCGGTGGCTTCGCGCACCTGCTCCTCGCTCTGCTGCCGGTTGCGCTGCAGGCGCTCGGCCAGGCGGTTGATGTCGTGCGCGAGGTTGGCGAGCTCATGGCGCGCGCGCGGCTTGCCGGCTTCGCCCTTTTGTTCGCCTGCGTTGCGCGCGACGACGTTGCAGCGCGCATCGAACCGGCCCGCCTCCAGCGCCGCCACGGTGCGCGAGATGCGCCGCAGCGGCTGTGCGACCGCACGCGCCGTGTGGCGCACCCAGGCCCACGCCGCCAGGAGCGCGATCATCGCGATGCCGATGCCCGCCATCAGCGAGCGTGTGCGTTCGCGCGCATAGGCCGTGGTGTCGCGGAAGGCCTGCACCAGGCCGATGGGCGTTTCGCCGGCGGCGGTCGAGCCTTCGGGCGCGAAGGCGCTGGCGCGCGAGGCCTCGCGCAGCGTGACCGGCGCGGTGAACATGCGCAGCTGCGCCAGAGGCGCGGTCTTGGGGCCGGCCGTCACGTAGACGCCGGCGCTGTTGCTGATCTCCACCCGCGTCACTTGGCCGCCGCGCAGCGCCGCGTTGGCGACGTTCTGCAGCGCGGGCAGGTCGCCGGCGTAGAGGCTCAGGTCGGACATCGCGGCCACCTGGCGCGCCACGGCCTGGCCTTCGGCATTGAAGGCAGCTTCGAGCGTCTCGAGGCGGCTGTGGGTGAACCAGGCGGTGAGCGCGATGGCCACCGCCGCGCAGGGCACCACGCCGAGCCGGAACAGGTCGCGCTGGAGGCTGCCGCCGACCACGACGGTGCGGCCGTCCGTTGCGGGCGGGTCCGTCGGTCGTGCGGCGGAGGCGGGCACGGCCAGACCGTGGCTCGGGGCGGTCATCGGGTGGCGGTCACCCGCTCGGTCAGTTCCCGCTCTTCCGGAATGCGCAGGCCCAGACCGCGCGCGACGGTGGCGTTGATGCGCACCGTGGCCGGCGTCGCCGCCTCGACCAGCACGCCCGCGCCCGCCGGCGCGGCGGCCACCTTCTGCCCGAGCGCGCGCGCCTGCAGCGCGAGCTGCCCCGGCGTCGAGACGGCGGCCGCAAGCCCGCCCGAGCGGACCAGGCCGTCGCTGGTGCCGAACACCGGCAGGCCGGCGCCGGCGCCCGCGCGCAGCACCGAGAGCGTGGCGGCCTGGCTGTCGCCGATCAGGTCGGGCAGCACCATGAGCGCATCGCTGCGCGGCACCAGCACGCGCAGTACCGAGGCCAGCGAGGTCGCGTCGGGTGCGTATTCGACCTGCAGATCCCAGCCCTGGGCCGCGCGCTGCAGCTCGCGCACGATCGGCTCCGACTCGGCCGTCGCCACCACGCCGAGCCGGCGCTTCTGCGGCAGCACCGCGTCGATGAGCGTCAGCTGGTCGGCCATTGCCGGCTCGCGCAGCAGCACGCCGACATGGCGGTCGGTGCGCCGCAGCGCGGGGCTTGTCTTGAGGCTTTCGTAGTCGAGCCGGCTCAGCATCACGAGCACCAGCGGGTCCTGGCCCGGCCGCTCGATGGCGGCGCGCGCCGCCACCGGCCCGACGGCCATCGTGACCGGAACCTCCGCCGGAGCACTCGGGCGCATGCCGCGGGTGCGCACGCCGGCCGTCACGCGGTCTTCACCGGCGCCCGCAAGCTCCGGGACGGGGCCGCCGGCGGGCAGGCGGACCAGATCGAAACGGCTGCCGGCCTCCTGGGATTCGCGCAACAGGCGAACGAACTCCGTGTGGGCCGCCAGCTCGTCGGCCACCAGCACCGTGAGCCCGGCCGCGTTCGCGCCGCCGGCGAGCAGGACGGCGATGGCCATGCCCGCGATGGTGCGCAGCCCTTGAAAGAGCGCTGGAGATCGATTCGCAAACATGAACTGCACCTGCAGTGGGTGATGGACCCAATGTACGGACGCGGCCTGCTTCGCGCGATAAGGCAGAGGGCTTATGTCGGCCTGCACGGCACCGGATTGCCGTGGAAGACTGCACGGCTTCGCGGCCTGTCGGCCTATCTCCGACGTCGTATCCCTGGCGGGACCTTCCTACAACACCGCCTGACGCACCGCCGCCAACTGGGCATTGATCGCCTGCCGCAGCAGCTTCGGCGACACCGGCTTGTAGAGCACGGCGACGCCCGAGTTCGCCACTTCGCGCAGCCGGTCGGGCTTGGTCTCGCCGGTCACCAGCAGGCGTGCCGTCGCCTCGCCGATGCCGCGCGGATGGCGCTCCAGCGCGGCCAGCACATCGAGGCCGTTGTCGCCGCCTTGCAGCAGCAGGTCGCTCACCACCAGGTCGGGCGGCCGGTCCCACTCGTCGGCCAGCGCCAGGGCCTCGTTGCGGGTCTGCGCGGCCATCACCTCGGCACCCCAGTTCGAGAGCACCACCTGCAGGCCCTCGAGGATGGTGCGCTCGTCGTCGATCACCAGCACCCGCACGCCGCGCAGGCTCGCTTCGTCCTCGCCGCCGGCGCCATGGGGCAGGGCTGCCGGGCCCACCGGCGCCGCTGCCGCGGGCTCGGCGCCACGCACCATCACGCGCACGCAAGTGCCCTTGTGCGGCTGCGAGCTCAGCTCGACGCGCGCGTTGAGCAGCGCCGCCAGCCGCTGCACGGTGGCGAGGCCCAGGCCCATGCCGCGCGCGTCGCGGCCCTGCCGGCCGTGCGGCTCGACCTGGTAGAACTCCTCGAAGACCCGCGACTGGTGATGCGCCGCGATGCCGACGCCGGTGTCCACCACGTCGATGCGGATGCCGCGGCCGCGCCGGCGCGCGCCGATCAGCACGCCGCCCTCGGTGGTGTGGCGCAGCGAGTTCGACACCAGGTTGTTCAGGATGCGCGAGAGCATCACGTAGTCGCTGCGCACCCAGAGCTCGGTCTTGCGCACCACCAGCCGCAGGTTCTGCTGCTCGGCCACCGGCCGGAAGTTGCGGCTGATCTCGTCGAACAGATGATCGAGCGCAAAGTCCGCCCACTGCGGCTGCAGCACGCCGGCATCGAGCTGCGAGAGGTTGAGAAGCTCCGAGAACAGCCGGTCCAGCGATTCGACGCATTCGCGGATATGGCCGATGCGCTGCAGGCGCACCGGGTCGGTCTCGCCGTTGGCCAGGCCGTCGGAGAACAGCGTCAGCGCGTGCAGCGGCTGGCGCAGGTCGTGGCTGGCGGCGGCCAGCAAGCGCGTCTTGGCCTGGCTCGCCACCTCGAGCTGCTGGTTCTTGCTGGCCAGTTCGGCCGTGGCGTTGGCGATGCGGCTTTCCAGCTCGCCGCGGCTTTCCGACAGCGCGCGCGCCGCCTCGTTGAAGCCGTGTTGCAGGTGCCGCACCTCGGCCGTGCCTTGGACCGCCACCTGCGCGTCCTCGCCGGCGCCCAGCCGGTCGACCGCCTCGCCGAGGGCGCGGATCGGCGCGCTGATGCGGCGTGCCGCCCACCAGCCGGCCAGCCCCACGCCCACCAGGCTGGCCGCCAGCACCAGCACCACGTTGATCCACACCGAGCGCTTGGCGCGCTGCACCGCGTCGAGGCTGATCTCCACCATCACCTTGCCGGTGTGCTTGCCGTCGTCGCCGATGATCGGCGCCACCACCTGCAGGCCCTCGCTGCGCTCGCGGTCGGTGGTTTCCGAATTGGCGAGGATCTCGCCGTCTTCGGACCAGATCTGCACCTGCTGCACGTGTGGCTGGTAGCTGCCGGACTGCGCGGTGCGCTGCAGCGCGCGGCGGTCCATGCTGTGGAGCTGGATCTGGGCCACCGTCGCCACCTGCAGCGCCACGGTCTGCGCATTGGCGCGCATCAGCTCGGTCACGCTCGCGAGGTGCTGGCGCGTCAGCACCGCGATCGCACCCAGCGTCGCCACCATGGCGGGCAAGAGCGCCAGCAGCACGAGCTGCTGCGCCAGCGTCAGGCGCATCAGCAGGCGGAGGGCGCGAAAGGGCCAGTTCATGGGCGCATCAGACGCCTGGCGACTTGTGTGTCAACCACCGACTTAAGTACATGTCTAGAGAAAAACGTCACGAATCTGATCGAAGTTGGTTTCTAATTGTGTTCTCGACAGAACCGCTTTGACCAGCCCCAAGGCCCCCAGCCGACGCGTTCCAGAAGAAGATGCAATTTCCTGTCCATTGCGCCGCCGGTGCTCCCCTTGCTTCTCCCGCCCCGCATTCCGGGCGTTTGCGGATGATGGCACGGCGCGCCGCCGCCCTGCTGGGGCGCGGCGCGCTGGCGTTGCTGCTGGGCGCGACGCTCGCGGCCGCGGCGCAAACCGCGGGCACGGCTGCCGCCGCCAAGACGGCGCCGCTGCGCTTCGGCATCCTGCCGCTGGGCGGCGCCTTCGAATCGCGCAACGACTGGGAGCCGCTCCTCGCAGACCTGAGCCGCGCCATCGGCCGGCCGGTCAGCGTGCTCTCGGTCACTTCCTACGAAGCGCTCGAACAGGCGATCCAGCGCGACCAGGTCGACATGGCCTTCCTGTCCGGCAAGATGGCGCTCGATGCCGTCACGCAGCGCCGCATGAACGTCGTGGCGCAGGTCACGCGCCACGACGGCCTGCCCGGCTACCGCGCGCTGCTGCTCACGCGCAAGACCGGGAAGTTCACCACGCTGAAAGACCTGCTGGCCCAGCCCGAGGGCTGGCGCCTGGCGCGCGGCGAGAGCCGCTCGGTGTCGGGCTTCATCGTGCCGCAGCTCCAGCTCTTCCTGCCGAACCACATCGCGATGGAGACGCGCTTCGCCAGCGAAGTGGTGGGCACGCACCAGGCGACGGCGCTGGCGGTGGCCAACGGCGAGGCCGACGTGGCCACCAACAACACGGCCGATTTCGAGCGCTTCAAGCTCCAGTTCCCGGCCGAGGCCGATCGGTTGCAGGTGATCTGGGAGTCGGAACTGATCCCGCATGCGCAACTGGTGGTGCGGCGCGAGTACAGCCCCGAGTTCCAGAAGAAGGTGCAGGCCTTCCTGGTCGACTACGCGCGCGCCAAGGGGCCGCGCGGCGACGCCGAGCGCGCCGTGCTGAAGTCGCTGCACGACCTCGCCGGTTTCGTCGCGGCCGACAACAGTTCGCTGTTGCCGGCTGCCAAGCTGGCCTACCAGCTCGCCAGGCAGAGCGCCATGACCTCGCAGTGGGTCAACGAGGCGGCGCGCCAGGCCCGGCTGCAGCGCATCGAGAGCGGGTATGCCGAGCAGGTGGCGGCCTTGCGCAACGGCGCACCCTGAGCCTCGCATGAGGCGGTGTGTGCTGCGCGCGGCGTGGCAGTGCACCCTGGCTGCCACGCTGGGCTGGCAAGCCGCTGCCGCGCTCGCACAGAGCCTTCGCGCCGAGCCGCCGCCGGCCATCCGCTTTGGCGTGCTGCCGGTCGGCGGTGCGGTCGAGTCGCGCGGCAACTGGACGCCGCTGCTCAACGACCTGAGCCGCGCGCTCGGCCGGCCGGTGAGTGTGCTCTCCGTGACCTCCTACGAATCGCTGGCCCAGGCCCTCCGGCGCGACGACGTCGATTTCGCGCTGCTGTCGGCCAAACTGGCGCTCGATGCCGTCGCAGAACGGCGCATGAACGTGGTGGCCCAGGTGGCGCGGGTCGACGGCCTGCCCGACAGTCGCGCCGTGCTGCTCGCGCGCAAGACAGGCGCCCACAATTCGCTGAAGGAGCTGCTGGCCCGCCCCGAACGCTGGCGCCTGGCGCGCGGCGACAGCCGCTCGGTGTCGGGCTTCATCGTGCCGCAGCTCCAGCTCTTCCTGCCGAACGGCATCGCGATGGAGACGCGCTTCCAGAGCGAGATCGTCGACACGCACCAGGCCACCGCGCTCGCGGTGGCGAACGGCGATGCCGACGTGGCCACCAACAACACGATCGACTTCGAGCGCTTCAGGCAGCAGTTTCCGGCCGAGGCCGATCGGCTGCAGGTGATCTGGCAGTCCGAGCCCATTCCTCCGGCCGTGGTCGTGATGCGGCGCGCCCATCCCCTCGCGTTGCAGAAGAAGCTGCAGGACTTTCTGGTCGACTACGGCCGCACCAAGGGGCCGCGCGGCGACGGCGAGCGCGAGGTGCTGAAGTCGCTGCATGCGCCCTTCGGCTACGTTGCGGCGGACAACACCGCGCTGCTGGCTGCGGCCGAGCTGGACTACCAGCTCGCGAAGCGGCGCGCGCTCGCCGCGAAGTGGGTCAATGCAGAAGCGCGCGCGGCCCGGCTGGAACGCATCGAGCGCAGCCATGCGGAGCAGGTGGCGGTGTTGCGCGACGGCAGGCCCTGAGCGCGGGCTCGGCCTCATAACACGAACGACTTAAGCGAGTTTCCACGCGGGATCGCATCGCTGCGCATTCGGTCACGAAAGCGCGGAGATTCTTGCCGCGCAGCTTGAAGCCTCGAGCATGGCCGCCAGAATGCGCGCCTCAACAAGAAGAAGGTGCCGGGGTCAGCGATGGTATTCAGGGGAGGTCGAGGGCCACAGGCCCATGAGAAAACGCGCGCCGTTTTTTTGCGGCGCAATGCTTGGACGATGACCGTGCTGGGCGCCGCGGCGGCAGTGGCCCAGGCGCAGACGGCGCCGCTGCCTTCGGCGCCCAATCCCTTCGTCGAGGAACAGCGCCAGCAGGAACGCGAACGCGCGCTGCGCCAGCAGCAGGAACGCGCGGTCGACAGCCGCCTGCAGCCCGCAGCGCAGCCCGAAACCCGGCGCCTGGCCAAGGACGAAAGCCCGTGCTTTCGCATCGAGCGCATCGTGCTCGACGGCGAGCTCGCCGAAGACTTCCAGGGCCTCCTCGCCGTCGCTGCCGGTGAAGACGGCAGCGACGACCCGCTGGGCCGCTGCCTCGGCACCGAGGGCGTCAACATCGTCCTGACCCGGCTGCAGCAGGCCGCCGTCGCGCGCGGTTACGTCACCACCCGCGTGCTCGCGGCGCCGCAGGACCTGAGCCAGGGCACGCTGACGCTCACGCTGATCCCCGGGCGCATCGCCGCCATCCGCTTTGCTGAAGGCAGCGATGCGCGCACCAGCCTCGCGAGCGCCATCCCGGCCCAAGCAGGTGCAGCCGGCGAACTGCTCAACCTGCGCGACATCGAGCAGGGCCTGGAGAACCTCAAGCGCGCACCCACCGCCGAAGCCGACATCCAGATCGAGCCCTCCAAGGCCGCCGGTGCCCGCCCCGGCGACAGCGACCTGGTCGTGAAGTACAGCCAGCGCTTCCCGCTGCGCACCACCTTGAGCCTGGACGACGGCGGCACCAAGGCCACCGGCAAAACGCAGGCGGGCGCCACCGTCGCCTGGGACAACCCGCTCGGACTCAACGACCTCTTCTACGTCAGCGCGAACCACGACGCCTTCAACCACAGCGGCCAGGGCACCAGCGGGCAGACCGTGCACTACTCGGTGCCCTATGGCTACTGGCTCTTCGGCGCCACCGCTTCGCAGAACCGCTACCACCAGACCGTGCAGGGTGCCGACCAGGACTACGTCTATGCCGGCGAGTCGGGCAATGCAGAGCTCAAGCTTTCGCGCCTGGTCTATCGCGACCAGCGCCGCAAGACCACGCTCGGCCTGCGCGGCTTCAGGCGCAACGCGCGCAACTTCATCAACGACACCGAGATCGAGGTGCAGCGGCGCGTGACCGCAGGCTGGGAGCTGGGCCTCGCACACCGCGAGTTCATCGGCCCGGCCACGCTCGACGCCAATCTCGCATACCGGCGCGGCACCGGTGCCTTCGGCGCGCTGCGCGCGCCCGAAGAGCAGTTCGGCGAAGGCACCTCGCGCTTCAGGCTCCTCAGCGCCGAGCTGGGCCTCAACGCGCCCTTCGAGCTCGGCGCGCAGAAGCTGCGCTACGCGGGCCTGTGGCGCGGCCAGTGGAACCGCACGCCGCTGACGCCGCAGGACCGCTTCTCGATCGGCGGGCGCTACACCGTGCGCGGCTTCGACGGCGAATCGAGCCTGATGGGCGAGCGCGGCTGGCTGCTGCGCAACGACATCGGCTGGGCGCTGGGCGCGAGCGGCGCCGAGCTCTACCTGGGCATCGACTACGGGCGCGTGGGCGGCCTGTCCACCGAGCAGTTGGCCGGGCGGCACCTGAGCGGCGGCGTGATCGGGCTGCGCGGCGCGTGGAAGGGCCTGAACTACGACCTCTTCGTCGGCGCGCCGATCAGCAAGCCCGAGGGCTACCGCACCGCCAGGACGACCGCGGGATTCAACCTGAACTTCAGTTTCTGAGCTGGCAAGGAAAGAAGAATGAACAAGCACCTTCACCGCATCGTCTTCAACGCAGCGCGTGGCATGCGCATGGTCGTGCAAGAAACGGCCATGAGCGCGGGCAAGGCAACGGGGGCGACCTCGGGTGTGGTGGCGACAGCGCTCGCTGGCTTGCTCGCCGTTTCACCGGCGCCGGCGCAGATCGTCGGCGCGCCGGGCGTGGCGCCCAACCTGCGGCCCACGGTGCTGCTGGCACCCAACGGCGTGCCCCTGGTCAACATCCAGACGCCCAGCGCAGCGGGCGTCTCGCGCAACCTCTTCAACCAGTTCGACGTTCAGCGCAACGGCGCCATCCTCAACAACAGCCGCACCGATGTGCAGACGCAGTTGGGCGGCTTCGTTCAAGGCAATCCCTACCTGGCGACAGGCCCGGCGCGCATCATCCTCAACGAGATCACGAGCGGCAACCCGACGCAGCTGCGCGGCTACGTGGAGGTCGGCGGCCAGCGGGCCGAGGTGATCATCGCCAACCCGGCGGGCATCGCGGTCGATGGTGGTGGCTTCATCAATGCTTCGAGAGCCACGCTGACCACGGGCACGCCGCAGTTCAATGCGCAGGGCGGGCTCGACAGCTTCGTGGTGCGCGGCGGCACCATCAGCATCGACGGTGCAGGGCTCGACCTGAGCCGCACCGACTACGCGGCCATCCTCGCGCGCGCCGTGCAGGTCAATGCCGGGATCTGGGCCAACGAGCTCAAGGTGGTGACCGGGGCCAACCAGGTCTCTGCCGATCAGAGCCAGATCAGCCCGACCACAGGCACCGGCCCCACACCCACCTTCGCGCTCGACGTCGCCCAGCTCGGCGGCATGTACGCCGGCAAGATCACGCTTGTCGGCACCGAGGCCGGGCTGGGCGCGCGCAATGCCGGCACCATCCAGGCCGCGGACGGTGCGGGCACCCTGGCGGGTGCCGGTCAGCTCATCGTCACCGCGGCCGGGCGGCTGGAGAACATCGGCACCCTGCAGGCCAGCGCCGGTGCCAACCTGTACGCCGACAGCCTGGCCAACAGCGGCCGCATCGCCAGCGGCGGCGAACTCAAGATCGCCACGCAGGGCACGCTCGGCAATGCAGGCGGCACCCTCGAAGGCCCGAGAGTCGAACTCGCCAGCGCAGGCGGCGACATCGACAACCGCGGCGGCACCATCCGCCAGACCAGCAGCGTCGGCCTGACGGTGGCGGGGCCGAGCCTGAGCAACACCGCGGGCGGTGTGATCGGTGCGGAGCCGGTTTCTGAAACGCCTTCGCAACCCAGCCCCGGCACAGGCACCGGTGGAACTGGCACCGGCGGCACCACCGACCCCGGCACACCGAGCACGGGCGGCGGTGGCGGCACAGACACCGGTAGCGGCGGCGGCACAGCCCCTTCGCAACCCTATGTCCCTCCCGCACCCGGCAGCATGACCGCCGCGGGTTCCATCCTCAACGACGGCGGGCGCATCTACGCGGGCGGCCCGATCGCGCTGCAGACGCCGCAGGTCAACAACAACGGCGGCTCGCTCACTACGACGAGCCTGGCAGCCAGCGGCCCGAGCTTCAGCAACGTGGGCGGCACGGTCAACGTTGCGAACAACTTCAGCGCCCACGTCGACCACTTCGACAACACCGGCGGGAGCTTGCGCGCCGGAAGCCTGAACATCGTCGCCACCGGCGACCTGGTCAACCAGGACGGCAAGCTCGAGAGCAATGGCGATGCGAGCTTGAGCGCCGGCGGCTCGCTCGACAACACGCGCGGCACTGTCTCCGCCGCAGGCAGCCTGACGGCCCACGCCAGCGGCGCCCTCGACAACAGCGCCGGCACCTTGCTGGCCAACCAGGGCGTCGCCCTCGGCGCGCAGTCGCTCAACAACAGCAAGGGCAGCATCCAGTCGGCCACCGCCGGCACCCGGCTCACGGTGGCGAATCAACTGCTCAATGCCGAGGGCACGATCGGCGCGGCCACGGACCTCTCGGTCCAGGCGGGGAGCCTGAGCAACAGCGGCAGTCTGCGCGGCAGTAACGACACCTCGCTCGAGGTCACCGGCGCGCTCGTCAACGACGGCAGCATCACGGCCGGGCGCCACACGACCGTCACCGCCGGCAGCCTGCAAAGCCCTTCGACCCTTCGACAAGCTCAGGACAGGCCAAGCTCAGGACAGGCGGTATTGGGCGCCGGCATCCAGGCCGATGGCAAGCTCGGCAGCACCGGCGATCTGCGCGTGGCGACCACCGGCGCGCTGGTGGCCACAGGCACCCAGCTTGCGGCGGGCGATGCCGTGCTGCAGGGCGCGAGCATGGACCTGTCCTCCAGCACCACCAGTGCCGCCAACGTTGCGCTGACCGCCACCCAGGGCAATGTCACGACGAGCGGTGCGACGGTCGTCACGCCGGGCACGCTGAGCGTGGCGGTGAATGCACAACCTGGCCAGACGCTGGTCAACGACGCAGGCATCCTCAATGCGGGCCAGCTCGACCTGAACGCCTCGAACATCGCCAACACTCACGGCGGCGAGATCGTGCAGACCGGCACCAGCGCGACGACCATCGCCACCTCGGGCGCGATCGACAACACCCAAGGCCGCATTGCCACCAACGGCCAGGACCTGAGCCTCTCGGCCGCGAGCTTCGCCAACACCGGCGGCAAGATCGAGCACGCGGGCAGCGGCAGCCTGAGCATTGCCGGCGGCAGCTACAGCGGCGCCGGGGGCCAGATCACCGGCAACGGGGCGCTGGTCGTCAACGTTGCTGGCGCCTTCAACCAGGACGGCGGCAGCACCTACGCCAGGCAGATCACCATCGATGCCGGCGCCTTGAGCAACCAGGGCGGCAAGATCGTCCAGGGCGAAGCGGGCGCCACACGCATCACGGTGGTGGGTGCCTTGAACAACAACGCCGGCACCATCGCCAGCAACGGCAACACCACCGTCGCCGCGGGCAGTCTGAGCAACCAGGCCGGAACCATCCGCGCGGCCGAGACCTCGAACCTGGGCCTCACCGTCGGCGCCATGCTGGACAACAGCAACAAGGGCGAGATCGGCGCCGGCGGCAGCACGACCATCCAAGCCGGCAGCCTGAACAACAACGCCGAAGGGCGCATCACGGCAGTCGGCGATCTCAGCGCGACCGTCGCCGGTACCCTGACCAACGTCGACGGCACCCTGGCTGCCAACGGCAACACCACCGTCGAATCCGCCAGCCTCGACAACACGCGCGGCACCATGGCAGCCGTGACCGGCAAGCTCCAGGTCACGACCACTGGTGCCACCACAAATGCGGGTGGCAGCCTCCAAGCCGGCGGCGCCACCGTGCTGAGCAATGCCGGTCTGGACAACAGCGCCGGCAAGGTGTTCGGCAACAGCCTGAGCGTCGATACGCATGGCCAGGCCCTGACCAATGCCCAGGGCACGATCGCAGCCACGACCACAGTCGATGTCCAGTCGGGCGCGCTCAACAACAACGCCGGCCTGATCCAGTCGGGCGGCGCGATGACGGTCGACACCCACGGGCAGGCGCTCGCGAACACCAACGCGGCGGGCTACGCGACGGGGCAGGGCGGCATCACCAGCGCCGGCACGCTGACGCTGGACAGCGGGGCCCTGAACAACAACGCCGGCTTCATCGGCGCCAAGGATGCGCTGGTCGCCAGCACCCAGGCGGTGACCAACGCTGCAGGCGGCATCGTGCTGGGCCAATCGACGGTAGCCATCAACACGCGCGGCGCTCTCTGGGCCTGGGCAAGCCGTCCTACTGGGCAACGGTGCGGCGGGCGTCGCGGGCGGAGCCTTCAACACGGCGGGGCAATTGTTTGCCAACGGCGGAGATGTGAGTCAACTCAATTTCGGTGAGGTGGGTATCGCAACGCTCACCGGCAGCGCGGGGGGTGCAGCGCAAGCTCTCACCATTGCTCGATACGGTACGGGGTTCGGATACGGCATCGGTGGCACCGGGACCGGGGGCTTGAGTGGTCTAGGACTTGTGAGTGCAATCAATGCAGCCGGTGAAGGGATCAAGCCGTTGGTTGGAAGCTCTCCGAGTTGGCCTTCGATGTCGGCAGGGACTGTTACTGGTTATGGGGCGGGATGGACGTTGAGGGCGTTTCCTATAGCAGGGGCGTGGCTCGGTGCCGCCGTTCAGGAAACGACCGGGAGACTAGTTGATCTTCTTGGCGATGGATCGTCAAACACGCAAAGCGAAGGTAATCGATGAAAAATGAGCGGGTAAGAACCTGGGCGGAATGCTGGTCCTTGAGGCGATCGGCAATACTCAATGCAATCGTAAAATTGATCATTTTCTTTCCGCTTGCGCTAATTGTTGGTACACAGCTTGCGCTTGGAATTTCATGCTTGAGCGGTAAAAAAAATCTTTGTCTTTGGTTGCCAGCTGTAATGACGAGCGTTCCGTTGAGCTTCTATTTGTTAGTGTGCTTCGGACTTTTCATTCTCTCCTGCCAAGTCGTGTTTTACTCGTGGCAACAGTACGTCAAAGGGAAGTTTGATCACTTGCTTCCTCCGCATCGGGATGAATCGGCGTGAATTCGTTCGAGTCGACCGAGACGCTATATCGAGAAGCGCCTCAGCCGAGCAGTCAGACAAAGCAACAGGCGCCGTCACCAGCCGCGGCGGGTGAGTCTCACGGCCGGGTGGAACCAGCAATTCCGCCGTCCAGAAGCAAACTCGAGATGAAACGCATATCGCGACTACTCTTAACTGAGGGAAAACTAACAGGGTTCGGGGTTGCGCTTCTGTTCTTGATGGGAGTGCTGATCTTGTTCGGCTCGGTGGCGTTTCTACCCATGGTCTGGATGAGATGGGTGGGCGCGTCAATGGGCCTTGGTTGTATGGCCGTAGCTGGATACAGTGGCCAGGCGTATGCGCTCGGGCTGCCCCCTCCTTTCACCAACGATCCGCTGGGTTGGCGCAAAGCAAAAGCCACACACAAGGACCAGCCGATTTCAGAAGACCATTCAAGCGACAAGCCAGAGCCAGAGCAGCGAGAGCGCGAGAGAGAGTAAGAAGTCGCGTGCTGTGGAATCGGCGCTTTGCTAAGCACAGTTGCGTTCGCCGTCGTGAGGCTGGACAGCAGCAGGCGGATGCTCGATGCCTGCGCTGCCAAGGCGGCGCATATCCGGCCATGCTCGCGCGACTCGATCAACCCAAGCCCTCAAACCATTGAACCCCAAGTGTGTACCTGGGGGTTTGAAGCTATCCATTGAACCAAAAAGGAAACCGAGATGAACTGGTCAAATTGGCGATCTGCGGGTATGTCCGTACTCGCAGGCGCGCTCTCCCTCTTGACGGGCTGCGCTTCCGTCACCCAGGGGCTCGAGCAGTCCGTGAAGATCGAGACGCTCACCAGTACTGGAAAAGCCGTCGAGGGCGCGCAATGCCAGCTTTCCAACGACAAGGGAACGGCCATGGCAGTTTCGGGGCAGAGTGCTTTGGTCCGGCGTTCCGGCGGCGACCTCTCAGTGCTTTGCGAATTGGCCGGCCAACCTTCTGCCGTCGGCCAAGCAGTCTCGCGCGCCAATGCCGGCTTGGCGGGCAACATCCTGATCGGAGGCGGGATCGGCGCTGTGATCGACGCCACCTCCGGTGCGGCATACACCTATCCGACTTGGATGCAACTGGTCTTCGGGGAAGAGCGATTGTTCGACCGCAGCGGCCATCGGGATGAGGGGCCGGTCTCTGGAACCTTTGTGCGGGCGACGGGGCCCGCGACGACGGCGGAACTTGCAAGGCCGAGCGATCCATCAGTGCCACCGGTCGCGGCAGCGCCCAGTGTTGCAGCGAGCGGCATCAGGGCGCCCTTGCGTCGAGGCGATGCGCTGGAGTATGTGTTGATCGATCAGATGACGGGGAACAAGTCGCCGGTCATCTATCGTCTGGATCAGGTCACCGCGAACGAGATGTCCTTTAACCAAGGCGCTCGTGTCGAAAGAATCGATGGGCAGGTTGTGTTGATCCGTTCGCCTGCAGGGGGCATTTTTGATACGTCGTCCCCTCCCGGCGGCTGGGCACGCGTAAACGTCCGGCCGGGCATGGCATGGAGCGAGGAATACCCCAGGCACAGCCTTCGCGCGACCGTGACCGGTGAAAGCTCCTACAAGATCGGCGATGAGGACGTGCGCGTGGTCAAGATTCGATACGCCGGCTGGCAGAACAACACGGTTATGTCCAACGGCGCAGCACCGCGATCTTCACAGATGGAAGTTACCGTGCTCTATGCGCCGGACCTCAAACGTGTTGTCCGGTTCGACGCCGAAACCAAGGCAATCGCTGGGATGACGAAGGAATCTCTTCAGCTCCAGCGCATCCTCAGGAACTGAGACGTCACCAACCCAGGTCTGGCTGCAAAGCAACGGCCACCCACGAGCAGCAGTCGGGTTCCGAAGACGATTCATGCGGCAAGACGGCGCCGGAGCAGTCTTGCCAATCCCGCAGATGAATCAGCCGGGCGCTGGCCCTGCTTGTCGCGCATCAAAAAACCATCAAGGAGGAACTTCCATGAGGAAGCATTGGACTGCACTCACCATGGCCGCGGCGGCCGCGGCGGCCGCGCTGTCAGGCTGCGTTGTGCCGCCAACACCCTACCAAGCAGCGAGCGAAGCGCCGCGCGGCTCCCTTGGCTATCGAAGCGTCAAGGTGGAAGACGCGCTGGTCCGCGTCGAGTTTCAAGGCAATGCACGAACGGCGCTCAGGGTCGTTCAGGCCTACACGCTCTACCGGGCCGCGGAAATCGCCAAGGAAGAACACGCGCCGGCGTTCTCGATCCTCGAGGGCTCGTTCGATCGACAGATTCTCGAGGGCACGGATACCCTCTCTCGCGCGGATGGCGCTGGCTTCGAAGCCGAGGACGTGGCGGTCAGCCACCCCGGGCGCGGCGATGGTCCCGCGGACAGCGTGGTGAATTTGGAATCGGCGCCGATCGTGCGCACCCGCAGCTACGGCATGCCGTCGCCGCCGCCGAGGCCGGTCTATGTGCCGACCTACATCTACATGCCTGCCACGCCGATCGTGCTGCCTCAGCGCTCATTGCTCATTCGCCTCTTGCCGGCGGTTCCCGCCGGAGCGGAGGACCGCGTGTTCGTGACGCAGAAGGTGCTCGATCAGCTGGGGCCGCGCATCATCCGGCCCGGCAAGAAGTGATCACCGTGGGGCTTGGCCATGAACTTTCATGCAGATGTTCTTCCACACCGAGAGCCGCGCCGGGCAAATCAGTGCGTTAGCACGAACGACTTAAGACAGCTACCGCGACTCGTCGCATGGCTGCGCATTCAGTCACGAATGCGTGAAGATTCTTCGGACGCAGCCCAAAACAGCGGGCGCGCGCACCAGAATTCGCCGCTTGAAAAGAAGAGGGAGCTGAAGCAGATCCTGCAGCAGAAATTGCCGCGCCAATACCTGACGCGTCGGTACTCCCACCTCAGTCACACGCCTCTCCATGAGTCAACCCATGGTCAATTCCATGAACCTTGTTCGAGCCATCCTCGGTTGTGTCCTTGCGGGCACAGCCTTCTGCGCCATGGCGCAGCCCAAGCCCCAAGCACCGGAGTGCCGAGGCCAGCAGATAGAAGCGTCGCGCGTCGACTTCTGTCTGGTTCGAGGCGCCGCCTTTCAGCACGACACCTACATGCTTCGGCTGGATGGCGCCTTGATCTTCGCGCTGACCGACGACTATGTGGAGCAGGTGGAGCTCCAGCACACGATTCCCGAAGGCCCGGGCATCGAATACCCGCTGTCCAAGCAAGGCACCAAGACCGTCAAGATCACCGGAGGCTGCATCCCTGAGAGCAAGGACGGTGCGGAGGTCGCTCGGCTCTGCAACTTTCACTGGGGCAGACATCACGTGGTGAGAGACCAGCGCTTCGAGTTCGATTGATTGGCGCGGCGAGTGCCTGCGATACGTACAAACACAAAGAGGCGCCGTTGCACGGCGCAAGTACATGAAGGTCATCCATACCATCTTCTGCGCTGCAGCCGTGCTCGTCCTTGCGGGCTGCGCATCCGGGAGCCAAGAGTCAGCCGGCTTCACGAGCGAGCCTTTGATCGACGGCAACAGGCTGGAACGCCACAGTCTTCTGCGTGCAGGCAACGAAGCCGCCTTCTCGACACAGCAAGGAAGGCTCTCCAGCAACTTCGCGGTATCTTGCGACTCGGTCCAGGCATGGCTGCTATTCACGTCCTCGGGTGAGCGACGCTATCCCGGTGGCGGCAAGCGCTACGGCGAGCGCCGCGAGTTGAAGGAAGAGACTGCGCGTCAGCTCAAGGCCATCCCTGCGGTTCAAGGCGCGTGCCAGACGGCGCCCGACTGGCGCGAGGTGCGCCGAAGCAGCGATGGCATCGTCACGTTGATCGATGTCAAGAGCATCGAGAGGGCGGAAGACGATTTCATCTTCTGGGGCGCGTTCGACTACCCCAAGATCGGATTCGATCCGCCATACGGGGCACCCTTCGGTCAGAAGTTCGAGCGCTTCAGCCTCTCTTGTGCGGCGAGGTCTTATCTGCAACTCAGCGGCTACGACGTCGACAATCGGAATCGGGTCACGGACGGCCTTCTGTTCAATACTAGGGCCCCGCGCGCAGCCATCGGCAGCGACATCAACGAAGACTACAAGGCGCTCTTCGCGGCGGTCTGCGGTGATGCGGCGAACTGGGTCAAGTTGCCGGCCTTCGCTGCGCGCAAGAAAGAGGCAACGGATGACCCTGCGACGGTGCAGCAAGCTCCCGCGGCTGCGGTGCTGCAAGCGATTGCGCAACTCGAAATCCAACGGGCGCCGAGAACCTTGAAGCGTCTCGTGCTGGCAGGGACGCACACCTTCAAGGGCCGCACGAAACCGAGTCGCGAAGAGCATCTGCTCTCCGCGTTGCCTTCACCGGGTCTCATGTCCGAAACGGTCAAGCTCACTGACTACACACGCACCGGAATCACATTCCTCGGCTTGTTCGGGCTGAGCGCAGAAACCGCCGCGTTTGCCCTGCATGAGCGCAAGAGCCGCTTCTTGACGACGGAAGCCTCGTTCAGCGGCGATTGGAGCCGGATGCCCGTCGGCTCGCAGATCGCCTTCAGCGTGGCGACCCAGTACGCCTCCGCTGTCGCGAGCCTTGGCGTTTCAGAAAGCAAGTACACCACCCAATGCCAGGTCATCGCCGAGATGGCTGCGACAACGCTGCATCCGGCGCTCGCCGGCAAGGCGAAGCAACTCGAATGCCGTGTCGTCAACGACAAGTACAGGCAGGTTCAAACGGCGTACTACCTGCAGGACTACGGCCATGTAGTGCGGACGGAATCCAGCAAGACCGCGTTTTCCTACTACTCGCGAAGAATCACAGAGGTCGAGCAGTAGTTGCTGCCCTCTGTTCTTGACCAAAGCCATCATGCGATCTTTCTCTTTCTTCACACCCGTCCTCGCGCTCTGCCTGCTTGCAGGCTGCGCCCGATCCCCCGTCACGCCTGACGAACCCGTCCAGCCGCCACGCCTCACGCGCATCCTGGTGATCCCCGTGACGCCCATCGCCAAGTTGCACACCGAGAACAAGGGCATCCCGCTCGGCGTGTTGTGGCAGTCGATCGCCGATCGCATCAAGAGCTTGGACTTCAACGACCGCATGGAGACCATGCGCAAGGACATGGGGCCGAGGATGACGGCTGCGCTGGTCAGGCAACTGCGCACGCAGGGCTACGAAGCAGAAGTGATCGAGGGTATCCGCCGGCCGGTATCCTCACCTGACAGCATCGACTACACGCGCCTGGCGGTCACCGACCCGGTGCTGCACATCTACTTCAACGAAGTCGGCATGTATTCGTCTCGGTTTTCGATGGACTACGTGCCGCGCGTCAATTTGAGTGCCTATCTGATTCGTCCGCAGGATGCAGACACGCTCTATGGGGAGACCATCTACTACGGCGCCGATTCGAGAGGCACCGCTTCCTGGAGCGTTCCAGCAGACGCCCGTCATCGCTGGGCGAGTTTCGACGAGATGGTCGGCAAGCCGCAGGAAGTGGCGGGGAGCTATGACGATGCGCTTGATGCGCTGGCATCGAGGATCGCGCAGAACATTCGCGAGCAGTTCGAGCCGGCGCCTGCGCGGGTGTCTTCCGCGCCATGAACGGCGAGGTGATCGGCGACCCTCAAACGCCCTGTATCACCGCCATGATGTTCCCCTCCGTATCCGTGAACCACGCAGCCTTCGCCCCGCCCTCGTTTACGATGCCGTTCTCGTCTTTCCCCGGCATGTCGTAGTCCTCGAACACGACGCCGCGCGTCTTCAGTTCGGCCACTTCGCTCTCGATGTCCTCGACCTGCCAGAAAGCCTGGCTGGCCTTGGAGGTGCCGGCGTTGGGCGTCGGGTACAGGAAGCAGCTGGTGCCACCTGCGCACTCGTAGACGACACCGCCGTCCACTTCCGCCGTGGGCTTGAAGCCGAGCTTCTGCTCGTAGAACTGCCTCGCACGGGCGACGTCTTGCGCCGGGATGTACGCGTAGATCGGTGACTTCTGAAGCATGGTTTTCTCCTGTGATCCGCGGGCCTGAAGACAAGCACCTACCATCGCGCTTTTGGAGCGAAAGCACAACCATGGACATCACCCTCCCGCTGCTCGGCATCGCCGGCGCCATGATCGTCGGCGCCATGAGCCCCGGCCCCAGCTTCGTCATGGTCGCGCGCACGGCGGTCGCCTCGCGCAGCGACGCACTGGCCGCGGCGCTCGGCATGGGGCTCGGCGACATCGCCTTCGCGGTGGCCGCGCTGGTCGGATTGCCGGCGGCCTTTCTCGCGGTGCCGGCGCTCTACCTCGCGATCAAGCTGCTCGGCGGGCTCTACCTGGTGTATCTCGGCATCCGCATCTGGCGCGGCGCGAAGCAACCTTTGGACGTCGCCGAGGCGCAGGCGCCGGGCGGCAACCGGCAGCCCGGCCGGCGTGCGCTGCTGCTGGGCCTGGCCACGCAGATCAGCAACCCGAAGACGGCCGTGGTCTACGCCAGCATCTTCGCGGCCTTCCTGCCGCGCGACGTGCCCCTGTCGCGGGCGCTGGCCTTGCCCGTCGTCATCTTCTGCATCGAGACCGGCTGGTATGCCATCGTGGCCTTGGCGCTGTCATCGGCCGCGCCGCGCTCGGCCTACCTGCGCTGCAAGACCTGGATCGACCGCGCGGCCGGCGGCATCATGGCGCTGCTCGGCGCCAAGCTCCTCTCTGCCGCGCGGGAGGTTTGAATCAAGAGAGTGCGCGCCTAGGCCCGATAGAAGTAGGGGTCGAGCACGGTGACTTCCGTGATGGTGTCCACCGGCAGGCTGTTGTCGCCCGCCGTCTCGCGGATCGCCTCCGGGTTCGGGCTGTCGTAGACGCAGAATGACTTGCGATGGTCCTTGCTCACATAGGAGTGGACCCAGGTCACGCCTCTCTTGGCGTTGTTGGCGATCACCATGCCGCAGGCTCGCGCGCCGACATCGGTCACCGGAATCTCCAGGCCTTCGGGAAAGGTGCGTTCGACCAGATAGCGAGGCATGTCTGCTCCTTGGTTGAGTGGCTACGGCAGGAATGCGCCGTCGGTCTCAGCTTAGTCGGCCATGCCTTTCGCGTCTGCCCGGGACTTGCCTAGCGTCGGCATCGCTCCGAGTTCCGCCTACCTACGTCAACGATGGCCGCGCTCTGACAGGAAGGTTCGCGATTTCGTGACGTCATGGCGCCATGACGCATTCGCTTTCCTTTTCCATATCCGCTTACGGCTGGCGCCGTGCGCTCGCAGCCATCTTCTGTGCGTTGATCGCAGCCTGCGGCGGGGGAGGCGGCGGGGGCGGGGGCGTGGCGGTGCTGCCGCCGGGCTCTACAGCGTCGACCCAGACCCCGCCGAGCGCGCCGGCCGACGGAGCGCTGCCCTCGACGCTGGTGACTTCCGTCCCCCCCGACACCTACGGCGCTTCTTCGGAGGGCCACCAGGCCTTTGCACTGCTGAACGCGGAGCGCGAGCGCTGCGGATTCGGCCTTCTCGCGCAGAACGCCCAGCTCGATGCCGCTGCCAAAGCGCACGCGGACTGGCAAATCGTGAACAACCAGTTGACCCACCAGGAGACGCCGGGCACGTCCGGCTTCACGGGCGTGAATCCGGTGGACAGGGTCTCGGCCGCGGGCTATTCGGCCGGCGGCGTGGGCGACGAAATCTCCAGCCTGTACTACTCCGGCTCGATCGCGGGCACGGGCGTCTTCGGCGTGCGGGCGCTGCTCGCGCTGCCGTACCACCAGGTCGGCATGCTGGGCGGCTTTCGCGACATCGGGATCGCGCTGCGCGGCAGCGATGAACTCGGCACCACTGCCATCTTCGGCCCGCGCACCGTGCAGCAGTTCAACCTGGGCTTCACGCCGGCCGCCGGCCGCCAGGAGCCTGCCAGCGACCAGGTGCTCACCTATCCCTGCGAAGGGACCAGCGGCGTCTTTTTCGAGATCACCAACGAGACCCCCAATCCTGTGCCGGGCCGCGACCTGCGGGCCAGCCCGCTTGGCCACGGCCTGCTGGTGGCCGTGCGAACCGGACAGACGCTCGCGATCTCCTCGGCATCGATGCAGACGCTGTCGGGGAACGTTCCCGTGGTGCTCCGGCCGGCCATGACCAGTGACAACGATCCGAACGGCGTGCTGGCTGCCAACAAGGCGCTGATCATTCCCGACGCCTCCTTGATGCCGAACACGGCCTACGCGGTGAGGATCGCCGGCACCAACGACGGCGTGTCCTTCGCCAGGAGCTTCAACTTTTCGACCGGCGCCGGCGCGGCCCGGTGAGGCTTGTGAGGTACCCGGCACGCTCCTAAGATGGGCCGGGTCGAATTTGCCAACGTCTGGAGAAGACCATGATGCCGATCGAGTCGAACGTCTCTCTTTCGCGGCGCACCGCGTTGCAGCTCGGGCTGGGTGGCCTCGGCGCGAGCATGCTGCCCGGATTCGCCGCCGCCCAGGGCGCCTGGCCCGCCAAGCCGGTCACGCTGGTGGTGGGTTATCCGCCCGGTGGGCAGACGGATTTCGCGGGGCGCATCCTCATCGCCGGCATGCAGAGCAGCCTGGGCCAGAGCGTGGTGATCGACAACAAGCCCGGCGTCAACGGCAACATTGCCACCGACTTCATCTCGAAGGCAGCGCCCGACGGCTACAGGCTGCTGGTGGGCAACGGCAGCAACATGGTGCTCAACCCGCACACCTACCGCAACACGCCGGTGGCGGATCCGCTCAAGCTCACGCCCATCGGCCTCACGCTGACCTCGTCGCTGATGCTGGTGGTGCCGGCCAGCCTGCCGGTCAAGAACCTCGAGGAATTCATCGCCTGGGTCAAGGCGCAGGACAAGGAGGGCAAGACCGTCGATTACGCGTCCGGCGGGCCCGGCAGCCTGGTGCAGACGGCGATGGAGCTGTTCCGCGAGCGCATCGGCAAGCCAAAGATGAGCCATGTGCCGTACAAGGGCAGCAGCCCGGCAATGACCGACCTGATCGCGGGGCGCGTCCCCTGCATGTTCGATGCCTCGTCCGTGGTCGCGCCCTTCCTCAAGTCCGGCCAGCTCAAGGCACTGATGGCGACCGGCCCCAAGCGCGTGCCGGCCTTCCCGGACGTGCCCACGGCCGCGGAGCGAGGCATCAAGGACTTCCAGGTCATCTCCTTCATCGGCCTGTACGGCCCGGCCGGCCTGAATGCCGACATCGTAAAGAAGGTCAACACGGCGATGAACAGCGCCCTCAAGGACCCGGGCGTGCAGAAGACCGTTGCCGACCGCGGCGACGAAGCCGGCGGCGGCACGCCCGAGCAGCTGGGGGCGCTGACGCGCGACTACTACAAGCTGCTGGGCGAGGTGGTCAAGGCCAACGACATTCGCGCCGAGTGAGGCGCCGGGCTTACTGGATCTTCACGATCTCCGCCTGCGGCTGCGCCTCGGGCGCCGCCGCGCCGGCGCGCATGAGCTTCTCGCCTTCGCGGAAGAAATACCAGCAGCCGTCGTCGGGCCTGCGCGCGTCGGTCAGCCGGCTCGGCGGCACGGGGTTGAACCTGGCGCAGAGGCTCCCGTCGTTCTTCAGCTCCCAGCGGCCCGAGCCGTTGCTGCTCGCGTTGCCGATGCTCTGGCTGTTGTAATAGATAAGGCCGCCGCTTCGCATGTCCCAGCGCATCAGGTAGCCCGCTGTGCTGTCCTTGAGGGTGTGCGTCTTGCCGACGAGGAGCTGCTCCACCTCGGCGCGGTCCAGGAACTTGCGCGCTGCCGAGGCGGGCGTGGTGCTGCTCGCGGGGGGCGATAGCGCGGCCACCTGTGGGGCCGGAAGTGCTGGCGGCTGTGCGGCCGGCTGTGGCGGCGGCGCCGGTGGCGGGATGGATGGCGGCGCCGTTGCGCGCCCGGCGTCGAGTTCGCGTTGCGCGCGCTCGAGCTGCTTCTCGAGTTCGTTCGGCTCGAAGCGCCGACCCGCGGGCTCGCGAACCTGAGGCTGCCGCGCCGCCTCGCGGCCCGGCTGCTCTTGGGCCGGCGGCGGGTTGCGTTGCGGGTTGAAGCTGAAGTTCGAGGTCAGCGAGGTGTTGACCCAGGGCAGCTGGCGTTCGCGGGTGTCGCGCAGCACCTTGACGCGCACGTTCTTGAACATCTGCTCGACCTCGAGGCCGGGGACCATCATCTCCACGGCCAGGTGCTTGGTGTAGACGCTGTTGCGGCCGCTCGGGCCGTCTTCGGCCGGCGCCCCGGGCGCCGAGGCGAATGCGATCAAGGTGCCGCGCGCACCCATCTCCGCCAGCCCGCCGGCGGAGCGGATGTTGCGCGTCTTGCCGGCGAAAGGATTGTCCCGGCAAGCATCGAGGATCACGATGCGCGGGTGCGAGCGTGCCTTCTCGATGCGACTCAGGAACAGCTCCTCGATGTCGACCGACTCGTCCTTGACCTCCTCCTGGTCGCGCAGGTTGATGTCGACCGGCAGCAGGTAGTTGCGGCCGTCGATCTGCACCCCGTGGCCGGCGTAGTACAGCACCGCGATGGCATCGTCCTCCTGCACCCGGCGCGCGAACTCGCGCAGCGCGCGCCTGAACTGCAGCACGTTGACATTGAGCTGCTCGTTGACATCGAAGCCCAGCTTGCGCAGGTTGTTCGCGATCAGCCGCGCGTCGTTCTCCGGGTTGTCCAGCGGCACCTTCGGATAGCGCGCATTGCCGATCACCAGCGCGATGCGCTTGTCGGCCGGCTGAGCCTGCGCAGGGGCGGCCGCCATCAGTGCAAATAGGACAAACCCCAGCACCAGCACCAGCATCCCGAGCAGCCGGCACACGACCGCGCCCATGTCGGCTGGATCGTCGGCGGCACGTGGGGCGGACATGCCAACGAATATCCGCCCGCGCCATCGCCATGGCAATTCGTATTTCTGCAGGGGCTCGTGCTTCATTGCGCCTAGCCCCTTAGCACTATCCCGGTCGCTGCGCCTAGGCCATTAGCCAGATTTGCCTGGCCTCCGGTGCGCCGGAAACTAGATGTTTCCACCCAGGCGGGAGCCCCCGCCGTCGACGGAGCGCGGATGAGTTGGCGAACTAAAGTGGTTTGGAGCGAGGGGATGCTGCTGCAGCCTCAGCACCTGCAGCAAAGCGAGCGCCATGCCGATCATGCGCGGCATCTTCTGTTGCGAAGCACCACGCCATATGCCTGGGGTTTTGCCGAGCTCGAGATCGACCAGGCCGCGCTCTCGCTGGGCAAGCTGGCGCTGGTGCGCGCAGTAGGCGTGTTCGGCGACGGCACCGTGTTCGACATGCCGGCGGTCGATCCGCTGCCCGAACCCATCGACATCTCGAGCACGATGCGCGACGAGGCCGTCGTGCTGGCCCTGCCGCTGCGCCGCGCGGGCGCGCGCGAGGCCGATGCCGAGGCGTACGACGACCTGGTGCGCCATCGCGTGCTGGAGTCCGACGTGCCCGATTCCAACACCGCCGGCGAACGCACCGCGATGTTGCAACTGGGCCAGCTGCACACCCGCCTGATGCGCGCCGGCGACGCGACCGATGCCTGGACCACGCTCAATGTCTCGCGTGTGGTCGAGCGGCGCGTCGACAACCAGGTGCAGCTCGATCGCGTGCTGCTGCCGCCGCTGCTCGACGTGGCGGGCCATGCCGTCATCCGCGCGTGGCTCGACGAGCTCCTGGGCCTGTTGCGCCAGCGCGGCGAGGCGCTGGCCGGGCGCATGAGCCAGGGCGGCACCGGCGGCGTGGCCGAGATCGCGGACTTCATGTTGCTGCAGACGGTCAATCGCAACGAGGCCGTGTTCGCGCACCTGGCCAAGAGCGCCATGCTGCACCCGCAGCGTTTCTACGAACACGCGCTGGCGCTGGCCGGCGACCTGGCGAGCTTTCGCGATTCGCGCCGCGTCGCGCGCTTCGGGCCTTACGTGCATGACGACCTGGCGATGAGCTTCAAGCCGGTGATGGACGACCTGCGGCGCAGCCTGTCGATGGTGCTGGAGCAATCGGCCATCCGCATCGAGCTGCACGACCGCAAGCACGGCGTGCGCGTGGCCGTGATTCCCGATGTCGAGCTGCAGCGCAACGCCACATTCGTGCTCGCGGTCAACGCGCAGATGCCGAGCGAGGCTCTGCGCGCGCGCTTCCCCACGCAGGTGAAGATCGCGCCGGTGGAGCGCATCCGCGACCTGGTCAACCTCGCGCTGCCGGGCGTCACGCTGATGCCGCTGCCGGTGGCGCCGCGGCAGATCCCCTTTCATTCGGGCGCCAACTACTTCGAACTCGACACGCGCAACAGCGACCTCTGGCGCCAGCTCGAACAGTCGGGCGGCGTCGCGATGCATATCGCAGGCGACTTCCCCGGCCTCGACCTCGCGTTCTGGGCCATTCGCTCGTAATCGTCTCGCCCGCGCCCCTGCCGGAGCACCACCATGACAACCCCGGACCCCTTCGCCGCCTTCGAGTCGGAGCGCACGGTCATCAAGCCCAAGCCGCGCGCGCCTGGGGGCAACACGCCGGCCGTGCCGCCCACGTCGATGGGCGGTGGCGCCGATCCGCTGCCGGCCGAAGTGGGCGAGCTGGGCTTGCTCAATCCGCTGGTGTCGGCCGCGGCGAAGCTGCTGGTGCTGATAGGCAAGCTGCGCAATCTGGCGCAAGCGCCCAACGTGCAGTCGCTACGGGCATCGACGGCCGATGCGGTGAACCAGTTCGACGCCGCCGCGCGCCGCGCCGGCATCTCCAACGAAACGGTGCTGGCCGCGCGCTACATCCTGTGCACCGCACTCGACGAGGCAGTGGCCAACACGCCCTGGGGCGTGCAGGGCGGCTGGAACAAGCAGAGCCTCCTGGTGCAGTTCCACAACGAGACCTGGGGCGGCGAAAAGATCTTCCAGCTCCTGGCCAAGCTCGCGCAGGACGTGCCCACGCATCGGCAACTGCTCGAGTTGATCTACAGCGTGCTCGCGCTCGGCTTCGAAGGCCGCTACCGCGTGATCGACAACGGCCGCGCGCAGCTCGACACCGTGCGCCAGCGCCTGGTCGACCTGATCGCCAAGGACCGCCCGCCGGTCGAAGCCGAGCTCTCGCCGCACTGGCGCGGACAAGGCACAGGCTCGGCGCGCTTGCGCGAGTCGCTGCCGATGTGGGTGTTCGCGGCCGGCTTCGCGCTCTTGCTGGCGCTCGCATGGTTCGGCCTGCGGCTCACGCTCAACCACCGCTCCGACACCACCTACGCGGCGGTCTCCAGCCTGCGCGTGCCCAACTTGCAGATCGCGCCGCCCGCCATCCTGGCCAAGTCGCCGCGGCTCGCGAAGTTCCTCGAGCCCGAGATCAAGCAGGGCCTGGTCACCGTCACCGACGAGGCCGACCGCAGCACCGTGCGGCTGCGCGGCGACAGCTTCTTCGGCTCCGGCAGCGCGGACCCGATGGCGCAGTCGCTGCCGGTGCTGAAGCGCATCGGCGAAGCGCTGGCCGAGGTCAAGGGCGAGGTGCTGATCACCGGCCATTCCGACAACCAGCCGATCCGCTCGATGCGCTATCCGTCCAACTGGCATCTCTCGGCCGCGCGCGCCGATGCGGTGAAGGGCGCGCTCTCCAGCTTCATCGAGCCGGCCCGCATGCGCGCCGACGGCAAGGCCGATGCGGAGCCGGTCGCGGCCAACGACACGCCGGCCAACCGCGCGCGCAACCGCCGCGTCGACATCGTGCTCCTGAGCCCGCCGGACCAGGTGGCCGCCGAACTCGCGGGAGCGAAGCGATGAAAAAGCTCTTCGGATGGCTCTTCCATCCCCTCCTGTTGACCGCGCTGGCGCTGGTCGTCGTCGCGCTGCTGATCTGGTGGATCGGCCCGCTGATCAAGATCGGCGCGCTGGCCCCGCTCGAAAGCGAACTCGCGCGCGCGGTGTTGATCGGCATCATCGTGCTGCTGGTGGTGCTGCGCGCCGTCTACCGCCGCTGGCGCACGCGCAAGGCCAGCCAGCATCTGACCGACGGCCTCATGAAGGCGCCCACCGCGCAGCCCGCGGCGGCCGCCGACAACGGCGAGCAGAAGGTGCTCAACACGCGCTTCACCGAGGCCGTGGCCACCTTGAAGCAGATGCGCCTGCACGCGGCCGGCAAGAAGCCCGGCTGGCGTGACTGGCTCTCGCTCTCGGGCGGCAGCTACCTCTACGACCTGCCGTGGTACGTGTTCATCGGCGCGCCCGGCGCCGGCAAGACCACGGCGCTGATCAACTCCGGCCTCTCGTTCCCTCTGGCCGACAAGTTCGGCCCCGGCGCCATCCGCGGCGTCGGCGGCACGCGCAACTGCGACTGGTGGTTCACCGACGACGCGGTGCTGATCGACACCGCCGGCCGCTACACCACGCAAGACAGTCACCAGACGGAAGACAAGAGCGCATGGGAAGGCTTCCTCGGCCTGCTCAAGAAAGTGCGGCCGCGGCGCCCGCTCAACGGCGTGTTCCTCACCGTCAGCGTGGCCGACCTGCTGAGCCAGGGCACCGAGGCGCGCAGCACGCTCGCGGCCTCGATCCGCGCGCGGCTGCTGGAGCTCGACGCCAAGCTCACGACGCGCCTGCCCGTCTACGTGTTCGTGACCAAGAGCGACCTGCTCTACGGCTTCAGCGAATACTTCGCCGATCTGGGCAAGGAGCAGCGCGCGCAGGTCTTCGGTTTTACGCTGCCGGCCGAGGAGGGCGCGCAGGTCGACGAGAAGGGGCTCGCCACCGCCTTCCAGCGCGAGTTCGGCTTGCTGCACGATCGCGTCAACGACGCCTTGATCCAGCGCATGCAGCGCGAGACCGACGGCACGCGGCGCGCCGCGATCTTCGGCTTTCCGGCGCAGTTCGGCTCCATCGGGCCGCTGTTGTCCGACCTGCTCGAGCAGGTCTTCACCGGCTCGCGCTTCGCGCAGCCGCCGTGGGTGCGCGGCGTCTACTTCACCAGCGGCACACAGGAAGGCAGCCCGATCGACCGCGTGATGGGCAGCCTCGCGCGCAGCTTCGGGCTCGAACGCGCCATGCTCCCGCCGCAGAAGAGCAGCGGGCGCAGCTACTTCCTCACCTCGCTGCTGCGCGACGTGGTGTTTCCCGAGCAGCGCCTCGCCGGCGCCGACGTCAAGCTCGAACGCCGCCGCAACACGCTGCGTCTGGCCGGCGTGGCCGCGATGACGCTGATCACCGTCGCCCTGCTCGCGGGCTGGGGCTACAGCACCTGGCAGAACATGAACTACCTGAAGGCCGTCGAGGCGCGCGTCGAGCCGGCGCGGCAGACGCTGGCAGCGCTGCCTTCGCGCGTGTCGAACCTGGTCGAGGTCGCGCCGGTGCTGCAGGCGCTGCGCAACATCTGGAAGGCGCCCGAGAACCGCGAAGGCGAGGAGCCGCTGTCGATGACGCTCGGCCTCTACCAGGGCGACAAGCTCGATGCCGCCGCGATGCTGGCGCACCAGCGCGCGCTCAACGAGGCCTTCCTGCCGCAGCTCGCCAAGCGCATCGAGGACCAGCTGCGCACCGCGCAGAAGGACAACCTCGAGTTCAGCTACGAGGCGCTCAAGACCTACCTGATGCTGCACCAGCCCGAGCGTTTCGATGCCGATGCGCTCAAGGCCTGGATCACGCTCGACTGGGCGCGCAGCCTCGACCGCGGCATTCCCGAAGAACAGCGCAAGCTGCTCGAGGACCAGCTGGACGTGCTGATCGCGCAGGGCCCGCCGCGCTCGCCGCTCAAGATGGACGAGAACCTGGTGCGCAACGTGCGCGCGGTGCTCGCGAGCTATCCGCTGGAGCAGCGCGTGTTCAGCCGCTTGAAGCGCCAGCGCCTCGGCAAGGACATCCCGCCCTTCAGCGTCGCGACCGCCGCCGGCCCCGCGGGCCCGCTGGTGTTCGAGCGCATCAGCGGCAAGCCGCTCGCCGACGGCGTGCCGGGCATGTTCACCTACGACGGCTACCACAAGCGCTTCCAGAACGAGGTCACGGTGCTCACCGGCCTGCTCGCCAACGAGGACCCGTGGGTGCTCGGCCAGGAGCGCGGCACGGCCGACCGCCTGCGTGACGCCGCCGCGCTCGGCGCGCTGACCGACCGCGTGCGCCGGCTCTACCTCGAGGAATACGTCAAGGTGTGGGAGGCGCTCCTGTCCGATGTGCGCCTGGTGCGCGCCACCGGCCTGGAGAAGAACATCGAGACCGCGCGCATCCTCTCGGGCACCGGCTCGCCGCTCGCCAGCTTCCTGCGCGCGGTGGTCAAGGAGACCACGCTGACGCCGGCCGAGACCAGCAGGGACGTGGTGAGCAAGGCCACCGAGACCGTGCGCAACACGCGCAAGGGCCTGGAAGACCTGTTCGGCGGCGACCCCAGCAAGCCGGCGGCCGCGCCCAGGCGCATCGAGAGCATCGTCGACGACCGCTTCGAGCCGCTGCGCCGCCTCGTCACCTCGCCCACGCCGAACGGGCCGGCGCCGATCGACGATGCGCTCAAGCTCTTCAACGAGGTCTACGTCTACCTCAACGCAGTCGACACCGCGGTCAAGAGCCGCAGCTCGCCGCCGCCCGGCGACGTGGCCGGCAAGCTCAAGTCCGATGCCGGGCGCTTGCCGGAACCGGTGCGCACCATGGTCGAGAACCTGAGCCAGGCCGGCGCCACGCAGGCGCGCGTGGCCGAGCGCGGCAGCCTGAGCCAGGACCTGCGTCCGGTGACGGAGTTCTGCACCCGCGCGATCGCCGGGCGCTATCCCTTCGTCACCAGCAGCAAGCGCGACGTGCTGCCCGAGGACTTCGGCCAGATGTTCGGTCCCGGCGGCCTGATGGACGACTTCTTCCAGAAGCGGCTGGCTGCGCTGGTCGACACCAGCACGCGGCCCTGGCGCTACAAGCCGGTGGCGGAGCAGGGCGCGATCACGGCGCAGGCGATCGCGCAGTTCGAGCGCGCGGCGCGCATCAAGGACATCTTCTTCCGCGCCGCCGGCCGCACGCCCGCTATGCGGCTGGACTTTAAGCCGGTCGAGATGGATGCCGGCATCACGCAGTTCATCCTCGACGTCGACGGCCAGCTCGTGAAATACGCGCACGGCCCGGTGGTGCCGATGGCGGTGCAATGGCCCGGCCCCAAGGGCAGCAACCAGGTGCGCGTGCAGGTCAGCCCGCCATCGACCAGCGGCAGCTCGGGCATGGCGGTCGACGGGCCGTGGGCCCTGTTCCGCGTGCTCGACGACGGCCAGCTCGAAGCCGGCGACGCGCCCGAGAAATTCTTCATCACCTTCCAGATCGGTGCCCGCAAAACGCGCTTCGAGGTGACGACCAACAGCGTGCAGCATCCGATCCGCTTGCGCGAGCTGCGGGAGTTCGCGTGTCCGGAGGGCTTGTGAATTCGCAACAGGATGCCGCCTCGAACATGGCGCCGGGCTGGTTTGGCAAGCTGCCCGGCATGGGCGACTTTGCGAGCCGCCGTCTGCCCGAGCCCTTCCGCAACGCCTGGGACCGCTGGCTGCAGCATGGGCTCACGCGGCTGCGCGCGCGGCGCGAAGACTGGACCGAGCGCTATCTCCAGGCGCCGCTCTGGTGCTTCGTGCTCGGCGAGGGCGTGATCGGCGCCGGCGGCTGGCTCGGCGTGATGATGCCCTCGGTCGACGGCGTGGGGCGCTACTTTCCCTTCACAATCGCAGCCGAGCTGGTGTCCTCGCGCCCCGAGCTGCATGGCGCTGTGCTGGCGCGCACGCAGCACTGGTGGACGCTGGCCGCGCAGGCCGCGCTCGAAGGGCTGGAGCACGATCTCGATGCGCAGCGCTTCGATGCGCGCCTGCAGGAATTGTTTGCGGGCTTTACGGCCGAGGCGGGCGAGGGCGACGGGCCGTCGCTGGCGCTGCCGGTGGCGCGCCACTCGCTGTGGTTCACCGATCCGGTGGCCGAGCGAGGCCCGGGCATGACCAGCCAGGGCCTGCCGCAGGATGACCAGTTCGATGCGCTGTTCGGCTTTGGACCCGATGCCGCGGCGCAGGAAGGGGGGGCAGCATGAGCCGCCGGGCCGCTCCCAAGGCGAATACCGCAGTGCGTAGCACGGAGCTTAGCCAATGAGCCCCGACGACGACCGGCCGCCAGGCACACCGCCGCAAGAAGGCGACGACCGCACGCAGGTCGTCACCGGCCGGCCTGCTGCGCCCACGCCGGACGAGGGCGCGACCGTCATCTCCGGCGGCGCCGCGCTGCCGGCGAGCGAGATGCCCACCGTGGCCGGCATCACGCGCGCCGAGAAGGCGCCGAGCAACGCCGAGGCCGGGTTGCTGCCGGTGGGCAGCCGGCTCGCCGAATTCGAGGTCACGCGCATCGTCGGGCAGGGCGGCTTCGGCGTCGTCTACGAGGCCTGGGACCCGACGCTCGAACGCGTGGTCGCGATCAAGGAATACCTGCCGACCTCGCTCTCGACGCGCCAGCTGGACGGCACGGTCGCGCCGCTGTCGGAGCGGCACCGCGAGACCTTCGAGCTCGGCATGCGCAGCTTCATCAACGAGGCGCGCCTCCTGGCCCAGTTCGACCATCCCTCGCTGCTCAAGGTCTACCGCTTCTGGCAGGAGCGCGGCACCACCTACATGGTGATGCCCTTCTACCGCGGCGACACGCTGCGCCAGGCGCTGGCTGCCATGACGGGAGGCGTCGACGAAGCCTGGCTGATGCGCATCATGGACGGCGTGACGCAGGCGCTCGCGGTGATGCACCACGCCCACTGCTACCACCGCGACATCGCGCCCGATAACATCATCCTGCTCGAAGGCTCGGGCCGTCCCGTGGTGCTGGACTTCGGCGCCGCGCGGCGCGTGATCACCGACAAGACGCAGGCGATCACGGTCATCCTCAAGCCCGGCTACGCGCCGATCGAGCAGTACGCCGAGATGCCCGACATGTCGCAGGGCGCGTGGACCGATGTCTATGCGCTCGCGGCCGTGATGCACGTGGCCGTCTGCGGCCGCGCGCCGCCGCCCTCGGTCGCGCGCCTCCTGGCCGACAGCTATGTGCCGCTGGCAGGCAACGAGGCGCTGCTACAGCGCTACAGCCCCGGGCTGCTCGCGGCCATCGATGCCGGCCTGGGCGTGCGGCCCGAATCGAGGCCGCAGTCGATGGAAGCGCTGCGTGCGGCGCTGGGTCTGGATGGCGACCGGACGGTGATCCGTGCGCCGGCGCCGGCACCCGCGGCGGCACCGGGTGGACGTACCGGCAGCGCGAGTCCTGCGGCACCCGCGCCCGCGCCGGCTCCCAAGGGCAAGGGCGCGGCCATCGCCGCCGTGGCCTCCGTGGCCGTCATTGCCGCCGCGGGCGGATGGTGGTGGTTCCAGGGCAAGCCGGCCGACACGACGCCGGCCGGCGCAGCGCCGCCGCCGTCCACCGAAGTCGCGCAGACGCCGGCGCCTCCACCTCCACCGCCCCCGCCACCACCCAAGGTGCGCACGCCGGGCGAGTCATTGCAGTCGCTGGCCGAAGGCGTCGCGCCGGGCTTCGAGGTGACGGCGAACCCGCGCAAGGCCGAGGTCGCGATCGGCAAGGACAGGCTGGGCTTCGAAGTGCGCAGCAAGCGCGAAGGCTTCGTCTACGTCTACCTGCTGTCCAGCGGCGGCGAGCTGTTCCTGCTGTTCCCGAACCTGCTCGACAAGTACAACAAGATCGGCGCCGGTGCTGCGTTGTCGCTGCCGCGCGCTTCGTGGCCGATGGACGCGGGTGGGCCGGCCGGCATCAACCAGTTCGCGGTGCTGGTCAGTGAGCACGAGCGCGACTTCAGCGCCTCGGGCATCCAGAACGACGGCGTGTTCCCACAGTTCCCGCTGCCCGTGCTGGCAGCGCTCGAGGCCGCGCGCGGCAGCGGGCCGCCGCCGCTCGCGGGCAAGCCGGTGTGCGCGCCCAACACACCGTGCAACGACGTCTATGGCAGCGCGTTTTTCAAAATCACCGAGAAGTAATCGTCTGTGGGGCAGCGGCCCGTCAGGCCCCGCCCCCCAGACCAGGAGTTCTTCATGAACAAGCCTTCCTCACTGCCCTTCGCTTCACCCGCCCGCTGGGGTGCCGCCGCCGTCGCGATGGCCGCGCTGGCGGCCTGCGGCACGATGCCGGGGGTCAGCTCCACAAGCTCCACACCGGCCACGGCCAGTGCCCCCGCCGTCGCGCCCGCGGCAGCCGCGGCTGCGCAGGTCACGCCCGCGCCCTCCGCCTCGCGCCCGGCTTCGACCAGCGCCGGCGCCAGCGTGGCCGGCCAGTCGCGCACCTTCTCGACCCAGCTCGCCACCTACACCTCGGTGGGCTTCGACGCCGTGCCGGGCTGGGGCCGCGACGATTTCGCCGAAAGCTGGCCTGCCTTCCTCGGCAGCTGCAAGGTGCTGACCGGCCGCGGCACCGAATGGCGGCAGGTCTGCGATCGCGCGCGCGCCGTCGACGACAAGAGCAATCCGGCCATCCGCGGCTTCTTCGAGCGCGAGTTCTCGGCCTACCAGATCCGCGACGACGACCGCCGGCCCGACGGCGTGGTCACCGGTTACTTCGAGCCCGAGATCACCGGCAGCCGGCAGTACGCGCCGCCCTTCATCTATCCGGTGTACGGCCAGCCCGAAGACATGCTGTTCGCCGATGCGCGCAAGCTGCCGGCCGGCAGCGGCACGGTGGCGGCGCGCGTCGAAGGCCGCAACGTGGTGGTGCAGAGCGGCCTCAGCACGCGCGACATGGGCGCGCCGGGCCTCTATGCGCTCGACCTCTCGGCCATCACGCGCGACACGCTGGACCGCAAGGTACGCCTGCGCATCGAGGGCAGGCGCCTGCTGCCCTACTACACGCGCGAAGAGATCGAGACCAAGGGCGCGCCCAACGCGCGCGTGCTGGCCTTCGTGAACAGCGCCACCGCGCTCTACGAGATGCAGATCCAGGGCTCGGGCCGAATCCGGCTGCCCAACGGCGACGTGATCCGCGTCGCCTATGCCGAACAGAACGGCCAGCCCTTCCGGCCGACGCTGGCGCAGTCCTCCTCGGGCAAGACGCGCAGTCCCGTCAAGGTGCGCGGCGGCGCGATCGAGCTCGAACTCGACGACGGCGATGACGACGAGGACAGCAACGACACCTCGGTGATCCGCACCCGCGGCTTCACGCTCGCGCGTCCCGTCAACAGCGGCGCGGTCATGGTGCCGGGGCGGCGCGTGGCCGGGCCGGTGATCGGCACCGGCATCAAGGACCCGAGCTATGTGTTCTTCAAGGAGTCGCCGGGCAGCGGCGGCGGGCCGGTCGGTGCCTTCGGCGTGCCGCTGTCGGCCGGCCGCTCGATCGCAGTCGATCCGCGCAGCACGCCGCTGGGCTATCCGGTCTTCGTCTCCACGCGCGCGCCCGGCACCGGCACGCCGATGCAGCGCCTCACCATCGCGCAGGACACCGGCGGCGCGATCCGCGGCGCGGTGCGGGCCGACTATTTCTTCGGCAACGGCCAGCAGGCCGCGACCCAGGCCCGGCGCATGAAGGAGCGCGGCCAGCTGTGGATCCTGCTGCCGCGCGGCCTCGCGGTGGCGGCGGCCGCGACCTCGACCATTCGCACGCGTGGGGCGGCGGTCGGTGCTGACTTGCCGCAATGCCTTGTGCCTGAAGAAGGCGCGTGCGTCGATGACTAGGAACGCCGCAAGGCTGATGGGCGCGTCGGCGGGCGGTATGCCCAGTGTCGGCCGACCCCTCACCCTAGCCCTCTCCCGGAGGGAGAGGGAACAAGGCAGAACGCGTCACGCGCAGGTCTTACTCCCTCTCCCTCCGGGAGTGGGCGTGTGTGAGGGCGCCGGGCCTTCGAAGCGCACGCAGCCGCCGCATACCGGGCGGACAGCCCAACGGGCAAAGACACCGTAGTCGCGAAACACACCATGCAAGAGACCCTGTCTTCGGAGCAAAGCGTCGAACTCGTCCGCCTCTGGCGGCGCAGGCAGACGCTGTCCCCCGACGAGATGGGCGAGATGTACCGCATCGTCGGCGGCGCGCTGCGCAGCTGCAACCCGCCCGAGCTGCGCGTGCTCGGCGAGGGCCGTCAGGAACTGGTGGCGCAGTTCATCTACGTCAAGGTGCTGCGGCTCGATGCCGATCCGGACGAAGCGGACGATGCCGCGCGCGGCGAGGCCGCGAGCCACAGCGCGCCGTCGAGCGCCTTCGCGCTGTGTGCCTACTTCCGGCGCTACCTGATCGACTGCACGCGCGCGAGCGCCTTCCGCCGCAAGCTCTCGATCGGCGACCAGATCACCGAGAGCCAGCTCGAGGCGCAGGTTGGCGCGGCCGACAACGCGCAAGACGAACTGGCCGAGCACGGCCTCAACGCGCCGTCGGTGCATGCCGCGGCGCGCGCCTTCATCGCGGGTCTGCCCGAGCCCGAGCGCATCCTTTTGTGCGAAGGCTTCGGCCGCGAGGCGGCGGGCGGGCTGTCGGGCGTGGCCTCGCGCCACGCCATCGCCTCCTACCACTACCGCGCCGGCCGGCTCGGCCTCGTGCACAAGCGCGAAGGCCTGCCGGCTGACTATGCGCGCACCACGCTGGGCCAGTGGATCACGCAGACCCTGGGCATCGCGATCGAGGCCGGCAACATGGGCGCGATCCTGCAGGTTTTCAAAATCCTGGGCGCTGAAGCGTCTTATGCCTGAAGACATAAGACTTTCAGGAACACGCACCATGCCCATCGATCTCTGGCCCCCGCTCAGCCTCATCCGCGGCACCCTGGGACGCGGCGGCGATCTCGCCCCTGCGGGCGAAGGCGCGGCAACGCTGGCCGAGCCCGCCGCGATCCCGGCCCGCCAATCCGACGAGACCCTTCTGCTGCCCTTGACCGAGCTCGCCCGCCGCCGCGAGGCCGTGGCCCAGCGCGCCTTTCCGGCCCGCTGGGCGCCGGGCCGCCTGGTGAGCGTGCTGCACGAAGGCCGGCTGCTCGGCGTGCTGCTCGACAAGTGCCTGCACGGCACGCTGTGGCGCGGCTGGATGGCCGCCAGCGAAGCCGACTGGGCCAGCGCCTACGACGTGCTGCTCGAGCCCGGCGACGAACCCTTCGAGCCGATGTTCGGTCTGATCCAGACCTGGAACGTGCTCACGCTCGAACGGACGCCGCAGCTCTGCGCCCGCGTGCTCGGCGAGGTGTCGGCCACGCGGCTGGCCGCCATCCGTGCGGTGCACGACGAATGGGCCGTGCAGCAGCCGCTGGCCATCGAGCCCGAGCCCGGCCGCATCGCGCTGCGCACGGCCGGCGGCGTGTTCTCCGTGCTCTCGGGCACGCCGCTGGGCGTGGCCGATCCGCGTGCCGACTACCAGAGCCTCTACCTCGAAGCCGCCGCCCGGCTCGCCACGCCGCTGCAGGCCACGCCGAAGCCGGGCAGCCTGTCCGTCGCGGCGCCGGCCGGGGAGGGCTGGTGGTCGCGTGTGAAGGCCTGGTTCGGCGCCGACCGGGTGGTGCGGCCCGCGCTGGCGCTGCTGGCACTGGTGGTCGTGGTGCAGAACGCGACCCTGATGCGGCCCGGGGCCGGAGACGACGAGGTCCGGTTCCGTTCGGTGCAGGGCCCCGTCACTTCCGCCGCGCCGGCCGAGCTGAGCCTGCGCTGGAAGGCCGGCGTCGGCATGGACGATGCGAACGCGCTGCTGCGCTCGGCCGGCGCAGAGCTGGTGGGCGGACCGGATGCCGAGGGCCGCTGGCGCCTGCGCTTCCTGGCCGATGCGGCGCAGGGCCGCGCCATGCTGGCGGGTTCGCCGCTGGTCGAATCGGTGGGGCCGCCGTGACGAGGCGCCGCCTGCGCACCGTGCTGCTGCTGGCCATGCTGGCCGCAGCCACCTGCGCGGGTGCGGCGCAGCGCGCCTTGCTGGTGGGCGTGTCGGAACTGGTCAACCAGCCTGCGTCGCTGTGGCTGCAGGCGCCGCGCAACGACGTGATGCTGATGCGCGAGGCCCTGCTGAAGCAGGGCTTCGCGGCCACCGACATCACGGTCGTGGCCGACGGCGTGAGCGGCGCCGCGCTGCCCGAGGCGCAGCGCATCCACGAGGCGCTGGGGCGACTGCTGGAGCAGTCGCAAAGCGGCGACTTCGTGCTGCTCTATTTCTCGGGCCACGGCACGCGTTGGCGCGATGCGAGCAAGCGCTACCAGGAGCCGGACGGCTTGGCCGAGAACTTCCTCGCGCGCGATGTGCGCGGCGCGGTGAGCGGCAGCGGCGCGCTGCCGGGCGGCCTGCGCGACGTCGATTTCGACGGCTGGGTGCAGGCTTTCCTGGCGCGCAACGTGTTCGTGTGGTCGGTGTTCGACACCTGCTCGGCCGCCTCGATGACGCGCGGCCGCGCGCCCGCGAGCGCCGAGGTTGTTGTGGGTCCGCCGGACGACGAGGTGCGCTTTCGCGGCATCCGCGCCGACCTGCTCGCGCAAGGCGCTGCCGGCGCCTCCGCCGCCGCACCAACGGCACCCGCGGCCCCGGCCGTGCCTCGAGCACGCTACGTGGCCTTCTTCGCATCCGAAAGCCACCAGGTCACGCCCGAGCTGCGGCTGCCGCGCAAGGGCCGCGACGCGCAGCCGCAGGGCCTGCTGACCTGGGCCGTGGCCGAGGCGCTGCAGCGCCGGCCCGCGACCTGGCGCGAGCTCTTCGACGTCGTGCTTGCGCTCTACCCGCCGGTGATCTCCGAACTCGAAGCGCGCTTCCCGCAACGCGAGCTGCCATCGCCGGTGGCCGAGGGCAATCTCGATGCGCCGCTGTTCGCCAACAGCCCTCAGCCGCTCGGCACGCGTCCGGTGTGGCGTGCGCAGCGCAGCGGCGCGAACCTCGCGATCCAGGCCGGCCAGCTCGACGGGCTGGTGCCGCGGCAGGAGCTGCGCGTGCTCGCGAGCCTGGAAGACGGCACCCGGCGCAGCGCGGCCGCTGTGCTGGCGCAACTCGATCCGGCCGGCGCGCAGCTGCCGGTGCCGGCCGCGCTGCGCGATGTGCCGGGCAGCGCGCTGTGGAGCGTGACGCCGCTGGCCGAGCCGGCCGCCTTCGCGTTGCGCGTGCGCGCCGACAAGCCCTTGCCCGCGGGACTGAGCTTCGACTACCCCGCCTCCATTCGCCTGGCGCGCGCGGGCGAGGATGGGAGCGAAGCCGATCTGCGCTGGACCGATCTCGGCCCCGCCGGCCATCGGCTGGAGCTGCTCTCGCCCGCGCTCGGAACCGGCACGGGCCAGGTCGCGGCCGACCCCGCAGCCTTGCGCGAGCGGCTGCAGGGCTTCGCGCGTCTCAAGTGGCTCGGCGAGCTGAACCGGCTGGCCGGCGGCGCGCGCCTCGACGGCTTCGAGGCCGCGCTGGAAACCTGGCGTGCCGACCGCATGCTGCGCAGCGAGCCCCTCGCCCGCAGCGCCACGCCGGGCCCGCTGCTCGCGGGCGAGCGACGCGTGCTGCGCGTGCGCAATACCGGCGGGACTTCGCTCGACATGGTGATCGTCGGCATCGACCCGGAAGGCGGCCTGCGACCGGTGTACCCCGATGCCGCCGGCGCGAGCAACCGTTTCGAACGCGGCACGCGCGAGCTGCCGGCGGCCAAGCACTTCGAACTGCCCTGGCTGGCGGGCCCGGGTGCGCGCCTCTTCGTGCTGGCGACGCCGGCCGCGCCGCACAGCGCGCCGCGCCTGTTCGGCGCGGGCGTCGATCCGGCCCTGGCCGATCTGCGCGTGCGCGGGCAACTCGGTGCACCGAAAGAGCGGCAGGTCTTTGCCGCGATGATTTTTTTCTAGGAGATCGACATGGGCTGGACTTCTGATGGCTCGGTGGACCCGGACGAGGGCCTGCGCCTGCTCGACCTGGTCTCCGAAGAGGCGGGCGACGACTACTGGATGCTGCTCGAATCCAAGGGCAAGGCGATCGAAGGCGATTCGACGCGCCCCTTCGCGGACGGCAAGTCGCGCCTGGAGGTCGGCGGCTTCCGCTACCAGCTGGACGTGTTCTCGCCGCCGGGTTCCACCAAGGGGCAGCTGCGTGCAGCGGCGGTCTTCGTCGTTCGCGATTGCGATGCCGCGAGCGCTTCGATCGCGAGCCTGCTGCGCGACCAGGTGAACGACCTGAAGGTGGTGATCTCGGTGTACAAGGCCGGCGGCGATACCTCCAAAGACCTGCAGCCGCACCTGGAGCTGGAGCTGACCCAGGCGCGCCTGCTGAACCACACGATGCTGACCGCCGTCAGGTTGGCGCGGCCGCGCGAAATCATCCAGATCGAATACCAGGGGCTCGAGATCCGCTCCGCGCCGCAGAGCGAGACGGGCCTGCGCGGCGCCGTACGCACTTGCACCATCAAAAAGTGAGGCCGGACATGACGAACTCTGCCGAATTCCTCCAGGCCGCCGACCCCGCGGCCGCGCTCAAGGCACTGACGGATGAAGTGCGCGCCAAGCCCGCCGACAGCAAGCTGCGCGTCTTCCTGGCCCAGCTGCTGTGCGTGCTCGGCCAGTGGGAGCGTGCGCTCAACCAGCTCAACGTCGCGGCCGAGCTCGATGCGATGGCCATTCCGATGAAGCAGGTCTACGGCGAGGCCGTGCGCTGCGAGGGCCTGCGCGCCGACGTGTTCGCCGGCACGCGCACGCCGATGGTCTTCGGCCAGCCCGACGAATGGCTGGCGCTCCTGATCGAATCGCTGCTGCGCCAGGGTGCGGGCGACGCGCAGCTCGCCGAAGACCTGCGCGAGCGCGCCTTCGACGCCGCGCCCGCCACGCCGGGCACGCTCGACGGCAAGCCCTTCGAATGGCTGGCCGACGCCGACATGCGCCTGGGCCCGGTGCTCGAGGCCTTCGTGAACGGCCGCTACTACTGGATTCCCTATGCCCGGCTGGCACACGTGAAGCTCGATCCGCCCGAAGACCTGCGCGACTGCGTGTGGCTGCCGGCGCATCTGCAGTTCGAGAACGGCGGCGAGACGCTGGCGCTGGTGCCCGTGCGCTACGAAGGCACCGAGAAGAGCGGCGACGGCGCGCTGCAGCTCGCGCGCAAGACCGAGTGGCGCGAGCTGCAGCCCGAGGTCTGGGCCGGGCTCGGCCAGCGCATGCTGAGCAGCAGCGATGGCGCCGAGCATGCGCTGATGGACGTGCGCGAGATCCTGTTCTCGACCGGCGATGCCTGAACTCACCGCACAGGAACGCTTGCAGCCCTCGCTGCTCGATCGCCTGGTCGACCATGCGCCCGGCGAGCAGCGCGAGAGCGACGACAAGCGCACGCTGACCCGGCAGGCGCTGCGCCAGGCCGTGCTGCGCGACCTGAGCTGGCTCTTCAATGCCACCGGCCATGGCCTGGCCTTCGACGACAAGCGTTTTCCGAATGCGGCGCGCTCGGTGCTCAACTACGGATTGCCTATGCTGTCCGGCCAGTTCACGTCCTCCGTTCAGCGTGTCAGCATGGAACAGGCTCTGAAGAACGCCATCCTGCAGTTCGAGCCCCGCATCCTGCCTCGCACACTCGAAGTTGAACTCGTCATGGAAGGCTCGGCACTTGATTCCCACAACCGCATTGGCCTTCGGATCCGCGGCATGCTCTGGGCCCAGCCCGTGCCGCTGGAGTTTTTGATGCGCAGCCGAATCGACCTGGAGGAGGGCCGGATCGAAATTGAGGACATGACAAGCCCTCAGCGGTAGCCCAGCCATGGACCCGCGCCTGCTGACCCTGTACGAACAGGAACTGCGCTACTTCCGCGAGAGCTCGGCGGAGTTCGCGCGCGCCTTCCCGAAGATCGCGAACCGGCTGGGCATCGAGGGCCAGGAGGTCGCCGACCCTTACGTCGAACGGCTGATCGAAGCCACCGCCTTCCTGTCGGCGCGCGTTGCCCTGAAGCTCGATGCCGAATACCCGCGCTTCACCGGGCATCTGCTCGACATCGTCTATCCGCACTTCATGGCGCCCACGCCATCGATGGCCGTGGTGTCCATGGCGGTCGACCCCGACGATGCCAATCTCGCGACCGGGCCCGCGCTGCCGCGCGGCAGCGGCCTGCGCGCGCGCCAGGCCGTGGGGCAGAACACGCACTGCGAGTTCCGCACCGCGCGGGCGCTGCGCTTCTGGCCGGTCGAAGTGCTGCGGGCGCAGTACTTCAGCTACGCGCCCGACCTGCCGCTCGCCCAGCATGCGCAGTCGCGCGAGATCCGCGGCGGCCTGCGCATCGCGCTGCGCGCCACCGCCGGCCTCAAGTTCGACCAGATTCCGCTCGACGAACTGCTGATTCACTTCGGCGGCGCCGAGGATGTGGCCTGGCAGCTGCACGAGTGCATGCTCGGCAAAGCCATCGGCGTGATGGTGCAGCCGCTGGCCGCCGGCGGCGCGGCCACGGGTGCGGCCGGCAGCGCGTTGCGCCACCTGCCCGCGAGCGCGGTGCAGCCCGCGGGATTCGAGGACGACGAGGCCTTGCTGCCCGTCACCGCCACCGGCTTCTCCGGCCATCGGCTGGTGCAGGAGTACTTCGCCTTTCCGCAGCGCTTCCAGTTCGCGCGCATCACCGGCTTGCAGCGCGTGCTCGCGTCGATGGCCGTGACCGAGGTGGAGATCGTGGTGCTGTTCTCGCGCGGCGATGCGGCGCTCGAAAAACTGGTCAGCGCCGAGAACGTGCAACTGCATTGCGTGCCGGTCGTCAATCTCTTCAGCAAGCGGCTCGACCGCGTGGCCGTGAATGAGGGCGTGAGCCAGTTCCACCTGGTGCCCGACCGCACGCGCCCGCAGGACTTCGAGGTGCACACCGTGACCGAGGTGGTCGGCCACGGCAACTCGGGCACAGCCGGCGCGGCACTGGAACAGCCCTTCCTGCCCTTCTATGCGGCCTTCCACGGCGCGCGCCACAGCCACCCGGCCTACTTCACCACCACGCGCGAGCCGCGCATGCTGTCGGTCAAGCAGCGCACCGAAGGGCATCGCAGCAGCCACATCGGCTCCGAGCTCTACATGCAGATCGTCGATCCGCAACAGGCGCCTTACTCCGGTGCGCTGCGGCAGCTGGCCGTCACCGCGCTGGTGACCAACCGCGACCTGCCGCTCCTGATGCCGCTGGGCCGCGAGAGCGACTTCGACTGCATCGACTCGTCTCCGGTGCAGCGCGTGCGCATGGTTCGCGGCCCCTCGCGGCCGGTCTCGCCGGTGGTGGGCCAGGGCCTGGGCTGGCGGGTGGTCGACCACCTGGCTCTCAACTACCTGTCGCTCGCCGACAGTTCACGCGAAGAAGGCGCGGCCGCGCTGCGCGAGATGCTGATGCTCTATGCCACGCATGCCGACGAGGTGCGTCAGAGCCAGGTGCGTGGGCTGCTGTCGGTGCGCGCGAAGCCGGTGGCGCGCCGGCTGCCGCTGGCCGGGCCGATCGCCTTCGGCCGCGGGCTCGAGGTCACGCTCGAGGTCGACCGCAATGCCTTCCACGGCCACAGTGCCTTCCTGTTCGGGGCCGTCATGGCGCGTTACCTGGCGCGCCACGTGGAGGTCAACCACTTCGTCGAGACCGTGCTCACGGCCTCGGGCAAGGGCGAGATCATGCGATGGAGGCCGCTGTGCGGGGCACGCCCGATCCTGTAGCCGTGCCGGCGGCACGGCCCGAGAGCGTGGCCGAGCGCCTGCAGGCCTGCGCGGACCAGCCCTGGGCCTACGACTACTTCGCCCTCATGCGGCGGCTGGAGGCGCTCGCGGCGCCGTCGCCGCGCTGGGGCCGCGCGTTGCTGCCCGGCGCCGAGCCGGTGCGCGTGGGGCAGGAGCCATCGCTGTCCTTCGCGCCCGCGAGCTTCAGCCGCTTCGAGCCGGCCGGCGCGCATTCGCCGCCGCGGTTGCGCCAGCATTTCTTCGGCTACCTCGGGCCCAACGGCCCGCTGCCGGTGCACCTGAGCGATTTCATCCGCGAGCGCACGATCAACCATGGCGATCCGACCTGGCTCGCTTTTCTCGACAGCTTCGCGCACCGCTTCAGCCTGTTCTTCTACCGCGCCTGGGCCCAGGCCAGGCCGGCGGTGGGGCTGGACCGGCCGAAGGAGGACGCCTTCCGCCGCCAGGTGGGCGCGCTGGTCGGCATCGGCACCGCCGCGCGGCAGGAGCGCGACGAGATCCACGACGACGCGCGGCTGCACTTCTCGGGCTGGCTCGCACGTCGCGTGCACAACGCCGAGGGCGTGGAGGCGGTGCTGCAAAGCTACTTCGGCGTGCCGGTGCGGCTCGAGCCCTGGGTCGGGCACTGGATGACGCTGCCCGTGGAGGAACTCACGCGCCTGGGCCGCGGCGAGGCTTCGCGCTCGCTGGGCATGGGCGCGATGCTCGGCCGGCGCGCCTGGGACCGCCAGCATCGTGTGCGGCTGCACCTCGGACCGCTCAGCTTCGAGCGCTACCGCATGTTCCTCCCGATCGGCTCGGCACGGCCCGCGCTGCAGCGCTGGATGCGGCAGCTCTTGGGCGACGAGCTGTACTGGGATGCAGAGCTGATTCTCGAAAAACATGACGTGCCGCCCACGCGCCTGGGCCGGCAGCGGGGCAACGCGCCCCGGCTGGGCTGGTCCTCGTGGCTCGGCGAGTGCAAGCGCAAGCGCGATGCGCCCGATGTCCGCATCGATGGCGATGCCGCTCTTTCGCGCGCAGCACTTCAATAAAAAACCCCAGGGCCGTTCGTCTTGACTACATACGGAGAAGCTCATGAGTGAAATCAGCCGCACTGCCTTGTTCGGCAAGCTCAATTCGCTGGCCTACAAGGCGATCGAGGGCGCCACGGTGTTCTGCAAGATGCGCGGAAACCCGTATGTGGAGCTGGAGCACTGGTTCGCCCAGCTGCTGCAGTCGCAGGACTCCGACCTGCACCGCGTGATCCAGCACTACCAGCTGGACATCTCCGTCATCGCCAAGGACATGACGGCCGCGCTCGACCGCCTGCCGCGCGGCGCCACCGCGATCAGCGATTTCTCGCCGCACATCGAGAACGCGATCGAGCGCGCCTGGACTTACGCCACCCTGCAGTTCGGCGAGGCGCAGGTGCGCACCGGCTACCTGCTGGTCGGCATGCTGAAAACGCCGAGCCTGCGCAATCCCTTGCTCGGCCTCTCGAAGCAGTTCGACAAGGTCAAGGTCGAAGACCTGGCCGACAACTTCGCCAAGATCTGCGATGCCTCGCCCGAATCGAAGATGCGCGCGCAGGACGGCACCGGCATGGGCAGCGGCGCCCCCGGCGAAGAAAGCGGCGCGATGGCGCCGGCCGCCATGGGCAAGGGCGATGCGCTGAAGAAGTTTGCTGTCGACCTCACGGAGAAGGCGAAGAAGGGAGAGATGGATCCGGTGACCGGGCGGGACGAGGAAATCCGCCAGATCGTCGACATCCTGATGCGGCGCCGCCAGAACAACCCGCTGCTCACGGGTGAGGCGGGCGTCGGCAAGACGGCGGTGGTGGAAGGCTTCGCCCAGCGCCTGGCGCGCGGCGACGTGCCGCCGCAGCTCAAGGACGTGAAGCTGCTCACGCTCGACATCGGCCTCCTGCAGGCCGGCGCCAGCATGAAGGGCGAGTTCGAGCAACGCCTGCGGCAGGTGATCGACGAGGTGCAGGCTTCGCCCACGCCGATCATCCTGTTCATCGACGAGATCCACACGCTGGTCGGCGCGGGCGGCGCGGCCGGCACCGGCGATGCGGCCAACCTGCTCAAGCCCGCGCTCGCGCGCGGCAACCTGCGCACCATCGGTGCCACCACCTGGGCCGAGTACAAGAAGTACATCGAGAAGGACCCGGCGCTGACGCGGCGCTTCCAGGTCGTGCAGGTGCCGGAGCCCGACGAGACCAAGGCCATCCTGATGCTGCGCGGCGTGGCCAGCGTGCTCGAGAAGCACCACCGTGTGCAACTGCTCGACGAGGCGATCGAGGCGGCGGTGAAGCTGTCGCACCGCTACATTCCCGCGCGCCAGCTGCCCGACAAGGCCGTGAGCCTGCTCGACACCGCCTGCGCGCGCGTCGCGGTGTCGCAGCATGCGATGCCGCCCGAGGTGGAAGACTGCCAGCGCCGCATCGAGGCGCTCACGGTCGAGAGCGAGATCATCGGCCGCGAAGAGGCGATCGGCATCGACGTGAGCAAGCGCGCGCCGCAGGTGCAGGCGCTGCTTGCCGAATCCAATGCCGAGCTCGAAAAGCTCAATGCGCGCTGGAAGGAGGAGAAGGGGCTGGTCGACCGGCTGCTCGAACTTCGCGGCAAGCTGCGGGCGGGGAACAAACCGGTGGATGCGTCGACGCCAGGGGACGGAGACCGCGCCGCGCTGCTCGCGGAGTTGCACGAGCTGCAAACCCAGATCAGCAGCGTGCAAGGCGAGTCCCCTCTGATCCTGCCCTCGGTCGATTCGCAGGCCGTGTCCTCGGTGGTCGCCGACTGGACCGGCATCCCGGTCGGGCGCATGCAGCGCAACGAGATCGAGACCGTGCTCAACCTGCCCAAGCTGCTGGGGCAGCGCGTGATCGGCCAGGACCACGCGATGGAGATGATCGCCAAGCGCATCCAGACCTCGCGCGCCGGGCTGGACAACCCGAGCAAGCCGATCGGCGTCTTCATGCTGGCGGGCACCTCCGGCGTCGGCAAGACCGAGACCGCGATCGCGCTGGCCGAGGCGCTGTACGGCGGCGAGCAGAACATGATCGTCATCAACATGAGCGAGTACCAGGAGGCGCACACCGTGAGCTCGCTCAAGGGTGCTCCTCCCGGCTACGTGGGCTACGGCGAGGGCGGCGTGCTGACCGAGGCCGTGCGCCGCAGGCCCTACAGCGTGGTGCTGCTCGACGAGGTGGAGAAGGCCCACTCCGACGTGCACGAACTGTTCTTCCAGGTTTTCGACAAGGGTTTCATGGAAGACGGCGAGGGCCGCAGCATCGACTTCAAGAACACGCTGATCCTGCTCACCACCAACGCCGGCACCGACATGATCGCCAGCATGTGCAAGGACCCGGAGCTGATGCCCGAGCCCGAGGGCATGGCCAAGGCGCTGCGCGAGCCGCTCTTGAAGATCTTCCCGCCCGCGCTGCTGGGCCGGCTGGTGACCATCCCGTACTACCCGCTCTCCGACGAGATGCTCGGCAAGATCGTCGAGCTGCAGTTGAAGCGCATCAAGAAGCGGGTCGAGGCGCGTTATCAGATTCCGTTCGACTACAGCGACGAGGTGGTCAAGCTGGTGGTGAGCCGCTGCACCGAGAGCGAATCGGGCGGCCGGATGATCGATGCCATCCTCACCAACACCATGCTGCCCGACATCAGCCGCGAGTTCCTGAACCGGATGATGGAAGGCAAGCCGATCGAGCGGGTGCAAGTCACGGTCGACAACGGCGCATTCGATTATCGGTTCTGAAGACCGAACCAATGAGGTGAACAGCCATGCCGCACTACACCAACAAAGTGAAAGTTCTGAGTCCGCTGCTTGCCATTGCGTACTCCGACAACAAGGGGGCTCGACTCAACTATCCGACAAAGGCCCAGACGGATCTTCTCCTGAACGGCGCGGCAGCCGCGAGAAGGATCATGAGGGCCGCCGTCGCCGAGTTGGACCGCGTCGTGTATCTGAGACGGCCGGAGGGCGAACCGTTCACGAGCATCATGAACTACCACTTCGGCCTGGCCGCCAATCGCCTGAATCCGATGCTCAAGAGCAACGCCGTGGACAAGTCGTTGGGGCTGAAGGCGATCGGGCAGAAGGATCGCCGCTGGATACTCAACAAGATCCGGATGGGCATGCTGAGCATTTCGTTCCATCTCAACACGGGTGTCTACCTGATCGATGTCGACATCGGTACGAGAAACATCATCGGAGGCGTTGCGGATACGCCGGGCGCCGGCGAAGAGGGCTACGTTGTCGGCGGTGCGAACAATCCCGCCACCGGCAAGTTCACTCCTCACTGCGGTCTGCTGTCCGGCTTCAAGAACGGCGAAATTCATGTGGCGTTCGCCTTCATGCAACAACACGGCTATACGGCGGAGGCGGTTGCTCGCGTCATCATTCACGAGGCATCGCATAAATACTGGGGAGTTGCAGACTACTACTACGCGCATCAGACAGCGGGTTACCGGCAGCTCAACTGCGTGGAGGCGGTCGACAACGCCGACAGTTTTGCCTGGGCCGCTGTCTCGCTGGATCAAGGGGCGCTCGTCCACGGCACGGATTCCAACGACCTGCACCATCAGGCAGCCCTTGTGCCTTGAGCGTCCGCGCTTCACTACCGTGAGCCGCATGAAGATCCCCCCAGGCTACAAGCCCGCCACCCATCTGCGCCTCGATGAGGCGCTGGCGCTCGCGATCGCGATGCACCGCGCCAATCGCCTCGACGATGCAGATGAGCTCTACGCACGCATCCTGGAGGCGGCTCCGGACAACGCCGATGCGGTGCACTTCAGGGGCGTGCTGCGGCACCAGCGCGGTGGCAGCGAGGAGGCGCTCGGATTGATCCGCCGCTCGATCGCGCTGAATGCCGCGGTGCCCGACTGGCACAACAACCTGGGCAACGTGCTGCTCGAAACCGGCCAGGTCGACGCCGCCGCGGATGCCTATGAAGAGGCCGCGCGCCTGGCGCCTGCGCGCGCCGACATCCACAACAACCTCGGCGTGCTGCGGCGCGAGCAGGGGCGGCCCGAAGAATCGGAGAGCGCTTACCGGCGCGCCATCGAACTGGATCCGAAGAACGTCGAGGCCCACACCAATCTCGGCCGCCTGCTCAACAGCCTGGGACGCGAAGAGGAATCGATGCGCTGCTTCTGCGAAGCATTGCTGCTGAAGCCCGGCCATGCGCCGGCGCGCGAGGCGCTCGGCCTGGCCTACTACACGCTCGGGCGCTTCGAGGAGGCGGCGCAGGTGTACCGCGACTGGCTGAAGGACGAGCCCGGTAACCCGGCGGCGCGCCATCATCTCGCGGCCTGCTCGGGCGAAGGCGTGCCGGCGCGCGCCGCCGACGACTATGTGGAGAAGGTGTTCGACGGCTTCGCCGACAGCTTCGATGCCAAGCTGGCGCACCTGCACTACCGCGCGCCGGAGCTGATTGCGCAGACCGTGGCCGGGCTGCTGGGCGCACCCCGGCGCGAGCTCGCCGTGCTCGACGCCGGCTGCGGCACCGGCTTGTGCGGCCCGCTGCTCGCACCCTACGCGCGGCGCCTGGAAGGCGTCGATCTGTCCGAGCGGATGCTGGCGCGGGCCCGGGTGCGCCAGGTCTATGACGCGCTGGCCAAGGCCGAACTCACGGCCTTCATCGAAGGTGCGGCGCCGGCCTCCTACGACCTCGTCATCTCGGCGGACACCCTGTGCTATTTCGGCGATCTGCGTGGGGTGGCCCAGGCCACGGCCAGGGCGCTGCGGCCGGGCGGCTGGCTGGTGTTCACCGTCGAAGCGCTCGATGCGCCGGAGGATGTGAAGGAGGCGGGCTTCCATCTGCACCACCACGGCCGCTACAGCCATCGCGACAGCTACCTGCGCGAGGTGCTCGCGGAAGCGGGGCTGGCCGTCGGTGCAGTGACGGCCGCGCACCTGCGCATCGAAGGCGGCAAGCCGGTCGACGGCTGGATCGTGTCGGCGCAGGCCTGCGAAGCGGCGGCCTCCCATTCGTCCTAGAAAACACAGAAAGAAAACGCATGGCCGATACGCAATTCATCATCAAGAGCGATTCGCCCGTCAACGACGACCTGATGTTCTGGAGCGTGGTGGGCCAGGAAAGCCTGTCGCGTCCGGCGGCCTACGAGCTGACCGTGCTGTCGGCGAACGAGAAGATCGACGCCAAGGACATTCTCGGCCGCGCCTTCGACGTGGTGTTCGAGTTCCTCGATGCCGACGGCGCCAAGCACGAGCGCCATTGTCAGGGGCATGCGGTGCGCTTCATGCGCAAGGGCAGCGTGGGGCGCTATTTCGAATACCGCTTCACGCTGCGCTCGTGGTTCTGGCTGCTCACCAAGCGCAGCAACTCGCGCATCCTGCAGGACAAGCCGGTGCTGGACCTGCTCGATGCCGTGTTCGAGGACAGCCCGATCAAGCGCTTCAAGAAGATCAAGACCGACAAGGTCATCGGCACGCACGATGCGCGGCGCTACAGCGTGCAGCACCAGGAGAGCGACTACCAGTACCTCTCGCGGCTGCTCGAGGACGAAGGCGTCTACTACTGGTTCGACGCGCACGACGCGCCGGGCACGATGCACCTCGCCGACGCGAGCGACGTGGCGCACAAGAAGCTGCCGGTGACCGACACGCTGAACTACGTGGCCCCGGGCGCGAGCGAAGCGCGCTTCAACGAGATCAGCCTGTGGGTGGATTCGCGCCGCCTCGACACCGGCAGCTTCGCCTCGCGGGACAGCGACTTCAAGGCCATCCGCAAGAAGCTCAGCGCCGACAAGGGGGATCCCGACGTGCACGAGCTGGCCGATTTCGAGGCCTTCGAGTTTCCCGGCGGCTACCTTCGCGAAGCCGATACCGAAGACGCCGCCAAGGTGCGTACCGAAGAGCTGGTCGCGCGCCGTCGCCTGAACTGGGCCATCACGCGCTGGCCCGACGTGGCCGCCGGCATGAACTTCAGCTTCAAGGGCCACCCGGCCGGCGGCGCCGACGGCGACTACCTGATCGCGAGCTGTGCCTTCGTCGTGACGCATCCGGGCTACGAGAGCATGAGCGAGAGCGAAAGCCAGGTCGACCGGCAGGGCCAGCTGCTGCTCGAGCTGCTGCGCGAGGACCCGATCAACGCCAACTGGATCGAAGCGTTGCAGGACATCGTGCGCGGGACGCCGGAGCTGCACCAGCCGGTGCGCGGCAATGGCGTCTTCCTGCTCACCGTGCTGCCGGCCGAAACCCTGTTCCGCCCGCCGCGGCTGACGCCGCGCGTGACCATGCCCGGCCCGCAGAGCGCGATCGTGGTCGGCCCGAAGGGCGAGGAGATCCATGCCGACGACTTCGGCCGCGTGAAGGTGCATTTCCACTGGGACCGCTACGACGAGAGCGACGAGAAGTCCACTTGCTGGGTGCGCGTGTCGCAGCCCTGGGCCGGCAAGGGCTGGGGTGGCTATTTCATTCCGCGCATCGGGCAGGAGGTGATCGTCGATTTCCTGAACGGCGACCCGGACCGGCCGATCATCGTCGGGCGCGTCTACAACGACGACCAGCCGAAGCCCTTCGATTCGCACACGCAAAGCGGCTTTCGCACGCGCTCCACGCCCAAGGGCAGCGCCTCGAACTGCAACGAGCTGCGCTTCGAGGACAAGAAGGGCTCGGAGCAGGTCTTCCTGCACGCCGAGAAGAACCAGGACATCGAGGTCGAGAGCGACGAGACGCACTGGGTGGGCCACGACCGCAAGAAGACGGTGGACAACGACGAGACCAACCATATCAAGAACAACCGGACCGAGACGGTCGGTGTGGACGAGAAGATCGACATCGGCGCCAACCGCACCGAGACCGTCGGCGCGAACGAAGACATCACCATCGCGTCGAACCGGACCGAATCGGTCGGCGCCAGCGAGACCGTCTCGATCGGCGCGGCGCGGGATCACACCATCGGCGCCGACGACACGAAGACGGTGGGCGCCAGCGAGAGCGTCACCATCGGCGCCTCGCGCACCGACACGGTCGGCGGGTCGATGACCCAGACGATCGGCGGCTCGCTCTCGCAGACCGTGGCCGGCGGCATCACCACGACCACGGCCGGCGCCTACACCATCACCGCGACCGGTGGTTTGACGGTCTGCGCGCCGGGCGGCGTGAAATACATCGACAGCTTCTTCAGCCGCCTGGGCGGCAACCTGCTCGAGAACTACAACAACATCGTCAAGCTGACGCCGATGAGCATCGAGGGGACGGGTTTCAAGGCCGAGGCCTGCGGCATCAAGATCGACGAGGGCGGCCTCTTCAACAAGAAGGCCGGGGTGGCGCTGCTGCACCTGGGCAGCTTTCTCGAGAACGCCGGCCCGGTGCTGAAGAAGGCCGCCGTGGTGGTGGACAAGGCCGGCCTGCACCTGATCGGGTGAGCGGGCCGCCCGAGCGTCATGAGAATCGTCAAGCCCAACTGCCTCAGCGTGCTCCCACGATGCATCGAGCACAGGCGGGAGCTGTTCCTTTGCGTGTCGACCTTCGCGATGGTTCCGCTGCGCGAGGCAGCCATGCTGTGCTCCGAGCAGAAGCTGTGGACTGTGCTGCCGCAGGCCTTTCCGGAATTCGTCGAGGCGGGCGCGCCGAAGAAGGGCGGCGAGTTCCTGCTGGCGGGCGCGGTGCATGCGCCGCCAGGCTCGCAGGCGGCGAGCATCTCCTTCGGCATCCGTTTCGCCGGCATCGAGAAGATCGCGCTGGCGCACGGGCGGCGGTTCACCGACGGCCAGGCGATCGTCCATCAGGAGCCGCTCACCCGCGTCGCTCTCGATTGGGCGAATGCCTATGGCGGCAAGGAGTTCCCGCTCAACGTGCGCGGCTGCGGGCATCCCTCGTCCGTGCGGCCCGATGGCTATCTGCCCTTGCCGTGCATCGAGGCGGCGGACAAGCCCTGGCATCGGGATCCGGCGCGCAACCGGCCGATGGCCTTCGGCGTGCTCGACCTCGCGCATCCGGAACGCCTCGCCTGCGCCGGCACCTATGACGAGGCTTGGCTGAAGACCGAGTTTCCCGGCTTGGCGCTCGATGCGGACCTGTGCATCCACAACATCGCGCCCGCCGACCAGCGCAGCGCCTCGCCTTTCGCAGGCAACGAAGGCTATGAACTGGCTCATCTCTCGGCCTCGGAGCCCTTGCTGCGCGGTGCCTTGCCGGGCGTCGCGGTGCGCGCCTTCATCCAGCGCAAGAGCGCGGCGCACGAAATGGAAGAGCTGAGCACCGCGTTGCGCACGGTGGTCTTCCTGCCGGAGGCGGACCGGGTCGTGCTGGTCTGGCAAGGCCTGTGCAAGGTGGCGGAGGACGATGCCGGCGACATCCAGACCGTTATGGTGGCCGCCGAACACATCGGCCGCCCGCGCGCGCGCGGGCACTACAAGCAGGTGCTGCTGGACCGCGTCGAGTCCGAGGACGCAGCATTGCTGTCCTTGATGGACGAGCAGCTGCTGCCCGAGGACTTGCCCTTCGAAGGCCTGCTGCCGGCCGATTTCGATCTCAACCGCAAGCCGGCCGCCGACAGCTACGGCGAGCGCCTGCGCCGGCGTGCGGAAGTGCAGCTGAAGGCGGGCCGCGACGAGGTGATCGCCCTGGGACTCGATCCCGACGCGCATGCGCCCGCGGCCACGCTCGGGGCGCTTCCGCCCATGCCGCCGCTGCCCCAGCTCGGCGAGTTCATGCGCCAGCTCGCGGTGGACGGGCAGATGCGGATCGAGCAGGGCAAGAAGGCGGCCGCCGCGATGCTGCAGGCCTCGGAGACGGCGTACACGCAACAGGGCCTTTCGTTCGACGTCGTTCGCGACGAACTGGCGGGCGTCGGGCAGGGCGGGCCGCCCAAGCCGTTGAAGCCACAGACGATGGCCACGCTGAACGAGCTCCAGGGCGTGGCGAAGCGCAGCAACACGCCGCTGGACGAAGTGGACGAGATGCTGGCCGACGAGAAGCTGCACGCACGCTGGGACCGGCAGGATCGCGAGTTGCGCGACATCTATGTCCGCCATGCCCAGCACATGCATCCCGCGCCCGCCGCGACCGGCAGGTTCGCCGAGCGGCAGCATCGCTGGGTGGAAGAGCGGCTCGCGGCCGGCCACGGCCTGCGCGGCCTCGATCTCACGGGCGCCGATCTGCGCCGCTTCGATCTGCGCGGCGTCGACTGCACCGGCGCCATGCTCGAAGCGGCGAATCTCCATGGCATGCAGCTCGCCGGCGCCAGCTTCGACGGGGCCGTGCTGGTGCGCGCCGATCTGGGCGAAGCCCTCGCGGCCGGCTGCGACTTCAGCAACGCCAATCTGGGGAAGGCGAACCTGCACAGCGTGGACGCCGCCGGCGCGGTATTCGCCGGAGCGAACCTGTGGGAGGCGCGCCTCGAGCAAGCCGGGCTGGCACGCGCGATCGTGGGGGCTGCCCAGTTCTATCGCGCATCGTTGATCGGCATCGACCTCTCGCATGCGGAGCTCGCCGAGGCCCAGTTCCTCGAGTGCGACCTGTCGTCGGCCGACTTCAGCCACGCCAACTTCGGCGGCGCCCAGTTCATCAGTTGCAAGGCCGAGGGCGCGCGGTGGCTGCAGTGCACCGGCGGCACTGCCGTGTTCTACAAGTTCGCCTGCCGCGGCGCCGATTTCTCGAATGCCAGCCTGCCAGGCGCTCGTTTCGTCGAGGCGATCGATCTCGCCGGTGCCGTCTTCGCCGGCGCCACGCTGGCCGGCGCCTATTTCGGCCAGGGCAGCGACCTGAGCGGCAGCTGCCTCGACCGCGTGCAGGCGCGCCAGGCGGACTTCACCGCCTGCAACCTTGCCGGTGCCACCTTCAGGCACGCGGACCTGCGCGAGGCCAGCTTCCGCAAGGCGCTGCTGGGGCGCGCCGACCTGAGCGGTGCGAACCTGATGGACGCCATCCTGAGCAACGCCGAAGCCTTCTCGGCACAGCTGTGCGACTGCAACCTGTACGCGGCAGACCTGGCGCGCATCCGCGCCGATGCGCACACCTCCTTCGAGGGCTCGCTCACGAAGCGAGCCCGCATCTATCCGCGCTGGCGCCCACCTGTGCCTTCATCGCCATGACGCCGATGCAGAAGAGCGAACTCATGGCAAAGATCGAGAATGCCGACCCGGTGCAAGGCGCTTCGCTGCAAGGCGTCGATCTGTCCGGCGCCAGGCTGAGCGGCGCCGTGTTCGAGAACGTCGATTTCCGCGGCTGCGCGATGGCCGGTGCCAGCTTTGCCGACAGCATCCTGAGCAAGTGCCGCTTCGACGGCGCCAGCCTCCAGGGCGCGGTGATGACGGGCGCAACCTTCCATGAGTCGAGCGCGTGCGATGTGGATCTGTCGGAATCCGCCTGCGTGGGATTCAATGCGGTTCAGAGCCGCTTCGACGGCAGCAGCTTCAGCAAGGCCGACCTGACGGAAGCGAACTTCATCAAGTCGTCGCTGGCTGGCGCCCGGCTCGCGGGCGCAAGGGCGGTGCAACTGTCGCTGGTCGAAACGCGCACCGAGGCGATCGACCTCTCGGACCTGCTGTTCTTCAAGTCCGTGGTGGTGGAGGCCGATCTCTCGGCCGCCGACCTGAGGGGCTGCCGCATCGATCAATCGGTCATGAGCAAGGTGCGCCTCGCGGGCCAGCGGCTGGCGGGCGCCGACTGGCAGCGCAGCCAGTTCATGGAGGCCGATCTGGACGGTGTCGACCTGTCGGGCGCGCAGCTGCAGCAATGCAACTTCAAGGGCGCCAAGTTGACGGACGCGAACCTGGTCAAGGCCAAGGCCGCCAACACGCTGTTCATCGAATCGCGCTGCGAGCGCATGGACGGCAGCGGTGCGGATTTCTTCCAGAGCATCTGGAGCGATGCGCTGCTCGAAGACGCCCGCTTTGCCGGCACGCGGCTCGAGCAGGCGATGCTCCATCGCGCCAGGTGCCTGCGCGCCAGCTTCGCACGCGCCAACCTGGTCTACGCCGACTTTTCCCATGCCGACGTGTCCGGCGCCGACTTCGACGGCGCCAGCTGGGAACGCACGAAATTCCATCAGGCGCGGCGCATCGGCGTGCGCCTGCCTGCCGGCGCCAGCATCCTGTACGAGGATCCCGAGCTCGCCGCGGCCGAAGCATGGAGCCCCCTCGATCCGCCATCGCAAAAAAGGTGAACACCATGGAAGTCATCGATCAACGCGAGCCCAAGCTCGCAGCGCCGTCCGCCGCCGCGGCCTACATGGTCGGCAGCGTCGTGGAGACCGCTGCCGACGTGGTGTACGTCAGCTTCGACCGGCGCGTGCATGAAGCAACGCGCGCATTCAGCTGCATGGTGGTTCCGGAGCCGGGCGACGAGGTCGGCCTGTTTCGCGCGCCGGACGGTCGCCTCTTCATGACCGCGGTGCTCAGCCGGGCCTGCGATGCCCCCTTGACGCTCCATGCCCCGGAAGGCTTCGCGCTGAAGTCGGACAAGGACATCCGGATCGAAGCGCAGCAGGCCGTGCATCTGCAGGGCGCGACTTTCACCGGGCGGTTCGACAGCGCGCACTGGGCCGCGCGCCTGATGCGCGTGACCGGCGTCGAGTTCGTGCTGCGTTCCGCGGCGGCGCGGCTCTTCGCAGAGGCCGCGGAGGCAGTGTTGTCGCGCTTGCAGGTGTCGGCCGATCGCAGCTATCGTCATATTGCGCAGGCGGAGCATGTGCGCACCGGCATCCTCGACGTGAAGGCCGAGCACGTGGCGAACATCCGGGCCGGGACGATGCTGCTTTCCTCGCGCGAGTTGACCAAGGTCGACGGCGCCCAGATTCACGTTGGATGAAAGGATCGCCATGTTCGCGAACACCCAGATGGGCGGCCAGGACACCGGCTTCCCGGATGTCTGCCTGACGCCGACGCCCGGCGGGCCGGTGCCCACGCCCTATCCGAACATCGCCACGCGGCCGATGGCGGTCAATGCGGTCTACACGGTGCTGCTCAGCAACGCGCCGGCACACAACCTGGGAACCACCATCCCCATGACCAACGGCGACAACGCCGGCGTCGCCACCGGCGTGGCCTCCGGCACCGTCATGGGCCCGGCGCGCAACCTGACCGGGGCGTTCACGGTACTGATCGGCGGCAAGCCGGCCACGCGGCTCAGCAGCGTGGCCTTGCAGAACAGCACGAACTGTCCTGGTGTGTCGATCGCGCCGAGCCAGGTCAAGGTGCTGCTGCTCGCGCCCTAGACAGAGAGTAAAGAGGCCACCAGGTGATACGGATCGCTGTTCTCAACGTCCGGGGCGCGCCACCCGGGCAGCCGCTCGCCGCCAGCTTCGGTCCGGCCGGCGGCACCATCGGCCGTGCCGACACCAACACGCTGGTGCTGCAGGATCCAGACCGGACGGTATCTCGCATGCATGCGCAGATCTCGTTTCGCAACGGCGACTTCTACATCGCCGATCACGGCAGCAATCCCATGCAGCGCAACGGCCAGCCGCTGGGCTCGGGCAGCGAGGTGAAGCTGGCGGACGGCGATCGGCTGGTGATCGGCAGTTTCGAACTCTCGGTGCAGCACGCGGCGGCCGACGCGCCTGGCGCTGCCTCGCGGCCGGCGCCGCTGCACGTGCCGGCGGCCAGCGACGACGACCCCTTTGCCGACCTGCTCGCGGGGCTGGCGCCTGCAACGCCTGCCGCGCCCGCAGGCCGCGCGGCGCCGGCGGCGAGTGCGCCGGTGCCGCTTCCCGACCCCTTCGGCCCCGGCGCTGCCGGCGGCCGGGCCGCGGACACGGATCCTTTTGCCGACCTGCTGGCGCCCGCACCCTCCGGCGCACCAGCCAAGGCCGCGGCGGGCCTGGGCGCGCTCGACGACTTTTCGGACCTGGCCGCGCCGCCGGCGGGCAAGGCCGCCGGCATCGACGCGCTGTTCGGCGGCAGCGCAGGCCCCAGCGGCCTGGGCGGCGATCCGCTGGCGCTCTCGCCGCTTGCGGATCCGTTGCTGCAGCCGAACACGGCGGGCGGACTCGATCCGTTCGCCGCATTGAAGGGCCGCGCGCCCGCGACGCCGGCACCGCGCAGCGATCACGTGCCGATCGGGCAGTTCGGCTATGTGCCGCCGGTGGCGATCGCGCCGCCGGCAGCCTCGTCGCTGCTGGACGATCTGGATGCGCCGCTCGGCTCGCCGAGCTTCGACGACATGACGGGCGCGCGGATCGAAGCACCCGTACCCCCGCCGCTGGCCGCGAAAGCGCCGGGCTTCGCGCCATCGCCGCCGGCCGCGGCGGTGCCGGCCGATGCGCTGCTGGCCGCCTTCCTGCGCGGCCTGGGCAGCATGCACCCGATGCCCGAGGCGCTCACGCCCGGACTGATGGAACGCGTCGGCGTCCTGCTGCGTTCGGCGACCGAAGGCACGCTGCAACTGCTGCTCACGCGCCAGGAGTTCAAGCGCGAGGTGCGCGCCGAGGTCACGATGATCGCGGCGCAGGCCAACAACCCGCTGAAGTTCTCGCCCACCGTCGAGGTCGCGCTCGCGCATCTGCTGGGGCCCGGCGTGCGCGGCTTCATGCCGGCCGAGGCCGCGATGCGCGACGCCTTCGACGATCTGCGCGCGCACCAGTTCGGCGTGATGGTCGGCATGCGGGCCGCGCTGGCCCACGTGATCGAGCGCTTCGGACCGGAAGAGCTCGAAAAGAAGATCGCAGCCAAGTCGGCACTCGACAGCCTGTTCGCCGCCAACCGCAAGGCCAAGCTGTGGGACCAGTTCATCGCGCTCTATGCCGGCATCGCGAGCGAGGCAGAGGACGACTTCCACACCCTGTTCGGCAAGGCCTTCCTCGAGGCCTACGAAGAGCAGATGGCGCGCCTCAAATCCGGCGGCGGTTGAAGAGAACGAAAGAGGAGGGGCCGTGGACATAGAAATCGTCACCTTGTCGAGGCAAGGCGGCCGCAGCTACAACGAAGACGTGTTCGGCCACTGGAACGACGGCCGCTTCGTCGCCTGCCTGGTGGCCGACGGCGCAGGCGGCCACGGCGGAGGCGACGTCGCGGCGGCCATCGCGCGCAGCAGCGTGCTGGAGGGCTTCGCGGCAAATCCGGGGCTCGATGCCGAGCTGCTGCGCCGGCTCATCGCGCGCGCCAACCTCGACATCGTGGCGCGCCAGGCCGAGGGCGGCAAGCTGGCGGCGATGCGCTCGACCGTGGTGCTGGCCGCGGTCGACCTGCACGAGAACCAGATTGCCTGGGCCCACAGCGGCGACAGCCGCGCCTACCTGTTTCGCGCCGGCGCGCCGGTGGCGCGCACCGTCGACCACAGCCTGGTCCAGCAGATGGTGGCTGGCGGCATGCTCGACGAGGAGGGCGCTCGCCTTCATCCTCAGCGCAACATGCTGTTGTCGGCGCTGGGCTCGGTCGAAGAGCAGCCGGAGATCGCGGTCTCCGCGCCCATGCCCTTGATGGCGGGCGACGTGCTGCTGCTTTGTACCGACGGGGTCTGGGAGCCGCTCGGAGACGAGCGCCTGCTCGAGATGCTGCGCGCGGCGAAGGACGCGAGCCGATGGGTGGAGGAGATCGACCAGCAGGTCAGGGCCAACGCCAAGCCGGGCTACGACAACTACACCGCGTTGACGGTGTGGGCCCACGCCGACGGCATGGATGACGAGGTCACGCAGCCGCTGCCGCCCTAACCGCATGCAGGACGCTCTCCGAGCGCCCCGCCTCGATCCGGCCGCTCAAGCTTTGACGTTGGCGCGGATATCCCAGGCCGCCGTCTTGGCCGCATCGAGCGTACCGTCGGCCTTCTGCGGCTTGTACTCGTACTTGAACTTCGCGAAGTTGAGCGTGATGTTCTCGGTGAGGCGGTCTTCGCCGCCGCTGCCGCCGGTGGAGACGGCCGACACGAGCACTTCGTTCAGCGTGATCGTGAGGTACTCCTGTGCGTCCTCGCCCGCCTTGCGGACCACGAGCGTCGCATCGGCAAAGTGCTTGCCGTTGCAGCAGGCAAGCAGCAACGCATTGGAAGAGGAGTCGACGTACTTGGTGAAGGACAGGTCCTGGACGCTGACCTTGCCCGCGCCACCGCCGCTCCCCAGGTGCATGCTGCCCGACTGGCTGGCACCCCAGCTCCAGGCCAGCAAGTCGATCTCCTCCTTGTGCTTGCTGTCTTTCGACTCGCCCTTGACGTCGGCGATCTTGATAAACATGTCTACGGCCATGATGCCCACCTTTCAGTTTGTGTGAACCAAGAAAAATCAGCTTCCTCGCAGTGCGCCCCGCGGGCCAGCTCGGCAGCTGTAGAGAGAACGAACGGGTCGCTGCGTTTGCAACGATTTCGCGGAAATTTATTTGCCGCCCTTCGCCGACGGCAGCTTCGAGACCAGGCGCAGCGACACCGTCAGGCCTTCGAGCTGATAGTGCGGGCGCAGGAAGAACTTGGAGCTGTAGTAGCCGGGATTTCCTTCGACTTCCTCGACCACCACCTGCGCCGCGGCCAGCGGCTTGCGGGCCTTGGTCTCCTCGGAGGAGTTGGCGGGGTCGCCGTCCACGTAGTTCATGATCCAGTTGTTGAGCCAGCGCTCCATGTCGGCTCTTTCCTTGAAGCTGCCGACCTTGTCGCGCACGATGCACTTGAGGTAGTGCGCGAAGCGGTTGCAGGCAAAGAGGTAGGGCAGCCGCGCCGCGAGGTTGGCATTGGCCGTCGCGTCAGGGTCGTCGTACTCGGCCGGCTTGTTGAGCGACTGGGCGCCGATGAAGGCGGCGAAGTCGGAGTTCTTGCGGTGGATCAGCGAGAGCAGGCCGGCCTTGGAGAGCTCGGCCTCGCGCCGATCGCTGATCGCGATCTCGGTCGGGCACTTCTGGTCGACGCCGCCGTCGTCGCTCGGGAAGGTGTGCAGCGGCAGGTTCTCGACCGCGCCGCCCGACTCGATGCCGCGGATGCGCGAGCCCCAGCCGTAGAGCTTGTACGAACGGTTGATGTTGGTGGCCATGGCGTAGGCCGCGTTGGCCCAGCTGTACTTGCCGTGGTCGGAGCCCGACACCTCTTCCTCGAAGTCGAACTCCTCGACCGGATTCGTCTTCGCGCCGTAGGGCGTGCGGGCCAGGAAGCGCGGCATGCACAGGCCGATGTATTTGGAATCGTCGGACTCGCGCAGGCTGCGCCAGCCGGCGTACTCGGGCGTCCCAAAGATCTTGGTCAGGTCGCGCGGGTTGGCGAGCTCCTGCCACGACTCCATCTGCATCAGGTTGGGGCTCGCGCCGGTGATGAAGGGCGCATGCGCCGAGGCCGCGAGCTTGGCCATCTCGCCCAGCAGTTCGACGTCGGGCGGGCTCTGGTCGAAGTGGTAGTCGCCGACGATGGCGCCGAAGGGCTCGCCGCCGAACTGGCCGTATTCCTGCTCGTAGACCTTCTTGAACAGCGGGCTCTGGTCCCAGGCGGCGCCCTTGAACTTCTTCAAGGTCTTGTGCAGCTCCTTCTTGGAGATGTCCATCACCCGGATCTTGAGGTTCTCGTCCGATTCGGTGTTGTTCACCATGTAGTGCAGGCCGCGCCAGGCGCTCTCGAGCTTCTGGAACTCCTCGTTGTGCAGGATCTTGTTGATCTGCTCGGTGAGCTTCGCATCGATCGCGGCGATCATGGCCTGGATCGACTTAGTCACATCCTTGCCGATGACCTGCGTGTTGGCCAGCGCCTGCTGCGCCAGCGTGAGCACGGCCGCCTCGACGGCGCTCTTGGCCTCGTCGCTGCGCGGTTTGAACTCCTTCTGCAGGAGCGACGAGAAGTCGCTTCCTTCGTAGGCAACGTCTTTCAGAGGGCTCTGCTGCTCGAGTGCTTCAGCCATGTCGGGTTCTCCTCGTGTGCAAAAAATGGGGCATCAGGCGGCCGGCGCGGCGCCTTCTTCGGGCTTCTTGCTGGCGGCCAGCGTCTGCAGCAGCGCCGGGTCTTCCAGCACCTTGGCCAGCAGGTCTTCGGCGCCGCCCTTGCCGTCCATGTAGGTGACCAGGTTCGACAACTGGGTGCGGGCCTCGAGCAGCTTGTTGAGCGCATCGACCTTCTTGGCCACGGCGGCGGGCGAGAAGTCCTCCATGTTCTCGAAGGTGATGTCGACCTTGAGATCTCCTTCGCCGGTCAGCGTGTTCGACACCGAGAAGGCGGCGCGCGGCTTCATGGCCTTCATGCGCACGTCGAAGTTGTCGGTGTCGAACTCGAGGAACTTGCGGTCGCCCACCGGCGCCAGCGGATCGGCTGGCTTGCCCGAGAGGTCGGCCAGTACGCCCATCACGAAGGGCAGCTGGACCTTTTTCTCCGCGCCGTAGAGCTCCACGTCGTACTCGATCTGGACCCGCGGCGCCCGGTTCCGGGCGATGAATTTCTGGCTGCTCTTGGACATGGACATGCTCCTTGGGGAGGGTGGATGTTGCGATGGGACTTACTCGACCGACTGCTTGCCGGTCACGGTCTCGATGGTGTCGAGCGCGTTTGGAGCGAGATCGGCCATGATTTCGAAGAAGCTGACGCCGATGAGCTTCTTGGCGCGTGCGATCAGAAGCGGCGCCGGGTTGCCCGGCTCGGCCTGTTCGAGATAGCGGATCACGCGGTCGAGGGTCTGGAGCGCGTCCTGCCGGGTCCGGATTTCGCCGGGTGCCGCGGCGCGCGCGGCGGGGGCGCTGCCGGTGCCGGCATCTGCGGCAGCTTCGGCCTCTGCCTCGGCCTGCGCCGTGGTGCCGGCCACGGCGGCGCTGGCCTTGCTCAATACGGTGGCAATCGCGCGCAGCGGCCCGAGATCGATCAGGTCCGTGCGGCCGGTGCGCTCGACGATCAGCGTCTGCAAGTGCGTGACGAGCGTGGGCATTTCCATCAGCGTCTGCAGCACCTCGGGCGTTTCGCCGTGGATGGCCTCGAGCCCACCGTGGATCTGCGCGGCGGAGTAGCCGGCTTCGGCGCCGGCCGGCGCCAGCGCGTTGTGCGCGATCGCGACGTCGCGCACGCGGATCGGACCGACCCCGCGCGCCACGCCGACGTTGGCTTCGTACAGGTCGCGCAGCACCATGTCTTCGTCGGTCAGCGGCGCGAGCGAATTGAGGCGCATCGTGGGATCGTTGTCGTCGTCGGCATCCAGCTTTGGATGTATGCCTTCCCAGTGGCGGTCGAGCAAGCCGGTCAGCAGCCGCAGGCTCATGACGAAGCCGGCGATGCCTTGCATCCGGGTGCTGGCGCGCAGCAGCAGCACGGCGACCCGGGCATCCTTGGTCCGGCCCAGCAGGGCCTGCGCCTGTTCGGCCACGGAGCGCCACTCGGGCTCCACCGCGGGGATCACGGTGTCCCCGAACTGTTGCTCGGGCTTGCCTTGCGCGGCCGCGGCCAATGCGGTGAATGCAGGGTCGTACTCGAGGTCGTCACCGCATGGCGAGGCTTCGCTGATGGGAGCCTGCAGGGCTTCGACGAGTTCGGGAGTCAGCATGTTGCCTGTTCGAGTTCACTAGGGATAATCAAAGATGCTCCCTGACCGGTCAATGCAACGAAGGAAATAGCATGAGAGACCCTGGTACACGCCGTTCGCCCTATGGACGTCTTCAGGATGCGGGGCTTCGGCGCGTACGGGCGGGCCTGGGCATGCTGCTGGCGATCGCGTTCGCTGCCGGTTGTTCGAGCCCTCCGCCGCCGCCGAAGCCCGTGGTCACGCCGATAACGATGACGCTGGCGGCAGGTGCCGATGCCAACCCCGATGCGCGCGGACGGGCCTCGCCGCTCACGGTGCGCGTCTATGCGCTCAAGACCAGCGGCGCCTTCGAGGCGGCGGATTTCTTCTCGCTGTTCGAGAAAGACCAGGCCACGCTCGGCGCCGAGATGGCCCAGCGCGAAGAACTGCTGCTGCGGCCCGGCGACAGCAAGAAGCTCGAGATGACGCTGGCCGCCGACATCAAGGCGATCGGCGTGATGGCGGCCTACCGTGACCTCGACCGCGCGCGCTGGCGCGAGGTGCGCGCGATCGAGCCGGGCAAGCCGCTCTTGGTCGGCGTCAACTTCGGCGCGCGCCAGATCCAGATCCGCATCGAACCGGCGCCACCGCCACCGCCGCCGGCGAAGTAGCCTTTTCTATCCGCGCGCCAGCGGCTGGTCGGCCGGCAGGAAGCGCTGGAACAGGTCCGCGACGAAGGCGTCGTCCTCGCCGTCCGCGGGAGCGGCCACGACATAGAGGCCGCGCCAGTGCGCCGGCGCGAGCGTGCGGCCGAGGCCGTTGTCGAACATGCGCTCCACCAGCGTGCGCAACCCCGGCTGCAATGCGCGCAGCTGCTCCACGAAGCTGTGAATCGCCAGCCGGCGCGCCGGCTCCGGCTGACTGCGCAGCAAGCCCATGCGCAAGGCATGCAGTCGGTCGGCCATCGGACCAAAGGGATCGTCCGGCCGCGCGCCGGCTGTCGCGTTGTCGGGCAGGCGGTAGCCGAGCGCCTGGACCAGCGCCTCCGGCGGCATGGCGGAGCGCAGCACGCCGTAGCCGGCGAGCCGCTCCAGGCCGGTCACGACCAGGTAGACCGGCAGGTGCAGCCGCAGATGCTCGGCCGCTTCGTCGACGCGCTGCCGCAGCCGCGTCGCATCGGATGCCAGTGCCTTTGTGTCGCCGAGCAGACCTGCGGCACTCACGCAGACCACGATGCCGTTGAGTGGCTGGCGCTCGCGTTGATGGGCGAGCGCCAGCAAGGCTTGGTACCAAAGGCCTCGCTCATGCCGCGAGGCCGGCTCGCGCACCGCGGCCGGGCTGGTTTCGATCGCGATCATCGAGCGCAGGAAGTGCCAGCGCCAGAAGACATCGCCGGCGGTATCGGGCCCCGTCTGCAGCGGCGGTGGCGAGGCGCGGCGGGCCGCGGCCAGCAGCCCGGGCAGTCCGGCCGATTCGTCGCCGATGAACAGGAACCAGGGCTGGTCGTAGAGCGGATTGCGCACCGCGCGCTGCGCCGGCGAACGAAGAAGCAGCTCGCGCGCCTGCGCGATGGCCTGCCGCAGGGCGGCGAGCGCCGCCTGCTCCGAAGGGTTCGACGGCGGGCCGAGGACTGCGATGCGCCGCCGCAGCATCCGCCGCCGCGCGAAGTAGCGCGAGCCCAGCATGAACCACCAGAGAGCGAGAAGCCCCAGCAGGCACAGCGCGAGCAGGGGCCAATAGTAAGTGGGCAACGGGTGCAGGGCGTTCATGGAAGAAGCTGGTCGCGGCGCTGTTCAGCGCGAGACGGTTTCGAGGAACACGAAATCGGCGATCGGCCGCCCGCCCGCTTCGTTGGCGGCCAGCGATTCGCGCAGCCGTTGAAGATAGGGTGAGGCCAGTTCGAAAGGAGGTCTGTCCGCGGTTTCGTTGAAGGGCACGGGCGAGGAAAGGGCCGTGACCAGCACGGTGCCGAAGGGCGGACTCACAAGCCAGCTCGATGGGATGTCGCGGCCCAGCTCGACGCTTTCGCCGGCGCGCAGGCGGGCCTGGCCGCGGCCCGCGTTGAGATGCATCACGGCGCCGTCGGCGGTGAAGTAGTCGACCCAGAGATAGCCGTCGTAGTCGGCGTTCGTGGCCTGCACCAGCACCAGGTCGCCCTCGCGCAGCCGGCCGTTCTGGGCGCTGAGTGCGGCGACCTTCAGGCCGTACCGCTTGTCGCGATTGCGCGCCTGGTAGGGCTTGAGGATGGCGACGACTTCGCAATGCGGCCAAACGCGCAGCTGGAGCTGGAAGCTCGCCGCGCTCACGCCCGGCATGGCACGCACTTCGCGCTCCACGCGCGCCATGTCTTCCGGCAGCGAGACGAAGCCGCTCACGCGCGTCGCGCCGTCCGCGCCCACCGTGGCGGCGAGGTCGGCGCAGGCGTAGGTCTGGAGCTGCTGCTCGACCCGCTGGGCCAGCGTGGGCGGCGCTTCGCGCGGGCCGTTCAGCATCGAGCCCAGCAGGTACACCAGCGGAATCAGCAGCGCGAGTGCGCCGGCGGCGCGCAGCAGTGCCCGCTCGCGCCGCTCCGGGATGCGCGGACCCGGCGGGTCGGGCACGCTGTAGGGTTGGGGCGTGATGCGCTCTACGGCCAGGGTGCCCGGTGCAAGAGGCTGCACCGGCAGTTGCTGACCATGCAGCTCCTTGAGCTTGCCGAGCTCGCCGCTGTCGCCGTTCTCGAAGTAGTACTGGCCCTTGAAGCCGTGGACCAGCGCGTGCCAGTAGATCTCGCGCACCGCGCCGTCGTCGGCCTGCAGCGCCGACAGGTGATGGAAGAACTCGCTGTGCGCGTTGTTGGAATTGAAGAGCTGCACCTGCAGCGGCGTCACGCCGATGCTCCAGCCGGCATTGCGCGCGACGATCTCGTCGAGCCAGGCGACCATGGCGAAGGACGCCGATTCGATGCGCTGGGCCGGGATGCCCGCGGCCCGGGCCGTGACCCGGGCCTCCTCGAGCAGGTCCAGGGCGCGGCGCTGCACCGCGTCGGGCGTCCGACTCATGCGCCCGGCGGCGATCGCCGCGTCGAGTTCGAGGCCGAATGAGAACAGGGGACAGAAGCAGTCGAACAGGCGAGCCATGAAACGCTCGCGCTATTCTTCGGTGGCGGTGGGAGCCTTGGGTTTGCGCCTGCATCGATGGCACATGCCGATCTCCCTGTTCTTCGTTGGATGTGGAATTCATTCTTTCAACGCCCCCCAGGGCCCGCCATATCGCTTGGGGACTATGTCGTTCGTGGAGCGGGCGAGTCTTGCCGCGCGCCGCGATCGCCGTTATCTTTGGTATTCGTTGAGTTCATTCACTACGTTGGGGCCGCCATGAAAATCCTGATCGCCGACGACCACCGGCTCGTCATCGAGGCGGTCAAAGCCAAACTGTCGGAAATCGAGCCCGACATCGAGTTCGTTCTGGCGATGAGCGTCGACGAGTTGCTCGCGGGCGCCTCCGACGACATAGACTTGGCCGTGATCGACCTGAACATGCCCGGCGCCGACGGCCAGGCCCACGTGGACGAGATCCGGCGCCGCCACCCGGCCGTGCCCGTCATCGTGCTCTCGGGCTACGAAGACCCCAACATCATGCGCACTGCGCTCGAGCGCGGCGTGCTGGGTTTCATCCCGAAGGCCTACTCGCCCGAGATCATGCTGTCGGCCGTGCGGCTGGTGCTGGCCGGCGGCGTCTACGTGCCGCCGATGATGCTGTCGGCCGTGCCGCCCGGCATCGTGGCCGGCGTGCCGACCGCGGACGCCATGCAACGCGGATCGGCCGCCGCGGCGGCGCAGACCCTCGAACACCTGCGCAGCGTGCTGACCGAGCGCCAGGTCGAGGTGCTGCAGCTGCTGTCGCAGGGCAAGCCCAACAAGCTGATCGGGCGCGCGCTCGGCATCAGCGAGGGCACGGTCAAGATCCACCTGGCGGCGATCTTCCGCGCGCTCAACGTGCGCAACCGCACCGAGGCGGTGGTGGCGGCCCAGTCGCTCACCGAAGCCTGAGCCTTCGTCCGGCGGTCGCGCCGGAGTCATTCGCTGGTCATTTCCTGGTCGCTGTTTGGTCAGCGCGGCAAGGGCGCGCGTCACGCAGACTGTTTCCAGAGCGCGTTCGCGCGGCAGCTGCCCTCACGGCAAACCAACCATCGAGAGACCATGCCTTCCATCATTCCCTACGATCCGTCGCTGACGCTGGGCGCTATCGTCGACCCCGCCGCCTTCGCTACGCTGAGCGAGATCGCCGAACTCGACGCCGAGATCGACGCTGCGCAGGACATCCTGAACTCGTTCATCTCGATGAAGCGCAGCATCGACATGACGGTTCACGAGCTGATCGCCATGGAAGTCGATCCGCACGACGTCAAGGCAATGAGCGAGCAGATCAAGAAGGAAATCTCCAAGGCGGCGGCGGACTACGCCGCCATCCGGCTGGAGAACGAGGCCAAGATCCGGCCGTTGAAGGCGTAGGTGCACAGCGTGCATCAAGGCCTCGAAAGCCCCATCGACTTCGAGAAAACGACGCTCAAGATGATGGAAATTTCAACGGATTTTCTCAAGATGGAGTCGCAGTACTTCTCGTTCGAGCAGAACGACGAAGGAATGGCAGCAAGCTTGTCCGCTATCAAGGGTCTCATCGCCGGTTCGTCCAGCCATCTCGGCGTCGACGCTGCGACGGAGATGGCGACCGCCGGTGTCAGCCAGGTCGCCAAGCAGCGCAAGGAGCACAACATTGCCGGGACGCTGGTGATTACGGCTGCTTGCACGCACAAGAAGGCCAACGTTCTGGCGCCGATGGTCATCGAGCCGACAAGGCGGCCAGGATCTGGAATCAGGCATTTCCATCAGACAAGCTGAAGCTCGCCGAACCGGCCAGCATGGTGGCGGCGGCAATCTCCGAGCAAGATGGGAAGAGCAAGGTACTCAACCTGCTCACGGGCGCGACCTATGGGTCCAGCTTCGTCGGCATGGTGCATATTCTGCGGAAGGACGCGACAGATATCGGGGAGGCTGCAGGTTCGGACCTGAGCTTGACGGCAATTGCCGAGAGCATGCAGGAGAAGCTCAAGGTCGCGGCCTGGCTCGAGGGAGAGAGCCAGGCCTCGGCGTCGATCCTGGGAACAGGTTTTCCCGCGGAGAGAGCTGCCTATGCGGCCTGGCGCAGCGGTCACGTCGTCGACTCCGCCGCGTATGCGGCCTTGCAGGAGGTCTGCAGATTCCTGGCGCAGGATGCGCGCGTGGTCGAGGCCAAGCAGATCCAGGATGTTCACCTGAATCCGGTGGCCTGGAAGATCCAGCAGGCGTCCTACCTGGTGCGCCTGGGTTTTTCGGCCGGATATGTATCCAGACTGAACGCGTAAGCTGCGCTCAAGCGGCTGCAGGAGATAGCCCGCGCGCGCTACACGTCCTGGGAGGACTTCTCGCTGTCGGGGTTGATCGCCCTGGGCGTGCGCAGCCCGATCGATAGCTTCGATCTGGTTGACTGGCGCAAGATGGCGCGCAGCCACGAGGTGTTGCTTCGAGTGCAGTGCAGCACGCTCGCGCATGCCGCGCGCTGGAAGGTTTTCACCCCGGTCTCTGTGCCTTCGAACCGCTGGCTCGAACCGAGCCCGCAGCTGGCCGAGGCCTGAGGCCTGCCGTCGCCGCCGCGAGCCCTGATTGCGACGCGGCAGAATCAAGGCGATTCCGGGCTTCCCACCGCGCGCTTTGACCACCACTCGTTTGCACCTTTCAAACTTCGACGCCGCGATCATCGACCTCGACGGCACCATGGTCGACACCCTCGGCGACTTCGTCGTTGCCTTGAACTGCATGCTCGACGGGCTCGAATTGCGCCAAGTCGCGGCCGAAGCCGTCGCGACCATGGTCGGCAAGGGCTCGGAGCACCTGATCCATTCGGTGCTGCGCCACGTGCGCGACGGCCGCGCCGCCGACAACGCGCTCTTCGACGAGGCTTGGCGCCGCTACCAGCATCACTATCTCGCCATCAACGGCCGGCATTCGGATGTCTATCCCGGCGTCGTCGAGGGGTTGACGGTGCTGCGTGCTCATGGCCTGCGCCTGGCCTGCCTGACCAACAAGCCCACTGCCTTCGCACGCCCGCTGCTCGCCGCCAAGGGACTTGACGGCTACTTCGACGTGGTGTTCGGTGGCGACGCCTTCGAGCGCAAGAAGCCCGATCCGCTGCCGCTCGTCAAGACCTGCGAGGCGCTCGCCAGCGCACCGGAGCGCACTCTGATGGTGGGCGATTCGAGCAACGACGCGCGCGCGGCCCGGGCGGCGGGCTGCCCGGTGGTGCTGGTGAGCTATGGCTACAACCACGGCGAGCCGGTGCGCGGCGTGGATGCCGACGGCTTCGTCGATTCGCTGGCAGAGCTGGGTCGGGTTCTTGATAGTTGACAATTGAATGGTTGAAAAGTAATGTATCTGCGAGCCCGTTGATTTGCGGATCGGCGGCCCGTGGCCTACAACTTCTTCTCGACCATGAAAATCGCCATCCTGGGCGGCGGCCACGGCTGTTACGCCGCCGCTGCCGACCTGTCCGAAGCCGGCCACGAAGTGCGGCTCTGGCGCCGCGACGCCGATGCGCTCGCCGCCGTGCGGCTGGCCGGTTCGATCACGCTGAAGGACGCGCGCGGCGCGCGCGAAGTACCGATCGCGCTGGCGACCGCCGACATCGGCGAGGCTTTGCGTGGAGCGATTCTGATCGTGATCCCGACGCCGGCCGTGGCGCAGGAAGACATCGCCCGCGCCATGGCGCCGCATCTGGTCGATGGCCAGGTGGTGTTCCTGCCGCCCGGCACCTTCGGCAGCTTCGTGATGGCGCGCATCGCCAAGGAAGCCGGCAGCCGCGCCGATGTCGCCTGGGCCGAGACCGGCACGCTGCCTTACCTGGCGCGCAAGCACGGCGAGCGCGAGGTCAACGTCACGATTCGCGCCATTCGCCTGCCGACCGGCGTGTACCCGGCGCGCAACGCGCAGCAGGCGCTGGAAGTGATCCGCCAGGCCTATCCGAGCGTGCATGGCTGCGGCGATGCGCTGTCGGGCGCGCTGATGAACGCAGGGCCGGTCATTCATCCGCCGCTGATGGTGATGAACGCCGCGCCGCTGCAGCACTTCGAGCGTTGGGACATCCACAACGAGGGCACGCAGCGCGCGGTGCGCGACGTGACCGATCGGCTCGACCAGGAGCGCATCGCCGTGCGCGAGGCCTTCGGGCAGCCCGCGCCGCACTATCCGCTGGCCGACCACTACAACAACGACCAGTGGATGTACGGCGACGCCCACAAGCAACTGGTCAAGTCGGGCGACTGGCGCGAGAACATCGACCTCTACGCTCACCGCTACATCACCGAAGACACCGAGCTGGGCCTGGCCTTCCTCGCCTCGGCGGCGCGCTATGCAGGCGTCGATGCGCCGATCGCGCACGGCTTGCTGGCCATCGTCGGCGGCTTCCTCGGCCGCGATCTGCGCCGGGGCCCGCGCACCTTCGAGCGACTAGGCCTTGCCGTCCTCGACAAGGCCGAGCTGAAGAAGAGGCTGCATGATGGCGAATGAGACGCCGGCGCCGCGCTTTGCCGCCGTCGGCGCGGGCCGCATGGGCCGCGGCATCGCGATCGCCTTCGCCTATGCGGGCCATCGCATCGCATTGGTCGACCTGCGCCCGCGCGGCGACGAGGCCTGGCAGAAGCTGTGCGCCGAGGCGCGGGCCGAGATCGAAGCCAGCCTCTCGGGGCTCGCACAACTTGGCGTCGTCGAGGCTGCGCAGGTGAGTGCGATTGCCGACCGCGTCGAGCTCGTGAAGGCCGCCGACGCGCCGCGCGCGTTGGGCCAGGCCGAGCTGGTCTTCGAAGGCGTGCCCGAGACGCTGGAGGCCAAGCGCGAGGCCTTCGAGCAGCTCAACCGGCATTGCCGCGGCGACGCGATCCTGACCTCCACCACCAGCAGCATCCTGGTCACGCAGCTCGCGGCGCTGGTGAAGAGGCCGGAGCGCTTCCTGAACATGCACTGGCTCAATCCGGCCTACGTGATCCCTGTGGTGGAGCTGAGCTGTCACCCGGGCACCGATGCCGCGGTGCTGGCGCGCACCAAGCAACTGATGGAGCAGATCGGCAAGCTGCCGGTGGTCTGCGGCGCTTCGCCCGGCTACATCGTGCCGCGGCTGCAGGCGCTGGTGATGAACGAGGCGGCGCGGATGATCGAGGAGGGCGCGGCCACCGCCGAGGAGATCGACAAGGCCACGCGCTACGGCCTGGGCCTGCGCTTCGCGGCGCTCGGCGTGGTGGAGTTCATCGACTTCGGCGGCTGCGACATCCTGCACCATGCGAGCCGCGAGATGTCGGCATCGATCGACAAGGGGCGCTACGCCGCGCCGGCCATCGTCGATCGCATGGTGGCCGAAGGCCGGCTGGGCCTGAAGACCGGCAGCGGCTTTTACGATTACGACGGCCGCGATGTCGCGGCCTACCGGCGCGACGTGCTTGCGCGCACGCTGGGCATGCTCCGGCATGCGGGGCTTTGGCAGCCGCCGGCCGACAAGACACAGCCATGATGAAGGTCCGCCGCGCGTTCGCAGATCTGTCGGTCGGGCAGGTGCACTACGCGAGCTGCGGCGATCCGCGCGCCGAGACGGTGCTGCTGCTGCACCAGTCCCCGCGCAGCTGGGCCGAGTACCGGCACGTGCTGCCCTTGATCGGAGAGCGCTTCCGGGCAGTGGCGATGGACACCGCGGGCTTCGGCGACTCCGACGTCGGACCGGCGCCCGCGAGCATCGAGCAGTGGGCGCGCGTCGCAGTCGAGCTGCTCGATGCCCTGGGCATTGCACGCGCGCACGTGGTGGGCCACCACACGGGCGGCGTCATCGCAGTCGAGCTGGCTGCCTCCTTCGCGGACCGGGTGCATGGGCTGGTGTTGTCTTCCACGCCCTACACCGATGCGGCCTTCCGCCGCGCCCGCGCTGAGCGGCCGCCGATCGACGAGGTGGCGCCGAGCACCGACGGCAGCCATCTCGCGGCGCTGTGGCAGAAGCGGCAGTCCTTCTACCCGCCGAACCGGCCCGAGCTGCTGGAAGCCTTCGTGCGCGATGCGCTCAGGGTCGGCGAGCGGCTGGAGGAGGGGCACCGGGCCGTCGCGTCCTATCGGATGGAGGATCGCATCGCGAAGATCGCGCAGCCGACGCTGATCCTGCGCGCCACCGAGGATCCTTTCGCTGCGCCGCACGCAGCCGAACTGCAGGCGCATCTGCCGCATGCGCGCATCGTCGACATCGCCGGCGGCATGGTGCCCCTGCCCGACCAGATGCCCGAAGCCTTCGCCGCGGCGGTGCTCGATTTCCTGGAGACGCTGCCATGAAGGCCGTGCGCATCCACGGCTTCGGTGCGGCGCCGGTGCTCGAAGAGATGGAAGACCCGCAGCCCCGCGCCGGCCGCACGATCGTCCGCATGGCCGCGGCCACTGTGGGGCATATCGATCGCACGGTCTGGAGCGGCGGCTTTCTCCGGCATCCGCCGCTGCCTTACGTCCCGGGCGTCGAGGCCGCGGGGACTGTGGTGGCGAGCGAACGCTACACGGCGGGCCAGCGCGTCTGGCTGCGCGGCGCAGGCCTCGGCATCACCGCCGACGGCACCTGGTGCGAGCTGATCGATGCGCCCGATGAGGCGCTGGGCCTTCTTCCCGACGAGGTCGACATGGCCCTCGGCTCGGCCTTCTTCTCGCCCTGCACCTCGGCCTGGGTCGCGCTGCATGAGATCGCGAAGCTCCAGGCCGGCGAGCGGGTGCTGGTGACCGGTGCCTCCGGCGCGGTCGGGTCGATGGCGGTGCAGCTGGCGCGGGACGCGGGTGCCACGGTGTTGACCGCTGCCGGCGATGTGCAGGACCCGGTGGACCTGCTGCTCGATACCGTCGGTGGGCCGGTGCTCGAAGCGGCCTTGCCCCGCGTCACGCCCGGCGGCCGCGCGGTGCTGGTCGGCTACACCGCCGGCAACACGCTGGCGCTGGACATCGCGCATTTCCTCCAGCGCGACGTCGCACTGCTGCCGCTCAACATGTTCAGGTGCGAGGCCGCGGGTCGCGCCGCCGCGCCCGAACTGCTGGCGCGCCTGGGCGATGGGCGATTGAAGCTGGAGATCAAGACCTTCCGCCTCGACGAGGCCGCCACCGCGCTCGACTGGATCACCCAACGCGGACACCGAGGCCGCGCGGTCCTGGTCCCCTGAGCGCCCTTACTCCTCGGTCTCGTCCGTTTCCGTATCCAGCGGCACGCGCGCATGCAGCTCGATCATCTGCCGCAAGGTGATCTTCAGCTCCTCGGCGCGCAGCAGGCCGAAGGGCTCCAGCACCCGCAGCTCATGCTCCCTGGCGAGCTCCATCAGGTGCTCCACCGTCTTGGCGCCCTTGCGTGTGATGCGCACCAGCGTAATGCGCCGATCACTGTCATGGGGCAGGCGCTCGACCTGGCCCTTGGATTCCATGCGGTCCAGAAGGCGCGTCACCGTCGGCTGCTTGGTCACCGTGACCTGGGCCAGCTGCCCGATGCTGATCGGCTCGCCGCCCGCCAGCGAGGCCATCACCCGCCACTCGGAGACCGAGAAACCGTGCTGGCGCGCGACCACGTGGAACTCCGTAGAGATCAGCTGGCTGGCCTGCGCCAGCAGCGCCGGCAGGTAGTCGTCGACGAAGCGCAGCGGCTTAGCGGGCTTCGTCGCCATGAAGGGTCCCCGGGTCTGCGGCAGGCACGCAGCTTGCATGTCTAGGGTAATTCATGATTGTGGATACATTCAGTTGTCAACATTATATGGACTGCACGATGAGGCGGCCAATGCCGTCATGAGGAACAAGGCACATCATGGCTGAACGATCGTTCGTCGAGGAGGTCAAGAAACTCCGACTTTCGGAGGGGGAGCTGTTCCGGGGCGAAGGCATTCTGGCCGTCACCAAGGCGCTGCTCGAATCGGGTGTTTCCTATGTCGCGGGCTACCAGGGTGCACCTATTTCGCACCTGATGGACGTGCTGGCCGACGCCCAGGACATCCTGGCCGAGCAGGGCATCCGCTTCGAGAACAGCGCGAGCGAGGCCACGGCCGCCGCCACGCTGGCCGCCTCGGTCAACTACCCGCTGCGCGGCGCCGTGACCTTCAAGGCGACGGTGGGCACCAATGTGGCCTCCGACGCGCTGGCCAACCTGGCTTCGGGCGGCGTGACCGGCGGCGCGCTGGTCATCGTGGGCGAGGACTACGGCGAGGGCTCCTCGATCATGCAGGAGCGCAGCCACGCCTTCGCGATGAAGTCGCAGATCTGGCTGCTCGATCCGCGGCCCAACCTGCCCTGCATCGTCGATGCCGTGAAGAAGGGCTTCGAGCTTTCGGAGGCCAGCCACACGCCGGTGATGCTGCAGCTGCGCATCCGCGCCTGCCATGTGCACGGGCAGTTCGTGGCCGGCGCCAACCGGCGGCCCGCCTTCACGATCAAGGATGCGCTCGAGAACCCGCAGCGCGACGTCAGCCGCATCGTGCTGCCGCCGGCCAGCTTCGTGCACGAGCAAGAGAAGGTGAAGGACCGCTGGCCCGCCGCGGTGCGCTTCATCGAAGACAACGGGCTCAACGAGTTCTTCTCGGAAGACGCCGACGACATCGGCATCATCGTGCAGGGCGGCAGCTACAACACCCTCGTGCGCGCACTCGAACGCCTGGGCCTGGCCGACGTCTACGGCAACAGCCGGGTGCCGCTCTACGTGATGAACGTGGCCTACCCGGTCATCGAGAGCGAGGTGCTGCGCTTCTGCGAAGGCAAGCGCGCGGTCTTGATCGTCGAAGAGGGCCAACCCAACTTCGTCGAGCAGAACCTCGCGACCATTCTGCGCCAGGCCGGCTCGACCACGGCGCTGCACGGCAAGGACATGCTGCCGGTGGCCGGCGAATACACCGCGGCCGAACTGCTCAAGGGCGCGCGCAGCTTCGGCGAGCGCTACGGTCGGTTGCAGCCGCTGCCGGTGCCCGCGCCGGTGCGCAGGGTGATCCCGCTCATCGAGGTCGCCGACGTCGGTGTCGATGGCGCGCCCGAACCGGCCCTGCCGCTGGACGAGAACGTGCATGCACGCCCGCCGGGCTTCTGCACGGGGTGCCCTGAGCGCCCGATCTTCAGCGCAATGAAGCTGGTGGAGCGCGAGCTCGGGCCCCACCACGTCAGCGCCGACATCGGCTGCCACCTGTTCTCGATCCTGCCGCCCTTCAACATCGGCAACACCACCATGGGCTACGGCCTGGGCGGCGCCGGCGCCGCCGCGCTCAACGCGCCGGCGGGCAAGCGCGCGATCTCGATGATGGGCGACGGCGGCTTCTGGCACAACGGGCTGACCAGCGGCGTCGCCAACGCGGTCTTCAACAAGAGCGACAACCTGACCATCGTGGTCGACAACAACTACACCTCGGCCACCGGCGGCCAGGACATCCTGTCGTCCACCGCGCACAACGCGACGCGCAGCACCGGCCACGAGATCGAGCGCGCGGTGCGCGGCGTGGGCGTGAAGTGGGTGCGGACGATCCGCCGCACCTACGACGTCGCAGGCATGCGCGACGCGCTCAAGGAGGCGCTGACCACCAAGGAGAAGGGCCCCAAGGTGCTGATCGCGCAGTCCGAATGCATGCTCAACAAGCAGCGCCGCGAGAAGCCGCTGGTGCGCAAGGCGATCGCCGAGGGCAAGCGCGTGGTGCGCGACAAGTTCGGCGTCGATTCCGACACCTGCACCGGCGACCACTCGTGCATCCGGCTTTCGGGCTGCCCCTCGCTGTCGATCAAGGCCAATCCCGATCCGCTGCGCACCGATCCGGTCGCGACCGTGCTCGACAGCTGCGTCGGTTGCGGCAACTGCGGCGATGTCTCGCATGCCGCGGTGCTGTGCCCATCGTTCTACAAGGCGCAGATCGTCAGCAACCCGAACGGCTGGGACCGCTTGCGCGAACGCGTGCGCGGCGCGGTGATCGGCTGGCTCCAACGTGGCGAGGCGAAACGCCGCGCCGAGTACGCCTTCTGATGGCCACGCGATGACGCAACAACAACCTATCAAGATAGCGATCCTCGCCATGGGCGGCGAGGGCGGCGGCGTGCTGGCCGACTGGATCGTCGACATGGGCGAGGGCAACGGCTACGTCGCGCAGACCACCTCGGTGCCGGGCGTGGCCCAGCGCACCGGCGCGACCATCTACTACGTCGAGCTCTACCCCGAGGCGCAGGCCCAGGCCGACGGCGGCCGGCCGGTGCTGGCGCTGATGCCGCTGCCCGGCGACGTCGACGTGGTGCTGGCCTCGGAGTTGATGGAAGCCGGCCGCGCGGTGCAGCGCGGGCTGGTCACGCGCGAGCGCACCACGCTGGTCGCGTCGACGCACCGCGTCTATTCGATCGCCGAGAAGAGCGCGATGGGCGACGGGCGCGTCGACAGCGCGCAGCTGCTCGCGCATGCGGACAAGGCCGCCAAGCGCTTCATCCGTTTCGACATGGCGCAGGCCGCCGAAGACGCGGGCAGCGTGATCAGTGCGGTGCTGTTCGGCGCGCTGGCCGGCGCCGGCGTGCTGCCCTTCAGCCGCGCGAATTTCGAGGCCACCATCGAGCGCGGCGGCGTCGGCGTCAAGCCGAGCCTCAAGGCCTTCGGCGCTGCCTTCGTGCGTGCGCAAGGTGCAGCGGTGGAAGAGGCGCCGATGGACCTGCCCGCCGCCGCGCCGCAGCCGAAACATCCCGCCGTGCGCGCACTGGTCGAGCGCGTGCAGCGCGACTTTCCCGCCTCTGTGCACCCGGTGCTGCTGGAAGGCGTGCGCCGGCTCATCGACTACCAGGACCTGGCCTACGCAGCCCTCTACCTCGACCGCGCGGCCGCGATCGCCGCGCTGCCGAGCAACGACGATCACCGCCTGCTGCGCGAGACCGCGCGCCACCTTGCGCTGTGGATGTCCTACGAGGACACGGCCCGCGTCGCCGCGCTCAAGACCCGCTCCTCGCGCTTCGAGCGCGTGCGCGGCGAAGCCGGCGTGAAGGACGGGCAGGTGCTCGCGATCAACGAGTACATGCATCCTCGCCTGCAGGAAATCTGCGAGACGCTGCCAGCCGGCATCGGACGCTGGCTGATGAATTCGAGCCTGCCCCGCCGGCTGGTGGAAGGGCTCACGCAGAAGGGCCGTGTGATCCAGACCAGCTCGCTGCACGGCTATCTGATGCTGCGCACCGTCGCCGCGATGAAGCGCTGGCGCCGGTCCACGCTGCGCTATGCCGAGGAGAACCGCCGCATCGAGGAATGGCTGCAGCGCATCGCCGCGACCGCAGTGCGGCATCCCGAACTCGCGGTCGAAGTCGCGCAGTGCCAGCGCCTGGTCAAGGGCTACAGCGACACCCACGAACGCGGCCTGCGCAACTACGACACGGTGATGGCCGCCTTCCAGCGCGCCGGCGCAGGGCTCGCGCCGGCCACCTTGCGCGAACTGCGCGACGCCGCGCTCGCCGATGAACACGGGCACAAACTGCAAGCCGCGCTGGCGCAGCATGCGCTGGCCTGAAAAAGGGATGCGAACACCATGACCGCCACCCTCCAACTGCGCGTCGTCGAGGCGCGCGAACTGAATCCGCTGATCCGGATGCTGCGCCTGAAGGCCGACGATGGCAGCGCCTTGCCGGGCTATGCCGCCGGCGCCCACATCCGTGTCCAGGTGGCATTGCCCGACGGCACGCAGGACTGGCGCCACTACTCGCTCATCAACTTCGCGACCGCGCGCAACGCCACCAACGCGCCCGCCGAGTACCGGATCGCTGTGCGCAAGGAGGCCGATGGCCGCGGCGGCTCGCGCTTCATGCACGAGCGATTGAAAGAGGGCGATCTCCTCACCATCGAAGCGCCGAAGAACGACTTCCCGCTGCACACCGGCCCTGGCGGCACGGTGCTGGTCGCGGGTGGCATCGGCGTCACGCCGCTTGCGAGCATGGCCGCACGCCGCCGGGCCGAAGGCGCGCCAGTGCGCATGCACTACGCGGGCCGAAGCCAGGAGCTGATGGCCTTCCTGCCGGAGCTGCGGGCGTTGCTGGGCGAAGATCTTCGCGTCCACGCCGACGCCGAAGCCGGCGGACCGCTCGACATCGACGCCTTGCTCGACGACTGCCCGGCAGGCGACCGCCTCTATGTCTGCGGCCCCAAGGTGATGCTCGATGCCGTGCTGGCCCGCACCCAGGCCCGCGGCTGGGAACACGATCGCGTGCACTTCGAACTCTTCACCACCTCGGTGGCCGAGGAGGGCGACCAGGCTTTCGAGGTGGAACTGGCGCAATCGGGCCAGCGCTTTACGGTTCCGGCCGATCAGAGCATCCTCGACTGCCTGATCGAGCACGGCTGCGATCCCATGTTCGATTGCAAGCGCGGCGAATGCGGCGTGTGCACGACGGCCGTGCTCGAGGGCGAGATCGACCATCGTGACTACGTGCTGAGCGCGCGCGAAAAGGCGGAAGGCAACGTCATGCAGATCTGCATCTCGCGCGCCAAGGGGCCGCGGCTGGTGCTGGACATCTGAAGGAGCAGCAGGAACATGACTTCGTACCGAGGCAACCCCGATGCCGTGCGCGCGCTGGTCCAGGCCGACCGCGTGCACCGCGACCTGTACACCAGCCAGGAGCTGTTCGAGCTGGAGCAGGAGCACTTTTTCGCCAACACCTGGAACTACGCCGGGCACGAAAGCCAGCTTCCCAAGCCGGGCGACTGGATCAGCAACGAGATCGCCGGCCGGCCGCTGATCATCGTGCGCCACACCGACGGCTCGGTGCGCGCCATGATGAACCGCTGCGCGCACAAGGGCTCGCGGCTGGTGACGGCACCCTGCGGCAACACCGGCAAGTTCTTTCGCTGCCCCTACCACGCCTGGACCTTCAAGACCGACGGCTCGCTGCTCGCAATCCCGCTCAAGAACGGCTATGAAGGCACGCAGCTGCACGAGTGCGAATCGGCCAAGGGCCTGACCACGATCCGCAATGTGCGCAGCTACCGCGGCTTCATCTTCGTCAAGATCAACGACGTGGGGCCGGATTTCGAGGACTACTTCGGCGACTCGCTGAGCTCCATCGACAACATGGCCGACCGTTCGCCCGAGGGCGAGCTCGAGATCGCCGGCGGCTGCCTGCGTTTCATGCACCAGTGCAACTGGAAGATGTTCGTCGAGAACCTCAACGACACCATGCACCCGATGGTGGCGCACGAGTCCTCGGCCGGCACCGCCAAGCGCATGTGGGCCGACAAGCCGGCCGACGAGCCGAAGCCGATGGCCGTCGAGCAGTTCGTGCCCTTCATGTCGGACTACAAGTTCTTCGAGGACATGGGCATCCGCATCTACGACAACGGTCACAGTTTCACGGGCGTGCACTTCAGCATTCACAGCAAGTACAAGGCGATTCCCGCCTACGACGATGCGATGAAGGCGAAGTACGGCGAGGAGCGCACCGCGCAGATCCTCGGCATGGCGCGGCACAACACCGTGTACTACCCGAACCTCACGATCAAGGGCGCGATCCAGGCGATCCGCGTGGTGAAGCCGATCGCGGTCGACAAGACGCTGATCGAGAGCTGGACCTTCCGCCTGAAGGGCGCGCCGCCCGAGCTGCTCGCGCGCACCACCATGTACAACCGGCTCATCAACTCGCCCTTCTCGGTCGTCGGCCACGACGACCTGCAGGCCTACCGCGGCATCCAGGCCGGGCTGCATGCGAGCGGCAACGAGTGGGTCAGCTTGCACCGCAACTACGACCCTGCCGAGCTGGCCGGTGGCGAGATCACGACAGGCGGAACCAACGAACTGCCGATGCGCAACCAGTACAGAAGCTGGGCGCGCTACATGACGGAGACCATGTGATGGCCGTCACCCACCAGGACCTGATCGACTTCGTCGTCCACGAGTCGCGCATGCTCGACGCCAAGCGCTTCGACGAGTGGAATGCGCTCTTCACCGACGATGCCTACTACTGGGTGCCGCTGGTGCCAGACCAGGAAGACGGCATCAACCACACATCGCATCTCTACGAAGACAAGCTTCTACGCGACCTGCGCGTCGAGCGTCTCAAGAGCCCGCGTGCGTTCTCTCAGCAGCCGCCGAGCCGCTGCCATCACCTGCTGCAGACGCCCACGGTCGAGGAGTTCGACGAGGCCGGCAATCGCTATGTGCTGCGCACCGAGTTCCACTACACCGAATCGCAGGGCGACGAACTGCAGTTCTACGTCGGCACCTTCTTCCATCACCTCAGCGTGGTAGACGGCGCCTTGCGCATGACGCAGAAGCGCGTCAACCTGCTCAACTGCGACGCGGCCCTGCCGGCCGTGCAGCTCTTCATCTAGGGACGCGATGCACGTCACCGTCCACAACGTCTTCTCTGCCACCGCGGCGCGCACGCCGGAGGCCGAGTTCCTGTTCACCGAATCGGTGACCGCCAAGGCCTACGGCATCGCCGCCGGTGCCATCCGCTGGGGCGAGGCCGCGGCAGCGGTCGAACGCCTGCGCGTGGCCTATGCAGAGGCGGGCTATGGCCATGGCCACCGCGTCGGCCTGCTGCTGGAGAACCGGCCGGCCTTCCTGTTCCACTGGTTCGCGCTCAACGCACTGGGTGTGAGCGTGGTGCCGATCAACGCCGAGATGCGCTCCGCCGAGCTGGTCTACCTGATCGGCCACAGCGAGATCGGCCTGGCCGTGACCCTGCCTGAACGTGCGGCCGATCTGCGCGCCGCGGCGGCGCAGACCGGCGTCGCTTTCGCAACCATGGGGCCCGATGACGAAGTGCCGCCCGCGCGGACGGCTGCGCCGCGTGTCGACGAAGCGATCGGCCCCGAGACCGAATGCGGCCTGCTCTACACCTCGGGCACCACCGGCCGGCCCAAGGGCTGCATCCTGAGCAACGCCTACTTCCTGCGCGCCGGCGAGTGGTATGCCGCGCTCGACGGCGTGTGCGGCATCCGGCGCGATGCGGAGCGCGTCATCACGCCGCTGCCGCTCAATCACATGAACGCGATGGCCTTCTCGACCATGGTGGTGCTGGTCGCCGGTGGCTGCCTGGTGCAGCTCGATCGCTTCCATCCGAAGACCTGGCTGGCGAGCGTGCGCGAAAGCGGCGCCACCATCGCGCACTACTTGGGCGTGATGCCGGCCATGCTGCTGTCGGCACCCGCGTCGGCAGCCGACAAGGACCACGCGATTCGCTGGGGCTTCGGCGCCGGCGTCGACCGCAAGAACCACGCGCCCTTCGAGGCCCGCTTCGGTTTCCCGCTGGTCGAGGCCTGGGCCATGACCGAAACCGGCGCCGCCGCCTGCGTGATGGCGAATCGCGAGCCGCGGCTGGTGGGCACGAGCTGCTTCGGCCGGCAGGAGGAGTTCGTCGAGATTCGCCTCGTGGACGACGCAGGCCGGGATGCGATCGGCGACGCACCGGGCGAACTGCTGGTGCGCTCCGCCGGCGAAGACCCGCGGCGCTACTTCTTCTCCGGCTACCTGAAGGACGAGGAAGCCACGCGCGAGGCCTGGGCCGGCGGCTGGTTCCATACCGGCGATCTCGTGCGGCGCGATGCGGACGGCAACTTCTTCTTCGTCGATCGCAAGAAGAACGTGATCCGCCGCAGCGGCGAGAACATCTCGGCGGTCGAGGTCGAGAGCGTGCTGAACCAGCATCCGGCCGTGAAGACCTCGGCCGTCGCCGCGACGCCCGATGCGGTGCGCGGCGACGAGGTGCTGGCCTGCATCGTGGTGCGCGAGGAGGTCGACGCATCGGAGCGCGCGCAGATCGCGGCCAGCATCGTCGAGCACGCGCTGGCGCAGCTGGCCTACTACAAGGCACCGGGCTACGTGGCTTTCGTCGACGCGCTGCCGCTCACGGCTTCGCAGAAGATCCAGCGCGGGCAGTTGCGTGAACTGGCGCAGGTGCTGCCGGGGCAGGGCCATTGCATCGACACCCGCGCCATGAAAAAGAGGCAGGCATGACGCGCCGGCAGTCCTACGAAGGCGTCGCGGTGGCCGTGCCCATCACCGTGCCCTATGTGCGCTACTCGACGCGCACCGCGCACTGGTTCATCGGGCAGGCGCTCGAGGCGCTGGTGCAAGCCAGCGGCGTGCCGAAGGAGCAGATCGACGGCTTGTGCCTCAGCAGTTTCTCGCTTGCGCCGGACACGGCGGTGGGCGTGACGCAGCACCTGGGCCTCTCGCCGCGCTGGCTCGACCACATGCCGACCGGCGGCGCATCCGGTGTGATGTGCTTGCGCCGCGCGGCGCGCGCCGTGCAGGCCGGCGACGCCGACATCGTGGCCTGCGTCGGCGCCGACACCAACCACGTCGACTCTTTCCGCCAGACGCTGGGCAGCTTCAGCAACTTCGCGCGCGACGCGAGCTACCCCTACGGCTCGGGCGGGCCGAATTCCATCTTCGCGATGATCACCGCCAACTACATGCGCACCTTCGGCGCGAAGCGCGAGGACTTCGGCCGCATCGCGGTGGACCAGCGCACCAACGCACTGGGCAACCCGGATGCGATGTTCAAGAAGCCGCTCACGCTCGACGAGTACATGGCGGCGCGGCCGATTTCCGACCCGATCCACCTCTTCGACTGCGTGATGCCCTGTGCGGGCGCGGAAGCCTTTCTGGTGATGAGCGAGGAGCGTGCGCGCGACCTGGGCCTGCCGCATGCAGTGATCCGCGGCGCGATCGAGCGGCACAATGCCTTTGCCGACGATCCGGTGATGGTGCAGGGCGGCTGGCGCATGGACCGCGACGATCTCTATGCGCAGGCCGGCGTGCAACCCGCTGCGCTCGACTTCGTCCAGACCTACGACGACTATCCCGTCATCGTGATGATGCAGTTCGAGGACCTGGGTTTTTGCGAGAAGGGCGAGGGCCCCGCCTTCGTGCGCGCAAACACGATGACCTTCGACGGCAGCTTTCCCAACAACACCAGCGGCGGGCAGCTGTCGGCCGGCCAGGCAGGCGCGGCGGGAGGCTTCCTCGGCATGGTGGAAGCGATCCGCCAGCTGACCGACACGGCCGGGCCGCGCACGGTGCCCGATGCGCAGCTCGGCTTGGTCGCGGGCTTCGGCATGGTGACCTACGACCGCTGCCTTTGCACCGGCGCCGTGATCCTGGGGAGATCGGAATGACCATGCCCCTGATGCGCCCCAAGCGCAAGAACCCGGTCCTGCGCACGCGGCAGATGAACCTGCCGCCCTGGGCGCGCGGCCGCGTCGCGCTGGGCATCACGGCCGCCGCGGCCGAGGGCCGCTTCGAGCTGCAGACCTGCGAGGACTGCGGCACGGTGCAGTACCCGCCGCGCGAGGCCTGCCACAAATGCCTGTCGCCGCGCCTGCACTGGCGCGAGCAAAGCGGAGAGGGCGAACTCATCAGCAGCACCACGCTGCATCACAGCAACGACCTGTTCTTCCGCGAACGCCTGCCCTGGCGGCTGGGCCTGGTGCATCTCGATGCCGGACCGACGCTGATGGTCCACCTGCACGGCGAGGTCGGCGAGGCGCCGGCGCGCGTGCGTGTCGGCGCCCGGCTCGACCGCGCGGGGCAGGCCGTTCTCATTGGTTTTCCGAACGAAGGGAGTGCCCATATGGCCGACGACAAGATGCTGCGCGAGATGACCAGCGACCCGAAGTTCCGCAAGGCGCTGGTCACCGACGGCAAGACCGAAGTGGGGCAGGCCATCGTGCGTGCGCTGGTCAAGGCCGGTGCCGACATCGTGTGGGTCGGCCATGCCGAACCGTGGAAGAAGATGGGCGGCCTGGAAGACATCACGGCGCTGCCGCAGGTCACGCTGGTGCCGCTGGACCTGACCAACGGCCGCTCGGTGAGCGAGCTGGCCGGCGAGATCGGCGGCAAGGTCGACATCGTGATCAACAACGCCGAGGTGCATCGCAACTTCGGCATCGGCGCGCGCCGTGGTACCGACGTCGCCAAGGCCGAGATGGACATCAACTACTTCGGCCTGCTGCGGCTGGCGCAGGAGTTCGGCCCGGCGCTCAAGGGGCGCTCGGCGGACGGCGTGAGCAGTGCGACGGCCTGGGTCAACCTGCTGTCGATCTATGCGCTGTCCAACTTCCCGCCGCACGGCACCTTCAGCGCATCCAAGGCCGCGGCCTATTCGCTCGCCCAATGCCTGCGCGCCGAGATGCGGCCGGCCGGCATCCGCGTGATCAACCTGTTCCCCGGGCCGATCGACGACGAGTGGAACCAGCACATGCCGCCGCCGAAGCTGGCGCCGAGTGCGCTGGCCAATGCGATCGTCAAGGCGCTGCGCGACGGCGTCGAGGACGTCTACCCGGGCGACGTGGCGCAGGAGTGGCTGGAGCGCTGGCGCGACAACCCGAAGGTGCTCGAACGCGAACTCGCAGCTGGAGGATGAGATGACGACCACCACCGAACTGATGTCCACCGCCGAGATCCTCGGCGGCCTCGTGAGCGCGATGGCCACAGGCCGCATCCGCGTGATCGACCTCACGCAGACGCTTTCGCCCGAGTTCCCGCAGATCGCGCTGCCGCCCGAGATGGGCCAGTGCTGGCCCTTCCGCATCGAGGAGGTGTCGAAGTACGACGAGCGCGGACCCGGCTGGTACTGGAACAACTTCTCCTGCGGCGAGCACACGGGCACGCACTTCGATGCGCCGATCCACTGGATCTCGGGCCGCGACCTGCCGAACAACTCGGTCGACACGATTCCGGTGCAGCACTTCGTGGCGCCGGCCTGCGTGATCGACTGTTCCGCTCAATCGGCTACCGATCCCGATTACCTGCTGACGGTGGAAGACATCGAGCGCTACGAGGCCAAGCACGGCCGCATCCCGAAAGGCGCCTGGGCGCTGATGCGCACCGACTGGTCGAAGCGCCAGGACCCCGAGGCGTACCAGAACTTCGACGAGACCGGGCAGCACACGCCGGGTCCGAGCACCGAGGCCGTGCGCTTCCTGGTCGAGCAGCGCGACGTGCTGGGCTTCGGCTCCGAAGCCATCGGCACCGATGCCGGCCAGGGCTACCACCTGCGCCCGCCCTATCCCTGCCACTACTACATGCACGGCGCCGGGCGCTACGGGCTGCAGTGCCTCAGCAATCTCGACCTGCTGCCGCCGGCCGGCGCGGTGCTGATCTGCCCGCCGCTCAAGATCGAGAAGGGCAGCGGCAGCCCCTTGCGCGTGCTGGCGCTGGTGGGGGCGGCACCATGAATCTCACGCATCCCGTCGCCGCCGTGACCGGCGGCAGTGCCGGCATCGGCAAGGCCATCTGCGCGGACCTGCTCGCGCAGGGCTACGAGGTGGTGTCGCTGGCGCGGCGCCGCTGCGAGATCGACCATCCCAAGCTGCACAGCATCGAGGTCGACCTGATGGACCGTGCCGCCACCGCCGAAGCCGCGCGCGAGATGGCGCGTCGCTTCGAGGTGACGACCGTGGTCCACAACGCCGGCGTGATCCGGCCCGCGCTGCTCGCGGACGTGAAGCTCGATGACCTGGACGCGCTGGCCGAGTTGCATCTGGGCTGCGCGATCCAGCTGGTGCAGGCAGCCTTGCCCGCGATGCGCGCGGAACGCTTCGGCCGCGTGGTGCTGCTGTCCTCGCGCGCGGCGGTCGGCCTGGCCACGCGAACGAACTATTCGGCCACCAAGGCCGGCATGCTGGGCATGGCGCGCACCTGGGCGCTGGAGCTTGCGGCCGACGGCATCACGGTGAACGTGGTGGCGCCGGGGCCGATCCGCACCGACATGTTCTACGACGTGGTGGAGGCTGGCAGCGAGAAGGAACGCGCGCTCGCGGCCTCGGTGCCGGTGCAGCGCCTCGGCGAATCCTCCGACGTGGCACGGGCCGTGCGTTTCTTCGTCGACCCGGCCAACAGCTTCGTCACCGGCCAGGTTCTTTATGTGTGCGGCGGCACCAGTGTGGGCAGTCTCGCGCTGTAGCGGTGCATCGCGCGCCAAACGCAAAACCTCTCGTTGTCTCCCTTGTCATTGCACCATCGTCTCGCTAGTATTGTTTAGGTCTAAACATTTCATAAATCATGTTAAGGCTCAGCTCAACCCCTGGAGGATCGTCATGAAAGTTCCAAGCCCCATCCGCGCCCTGGCGGGCATCGTCCTCGGCATCGGTGCATTGAGCGCCGCGAGTGCCTGGGCTGCCGACTACAAGGTCGGCTTCATCACCTCGCTCTCGGGGCCGGTGTCTTCGCTGGGCATTCCCTACGAGAAGGGAATGAAGGCCGCGCTGGCCTACAAGTCCGAAGTGGGCGGTCGCAAGATCCAGCTGGTGCAGCTCGACGATGCGTCGGACCCGTCCACCGCGGCGCGCAATGCGCGCAAGATGATCGACGAGGACAAGGTCGACGTCATCATCGGCACGGCCGGTTCGCCCGGCGCGCTGGCCATCGCGGCCGTGGCGCGCGAAACCAAGACGCCGCTGATCTCGATCGCCAACGCCAACCTGCCCGGCGAAGAGGGCGCCTGGATGGTCACGCTGCCGCAGCCCGCGCCGTTGATGGTGAGCGCGGTGGTCGAGCGCATGAAGAAGTCGGGCGTGAAGACGGTCGGCTACATCGGCTTCTCCGACGCGTGGGGCGACCTGGTCTACGACGCGCTGACGAAGAGCGCGGAGCCGGCCGGCATCAAGGTCGTGTCGAACGAGCGCTATGCGCGCGCAGACGCCTCGGTCACCGGCCAGGTGCTGAAGATCGTCGCGCTGCGTCCCGATGCGGTGATCACCGGCACCTCGGGCACGCCGGGCGCGCTGCCCTACCTCGCGCTCTCGGAGCGCGGCTACAAGGGCCAGATCTACGGCATGCATGCGTTGATCAACCCCGACTTCGTGCGCGTGGGCGGCACCTCGGTCGAAGGGCTCCTGGCGCCCACCGGCCCGGTGATCGTGGCCGAGCAGCTGCCCGACTCCAACCCGATCCGCAAGGTCTCGATGGACTTCCGTGCGGCCTACCAGAAGGCCAACGGCGCGGCGCCGACCGATGCCTTCTCGGCCTACACCTTCGACGCCTGGCTGCTCTTCCTCGATGCGGCGCAGCGCGCCAAGGGCGAGCCCGGCACTACAGCCTATCGCGTGGCGCTGCGCGATGCCATCGTCAGCACCAAGGAGCTGGTGGGCACGCACAGCGTCTACAACTTCAAGCCCGACAACCGCTACGGCTCGGACGAGCGCTCGCGCGTGGTCGTCAAGCTCGAAAAGGGTCAATGGAAGCTGGTCCCCTGAGATGAAGAACATCGCACGTCTTGCCGGCCTCACGGCCATCGCCCTGGCTGCCGCGCATGCCGCGGCCGCCGATCTCAAGATCGGCTTCATCAGCTCGCTCTCGGGCCCGGTCTCGGCGCTCGGCATCCCCTACGAGAAGGGCATCCGCGCCGCCATCGCCGAGCATCCGATCCTGGCCGGCCGCAAGGTCGAGCTGATCGTGCTCGACGATGCGTCGGACCCCACCACCGCCGGGCGCAATGCGCGCAAGCTGGTGGTGGAGGACAAGGTCGACGTGCTGATCGGCACCTCGGGCGTGCCCAGCGCGATGGCCATCGCGGCCGTGGCGCGCGAACTCAACACGCCGCTGATCTCGCCCACGCCGGTCACCATTCCCGGTGCCGAAGGCGCGTGGACCGTGACCGTGTCGCAGCCCTTTCCGCTGATGGTGGCGGGCGTGGTCGAGCGCATGAAGAAGTCGGGCGTGAAGACGGTGGCCTTCATAGGCTTCTCCGACGCGCTGGGCGACCTGGCCTACGACTCGCTCGTGAAGAGCGCAGACGCCGCCGGCATCAAGGTGGTGGCCAACGAACGCTACGCACGCAGCGATTCGTCGGTGGCGGGCCAGGTGCTGAAGATCGTCTCGGGCCGCCCCGATGCGGTGTTCGCCGGCAACTCCGGCACGCCGGGCGCGCTGCCCTACCTCGCACTCGCCGAGCGTGGCTACAAGGGCCAGATCTACGGCACGCACGGCCTGATCAATGCCGACTTCGTGCGCGTCGGCGGCGCATCGATCGAAGGCCTGCAGGTGCCCAGCGGCCCGGTGCTGGTGGCCGACCAGCTCGCTGCGGACAACCCGATCAAGAAGGTGTCGATGAACTTCCGCAGCGCCTACCAGAAGGCGCACGGCGTGATGCCCACCGATGCCTTCTCCTCCTACACCTACGACGCCTACCTGCTGCTGGCCGACGCCGCCTCGCGCACCAAGGGCGAGCCCGGCACTACAGCCTACCGCACGGCGCTGCGCGATGCGATCGTCGGTACCAAGGAGCTGGTGGGCACGCACGGCGTCTACAACTTCAAGCCCGACAACCGCTATGGCTCCGACCAGCGCGCAGTGGTCGTGGTGCGGATGGAAAAGGGCCAGTGGAAGCTGGTTCCCTAGGACGACGATGACCAGCTACCGCGACCGGCCCGAAGCGATCCGCGCGCTCGTCCAGGACGACCGCGTGCACCGCGATCTCTACCTGAGCGAGGAGCTGTTCGCGCTCGAGCAGGAGCGCTTCTTCGCCAACACCTGGCTCTACGTCGGCCACGCGAGCCAGGTGCCGAACACCGGCGACTTCTGGTCGCTCGAACTTGCCGGCCGCCCGGTGATGATGGTGCGCCAGCCCGACGGCGCGGTGCGTGTGTTCTACAACCGCTGCGCGCACAAGGGCACTCGACTCGTGACCGACGAGAGCGGCAACACCGGCAAGTTCTTCCGCTGCCCCTACCACGCCTGGACCTACAAGCTCGACGGCGCGCCGCTCGCGATCCCGCTCAAGACCGGCTACGAAGGCACGCGATTGAAGGAATGCGAATCAGGGCAGGGCCTGACCGAGCTGAAGCACACGGTCGTCTACCGCGACTTCGTCTTCACGCGCATCGCCGATCGCGGACCGGACTTCGAGGCCTACTTCGGCGAGGTGCTGCAGGCCATCGACAACATGGTCGATCGCTCGCCCGAGGGCAAGCTCACGGCGGGCGGCGGCGTGATGCGCAACATCGTCCACTGCAACTGGAAGATGTACCTCGAGAACATCAACGACACGGTGCATCCGATGTCGACCCACGAGTCGGCCACGCAGGCGGCCGGTGCGCTGTGGCAGGGCCGTGCGCCCGACGAGCCCAAGCCGATGGCGATGGAGCAGATCCTGCCCTTCGGCTCGGGCTACGACTTCTTCGACAAGATGGGCGGGCGCGTGTTCGCCAACGGCCACAGCGTGCTGGGCGTGAACTTCAGCATCCACTCGAATTACGCGCAGCTGCCCGACTACGAGGCGGCGATGCGCGAGGCGCACGGCGCCGAGCGGGCGATGGAGATCCTGCAGCGCTCGCCGCAGAACTCGGTGTTGTTCCCCAGCCTGTCGGTCAAGGGCTCGCCGCAGGCGATCCGCGTGATCCGCCCGCTGGCCGCGAACCGCACGCTGATCGAGGCCTGGAGCTTCCGCGCCGCCGGTGCGCCGGACCTGCTGTTCGAGCGCGCGATGACCTACAACCGGCTGGTCTTCTCGCCCATGTCGGTGGTGGCGCACGACGACGTGCACCTGTTCGAAAGCATTCAGCAGGGCCTGAAGGCCGAGGGCAACGAATGGGTGAGCCTGCATCGCAACTTCGATTCCGCAGAGCTCGGGCAGGACACGATCACCACCAACGGCACCAACGAGCTGCTGATGCGCAACCAGTTCCGCGCGTGGGCGAAGTACATGGCGGAGCCCGCATCATGACCGACCCCGCAGACTTCATCGCCGCCGAGGCCGCGCTGCTCGACGCCGGCCGCTTCGACGACTGGCTCGCGCTGTTCGCCGAGGACGGCCATTACTGGGTGCCGCTGCAGGGGGCCGCGCAGGCCGATCCGCATCTGCACAACTCGCTGGCCTACGAAGACCGGCTGCTGCTGCAGCTGCGCGTGGACCGCCTGAAGAACCCGCGCGCCCACTCGCAGCATCCGAAGAGCCATTGCCAGCACGTGCTGCAGCGCTCGATCGTGGAGCGCGAGGACGAGGCCACCGGCGAAGTCGCGCTCGTCACGCCCTTCATCTACGTCGAGTCGCGCGGCGAGGAGCAATTGATGCTCGCCGGCACCTGCCGCCACCTGCTCGCGCGCGCGCCCGAGGGCTTCGCGATCCGGCAGAAGCGCATCGACCTTCTCAACGCCGGCCGCGCGCTGCCGGCCATCCAGTTGTTCATTTGAGCGAGTTGCTCACCCTTCCACCCACCAGGAGCCACGACATGAAGAGCTTGATGAAGACCTTGGCGCACAGCGCGCTGGCCACGGCCCTTGCCGCCGGATTCGCGATGACCGCGCTCGCGGCCGACCTCAAGGTCGGCCTGAGCGTGTCGCTCTCGGGCCCCAACTCCTCGCTCGGCGTGCCCTACGCCAAGGGCATGCAGGCCGCGCTGGCCTACAAGCCGGAGGTCAACGGCCGCAAGATCCAGCTGATCGTGCTCGACGACGGCTCCGACCCGACCACCGCGGGCCGCAATGCGCGCAAGCTGGTCGAGGAGGAGAAGGTCGACGTGCTGATGGGCACCTCCGGCGTGCCCGCCGCGATCGCGATGGCGCAGGTGGGGCGCGATGCCAAGGTGCCGATGATCGGGCTCACACCGATCCAGCTCGACCCGGCCGAGAACGGCTGGGTCTTCACGGTCGCGCAGCCCACGCAGCTGATGATCGACGCCGTGGTCGAGCGCATGAAGAAGGACGGCATCAAGACCGTGGGCTACATCGGCTTCTCCGATGCCTGGGGCGACCTGGTCTACAACGCCCTGATGAAGGCCGCGCCCGCGGCCGGCATCAAGGTGCTGGGCAACGAGCGCTATGCGCGCGCCGACGCCTCGGTCACCGGCCAGGTGCTGAAGCTGGTCGCGATGCGTCCGGATGCCGTGATGACGGGCGGCGCCGGCACGCCGGGCGCGCTGCCTTTCCTGGCGCTGGCCGAGCGAGGCTTCAAGGGGCCGGTGTACGGCCAGCACGGGCTCATCAACCCCGACTTCGTACGCGTCGTCGGCGCCTCGGGGCAGGGTGCGCTGATGCCGACCGGCCCGGTGATCGTGGCCGAGCAGCTGCCGGCCAACTACCCGACCAAGAAGATCGCCATGGACTTCCGTGCCGCCTTCCAGAAGGTCAACAACGCGCCGACCAGCGACGCCTACTCGGCCTATTCCTTCGACGGCTGGCTGGTGTTCGCCGATGCCGCGGCGCGCGCCAAGGGCGAGCCGGGCACGCCCGAGTTCAGGCTGTCCCTGCGCGACGCGATCGCCAGCACCAAGGAAGTGGTGGGCACGCACGGCGTCTACAACTTCAAGCCCGGCAACCTCTACGGCGTGGACGAGCGCGCGCGCGTGATCGTCAAGCTCGAGAACGGCCAGTGGAAGCTCGCCAACTGAGCCGGCACTAGCAAGAGCGAGACAAAGCGGAGGACTGTTCAATGACACCGGACGTGGCACTGATCCTGGGCATCGATGGCCTGGCGAATGGCGCTGTTTATCTTCTGGCCGGGCTGGGGCTGGTGCTGATCTTCTCGGTCACCCGCGTGGTCTTCGTGCCCTTCGGCGACGTCGCGGCCTTTGCCGCGCTGTCGCTGGCCGCATTCGAAACCGGGCGCGTGCCGCCCACCATCGGCATGGTGGTGGTGCTCACCGCGCTCGCGCTGGCGACCGAGGTCGGCAGCCTGGTGCGCCGCGGCGAAACGGCGCGCATCCCCAAGGCCCTGCTGGGCTGGGGCGTGCTGCCGCTCATTCCCTGCCTGCTGGCCTGGCTGGCAAGCCGGCCCGGCGTGCCGGCGCCGGTGCACATCGCGGTCGCGGTGCTGCTGGTGGTGCCGATCGCGCCGCTGCTCTCGCGCGTGGTGTTCCAGCCGATCGCCGATGCGTCGGTGCTGGTGCTCCTGATCGTGTCGCTCGCGCTGCACTTCCTGCTCTCGGGCCTGGGCCTGTTGTTCTTCGGCCCCGAAGGCTCGCGCACCCAGCCGCTGGCCGGCGGCTCTCTGCCCCTGGGCGACGGCTTCGCGGTGAGCGGACAGGTGATCCTGATGGTCGGCGCGGCGATCGTGCTCAGTGGCATGTTCTTCCTGGTGTTCGAGCGCACGGTGGCCGGCAAGGCGCTGCGCGCCACCGCCGTCAACCGCGTGGGCGCACGGCTGGTCGGCATCCGGCCGGCGCGCACGGCGCTGCTGGCCTATGGCTGCGCCTCGCTGCTGGCCGGGCTGATCGGCGTGCTGATCGCGCCGGTCACCACCATGTACTACGACTCGGGCTTCATCATCGGCTTGAAGGCCTTCGTGGCGGCGATCATCGGCGGGCTGGTGAGCTATCCGATGACCGCCATCGGCGCGCTGGCGGTAGGGGTGGTCGAGAGCTTCGCCTCCTTCTGGAGCGGCGCGCTGAAGGACGTGATCGTCTTCAGCCTGCTGATCCCGGTGCTGATGCTGCGGTCTTTCCTGAGCGTGCATGCGGAAGAGGAAGAAGAGGAGGTGGACCAATGAGCGCCGCGCCCACACCCGAAGTCGTGCGTCCCGTGTTCGATGAAGCCGCGGGTGCCGCGCGCAAGCCCGCAGAGAGAAGGTCGATGAACCCTGCTTCCAAGCGCCTGCTCTGGATCGGCCTCGTCGTCGTCGCGCTGGCCGTGGTGCCGCTGCTCGCCGGCAACTTCACGGTTTCGCTGTTGAACGACATCGGCATCGGCGCGCTGGTCGCGCTGGGCCTGGTGCTGCTCACCGGCATCGGCGGCGCGACCTCCTTCGGGCAGGCGGCCTTCGTCGGCATCGCCGCCTATGCCACGGCCTGGCTCAGCACCACGCAGGGGATGTCGCCCTGGCTGGGGCTGGCGTTCTCGCTGCTGCTGACCGGTCTCTCGGCGCTGGCCATCGGCCTGCTCACCTTGCGGCTGGGCGGGCACTTCCTGCCGCTGTCCACTATCGCGTGGGGCTTGTCGATCGCGATGCTCTTCGGCAACGTCGATGCGCTGGGGCGCCACACCGGTCTGTCGAACATTCCGGCGCTGACCATCGGCACCTGGTCGCTGGCCGATCCGCGCGCGATCTACTACCTGATCTGGGGGCTGGTCGGGTTGGCCTTCCTGTTCAGTCGCAACCTGCTGCAGTCGCGGCCGGGCCGCGCGATCCGCAGCCTGCGCGGCGGTGCGATCCTGCTGGCCAGCGTCGGCGCGGATGCCTATCGCGTGCGGCTCACGCTCTTCGTGACGGCTGCCCTCTTCGCCGGCCTCGCGGGCTGGCTCTATGCGCACATGAACCGCTTCGTCAGCCCCTCGCCCTTCGACGTGCGCGCCAGCATCGAGTACCTGCTGATGGCCGTGGCCGGCGGGCTTGGGCAACTGACGGGCGCGCTGGTCGGCGCGGCGCTGGTGCTCATCCTCAAGAACGGGCTGCAAGACGTGCTGCCCCTGCTGACCCAGCGCGCCGGGCAGCTCGAGGCGGTGGCCTTCGCGACGCTCTTCATCCTGCTGCTGCACTTCGCGCGCGGCGGGCTGATGGGCTTCGTGCGGCGCTGGACGCACCGGTTTTCGGGATCGCAGGCGCCTCGCGAGCCCATGCCGCTCGTTTCGCCGCTGACGCATCGCACGCTGCCCGATCGCGGCGCGCCGATCCTGTCGGTCACCGGCGCGGTCAAGCGCTTCGGCGGGCTAGTGGCCGTCAACGATGTCAGCTTCGACGTGAAGGCCGGCGAGATCATGGGCCTGATCGGCCCCAATGGCGCCGGCAAGTCGACCATGTTCAACCTGCTGACCTGCACGCTGCCGATGACGGCCGGGCAGGTGCGCTTTCTGGGCCAGGACATCGCGGGCATGCCGCAGCGCAAGGTCGCGCGACTCGGCTTGGCGCGCACCTTCCAGCACGTGAAGCTCAGGCCGCACATGAGCCTGCTGGACAACGTCGCGCTCGGCGCCCATTCGCGTACGCGTTCGGGCGTGCTGAAGGCGGGGCTGCGGCTCGACCGCACCGAGGAACGCCAGATCCTGCAGGAGGCGCAGCGGCAGCTCGACCGCATCGGCCTGGGCGACCGCGCGCACGAACTCGCGGGCAGCCTGCCGCTGGGCACGCAGCGCATCCTGGAGATCGCGCGCGCGCTCGCGGCCGACCCGGTGCTGCTGGTGCTCGACGAGCCGGCCGCCGGCTTGCGCCGCAAGGAGAAGATGGCGCTCGGCGACCTGCTGCGCAAGCTGCGCGAGGAGGGCGTGACCATCCTCATCGTCGAGCACGACATGGACTTCGTCATGAAACTGGTGGATCGCCTGGTGGTGATGAACTTCGGCTCCAAGCTGGTCGAGGGCGTGCCCTCGGCGGTGCGCGCGGACGAGCGCGTGCAGGCAGCGTATCTCGGGAGCGTCGTATGACTGCGATGCTCGAGATCGGGGACCTTCACGTTTCGTACGGCCAGGTCGATGCCGTGCGCGGCGTGTCGCTCAACCTGGAGCACGGCCAGATCATCTCGGTGATCGGCCCCAACGGCGCCGGCAAGACCACGCTGCTGGCTGCTGCGATGGGCTTGCTGCCCTGCAAGGGCTTGCTGCGCTTCGAGGGCGAAGACCTGCACGGGCTCGACGTCGAGGCGCGCGTGGAGCGCGGCCTGTGCCTGGTGCCCGAGAAGCGCGAGCTCTTCGGCGAGCTGACCGTGCTCGACAACCTGCAGCTCGGCGCCTTCGGCAGCCGGCTCCGCAGCGATGCCCTGAAGCGCCGGCTGCAGTCGGTGTACGACCGCTTCCCGCGCCTGGCCGAGCGCCGCGCGCAGCGCGCCGACACGCTCTCGGGCGGCGAGCGGCAGATGCTGGCCGTGGGCCGCGCGCTGATGTCGGCGCCGCGCCTCTTGATGCTGGACGAGCCCAGCCTCGGGCTGGCGCCGCTGATCGTGCGCGACATCCTGGCCATCGTGCGCAAGCTGCGCGAAGACGGCGTGTCGATCCTGCTGGTGGAGCAGAACGCGCGCGCCGCGCTGGAGAGTTCGGACCACGGATACGTGCTGGAGACCGGCGAGATCGCGCTCTCGGGCGCCTCGCAGGAGCTTGCCAGCGATCCGCGCGTGCAGGCCACCTACCTTGGCGGAGGTACCAATGGCGACGGATGAGCGAGCGGCGAGTCCGCTGCCTCCGGGTCAGCGTACGCTGCCCGCGATGCTGCAGCGGCAGGCGGTGCTGTTCGGCGAACGTCCATTGCTGCGCATCGCGGGGCGGTCGTGGTCGCACCGCGATGCGGCGCAGGCCGCGGGCCTTCGCGCTGCGGCATTGGCCGAGGCGGGCGTGCAGCGCGGCGACCGGGTGGCCGTGATGAGCGGCAACCGCATCGAGTTTCTCGAAGTGTTCCTCGGCTGCGGCTGGCTCGGCGCCTCGACGGTGCCGATCAACACCGCGTCGATGGGGCCGCAGATCGAGTACTTCCTTTCCAACAGTGAGGCGAAGCTGCTGGTGATCGAAGAGGCTTTCGTAGAGCGCTTGCAGGCGGCCGACCTCGCGCGCACTTCGCTGCGCGAGATCTGGGTGCTGGGCGAGGACGCCGATCGCGCTGCGTGGCCGGGCATTCGCGTGCTGCCGTATCCCGCCGCAACCGCCTCGCTCGCGCCGGCGAAGGTGCAACCCGGCGATCCGCTCGCCATCCTCTACACCTCCGGCACCACCGGCCCGGCCAAGGGCGTGGTCTGCCCGCATGCGCAGTACCACTGGTGGGGCGTCAACAGTGCCGACGTGCTGGGCGTCGAGGCGGAGGACGTGCTGTGCACCACGCTGCCGCTCTTTCACATCAACGCACTCAACACCTTCGCGCAGGCCGCGATCACGGGTTGCGAGGTGGTGTTCGAGGCGCGCTTCTCGGCCTCGGGCTTCTGGCCCACGATGCGCGCCTCGGGTGCGACGGTGGTCTACCTGCTCGGCGCGATGGTGCCGATACTGCTGGCGCAGCCCGAGGGGTCCGGCGAGCGTGAGCACCGCGTGCGCACCGGGCTCGGCCCCGGCGTGCCGGCCGCGGCGGGCCAGGCCTTCTTCGAGCGCACCGGCGTCCGGCTGCTGGAAGGCTACGGCTCCACCGAAACAAATTTCGCAATCGCCACCGCGCCCGATTCGCCGCGCGGCGGCGTGATGGGGTGGCTGCGACCCGGCTTCCAGGCGCGCGTGGCGGACGAGGACGATGTCGAACTCCCGAACGGCGAGGCAGGCGAGCTGCTGTTGCGCGCTCATGAACCCTACGCCTTCGCGAGCGGCTACCTCAACATGCCCGAGAAAACCGTCGAGGCCTGGCGCAACCTCTGGTTCCATACCGGCGACCGCGTGGTGCGCGATGCCGACGGCGCCTTCCGCTTCGTCGACCGCATCAAGGACGCGATCCGCCGGCGCGGCGAGAACATCTCCTCCTTCGAGGTCGAGCAGGTGCTGCTGAGCCACCCGGCCGTGGCGGGCTGCGCGGTCTACCCCGTGCGTTCCGAACTGGCCGAGGACGAGGTGATGGCCGCACTGGTGGCGCGTGACGGGCAGCGCATCGATCCGGTCGAGCTGCTGGCGTACTGCGAATCGCGCCTGCCTTACTTCGCGCTGCCGCGCTATGTCGACCTGCTGCCCGACCTGCCGCGCACCGAGAACGGCAAGGTGCAGAAGTACAAGCTGCGCGAGCGCGGCGTGAGCGCGATCACCTGGGACCGCGGACCCGCGGCTCGCCCGCCGGCCAAGGGCTGAATCGCATGGCTGCGCACCCGGACGCACCGCTGTTCTCGCTGGCCGGGCAGGGCGTCTTCGTGACCGGTGCAGCGCAAGGCCTGGGTGCCGCGATCGCGCGCGGCCTGGCCGAGGCGGGGGCGCGCGTCGTGCTCGCCGATGTCGACGGCGCGGTCGACGCGGCCGCGGCGGCGCTGCGCGCAGACGGCCATGACTGCATCGCCATGCAGCTCGATGTGCGCGACGAGGCTGCCTTCTGGCTGTGCTTCGATGCGGGCGTGCAGCACTTCGGCGGCATCGATGTGATGGTGAACAACGCCGCCCGCACGCTGTACTCCTCGATCTGGGACATCACAACCGAGGAGTGGGACGAGGTGCTGGCCGTGAACCTGCGCGGCAGCTTCTTCGGCTGCCGCATCGCCGGGCGCCACATGCGCGAGCGGGGCGCGGGCCGGATCATCAACCTGTCGTCGATCGCCGGGCAGCAGGCCAGCGCGGCGACCGGCGTTCACTACGCCGCGTCCAAGGCGGGCATCGTGGCGCTGACCCGTTCTTTCGCGCAGGAACTGGCGCCGCACGGCGTCACGGTGAACGCACTGGCACCGGCGGCGGTGCGCAGTCCGGTGCTCGATGCGATGAGCCGGATGCAGCAGCGCACGGTGTCGGCCGGCATTCCGCTCGGCCGCTTCGGCGAGCCGGAGGAGGTGGCCGCGGCCGTGGTCTACCTCGCATCGCCGGCCGCGGCCTTCATGACGGGCGCGACGCTGGACCTCAACGGCGGGCGGCTCATGCGCTGAGGCATGACACGGCGCGCCACTAGAATGATTCAGGACTAAACCATTCAGGCATGCAAACAAATTCACTGACCGGGCGCCATGCCCTCGTGACCGGCGCCGCGCGCGGCATCGGCGCGGAGATCGCGCGCACGCTGGCCGCCGAGGGCGCGGTGCTGACTTTGCTCGGACGCGACCGTGACGCGCTCCAGCGCGTCGTCGATTCGCTCGCGGGCAGCGGCCACGGCGTGGTCGCGGCCGACGTGGCCGATGTACAGGCCGTGCAAGGCGCGTTCGCCCAGGCGCGCGCGGCGCGGGGCCCGATCGCCATCCTCGTCAACAACGCCGGTGCGGCGGAGAGCGTGCCGTTCCTGAAAACTTCGGTCGAGCTCTGGCAGCGCATGCTGTCCGTCAACCTGACCGGAAGCTTCCTCTGCGCCCAGGCCGCGCTGCCCGACATGCTCGAGGCCGGCTGGGGCCGCATCGTCAACATCGCGAGCACGGCCGGGCAGAAGGGCTATGCCTACGTCTCGGCCTACACGGCCGCCAAGCACGGCGTGATCGGCTTGACGCGTTCGCTGGCGCTGGAGATGGCGAGGAAGGGCGTCACCGTCAATGCGGTATGCCCCGGCTACACCGACACCGACATCCTGCGCGACAGCGTGGCCAACGTGGTCCAGAAGACCGGCCGCAGCGCCGACGATGCGCTGGCCGAGTTCGCGGTCGTCAATCCGCAGCGGCGCATCGTGCAGCCTGCGGAAGTGGCCGATGCGGTGCGCTGGCTCTGCGGCGAGGGCGCGGCTTCGGTCAACGGCCAGTCCATCTCGGTGTCTGGAGGCGAAGTCACATGAAGCAGAACGACGCCTCGCACGCGCTGCTCAGCGACGCGCAGGAGCTGGGCCACGAAGCGCGGGCCGGCACCGGCGACCATGCGGTGCTCAAGCTCTGGCTGCGAATGCTGGCCAGCACCACCCAGATCGAGGCCGAGATCCGCAAGCGGCTGCGCGAGCGCTTCGACATCTCGCTGGCCCGCTTCGACTACATGGCGCAGCTCTACCGCTACCGCGACGGTCTCAAGATGCGCGTGCTCTCGCGCTACCTGATGGTGACCGGCGGCAACGTCACCGGCCTGACCGACGAGCTGGAGCGCGAAGGCGTGGTGCAGCGCTCGGCCAGCCCGGAAGACCGCAGGGCCTGGATCGTGAGCCTGACGCCGAAGGGCCGCCGCAGCTTCGAGGCCATGGCCAAGGAGCACGAGGAATGGCTGCTCGAGATGTTCTCGGGCCTGGACGCGAAAGCGGTGCAGCAGCTGTACGCGCAGCTGGGGGCGCTGCGCGTGCACCTTGTGCGCTAGCCGGCGAGGCGAGCCTTTCGACAAGCTCAGGGCGAATGGGAGGTAACGAGGACCACGGACCCCCACCCCGTTCGGGCTGAGCCTGTCGAAGCCGCCCCCTAGCCCTTGCCGAGCAGCGCGTCCTTCAGCTTCCAATCGGCCGGGTTCGGGCCGAGCCAGATGCGCATCAGCGCATTGAAGAAAGCCTGCTCCTTGATCGGCTCGCCCTGGGCCACGCCCTTGACCGAGATCACGGTACCGGTGCCCGGCACCCAGTCGACGGTGAAGGCGTCCCCGGCCTTCAACTGCTTCTGGTCGGCGAACATCTGGCCCATGCGCACCAGGCCGGGAATCAGCTGCAGCATCTCGGTCTTGGGCGAGTTGTCTTCCACGCCGCGCGTGAACAGCTTGCCCAGTTCGTTGGCATCGATGTCGCGCAGCATGGTGATCGCCATGCGCTTGGCGCCGGGCACGGCCAGCACTTCCTCGGTGGTCGAGGCCTTCTTGCCCAGGTAGAGGCCGGCGGTGTAGACCTTGAACACGGCCTTGTAGCGCACGCCGGCCCCGTTGAGCTGCAGCTTGCTGCCCTTGAGATCGAGCGCATCGTCGAGCTTGACGCCGGCCACCTCGACCGGGGCGGCCGAGGCAGCGAGCGAGGCGAGGGCGAGGGTGGTCAGTGCGAGCGCGCGCCGCAGGGCAGGCTGGGTCATCGGGTTTGTCTCCGTCAGCGAAAAATTTAAAGTGCCTCAATGTATCTTTTTGTACAGGCCTTGTCGCTGGGCTAAACTCACGCTTCCATGTTCATTCATCACGTCATTCAGACAGGTCAAGGCAGCCGGGGAGCCTGGCCTTGGCGCACGCCATCGTCGTTGCCTGTTTGATTGCATGGCGCACGCCGTGCGCCCGCGGCCCGCGGTCATCCCGACCCGGCCACTCACCTGAATGACCCCGCCAGCGACCTCGAAGCGTCACTGGCCGACGGAGACCCCACCCGTGATCACCGAACTCGAATTCAAGAGCCTCAGCGCGCAGGGCTACAACCGCATCCCGCTGATGGTCGAGGCCTTTGCCGACCTCGAAACCCCGCTTTCCCTCTACCTGAAGCTCGCCCATACCAAGGAGGGCGGCAAGCACAGCTTCCTGCTCGAATCGGTGGTGGGCGGCGAGCGCTTCGGCCGCTACAGCTTCATCGGGCTGCCGGCGCGCACCCTGCTGCGCGCGAGCGGCTTCGGCGACGACGCGCTGACCGAGGTCGTGACCGGCGGCAAGGTCGTCGAGACGGCCAAGGGGAATCCGCTCGATTTCGTCGCGGCCTACCAGAAGCGCTTCAAGGTGGCGCTCAGGCCCGGGTTGCCGCGCTTCTGCGGCGGCCTGGCCGGCTACTTCGGCTACGACACGGTGCGCCATATCGAGAAGAAGCTCGAGCAGAGCTGCCCGCCGGACACGCTGGGCTGCCCCGACATCCTCCTCTTGCAATGCGAGGAACTGGCGGTCATCGACAACCTCTCCGGCAAGCTCTACCTGATCGTCTATGCCGACCCTGCCCAGCCCGAGGCGTACGCCAATGCCAAGCGGCGGCTGCGCGAACTGCGCGAGCAGCTCAAGTACTCGGTGAGCGCGCCGCAGGTGAGGCCGACGCAGGCACACCCGCCCGAACGCAGCTTCGCCAAGGCCGACTACCTGGCGGCGGTCGAGCGCGCCAAGGAGCTGATCGCGGCCGGCGACTTCATGCAGGTGCAGGTGGGCCAGCGCATCAGCAAGCGCTATACCGAGTCGCCGCTGTCGCTGTACCGCGCGCTGCGCTCGCTCAACCCGTCGCCCTATATGTACTACTACCACCTGGGCGATTTCCACGTGGTCGGCGCCTCGCCCGAGATCCTGGTGCGGCAGGAGCACACCGGCGAGGGCGAGCAGAAGATCACCATTCGCCCGCTGGCCGGCACGCGCCCGCGCGGCGCCTCGCCCGAGCTCGACCGCGCGGCCGAGGCCGAGCTGATCAACGACCCCAAGGAGCGCGCCGAGCACGTGATGCTGATCGACCTGGCGCGCAACGACATCGGCCGCATCGCCAAGACCGGCAGCGTCAAGGTGACGGAGGCCTTCGCCGTCGAGCGCTACAGCCATGTGATGCATATCGTGAGCAACGTCGAAGGCACGCTGAAAGACGGCATGACCGCGATCGACGTGCTCAAGGCCACCTTTCCGGCCGGCACGCTGACCGGTGCGCCCAAGGTGCACGCGATGGAGCTCATCGATCAGCTGGAGCCGACCAAGCGCGGCCTCTACGGCGGCGCCTGCGGCTACATCAGCTATGCGGGCGACATGGACGTCGCGATCGCGATCCGCACCGGGATCGTGAAGGACCAGATGCTGCATGTGCAGGCAGCGGCCGGCGTGGTGGCCGACTCGGTGCCCGAATTGGAGTGGAAGGAAACCGAGGCCAAGGCGCGGGCGCTGCTGCGCGCCGCCGAACTGGTCGAGGAAGGGCTCGAGTGATGGCCGACGAATTTCAGAACAACGACTTCTCGCACGAGATCATCGGCGCCGCGGTCGAGGTGCAGCGCGTGCTCGGCGTCGGCCTGCCCGCGGAGGCGTACGCCGCCGCGCTGGAGATCGAACTCGCCGAACGCGAGATCGGCTTCGTGCGGGACGTGCCGGTGTCGGCCAGCTACAAGGGCCGCTCGCTCGGTGAGGTCTGCCGTGCGGGCTTCGTGGTCGAGCAATCGCTCATCGTCGAGGTGAAAGCGGTCGATGCACTGACCGACCTGCATCGCGCGCAGGCGCAGGCGGCGGTGCGGCTGTCGGGGCTGCCGCTGGGCCTGCTCATCAATTTCAACGTGTTCCCGGTGGTCAAGGGCGTGCATCGGATCGGAGCCAAGCCATGAAACTCCTGATGATCGACAACTACGACAGCTTCACCTACAACCTGGTGCAGTATTTCGGCGAACTCGGCGCCGAGGTCGAGGTGTTTCGCAACGACGAGATCACGATCGAAGGTCTGCGCGAGCGCGTTGCCGCCGGCGTCGCGCGGTTGGTGGTTTCGCCGGGGCCGTGCTCGCCGGCCGAAGCGGGGGTGTCGGTGGCGGCCATCAAGGAGTTCGCAGGCCAGCTGCCGATCCTCGGCGTCTGCCTCGGGCACCAGGCGATCGGCGCGGCCTTCGGCGGCAGGATCGTTCGCGCGCAGCAACTGATGCACGGCAAGACCAGCGAGATCACGACCACGCGCGAGGGCGTGTTCGCCGGGCTGCCCGAGAAATTCAGCGTCAATCGCTACCACTCGCTGTCCATCGAGCGCGACTCCTGCCCGCGCGAGCTCAAGATCACCGCCTGGACCGACGATGGCGAGATCATGGGCGTGCGCCACACGGGCTTTGCACCCGCGGTGCGCATCGAGGGCGTTCAGTTCCACCCCGAATCGATCCTGACCGAGCACGGCCATGCCATGCTCAAGAACTTTCTGGAGTGACCCGCATGAGCACGACGACCCTGGTGGACCTGCGCAGCGACACCGTCACCCGGCCGACGGCCGCGATGCGCCAGGCCATGCTCGAAGCGCCGCTGGGCGACGACGTGTTCGGCGACGACCCGAGCGTCAACGCGCTGCAGTCGCAGATCGCCGAGATGCTGGGCTTCGAAGCGGCGCTGTTCGTGCCGACCGGCACCCAGAGCAACTTCTGCGCGATCCTGGCCCATTGCCAGCGCGGCGACGAATACATCGTCGGCCAGCTGGCGCATTGCTACCGCTGGGAAGGCGGCGGCGCCGCAGTGTTCGGCAGCGTGCAGCCGCAGCCGCTCGAGCACCAGCCGGACGGCTCGCTGGCGCTGAAAGACATCGAGGCTGCCATCAAGCCCGACGACGCGCATTTCGCGCGCACCCGGTTGCTGGCGCTGGAAAACACGATCGGCGGCAAGCTGCTGCCCTTCAGCTATGTCGAAGAGGCGACGCAACTGGCGCAGCGCAAGGGCCTGGGCCGCCATCTGGACGGCGCACGGCTCTTCAATGCCGCCGTTGCACAGGCCGCCCAGCGCGGCACCGAGGCGCGCGCCGAAGCGCGCCGCATCGCACAGTGCTTCGACAGCGTCTCGGTCTGCTTCAGCAAGGGCCTCGGCGCCCCGGTGGGTTCGGCACTGTGCGGCTCGCGCGAGCTGATCGCGCGCGCCCACCGCATCCGCAAAATGGCCGGCGGCGGCATGCGGCAGGCCGGCATGCTGGCGGCCGCTGCTTCTCATGCGCTGCAACACCACATCGACCGCCTCGAGCAGGACCACGCGCTCGCGCGCCGGCTGGCCGACGGCCTGGCCGGGATTCCCGGGCTGCAGGTCGAGACGCCGCAGACCAACCTGCTGTTCGTCGACCTGAGGGGCGAGGCGCAGGCGCGCTCGGCCGAGCTGCTGGCGCACCTGAAGCAAAACGGCGTGCTTGCCACCGGCTTGTATCGGCTGCGCTTCGCGACCCATCTCGATGTCGACGCAGCCGGCATCGACCGCGCCATCGGCGCGATCCGGAGCTTCTTCCATGCCTGAACTCCATTCCCTGCTGCTGTTCATCGCCGCCGGCCTGCTGCTGAATCTCACGCCGGGCCCCGATGTGCTCTACATCGTGAGCCGCGCGCTGCGCTCGGGCACGCGCGCCGGCATCGTGGCGGGCATCGGCATCACGGCCGGCTGCTTCGTGCACATCACCGCCGCCGCGGTGGGCGTGAGCGCGCTGATGGCGGCATCGACCACCCTGTTCACCGCCCTCAAGTGGCTGGGCGCGGCCTACCTGCTGTGGGTCGGCGTGCGCATGCTGCTGTCGCGGCCGGGCAAAGACCCGTCGGCGCGGGTGCGCGCCGATGCAGATGCGGCGGGCCCCGCCAGCATGAAGAGTGTGTTCCTCGGCGGCTTCTGGACCAATGTGCTCAACCCCAAGGTGGCGCTGTTCTTCCTGGCCTTCGTGCCGCAGTTCATTGCGCCCGATGCGGCGAACAAGCCGCTGGTGTTCTTCCTGCTGGGCGCACTGTTCAACTTCAACGCGATCTTCGTGAACGTCGCCTGGGCGTTGCTGGCCGGCTGGACGGCGCGCCGCGTCGGCGCGGTGCAGCGCGGCATGCACTGGCTGGAGCGCGGCGCGGGCGCCCTGTTTGTCGGCTTTGGCATCAAGCTCGCGCTGTCCGAGAATCCGCTCGCGGCAGCTCACGCTCACTGAAACAACCGAGGGAGACTTCATCATGCCCATCACCCCCCAGGAAGCCCTGCAGCGCACCATCGAACACCGCGAGGTGTTCCACGACGAGATGCTGCACATCGTGCGCCTCATCATGAGCGGCGAATGCTCGCCGGTGATGATGGCGGCGCTCATCACCGGCCTGCGCGTCAAGAAGGAAACCATCGGCGAGATCACCGCCGCCGCGCAGGTGATGCGCGAGGTGTCGACCAAGGTGCAGGTGGCCGACACCACGAATTTGGTGGACATCGTCGGCACCGGCGGCGACGGCTCGCACACCTTCAACATCTCGACCTGCTCGATGTTCGTCGCCGCCGCTGCGGGTGCCAAGGTCAGCAAGCACGGCGGGCGCAGCGTGAGCAGCAAGTCGGGCAGCGCCGACGTGCTGGAGTCGTTGGGCATCAACATCAACCTTAAGCCCGAGCAGATCGCGCAATGCATCGCCGATGTCGGCATCGGCTTCATGTTCGCGCCGAACCATCATCCGGCCATGAAGAACGTGGCGCCGGTGCGCAAGGAACTCGGCATCAAGACCATCTTCAACATCCTGGGGCCGCTCACCAATCCGGCCGGCGCGCCCAACATCCTGATGGGCGTGTTCCATCCCGACCTGGTCGGCATCCAGGTGCGCGCGCTGCAGCGGCTGGGCGCGGAGCATGCGCTGGTGGTCTATGGGCGCGACGGCATGGACGAGATCTCGCTCGGGGCCGCCACCATGGTCGGTGAGTTGAAGAACGGCGAGATCCTCGAGTACGAGCTGCATCCCGAGGACTTCGGCTTCCAGATGTCGAGCAACCGCGCGCTGCGCGTCGAGACGCCGGAGCAGTCGAAAGCGATGCTGCTCGGCGTGCTCGACAACCAGCCCGGCGCGGCGCGCGACATCGTCGTGCTCAATGCCGGCGCGGCGCTCTATGCGGCCAATCTGGTGGATTCGATCGGCGCGGGCGTGGCGCGCGCGCGCGCCGCCATCGACTCCGGCGCAGCCAAGGCCAAGCTGGCCGAGCTGGTCAAGGCGACGTCCGTCAGTTGAGAGAGCAGGGAACCATGTCCGACATCCTCGAGAAGATCGTTGCCGTCAAGCGCGAAGAGGTCGCAGCAGCGCAGAAGAGAAGCTCGCTCGAAGCCGTGCGCTTCGATGCCGAAAGCCGCGTGCTCACGCGCGACTTCGTCGGCGCCCTGCGGGCCAAGATCGCGGCCGGCCAGGCGGCGGTGATCGCCGAGATCAAGAAAGCCAGCCCGAGCAAGGGCGTGCTGCGCGAAGAGTTCATCCCGGCCGATATCGCGCAGAGCTATGCCGAAGGCGACGGCAAGATCAGCGCGGCCTGCCTCTCGGTGCTGACCGACCGCCAGTTCTTCCAGGGCGGCGTCGACTACCTCAAGCAGGCGCGCGCCTCCTGCGATCTGCCGGTGCTGCGCAAGGATTTCATCGTCGATGCCTACCAGGTCTACGAATCGCGCGCGATGGGTGCCGACGCGATCCTGCTGATCGCGGCCTGCCTCGACGATACGCAGATGCGCGACTTTGAAGCGATCGCCGTGGGGCTCGGCATGGCGGTACTGGTCGAGGTGCACGATGGCGCCGAGCTCGATCGCGCGCTGAAGCTCAAAACGCCGTTGATCGGTGTCAACAACCGCAACCTGCGCACTTTCGAGGTGTCGGTGCAAACCACCATCGACCTGCTGCCCAAGGTGCCGGCCGGGCGCCTGCTGGTCACCGAATCGGGCATTTCGACGCGCGACGAGGTCGCGAAGCTGCGCGCGGCGGGGGTGCATGCCTTCCTGGTCGGCGAGGCTTTCATGCGCGCCGACGAACCGGGCGAGGCGCTCGCCGAACTCTTCCAATGAGCGCGTTGGCCAATCAGCTGGCGAGCTGCGATCCGGCCGATTGGCCCGTCGCACCAGGCTGGCAGCCGCTGGTCGACGGCTTTTTCGGTGGGCCGGTCGGGCAGAAGCTGCTCGGCTTCCTGCGCGAGAGGCTGGACGCCGGTGCGGTGATCTTCCCGCCGCAGCCGCTGCGCGCGCTGGAGCTCACGCCGCCCGAGACGGTGCGCGTGGTGATCCTGGGCCAGGACCCGTACCACGGCCGCGGCCAAGCCGAGGGGCTGGCCTTCTCGGTGGCGCCGGGCGTTGCGCTGCCGCCTTCGCTGCGCAACATCTTCAAGGAGCTCGAACGCGATCTGGGCACCTCGCCGCCCAGGTTCCCGGATCCGGGCGGCAGCTTGGTCAAGTGGGCGACGCACAGCGTGCTGCTACTCAACACCTGCCTCACCGTGGAGGAGGCCCAGCCGGCCAGCCATGCGGGCCGCGGCTGGGAAGTGCTGACCGACGCGGTGATCCGCCACGTGGCAGAGGGCGAGCGCTCGGTCGTGTTCATGCTCTGGGGCTCGCACGCGCAGAGCAAGCGGGCGCTGATCGACACCCGTCGGCACAAGGTGCTGACCGCGAACCATCCCTCGCCGCTCTCGGCGCTGCGCCCGCCCGTGCCCTTCATCGGTTGCGGCCACTTCGGCCAGGCACGCGCCTGGCGTGAATCGCAGGGCCTTTGATTAGCCCGGGTAAAATGCGCGACGCAACCTGCGGCGCAGCAACTTTTGGCGGGGGCTGTCATCGACCTGCCCTCCCAACCGTGCTATATTCCGAGGTTCGCCGGAGAGGTGGCCGAGTGGTTAATGGCAGCAGACTGTAAATCTGCCCTCTTACGAGTACGCTGGTTCGAATCCAGCCCTCTCCACCAGCGAAGAAAAGGACAAAGCAGAGCGAAAACTCGAAGCGTTGGCGCGCCGCGAATGCGGGAGTAGTTCAATGGTAGAACCCTAGCCTTCCAAGCTAATGACGCGGGTTCGATTCCCGTCTCCCGCTCCAGAAGTCCAGTTCGACGCAAGGCACAGTTTTTTTGAATTTCGCCCATTTGGCTCAGTGGTAGAGCACTCCCTTGGTAAGGGAGAGGTCGCGGGTCCGATTCCCGCAATGGGCACCAGGTTTTTGGGGTTGCAGTCTTCGGGTTGCAACCCCATATCAGTGTGTTGATCTAGTTATTTTTCGGAGTCGAGAAAATGGCAAAAGGAAAATTCACCCGCACGAAGCCGCACGTGAACGTGGGCACGATCGGTCACGTGGACCATGGCAAGACCACGCTGACGGCGGCGATTGCGACGGTGCTGTCGACGAAGTTCGGCGGCGAAGCCAAGGCCTACGACCAGATCGACGCGGCGCCTGAAGAAAAGGCGCGCGGCATCACCATCAACACCGCCCACGTCGAATACGAAACGGCCAACCGCCACTACGCGCACGTCGACTGCCCCGGCCACGCCGACTACGTCAAGAACATGATCACCGGTGCCGCCCAGATGGACGGCGCCATCCTCGTGTGCTCGGCCGCCGACGGCCCCATGCCCCAGACCCGCGAGCACATCCTGCTGGCGCGTCAGGTCGGTGTGGGCTACATCATCGTCTTCCTGAACAAGTGCGACATGGTGGACGACGCCGAGCTGCTGGAGCTGGTCGAGATGGAAGTGCGCGAGCTGCTGGACAAGTACGAATTCCCCGGCGACGACACCCCCATCATCCATGGCTCGGCCAAGCTCGCCCTGGAAGGCGACAAGGGCAAGCTCGGCGAGGAAGCCATCATGAAGCTGGCTGACGCGCTGGACAACTACATCCCCACGCCCGAGCGCGCGGTCGACGGCACCTTCCTGATGCCCGTGGAAGACGTGTTCTCCATCTCCGGCCGCGGCACGGTGGTGACCGGCGCTGTGGAGCGCGGCGTCATCAAGGTGGGCGAGGAAATCGAGATCGTGGGCATCCGCCCGACGGTGAAGACCACCTGCACCGGCGTGGAAATGTTCCGCAAGCTGCTGGACCAGGGCCAGGCCGGCGACAACGTCGGCGTGCTGCTGCGCGGCACCAAGCGCGAAGAAGTCGAGCGCGGCCAGGTGCTGTGCAAGCCCGGCTCGATCAAGCCGCACACGCACTTCACCGCCGAGGTGTATGTGCTGAGCAAGGACGAGGGCGGGCGTCACACGCCGTTCTTCAACAACTATCGCCCGCAGTTCTACTTCCGCACGACGGACGTGACCGGCGCGATCGAGCTGCCCAAGGACAAGGAGATGGTCATGCCCGGCGACAACGTCAGCATCACCGTGAAGCTGATCAACCCGATCGCCATGGAAGAAGGCCTGCGCTTCGCGATCCGCGAAGGCGGCCGCACCGTGGGCTCGGGCGTGGTGGCGAAGATCCTCGACGTATAAGGGATTGCACAGGGGTATAGCTCAATTGGCAGAGCGTCGGTCTCCAAAACCGAAGGTTGTAGGTTCGATTCCTACTGCCCCTGCCACCTGAGGGTGGTGCTCTCGAACAAATAAGCCCGTCATAGCCTGACGGAAAGGCAGAAAAAGCCCGTCATAGCCTGACGGGCTTCGGCGTCTCAAGAAGACGTATTGAATTGAAGGCCGAAAGGCCGCAGGAATAAAGCCGCAAGATGGCCACTTCTCAAATCGAAACCGTGAGTACGGGCGCAGACAAGGCCAAGCTGGCCGTGGCTGTCGTGCTCGCGGTGGGCGCCATCGTGGCGTTCTATCTGCTCTCGCGCCAAGGTGCGATCGTGCAGTGGGCCGCCCTGCTGGTGGGCCTTGCCGCCGCTGTCGGCGCGTTCGCGAGCTCGGAGAGCGGTCGTCAGCTGTGGGCTTTCGGCCGCGATTCGTGGCGCGAGGTCAAGAAGGTCGTGTGGCCTTCGCGCAAGGAAACGATCCAGATGACGGCCTACGTGTTTGGCTTCGTCGCGATCATGTCCGTCTTCCTTTGGCTCACCGACAAGACGCTCGAATGGGTGTTCTTCGACCTCATTCTGGGCTGGAGAAAATAATGACTGACGACGCTGTCGAAACCACGCCGGAAAGCACTTCCCTGCTGGCACCTCCCGCCAACCCCGATCTGCGCTGGTACGTGGTGCACGCGTACTCGGGCATGGAAAAGGCCGTGGAGCGCAACATCCTCGAGCGCATCAACCGCGCCGGCATGCAGAGCAAGTTCGGCCGCATCCTGGTGCCGACCGAAGAAGTGGTCGAGATCAAGAACGGCCAGAAGCGCACCACCGAGCGCCGCTTCTTCCCGGGCTACGTGCTGGTCGAGATGATCATGGACGACGAAAGCTGGCACCTGGTGAAGCACACCAACAAGGTGACGGGCTTCGTCGGCGGCGCGAAGAACCGGCCGGCCCCGATCTCGCAGAAAGAGGTCGAGGACATCGTCAGCCAGATGCAACAGGGCACCGAGAAGCCGCGCCACAAGGTCGAGTTCGTCGTGGGCGAATTCGTGCGCGTCAAGGAAGGCCCGTTCACCGACTTCAACGGCACGGTCGAGGAAGTCAACTACGAGAAGAGCAAGGTGCGCGTGTCGGTCATGATTTTCGGCCGCGCGACGCCTGTCGAACTCGAGTTCAGCCAGGTGGAAAAGACCTGAAGACAGTTTCGGCCTGGCGCTTCCCGACTCGGCGCTGGGTTTTATTCGAAGAGTCGTCAACCCCGGGGAGCTGCGGCTGAACAAGCCAAGGCGTCATCACCCGCAAGGAGAAAAGCATGGCGAAAAAAATCGTCGGCTTCATCAAGCTGCAAGTGCCAGCTGGTAAAGCCAATCCGTCGCCGCCGATCGGTCCCGCACTGGGCCAGCGCGGTTTGAACATCATGGAATTCTGCAAGGCGTTCAACGCGCAGACCCAAGGCGTCGAGCCGGGCCTGCCGCTGCCGGTGGTCATCACCGCGTTCGCCGACAAGAGCTTCACCTTCATCATCAAGACGCCGCCGGCGATCACCTTGATCAAGAAGGCCATCAAGCTCGAGAAGGGTTCCGCCCGTCCGCATACCGACAAGGTCGGCAAGATCACGCGCGCCCAGCTCGAAGAGATCGCCAAGACCAAGATGAAGGACCTGACGGCAGCCGATCTGGACGCCGCGGTTCGCACCATCGCCGGCTCCGCCCGTTCGATGGGCGTGAATGTGGAGGGCGTGTAATGGCCAAGATCACCAAGAAGCAAAAAGCGCTCGTGGGCAAGGTCGACAGCAACAAGCTGTACCCGCTCGTCGACGCGATCGGCATCATCAAGGAAGCCGCCACCGCGAAGTTCGATGAGTCGATCGACGTGGCCGTGCAGCTCGGCATCGATGCCAAGAAGTCTGACCAGGTCGTGCGCGGCGCCGTCGTGCTGCCCAACGGCACCGGCAAGACCAAGCGCGTGGCGGTGTTCGCCCAGGGCGCAAAGGCTGAGGAAGCCAAGGCCGCCGGCGCCGACATCGTCGGCATGGACGACCTGGCTGCGATGGTGAAGGCTGGCGACATGCCCTTCGACGTCGTGATCGCTGCGCCGGACGCGATGCGCGTGGTCGGTACGCTGGGTCAGATCCTCGGCCCGCGCGGCCTGATGCCGAACCCGAAGGTCGGCACCGTGACGCCCGACGTCGCGACCGCCGTCAAGAACGCCAAGGCCGGCCAGGTGCAGTTCCGCGTCGACAAGGCCGGCATCGTGCACGGCACCATCGGCCGTCGTTCGTTCGACACCGACAAGCTGCAGGGCAACCTGGCGGCGCTGATCGAGGCGCTTGTCAAGGCGAAGCCGGCCACCAGCAAGGGTGTGTACCTGCGCAAGGTGGCCGTGTCGTCGACGATGGGTGTGGGTGTCCGCGTGGACACGCAAACCATCGCCGCGCAAGGTTGAGTTTGTTGTGAAGGATTTGCCTCATCGCCGGTCAAACGGCGGCGAGGCGATGTGGTGGGTCGGGGCGGCGTTCAAGCGCTTCCCCGGGCCATCCAAGACCGCTGGTGTGCAGGGCAACCCGCACTTAATCGCCAGCGCAGATGGCGATCCCGCTGCAGAGGAACCTGGTTCCGAAAACAGTTGGTCGCTGCATGAAGCGCGTCTCGAGGCTCTGGCCGAGGGGCGCATTGAAAAGGAGTAGACCTTGAGTCTGAATCGCAGTGAGAAAGAAGCGGTCATCAGTGATGTGACCAGCCTCGCCGCAAAAGCTCAAACGCTCGTGATGGCGGAGTACCGTGGCATCACGGTCGCCGACATGACCAAACTGCGCAACGATGCGCGCAGCAAGGCTGTGACCCTGAGTGTTCTCAAGAACACACTGGCACGCCGCGCTGTCGCAGGTAGCTCGTTTGAGATCGTGTCCGACCAGATGACCGGTCCGCTGATCTATGGCTTCTCCGAAGACGCCGTGGCTGCCGCGAAAGTGGTGGCCGATTTCGCGAAGACCAACGACAAGCTGGTGATTCGCGGCGGTGCTTTCGGTGGCAAGGCCCTGGACGTCGAGGGCGTGAAGCAACTGGCCAACATCCCTTCGAAGGAAGTGCTGTTGTCGCAGCTGCTGGGCTTGATGCAATCCCCGATCTCGCGCACGGCCCGTGTTCTGGCCGCGCTCGCCGAGAAGCGTGGTGGTGGCGAAGCACAGGCGGAAGCTCCCGCCGCAGAAGGAGTCGCTGCCTAAGCGCGCGACTTTTCACCCAACTTATTTAGGAATCAAAAATGGCATTCGATAAAGACGCATTTCTGACCGCGCTCGACAGCATGACGGTCCTGGAACTCAACGACCTGGTGAAAGCCATCGAAGAGAAGTTCGGCGTGAGCGCCGCAGCAATGGCCGCTCCCGCCGGCGCCGGCGGTGGCGCTGCTGCAGCCGTCGTCGAAGAGAAGACCGAGTTCAACGTCGTTCTGCTCGACGCAGGCGCGAACAAGGTGTCGGCGATCAAGGCCGTGCGCGAAATCACCGGCCTGGGCCTCAAGGAAGCCAAGGACCTGGTGGAAGCCGCTCCCAAGGCCGTCAAGGAAGGCCTGCCGAAGGCAGACGCCGAAGCCGCCAAGAAGAAGCTGGAAGACGCCGGCGCCAAGGTGGAACTGAAGTAATTCGGTTCTCCCGGAGGGCTGGAGTGTGCCGAAAGGCCCTCCAGCCTTTGCCGCTTTCAGAGCGCACCCAAAAGCCGGCTTGGCGCCGGCTTTCCCGGAGACCTTCAGGTCGACGGAAAAGCCAAACCGAGACGATTTTTGAGTGTCTTCTGACCCCGACTGCAGAAGACCCCTTGGTTCGGGTGATGTGCAACGCATCACCGTCCGCCAGGGCTGGTAGTGGCCAGCCACCAAGGAGAGTGGTGCTCAAGCACCCGACCAAGTCGCTGAAGATCTCAAGCTCCGGAGCTCTCATGGCCCAAACGTCCACGTACAGTTACACCGAACGCAAGCGCATCCGAAAGAATTTCGGCAATCGCGACAGCGTCGTCGAAATCCCCTACCTGCTGCAGATGCAGAAAGACGCGTACACCGCGTTCCTGCAGGCCGGCATTGCACCCCAGAAGCGCACCGTGGAAGGCCTGCAGGCTGCATTCGACGCTGCCTTCCCGATCGTCTCGCACAACGGTTTCGTCGAGATGAAGTTCCTCGAGTACAACCTCGCGAAGCCTGCCTTCGACGTGCGCGAGTGCCAGACCCGCGGGCTGACTTTCGCCTCGGCCGTGCGCGCCAAGGTGCAACTGATCATCTATGACCGCGAATCGTCGACCTCGCAGTCGAAGGTGGTCAAGGAAGTGAAGGAGCAAGAGGTCTACATGGGCGAAGTGCCGCTCATGACCGACAAGGGCTCCTTCATCATCAACGGCACCGAGCGCGTCATCGTGTCGCAGCTGCACCGTTCGCCCGGCGTGTTCTTCGAGCACGACAAGGGCAAGACGCACAGCTCCGGCAAGCTCCTGTTCTCGGCCCGCGTGATTCCCTATCGCGGTTCGTGGCTGGACTTCGAGTTCGACCCGAAGGACATGCTGTACTTCCGCGTCGACCGCCGCCGCAAGATGCCGGTCACGATCCTGCTGAAGGCCATCGGCCTGAACCCGGAATCGATCCTCGCGAACTTCTTCGTGAACGACAACTTCCGTCTGATGGACAGCGGCGCGCAGATGGAGTTCGTCTCCGAGCGCCTGCGTGGTGAAGTCGCGCGTTTCGACATCACCGACAAGTCCGGCAAGGTCGTGGTCGCCAAGGACAAGCGCGTCACCGCGCGCCACACGCGCGAACTCGAGCAGACGGGCACCACGCACATCAGTGTGCCGGAAGACTTCCTGGTCGGCCGCGTGATCGCGCGCAACATCGTCGACGCCGACTCCGGCGAGATCCTGGCCAAAGCCAACGACGAGCTGACCGAAGCTCTCCTGAAGAAGCTGCGCGCCGCCGGCGTGCAGGACGTGCAGGCCATCTACACCAACGAACTCGACCAGGGCGCGTACATCTCGCAGACCCTGCGCATCGACGAGACGGTGGACGAGTTCGCCGCCCGCGTGGCGATCTACCGCATGATGCGCCCCGGCGAGCCGCCGACGGAAGACGCGGTGCAGGCCCTGTTCCAGCGTCTGTTCTACAACCCCGACACCTACGACCTGTCGCGCGTCGGCCGCATGAAGTTCAACGCCAAGGTCGGCCGCGACGAGTCGACCGGCCCGATGGTGCTGACCAACGAGGACATCCTCGCCGTGGTCAAGATCCTGGTGGACCTGCGCAACGGCCGCGGCGAAGTGGACGACATCGACCACCTCGGCAACCGCCGCGTGCGCTGCGTCGGCGAACTGGCCGAGAACCAGTACCGCACCGGCCTCGCCCGCATCGAGAAGGCCGTGAAGGAACGTCTGGGCCAGGCCGAGCAAGAGCCGCTCATGCCGCACGACCTGATCAACAGCAAGCCGATCTCCGCCGCGCTGAAGGAATTCTTCGGCGCCTCGCAGCTGTCGCAGTTCATGGACCAGACCAACCCGCTGTCCGAGATCACGCACAAGCGCCGCGTCTCGGCCCTCGGCCCGGGCGGCCTGACGCGCGAACGCGCCGGCTTCGAAGTGCGTGACGTGCACGTCACGCATTACGGCCGCGTGTGCCCGATCGAAACGCCTGAAGGTCCGAACATCGGCCTGATCAATTCGCTGGCGCTCTACGCGCGCTTGAACGAATACGGCTTCATCGAGACGCCGTACCGCCGCGTGATCGACGGCAAGGTCACGAACGAGATCGACTACCTGTCGGCCATCGAAGAAGGCAAGTATGTGATCGCGCAGGCCAACGCCGCGCTCGACAAGGACGGCCGCCTCACGGGCGACCTGGTGTCGGCGCGCGAAACCGGCGAATCGATCCTGGTCAGCGCCGAGCGCGTGCAGTACATGGACGTGTCGCCGGCGCAGATCGTGTCGGTGGCCGCGTCGCTGGTGCCCTTCCTCGAGCACGACGATGCGAACCGCGCGCTCATGGGCGCCAACATGCAGCGCCAGGCCGTGCCGGTGCTGCGTCCCGAAAAGGCCTTCGTCGGTACCGGCATCGAGCGCGTCTCCGCGGTCGACTCGGGCACCGTGGTCACGGCCACCCGCGGCGGCATCGTCGACTATGTCGACGCCACCCGCATCGTGGTGCGCGTGAACGATGCCGAAGCGGCGGCCGGTGAAGTCGGTGTCGACATCTACAACCTGATCAAGTATCAGCGTTCGAACCAGAACACCAACATCCACCAGCGTCCGATCGTCAAGCGCGGCGACAAGATCGCCAAGGGCGACGTGGTGGCCGACGGCGCATCCACCGACCTCGGCGAGCTGGCCCTGGGCCAGAACATGCTGGTCGCGTTCATGCCCTGGAACGGCTACAACTTCGAAGACTCGATCCTGATCAGCGAACGCGTCGTGGCCGAAGACCGCTACACCTCGATCCACATCGAGGAACTGGTGGTGATGGCCCGCGACACCAAGCTCGGTGCCGAGGAAATCACGCGCGACATCCCGAACCTGGCCGAGCAGCAGCTCAACCGCCTGGACGAGTCGGGGATCATCTACGTCGGCGCCGAAGTGCAGCCGGGCGACACGCTGGTCGGCAAGGTCACGCCCAAGGGCGAAACCACGCTGACGCCTGAAGAGAAGCTGCTGCGCGCGATCTTCGGCGAGAAGGCTTCCGACGTGAAGGACACTTCGCTGCGCGTCGACCAGGGCTCGCAAGGCACCGTGATCGACGTCCAGGTGTTCACCCGCGAAGGCATCACGCGCGACAAGCGCGCCCAGCAGATCATCGACGACGAGCTCAAGCGTTTCCGCCTCGACCTGAACGACCAGCTTCGCATCGTCGAAGCCGACGCCTTCGACCGGATCGAGAAGCTGCTGGTCGGCAAGGCCGCCAACGGCGGCCCGAACAAGCTGGCCAAGGGCACCAAGCTGGACAAGGCCTACCTCTCGTCGATCGAGAAGTTCCACTGGTTCGACATCCGCCCGGCGGACGACGACGTGGCGTCGCAGCTCGAGTCGATCAAGAACTCGCTCGAGCAGACGCGCCACAGCTTCGACCTCGCCTTCGAAGAAAAGCGCAAGAAGCTCACGCAGGGCGACGAGCTGCCCGCGGGCGTGCTCAAGATGGTCAAGGTCTACCTGGCCGTCAAGCGCCGCCTGCAGCCCGGCGACAAGATGGCCGGCCGCCACGGCAACAAGGGTGTGGTGTCGAAGATCGTTCCGGTCGAAGACATGCCTCACATGGCCGACGGCACGCCGTGCGACATCTGCCTGAACCCGCTGGGCGTGCCTTCGCGGATGAACGTGGGCCAGGTGCTCGAAGTGCATCTGGGCTGGGCCGGCAAGGGCATCGGCCAGCGCATCGGCGACATGCTGCAGGCCGAGGCCAAGGTGGCCGAGCTGCGCAAGTTCATGGACCAGCTCTACAACGGCTCGGGCCGCAAGGAAGACCTCAGCAAGCTGAGCGATGCCGACGTGCTCGAGATGGCCGGAAACCTGTCGACCGGCGTGCCCTTCGCGACCCCCGTGTTCGACGGCGCTTCGGAAGAAGAGATCCGCGGCATGCTCAAGCTGGCTTACCCGGAAGAGATCGCCAAGGCCAAGGGCCTGACCGACACCCGCACGCAGGCCTACCTGTTCGACGGCCGCACCGGCGACCAGTTCGAGCGTCCGGTCACGGTCGGCTACATGCACGTGCTCAAGCTGCACCACCTGGTGGACGACAAGATGCACGCCCGCTCGACCGGCCCGTACAGCCTGGTCACCCAGCAGCCGCTGGGCGGCAAGGCACAGTTCGGCGGCCAGCGTTTCGGCGAAATGGAAGTGTGGGCGCTCGAAGCCTACGGCGCCGCCTACGTGCTGCAGGAAATGCTGACGGTGAAGTCCGACGACGTGCAGGGTCGTACCAAGGTCTACGAGAGCATCGTCAAGGGCGAACACTCGATCGAAGCCGGCATGCCGGAATCGTTCAATGTGCTGGTCAAGGAAATTCGTTCCTTGGGCCTCGACATTGAACTGGAACGTTCTTAATTGAGAGGGAAAGAGTCAAATGAAATCGCTACTCGACCTGTTCAAGCAATTCACGCCCGATGAGCATTTCGATGCCATCCGCATCGGCATGGCTTCGCCCGAGAAGATCCGTTCGTGGTCCTTCGGCGAGGTGAAGAAGCCAGAGACCATCAACTACCGGACCTTCAAGCCCGAGCGCGACGGCCTGTTCTGCGCCAAGATCTTCGGGCCAATCAAGGACTACGAGTGCCTGTGCGGCAAGTACAAGCGCCTGAAGCACCGCGGCGTGATCTGCGAGAAGTGCGGCGTTGAAGTCACTCAGACCAAGGTGCGCCGCGAGCGCATGGGTCACATCGACCTGGCCGCGCCCTGCGCCCACATCTGGTTCCTGAAGTCGCTGCCCTCGCGCCTGGGCCTCGTGCTCGACATGACGCTGCGCGACATCGAGCGCGTGCTGTACTTCGAAGCCTACGTGATCACCGACCCCGGCATGACCCCGCTGAAGAAGTTCGGCATCATGTCCGAGGACGACTACGACGCGAAGCGCAAGGAATACGGCGACGAGTTCATCGCCAAGATGGGCGCCGAAGGCATCAAGGACCTGCTGATGGGCATCGAGCTCGACAGCGAGATCGAGAAGCTGCGCGGCGACCTGACCGGCTCCGAAGTCAAGGTCAAGAAGAACTCCAAGCGCCTCAAGGTGCTGGAAGCCTTCCGCAAGTCGGGCATCAAGCCCGAGTGGATGGTGCTCGACGTGCTGCCCGTGCTGCCGCCGGACCTGCGTCCGCTGGTGCCGCTGGACGGCGGTCGCTTCGCGACCTCCGACCTGAACGACCTCTATCGTCGCGTCATCAACCGCAATTCCCGCCTGCGCCGCCTGCTCGAGCTGAAGGCGCCGGAGATCATCGCGCGCAACGAAAAGCGGATGCTGCAGGAAGCCGTCGACAGCCTGCTGGACAACGGCCGCCGCGGCAAGGCCATGACGGGCGCCAACAAGCGCGCGCTCAAGTCGCTGGCCGACATGATCAAGGGCAAGAGCGGTCGCTTCCGCCAGAACCTGCTGGGCAAGCGCGTCGACTACTCGGGCCGTTCGGTCATCGTGGTCGGCCCGACGCTCAAGCTGCACCAGTGCGGCCTGCCGAAGCTGATGGCGCTCGAGCTCTTCAAGCCCTTCATCTTCTCGCGCCTCGAAGCCATGGGCATCGCCACCACCATCAAGGCGGCGAAGAAGGAAGTCGAATCCGGCACGCCGGTGGTGTGGGACATCCTGGAAGAGGTGATCAAGGAGCACCCGGTGATGCTCAACCGCGCACCGACCCTGCACCGCCTCGGCATCCAGGCCTTCGAGCCGATCCTGATCGAAGGCAAGGCGATCCAGCTGCACCCGCTGGTTTGCGCGGCCTTCAACGCCGACTTCGACGGCGACCAGATGGCCGTCCACGTGCCGCTGTCGGTGGAAGCGCAGATGGAAGCCCGCACGCTGATGCTGGCCTCCAACAACGTGCTGTTCCCGGCCAGCGGCGAGCCCTCGATCGTGCCGTCGCAGGACGTGGTGCTGGGCCTCTACTACACGACCCGCGAGCGCATCAACGGCAAGGGCGAGGGCCTGATCTTCTCCGACATCGGTGAAGTGCAGCGCGCGCTCGACGCCAACGTGGTCGAGCTCACCGCCAAGGTCAGCGTGCGCATCACCGAGTACACGAAGGACAAGGAATCGGGCGAGTTCACGCCCAAGACCGAACTCGTCGATACGACCGTGGGCCGCGCGCTGCTGTCCGAGATCCTGCCCAAGGGCCTGCCGTTCTCGAACATCAACAAGGCGCTGAAGAAGAAGGAAATCTCCAAGCTCATCAACGTCTCGTTCCGCAAGTGCGGCCTGAAGGAGACCGTGGTCTTCGCCGACAAGCTGCTGCAGAACGGCTTCCGCCTGGCGACCAAGGCCGGCATCTCGATCGCCATCGACGACATGCTGGTGCCGGCCGAGAAGCACGGCATCATCGAGCGCTCGGCCAAGGAAGTGAAGGAGATCGAGCAGCAGTACGTCTCGGGCCTGGTGACTTCCGGCGAACGCTACAACAAGGTGGTGGACATCTGGGGCAAGGCCGGCGACGAGGTGTCGAAGGTCATGATGGCCAAGCTCTCGAAAGAGAAGGTCACCGACCGCCACGGCAAGGAAGTGGAGCAGGAGTCCTTCAACTCCATCTACATGATGGCCGACTCGGGCGCCCGCGGTTCCGCCGCGCAGATCCGCCAGGTCGCCGGCATGCGGGGCCTGATGGCCAAGCCCGACGGCTCCATCATCGAGACGCCGATCACCGCGAACTTCCGCGAAGGCCTGAACGTGCTGGAGTACTTCATCTCCACCCACGGTGCCCGAAAGGGTCTGGCCGACACCGCGCTGAAGACCGCGAACTCCGGCTACCTGACGCGCCGACTGGTCGACGTGACCCAGGACCTGGTCGTGATCGAGCAGGATTGCGGCACGCACGAAGGCGCAGCGATGCGCGCGATCGTCGAAGGCGGTGAAGTCATCGAGTCGCTGCGCGAGCGCATCCTCGGCCGTACTGCGGCCGAAGACGTGCTGCATCCCGAAACGCGTGCCGTGCTGGCCAAGGCCGGCGACATGCTCGACGAAGACGTGATCGAAGTGCTCGAAGCCGAAGGCGTCGACGAAGTCAAGGTGCGCACGGCACTCACCTGCGCGACCCGCTTCGGCATCTGCGCCAAGTGCTACGGCCGCGACCTCGGCCGCGGCGGCCTGGTCAACAACGGCGAGGCGGTCGGCGTGATCGCGGCCCAGTCGATCGGCGAACCCGGCACGCAGCTCACGATGCGCACCTTCCACATCGGTGGTGCGGCTTCGCGCGCGGCGGTGGCTTCGAGCGTCGAGGCCAAGTCCAACGGCGTGATCGGCTTCAACGCCACGATGCGCTACGTGACCAACAGCAAGAACGAGCTGGTCGTGATCGCGCGTTCGGGCGAGATCGTCATCCATGACGAGCACGGCCGCGAGCGCGAACGCCACAAGGTGCCTTACGGCGCCACGCTGGCGGTCAAGGCCGACCAGCAGGTCAAGGCCGGCCAGGTGCTGGCCAACTGGGATCCGCTGACGCGCCCGATCATCACGGAGTTCGCCGGCAAGACCAAGTTCGAGAACGTCGAGGAAGGCCTCACGGTCGCGAAGCAGGTCGACGAGGTCACGGGCCTGTCGACGCTGGTGGTGATCGATCCGAAGCGCCGCGGCGCAGCCAAGGTCGTGCGTCCGCAGGTGAAGCTGGTCGACGCCACGGGCAACGAGGTCAAGATCCCCGGCACCGACCACTCGGTGACCATCGGCTTCCCGATCGGTTCGCTGGTGCAGATCCGCGACGGCCAGGACGTGGGCCCCGGCGAGGTGCTGGCGCGCATTCCGGTCGAAGGCCAGAAGACCCGCGACATCACCGGCGGTCTGCCGCGCGTGGCCGAGCTGTTCGAGGCGCGTTCGCCGAAGGACAAGGGCATGCTGGCCGAGATGACCGGTACCGTGTCGTTCGGCAAGGAGACCAAGGGCAAGATCCGCCTGCAGATCACCGACCCCGAAGGCAAGGTCTGGGAAGACCTGGTGCCGAAGGAGAAGAACATCCTGGTGCACGAAGGCCAGGTGGTGAACAAGGGCGAAAGCGTGGTCGACGGCCCGGCGGATCCGCAGGACATCCTTCGCCTGCTGGGTTCCGAAGAACTCGCGCGCTACATCGTGGACGAAGTGCAGGACGTGTACCGCTTGCAGGGCGTGAAGATCAACGACAAGCACATTGAGGTGATCGTTCGCCAGATGCTGCGCCGCGTCGTGGTCGAGAACCCGGGCGACACCAACTACATCGCCGGCGAACAGGTCGAACGCAGCGAAATGCTCAACACCAACGACGCCCTGCGCGCCGCTGACAAGCTGCCCGCCACGTTCACCAACCTGCTGCTCGGTATCACGAAGGCATCGCTCTCGACCGACAGCTTCATCAGCGCCGCATCGTTCCAGGAAACGACGCGCGTGCTGACCGAAGCCGCGATCATGGGCAAGCGCGACGAGCTGCGCGGCTTGAAGGAAAACGTCATCGTCGGCCGCCTGATTCCCGCGGGCACCGGCATGGCGTATCACCAGGCACGCAAGGTCAAGGACGCGATGGACGAGGCCGAGCGCCGCGCGATCGCCGAGGCGGAAGCCGCCGACCTGGCTGCCAGCCCTTCGACCGACGATGTGACCACGGCCGACGCCAGCGAAGGCGCCGCGACCGAATAAATAACTGGTTAGCATCACCGGCATGACCGGTACCCATCGCCCCCCTTCCGCCCGCGGATGGGGGGCTTTTTCATGAGCGACATGCCCGATTCGCTGCCGTATTGGATCGTCGGCGCGGTGGCGCTGTTCTGGTTCGTCGGCGCCTACAACCGCATCGTGCGCCTGCGTTCGGCGGCGCTGCAGGCCTATGCGGCGCTCGACGCGGCGCTGGTGCGGCAGCTCGATTTCGTGCAGGCGCGCGTGGCCGAAGCGGCGCCTGCGCCTGCGCCGGCAGTGCCCAAGGGCGCGACGGCCGACGCCTCGCTGCAGGCGGCCGCCAGCCAGCTGGTGACCCTGCTTGCCGCCACGCGCCTCAAGCCGCTCGATCCGGCCGGCATCGGCGCGCTGGCCACCGCCTTGCATGTCATGCTCGGCGCCTGGCAGCGGCTGCATCCCGATGCGGTGGTCAGTTTCGAGGCCGACGGTACCCTGTCGCGACCCGCGCCGCTCGCGGCCAGGGAAGACGCGGCCGCCGGCTCGGCGCCGATCGCCTGGCCCGAGCCCTCGGCTGCGGCCGAGATCGCCCGCAACCAGTTCAACCTGGCCGTGACGCAGTACAACGCGGCCATCGCCCAGTTCCCGGCGCTGCTGGTGGCGTGGATCATGCAGCTGCGACCGGCAGCGCCCTTGCGCTGATCCTGCGTTCTTTTCTCATCGACACCAAGTTGGCAGACCTTCCAGACCCCATCCGCGCTCCGTCGCCCGTTTCGCCGCCGTTGTGGCGCCAGTTGCAGCTCACCGCCGTCGCGCTCGCCTCGATCCGCAGCGGCGTCTCGGGCTCGGTGGCCTTCGAGGCCGTCGATCCGGCCTTGCGGCCGGGCGTCCAGGCGCTGGGCTTCCAGGTGCTGCGCTGGCTCGGCCGGGCCGAGGCCCTGCGACGCCAGCTGGCCAAGCGCACGCCGCCGCCGGCGGCCGATGCCTTGCTCTGCACCGCGCTCGCGCTGGCCTGGGATGCCGCGCTGTCGCCCTACGAGCCGTTCACGCTGGTCGATCAGGCGGTCGAGGCCGCCAAGCGCAACCCCGGCACGCGGGCCCAGGCCAGCTTCATCAATGCCTGCCTGCGCCGCTTTCTGCGCGAACGCGATGAGCTGGTTGCGGCCACCGAGCGCGAGCCGGTCGCGCAATGGAACCATCCGCGCTGGTGGATCGAGCGCCTGCGGCGCGACCATCCGCGCGACTGGCAACGCGTGCTGGCGGCCGACAACACCCAGGGGCCGATGACGCTGCGCGTCAACACGCGCAAGACCGATGTGGCCGCCTACCGGCGCGCCCTGGAAGCCGTGAACCTGCAGGCCGTTCCCGTGGCGGCCAGCGGCCTGCAGTTGCTGGGCGCGCGGCCGGTCCAGGCGCTGCCGGGCTTTGCCGAGGGCGAATGCTCGGTGCAGGATGCGGCGGCCCAGCTGGCCGCGCCCCTTCTGCTCGAAGGACTGCAAGGCGCCGCGCCGCTGCGGGTGCTCGACGCCTGTGCGGCGCCGGGCGGCAAGACCGCCCACCTGCTCGAAGTGGCGGGACCGGATGCGATCGAGCTCACGGCACTCGAAATCGATGCCGGGCGCAGCCGGCGCATCGACGAGACGCTGGCCAGGCTCGGCCTGGCTGCCAAGGTCCTCGTCGCCGATGCCGCGCGGCCGAAGCAGTGGTGGGACGGCCAAGCCTTCGACGCCATCCTGCTCGACGCGCCTTGTACCGCCTCGGGCATCGTGCGGCGCCATCCCGACGTGCGCTGGCTGCGGCGCGAGAGCGATACCGAGCAGCTGGCGCTCCAGCAGGCGATGCTGCTGGCCGCCCTGTGGCCCCTGGTCCGGTCGGGCGGACGTTTGTTGTACTGCACCTGTTCGGTCTTCCGCGAAGAGGGGACGCACCAGATCGATGCGTTCCTTGCACACAACACCGACGCCCGTTTGCTGCCCTCGCCGGGGCATTTGCTGCCGCAAAGCGGGGGGATTGCCCGTGGCGTCCCGGACAATGCCTTGGGTGACCACGACGGATTTTTCTACGCCTTGCTCGAAAAGCAGCCGCGCTGAACGGCGGGGTTCGGTCTGGCTCGCCGCGCTGGCGGTCCTCGCCCTCCTTCTGGCGTGGATGCCGGCCCTGGCGCAGTCGCGCAGCGCCACGGTCAGCCAGCTCCGGCTCGAGCAGGCCGACGACGGTGTCTACCTCAGCGCCCAGGTGCAGTTCGAGCTGCCCGGGCTGGTCGAGGAGGTGCTCGACAAGGGGATCGCGATCTATTTCGTGGCCGACGCCGAGCTCTACCGGGAGCGCTGGTACTGGACCGACCTCAAGGTGGCGCAGGCCACGCGCCACATGCGGCTCGCCTACCAGCCGCTCACGCGCCGCTGGCGGCTCAACGTCTCTCCGGTGCCGATCACGAACGCGGGCTTCGGCGTTTCGCTGAACCAGAATTTCGACACCCTCGAGGATGCGCTCGAAGGCGTGCGGCGCGTGGGCCGGCTGCGGCTGGGCGACATCGCCGAGATCGGTGACGATCACGTGCATCCCGTGAGCTTCCGCTTCCGGCTCGACACCTCGCAGCTGCCGCGGCCCTTCCAGATCGGCGTGGTCGGCCAGGCCGACTGGAACATCTCGGCCGAGCGCAGCGCACGCCTGCCGCTGGAGAAGGCCAAGTGAGTACCGATCCACGCGGCGGCGCAGCAGGGGCGCCGCCACCGCGCCGCCGTTCCCGCGCCATGCGCTGGGCGATCGGGGTCGGCGCCTTCCTGGTCACGGCCATCGGCCTGGTGCTGATGTTCCTGCTCGCGCAGTCCACCAACAACCGTGCCTTCTACGAGGAGAACTACGCGCGTCTGTTCGGCATCAACGTGGTGGTCGCGGTGGTACTGCTGCTGGTGCTCGGATGGGTCGCGTTCCGGCTGCTGCGGCGCCTGCGCCAGGGCAAGTTCGGCAGCCGCCTCCTGATCAAGCTGGCCGCCATCTTCGCGCTCGTGGGCGTGGTGCCCGGCGCGCTGGTGTACCTCGTCTCCTACCAGTTCGTTGCGCGCTCGATCGAGAGCTGGTTCGACGTCAAGGTCGAAGGCGCGCTCGACGCCGGCCTGAACCTGGGCCGCGCCACGCTGGACTCGCTGTCCGACGACCTGGTGAGCAAGGTGCGCAGCGCGAGCAACCAGCTGGCCGAAGTGCCCGACGCGAGAGCGGGCCTGGTGCTCGAACGCATCCGCGACCAGCTCGGCGCCACCGACGTGGTGCTCTGGACCGGCAACGGCCAACTGGTGGCCGGCGCGGGCGCTTCCCGCTTCCAGCTCAATCCCGAACGGCCCACGCCGCAGCAGTTCCGTCAGGTGCGCGCCGACCGCGCGATCGCGCACATCGAAGGCCTCGACGAGACGCCCGCGCCCGGCGCCGCGCCGCCGCCGCCCGCCAGCGTGCGGGCGCTCGCGCTGGTGCAAAGGCCGGGCTTCGAATTCAACACCGAGCCGCGCTTCCTGCAGGTCACGCAGCCGCTGCCGCCGGCGGTGGTGGCCAACGCGCTGGCCGTGCAGGAAGCCAACCGCGAGTACCAGGAAAGAGCGCTGGCGCGCGAAGGGCTGCGCCGCATGTACATCGGCACGCTCACGCTGACGCTGTTCCTCGCCGTGTTCGGCGCGGTGCTGCTCGCGGTGCTGTTCGGCAACCAGCTCGCCCGCCCGCTCCTGGTGCTGGCCGAGGGCGTGCGGCAGGTGGCCGGTGGCGATCTGCGCCCCACCGCGGTACTGCAGGGCAAGGACGAGCTGGGTGGCCTCACGCGCTCCTTCGCCGTCATGACGCAGCAGCTGGCCGATGCGCGCGGCGCGGTCGAAAAGACCATGGGCGAACTCGATGCGGCGCGCGCCAACCTGCAGACCATCCTGGACAACCTGACCTCGGGCGTGATCGTGCTCGATCCCCAAGGCACCGTGCTGTCGACCAACCCCGGTGCCACGCGCGTGCTGCGCGCGCCGCTCGCGGCCTACGAAGGCCAGTTGCTGGCCGACGTGCCCGGCCTCGCCGAGTTCGGGCAGAGCGTGCAGCAGCAGTTCGACGAGTTCCAGGTCGAGCGCCTGCAGCACGGCCTCGACCACTGGCAGCATGCCTTCGAGCTGCATGCGAGCGGGGAGGGCATGTCGCAGGACGCCATCAACATCGTCGCGCGCGGCGCGGAGCTGCCGGGCGATGCCAGGCTCTTGGTGTTCGACGACATCTCCGAGATCGTGTCGGCCCAGCGTGCCCAGGCCTGGGGCGAGGTGGCGCGGCGCCTGGCGCACGAGATCAAGAACCCGCTGACGCCGATCCAGCTCTCGGCCGAGCGCCTCGAAATGAAGCTCACCGGCAAGGTCCCGCCGGCCGAGGAAGCGGTGCTCGCCAAGTCGGTCAAGACCATCGTCGACCAGGTGGACGCGATGAAGCGCCTGGTCAACGAATTCCGCGACTATGCGCGCCTGCCCGCGGCCGACCTGAAGCCGGTGGACCTCAATGCGCTGGTGGCCGACGTGTTGCAGCTCTATGGCGGGGAGAACGCGCCCATCGCGCTGCGCTCCGAACTGGACGAGCGCTGCCCGCCGATCCGCGGCGATGCGCAGCAGATCCGGCAGGTCGTTCACAACCTGTTGCAAAACGCGCAGGACGCGGCTGAGGCTGCCGCCAGCGGCAGCGAGCGGGCCGGCGAGGTCGTCATCCGCACGCGGCTCGGCGACTCGGGCCAGCGCGTGCGCCTCACGGTGCAGGACAACGGGCCGGGTTTCGCCGAGAACATCCTCAAGCGGGCCTTCGAGCCCTACGTCACGACCAAGACCAAGGGCACCGGGCTCGGCCTCGCGGTGGTCAAGAAAATCGCCGACGAGCACGGCGCCCGCATCGAACTTTCGAATCGCATCGTTGATGGGGCTGTGGCTGGCGCACAAGTCTCGTTATCATTCGCGCTGGCAGGCGAGGCGCAGGGAGCGCTCGCACACACCGAAGATTCGAGGTCGCCGTCCGCCTGAGCGCTCCTGCAGTGCGCGCGGGCCGGCAAGCGAGCCCTCTCTATCTACACAGGCGCACAACACAAGCATTCATGGCAAACATCCTCGTGGTCGACGACGAGCTGGGCATTCGGGACCTGCTCTTCGAAATTCTCAATGACGAAGGCCACAACGTGGAACTCGCCGAGAACGCGGCCGAAGCGCGCGCAGCACGGCAGCGCGCGCGCCCGGACCTGGTCCTGCTCGACATCTGGATGCCCGACACCGACGGCGTCACGCTGCTCAAGGAATGGTCCACCGCCGGTCTGCTGAGCATGCCGGTCGTCATGATGAGCGGGCACGCCACCATCGACACCGCGGTCGACGCCACGCGCATCGGCGCCTTTGCCTTCCTCGAAAAACCCATCACCTTGCAGAAGCTGCTGAAAGCGGTCGAGCAGGGACTTGCGCGCGAAAGCGCACGCCGCGCCGCGGCGAGCGTGGTGCCGGCCGCCGCCAACAATCTCTCCGCGGTGGTCACCACGATCGGCGAGAACGCGCTGGTTCCATCGGCGCCGCAAATACCTGCGGTCGACACCGGCCCGCAATCCACGCAGAGCTTCGACCTCGACCGTCCGCTGCGCGACGCGCGCGACGGATTCGAGAAAGCGTACTTCGAATTCCATCTCGCGATGGAGAACGGCTCGATGACGCGCGTGGCCGAGAAGACGGGCCTCGAACGCACCCACCTCTACCGCAAGCTCAAGCAACTTGGCGTCGACCTGTCGAGAGGCCGCCGAGGCACTGTATAATCGCGGGCTGCACACCAAGGCCCGGTAGCTCAGTTGAGTCACACAAGACCAACTGATCAGCCGCAAGTCGAGGCGTACATGGCCCGGTAGCTCAGTTGGTAGAGCAGCGGATTGAAAATCCGCGTGTCGGTGGTTCGATTCCGCCCCAGGCCACCACCCCCTCTTCTCGTACGATCCCAAGACAGCTCAAGAGTCCTTGTAAATCGAGGACTTAGCCTGAAAAGGCGGCTCAGGCGGTATCGTCAAATCCCACAGCGTCCCGTTTCTTGCGCAGCGAGAGCCTAAAGCATCAATGTTGTCTTGCGAAGCGCCGACGTGAACGCGCATTGGAGAGCAGTTGACGTCGCTGCGGCTGGCTGAACGCAGCAGCTAGGGTTCGGACCGTAGAGGGCCGTCGCGATTCCTGGGCCCACTGTCGTCGGGCAGCCATCGAAATTGGCTGGCTCAAAGCGTCATTGCAACGGGCCGGCTACCTGGGAGGGATGCGACACGGATTGCATCAATGGGCGGCGTTAAGCCGCGGACGCGTCTCCTCGCCCCACAGGTGTAGCGCAAGGCCCCGCGCAGCCGAAGAAGTACGAAAGCGTCGCGGTGTCGGTGGCCCGCAACCCGTTTGACGATCCCCAATCGTTGGACGACTCGGCGCTGCGGCCAGCGTTTTCAGTCAGGCGTCTTTGGCCGCGCGTTTGACAGTAGCCAGAAGAGCGCCGGCACCTATGAAGGTGAGACCTGATAGTCGGTTGAAGAGCTTGGCTCGCCCTTTGACCCGCAACCATGGCGCAACACGCGAGGCAAACGTGGCGTAGAACATGAGCCAGAACAGCTCGAAGCACACGAATGTGCCCCCGAGAAGCAGGAACTGCGGAAGCTGAGGCGCGGCCGGATCGATGAACTGAGGGAAGAACGCCGTGAAGAACAGCAATGCCTTCGGATTGCTCGCGCCGACCAGCAAACCCTTGACGTAGAGCGCCAGGCGGCTTGCTCGGCTAGCGACCTGGGACGGAAGGTCAAAACTCGATGTCGTGGACCGCAGCGTGCCGATGCCGATGTAGAGGAGGTAGCCGACGCCAAACCACTTGATCGCGTGGAACAGCGTCTCGGACGCGGCAAGCGCCGCGCCTACGCCGACGGCAGAGCACGTCATGATGCCGACCACCGCTGTGACGCTGCCGATGGCCGAAAAGAATGTGCGTCGCGCACCATGGTTGACTGCGTTGGTGACGCACATCAGGACGCTGGGGCCGGGCGTTACGGTCAGAACAAAGACAGCTGCGACATACAGCAACCATGTTTGGAGGGACATGCAGATTCCTAGCGAATGAAGAGGACTTCTCCGTCCCGAACTGGCCGCGATGCGGCAACCGGCATCGAAGTGCCACGATGCGACGTGCGAATTCTCGCCTCCTAAGACCGAACCGGGAAATTTCAGCGGGCTGCTGTTGCAGATCTACCGCGCGGCGCAGGAGCTGGCCAAGGCTGCGAGGTCTACTCGGCCGCGACATAGTCCGGGTACTGACGGCAGATCTCGTCCACCGCGCTGAGCGTGCCCGACAGGTGCTTGCGTAACGCGGCCTGGGCGGCGGTCGGGTCCTTCGCTTCGATGCCGCGCACGATGGCGCGGTGGTCGCGCAGGATCGCCTCGGTCTTGCCGGCAGTGGGCAAGTGCAGGAGGCGCAGCCGGTCCACGTGGCCCGAGACGCGGCCCACCAGCTCCCACAGGTCGGGCACGCCGCCGGCTTCGTACATCAGGCGATGGAAGGCGCGGTCGGCGCCGACGAAGTCGCCGTAGCGCTGTGCCGCCGACAGCGCTGCCTGCCGGGCGATGGTGGCCTTCATCTGCTCGACCAGCCCCGCGGGCGCGTCCAGCGCGAGCTGGTGTACCAACTCCAGCTCGATGGAGCGGCGCAGGAAATGCGCCTGGCGCGCCGCCGCGATGTCGATGCGGCTGACCAGCGTGGCGTGCTGCGGGAACACGTCCACCAGCCCTTCTTCACTGAGGCGCAGCAGCGCCTCGCGCACCGGCGTCTGGCTCACGCCGAAGTGGTCGGCCAGTTCCTGCCGCGCCAGCACGGTGCCGGGTGCCAGTTCCAGCGAGAGGATGGCGTCGCGCAGTTGCTCCAGCACCTGGGGCGCGGCCAGGCGGGTGCGGTCGAGTCGGATCTTGGGGAGGGCACTCATCGGGGTCGGATTGTGGCATTGACGTACTAATATATTAGTGTTTTAATCCCGTCGACGCGACCTGCGGTCCAAGAGACAACCCCCAATGAAACGCCCCTACGAATCCCTGCGCAGCGCCCGCTGGTTCGCGCCCGACGACTTCCGCTCCTTCGGCCACCGCTCGCGCGTGCTGCAGATGGGCTACAGCTATGCCGACTGGATGGGCAAGCCGGTGATCGCCATCGTCAACACCTGGAGCGATGCCAATCAGTGCCACGCGCATTTCAAGCAGCGGGTGGAGGACGTCAAGCGCGGCATCCTGCAGGCGGGCGGCTTCCCGCTGGAACTGCCGGCCATCTCGCTGTCGGAAAGCATGGTCAAGCCCACCACCATGCTCTACCGCAACTTCCTGGCGATGGAAACCGAAGAGCTGCTGCGCAGCCACCCGGTCGACGGCGCGGTGCTGATGGGCGGCTGCGACAAGACCACGCCCGGCCTCACGATGGGCGCGCTCAGCATGGGCATCCCCTTCATCTACCTGCCGGCCGGGCCCATGCTGCGCGGCAACTGGAAGGGCAAGGTGCTGGGCTCGGGCTCCGATGCCTTCAAGTACTGGGACGAGCGCCGCGCCGGCCGGCTCGGCGAGCAGGCCTGGGCCGAGATGGAGGCCGGCATCGCCCGCAGCCATGGCACCTGCATGACCATGGGCACGGCCGCCACCATGATGGGCATCGCCGAGGCGGTGGGCCTGAGCCTGCCGGGCGCCTCCAGCATTCCCGCGGCCGACGCCAACCACATCCGCATGAGCGCCGACTGCGGCCGCCGCATCGTCGAGATGGTGTGGGAAGACCTCACGCCCGCGAAGATGCTCACGCGCGCCAGCTTCGAGAACGGCATCGCCTGCGCGATGGCCATGGGCTGCAGCACCAACGCCATCGTGCACCTGATCGCGATGTCGCGCCGCGCCGGCCATGCGGTGAGCCTGGATGACTTCGATGCCTTCAGCCGCCGCGTGCCCGTCATCGCCAACATCCGGCCCAGCGGCGACGCCTACCTGATGGAGGACTTCTTCTACGCCGGCGGCCTGCCCGCGATGCTGGAGCGCATCCGCGGCCACCTGCACACCGAGGCGCTCACCGTCAACGGCCGCACCCTCGGCGAGAACATCGAAGGCGCCGAGGTCTATGACGACGATGTCATCCGTCCGCTCGCCAACCCCATCTATGCGGAAGGCGCACTCGCCGTGCTGCGCGGCAACCTGGCGCCCGACGGTGTGGTGATCAAGCCCAGCGCCTGCGCGCCCCACCTCCTGCAGCACAGCGGCCGCGCGCTGGTGTTCGACGACTACCCGGCGCTCAAGAAGGCGGTGGAGGACCCCGAACTCGACGTGACGGGCGACGACATCCTGGTGCTGCGCAACGCCGGCCCGCGCGGCGCCGGCATGCCGGAGTGGGGCATGCTGCCGATCCCGACCAAGCTGCTGAAGCAGGGCGTCAAGGACATGCTGCGCTTGTCCGATGCGCGCATGAGCGGCACCAGCTACGGCGGCTGCCTGCTGCACTGCTCGCCCGAGGCGGCCATCGGCGGCCCGCTGGCGCTGCTGAAGACCGGCGACCGCATCAGCGTGGACGTGCCGGCGCGGCGCATCCACCTTGAGGTCAGCGACGAGGAACTCGCGCTCCGCAAGGCCGGGTGGACGCCGCCGCCGCCGCGCTACGAGCGCGGCTACGGCTGGATGTTCGGCCGCCACATCAAACAGGCCAATGAAGGCTGCGACTTCGACTTCCTGGAAACCGGCTTCGGCAAGCCGGTGCCCGAGCCCGACATCTTCTGATCCGCCTTTAAACCCCACCTTCTTTCGAGAACGGAGACCCCACGTGAATCCCGCCACCCGCGAGCAGCTCATGAAGGTGAGCACCGCCACCCTGTGCACGGCCCTGTTCAAACGCGGCCTGCGCAACCAATTCATCCAGGACGTGCGACCGCTCAACCCGGCCTTGCCCAACATGGTGGGCGAGGCCTTCACGCTGCGCTACATGCCGGCGCGTGAAGACCTGAACCCGATCAGCGTCTTCCTCGACCGCAACCATCCGCAGCGCCAGGCGGTGGAGCAATGTCCCGAAGGCGCCGTGCTGGTGATCGACAGCCGCAAGGACGCGCGCGCCGCCTCGGCCGGCGGCATCCTGGTCACGCGGCTGATGAAGCGCGGCACCGCCGGCGTGGTGACCGACGGCGGCTTCCGCGACAGCCCCGACATTGCGAAGCTCGGGTTCCCGGCCTACCACTGCCGCCCCAGTGCGCCGACCAACCTCACGGTGCACCAGGCCATCGACATCAACGTGCCCATCGGCTGCGGCGACGCGCCGGTGTTTCCCGGTGACGTGATCGTGGGCGATGCCGAAGGCGTGATCGTCATCCCGGCCCACCTGGCCGACGAGATCGCCGCCGAAGCGATCGAGATGACGGCCTTCGAAGACTTCGTGCAGGAAAAGGTGCTCGAAGGCCGCTCCATCCTCGGCCTGTACCCGCCCACCGACGAACAGAGCCGCGCCGACTTCGCAGCCTGGCGCCAGGCCAAAGGCCGCTGAGGTCTTTTCCTTTTTTCACCCCCGAGGAGACAAACCATGCGCTTCACCCGCCGCGCCGCCGCGCTGCTTCTGGCCGCGCTCGCCCCTGTGGCCGCCTGGGCCCAGGCACCCGAATGGCCGGGCGCCAAGCCCATCGTCTACGTCGTGCCCTTCACGGCCGGCGGCTCCACCGACATCGTCGGCCGCACGCTGGCCCAGAAGCTGAGCGAAAGCCTCAAGCAATCGGTGGTGGTCGAGAACAAGCCCGGCCAGGCCGGCGGCATCGGTGCGGCCTACGTGGCCAAGGCCGCGCCCGACGGCTACACCCTCTTCGGCGGCACCATCAGCACGCATGCCATCAACGCCAGCCTCTACAAGAAGCTGCCCTACGACCCGATGAAGGACTTCGAGCCGGTCTCGCTGGTCGCGCGCCTGCCCAACGTGCTGATCGTCAACAGCCAGCTCGGCGTGAACTCGGTGGCCGAACTGGTGGCGCTCTTGAAAAAGGACGAGAGCAAGCGCAGCTTCGCGTCATCCGGCGCCGGCACCTCCACCCACCTGGCCGGCGAGATGTTCGCCGACCTGATCGGCGTGAAGCTCACCCATGTGCCGTATAAGGGCACGCCGCCGGCCATGACCGACGTGGCCGCGGGGCTGGTGCCCTTCATGTTTGATCAGGTGACGGCGGCGCTGCCGCTGGTCAAGAGCGGCAAGCTCAAGCTGCTGGCCGTGACCACCGGCAAGCGCATCGCGCTTGCGCCCGAGCTGCCGACCATGATCGAATCGGGCATTCCCGGCTTCGAGATGTCGTCGTGGCAGGCGGTGTACGCGCCCAAGGGCACACCCAAACCGATCGTGCAGCGCCTCAACGCCGAGATCGTCAAGGCGCTCAAGCAGCCCGACGTGCAGGCCAAGCTCTCGGACCAGCTGGCGATGGAAATCGTGGGCAGCACGCCGGAAGAACTGCGCGAGCACATGGCCCGCGAGATCCCGCGCTGGGCCGAACTGGTGAAGAAGTCCGGCGCGACCGCGGACTGATCCGAATCAACCGCGATCAGTGATCGTGGTGCAGGTAGGCCGCCTGCCGCGGCAGCCGCCAGCTCACGAAGAAGGCGATCGCCATCATCGCTGTCACGTACCAGAAGAAGCTCGATTCGTGGCCCAGCGACTTGAGGCCCAGGGCCACGTATTCGGCCGAGCCGCCGAAGATCGCGTTGGCCACCGCGTAGGCCAGGCCGACTCCGAGGGCGCGCACTTCGGGCGGGAACATCTCGGCCTTCACGATGCCGCTGATCGATGTGTAGAAGCTCACGATCGCCAGCGCCACGATGATCAGCACGAAGGCGAGCCCCGGGCTCGTCACGCTTTGCAGCGCAGTGAGGATCGGCACCGTGGCCAGCGCGCCGAGTCCACCGAACAGCAGCATGTTGTTGCGCCGGCCGATGCGGTCCGACAGCGCGCCGAAGACCGGCTGCATGCACATGTAGACGAAGAGGGCGCAGGTCATCACGTAGCTGGTGGTCTTGATCGGCAGGCCGACCGTGTTGACCAGGTACTTCTGCATGTAGGTGGTGAAGGTGTAGAAGATCAGCGAGCCGCCCGCGGTGAAGCCCAGCACCGTGAAGAAGGCCGCCTTGTGGTGGCGGAACAGGCCCGCGAGCGTGCCGGCCTCCTTGTTGCTGCGGCTCTCGGTGCTCGAAGTCTCGTGCAACTGCCGGCGCAGCTGCATCGCGACCACGGCGGTGATGGCGCCGATCACGAAGGGAATACGCCAGCCCCAGGCCTTGAGTTCGGCCTCGCTCAGCAGCTGTTCGAGAACCACGATCACCAGCACCGCGAGCAGCTGGCCGCCGATCAGCGTGACGTACTGGAAGGACGAGAAGAAGCCGCGCTGGCCGCGCAGCGCCACCTCGCTCATGTAGGTGGCGGTGGTGCCGTACTCGCCGCCGACCGAAAGTCCCTGAAACAGACGCGCGACCAGCAGCAGCGCTGGCGCCCAGGCGCCGATGCTGTCGTAGGTCGGCAGACAGGCGATCGCCAGCGAGCCCGCGCACATCATCGTGACGGAGATCACCATCGAGGTCTTGCGACCCTTGCGGTCCGCGATGCGGCCGAACAGCCAGCCGCCGATCGGCCGCATCAGGAAGCCGGCCGCGAAAACGCCCGCGGTGTTGAGCAGTTGCGCGGTGGGGTCGGATTTCGGGAAGAACGATGCCGCGAAGTAGATCGACGAGAACGCGTAGACGTAGAAGTCGAACCACTCGACCAGATTGCCTGAAGAGGCCCCGACGATGGCGAAGATGCGGTGGCGCTTTTCTTCGGCGGTGTAGTGCTGCGGCACCGTGGCGTCCGCGGCGATGCCCGAAGCGGGCGTGACTGCGCTCATGCGAGCCTCCGTGTCTTGGTGTGTTGTACGGGAGAACCCTCATGCTAAGGCCGCCGGCCACCCGGCATCGGCCAGACGCCGCGATGTCCCTAGAAATCGACCAGGCTCAGGCCGATGCTCAGCACGGTGCGCTTGCGGTTGTAGTCGACCAGCGTGTCGCCATAGCCGTGAAACAGCTGCGTGTGGAAGCGCAGGTTGCTCCTGCTCGAGTTGCCGAGGTCCTTGAGCCATTCGAGCCGCATCGAACCGCGCCCGCTCTCGCGCAGGTTGTTGCGCACCGTCAGCCCGAGCGTGTTGTAGGGGTTCAGATTCCAGCGGCCCGTGAGCTCGGCGCGGCCGATGTAGTTGGAGATGTCGGGGTTGTCGTCCTTCGCAGCATCCTCATGCAGGCGCTGCCACACGCGGCCGGTGAGGGTGAAGCGGTCGTCCAGCTCCATGCCGCCCATCAGGTAGACGCGGTTCCAGCTGCGCGAATAAGGCAGGCTCTGTCCGTTCGACTGGTGCACCAGGCCGAGGCCCGCATAGCGCCAGCGCCAGCCGCCCGCCAGCTGCACGTCGGTGGGATAGACATACATCAGTTCCGGCTCGTGGTCGGTGGTGCGGAAGGGCCGCGAGATCGCGCCGTTGAAGAGCTGCCAGGTGGACTGCTGGCTGTAGCCGAACCACAGCGAATCCTTCTTGACCGGATCGTTCAGCGTCAGCATGCCCTGGATCAGCTTGGTGCGCACCGAAAGCCCGATGCGCATCTCGTTGGCCTGGTAGGCGATGTCGCTGCCGTTGTGGCCGGCAGAGGGCGAGGTCGGCGTCTGCGGCTTGTCCTTGGCCGCCGAGGCGGACACGTTGAGCGGCCGGTAGGCGCGGAAGCTGAAGGTGCCGCAGTCGGTGCCATTCTCGAGTTCCCAGAAACGCGAGAGCGCGGAGTACTGGCGGTCGCGGCAGCCTTCTTCGGTGGCGACGGAGACCACGCGCGTGGCGGGCACGGCGGCGTCCACCGGCGCGGGCGGCTGCGTGTTGGCGAGCACGGGCGGCGCCGCCGGTACCGAGGCCGCGGGCAAGGTCTGCTGCTGGGCCCAGCGGTCGAAGCAGGCCAGCCGCGCCTCCTTACTGTCGGCGAGGCGCTGGCACTGCTGCCAGGTCAGCTGCGCTTCGGCCAGCGGGCTCTGCGGTCTCTCTGCAGGTTGCGCGTGCGCGCCTGCGATGCCGAGGCCGGCAAAGAGCGCCGCGAAAGTGGTGGTGCGTGTGTTCATCATTGCCAACTGCCCGTCTTGGTTAGTACAAAAGGACGTGTGCTGTCGTCGGCGGCGTTTCGCCAGGTTCCTTTGAACTCCTTGCCGCAGGATCCGGCCTGCAGCTCGCCGAGCCAGACGCCGCTGATCGCGCGGCCGTCCATCGATTCGTCGATGTTGAGTTGGCCCTCGTCGTCGATGTCGCCCGCGAGCTGCGCGACCGAGGGGCTTGCCGCGCCGCCGTCACGCGTGATGGTGCCGCGCACGCCGGCGTATTCAGGATGCTTGGCGAGTTGCAGCCGCGCGATGCCCGGCACGCCTTCGAAGCGTGCCTCCCATTGGCCATAGAGCGCCTCGACCGGCAGGTCGCGGCCGCTGGCGGGGCATGCCGGCTGGGCTCCGGCGCTGCCGGCGGCAATGCACAAAGCAGTGAGCAGCGCGTGGCACTTCATGGGGCTGCCGCGGCGGCCGCCGCTGCGGCAGCGTTGTCCTGGACCTTGCGCGCGAATTCGGCGCGCAGTGCCTTGAGTTTCTCGCGCGGGTCTTCCTTGATGGTCTTCTTGTCGAGCGCCATCTCGGCGATGAAGCGGCTCGGCTGCGCCGGCACCATCTCGCGGCCCTGCTTGCGTCGCTTGGTCCAGCTCACCGCCAGGCTGCGCTGCGCGCGCGTGATGCCCACGTACATCAGGCGGCGCTCTTCCTGCAGGCGCTGCAGCGTGTCCTCGCTGACCTTCTCCTGCCGGCCGCCGTCGTCGTCGAGCTTGAAGGGCAAGAGCCCCTCGGTCACGCCGATCAGCATCACGTGCGGCCATTCGAGGCCCTTGGCCGCATGCAGCGTGGAGAGCGTGACCACGTTCTGGTCCTTCTCCCGTTCGCTGATGGTGGAGAGCAGCGAGATGGTCTGCGCGACTTCGAGCAGGCTCTTGCGTTCGCTCTCGACCGTCGCTCCGGAGGCATCGTCGATCTGCCCGCCGCAGCGCTGCGACATCCAGTCGCAGAACTCGAGCACATTGGTCCAGCGGCTGGCCGCGGCCTGTTCGCTGTCCTCGCCGTCGTAGAGGTGCTTCTCGTAGTCGATCTCTTTCAGCCAGTCGGCCAGGAAGCTGCGCGCGTCCTCGGCGCCCATGGTGCGGCGCGCGCGGTATTCGAGGTCGTTGATGTAGCGGCCGAACTCGTGCAGGCCTTCCTGCGCGCGCTTCGGCATCACGCTCGGCAGCGAGGGCGAGAACAGGGCCTCGAACAGGCTCAGCTTGTACTGGCTCGCGAAGGTGCCCAGGCTGGCCAGCGTGGTGTGGCCGATGCCGCGCTTGGGCGTGGTCACGGCGCGCAGGAAGGCCGGGTCGTCGTCGTTGTTGACCCAGAGCCGGAACCAGCCGCACAGGTCCTTGATCTCGGCGCGGTCGAAGAAGCTCTGGCCGCCCGAAACCTTGTAGGGGATCTGCGCTTTGCGCAAGGCCTGCTCGAACACCCGGGCCTGGTGGTTGGCGCGGTAGAGGATCGCGAAATCGCGGAACTCCTTGTACTGCTGGCCTTGCGTGGTGGCGTCGCCGCCGCGCAGGCTCTGGATGCGCGCCACCGTGCGTTCGGCCTCGTGCGCCTCGCTGTCGGCATCGACCACGCGCACCGGCTCGCCCTCGCCGAGTTCGCTGAACAGCGTCTTCGGAAAGAGCTTGGGGTTCGGTCCGATCACGTTGTTGGCCGCGCGCAGGATCGCGCTGGTGCTGCGGTAGTTCTGCTCGAGCTTGATGACCTTGAGATTCGGGTAGTCGATCGGCAGCTTCTTCAGGTTGTCGAGCGTCGCGCCGCGCCAGCCGTAGATCGACTGGTCGTCGTCGCCCACCGCGGTGAAGCGCCCGCGCTCTCCTACCAGCGCCTTCAGCACCTCGTACTGCGTGGCGTTGGTGTCCTGGTATTCGTCGACCAGCACGTGGCCGAGCGCGGCCTGCCACTTGGCGCGCACCTCGTCATGCTGCTGCAGAAGCTTGAGCGGCATGCCGATGAGGTCATCGAAATCCACGCTCTGGTAGGCAGCGAGCCGCTCTTCGTAGCGCCCCATGATGCGCGCCGTGATGCGCTCGTTGTCGTCGGCAGCCTGGGCCTCGGCCTGGGCGGCATTGAGCCCCATGTTCTTCCACTTGCTGATGGTCCACTGCCAGATGCGCGCGGTCGCGGCGTCGGTGGTGCCGCCGGCGTCCTTCAGGATCTTCGTCACGTCGTCGCTGTCGAGGATGCTGAAGGCCGGCTTCAGGCCCAGCACGGCGCCGTCTTCGCGCATCATGCGCACGCCCAGCGCGTGGAAGGTGCACACCACCACATGCTTCGCGTCGCGTCCGATCAGCCCCTTGGCGCGCTCGCGCATCTCGGCTGCTGCCTTGTTGGTGAAGGTGATGGCCGCGATGCGCTTGGGCTCCAGCCCCGCCTGGATCAGGCGCGCGATCTTGTGCGTGATGACGCGCGTCTTGCCCGAACCCGCACCCGCGAGCACGAGGCAGGGACCGTGCATGTAGTTGACGGCTTCTTGTTGCGCGAGGTTGAGACCGGAGGACATGAGGCGAGGGGAAGGGGGCGCAAAGCGGGCAATGATACGGGGCGCCGTCGGGCGACCTCAGATGTATGGCGGTGTTAAACCCGTTCGCATTTGTGATCGGCGCCGCCGCATGAAGAAAACAAGACATCCGCTCACCATCGCCTTCTGGTCCGCGCTCGCCACGGTGGCGGCAACGCTGGTCGTGCTGAACTTCCTGCCCGGCGAAAAGAAGATCGAGCAGCACATCGAGCGCGAGTACAGCCTGCACGATGCGCAGTTCCGCCGTGCGATGGGCGTCCTGCTCGGGCCGCCGGTCACGGAGGGCAACCGGTTCGAGGCGCTGATCAACGGCGACCGGATCTTTCCGCCGATGCTCGCGGCCATCCGCGGCCATCCGCGGCGCGAAGAAGAGCGTCACCTTCGAGACCTACATCTACTGGTCCGGCGACATCGGCCGCGCCTTTGCCGATGCGCTGTCGGAACGCGCCCGCGCCGGCATCAAGGTGCATGTGCTGCTCGACTGGGTAGGCAGCCAGAAGATCGAGGAGAAGATTCTGCAATCGATGGAAGAAGCAGGCGTGGAGATCCGCAGGTTCCACAAGCCGAGCTGGTACGACATCGCGCGTTTCAACAACCGCACGCACCGCAAGCTGCTGGTGGTCGACGGCGTGGTGGGCTTCACCGGCGGCGTGGGCATCGCGCCCGAGTGGACCGGCAACGCGCAGGACCCCGACCATTGGCGCGACTCGCACTACAAGGTGGAAGGGCCGGTGGTCGCGCAGATGCAGGCCGTTTTCATGGACAACTGGATCAAGGTATCGGGCGAGGTGCTGCACGGCGAGCGCTACTTCCCGGCCATTGCGCTGCGCGGCGGCGGTGCGGCCCAGATGTTAAGCAGCTCGCCCTCGGGCGGCAGCGAGAGCATGCACCTGATGTACCTGCTGTCGATCGCGGCGGCCACCAGGACCATCGATCTCTCGAGCGCCTACTTCGTGCCCGACGATCTCGCGCGCGATGCCCTCATCGCCGCGGTGAAGCGCGGCGTGCGCGTGCGCATCATCACGCCCGGCCCGATCATGGACGCGCAGACCGTGCGCCGCGCGTCGCGCGCCGGATGGGGTCCGCTGCTCGAAGCCGGCGTGCAGATGAGCGAATACCAGCCGACCATGTACCACTGCAAGGTGATGGTGGTCGACGACCTGTTGGTGTCTGTCGGCTCGACCAACTTCGACAACCGTTCCTTGCGCCTCAACGACGAGGCCAACCTCAATATCTACGACGAGGCCTTCGCCCGGGCGCAGGTGGCGGTGTTCGAGGACGATCTCGCGAAGAGCAAGGCGGTGAGCTTCGCCCAGTGGCAGGACCGGCCATGGCGCGAGAAGTTGATGGAGCACCTGGCCGCGCTGCTGGGGCCGCAGCTCTGAGTACCGCGGCAACGACAATCGCCCGCGTGCTGCAGATCCTCTTCGTCACCATCCCCTTCTTCGCCTTGATCGCGGCCGGCTACGCAGCGGCTCGCACCGGTGCGCTGCCGCTCGCGGCAATTCCGGGGCTCAATGCCTTCGTGCTCTATTTCGCGCTGCCGTGCATGCTGTTTCGCTTCGGCGCTGCAGCGCCGATCGCGCAGCTGCTCGATGCCGGCGTGGCGCTGGTGTGGGGGGCGAGCGCGTTGATCGTGGTTGCAGCCACGGTGGCCCTGGCGCGCAGGCAGCGCATCGGTTGGAACGATGCGGCCTTCGGTGCGCTGGTGGCTGCGTTTCCGAACACGGGCTTCATGGGCGTGCCGCTGCTGGTCGCGATCCTCGGCACGCAGGCGGCGTCTCCGATGATCATCACGATCGCTTTCGATCTGGTCGTGACCTCTTCGCTGTGCATCGCGCTGTCGCGCCTGGCCGGCGCCGACGAGCACGGTGCGGCCAAGGCAGCCCGACAGGCCTTGCGCGGCATCGTGCAGAACCCGATGCCATGGGCCATCGTGCTCGGCGGGCTGGCATCGGCCACGCGCCTTGGGCTCCCGGCGCCGGTCGAACGCACGATCGCGATGCTAGCCGATGCCGCCTCGCCGGTGGCGCTGTTCACCATCGGCGCGGTACTGGCGCGCTCGTCGCTGCTGGCGCGCGAGCACCGGGCGAGCGCGCTCGTCGCCGCCGCGATGGGCAGCGCCTCGCAGCCGCTGCGAAAGGCGCCGCTTGCCGACGTGCTCTGCGTCGCGGCGATCAAGCTGCTGCTGCATCCCTTGCTGGTCTATGGCCTCGCGCGAGGCGCGATCGCGCTGGGCCTGCCGCTCGGCCAACCGGCGCTGATGGCGATCGTTCTGGTGGCCGCGCTGCCGAGCGCAAGCAACGTGTCGATGCTGGCCGAGCGCTTCGGTGCCGACAACGGGCGCATTGCGCGCGTCATTCTGTGGACCACCGTGGCAGCCTTCTTCAGCTTTCCCCTGGCGGTGAGATGGATGGCTAGTCGGGGCTAACTTCGGAAGCCCATTGCCGTCGGCAATCTCTGTTTCAGAATATTTCCTACAAGACGCCGTCACTCCTCGGTGGATAGTGTGAACTATTGCTTTTGACTAATGCTTAGGTTTGCATTCGCGCTGCTAAAGTGGCGCCAGATACCGGGGGAACGGCATGACGACTTTGACGCGCTGGGTGCTTTGGGTGGCGTGGCTCGCTACCGTCAGTTGGCTTTGGCTCGTGGGTGCGCTGGGCATCGGTAGTGCGCTCGCGACGGGCGCAGCGAGCCTTTTGCTGTTTGCATGGCCGGGTCATTCGCACCGGCGGCGCCGGTCGGAACTGCGCTATATCGAGATGGGCAAGCAGCCCGTGGGCCTGCCCTGAGCCGCACTCAGATGCTGTGCGGGTCCACGTCGACCAGCCAGCGGATCACGCCCTTGCCCTCGGGCTGCCGTCGCAGTCCGTGCAACAGCGGCTGCCAGGCCGCCAGCAGGCGCTGAAGCGCCGCGCGCGACGCGCTTTCGACCAGCATCTGCGCCCGCTCCACATTCGCCACGCGCTGGATCGCCAGCGGCACGGCCGGGTAGCGGGTCACGCGCTCGGCCCCTTCCAGCGCATCGGCCGCCTCGCTGGCGGCATTCAGAAAAGCCTGTGCCGCCTCCTGCGTCCGGGCGTCGGCCCGCAGCAACGCCTGGAAGGCGTAGGGCGGCATGCCGGCAGCGGCGCGCTCTTCGAGTTCGCGCTGGGCGAAAGCCGGGTAGTCGTGCCGGCGCAGCGCCGCGAACAGCGCATGCTGCGGATGGTGGGTCTGGATCCACATCTCGGCGGTCGCGCCCTGCGCTGAAAGATAGGCGGCGTCGCGTCCCGCGCGTCCCGCCGACTGCATCAGCAGGCTGAACAGCCGTTCCGGCGCGCGGAAATCACTCGAGAAGAGCGCGCCGTCGGGATTGACCGCGGCCACCAGCGTGATGCGCCGGAAGTCGTGGCCCTTGGCGATCATTTGCGTGCCCACCAGCACGTCGACCTCGCCCGCATGCACGGCGGCGAGCTGCGATTCGAGCGCGCCTTGGCGGCGCGTGCTGTCGGCGTCGATGCGCGCGATGCGCACCGCGCTGCCATCGGGCCGCTTCACGCTCGCGAACAGCTCGCCCAGGTGCTCCTCGAGGCGTTCCGTGCCGCGGCCCACCGGCGCGATGTCGGGGTTGCCGCAGGCCGGGCAGGCGCGCGGCACGCGCTCGGTGAAGCCGCAGTGGTGGCAGCGCAGCGTGCGGTCGATCTTGTGGAACACGCGGTAGGCGCTGCAGTGCGGGCATTCGCTCTTCCAGCCGCAGTCGCCGCAGGCCAGCACCGGCGCATAGCCGCGCCGATTGAGGAACACCATGCTTTGCTCGCCGCGCGCGATGCGCTGGCCGATGGCATCGAGCAGCGCGCCCGAAAGCACGGTCCTGGGCGGCTGCAGGTTCATGTCGACCAGCCGAACGGCGGGCAGCGCCACGGCGCCGATGCGCGAGGGCATGGCCAGCCGCAGATAGCGCCCGCCGGCATCCTCGCCCGCGGCCGGCCGGCTCTGGTGCCAGCTTTCGAGCGAGGGCGTGGCCGAGCCGAGCATCACCTTCGCGCCTTCGCGCTGGCCGCGCCACACCGCCAGGTCGCGCGCCGAGTAGCGCGCGCCTTCCTGCTGCTTGTAGCTGGGGTCGTGCTCCTCGTCGACCACGATCAACTTCAGCGCCGGCATCGACGCGAACACTGCCATGCGCGTGCCGAGCACGATGCGCGCTGCGCCGTTGTGCGCCGCGAGCCAGCTGGCCAGGCGCTGCGGATTCGTCATGCCGCTGTGCAACGAGACCACGGTGCCGTCGCCGAAGCGCTCCTTGAAACGTGCTTCGAGCTGCGGCGTGAGGTTGATCTCGGGCACCATCACCAGCGCTTGCGCGGAGGGCTCGCGCGCCAGCAGCGCCGCCACGGCCTGCAGGTAGATCTCGGTCTTGCCGCTGCCGGTGCTGCCGAACAGCAGGAAGGGGCCGGTCTCGGCATCGAAGCGGGCCAGTGCGTCGGCTTGCTCGGCAGACAGTGCCAGGCCGTCGGGCGCCGCGCCGGCGGCAGGGGAGTGCGCCGGCACGGCTTGGCGCTTGAGCCGCCGCGCCAGCTGCACCGCGCTCAGGTCGCGCAGCTGGGGCGGCAGCGCGGCCAGCGCAATCTCGCCGAGCGAGCGCTGGTAGTAGCGGGCGGCAAAGGCCACCAGGTCGCGCCAGGCATCGTTCAGCGGCGGCAACCCATCGAGCACGGCGGCGACGGGCTTGAGTTCCATGGCGGGCGCCGCGCCGTCCTCGAGCGCATGGACCGCCCATGCCACGCCCAGCACCTCGCGACGACCCAGCGGCACCCGCAGCAAGGACCCGATGGCCGGCGTTTCGGCGCTGGCGTAGCTCAGTACATCCCCTAATGCGCTGTGCGCAGGAGTCTGGACCGCGACGTCGATGCGCCAGTTCAAGGCGTGGTCCTGTTACGGCCGTTGGTTAAAGCAAGTTGTAGCAATGCGGCTTAAGTCGTTGATTTGCCTGCGCTTTGGAAGCCATCCAGAGTTTGTGTGGATAACTTTGTTGATATCCGGGCCCGACTCGCCGCCAGCCCTTGAAAATCAAGGCTCCGGCTGGAATGCCCGCAAAAAAAGCAAAGTTCAAAGTCCATATAAATCAATGACTTAGCGACGCCATCGCTTTAGGAGCAGGGATTTGCGGTCCAAAGATATTTTTGCGCAGCGCAGCAAGTGTTTTGTGCATAAGTCAGTCGGTCCTCACCCTTTCGACTTGACAAATGCGAATCGGTCGTTCTTAGGTACTTACAACCTATAACAGTCGCTTCAGACACGCAGCGCGCGCGATTGCGCATGCACCGCAGCGACCAGCGCCGCAACGTGATCGGGCGGCGTGAACTGGCTGATGCCGTGGCCCAGGTTGAAGATGTGGGTCGGCCCGGTCGAAGCGCGATCGGTGTGCGGCCGTCCGAAGCTCTGCAGCACCTTCGCCACCTCGGCCTCGATCTGCGCGGGCGCGGCGAACAGCACGTTGGGATCGATGTTGCCCTGCAGCGCCTTGGCCCCTGCACCTTCGCCCACGAGTGCGCGTGCGTGGCCGAGGTTGACGGTCCAGTCCAGGCCCAGCACCTCGCAGTCGAGCGCGCGCATGTCTTCGAGCCAGAGTCCGCCGCCCTTGGTGAAGACGATGCGCGGCACCGGCAGGCCGTCGGCACCTTCGCGCTTCAGCTGCGCGAGCACGCGCGCGGTGTAGGCCAGGCTGAAATCCTGGAAGGCGCCGTCGGCCAGCACGCCGCCCCAGCTGTCGAACACCATCACGGCCTGCGCGCCGGCGTCGATCTGCGCGTTGAGATACGCGGCCACGGCATCGGCATTCACCGCGAGCAGGCGGTGCATGAGATCGGGGCGGCTGTAGAGCAGGGTCTTGACCTGCCGATAGTCGCTCGATCCCGCCCCCTCGACCATGTAGCAGGCCAGCGTCCAGGGGCTGCCCGAGAAGCCGATCAGCGGCACCCGGCCATCGAGTGCGCGGCGGATCGATGCGACCGCGTCGAACACGTAGCGCAGCTTGGCCATGTCGGGCACTGCGAGCGCGCCGATCGCGGCTTCGTCGCGCACCGGCCGTGCGAAACGCGGCCCTTCGCCGGCCTCGAAGGAGAGGCCCAGGCCCATCGCATCGGGCACCGTGAGGATGTCGGAGAACAGGATCGCGGCATCAAGCGGATAGCGCTCGAGCGGCTGCAGCGTGACCTCGGTGGCGTAGTCCACGTTGGTGGCCAAGCCCATGAAGCTGCCGGCGCGGGCCCGCGTCGCCACGTATTCGGGCAGGTAGCGCCCGGCCTGGCGCATCAGCCAGACGGGGGTGTGATCGGTGGCCTGGCGCCAGCAGGCGCGCAGGAAAGTGTCGTTCTGAAGTGGCGCGAAAGGCATCCTGCGATTGTCGCAGGGCAGGCTCATTCGGCGGCGCGCCCGGCCTGCCCCAATGCCTGTGCGAGGAAGTCGACGAAGGCGCGCACGCGCGTCGAAAGCTGGTAGCGCTGTGGATAGACCGCGTAGATGTCGGCCCCGGGCGTGCGGTACTGGGGCAGCACCTGCACCAGGCGGCCGCTGCGCAGGTAGCGGTTGATGTCCCATTCCGCGCGCATCACGATGCCATGCCCGTCGAGCGCCCACCTGACCGCGATCTCGCCGTCGTTGGTCGTGAGGCTGCCGCGCGTCTTGATGGCCTCGGTGCGCTGGCGCGCGCCGCGGCCGGTGCTCAGGCGCCACAGGCCGTAGGCCTCGTCGCCCTGCCGGATGCCGATGCAGTTGTGACGCATCAGGTCGCGCGGCACTTTCGGCTGGCCGCAGCGCGCTAGGTAGGCGGGCGAGGCGCAGAGCAGGCGCTGGTTGGCCGCGATGCGCCGCGCGATGACGCGTGCGTCCGGCGGCTCGCCGAAGCGGATGCAGACGTCGAAGGCATCGTCGCTGAAGGGCGGCGGATTCACCGACAGCTGCAGCTGCACGTCGACCTCCGGATGGCTGCGCACGAAGCGCGAGATCACCGGCGCCACATGCGTGCGCCCGAAGCCCAGGGTCGCGTTCACGCGCAGCAGGCCCTTGGGGCTGCCTTTCGACTGGCTCAGCAGTTCGTCCAGGTCGGCGATCTCGTCGAGGATGCTGCGTGCGCGTTCGAGCAGCACCTCGCCCTCGGGCGTGAGGCTCATGCGGCGCGTGGTGCGGTTGACCAGCGTCACGCCCAGGCGGCCTTCCATCTGCGCCAGCCGCTTGCTGACGGCGGCCGTGCTGATCCCCAGGTCGCGGCCGGCCGCGCTGAGGCTGGGGGCGCTCGCCAGCGCCGAGAAGAAGCCGAGCTCGGCCGGTTGGATGCCGCTGGTCATGGGTATCGATTGTTGAACGCAGGTTAACGATGGCTTGAATCCAGGCCCGCATCGTAGAGCTGTCCGGCTCCTACAGTCAGCCCATCTTTTCAACAGGGGCTGACTCATGAAGACATACCGCATCGCCACCATTCCCGGCGACGGCATCGGCAAGGAAGTGATCCCGGCCGGCCGTCAGGTGATGGAAGCGCTGGCCGCCGCCTCGGGCGGCCAGCTGAACTTCGAGTTCGAGGATTTCGGCTGGGGCGGCGACTGGTTCCGCCAGCACGGCGTGATGATGCCGGACGACGGCTTGGCCGCACTGCGCGACAAGGACGCCATCCTGTTCGGCTCTGCCGGCGACCCGCACATCCCCGACCACGTCACACTGTGGGGCCTGCGCCTGAAGATCTGCCAGGGCTTCGACCAGTACGCCAACGTGCGGCCGACGCGCATCCTGCCGGGCATCGACGGGCCGCTCAAGCGCTGCACGCCCGAGCAGTTGAACTGGGTGATCGTGCGCGAGAACTCCGAGGGCGAGTACGCCGGCGTCGGCGGCCGCGTGCACCAGGGCCATCCGATCGAGGCCGCGACCGACGTCAGCATGATGACCCGCGCCGGCGTCGAGCGCATCATGCGCTTCGCCTTCCGGCTCGCCCAATCGCGCCCGCGCAAGCTGCTGACCGTGGTCACCAAGTCGAACGCGCAGCGCCATGCGATGGTGATGTGGGACGAGATCGCGGTGCAGATCGCAAAGGAGTTTCCCGATGTCACCTGGGACAAGGAACTGGTCGACGCCGCCACCGCGCGCATGGTCAACCGCCCCGCCACGCTCGACACCATCGTCGCCACCAACCTGCATGCCGACATCCTGAGCGACCTGGCGGCCGCGCTGGCCGGCAGCCTGGGCATCGCGCCCACCGGCAACATCGATCCCGAGCGCCGCTACCCCTCGATGTTCGAGCCGATCCACGGCTCCGCCTTCGACATCATGGGCAAGGGCCTGGCCAATCCGGTCGGCACCTTCTGGTCGGTCGTGATGCTGCTCGAACACCTGGGCGAGGCCGCGACCGCCGCGCGCCTGATGGAGGCGGTGGAGCATGTGACCGCCAACCCTGCGCTCCATACCCGCGATCTCGGCGGCAGCGCGACGACCGACGACGTGACCCGCGCCGTCTGCGGCCACATCGCCGCCGCGCAGGCGCAGCGCCGCGCGGCCTGAGAGAGCGCCGCCGAACACAACGACATGGAGACAGCATGAACTTCTTCTTCGAGCCCCGCCGCCGTCGCTTCGTGCAAGCCGGCGCCCTCGCATTCGGCCTGGCCTCCACGCTGGGGTCCACGCAGGCTTTTGCGCAGCAGCCCTGGCCCGCCAAGCCCATCAGTCTGATCGTGCCCTTCCCCTCGGGCGGCACCACCGACGTGCTGGCCCGCGCGCTGGCCGACCGGCTCTCGCAAAGCCTCGGCCAGCCCGTGGTGGTCGAGAGCAAGCCCGGCGCCGGTGCGACGCTGGGCGCCGACTTCGTGGCCAAGGCCAAGCCCGACGGCTACACGCTGCTGATGGGCGCGGTGCACCACACCATCGCGACCAGCGTCTACAAGAAGCTGCCCTACGATTTCCAGAAAGACTTGGCGCCCATCACCGTCGTGGCCATGGTGCCCAACGTGCTGGTGGTCAACGCCGCCAACACGCCGGCCAAAAACGTCGCCGAACTGGTGGCGCTCGCCAAGTCCGCGAAGGACAAGCTGGCCTACGGCTCCAACGGCAACGGCACCGCGCAACACCTGATCGGCACGCAGTTCCAGGCCAGCACCGGCGCCGAACTGCTGCACGTGCCCTACAAGGGCAGCGGCCCGCTCACCACCGACCTGCTCGGCGGCCAGGTGGCGATGTCCTTCGACACCATCACGCCGGTGCTGCAGCACATCAAGAGCGGCAAGCTGCGCGCGCTGGCCGTGACCACGGCGAAGCGCTCGTCGGTGCTGCCGGAGGTGCCCACCCTCGAGGAGGCCGGACTCAAGGGCTTCGACATCGGCACCTGGTTCGGCGTGCTGGCGCCGGCGGCCACGCCGAAGGACGTGGTGGCGCGCCTCAACGCGGAGATGGTGAAGATCATCCAGTCGCCGGACTTCGCCGAGCGCATGCAGGCCATCGGCGCGGAGCCGCTGGGCGGCAGCTCGCAGGAAATGGCAGGCCGGATCCGCGAGGAGACGGCGAAGTTCGCGAAGCTGGTGAAAGAAGGAAAGGTCGCGATCGATTAGGGCCTGAGCAGGCCCTTAGCGCCAGGGCGTTGCGCCCCTGGTGAGCCGCGAATGCTCGACCATGATGCAGCGGTCCTGCACCACTTCCAGCCCGGCCGAGCGACCCTTGGCCGCTGCTGCCTGATTGATGATGCCGAGCTGCATCCAGAGCGCCGGTGCGCCGATGGCGATGGCTTCGTCCATTACCGGCGGCACGTCTTCGGCCTGGCGAAACACGTTCACCAGGTCGATCTTCTCGTGCTTCGCGGCCTCTCTCAGCGTCGGATAGGCCTTCTCGCCGAAGACCTCGCGCGTGTTCGGGTTGACCGGCACGATCCGGAAGCCGCGCGCCTTCATGTATTGTGAGACGCCGTAGCTGGTGCGATGCGGGCTCGGCGAGAGGCCGACGACGGCGATGGTGCGCGTGCGCGCGAGCAGCGCTCCGATGTCGGTGGGTGGGGTTGCGTCTTTCATCGCGCCATTTTGCGGCGCGGCGCGCAACCGTACCGTGCTCAGGCCTTGTACTTGATCGAGCAGCCGTAGGGCTTGGTGGCCGCCGCGCTGATCGGCTTGCCGCCGAAGGCTTCGCCGAGCGCCTGGTTCACGTAGTTGGTGGCGCTCTTGATGTCCTCGGCGCGCGCCGACGCAATGCTGTCGATGCCGCCCGCGTACACCAGCACGCCCTTAGGATCGATGATGAAGAGATGCGGCGTGGTGCGCGCGGCGTAGGCGCGGCCGATCACGCCGTCTTCGTCCATCAGCACGGCCGTGGGCGCGGCCGACTGCTCCTTCATCCAGGCATCGAGTGCGGCCGGTTTCAGGTAGTCGCTGGCGGCACGCTCGGTCGAATTGAGCGACAGCCAGACCACGCCCTTGTCGGTGGCCGCCTTCTGGGTGGCAGGCATGTTGCCGCTGCCGTAGTGCTTGCGCACGAACGGGCAGCCCGGATTGGTCCATTCGAGCACCACGAACTTGCCGGCGAAATCCGACAGCCGGTGCTGCTTGCCGCTGGTGTCGACGGCGACGAAATCGGGCGCCTTCTGGCCCACGGCCGGCGCGGCCATGGCGTGGGTGCCCATGAGGAAAGTGGCGCCGAGCGCCACCGCGGCGGCCACCACGGCGCGGCGCGAGGCCCGGCTCAGGGCCGCGCGGGCATTGCGCGCGGCACGGTAGGAACGCGAGTCGGAGGATGACGATGAAGGCATGGTCAGCTTGAACTCCCAATCAATATATTCAACAACCGCCACAGCTTAGAGCGGTTTTCTCACCTGCTTGTGACAACCCGTAGAGACTCGGGGTCAAAGCGTCGCCAAGGCCGAGCGTACCTCTTCTTTGCTAAGGATTTCGGTCAGCACCACGGGCGCCTTGCCCGGCGCCTGCAGCACGTAGACCGGCACGCCGCTGCGCCCCAGCGCGGTCAGCGCGGCGGTGATCGCCGGATCGCGGCGCGTCCAGTCGGCGCGCAGCATGGCGACCTGTCTGGCATCGAACTCGGCCAGGAGCGCCGCATCGGCCAACGTGCTGCGCTTGTTGTACTGGCAGGTCACGCACCAGGCGGCCGTGAAGTCGATGAACACCGGCCGGCCGGCGGCCGCGAGTTCGCTCACGCGCGTCGCAGACCAGGGCTGCCAGCGGTCGCCGGTCGCGGCCACGGCCGGCGCCGCGCTGCGCATCACGTTGCCGCCGATGGCGCCCGCCAGCACCGCGGTGGCCGCGATCAGCAGGCTGGCCACCACGATGCGCGTGCGCCCGCGCAGCGTGAACGCCCAGACGATCGCCGCCAGGCACACCAGGAGGCCGAGCAGCGCGCCCGCGCCGTCGATACCGCTTTGCTGGCCCAGCACCCAGACCAGCCAGGCGACCGTGGCGAACATCGGAAAAGCGAGCAGCCGGCGCAGCGTGTTCATCCACGGTCCGGGTCGCGGCAGCAAGCGCGCCACCGCCGGCACGAAGCCCGCCGCCAGGTAGGGCAGGGCGAGGCCGAAGCCGAGCACCGCGAACATCAGCAGGGCCTGCGTGGCCGGCAGCCCGATCGCGAAGCCCAGCGAAGCGCCCATGAAAGGCGCCGAGCAAGGCGAGGCGATCACCACCGCGAGCACGCCCGACAGGAAGTCGTTGACCACCGGGTGCCGGGCCTGGGCGCCGCACAGCGAAGCCGGCGCCAGCATGCGGAACTCATAGACGCCCGCGAGGTTGAGCCCGATCAGCGTGAAAAGCGCGGCCAGCACGGCCACCACCGCCGGCGACTGGAGTTGGAAGCCCCAGCCCAGTTCGGCGCCGGCCGCGCGCAGCGCGAGCATCGCGCCGCCCAGCGCCAGGAAGGACAGCATCACGCCGGCCGTGTAGGCGACCGCGGCCATCCGGTGGCCGCTGTGGTCTTCGGCCTGGCGCGTGAAGCCCAGCACCTTGATCGCGAGCACCGGGAACACGCAAGGCATCAGGTTGAGCAGCAGGCCGCCGAGCAGCGCGCCCAGCAGCGCGGCGACAAAGCTGCCTGCCGTTTGCGGCAGGGGCGCCGCGGTGTTGGCTTCGAGCGCGGCCTGCAAAGCCGGCGAGACCTCCGCCCGCGGGGCCGTGGCCGGCCAGGTGCCGGCAACCGGCGCTTCGGCGCGCCAGGCAATGGGCTGGCCGGCTTGCCGGTCGGCCTCGGCCAGGGCGACCACCACCGGCATCGTCGTCGGGCTGGCGCTGCGCTGATCGGAGAGCGGCACGGTGGCGGTCCAGGCGTCGCCCTGCCAGGCCTGCGTCCAGTCCTTGCCCTGCACGGCCGCCGTGTGGATCACCTCGCCGGTCTCGGGGAAGAACTCCAGGGTCTTGCCGCGCGCCGCCGCCGGCAGGCCTTCGAGGCGGACCTGCAGCTTGTCGCCCTCGATGGCGATCGTGCCCGGCTTCGCGAGCGCGGCCGGCTGGGCGGCCAGAGCGGCGTCGAAGGCGCTCTTGTGCAGTGCGGTCGAGCCCTGCAGCGGCAGCTTGAGCAGGAACTCTCCGTCTTCTGGAATGCATTCCTTGCGGCAAACCAGCCAGGAGGCCTTGAGTTTGATGTCGAGCCCGTTGGCGCCGGCGAGGCTTGCGGCGGGCTTGAAGTCGGACGCCACGGTCAGCGGCACCGGCAGCAGCACCGTGCCTTCGTAGCCGTAGTTGGCCAGGGTGCCGATCGGGATCTTCTTCGGCACCGGCCACGCGATGTCGCCGTTGGAGATGCCGGCCGGCAGCGACCAGGCGAGCTCGGTCGGCAGGCCGGAGTCGCCGGCGTTCTTCCAGTAGGTGTGCCACTCGGGCTGGTGCGTGATCTGCAGGCCGACCCAGACCGGCGCGCCGGCGACGACGCCCTGCGGCGCATGGGCGATCAGTTCCGCCCGCACATGGGGCGTGGTGACGACGGGTCCGACCTTGGAAGCCAGCTGGCCCGCAGCCGGCAGGCAGGCCGCGAGAGTGGCGGCCAGGAAGGCCGCAAGACGAAGGGAGGGGAGAAATGCCATGCCGGTCAGTCGGAGCGCCCGCGCGGGGCGAAGTTCCGGGTGGCCCTCATGCGGCCCACCCCAGCACCACCCTGCGGGTGGTGGCGCTCTTCTTTTCGATCTTGGTCACGATGACCTGGCCGATCTCGCGTGTGTTCGCCACGTGGGTGCCGCCGCAGGGTTGGAAATCGATCTGTTCGGCATCCCCGATCCGGATGGTGCGGACCGTGCCCGTGCCGCGCGGCGGCTGCACGCTCATGCTCTTGACCAGCGCGGGATTGGCGTCGAGCTCGGCATCGGTGATGGCGCTCACGGCCAGCGGATGGCCGGCAGCGACCAGGCGCGCCAGGCCGGTCGTGAGCGCTTCCTTGTCCAGCGGATCGGTCATGTGGAAGTCCAGCCGCGCGTACTCGGGGGTGATCGAGCAGCCGTTGACCGGCTGCGGCACCAGGTGGCACAGCAGGTGGGTCGCGGTGTGGAAGCGCATGAGCTTGTGGCGGCGCTCCCAGTCGATGCGGGCCGTCACGGCATCGTCCGGCTTCAGCGTGCCCAGCAGTTCGGACTGGCCGGGCGCCGGCAGATGGACGATCTCGTCGGTCGCCCGGCCCTCGGCGTCTTTGCCCTTGCGCGTGTCGGCGATCGCCAGTTCGCGCCCGTCGGCCACCAGCAGGTGGCCGCTGTCGCCGGCCTGGCCGCCGCCCTGCGGATAGAACACCGTGCGGTCGAGCACGATGCCGGCTTCGTCGGCGCGCACGACGCGGGCCCGGCATTCGCGCAGGTAGGCGTCGGAGCGGAACAGGTCGTCGGTCATCGCCCGATGGTAGCGGCGCCACCGCGCCGGGGTGCACCCACGCCAGAAAGCGCCCACAACCGACAGCGGGAGCTTGCGCGATCCGGATGATTCGTGGCTGCATGGCCTGTAGTCGCCTGAAGGACATCCGACCCATGAAGCATTCCAAGCTTTCTTCGGCCGCTGCGCTGCTGGCCGCCGTCATGCTGCTCGCGGCTTGCGGGGAAACGGCCAAGCTGCCGCCCGAGGCCGGCATCGGCCCCACGCCGCAACTGCCCGCGCCCAACAAGACGCTGATCCCGACCGTCAACATCGCCCCGGCCACCGGCTGGACCGACACCGCCGGCCCGAGCGTGCCCAGCGGCTTCACCGTGACGGCGCTGGCCCGCGGGCTGGACCATCCGCGCTGGGTCTACCCGCTGCCCAACGGCGACGTGCTGGTGGTCGAGAGCAACAAGCCGCCGAAGCCGGAAGGCGCGAACGGCGGCGGCCTGATGGACATGATCAGGGGCGCGGTGATGGGTCAGATCATGAAGCGCGCCGGTGCCCAAGTGCCGAGCGCCAACCGCATCACCCTGCTGCGCGATGCCGACGGCGACGGCGCGGCGGAGGTGCGCCAGGTGTTCATGCAGAACCTGGTGTCTCCTTTCGGGGTCGCGCTGGTCGGCAACGAGCTCTTAATCGCCAACGCCGACGCGCTGGTCAAGGTGCCCTACGCCGAGGGTCAGACCTCGATCACGGCCGCCCCGACCAAGGTGACCGATCTGCCGGCCGGCATCAACCACCACTGGACCAAGAACGTGATCGCCAACCGCGAGGGCACCAAGCTCTACGTAACGGTCGGCTCCAACAGCAACATCGGCGAGAACAGCCTGGCGGCCGAAGAGGGCCGGGCCGCGATCTGGGAGGTCGACGTGAAGAGCGGCGAGAAGCGGTTGTTCGCCACGGGTCTGCGCAATCCCAACGGCATGGCCTGGGAACCGGAGACCAACGTGCTGTGGACGGTGGTGAACGAGCGCGACGAGATCGGCAGCGACCTGGTGCCCGACTACCTGAGCTCGGTGAAGGATGGCGCCTTCTACGGCTGGCCCTGGAGTTATTACGGCCGCCATGTCGATGTGCGGGTGACGCCGCCCCGGCCCGAGATGGTGGCCAAGGCCGTGGTGCCCGACTATGCGCTGGGCTCGCACGTCGCAGCGCTGGGCTTGGCCTTCTCCAACCCGCGCGGCATGCCGCCCGAGTTCGCCAACGGCGTGTTCATCGGCGAGCACGGCTCGTGGAACCGCAGGCCGCTGTCGGGCTACAAGGTGGTGTTCGTGCCCTTCAGCGGCGGCCGGCCCAGCGGGCCGCCGGTCGATTTCGTCACCGGCTTCCTGAGCGCCGACGAGAAGGCGCAGGGCCGTCCGGTCGGCGTGGCGCTCGACAAGAGCGGCGCGCTGCTGGTGGCCGACGATGTGGGCAACGCCGTCTGGCGCGTCGCGCGAGCGAAGTAGCTGCCTCTAGAAGCCCTGCAGCACCACCTTGCCCTGCGCCTTGCCGCTCTCGATCAGCGCATGGGCGCGGCGCAGGTTCGTCGCATTGATCGTGCCGAAGCTTTCGTTGGCCGTGGTGCGGATGCGGCCCGCATCGACCAGCGCGGCGACTTCGGCCAGCAGCTCGCCCTGGCGCGCGACGTCGGGGGTCTCGAACTTCGAGCGCGTGAACATCGACTCCCAGTGCAGCGAGATCGCCTTGCCCTTGAGCGGCATGGCATCGAACACCGCCATGTCGTCGATCACCGCGAGCTGGCCCTGGGGCTTCAGGCTTTCGACGATCTGCGCGTAGTGCTGCCCGGTCTGCGTCAGGCTGGCGACCATGTCGACTTCGCCGATGCCGGCAGCCTTGAGTTCGCCGGCGAGCGGCTTCGAGTGGTCGATCACCGCGTGTGCGCCCAGCGCCAGGCACCAGGCGCGCGTTTCGGCGCGCGAGGCGGTCGCGATGATGCGCAGCTGCGTGAGCTGGCGCGCCAGCTGGATGAGGATCGAGCCGACGCCGCCGGCGCCGCCGACGATCAGGAGCGTCTGCCCGGCGCCGCCGTTCTTCGGCACCCGGAGCCGGTCGAACAGCAGCTCGTAGGCGGTGATGGTGGTCAGCGGCAGGGCTGCGGCCTGCGCGTCGTCCAGGCGCTTCGGCGCGAGGGCTGCGATGCGTTCGTCTACCACATGCAGTTCGCTGTTGGTGCCGGGCCGGGTGATCGAGCCTGCGTAGTACACGCGGTCGCCCGGCTTGAAGCCCTTGACCGCCGCACCGACGGCCTCGACCGTGCCGGCCGCGTCCCAGCCCAGCACCTTCGCGTCGGCCGCCCCCGGCCGCGCGCCCTTGCGCACCTTGGTGTCGACCGGGTTCACGGAAATCGCCTTCACCCGCACCAGCAGGTCGCGCGCGCCGGGCGTGGGCTCGGGCAGGCTGAGGTCTTCGAGCGAGGCGGGATCGTCGATGGGGAGGGATTGGCGGTAGCCGACGGCTTTCATGGTGTGTCCTTGGAGGAATGGAATCGATGCGGTCGAATGTAGGCATCGCGGCCGGCTTTGATAAGCTGCCCGCAAAGCGCATCAGTTTCAAATGAAAATTGAAAATATCGCGGACCTCCACGTGCTGGTGCACACGGCGCGCGGCGGCACCCTCACGGCGGCGGCGCGCGCGCTGGGCATCACGCCCGCGGCGGCCAGTGCGACCTTGAAGCGGCTCGAGGCACAGCTCGGCGCACGCCTGTTCGAGCGCTCGACCCGCGCGATGCGGCTCACGCCGCAGGGCCAGACGCTGCTCGACTACGCCAGCCGCGCCTTCGAGCTGCTGGCCGAAGGCGAGTCGCTGGTGGCGGCCGATCGCGGCGCGCTGGTCGGCACGGTGCGCGTCGCCGCGCCTTCGGACCTCACGCGCAGTGCGCTTCTGCCCTGGTTCGACGACTTCCTCGATGCGCACCCGGGCCTGCAGCTCGCGCTCTCGGTCGGCGACCGGCCGCTCGACGTCACGCGCGACGAGGTCGACGTGGCGCTGCGCTACGGCGCGCTGGCCGATTCGCGTCCAGTGCCGTGCGCTTCGCCCGCCTACCTTCGCCGGCACCCAGCGCCGCAGGTGCCGCAGGACCTGCTGCAGCACAACTGCCTGACCTTCCATCGCAGCGGCCGGCGCCAGCGTGTCTGGCGCTTTGCGCGCAACGGCCAGTGGACCGAGGTGCGCGTCGACGGCGACCGCATCGTCGACGACGCCTCGCTCGCGCGCCAGTGGGCGCTCGCGGGCCGCGGCATCACGCTCAAGTCGGCGCTCGACGTGCAGCAGGACGAGGCCTCGGGTGCGCTGGTGCGGCTTCTGCCCGACTGGGACACCGAGCCCTATCCGCTGCACGCCCTGCTGCCCAACGGCCGCTTCGTGCCGGCGCGGGTGCGTTCGCTCATCGATTTCCTGGCGGCCAAGTTCGCGGCGCTGCCCTCGCACCACTAAGCTCGCACCACTAAGATTGCCTCATGACTGCCCTTGCCAGCCGCTTCTGGTCCCAACTCACGACACGCGATTTCGCCGCGCTCGATCCGGCCGCGACCGTCGCGGTGCTGCCCCTGGGCGCGACCGAGCAGCACGGCCCGCATCTGCCGCTGGGCGTGGACTCGACCCTGGTCGACGGCATCGTCGCCGCCGCGCTGCCGCTGCTGCCGGCCGAGCTGCCGGTGCTGTTCCTGCCGACCCAGCAGATTGGCCTGAGCCCCGAGCACGCGCGCTTTGCGGGCACGCTCACCCTGTCGGCTGAGACGCTGATCCGGCTCTGGAACGAGATCGGCGCCGGCGTCGCGCGTGCGGGCGTCAGGAAGCTGGTGCTTTTCAATGCGCACGGCGGACACACCGGCGCGATGGACATCGTCGCGCGCGAGCTACGTGCGGCGCACGGCCTCATCGTCTACAGCGCGAGCTGGTTCAACCTGCCGCTGGGCGATGCGGGCGCGCAGTTCAGCGCCGACGAACACCGTTTCGGCGTGCACGCCGGCGAGATCGAGACCTCGATGATGCTGGCCCTGGCGCCGGGGCAGGTGGCGATGCAGGCGGCGCGCGATTTCGGCTCCAGCTCGCGCCAGCGCGCGGCCGATTACCCGGTGCTCGGCAACGGCAGGAGCGCCAGGCTGGGCTGGGCCATGGAGGACTACAACCCCGCAGGTGCCGCCGGCAACGCCGCCGCGGCGACCGCAGAGAAAGGCCGCGCGGTGATCGACGCCGCGGCGCGCCAGCTCGCGGCACTGCTGGCCGAGGCGTCGCGCCTGCCGCTGTCGACCGCGCACACCGGGCCGTTGGGCTGAACAGCCTCAGCCGGCCACCGCCGGCCCGCCCGGCGCGGCTTCCTTGATCTTGATCGTGCCGTCGGGCCGCTCGCAGGTGCCGATGAGCAAGCCGCTGGCGACCGCATGCGCGCGCAGCGCATCTATCACCTCATCGCGCCCCGGGCTGGCCGAGAACGCGGGCGCGCTGGCCAGCGCGAAGAGCTGGAAGGCATAGCGGTGCACGCCGTGTCCCGGCGGCGGATCGGGCGGCAGCCAGGCGGCCTGGAGGTAGGAATTGCGGCCGGTGTGAACGCCGGTTCCCTCGTTGCCGGCACTGGCGATCGCGGCCTCGGGCAGGTTGCCGTCCTCCGCCGGAAGGCCGACCACGATCGCATGCACCAGCGGATGGGGCGTCGGCGAATCGGCGTCCTCGACCAGCAGCACCAGCGAAGCGGCGCCGGCCGGCACGCCGGTCCATTGCAGGGGCGGCGACAGGCCCTCGCCGTCGGCCGTGTAGCGCGGCGGCAGCGGCGCATGGTCGACGAAGGCCAGGCTGGCGACCGAGATCGAGGCCATGCCCTGGCGCAGCCCCAGGGTGTTGAAGGCGATCTCGTCGAGGCCGGCGCGCACGCCGTGCAGGGCGTGGCCGATGGCTTCGGGAAGTTTTTCGAGCATCCCGCCTGTATAGCTCGCGGGCGGCAGCAGGCGTGTAGGCAGGCTCCGCTATCATGAAACGGCGCTGCGCTCCCGCGGTCGCCTCTTCCCTCCCATTCCAATACCAAGGAAGCGTATGAGCATCGTCTGGACCATCCTGATCGGTTTCGTCGCGGGCCTCGTGGCGCGCGCCATCAAGCCCGGCGACGACTCGGCCGGCTTCATCGTGACCACCCTGATCGGCATCGCCGGCTCGCTGATCGCGACCTACCTCGGGCAGGCGATGGGCTGGTACACCGCGGGCCAGGGGGCCGGCTTCATCGCCTCGGTGGTCGGCGCGATCGTGCTGCTCTTCATCTGGGGCCTCGTCAAACGCAAGTGAGCGTGCCGGGCAGCGATGGCCCGCAAATCCAGGGCGCACCACCATGTCTACGTCGTCGAACTCGACGACCGGGTCTGGAACATCGCCCGCTTCCGGCGCGCCAACCCCGACTATCGGCTCGGCCAGCCCTTCGTCTACGTCGGCATGACGGGGCTGGATCCCGACGTACGCTTCGACAAGCACAAGGCCGGCATCCAGGCCAACGCCTTCGTGCGTGACTATGGGCTCAGGCTGTTGCCGGCCCTTTATGCGGTCTACAACCCGATGCCCTACGAGGCCGCGCGCGAGATGGAGGTCGAACTCGGCATCGCGTTGCGCGAAGCCGGCTATGGCGTCTGGCAAGCTTGAAATAAGCTCTCCCCCAGGCTTCGCGCACTGTGTGTCGCTACGCCAACCCCCTCACCGGGGGCAACACCAGCGGCCCGGCAAAGCCGGTTCCGCGGTGTTCCTGGAAGGGAGCTCGGGAACGCTTTGACGTGCAACGACAGGAGGCGCTATGGACGGTACGGCCTGCATCGTGATGACCACCGCCAGCACCGAGGACGAGGCGGAAGCGCTCGCCGCCGCGATCGTCGAGGCGGGCCTCGCGGCCTGCGTGCAGGTGCAGCGCGTGCGCAGCTTCTATGTCTGGCAGGGCACGCTGCACCGCGAGCCCGAATGGCTGCTTTTCATCAAGACCCTCGCCGCGCGCTATGTGGTGCTGGAAGCCTTCATCCGGGAACGCCACAGCTACGAAATGCCGGAGATCGTGCAGCTGCCGATCACGGCCGGGTCCGCGGACTACCTGCGCTGGCTCGCTGACGGCAGCGCGGGCGTCGCTCAGGCGTAGGTCACCCAGTCCGCCCAGGCGGGGCCGTCGAGGTGCGGCAGCGTGTTGTAGGTCACAAGCATGTGGCGCTTGGGCGTGAAGGCGAATTCGGTGACGGCGGTGTTGCGGATGCGCAGGTTCAGCTCGATGGTGGTCTCGGGGCTGGTGCCCAGCACGTGGCCGACCGCGGTGCTGATCGGGCCGCCGCTCGACACCACGAGGACCCGGGCGCCGTGGTGCTTGCCGCGCACGTGGTCCAGCGCGCTCGTCACCCCGGCCAGGAAGTCGACGTAGCTCGGCATCCCGGCCGGTGCCGTCCGGCCCTGCATCCAGGCACCCAGCCCGTCGCGCAGCAGCCGGAAGTGGTGGCGGTACTTCTCGGGTGAATCGGGCTTCTCGAGCTTCTCGGGATGGATGGTTGCAATGACCGCTTCGGCGTCGTACTCGTCGAGTCCCGGCCAGGGCAGCACGTCGTCGCGCGCGAGGCCCAATCCTTCGGCGATGCCTTCCCAGGTCTGGCGATGGCGTTTCAGGGTGCCGGTGATGACGGCATCGAACTGCATGCCGCGTTCGCGCCAGTACTCGCCCAGGCGCCGCGACTGCCGGTGGCCCAGTTCGCTCAGCTGGTCGTAGTCGGCCGCGCCGAAGCTGGCTTGTCCGTGGCGTACGAGAAAGAGGGTTCCCATGCGCGGAATTCTGCCGGCGCGCGCCGGAAAAGCGGGTCACTGCTGCGACCTTTCTGCGCTGGACGGGAGGGGCGATGGGCGCTGAAGTGTGAACTTTTTCATACAAATCATGTAATGAGTTGAATCACAAAGTTCTCATTCTGTAAGAATGCAAACTTTCGTTAACACCGATCGAGAGCCGCCGGTCCAGGGACGCCGCTTTCATAACAAGAGGACAGCAGAGCATGAACAAGTCATATCGGAGCGTCTGGAATCCCGCACTCGGGGCATGGGTCGCGGTGTCGGAAATCACGGCCGCGCGCGGCAAGCGCTCCGGCGGCCTGGGCAGCCTGCTGGTCGCGGCGGGCCTGAGCGTCCTGGCGGCATCCGGCGCCGCGCAGACCGTCGACTACAACGACGGCGACAACCTGGCGGCTGCGATCGACACGACGCCGTCGGACGTGACCCTCAACAGCCTCGGTGCGGGCACGGCCACGCAGAGCGGTGTCGTCAGCGGTACCAACGGCATCGTCAAGACCGGCGCCGGCATCATCGTCCTGGGCGCTTCCAACACGTACCAGGGCACCACGACGATCAATGCGGGCGCCTTGCAGGTGAATTCCGATGCCAACCTCGGCGCCGGCGGAGCCATCGCTTTCGGTGGCGGCACGCTGCGCCTGGGCGCCGACAACTTCTCGAGCGGCCGCGCGATCGTGCTCGGCGCCGCCGGCGGCACCGTCGATGTGGCCGGCACCCAAACCAATACGCTGAGCGGCCAGATCACGGGCAGCGGCGTGCTCACGCTGCGCAACACCGGCACCAATGCGCTAGGCAGCGAGACCCAGCGCCTGAGCATCGACAACGCCGCGAACAACTACACGGGCGGAACCGTCCTGCAGGGCAACGGGACGGCCGGCCGCCTCAATGTCTGGACGCACACGACGGGCTCCTTCGGCAGCGGCCCGATCACCATCCTCGAGAACGCCGAGCTGCGCTTCCAGGATGCCACCGCGAGCGCCGGCAACCTTGCCATCACGGTGCCGGTCGGCGTCAACACCAACGTCAACGGCAGCAACAGCGGCCTCCAGTTCCAGAACGGCGCGAACGCCGGCACGGCGACGATCACCAACAACGGTGCAGGCACCTATGTGCTGTTCGGCGGCGGAGGAGCCAGCGCGCAGCAGGCGACCCTCAACAACAACGGCGGCCGGCTGATCTTCCAGGAGAACAGCAACGGCGGCACCGCGACCCTCAACAACGGCGGCACGCTCCAGATGGCGAACACGGCGGACCTGAGCGGTGCCACCGTCGTCAATACCGGCCAGGTCTACGTCAACGACATCAGCGCGCCGGCGGCGGCGATAGGTTCCCTGTCGGGCTCGGGCAGTGTCGTACTCGGCACCGCCACGCTGCAAGTGGGGGCGCTGAACAAGAACGACACCATCAGCGGGGTGATCTCGAACACGGGCCCGGGCTCGCAGGACAAGAACGGGTCGCTCTACATCAATCCCGTGATGCTCGGCAACGGCGCCGTGGTCAAGGTCGGCGCCGGCACCCTGACGCTGACGGGCGACAACACCTACACCGGCGGCACCACCATCAGCGGCGGTGCCCTGCAGCTGGGGGCGGGCACCGCCAGCGGCAGCGTGCAAGGCAACATCGCCATCGGCAGCGGCGCTTCGCTGATCGTCAATCGCTCGGACAACATCACACTGACCAACGCGCTCAGCGGCAGTGGCTCGCTGGCGCAGAGCGGCCCCGGCACCACGACCATCGGCACGGCCAACACCTACAGCGGCGGCACCACGCTCAATGCCGGCGGGCTCACCATCACGGCCGTTGGCGCGCTGGGCACTGGCGCCGTGACGATCAACGGCGGCACTTTCGGCACGCAGGCCCAGCTGGACAACGCCGTCGTCGTGAACAACAGCTTCAATGTCGCGCCGGTCGCCTCCTCCACCTGGACCGGCCCGGTGACGCTGAATGCAGACGCCACGCTGACCCACGTCGCGCCGCTGGGCTCGATCGTGTTCGCGGGCAGCATCGGCGGTGCGCACGGCATCACGCTCGACGGGGTCGGCGGCGGCTGGAGCGGCTACGCGTACAACGCCGTCAATACCTACAGCGGCACGACCACGGTGCAGGGCAACGCCAACCTGCTGCTGGCAGCCGCGGGCACCGTGCCGGGCGACCTCGTCGTCAACGGCAACGGCAGCGTGCTCGTGAACGGCAACGGCCGCCTGGCGCCGACCGCGAACCTCACGGTCAATTCCACCGGCAATGTCGTCGCGGGGCAGCCCGTGTCCGGCGTCGAATTGCTCAACGCGACCCAGACCATCGCCCTGCTGAACGGCAGCGGCACGGTCGGGCTGAACAGCAGCGAGCTGACGGTCGGCGCCGGCAATTTCAGCGGCGCGATGTCGAACGGTGTCTTCATGCCAGGGCCGCCCCCCGGCGCTGGTTCGCTGGTCAAGGCCGGCACCGGTACCCTGACGCTCTCAGGCGCCAACACCTACACCGGCAGCACCACCGTCAGCGGCGGCACCTTGCGTGCCGGCGCGACCAACACCCTGAGCGCCGTATCGGCGCACAGCGTGGCAGCTGGCGCCACGCTCGACCTGGCGGGCTTCAGCCAGAGCATGGCCTCGCTCAACAACGATGGCACCGTCTCGCTGGTCGGCGCCACGCCCGGAACCACGCTGACGGTGAACGGCCCCTACGTCGGCAACAACGGCACCTTGCGCCTGGGCACCATGCTCGGCGCCAGCGGCCCGTCCGACCGGCTGGTGCTCGACGGCGCCACCGCCGTCGCCAGCGGCAGCACCACCTTGCAGATCACCAACCTCGGCGGCCTCGGCGGCCAGACCGTGGGCAGCGGCATCGAGGTGATCACCGCGCTGAACGGCGCAACCACCACGGCGCAGACGACCAAGAGCGCCTTTGCGCTCGGCGGAGCGGGCCACGTCGATGCCGGCGCCTTCGAGTACCGCCTGTACGCCGCCGATGCGAGCGGCGCCGGGGAGAACTGGTATCTGCGCTCGGAAGTCATTCCGCCGCCCCCTCCACCCCCGCCGCCCCCGCCACCGCCCCCGCCGCCCCCCGGCCCGCCGGCGCCTACGGCTCCACCTGCGCCTCCAGCTCCGCCGGCTCCCCCGGCGCCACCCGCTCCGGCGCCCGCGCCGGTACCGGTCACGGCCTACCGCGCCGAGGCCCCGATGCTCGCGGCCCTGCCGTCGCAGCTGCGCCGCACCGACCTCGCGATGATCGGCAGCCTGCGCAGCCGCCTCGGCGACGACGATGCGAGCGCGCGCGCGATCGCCAGCCTGACGCCGGTGGGCGGTGCGCTCTCGGCCGAGCGCCGCGCCTGGGCACGTGCCGTCTACAGCGATGTCGACATCCGCCAGTCGGGTGTCGTCAGCCCATCGACGCAGGGCCACGTCGCCGGCGTCCAGGCGGGCACCGATCTCTACGTCTCACAGCTCGGGGATTGGCACGCCGGTGTGTATGTCGGCACCCTCGACGGCGATGCCGACCTGAGCGGCTTCGCCAGCGGCGTCTATCGCCCGGTCGGCAGTACCGATCTGCGCGCCCGCTACCTCGGCGCCTACGCCTCATATGCCAACGCGACCGGCTTCTACGTCGACACCGTGCTGCAGTACGGCTCGCATCGCTTCACCATCCGTCCGCTCGGCGGCCTCGCGGCCTCGGGCAAGGGCAACAGCCTGACGGCCTCGGTCGAAGTCGGCCAGGCCTTTGCGCTCGGCGGCGGCTGGACGATCGAGCCGCAGGCGCAGCTGAGCTACCGCAAGGCGCGTGTCGACGACCTGGCGATCGCAGGCGCCCTGGTGCAGCAGGACGATTCCGGCAACTGGACCGCCGGCCTCGGCGTGCGCGTGAAGGGGGACATTTCCACCGCGGCCGGGCGGCTGCAGCCCTATGCACGCGTCGGCGTGGTTCGCGGCAGCGGCGGCAGCGATGTCGCGCGCTTCGTCAACGGCCCTTTCGTCACGCCCATCGGCAGCACGGGCAACTACACCTCGGTGGAACTGGCGGGCGGCGCCACGCTGTCGCTGAGCAGAACCGTGAGCCTGTACGGCGAAGTCGGCAAGGTCTTCAGCGCCGGCGGCGACACCAAGGTGAAATCGTCGATCCAGGGCGCGATCGGCGTGCGCGTGCGCTGGTAGCAAAGAAAACGCGGCGGGTGGAACTCGCGTGCGCCGGGCGGCTCGTACCGCCATGCGTGTCCTGACCACCTCCCCCGGTTCTCTTCCCCGGCGCACGGTCGCCGCCGCGCTGGTCGCAGCGCCCGCCCTCTGGCTCGGCGCGCGCGCGCAGCCGCAGGCGGCGCGCCTCGCCACGCCGTCGCAGACCGAAGGGCCGTTCTACCCCGTGCGCCTGCCGCAGGACGCGGACAACGACCTGCTGCGCAACGGCACGCTGAACTACCGCAGCGGCCAGCCGGCCTGGGTCGAGGGCAGCGTGACCGATCTGGCCGGCCGGCCGCTGCGTGGCGCCCAGGTCGAGATCTGGCAGTGCGACCAGGACGGCCACTATCACCACCCCGGCGACGGCGACCGCGCCGATGCCGCGTTCCAGGGCTTCGGCCGAGTGGCGGTCGATGCCGACGGCCGCTATCGCTTTCGCACCATCCGGCCCGTGGCCTACAGCGGCCGCACGCCCCACATCCATGTCAAGGTGAAGTTGGGCGCACGCGAGTTGCTGACGACGCAGCTCTATGTGGAGGGCGACCCCGGGAACGCGCGCGACTTCCTCTGGCGCAACCTGCCGGAGGCCTCGCGTGCCGCGATCACCGTGCCTTTCGAGCCGGCGGCGGATGGCGTGCGGGCGCGTTTTCCGATCGTCATCGCGGCCTGAGGCGGGCCGCTCTCAACGCTGCGACAGCACCTCGGCGAACATCGCGGCATCGACGTTGCCACCGGTCAGCGCAATGCCGACCGTCTTGTCCTGCCAGCGCGAGCGCTGCTGCATCGCGGCCGCCAAGGCCGCCGCGCCTGCGCCTTCGGCCACGTTGTGCGTGTCGGTGAACAGCGCGCGCATCGCCGCGGCCACTTCCTCGTCGCTCACCGCGACCACCTCGTCGGCCTCGCGCCGGATCACTGCCAGCGCCTCCGGCACCGGTGTGCGGCAGGCCATGCCGTCGGCCAGCCGCGTGCTGACGGGCGCCTCGATCGGACGGCCGGCACGGAATGAATCGAGGTACGCGGTCGCATGCGCCGACACCACGCCGACGAGCCGCGTCTTGACGCCGCAATGCGCACGCGCCGCCGCCGCGGCCGCGAAGCCGGAGCCCAGTCCGATCGGCACGAACAGCACCTCGGGCGGCGCATCGGCCAGCGCTTCGAAGAATTCCACATAGGCGGTCGCGACGCCGCGCACCAGCTCGCGGTGGAAGGAGGGCACGCGGTGCAGCCCGTCGCGCTCGGCCAGGTGCGCGGCATGCTCGCTCGCGGTCTGGAACTCGTCGCCGTGCTCGACCAGCGTGACGCCGAGCGCGCGCATGGCCGCGTTCTTCTCGACCGAGTTGCCGTGCGGCACCACGATGGTCGCCGCCAGGCCGTGGCGCCGCGCGGCGAAGCCGACCGACTGGCCGTGGTTGCCGCGCGTGGCGCTGATCACATGGCGCACCCCGGGCTCGTCGCGCGCCAGCGTCTCGAAGTAGGTGAGCCCGCCGCGCAGCTTGAAGGCGCCGGCCGGCGTGTGGTTTTCATGCTTGGTCCACACCGTGCAGCCCAGGCGCCCGGCCAGCAGCGGCCAGGCGTACTGCGGCGTCGGCGGCATCGCCGCGTAGACGGTGCGGCGCGCGGCGGCGATCTCTTCGCGTGTGAATCGCATCGGCTACTTGCGTTCCGGCAGCGCGATGCGCACCGCGAGCGCGGCCAGCACGCTGCCCATCACATAGCGCTGGGCGCGCAGCCAGCCTTCGCTTCGCGACAGGAAGGCCGTCAGGCGCGCGGCACTCAGCACCAGCAGCACGTTGACGGCACCGCTGACGCCGATCTGCACCGCGCCCAGCATCAGGCTCTGCAGCAGCACCGAGCCGCGCTCGGGATGCAGGAACTGCGGGAAGAAGGAGAGGTAGAACATCGCCACCTTGGGGTTCAGCAGATTGGTGACGAAGCCCATGCTGAAGAGCTTGGCCGGCGGATCGTCGGGCAGCAGCCGGGCCTCGAAAGGCGCGCTGCCGCCCGGCTTGACCGCCTGCCAGGCAAGCCACATCAGGTAGGCCGCGCCGGCCAAACGGATGGCGTCGAAGGCGAAGGGCACGGCGATCAGCAGCGCCGTCAGCCCCAGCGCCGCGGCCATCAGGTGCACCACGAAGCCCAGCAGCACGCCGGCCAGCGACATCAGTCCGGCCGCGCGGCCCTGGCACAGCGTGCGCGAGACGCAATAGATCATGTTCGGGCCGGGCGTCAGCACCAGCACCAGCGCGGCGAGCGCGAACAAGGCGAGTTCGGTGGAGCTCATCGGCATGTCAGATCCCCTCGGAGTCGAGCGTGACGGTGCCGCGCGGCGTATCGAACACCGCGCGGAGCCTGGGCGCGCCGGTGCTCACCGGCACGTTCGAAAGCCCGATGGCTTCCATCGCCGCGTCCAGGTCGCCGGCGCGCGGATGCGCGACGGTCAGCGAACGCAGCCTGACGCCGGAATCGGCCATGCCGTCGCTCGGATGCACCGGGCCCCATTCGATCAGCGTGGGCAGCGTGCCGTACATCAGGCGTTGGCCGTCGTCGCGCACCGTGATCTGCCATGCGAGCCGGCCGGCCGGCGTCTCGCGCGAGGCTTCGAGCACGCGGCCGCGGTCGATGCGCTGCCGCGCCAGGGCCTGCACGGCCGCGCCGGCATCGGGCACCTCGGCCACGAAGTGCACCAGCCGCGGCCCGCCGCGTGCCAGGCCGGCCTGCAGCTCGGCATCGTCGAGGTCGAACCAGCGATGGGTGCCGGCGGCCCGCGTCGGCCTGGCCTTGGGGTCGATCGCGATGATCTCGAGATAGGCGCGCGGGAATTTGACGGTCGCGATCTTCATCAGGCGGTTGTGTGTGCCCATCAGCGGATGCGCGCCGCCTGGGCCGGGCGCGATGCCGAAGGTGGCTTCGCACCACTGGACGCCTTCGTCGAGGTCGCCGGCGGCGATCACAAGGTGGTCGATGCGCGCTTGCACGAGGCCTCCTAGAGCGTGACCTTGCCGTCGATGCAGGTGACCGAGTCGCCGCCGATCCAGACCTGGCTTTCCGCGTCGCGCGACACATGGACGCGTCCTGCGCGGCCCAGGCACTGGCCTTGCGCCGCGAGGTAGCGTTCGGGCAGGTGCCCATCGGCGATCAGCCATTGCGCGAGGCTGGCGTTGAGGCTGCCCGTGACCGGATCTTCCTCGACGCCGATCGGCGCCGCGAAGGCGCGCACCTCGAGGCCGATGCCTTCGTCGTTCGAGCGCGCGAAGGCGCGCGCCTCGCGGTTGGAACGCGAGATCAGGGGCGAGGCTGCATCGTCTTGCGCCGCAGGGACGCCCGCCACGCCGACCTTCTGGCCGAGCTCCTTGAGCATGCGGTGGTCGGGCTTGAGCGCGAGCACGGTGTCCGCGTCGTCGAGCAGCAGGCCCAGCCACACCGGACCGTTGTCGAGCAGCTGCGCAGCCACGATCTGCTGCGACTTGAGGCCCAGCGCGGCGGCCACCTTGGCCAGCAGCGAGGGGCTCGGCGCGCTGCGCCTGAGCGGCGGCGCGGCGAAAACGAGGCGTTCGCCCTCGTGCCGGATCGGCACCAGGCCCGCGACGCACTGCTGGACGATGCGGCCTGCCGCCTTGGGCCGGCCGCCGGCCTGCAGCCAGGCATGGCAGCTTCCCAGCGTCGGGTGGCCGGCAAAGGGCAGCTCGCCGCCCGGCGTGAAGATGCGCACGCGGTAGTCGGCCGACGGCTCGGTCGGCGGCAGCAGGAAGGTGGTCTCTGAAAGGTTGGTCCACTTCGCGAAGCTCTGCATCGCGGCATCGTCGAGGCCGGTGGCGTCGAGCACCACCGCGAGGGGATTGCCGAGATAGGGCTTCGCCGTGAAGACGTCGACTTGCTTGAAGGGGCGGGTTTTCATGAGCTTCATTCCAGTGCGAGGTCGAGCACGCCGCGTGCGCCGGCGCGGCTGCGCAGATCGGCGAACCAGCGCTCGACATGCGGCCAGGCGGGCCGCGTGTATTCGGTCTGCGGCAGGCCGAACCAGCGGTGCGCTTCACAGCCCACCGGGATGTCGGCCATCGTGAATGCATCGCCGAGCATGAAGGCGCGCGTGGCGAGGTGCGCGTCGAGCAGCGCGAACAGCGGCTCGGTGGCATGCACCGAATGCGCGATCACGGCCGGGTCGCGCTGGCCCGAAGGCACGCGGACCCACTGCCTGAAGGCACCGGCGCTCACCGGATTCAGCGTGGTCTGCTGCCAGTCCATCCAGCGCTCGGCGTCGAAGCGTGCGGCCAGCGGCTCGGGATAGAGCTTGCCGGGCGAGTGCTTGGCGCAGAGGTAGCGCACGATCACGTTCGATTCCCAGAGCGTGACGCGGCCCTCGCCCTCGCCGTCGTCGATGGCCGGCACCAGCGCGTTCGGATTGAGCCTCAGGTATTCGGGCGTCTGGACGATGCCGAACTTGCCGCCGGCCTCGGTGCGCTGGAAATCGAGCCCGATCTCCTGCGCGCACCACACCACCTTGCGGACGTTGATGGAGCTGATGCGCCCCCAGATATTGAGCATGGTCAGAATCCCTTCGAGGGGCGGTCGATCAAGAGAAGACGAACGGCCAGCGCGATCATCACCGTGGCGAGCAGGCCGCGCTGGAAGCCGGCGGCGCCGCGCCGGCGCTGCAGCCAGCGGCCGATCTGTCCGCTGCAGGCACCCAGCACCGTGTTGAAGACGAGCCCGGCCAGCGAGAGCGCGACACCCAGCATCACCAGCTGCATCGGCACGCTGCCGCGCGCCGGGTCGACGAACTGCGGCAGGAAGACCATGAAGAACAGCAGCGCCTTCGGATTCACCAGGTTGTTGAGCCAGGCCATGCGCAGCACGCGCGCGAAGCCGGCGCGATCGGCGTGCGCCTGCAGGCGTGCATCGCCCGAGCGGAGCGCCTGCCAGGCGAGCCACAGCAGGTAGAGCGCGCCCGCATAGCGCAGCAGGTCGAAGGAGGGCGGCCATGCCGTCACCAGCGCGGTGACGCCGGTCGCGGCGCACAGGGTGTGGACCAGGTCCGCCGCCGCGATGCCGAGCCCGGCCGCGAAGCCGGCGCGCGGCCCCAGTGCGACGCCGTGCGAGAGCACGAAAGCCATGTTGGGCCCGGGCGAGAGGAACAGCGCCAGCACCGCCACCAGGAAGAGCGAGAGGGTCGCGAGGTCGATCATGGCGTGCGCGTCTCGAGGTAGGGCGTGATGTTCTTCATGGCGCGCGCGACATAGGCTTCTTTTTCGCCCACCGGCGCGACGTAGTGGAGCGCATCGGCCGCGGCCTCGGGGCCCTCGGTGCGCGCGATGATCCACGCAGCGAGATAGGGCGACGCGAGGCAGCCGCCCGCGGTCGCCACGTTGCCGGCCGCGAAGAAGGGCTGGTTCAGCACCTCGATGCCGGCCTCCTGCACCCAGGGCTTGGTCGTCAGGTCGGTGCAGGCCGGCACGGCGCCCAGCAGGCCCAGCTTGGCCAGCAGCAAGGTGCCCGAGCATTGCGCGCCGATCAGCTGGCGCGACGGGTCGAGCGTGAGCGCCGAGAGGATGGCCGGATCGGCCGCGATCTCGCGCGTTCGGATGCCGCTGCCGACGATCACGGCCTCGGCCTCGCAGGCATCCGCCAGGGATGCGCTGAGCTTCACCGTCACGCCGTTCATGGACGTGACCGAGGCGCTCGGCCCGGCCAGGCTGACGCGCCAGCCCGGCTTCTTGATCCGGTTGAGGACGCCGAGCGCGATCAGCGAGTCGAGCTCGTTGAACCCTTCGAAGGTGAGGATGGCGATGTGCATCGTCGTGCCTTGATTCGATGCCCGTTACACGGGACTGGCGGCGAGTTGGCGCTCGACCTCGGCAGCCGCGTTGTGCGCCAGCTGCTCGCGCACGGCCTCGCCCAGCGCGGTGATCGCGGTGTCGATCTCCTCGACGCTCGCGGTCACGAAGGACAGGCGCAGCGTACGCGGATCGCTGGCTCCCGCATAGAAGGGCGCCCCCGGCACGAAGGCCACGCCGCGTTCCACCGCCTTCGGCAGCAGCGCCACCGCGTCCATGCCCTCGGGCAGGCGCAGCCACAGGAACATGCCGCCGGCCGGCTTGTTGAACTCCACGCCCAGGCCCTTCATCTCGCGCGCCAGTGCGGTCAGCATCGCATCGCGCTGGCGCTTGTAGAGCGCGCGGATGGTCGGCACGTGGCGATCGAGGAAGCCCTCTTTCATCACTTCGGCCACCATGCGCTGGTTGAAGCCGGGGCTGTGCAGGTCGGCCGCCTGCTTGGCCTGCAGCAGCTTCGGGAAGATGGCCTTGGGCGCCACCATGAAGCCCAGCCGCAGGCCCGGCGCCAGCACCTTCGAGAAGGAGCCGAGGTAGACGCAGCCTTCGGGGTTGCGCGCGGTCAGCGGCAGCGGCGGGGCTTCGTCGAACCAGAGGTCGCCGTAGGGGTTGTCCTCGACGATCGGAAGCCCGGCCTTCGCGGCCGCGGCCGATACTGCGGCACGGCGCTCCTCGGTCATCGTGCGGCCGGTGGGGTTCTGGAAGTTGGGCAGCAGGTAGACGAAACGCGCGTCCTTCGCTTTTGCCACGAGGTCGTCGACCGACACGCCCTCGTCGTCGCTGGCCACGCTCACGGGCTCGGGCTCCATCGGCGAGAAAGCCTGTAGCGCGCCCAGGTAGGTGGGCGTCTCGACCAGCACGCGGCTGCCCGGATCGAGCAGCACCTTGGCGATCAGGTCCAGGCCCTGCTGCGAGCCGGTGGTGATCAGCACCTGCGCCGGATCGACCGGCCAGGGCAGCATCGCCGCGACCGCTTCGCGCAGCGGGGCGTAGCCTTCGCTGGCGGCGTACTGCAGCGCGGCCTGGCCGTCCTTGTGCAGCACTTCGGCGCAGGCCTCGGCGAAGGCGCTGATCGGGAAGGTCTTGGGCGAGGGCAGGCCGCCGGCCAGGCTGATGATGCCGGGGCGCTCGGTGACCTTGAGGATTTCACGGATCACCGAAGGGTTCATCTTTTCGGCGCGGGCGGCGAGTTTCCAGTTCATGTCGTTTCCTTGGATGTGCGAGTCGTTATCGTGATGCCGCTGCGAGCACGGCGGGCGTGCGCGGTTGCGAGAGCTTCTTGCCGGCCACCACGGTGGCCACCACCGCCCCCGCGAAGCCGAGGGTGACGATGTCGATCGGCTCGCCGAGCAGCGGCACCGCGGCGAGGATCGAGAGAAAGGGTTGCAGCAGCTGGGTCTGGCTCACGCGCAGCGCACCGCCCATCGCGAGGCCGCGGTACCAGGCGAAGAAGCCCATCCACATCGAGAATACGCCGACGTAGACGAAGCCGATCCAGGCCGAGACGGCCACCGGCTGCTCGGGCCACAACCACAGCGTGCCCGGCAGCGTGACGGGCAGCGCCATCACGCAGACCCAGCAGATCACGCGCTCCGCGCCCAGGGCTGTAGTGACCTGCGCGCCGTAGATGTAGCCCAGCGAGGCGGCGAACACCGCGCCGACCAGCAGCAGGTCGCCCCAGGCGAAGCCGAAGGCGGCGCCCTGGTCGCCCGCGCGCAGCACGGAGAACACGATCACCAGCGCGCTGCCTGCCAGCGCGCAGAGCCAGAAGCCGAGCCGCGCGCGCTGGTGCAGCACCCAGGCCGCGCAGGCTGCCGTGACCAGCGGCAGCAACGCCGTGACCACCGCCGCATGGCTCGCGCTGACCACGCGCAGCGCATAGGCCAGCAGCAGCGGGTAGCCGATCGCGTTGCCCAGCACGGCCATGCCAAGCGGCGTCCACTGATGGCGCTGCGGCAAGGGTGGCCGCGTGACGAGCAGGAAGATCGCCGACAGCACGCCGGCCAGCGCCGCGCGGCCCAGCGTCACGAACCAGGGCGAGAGCTGCGGCGCGTCCTGCGTGCCGGTGGCGAGCCGCGTCATCGGCAGCGTGACCGCGAAGAAGGCGACGCCCAGCACGCCGAGCCACATGCCCAGAGTCTCGTCCTTGATCTTCATACGCTCGCCATCCACCAGGCCGTGAGCACCAGCACGGCGGCCATGGCGCGGTTGAACCAGAGCAGCCGCTTTCCCTGGGCCAGCCAGTTGCGCAGCAGCGCGCCGGCCAGCGCATAGATGAAGTTGCTTGTGAAGGCATAGACCAGCATCACCGGCGCCACGATCGCAAGACGCTGCAGCGCATCGGCATGGCCGGCGATCCAGCCCGCCACCAGCGTCAGCGCCAGCAGCCAGGCCTTGATGTTGAGGAACTGCAGCAGCACGCCCTGCTTGAAGCCGACCGAGAGGCGCCGGCCGTCGGCCTGGCCCATCGTCGCGCTGCCGCTGAGTTTCCACGCCAGCCACAGCAGATAGGCGACGCCGAGCGCCTTGATGGCCCAGCGCAGCGACGGCGCGGCGAGCACCAGCGCGCCGATGCCGGCCGCGCACAGCAACAGCAGCAGGGTCCACCCCACCGGTACTGCAAAGACGAAACGCATCGCGCGCGGCAGGCCGCCGTTGGCGGCGAGCGTGGTCGACAGCGTGGTGTTCGGTCCGGGCGAGAAACTCATCGCCGTGGCCAACACCAGCAGCGCGGTGAATTCTTGCCAGTTCATGGGACACACTCTAAACTGAGGACCATTACAGTACCGATACAGATCGCCGGACAAGAGTCGAGCCTGTATCGGTCCAACGATCGACACAGAACACAGACGCGCATGCTGACACGGACCTCGACCCAGTCGCTGACGGAGCAACTCGCCGACCGTTTTTCCGAGCGCATTCGCACGCGCCTGCTGGCGCCCGGCGCGCGCCTGCCCTCGGTGCGCGAGTGCGCGCGACAACAGGGCGTGAGCCCGCACACGGTGGTCGCGGCCTATGACCAGTTGCTCGCGCAGGGCCTGGTCGAAGCCCGGCGCCAGCGTGGCTTCTATGTGCGCGACTCGATCGCGGCACAGGCCGGGCCGGCCTTGTCGACCATGGGCCCGATCTCCGAGCAGCCCGCCGCCAAGCCCGTGCCCGCCGATGCGAGCACCCTCATCCGCGGGATGTTCCATCGTCCCAGCGACAAGCCGCAGCCTGGCATGGGCGTGTTCCCGTCCGAATGGCTGGACTCGCCCTTCACGGCCGCTGCGGTGCGCCGCGTGACGAGCACCCGGGCGCTCAAGGATTTTTCGCTGCAGTACGGCGAGCCCGCGGGCGACAGCGGCCTGCGCCGCAGCCTGGCGACCAAGCTGGCGAACATCAACGTGCCGGCCGGGCCGGAACAGATCGTGACCACCGTCGGGGCGACGCACGCGCTCGACATCGTGAGCCGCACGCTGCTGCGCGCCGGCGACGCGGTGATGGTCGAGGAGCCCGGCTGGGCGCTGGAATTCGCGCGGCTCGAGGCGCTCGGCATGCGCATCCTGCCCGTGCCGCGCAAGGCCGAAGGGCCGGATCTCGAAGTGATGGAGCGTTACTGCGATGCTGGGAACGGCCACAAGCCCAAGCTCTTCGTGAGCGTGAGCGTGCTGCACAACCCGACCGGCTACAGCCTCACCCCGGGCAGCGCGCACCGCGTGCTGCAGCTGGCGAACAAGCACAACTTCCACATCGTCGAGGACGACACCTACAGCCATCTCGCGCCCGAGCATGCCACCCGGCTCAGCGCGCTCGACGGACTACAGCGCACCATCTACGTGAGCGGCTTCGCGAAGATCCTGGCGCCCAACTGGCGTATCGGCTTTCTCGCTGCCTCGCCGGCCTTGGTGGGGCGCATGCTCGAAACCAAGCTGCTCACGACCTTGACCACGCCCTCGCTGTTCGAGCGCGCGCTGGCGTGGTGTATCGACCAGGGGCAGTTGCGCCGGCATGCCGAGCGCATCCGGCTGCGGCTCGACGGCGCACGTGGACGTACTGTCAAGCTGGCGCTCGCAGCCGGCTGCACGCTGGCCTCGGAGCCGGCGGGGCTGTTCGGCTGGGTCGACACCGGTGTCGACACCGATGCGCTGACCCAGCGCATGCTCGACGAGGGCTATCTGCTGGCGCCGGGCTCGCTGTTCCATGCGCGGCGTCCGCCGAGCACCCTGATGCGGATCAACTTCGCGACGGCGCAGGACGCGACTTTTTGGAAGGTGTTCGCGCGGGTGAAGACGCAGCTCTGAAGCCGGGCGCCTCAGAGTAGCCGGTCCGGCGCGAACGGGCCGAACAGCTTCAACAACAGCCGCAAGCCGACACTGGCGTCGGGCTCGGTGGCGCTGTCCTTCAGTCCGCTGTTCTGCGGGGCACGCCATACGAGGCCGTTGTCGCCGCGCTCCACATGCCATGCGCCGTCGCGCATGGCAATCTCGATCTGGCCACTCGCGACGCGGCAGAGTTCGTCGCTGCGGATCAGGAGCGCGATCTCGGTGTTCTGCAGTTGCGAGCGCAGATCGAGGTTCATCGAACCGACCACCAGCAGCCGGCCGTCCATCACCAGCGCCTTGGAATGCAGCATCGAGCGTGATTCGCCGGGCTCGCTGCCAGCGGAGCCGAAAGCACTGCCGAGCCCAGCCTGTTCGCTGCGCATCTCGTACAGGCCGACGCCCATCGACAGCAGCTCTTCGCGGTGCCGCGCATAGCCCACATGGGCGACCGGCGCATCGTTGGAAGCCAGCGAGTTCGTCAGCACGCGGATCCGGACGCCGCGCGCGAGTGCCGCCGCGAAAGCCTGCTTCATGTCCTGCCCAGGCACGAAGTAGGGCGAGATGATGAGCAGCTCGCTCTTCGCCTGGCCGATCAGCTGCAGCAGGCCCTCGACCACCGTTTCGCCGTCGGCAGCCGTATCGGCTGCGGCCGTGAGCGAGCTGCCGCCGCGCGCTGCGGCCGAAGAAGGCCGTCGGCCTTGCTGCGTCACGACGAGGCCCGGTGCCTTCTCATTGCCGGGACTGCCGCGCGGCACATCCGCCGGGATCTTGGCCGGCTTGTCGACCAGCACCGCCGCGGGTGCCCAGACGAAGGTCGCGCTCGTCAGGTCCATCGGCTTCTCGTCCCAGGCGCGAGCGCGCCGTTCGGTCGCAGGCGCAGCATTGGGAGGGCGTGGCTCGCTATCCTTCTCCTGCGCCTTGGGCTCGGCGCGGATCTCGTTGCGAATCGCCTCGAGTTCTTCACGCGTCACCAGCGACTGCACCGGATAGGCGCGTTCGTTGTTCCAGTAGGCGTCGAAGCTTCGCGAAAGGTCTTGCACGACCGGCCCCGCGGCCAGCACATCGAGGTCGACGAAATTGCCCGCTTCGCCATTGCCGAAATAAGCATCGCCCAGGTTGCGCCCCCCGGTCACGCCGAGCACGTTGTCGGCGATGAAGAGCTTGTTGTGCATGCGCTGCTGGATGCGCGACGCATCGTCGAGCGCATTGAAGAGGCGGCCCAAGCTCGAGCCCCTCGCCCCCGCCAGCGGGTTGAACATCCGCATCTCGATGCTCGGCACGAAGGCCAGGCGCATCACCAGCGCGTTGCGCCCCGTGCTGTGAAAGTCGTCGAGAAGGATGCGCACGCGCACGCCGCGCTGTGCCGCATCGCGTACCGCCTGGAGCAACCGGTCGGTGCTGGCGTCGGCATGAATGGCGTAGTACTGCAGGTCGAGGGTCTTCTGTGCGCCTTCGGCCAGCGCGAGCCGGCTGCCGTAGGCGGCCGGCGGACCGTCGAGCAGCAGAAAGCCGGATTCGGAGCGGGCGCCGGCGGCGGTTCGGCGTTGCTGCACCAAGGCTGCGAGCGGGGTCCCGGCGGGCGAGGCCAGCGAAGTCGAAACCGGCCGTTGCACATCCTTGGGCAGTTCGGCGCAAGCCGGCAGTACCAGCGCAATGCCCACTGCCACGCACCAGCGGCGGGCGGATCGTCCGAGAGCGCGGAATGCGAACATGCAGCAATTGATGAGTTTGGGTAACTACATGTATAGCGCACCCGCGCCACGCCGCGCGTCGGACGAAAGCCCGGCTATCCCTGGCGCGCCGCGCCGAGTTCTTCCCAGCGCTCGAGCGCGGCCAGCAGTTCGTCGTCGATCTGCGCATGGCGCTCGCCCAGTTCGGCTGCGCGCGATGCCTCGTTGGCGTAGATGGCGCCGCCGTCGAGTTCGAGCATCTCCGTGATGCGCTTCTGTTCTTCTTCCAGGGCTGCGATCTGCGTGGGCAGTGTCTCGAGTTCGCGCTGCTCCTTGTAGCTGAGCTTCTTGCGGGGCGTCGCGCGCGGGGCGGCTTCGGCGGCGGGCGCCGCGGCCGCCGCCGCAGGGGCTGGAGCGGGCGCAGATGCGGCCGCTCTTTGGGCAGCGAACTCTCGTGCGCGCTTCGACTGGATCAGCCAGTCCTGCACGCTGCCTTCGTACTCGCGCCAGTGGCCGCCGCCTTCGAAGGCGATGGTGCTGGTCACCACGTTGTCGAGGAAGGTGCGGTCGTGGCTCACGAGGAAGACCGTGCCGTCGTAGTTCTGCAGCAAGTCTTCGAGCAGCTCCAGCGTGTCGATGTCGAGGTCGTTGGTCGGCTCGTCGAGCACCAGCACATTGGCCGGCCGCGCGAACAACCGCGCGAGCAGCAGGCGGTTGCGTTCCCCGCCGCTGAGCGAGCGCACCGGTGAATGCGCGCGCGCGGGCGAGAACAGGAAGTCTGCGAGGTAGCTCTTGACGTGCTTGCGCTGGTTGCCGATCTCGATCCACTCGCTTCCGGGGCTGATGAAGTCTTCCAGCGTGGCGTCGAGATCGAGCGCATCGCGCATCTGGTCGAAGTACGCCACCTGCAGGTTGGCGCCGCGGCGGATCTTGCCGCTGTCGGGCTCGAGTTCGCCGAGGATCAGCTTCAGCAACGTGGTCTTGCCGGCGCCGTTCGGGCCGATCAGGCCGACCTTGTCGCCGCGCAGGATGGTGCCGGTGAAGTTCCGGATGACGGTGTTCTCACCGAAGGCCTTGGAGGCTCCCGTGAGTTCCGCGACGATCTTTCCGCTCGACTGGCCGGAGGCGACGTCCATGTTCACGCTGCCGATCACTTCGCGCCTGGCCGCGCGGTTGGAGCGCAGCGCCTCGAGGCGGCTGATGCGGCTCTGGCTGCGCGTTCGGCGAGCTTCCACGCCCTTGCGGATCCATAGCTCTTCCTGTGCGAGCAGCTTGTCGGCCTTGGCGTTGATGACCGCTTCCTGGGCCAGCTGCTCTTCCTTCTGGATCAGGTACTGCTCGAAATTGCCCGGGTAGGAGCCGAGCTTTCCCCGATCGAGCTCCACGATGCGCGTGGCCACGCGGTTCAGGAAGCTGCGGTCATGCGTGATGGTGACGACGCTGCCCTTGAAGTCGATCAGCAGCTGTTCGAGCCATTCGATCGAATCGAGGTCGAGGTGGTTGGTGGGTTCGTCGAGCAGCAGCACGTGGGGAGCGGCCACGAGCGCCTGCGCCAGTGCCACACGCTTGCGGGTTCCGCCCGACAGTGCGCCGATGCGCGCGCTGCCGTCCAGATGCAGGCGATGGAGCGTCTCGTCGACGCGCTGCTCCCAGTTCCAGGCATCGAAGGCCTCGATCTGCGACTGCAGCGCGTCGAGGTCGAGTCCCGCGGCGCCGGACAGGTATTGGTCGCGAATGGCGATCACTTCTGCCAGCCCTGCGCTCGCCGCCGTGAAGACGTCGGCGTCCATGTCCAGCAGGGGCTCCTGCGCAACGTAGGCGACGCGCAGACCTTGTTGAAGCTGCAGCGTGCCGTCGTCGGGCTTTTCCAGCCCGCCCAGGATCTTGAGAAGAGAGGACTTGCCGGCGCCGTTGCGGCCGATCAGGCCGATGCGCTCCGATTCGATGAGTGAGAAGTCCGCGTGGTCGAGCAGCGGGACGTGGCCGAACGCGAGTTGCGCGTCGAGAAGTGTGATGAGTGCCATGTGACGCCGATTATCGGAGGACTGGCTTGCCGACCCGAAAACTTGGCATATACTCGTGGGCTCGGCTCAAAACGACCCGTTGCCTTGCTTCCAACGAAGCGCTGCGCAGGTCGATGAAGGCAAGAGCTTCGAGCGTGGCGGGTGGTTCAAAACCGTGTCATAATCGAAGGCTCCGCTCAAGACGGCGAGCAGCTTGGGATCCTGAAGGGATCCGAGGTGGCGAGGCTGGAGTGAGTGGGGTGGGGAAGGAAGAAGAGAAGATCAAAAATTCTTCCAAAAAGTTTGGCGGTTCTTTAAAAATCGTGTGATAATCTAAGGCTTCGCTGATCGCAGCGAAGTGAGTGCAAGATAGAAGATGTTTTGCACTGGGATCGTTAAAAACATACAGCCGATAAGCGTGGGCGTTTGAGGCGAGTGGCCAAGTTCTTCGGAACGAAGTCGCAAGACTTTAAACGCTCATGAGAATAGAAGTGAAGTTCACTTCAATTCCGTTTTTATGAGTTTGCCTCGAGAGAGGCGAAAAAATTCAAGATCGAACTATAGAGTTTGATCCTGGCTCAGATTGAACGCTGGCGGCATGCCTTACACATGCAAGTCGAACGGCAGCACGGGAGCAATCCTGGTGGCGAGTGGCGAACGGGTGAGTAATACATCGGAACGTGCCCAATCGTGGGGGATAACGCAGCGAAAGCTGTGCTAATACCGCATAAGATCTACGGATGAAAGCAGGGGACCGCAAGGCCTTGCGCGAATGGAGCGGCCGATGGCAGATTAGGTAGTTGGTGAGGTAAAGGCTCACCAAGCCTTCGATCTGTAGCTGGTCTGAGAGGACGACCAGCCACACTGGGACTGAGACACGGCCCAGACTCCTACGGGAGGCAGCAGTGGGGAATTTTGGACAATGGGCGCAAGCCTGATCCAGCCATGCCGCGTGCAGGATGAAGGCCTTCGGGTTGTAAACTGCTTTTGTACGGAACGAAAAGGTTCTTTCTAATAAAGAGAGCTCATGACGGTACCGTAAGAATAAGCACCGGCTAACTACGTGCCAGCAGCCGCGGTAATACGTAGGGTGCAAGCGTTAATCGGAATTACTGGGCGTAAAGCGTGCGCAGGCGGTGATGTAAGACAGTTGTGAAATCCCCGGGCTCAACCTGGGAACTGCATCTGTGACTGCATCGCTGGAGTACGGTAGAGGGGGATGGAATTCCGCGTGTAGCAGTGAAATGCGTAGATATGCGGAGGAACACCGATGGCGAAGGCAATCCCCTGGACCTGTACTGACGCTCATGCACGAAAGCGTGGGGAGCAAACAGGATTAGATACCCTGGTAGTCCACGCCCTAAACGATGTCAACTGGTTGTTGGGTCTTCACTGACTCAGTAACGAAGCTAACGCGTGAAGTTGACCGCCTGGGGAGTACGGCCGCAAGGTTGAAACTCAAAGGAATTGACGGGGACCCGCACAAGCGGTGGATGATGTGGTTTAATTCGATGCAACGCGAAAAACCTTACCCACCTTTGACATGTACGGAATTTGCCAGAGATGGCTTAGTGCTCGAAAGAGAACCGTAACACAGGTGCTGCATGGCTGTCGTCAGCTCGTGTCGTGAGATGTTGGGTTAAGTCCCGCAACGAGCGCAACCCTTGTCATTAGTTGCTACATTTAGTTGGGCACTCTAGTGAGACTGCCGGTGACAAACCGGAGGAAGGTGGGGATGACGTCAAGTCCTCATGGCCCTTATAGGTGGGGCTACACACGTCATACAATGGCTGGTACAAAGGGTTGCCAACCCGCGAGGGGGAGCTAATCCCATAAAACCAGTCGTAGTCCGGATCGCAGTCTGCAACTCGACTGCGTGAAGTCGGAATCGCTAGTAATCGTGGATCAGAATGTCACGGTGAATACGTTCCCGGGTCTTGTACACACCGCCCGTCACACCATGGGAGCGGGTTCTGCCAGAAGTAGTTAGCCTAACCGCAAGGAGGGCGATTACCACGGCAGGGTTCGTGACTGGGGTGAAGTCGTAACAAGGTAGCCGTATCGGAAGGTGCGGCTGGATCACCTCCTTTCTGGAAACAAGCCACTTAAATTGAACGCCCACACTTATCGGTTGTTGGAAGATGTCGAGTCTTCGACATGGGTCTGTAGCTCAGCTGGTTAGAGCACCGTCTTGATAAGGCGGGGGTCGTTGGTTCGAGCCCAACTAGACCCACCATTCCTTCCGATAGTCTCGTGAGGACCCGGGGGATTAGCTCAGCTGGGAGAGCACCTGCTTTGCAAGCAGGGGGTCGTCGGTTCGATCCCGTCATCCTCCACCATTCACCGGTAGTTTGAAATTCAACACCAAAGAGGCTTTGTGCGCGAGCATGAGGCTTCTTTGTTGTTGATCGAGATCTCTTGATCAATCGGCTGTTCTTTAAAAATTCATAGAGTCGAATCAGCGTTGCTGATGGAAACTGCACATTCGTAAAGGTTTAGTGCAGACCGTGCCATCAGCGACATGAATTTTTGATTGCGTCAAATGAACTTCAATTTCGAGTCAAATCGAAAGTATGAAGACGGCATAACGCGTCAGGTGAAAGACCTGACATATTCCTTGAAATGATTTTGGTTTCTGTGAAGAAACGTCAAAGTTATAGGGTCAAGTGAATAAGAGCACGTGGTGGATGCCTTGGCGATGATAGGCGACGAAGGACGTGATAGCCTGCGATAAGCTTCGGGGAGCTGGCAAATTAGCTTTGATCCGGAGATTTCCGAATGGGGAAACCCACCGAAAGGTATCGCATGATGAATACATAGTCATGCGAGGCGAACCGGGTGAACTGAAACATCTCAGTAGCTCGAGGAAAAGACATCAACCGAGATTCCGAAAGTAGTGGCGAGCGAAATCGGAAGAGCCTGTTAGTGATAGCACAAGACTTAACGGAACAGCTTGGAAAGGCTGGCCATAGCGGGTGATAGCCCCGTACGTGAAAAGACCTGTGTGGTACTGAGCTAACGACAAGTAGGGCGGGACACGAGAAATCCTGTCTGAATATGGGGGGACCATCCTCCAAGGCTAAATACTCATCATCGACCGATAGTGAACTAGTACCGTGAGGGAAAGGCGAAAAGAACCCCGGGAGGGGAGTGAAATAGATCCTGAAACCGCGTGCTTACAAAAAGTCGGAGCCTCGTAAGGGGTGACGGCGTACCTTTTGTATAATGGGTCAGCGACTTACATTCAGTGGCAAGGTTAACCGAATAGGGAAGCCGTAGAGAAATCGAGTCCGAATAGGGCGTCCAGTCGCTGGGTGTAGACCCGAAACCAAGTGATCTATCCATGGCCAGGATGAAGGTGCCGTAACAGGTACTGGAGGTCCGAACCGACTAGTGTTGCAAAACTAGCGGATGAGCTGTGGATAGGGGTGAAAGGCTAAACAAACTTGGAAATAGCTGGTTCTCTCCGAAAACTATTTAGGTAGTGCCTCAAGTATTACCGTCGGGGGTAGAGCACTGTTTTGGCTAGGGGGTCATGGCGACTTACCAAACCAAGGCAAACTCCGAATACCGACGAGTACAGCTTGGGAGACAGAGCACCGGGTGCTAACGTCCGGACTCAAGAGGGAAACAACCCAGACCGCCAGCTAAGGTCCCTAAAATTGGCTAAGTGGGAAACGAAGTGGGAAGGCTAAAACAGTCAGGATGTTGGCTTAGAAGCAGCCATCATTTAAAGAAAGCGTAATAGCTCACTGATCGAGTCGTCCTGCGCGGAAGATGTAACGGGGCTAAGCCAGTTACCGAAGCTGCGGATTTGCAATTTATTGCAAGTGGTAGGAGAGCGTTCTGTAAGCCTGTGAAGGTGCGTTGTAAAGCGTGCTGGAGGTATCAGAAGTGCGAATGCTGACATGAGTAGCGTTAAAGGGGGTGAAAAGCCCCCTCGCCGTAAGCGCAAGGTTTTCTACGCAACGTTCATCGGCGTAGAGTGAGTCGGCCCCTAAGGCGAGGCAGAGATGCGTAGCTGATGGGAAACAGGTCAATATTCCTGTACCGATGTGTAGTGCGATGTGGGGACGGATCTTAATAGGTCATCCGGGTGTTGGATATCCCGGTTTAGTTGGAAGTAGGCGATGGGTAGGCAAATCCGCCCGTCATATACCGAGGCCAACGATCGAGCCAGCTTGCTGGTGAAGTGACTGAACGAGGTTCCAGGAAAAGCCACTAAGCTTCAGCTACACACGACCGTACCGCAAACCGACACTGGTGCGCGAGATGAGTATTCTAAGGCGCTTGAGAGAACTCAGGAGAAGGAACTCGGCAAATTGACACCGTAACTTCGGAAGAAGGTGTGCCCTATTAGTGTGAAGTGAACAACGGAGCATGAATGGGTTGCAAAAAATCGGTGGCTGCGACTGTTTATTAAAAACACAGCACTCTGCAAACACGAAAGTGGACGTATAGGGTGTGACGCCTGCCCGGTGCTGGAAGATTAAATGATGGGGTGCAAGCTCTTGATTGAAGTCCCAGTAAACGGCGGCCGTAACTATAACGGTCCTAAGGTAGCGAAATTCCTTGTCGGGTAAGTTCCGACCTGCACGAATGGCGTAACGATGGCCACACTGTCTCCTCCTGAGACTCAGCGAAGTTGAAATGTTTGTGATGATGCAATCTCCCCGCGGAAAGACGGAAAGACCCCATGAACCTTTACTGTAGCTTTGTATTGGACTTTGAACAGATCTGTGTAGGATAGGTGGGAGGCTTTGAAGCAGGGTCGCTAGATCTTGTGGAGCCAACGTTGAAATACCACCCTGGTGTGTTTGAGGTTCTAACCTAGGTCCATTATCTGGATCGGGGACAGTGCATGGTAGGCAGTTTGACTGGGGCGGTCTCCTCCCAAAGCGTAACGGAGGAGTTCGAAGGTACGCTAGTTACGGTCGGACATCGTGACGATAGTGCAATGGCATAAGCGTGCTTAACTGCGAGACTGACAAGTCGAGCAGATGCGAAAGCAGGACATAGTGATCCGGTGGTTCTGTATGGAAGGGCCATCGCTCAACGGATAAAAGGTACTCTGGGGATAACAGGCTGATACCGCCCAAGAGTTCATATCGACGGCGGTGTTTGGCACCTCGATGTCGGCTCATCTCATCCTGGGGCTGTAGCCGGTCCCAAGGGTATGGCTGTTCGCCATTTAAAGAGGTACGTGAGCTGGGTTTAAAACGTCGTGAGACAGTTTGGTCCCTATCTTCCGTGGGCGCTGCAGATTTGAGGAAGCCTGCTCCTAGTACGAGAGGACCGGAGTGGACACACCTCTGGTGTATCGGTTGTCACGCCAGTGGCATTGCCGAGTAGCTAAGTGTGGAAGAGATAACCGCTGAAAGCATCTAAGCGGGAAACTCGTTTCAAGATGAGATCTGCCGGGGCCTCGAGCCCCCTGAAGAGTCGTTCAAGACCAGGACGTTGATAGGTCGGGTGTGGAAGCGCAGTAATGCGTTAAGCTAACCGATACTAATTGCTCGTGCGGCTTGACCCTATAACTTTGATCTACGATCAAGGTGTTATGCCAAGTTGACGCATTCAAAACACTCAAAGCTGATTCCAAACTCTATGAATTCGTTGTATTGACCCAGTCAATACAACAACCCTTTATGCCTGATGACCATAGCGAGGTGGTCCCACTCCTTCCCATCCCGAACAGGACAGTGAAACGCCTCAGCGCCGATGATAGTGCGGGTTCCCGTGTGAAAGTAGGTCATCGTCAGGCTCTTACAGCCCCAAAAAGCCCAACCAGAAATGGTTGGGCTTTTTGCTTTTGAGTATTCCAAAAGCAATGAATGGCTACTTGTTTCGGACTTCCGTCTCATCGGCAAAGGCGGCCCCGGCCTTGACCAATTCCGCAAGAACCTCAGCGCTCAACTCATCGAGGGACGACGAGGCAAAGAAGCGCGCACGAATGACATCGAAGTAAGGTGTGCTTCGAGCCCAGTTTTTCCATTCGTCGACGCTCGTCGTCTGCAGTTCCAGCAGCTTGAATTTCATGAGCACCTTGAGCGCATGTCGGGCGTGCTTGACGGGATCACGCGATAGAGCCTCAAGCCTGCGCCGCGCCAATGAAAGCGCTTCCGCCACCTCGCTGAAGACGCCCCCATGGCCCGGGATCACGCATACCGGATCCAGCGCTTCGATCAAGTCGAGGGTGGCAGCCACCTCATCGAAGGACGGCTCCCCTGCCAACTCGGGAAACACGATGCCGAAGCCGCTCTCCCAGAGCGCATCGGCCGAGATCAGGGTGCGTGAGCCGGGCTCGAACAGGATGATCGAATGCGGGTCGTGGCCCGGCGCGGCATGCACCTGCCAAGCCAGGTCACCCAACACCACATCCCGGCCCGGCGCCAGAAGACCGTCGAAGCGAAAGCGAGGGCACTGCTGCCCGGTCGCCCGATAGCTCAGCGCATCCTCATCCCAGATTTGCACCAGAGATGCCTCTCCCGGCGGAATGAAGGTACGCGCCATGGGATAACGCCGCTGCAGCGCCGCGTTGCCGCCGCAGTGGTCGCTGTGCAAATGCGTGTTCAGCACAAGGTCGAGCGGCCGGTCTCCGAGCGCGGCCTCGACCAGCGCCAGTGTCTGGCTGCAATGCGTCGCGTAGCCGGTGTCGACCAAGGCCGTCTCGTCACGGCCCACCAAGAGGATGTTGTTGGACGAAAGCCATCCGCGCTCAAAAACCTGGAGCTGCGCCGGCAGACCAGCGGCCGCGCTCAAGCCGTCGCGCCTGGTCGCAGCTGGCGCCGGAGGATCTTCCCGACATTCGTCTTTGGCAGACTCTCTCGAAACTCGATGTGCTTCGGACGCTTGTAGCCGGTCAGCTGATCATTGCAGTAGCGCATCACGGTCTCCTCGGTCAGCGAGTGATCCTTGCGGACGACGAAAACCTTGATCGCCTCGCCCTGCTTCTCGTCCGGCACCCCGATCGCCGCGCACTCGACAACGCCGGGGCACAGCGAGATGACATTTTCCAATTCGTTCGGGAACACGTTGAACCCGCTCACCAGAATCATGTCCTTCTTGCGATCGACGATTCGGCTGTAGCCGTCTTCCTGCATGACCGCGATGTCGCCGGTCCGCATGAAGCCGTCGGCGGTGAATGCCGCCGCGGTCTCGGCCGGCTGGTTGTAGTAGCCGGTCATGACGTTGGGTCCCTTGATGCACAACTCTCCCGCCTCTCCCGGGGGCAGCGAGCGGCCTTCGTCATCCTTGATCGCGATTTCAATGCTGGGCAGCGGCAACCCGATGGTTCCGGTGAACGCGGTGTTGGAGACCGGGTTGTTGGTCCCGATCGCGCAGGTCTCGCTCATGCCCCAGCCTTCGATCATCGGGCAGCCCGTGGCTTCGAACCACTTGCGGGCGGTGCCCTCGGAAGCCGCCATGCCACCGGCCTGCGAGACAAAGAGCGTCGAGAAGTCGATGGTCTTGAACTGCGGGTGCATCAGCAGGGCATTGAACAAGGTGTTCACCGCCGGCAGCATGTGGAAGGGTCGCTTCTTGAGCACGGCGATGAACTTGTCGAAGTCGCGCGGGTTGGGGATCAGCGTCAGGTGCGAGCCCTGGCGGATCGCGAGCAGGCACAGCGTCAGCGCGAAGATGTGATACAGCGGAAGCGCCGCAATGCTGTTGACCTTGGACCGATCGCCTGCCCGTTCCAGTGCGGGCGTGAACCAGGCTTCGGCCTGCAGCGTCGCGGCGACGATGTTGCGATGGGTCAGCACCGCGCCCTTCGACAGCCCCGTGGTTCCACCCGTGTATTGGAGGAAGGCGATCGAATCGAGCGTGCTGGGGTCCGGGGCCAGCGTACGCCCCTTGCCCTCGGCCATGACCTGGGGAAAGGGCGTGACGGTGCGCCCGTTGTCCAGCGGTAGCTTGTATGGCGGAACCATCTTGGCGAGATGCCGCACGGCCACCGTGATCCAGGTGCCGTAAAGGCCTCCGAGCAGATCGCCCATCGAGGCGACCACCACGTGCTTCAAGGGCGTCCGCTCGATCACCTGCTCGAGCGTCGCCGCGAAGTTCTCGAGGATGACGATCGCCGTCGCACCCGAATCCTTCAGCTGGTGTTCGAGCTCGCGCGCCGTATACAGCGGGTTGACGTTGACGCAGGTGTAGCCCGCGCGCAGCACGCCGCACATCGTGACGGCGAACTGCGGCACGTTGGGCAGCATGATGGCCACGCGCGCGCCGGGCTCCAAGCCACGCGACTGCAGCCATGCGCCCATCGCCTTCGACAGCGCGTCGAGTTCGCCATACGACATCCATCGTTCCATGCACACCGAAAACGGCCGCTCGGCGTAGCGCGTGAATGATTCGTCGAACAGCTGCCCCAGCGAGCGGTACTGCTCGGGATGGACTTCGTGCGGCACGCCGGCCGGGTAGTTCTTCAATATGGATGACTGCATGCGATCTCCTTTGGCGCGGATTGTCGAAGCGGGTCCGCCCTTGCCGCCAGCGGGCTTGTCCTAGGGTGGCGCCCGATCTGTCGCGCATGCGATAGTCGGCCGCATGGTTGCGCGTCTCCAGCAGTGTCTTGTGCTCGGCGGTCTTCTTGTCGCGATCGCCTGGGCGAGCTTCTGGTGGAGCCGGTCGCCGCTCGTGGCTGTGCTCAGCCTCATCGCGTTGACCTGCACCCACACGACCGTCCTTGCGATCGAGTTCGTGGCGAGCTACCGCATCAACGGCCGCGACCCTCTTCCCCGCGCCAGAGTGCCCCAGTGCATCAGGGCGTGGCTGGCCGAGAGCTGGCTCGCGCCTCGCGTTTTCTGCTGGTACCAGCCCTTTCATTCGCGTGCCGTGCCTGATCACCTGCCGGCCAACGGTCGAAGGGGCGTGGTGCTGGTCCACGGCTTTCTATGCAACCGCGGCTTCTGGAGCCCCTGGTTGCGCGAACTGCGCGCCGACGACCGTGCCTTCGTTGCGGTCGATCTCGAGCCTGTCCTCGGCTCGATCGACCACTATGCACAGACCATCGACGACGCCATCCTGCGGGTGACTGCAGCGACCTCCCTGCCGCCGATGCTGATCTGTCACAGCATGGGTGGCCTCGCCGCCCGAGCCTGGCTGCGCGACGCCGATCCAACGCGCGTGCACCGCATCGTCACCATCGGCGCGCCGCACCGCGGCACCTGGCTCGCGCGCTTCGGCCGCACGGTCAATGGGCGCCAGATGCGAGTGGGAGGCGATTGGATGCAGAAGATCGAAGGCGAGCGGGCCAGCACGCGGCAGGTTTCCTTCACCTGCTGGTACTCGAACTGCGACAACATCGTCTTTCCGACGTCGAACGCGACGCTGCCCGGCGCCGACAACCGTCTCGCCGACGGTCGTGCGCATGTGGAGATGGCCTTCGATTCCAGGTTGAGGCGCGAGACCCTGGCCCTGCTCGAGCGCTGAAGCGCGCCGGGAAAAAAAGCTAGGCCGTGGATTCGCCCGGCAGCAGCACGCCGGCCTCGATGTCGGGCTGCATCGCGAGTTCCTGGTAGAGCGGCGTGAAGTCAGGCGCCGTCAGCTCGAACAACTGCGCAAAGCTGTTGATGACGAAGTAGGTGCTCTGGTAGCTGTCGATCTTGTAGCGCGTGCGCATGGTGCGCAGCAGATCGAGCGGCAGCCGGTAGGGCTCAGGGCTGCGTACCGCGTGCCGCAGCTCGCCGACCGAGCTCAGGACGCCCGCGCCGTAGGCGCGCAAGCCGTCCGGCTGGCGAATGAGCCCGAACTCGACCGTGTACCAGTAGAGCCGCGCAAGCTTCTCGCCGGCGCCCAGCTCGTGCGCCTTGATGCCGCCCTGGCCGTAGCGCTGCACATAGTCGGCGAAGGTCGGATCAAAAAGCATCGGCACATGGCCGAACAGATCGTGGAACACGTCCGGCTCGACGATGTAGTCGAACTCCTCGGGCTTGCGGATCCAGTCCGTCACCGGGAACTTGCGGTTCGCGAGCAGCGTGAAGAAGGGCAACTCGGGGATGAGTCCGGGCACCGCGACGACTTCCCAGCGCGTCGCCTTGTAGAGCCGCTCGTTGATCTCCTCGAAGCGCGGAATGCGGTCCTTCACGCCGAGCGAAGGCAGCGACGCGATGAAGGCATCGCAGGCGAGGCCCGGCAACTGCGCGGCTTGGCGTTCATAGAGACGCCGGTAGGTGTCGTGGTCGGCCGGCGTGTAGCTGGCCCAGTCCTGCGGGCAGGTGTAGTCGGCGAGAACGGCGCCGCCGCGCGAATAGTCGCCGCGCGGCGGGCGCTCCGATTGACCGTAGACGGCGGGCATGACCGCACCTGTTGGCGTCTCCATGAAAAGCTCCGATGTTTCTTACTTGAGCCAGCGGTCCATCACGCGCTGGAACTCGCCGCCCGCTTGCGACAGGTGCAGCCATTGGTCGACATAGGCCTTGAAGGCCATGTCGTCGCGCGGCAGCATCCAGGCCATCTCGCCGTATTGCAGCGGCTTGTCGGGATTGACGGCGCACAGACCCGGCTTCAGCTTCTGCTGGGTGATGGCCTCGGCAGATTCGGTGACGAAGACGTCGGCGCGGTTCGCGAGCAGCTCGTCGAAGATCGTCACGTTCTCGCCGTGCATCGTGAGCTTGGCGCGCTTGAAGTTGGCGCGCGCGAAACGCTCGTTGCTGCCGCCCGGGTTGAAGATCACGCGCACTTCCGGCTTGTCGATGTCGGCGACGCTCTGGTACTTGGCGACGTCCGCGCAGCGTGCGATCGGCGTCTTGCCGTTGACCATGTAGGGCGCGCTGAAGAAGGCACGCTTCTGGCGCTCGGTCGTCACCGACACGCCGCCCACGGCCAGATCGCACTTGCCGGCCGCAAGATCGGGCAGCAGATTGGCCCAGGTCGTCTTGACCCATTCCGGCTTCGCATTGAGGCTGGTGCTGAAGCTGGCCATCAGGTCGACATCGATCCCTTCGTAGCTCGCATCCGGCTTCTGGAAGCTGAAGGGCTTGTAGTCGCCCGGCGTGCAGATGCGAAGCACGCCAGCCTTTTGCACCGCGTCGAGATGCGACGAGGCCGCGCCCGCACGCTGCTGCGGATTCATGGCGCAGCCGCCGAGGACGAGGACCGCGGCTGCGATCCATGACGAGCGAATCCAAAAGGTCTGACGCATTCCGCGCTCCTGTGTGTGATGGGGCGGCTATTGTGCGGCGGCCAGCACACCACGGCGCATCTGGTCGAGCTCGATGCTCTCGAACAGCGCCTTGAAGTTGCCGTTGCCGAAGCCGTCGTCGCCCTTGCGCTGGATGAACTCGAAGAAGATCGGGCCCAGCTGGTTCTCGCTGAAGATCTGCAGCAGCAGCGCGTCCTTCTTGCCGTCGATCAGGATCTTGCGCCTGTGCAGGTCCTCGACGTTTTCGCCGTGGCCCGGAATGCGCTTGTCCACCAGTTCGTAGTAGGTGTCGATGGTGTCGAGCAGCTTGACGCCGTTGGCGCGCAATGCGTCGACGGTCTTGTAGAGATTGTCCGAGCCCATTGCGATGTGCTGGATGCCTTCACCGTGGTAGAGGTCGAGGTACTCCTGGATCTGGCCGGCCTGTTCCTTGCCTTCCTCGTTGATCGGGATGCGGATCTTTCCGCACGGGCTGGTCATTGCCTTGCTCTTCACGCCCGTGACCTGGCCTTCGATGTCGAAGTACTTGACCTCCTTGAAGTTGAACAGGCGCTCGTAGAAGTCCGCCCACTCGTTCATGCGGCCGCGATGCACGTTGTGCGTCAGGTGGTCGATGTAGGTCAGACCGTTGCCCTCGGGCGCCAGCGCTTCGATCGCGCTGAGGCCGGGCAGGGCTTCGAAGTCGACGTCGTAGAAGCCGATGTTGCCGATGTCGCCGAACTGCGCGCCGTTCTTGCCGCGCCACCGGTCGACCAGGTAGATCAGGCTGTCGCCGATGCCCTTGATCGCCGGAATGTTGAGCTCGCCCGGACCGGCCTTGTCGGCAAAGCCCCAGGCGCCGAGCGCGATGGCGCGCTCATAGGCGGCCTTGGCGTCCTGCACGCGGAAGGCGATGGCGCAGACGCTGGGCCCGTGCTGGCGCGCGAAGCGCTGGGCAAAGGAGTCCGGCTCGGCGTTCACGATGAAATTGATCGTGCCCTGGCGGTACAGCAACACGTTCTTGTGACGGTGCTTGGCCACGGCCTTGAAGCCCATGCGCTCGAACACCTGGCCCATGGCGGCCGGATCGGGTGCGGCATATTCGATGAATTCGAAGCCATCGGTGCCCATGGGATTCTCCCAAGGGGTGAAGGCGGGGGCGTCGGCGGTGCTCATGGGCTTGTCTCCAATGGAAGGCGAGAGGATGGGAGGGCGGGATTCAGTGTCGCGCCGCGCATGCGCAGCGTCCGTGTTGAACTGTAAAAGCGCCAGTCATCATGATTTCAGCGTTATTGCGCCTGCTGTGCGGCTTAAACGCAAGAAAACTGCGAAAATACAGAAATGGACGCACTCGACAAGCAAGATCGTATTATCCTGCGCACCCTGCAGATTGACGGACACGCCACCTACGACCAACTGGCCGAAGAGGTGAGCCTCTCGCCCAGCGCCGTGCTGCGGCGGGTCAAGCGCCTGGAGGAAAGCCGCGTGATCGACCGCTATGTGGCGCTCGTGAAACCCGAAGCGGTCGGCCTGGGGCTCACGGCTTATCTCAATGTCCGGCTCGAAAAGCACACCGAGAGCCACAAGCGCAACCCCATGGACCTGTTCCGCGCCAGCGTCCAGACCTGGCCCGAGGTGGTCGAATGCGCCGCGCTGACGGGCGAAATGGACTACCTCCTGCGCGTGGTCGTCGCCGACATGGCGCACTACAGCCGTTTCATCATGGACACCTTGCTCAAGCACCCCAGCGTGCAGGACTGCAAGACCAGCTTCGTGCTCGACCGCGTCAAGGCGACCACTGCTGTGCCCGTGTAACAACATATTGGTTGCGTGCACCCCACGGGATTGGTATTCGTTTACCAATGACCTACTTTTTCGTCCCTATGGTCTTGTTGGTTAGGGGAAAACCCTTATATTGAATGCATGCTTACCGCCAAGGCACTCCTCAAAGCCTCGCTTGGCCTCGGCTCTTTCCTGAAAGCGCCGATGGTTGAGACCCAGCCACGCGCCGCCGCGCCCGCACCCGTCATGGTGCCGATCCGCTCGATCGGCCCACGCGAGCGCGACCGCATTGCGCAGCATCTTCTTGCTCTCAAGCCGCACGATCGCTACCTGCGTTTCGGCTATGCAGCCTCCGACGAGCAGGTCCAGCGCTATGTCGACGGCCTGGACTTCGACCGCGACGAGCTGTTCGGCATCTACAACCGTCGTCTCGACCTGATCGCGATGGCCCATCTCGCATTCGCCCCGGCAGACCAGCACAAGGATTGCGCCGAATTCGGCGTCTCGGTGGCCGAACATGCGCGCGGGCGCGGCTACGGGGCGCGGCTCTTCGAACGCGCGGTGGTGGTCGCGCGCAACGAAGGCGTCGGCATGCTGTTCATCCACGCGCTGAGCGAGAACGCCGCCATGCTCAAGATCGCGCGCAATGCCGGTGCGACCGTGGTGCGCAGCGGCTCCGAGTCCGAGGCGCACCTGCAACTGCCCGATGCGACCTTTGACAGCCGCATGAGCGAGATCGCGCTGGAACATTACGCCGAAGTCGATTTCCAACTCAAGACGCGTGCCAAGCAGTTCTGGGCTTTTCTCGCGAGCGTGCAGGAAATCCGCAGCGGCGTGCGCGCCGCCCGCGACCAGTCCTCGCCCTGAACGGGGCCATACCGGGGGAGGCACGTGCTTCTTCCGGTATCCTTGTGATCCCCCAACTCCGCCCTCCCGCAGTGGCCGACCCTCACCCTGAACGCGCGCCCGTCGAACGCGAAGACAAGCGCAGTTTTCTGCAGAAGCTCGCCGAATTCATCCATCCGGGCCCCGACTCGCGCGACGAGCTGATCGAAACGCTCGCCGATGCCGAGGACAACGATGTGATCGGCGCCGAATCGCGCGTGATGCTCGAAGGCGTGCTCCGCATGGCAGACATGACCGCCGGCGACGTGATGGTGGCGGCGCCGCGGATGGACCTGGTCAACATCGACGCGCCCTACGACGCGCTGCTGCACCTCGTGATCGACACCGCGCACTCGCGCTTTCCGGTGTACGAGGGGGAAAAAGAAAACATCATCGGCATCCTGCTCGCGAAAGACCTGCTCAAGCTGCAGCGCGCGCCGGGCCTGAACATCCGCGCGCTGCTGCGGCCCGCCACCTTCGTGCCCGAGAGCAAGGGCCTGAACGATCTGCTGCGCGAGTTCCGCGGCAACCGCAACCACCTCGCGATCGTGATCGACGAGTTCGGCCGCGTGGCAGGCCTCATCACCATCGAGGACGTGCTGGAGCAGATCGTCGGCGAGATCGAGGACGAGTTCGACATCGCAGAGGACGAGGGCGACATCTTCGGCCTGGCCGACCGCACCTACCGCGTCTCGGGCGACACGCCGATCGAGCGCGTGGCGGAGGCCTTCGGCATCGTCTTCGACGAAGAAGTGCTGAGCGAAGACTTCGACACCATCGGCGGCCTGATCGCGCACGAGATGGGCCATGTGCCCAAGCGCGGCGAGCACTATGCGCTGGGCGCCTTCGACTTCGTCGTGCTGCACACCAAGGGTGGCGCGGTGCGCTGGTTCAAGGTCTCGCCCGCACGCGGCGACGACGCGACCGATTGAAAACGCTTGCGCGCGCGCTGGGCTTCGGCATCGCGGGGCTCGCGCAGGCCGCGGCCATCGCGGCCCCCTGGAACGGACAGCCGCTCTGGTGGCTGCAGCTGATCTCGCTCGCGGCGCTGGCCTGGCAGCTCGATGCGCTGCGGGCTCGCACCAGCCCGCGCTCTTCGTGGCGCAGCGCAGCCTTCTACGGCTGGCTGTTCGCGACCGCCTGGCTCTGCGGCACTTTCTGGTGGCTCTTCATCTCGATGCACACCTACGGCGGCCTCGCTGCGCCGCTCGCTGCGCTGGCGGTGCTTGCGCTCTCTGCGGCGCTGGCGCTGTACTACGCCGCGGCCTGTGCCTTCTTCGTCGCGTTCGCACCGGCCAGCCGGGCGTACGCGGCCGCGCTGTTCGCGGCCCTGTGGACCCTGGCCGAGCTGTTGCGCAACAGCTTGTTCACCGGCTTTCCGTGGGGTGCCGGCGGCTACGCGCACGTCGACGGGCCGCTTGCCGCCTATGTGCCCTGGCTCGGCGTCTACGGCGTCGGCATGCTGGCCGCGGGCATCGCGACGCTGGCAGCCCTGTTGCTTCGCCATGCGCGCGGCCGCGCATTGGCGGCGCCGGTCGCCGTGGCGCTGGTGCTGCTTTGCGTGCCCGCTCTCATCGGCGCGGCACGCGGCGAAGCCGATGAGGCAGCACAGTCGCGCGGCCGCCTCGGCCTCGCGCTGCTGCAAGGCAACATCCCGCAGGACGAGAAATTCATTCCGGGCGGCGGCATCGCGACCGCGCTGAGCTGGTACGGCGAGCAGCTGCAGAGCGCGACCGCATCGCTCGTGATCACGCCCGAGACTGCGCTGCCTCTGCTGCCTTCGCAATTGCCGCCCGGTTATCTCGATGCGATCGCTGCGCGCTATGCGAACGGCAAGCAGGCCGCCATCGTGGGCCTGCCCTTGGGCGATGGCCGGCTCTACACCAACACCGTGCTGGGCTTCGGCCCGGGCCAGGGCACACCCTATCGCTACGACAAGCACCACCTCGTGCCCTTCGGCGAATTCATTCCGGGGATGTTCCGCTGGTTCACCGAGATGATGAGCATCCCGCTCGGCGACTTCAAGAGCGGCGGCCTCGCGCAGCCGCCCTTCGCGTGGCAGGGCCAGCGCATCGCGCCCAACATTTGCTATGAAGATCTGTTCGGCGACGAGATCGGCGCGAACTTCCGCGACGAAGCCAGCGCGCCCACCATGCTGCTCAACGTGAGCAACATCGCCTGGTTCGGCGACAGCATCGCGATCGACCAGCACCTGGCCATCTCGCGCATGCGTGCCCTCGAGTTCCAGCGGCCGATGGTGCGCGCCACCAACACCGGCGCCACCGTCGTCATCGACCACCGCGGCCGCGTCACGCATGCGCTGCCGCGGCTCACGCGCGGCGTGCTGGTGGCAGAGGTCGAAGGCCGCACCGGACTGACGCCCTATGCGATGTGGGTCTCGCGCTTCGGCCTCTGGCCGCTGTGGGGGCTGGCGCTGCTGATCGTGGCGGCGAAGCTGCTGCTCAGCCGGCGACAGGCCAGTCGCGCAACTTCCCGGGGTTGAGCAGGCCCTGCGGGTCGAAGCGCTTCTTCATTTCGATCACCTCGGGCGGCAGCGGACCGCCGGCCTTGCCGTCCTCGACGATGTTGACGTGCGGGTTGTTGATGTGCACGCCGCGCTCGCGGTGCAGGCGGATGATCTCGTCGAGCCGCTCCTCGGTCGTGAAGCGCACCAGCTGCAGCCCGCTGCAGGTCATCAGGCCTGCGGCAGTGCGCAGGAACTCCAGGTGCATCATGACCTCGCCCGCGAACAGCTGCTCCATCTCGGCGACTTGCTGCACATGCTGTCCCGGCGTGAAGCCGCTTTGCAGATAGGTCAGGTTCTTGTCGACCTTGAGGGCATGCAGCGTCGTGTGGTTCCAGGTGAACTCCATCAGCGTGCGGTTGCTCTTCTGCACCTCCTCGGCCGTCTTGCGGTAGCTCACCGTGCCGCCGTGCGCTTCAACGAGTTCCAGCATCGGCGCCTCGCAGGATTCGGCCACCAGAGAGAGCACCGCATGGCAGCCCTTCGGCAGATGCTCGGCCAGCTGCGCCAGGTGGTCCGGCACCGGGCTTCCGAAGAAGGCGACCTCGCGTTTGACGATCCCCGGTGCATGGGCGAGTGCATCGGCAAAGGCCAGCGCCTGGTCGAAGGACTCGAAGACGACCAGGCTCTCCAGCCACGGATGGGCCGGTGCCAGCCCCACCTCGAGCTCGAGCACCAGTCCGTTGGTGCCCCACAGGTGGTGCATGCGCAAGGCTTCCGCGCCGCGCAGCTCGACGACCTGCGGTTCGGCCTCGATCGTCATCGCGCGCAGGCCCAGCACGTTGCCGGTGGCGCCCAGCGGCCCGTAGTTGATCGAACCCACGCCGCCGAAGCCGCCGCCGAAGAGCCCGCCCAATGTCGCGCTGCGGTAGGTGGAGGGCACGCAGCGCAGTTCCTGGCCCGAAGGTCGCGTGTGCTTCTCGAGCTCGCCGAGCCGGATGCCCGCCTGTGCGCGCGCCACGCCGGGGCCCACCCATTTCATGGCGTTGTAGCCCGTCATGTCGAGCACCACGCCGCCTGCGAGCGGCGTGGTCTGGCCGTAGTTGCCGGTGCCGCTGCCGCGGATCGTGATCGGCACGCCGCGGCGCGCGCAGGCGCTCACCACCGCGCGGATCTCGTCTTCGGTGCGCGGGCGCACCACGGCATCCGCGCGCTTGTCTTTCAGCTGGCGCTGCAGCACCGGGCTGAACCACGAGAAGTCCTGCGAGAGCCGGGCGATGCGGCTCTCGTCGGTGATCCAGTCGAGTTCGGGCAGTTCCAGATGCAATTGCTCGATGGCGGATGCGGGCGCGTTCATGAAGAAATCAGTCTTGTGAAAGTTCGCTCGCGTGCCAGGAGCCGAGCGCGAGCTTGGTGAGCCAGGCCATCAGCACGAACAGCGCGACGCCGGTCAATGAAATCAGGAGCAAGGCTGCGAACATGCGCGGGATGTTGAGCTGGAAGCCGGCCTGCAGGATCTGGTAGGCCAGCCCCGCGCCGGAGCCGCCGGTGCCTGCCACGAATTCGGCCACGACGGCGCCGATCAGCGCCAGGCCGCTCGAGATGCGCAGCCCGCCGAAGAAGTAGGGCAGCGCGCTCGGAATGCGCAGGCGCACCAGCTGCTGCCAGCGCGTCGCACGGTTGAGCTTGAAGTAGCTTTGCAGGTCGGGCTCGACGCTGCGCAGGCCGAGCGTGGTGTTGCTGATGATCGGGAACAGCGCGACCAGCGCCGCGCAGACCACCATCGCCGCGGTCGGGTTCTTGACCCAGATGATGATGAGCGGCGCCACTGCGACGATCGGCGTCACCTGCAGCAGCACGGCATAGGGAAAGAGCGCGGTCTCGATGCGCTTGCTCTGCACGAAGAGGAAGGAGATCAGCACGCCCGCGATCGTGGCCGCCACGAAGGACAGGACGGTGATCTTCAGCGTGACGAGCAGCGCGTTTCCGAGCGGCACCCAGTCGGCGATGAGCGTCTTCATCATCAGGTAGGGCGAGGGCACGAGGTAGGGCGGCAGCTCCATGGCCGTGACCAACCCCTGCCACAGTGCGAGCAGCACCACGCCCACCAGCACCGGATACAGCACGCGCTGCGCGCGCGGCTGCTGCAGAAGAGGCAGCCGCGCGCTCAAACCGCGGACTCCTCGTGCGTGCCATTGCTGGCGCGCAGCAGGCTGTCCTGCAGCCGCTTCGCATAGCGACTGAACTGCGGCGAGACCATGAAGTCGGCGCTGCGCGGATAGGGCTCGTCGATCAGGACCTGCTCGACCACGCGGCCCGGCCGCGCCGCCATCATGATCACGCGGTTCGACAGGAACACCGCCTCGTGGATCGAGTGGGTGACGAAGATCACGGTCAACTTTTTCTTGCGCCAGAGGTCGAGCAGCTCGGCATCGAGCTTGTGGCGCGTGATCTCGTCCAGCGCGCCGAAGGGCTCGTCCATCAGCAGCAGGTCGGGCTGGGTCACCAGTCCGCGTGCGATCGACACGCGCATCTGCATGCCGCCGGAGAGCGCGCGCGGCAAAGCCTGCGCGAACTTGTCCAGGCCCACCAGCTCGAGCGCCTCCGCGACGCGGGCGTCGGCCTCCTTGCGCGGCACGCCGGCCAGATCCAGCGGCAGGCGCACGTTGCTGCGCACGCTGGCCCAGGGCATCAGCGTCGGCGACTGGAACACGAAGGCCATCTTGTGGGCGCAGCTGTGGAGCTCGGCCACCGGCTTGCGCCACAGCAGGAGGCGGCCGTCGCTCGGCTCCAGCATGCCGGCCACCATCTTGAGCAGCGTGCTCTTGCCGCAGCCCGAGGGGCCCAGCAGCGTGACGAACTCGCCTTCTGCGATGGCGAGGTCCACCGGCAGCAGCGCCTGAGTGCCGTTGGGGTAGGTCTTCTCCGCCGAGAGCACCTCGACCGCGGGCATGGCGGGTACAGCGGGTGCCGCGGGCGGCGCGAGGACGGCGGGCTCGATGCGATTCATGACGATGTCAGGGCAGGACCTTGGCGTCCTTCACGAACTCGGTCGTGTAGGTCTTCGCGATCTCGACCTTGGCCGGGTCGAGCAGCTTGGCGGCGACCAGGAAGTCGTAGCTCGCCTTGGCGCGCGCATCGGTGATCACGCCGATGCCCATCGTCGCGGCATCGCCGCCGGTGACCATGCCCATCTCCTTGAGCTTGGCGACGCTGTAGGCCAGCTGGTCGTCGGTCATGTTGGGGTTGTCCTTCTTGATCAGCACGTTGGCCGGCGCCGGGTCGGCCAGGTAGCTTTTCCAGCCCTCGGCCGAGGCCTTGACGAAGGCCGCCACCTGCTTGCTGCGCTCCTTCACGGTCTTGTCCATGCACGACACCGTGGTCGCGTAGGCCGGAAAGCCGTGGTCGCTGAACATCAGCACGGTGCTCTTCACGCCCGCCTTCTGGATCGCATAGGGCTCGGAGGTCAGATAGCCCTGCTGCGCGGTGTTCTTGTCGGCCACGAAGGGCTGGATGTTGAAGGTGTAGGGCCGCGTCTGTTCGTCGGTGAGGCCGAACTTGGCCTTCAGCCAGGGCCAGTAGCCGCGGTTGGCCTGCGAGCCGATCAGGATGGTCTTGCCCTTCAGGTCCTCGAACTTCTTGACGTCGGCGTGCGCGATCAGCACCTGCGGGTCCTTCTGGAAGAAAGCCGCCACGTTGACCACCGGCACGCCGCCTTCGCGCACCTGCATCATCTGGATGTCGCTCGAACCCATGATGCAGTCGGCCTGGCCGGCGGCCATCATCTGCGTGATGTTGACCTGCGGGCCGCCCATCTTGATGGTGACGTCCAGCCCGTACTTCTTGTAGATGCCCTGCGCGACCGCCTGGTAGAAGCCGCCATGCTCGGCCTGCGCATACCAGTTCGTCATGTAGGTGAACTTGTCCTGGGCTTGCGCCGGGGCGGCGACAGCGAAGGCGAGGGCGGCTGCGGCAGCCAGTTGACTGAAGCGGAAAGCAGGATGGTGGCGCATGGTGTGGACCTCTCTCGGTGGGGAAAAAAGAACGATGGAAACGGGCGCTCTATGCAAGTAGCGGGCCTCAGGCAATGGGCTGGACAGCGGACTGGATGAAGCCCTGCTGGTGCCCGCGCTCCCAGGTGGCTTCTTCGCGCACCACCCAGCGCAGCGCGTAGAGCTCGGTCAGCGCCTGCACCCAGCTCGCGGCGAGCGTGTCGAGGATCTCTTCGCCCTGTTCGCGCGTGGCGCTGGTGGGGTCGCCGATCACGCCACTCGGGCCGAAGTCGCGCGCGGTCCAGGCGCAGGCCGGGCGGCCGTCGGCCGACAGCAGCTTGATCGGGAAGGGCGGCGGAAAGTTGGCCGCGGCACGTTCCATGTGCACCGTGTCGGGCGCGAGCGCGAGCATCAGCGCGGTCTCGGAATGGCCGGCATGCATCGACAGCTTCTTTTCCTGTTCGCTGATTTGGCTGCTCGAGGCATTGGGCAGGCGCGAGACGCCGTGCGGCACGACCACGAAGTCGCCATGGCGCAGGCGCAGCTCGCGCGCGGCCATCTCCAGCACCTGCGGCTGGCCGCCGTGGCCGTTGGCGAACAGCAGCTTGCGAAAGCCGGCGCGGTAGACCGACTCGCCGATCTCGGTCACGGTCGAGAGCAAGGTGGTGCCGGTCAGCGTCATGGTGCCGGGAAAGTGAAGATGCTCTTCCGATTTGCCGTAGGTGATGGTCGGCAGAGCGAAGGCGCGCACCTCGGCCGGCAGGCGCTCGAGCGCCTTGCCCATCACGCCGGAGGAAATCACGCTGTCGACCGAACAGGGCAGGTGCGGCCCGTGCTGCTCGATCGCGCCGCAGGGCAGCACGATCACCGTGTTCTCGCGGTCGGGCAGCGCGTCGATCTCGGTCCAGCTCAGGTAGGGCAGGAAGCGGTGGGGCGGGATGTAGCCGTGGAGCATGGGGCGTCCTGTGTGGGAAGAGGGGGGTGTGCTCAGGCGAAGCGCGCCATCGCGTTGCCGACGCGCTGCATGAAGCGTTTCCGCTGGGGCTCGGTCGCCACGTTCATGTGGTAGTGCGCGTGGTAGTCGACGCGCGCCTGCCGGCCGGTGAGGCGCGGCATGTAGCGCGTCACGATCTTGCGCGGCGGGTCGCCCATGTACCAGGCCACCCAGCGCGGGCGGCCGTAGGTCACGACGGCCGAGATGCGCTTGATGTGCGTCAGCATCGGTTTCACGTTGGCCGGGTCGCTGAGGTCGAAGGCCACGCCCGGCATGAAGAGGCGGTCGAAGTAGCCCTTGAGCATCGCCGGCAGGCCGAAGCACCAAGTCGGAAAGCAGAACACGATGCCCTCGGCCCACTGGAGCCGCTCGATGTAGGGCCTGAGCGGCAACTGGTTGCTCGGCACCTCGTGGTAGCCCAGGCGCTCCTCGCGCGAGAGCACGGGATTGAAGCCTTCGGCGTAGAGATCGCAATCGTCCACCTCGTGCCCGGCCGCGCGCAGGTTGCGCAGCACTTCCTGGTGCAGGGCGGCGTGGAAGCTGGTTTCGACCGGGTGGCAGTAGACGACGAGCACGCGCATGGGTGTTTGACCGCTTAATCAGAGCAAGTGGTCAGCTTATGCAAGCGACATGCCAGCGGTCCCGCACCGAAAGAGGGAGTGGTCTTGCTCGTTGTGCCTTCCTTCGACAAGTGATACGGTCGAATTTCCGTCGTTCGCCTGAACGCACAACAAAGGAACATGCCGTGGGAGACCCGATGCGCCCGCTGCAACCTGGAGAACCCGCGCCCGAGTTCGCGCTTCCCGCGATCAATGTCGAAGGCGCAGTTTCTCTTGCCGGTCTGCGCGGCCGCCCCTTCCTGATCGGCTTCTTTCGCGGGCTGCACTGCCCGTTCTGCCGGCGGCAGGTGATGCAGCTCGGTGCCCTGCAGCCTGCGCTGCGCGCCATCGGGGTCGAGACCCTGGCCGTGATCAACACGCCGCTCGAACGCGCCCGGCTGTACTTCCGCTACCACCCGACGCCGATCATGCTTCTGAGCGACCCGGATTGCCGCACGCACCAGGCCTTCGGCGTGCCGCACATCGAATTCCTGCCCGAAGGCAGCAGCGAGCGGTCCGAATGGCCTTCGCGCGCGAGCATGGCGGAATTCGAAGCCGCGCGCATCAACCCGACCGGCGAGCTGCCGGAACCGACGCAGCCGATGGCAAGCAACGCCATCCTCAACGCCATGGACGGCTTCGAGCTCGACGAAGTCGATACTGCGATCCTCGCGAACCACGCCACTCAGCTCGCCGGCCACTTCCTGGTCGATGGAGCCGGCATCGTCGCGTGGGCACAGATCGAGGCGCTCGACGGGCCCAACAGCCTCAGCATCTTCCCGAGCGCGGCGCAGATCATCGCCGCCGCCGGCAGCCTGTGATGCTGACGAGGCGCGGCCATGGTCAAGGAAAGCAACCGGTGGATGGAAGCCTCGGATGTCATTCCGATGTTCCCCAGCCTGGTCTGGAAAATCCAGATCGAGGCCGGCTTGCGCGACGCGCTGGCACGAAGCATCCTCGCCGCGCTGGCGGACATGTGGCGCGGCCTGCCGCCGCTCGAAGCCGGCCGCGGCTCGCAGTCGGGGCAGGCCCTGCATGAACGCGAGGACTTTCGCGACCTGGTTTCGTGCGTCCGTCGCGGCGTCACGAGCATCCTGCGATTTCTGCGAATCGGCGATGCCGCCTTCGAGATCACGGCCTGCTGGGCCACCGTGCTGGCCAAGGGCGCCGCACACAAGATTCACAGCCACCCCAACAATTTCCTGAGCGGTGTCTACTACGTGTGCACCCCACCGGGCGCCGACGCCATCAACTTTCATGACCCGAGGCGTCAGACCGCCGTCATCAGGCCCCCGGTCGTGGAACTGACAGCTGACAACACCGACCAGGTGGTGGTCAAGGTGCGCAACGGAACGCTTCTGATGTTTCCCTCCTTCCTGGAGCACTCCGTCGATGCCAACCTGAGCGAAGAAGAACGAATCAGCGTCAGCTTCAACGTGATGTTCTCTTCGTTCACGCAGCAGTTGAGCAAGCCGCTCTGGTAACACCAACCGGGAGATCCTGATGGACGACGAGACACTCAACCTCAGCATTCGCAAGTTCCTCAAGATGGTCGGCGTCAGCTCGCAGCGCGAAATCGAGCAGGCGGTGGCGAAGGCCGTCGCCGCCGGCACCGGCGCCGAGACCTTTGCTGCCACCATGACCCTGGAGATCCCGGCGCTGGGGCTCAAGGTCGGGTTCGACGGCGACATCAAGCTGAATTGAGCATCCGCCGCCGGCGACCGCCGAGATGCACGACGCCGACAAGCTCGAAGCGGTGCTGCGCTACCACGAGTGCACCAAGCACCAGTTCCACCGCTATGCGCGCTCCGCCGGCACCCTGGATTGGGTGAACCAACCCAACCCGTTCCGCCGTTACGAGGGGGCGCCGCTCACGCAGTTGCCCATCCTTGGCGCGGACGAAGAGCCGGTGTCGCCTCGCTACCAGGAGATCTATCGTCGGGGCGCGGTGCCGAGCGCGCCGCTCATGGTCCGCTCGCTGTCGCGGCTGTTCGAGTACGCGCTTGCGCTGTCGGCCTGGAAGCAGGCGGGCGGCACGCGTTGGGCGCTGCGCAGCAACCCTTCGAGCGGCAACCTGCATCCCACCGAGGGCTACCTGCTGATCGGCGCGTGTCCCGGGCTGGCGCCGGCACCCGGCCTGTACCACTACGCGCCGAGAGAGCACGGTCTGGAACGGCGTGCCAACGCCTCTGCTGAGTGGTTCGCGCAGCTGATGCGAGAGTTTCCCCCAGAGGCCTTTCTGGTCGGACTCTCGTCCATCCACTGGCGCGAAGCGTGGAAGTACGGCGAACGCGCGTTCCGCTATTGCCAGCACGACGCGGGCCATGCCATCGGCACGCTTCGCATCGCAGCCGGGACCCTGGGATGGAGCGCTGTCGTGCTCCATGGCCTGGCCGATGAAAGCATCGAAGCCTTGCTGGGGCTGAATCGGGCCGAGGACTTCGCAGGCGCCGAGCGCGAACAGCCGGAGCTCGTCATGCTCGTCTGGCCGAACGAGGCGGCCGGGCGGTGGTGTGCAGGCGCGCAGCGCGCGTTGCCGCTCGGCCTGGATCCGCTGCTGGCGCGCGAGCTCACGAAGCAAGACTGGTGCGGAACGGCGAACCGACTCAGCCGCGACGACCCGGTCGACTGGGCCGTCATCGACGAGGTGACGCTCGCCTCACGCCAACCGACCGGCGAGCGCGATGGCTTGGACCTGTTCGACGCGCCAGCCCCGGCGCATCGAAGCGCAGCGTTCCCGATCGGGCCGTCGGCGGGCAGGATCATCCGCCAGCGGCGCAGCCTCCTCGCCTGCGACGGCCGGACCTCGATCACGGCCGAGCGCTTCTACGCCATGCTCGCGCGCGTGATGCCGCGCGTGGAACTGGAGGCGAACCGGCGGCCGTTGCCCTGGGATGCCATGGCCTGGGAGCCGCGCATCCACCTCGCCTTGTTCGTTCATCGGGTGGACGGGCTCGACCCGGGGCTGTACGTACTCGTCCGCGACCCGGCCAAACTGGACAAGCTGAAGCGCGCCATGCATCGGCACTTCGACTGGTCCAGGCCCCCTGGATGCCCGGCGGACCTTCCCCTTCACAGGCTGGAAAGCGGCGATGCGAGACAGCTCGCGACGCAAGTGAGCTGCTCGCAGGACATCGCGGGCGACGGGGTCTTTTCGCTCGGCATGATCGCCGAGTATCGGGACGCCTTGTTCACGCACGGCCCCTGGTTCTATCGCCCGCTCTTCTGGGAAACCGGGGTGATCGGGCAGGTGCTCTACCTGGAAGCCGAAGCGGCGGGCATCGGAGCCACGGGCATCGGCTGCTTCTTCGACGACCCGGTGCACCAGGTGTTCGGCTTCAGCGACCTGGAGTTCCAGTCGCTCTATCACTTCACGGTTGGCGGCCCGGTGCAGGACAGCCGGCTGACCACGCTGGCGCCCTACGGTGCGCATGCGCAGGACAAGAAGGACTAAGCCTTGATCCCGCAGCCGCCCAGCACGAAAGCCACCAGCTCGCGCGCGATCGGTTCGCGCTCGATCGGCGCATCCGGCGGCAGCCCGAGCATCACGCGCGTCTGCAGCGCGTAGTCGGCGTAGCTCTGCGTCATCGCCCAGATGTGCATCAAGAGCAGGCGCGCATCCAGCGGCCGCATCTGCCCGCGCGCGATCCAGCCGTTGATGATGTCGACCTTCTTTTGCGTCCAGGCGCGCGCGTTGGGCCAGTACCGCTCGAGGTTGCGGCCGCCGTCGAGCACTTCGCGCGTGAAGATGCGCGAGATCTCGGGGTTGTCGAAGGCGTGGTCGAGCTTCTTGCGGATGTAGTCGCCCAGCACGGCCCCCGGGTCGTTGGCATGCTCCTCGAAGGAGAACACCACCTTCCAGTCGTGCAGCACCTGCATCAGCAGTTCTTCGTAGAGCTCTTCCTTGCCGGCGATGTAGTAGTGCAGCTGGGGCTTGGTGAGGCCGGCGCGCGCCGCGATCGCCTGGGTCGAAGTGCCCTTCAGGCCATGCAGGCTGAATTCGGCGATGGCCGCGCTGCGGATCGCGGCCAGGATGCGTTCGCGCCCCGGCCGGGCACGCGACAGCGGGCCGTCCGGCGCCGGCATCTGCTGCGCCGCCACGGGCGCGGGGGAAAGGGTTGGGCTCGTCATCGCTTGGGCGGGCTGTGCCGCCGTGGCGATGGTAGCGCTTCGATCCGATCTCGCCCTCGGCGCGCTGCCGGGCGGCCTGCATCGTCGCATGCACACAAGGCATTTCAGGGCTGTGACGGCGTGGCACGCTTCCTGTATCGTCTCGCGGCTTCGTGAAATTAGTCACACCCCAACAGGAGCTTCCATGTTCTTCGCCCCACGTTTCCGCAGCTTCGCGGCGGCCACCGCGCTGGTCGCCGCCAGCGCCATCGCGCACGCCCAGCAATCCCTGCCCAACGTCGTGATCCTCGCGACCGGCGGCACCATCGCCGGCGCCGGCGCCTCGGCCGTCAACAGCGCCACCTATGCCGCCGCAAAGGTGCCGGTCGACAAGCTGATCGCCGGCCTGCCCGAGATCTCCAAGGTCGCCAACGTGCGCGGCGAGCAGGTGTTCCAGATCGCCTCGGAAAGCTTCACCAACGACAACCTGATGGTGCTGGCCAAGCGCGTTTCGGCTCTGTCGAAGCAGGCCGACGTCGACGGCGTCGTGATCACCCATGGCACCGACACGCTGGAGGAAACCGCCTACTTCCTGAATCTGGTGGTGCGCACGTCCAAGCCGATCATCGTGGTCGGCTCGATGCGCCCGGGTACGGCGCTCTCGGCCGACGGCGCGCTGAACCTGTTCGACGCCGTCAACGTTGCCGCCAGCAAGGATGCCGGCGGCAAGGGCGTGCTGGTGACGATGAACGACGAAATCCAGAGCGGCCGCGACGTCAGCAAGGTCGTCAACATCAAGACCGAGGCCTTCAAGAGCCAGTGGGGCCCGCTGGGCATGATCGTCGAAGGCAAGAACTACTGGTTCCGCGCGCCGGTCAAGCGCCACACGACGCAGTCGGAGTTCAACATCGACGAGATCACGGCGCTGCCCGCGGTCGACATCGTCTACGGCTACGGCAGCGTACCTGCCACCGCGATCGACGCGCTGGGCAAGAGCGGCGTGAAGGCGCTGATCCACGCCGGCACTGGCAACGGCTCGGTGGCCGACCGCATCGTGCCGGTGCTGCAGAAGCTGCGCGGCGACGGTGTGCAGATCATCCGCACCTCGCGCGTGTCCGACGGCTTCGTGATCCGCAACGCCGAGCAGCCCGACGACAAGTACGACTGGGTGGTCGCGCACGACCTGAAGCCGCAGAAGGCGCGCATCCTGGCAATGGTGGCCCTCACCAAGACCAACGATCCGAAGCAGCTCCAGCGCATCTTCTGGGAGTATTAGCCCACCCCCCGGGCTTCGCGCACTTCGTGTCGCTTCGCCAACCCCCTTCGAGGGGGCAACACCAGCGGCCCGGCAAAGCCGGTTCCGCGGTGTTCCGCGGAGGAAGGCGCGACACCTGGCTCCGCACAACCGGCCGCAGTGGCGCAAGCCCTGCGGCCGTTCCTGCGTCTGGGCGCTCTTAAAATGGCCGACTCGTCGCGTCGGAAGCCGCCTGCCTCCGACCGGCCACCAGGCCCACCATGCTGACCTTCCAACAAATCATCCTCAAGCTTCAGTCCTACTGGGACGCCCAGGGCTGCGCGCTGCTGCAGCCCTACGACATGGAGGTGGGCGCCGGCACCTCGCACACCGCCACCTTCCTGCGAGCGCTGGGCCCCGAGCCCTGGAAAGCTGCCTACGTGCAGCCGAGCCGCCGCCCCAAGGACGGCCGCTACGGCGAGAACCCGAACCGCCTGCAGCACTACTACCAGTACCAGGTCGTGCTGAAGCCGGCGCCGAGCAACATCCTCGAGCTCTACCTCGGCTCGCTCGAAGCGCTGGGCTTCGATCTCAAGAAGAACGACATCCGTTTCGTCGAGGACGATTGGGAGAACCCGACGCTCGGTGCCTGGGGCCTGGGCTGGGAGGTCTGGCTCAACGGCATGGAGGTGACGCAGTTCACCTACTTCCAGCAGGTCGGCGGCATCGACTGCAGGCCGATCACCGGCGAGATCACCTACGGGCTGGAGCGGCTCGCGATGTACCTGCAGGGCAAGGAAAGCATCTACGAACTGGAATGGGCGCCCGGCATCAGCTACGGCGACGTGTACCACCAGAACGAGGTCGAACAATCGACCTACAACTTCGAGCACAGCGACGCCGACTTCCTGTTCACCGCCTTCGCCGCGCACGAGAAGCAGGCGAAATACCTGATGGAACAAAAGCTTGCGCTGCCGGCCTACGAGCAGGTGCTCAAGGCGGCCCACAGCTTCAATCTGCTGGACGCGCGCGGCGCGATCAGCGTGACCGAACGCGCGGCCTATATCGGCCGCATCCGCAATCTCGCGCGCAGCGTCGCGCAGAGCTACTACGAAAGCCGCGAACGGCTCGGATTCCCGATGGCGCCGCGCGAATGGGTCGCTGAGATCTCGAAGAAGGCGGCCTGAGCGATGACTTCCAAGAACAACCTGCTCGTCGAACTCTTCGTCGAGGAACTTCCCCCCAGGGCGCTGAAGAAGCTCGGCGACGCCTTCGCCGGCGTGCTGCGCGACCAGCTGGTGGCCCAGGGCCTGGCCGATGCCGGCTCGGTGCTCACCGCCTACGCCTCGCCGAGGCGCCTCGCGGCGCACCTCACGAACATCCTGGGGCAGGCCGCCGACCGCGCGGTCTCGCAGAAGCTCATGCCGGTGACGGTGGGGCTCGATGCCTCCGGCAACGCGAGCCCCGCACTGCTCAAGCGCCTCGCCGCGCTGGGCGCCGACGCCTCGGCCGTGCCCGGCCTCAAGCACGCGATGGACGGCAAGGCCGAAGCCCTGTTCTTCGAAAGCACCGCCCGCGGCGCGACGCTGGCCGAGGGGCTGCAGAAGGCGCTGGCCGAGAGCATAGCCAAGCTGCCGATCCCCAAGGTCATGAGCTACCAGCTCGAGACCGGCTGCGAGCTGCCCGGCTGGAGCAGCGTGAGCTTCGTGCGTCCGGCCCACGGGCTGGTGGCGCTGCATGGCGACACGGTGGTTCCGGTCGAGGCGCTGGGCCTTTCGGCCGGGCGCGAAACGCATGGCCACCGCTTCGAGGCGCAGGTCGATCCGATCGTGCTGCGCGACGCCAACAGCTATGCGGTGCAGCTGGCCGACGAAGGCGCCGTGATCGCGGGCTTCGAGGCCCGCCGCTTCGAGATCGCCCGCCAGCTGGCCGAGGCGGCGTTGACGGTCGGCACCGGCTCGCAGCCGATCGACGACGACGCGCTGCTCGACGAAGTCACGGCGCTGGTCGAACGCCCCAACGTGCTGGTGTGCGAGTTCGAGCGCGAGTTCCTCGATGTGCCGCAGGAGTGCCTCATCCTCACGATGAAGGCCAACCAGAAGTACTTTCCGCTGCTCGACGCCGCGGGCCGGCTCACCCACAAGTTCCTGGTGGTCAGCAATATCCGGCCCGACGATGCCGGCGCGGTGATCGGCGGCAACGAGCGCGTGGTGCGCCCGCGGCTGGCCGACGCCAAGTTCTTCTTCGACCAGGACCGCAAGAAATCGCTGGCCTCGCGCGTCGAGTCGCTGGCCAAGGTGGTCTATCACAACAAGCTGGGCACCCAGGGCGAACGCGTGCAGCGCGTGATGCGCATCGCGCACGCCATCGGCGAGCAGCTGGGCGCCGCGTCGCACGACAGCACGCTAGCGCCGCATGCGGTGCAGGCCGCCCAGTTGGCCAAGGCCGACCTGGTGACCGACATGGTCGGCGAGTTCCCCGAGCTGCAGGGCACCATGGGCCGCTACTACGCGCTGCACGACGGGCTCGAGCCCGCGGTGGCCGATGCGGTCGAAGACCATTACAAGCCGCGCTTCGCGGGCGACGAGCTGCCGCGCAACCCCGTCGGCATCGTGGTCGCGCTGGCCGACAAGCTCGAGACCCTGGTGGGCATGTTCGGCATCGGCAACCTGCCCACCGGCGACCGCGATCCCTTCGCGCTGCGCCGTCATGCACTGGGCGTGATCCGCATGCTGATCGAGCGCCAGCTGCCGATCGAACTGCGCGCCTTGCTCGGCCAGGCCTTCGCCGCCTTCGCGCCGAAGGCGGGCGAAGCCGCGCTCGCCGACCCGACCGAGGCGCTTGAAGCTTTCCTCTACGACCGCCTGGCCGGCATCCTGCGCGAGCAGGGCGCCAGCGCCCAGGAGGTCGACGCCGTGCTGGCGCCCCAGCCGCAGCGCCTCGGCGAGGTGCCCAAGCTGCTGGCCGCCGTGCGCGCCTTCGCCGCGCTGCCCGAGGCGCCCGCGCTGGCGGCGGCCAACAAGCGCATCGGCAACATCCTCAAGAAGTCGCCCGAAGCCGATGCGCACGTGAGCGAGTTGCTGCTGCAGGAGCCGGCCGAAAAGGCGCTCCATGCCGCGATGCAGAAGGTCGTGCCCGTGGCCAATGCGCAGTTCGACGCCGGCGACTACACCGCCTCGCTGCAAACCCTGGCCGCGCTGCGCGAGCCGGTCGATGCCTTCTTCGACGGCGTGATGGTCAATGCCGAGCAGTCCGACCTGCGCCTCAACCGACTCGGCCTCCTGATGCTGCTGCATGCGGCGATGAACCGCGTGGCGCAGCTCGAGCGCCTCGCCACCTGATCGGCACGCCATGAAAATCGTCATCCTGGACCGCAACGGCACGCTCAACGTGCACCGCGAGGACTTCGTCAAGAGCGACATCGAGTGGACGCCGCTGCCCGGCGCGCTGGAGGCGGTCGCGCGGCTCAACCATGCGGGCTGGCATGTCGTGATCGCGTCCAATCAGTCCGGGCTCGGCCGCGGACTGTTCGACATGGCGTCGCTCAACGCGATGCACGCCAAGATGCACAAGATGCTGGCGGCGGTGGGCGGCCGCGTCGATGCGGTGTTCTATTGCCCGCACAGCCCCGACGAGGGCTGCGAGTGCCGCAAGCCCAAGCCGGGCCTGTTCCACCAGATCGGTGAGCGCTATGGCGTCGACCTGGCCCACGTGCCGGTTGCGGGCGACAGCCTGCGCGACATGCAGGCCGGCGCGGCCGCCGGCTGCGAGCCGCACCTGCTGCTGACCGGCATGGGCGCGGCCTGCCGCGGCGTGACGCCGTTGCCGCCCGAGTACCCGCCGAACACGCAGGTCCACGACGATCTGGCGGCTTTCGTCGACTTCCTGCTGGAACGCGAAGAGCAGCAGGCCACCCTGCAGGTGGCCGTCTGATGGCCTTCCTTCGCTCTCTCGTCCACGCGCTGTGGATGCTCGTCACGGTGATCCCCTGGGGCATCATCATGGTGGTCAGCTCGCTCTGGAAGCGCGGCATTCCGCTGTACTGGATGGCCGCGCGCTGGCTCGGCTGGGCCATCGGCGGCGCGCGGCTGCTGCTGGGCATCAAGACGCGCGTGAGCGGCATGGAGAACCTGCCGCAGGACAAGCTCGCCGGCTGCGTGCTGCTGGTCAAGCACCAGTCGACCTTCGAGACCTTCCTGATGCCCACGCTGATGCCGCATCCGCTGGCCTTCGTGTTCAAGAGGGAACTGATCTACGTGCCCTTCTTCGGCTGGGCCATGGCGCGGCTCGACATGATCCACATCGACCGCAGCCAGCGCACGCAGGCCTTCAACAAGGTCGTCGCGCGGGGCCGCGAGCTGCTGGCGCAGGGCATCTGGATCATCATGTTTCCCGAAGGCACGCGCATTCCGCGCGGCCGGCAGGGCGTCTACAAGACCGGCGGCACTCGGCTCGCGTGCGAGACCGGCGTGCCGGTGATCCCGATCGCCGTGACCTCGGCCAAGGTCTGGCCGCGCAAGGCCTTCATCAAGCGCCCGGGCGTGGTCGATGTCTCGATCGGTCCGGCCATTTCGAGCGTCGGGCGCCGGCCCGACGAGCTGATGCGCGAGGTCGAGGCCTGGATCGAGGGCGAGATGCGCCGGCTCGATCCCGAGGCCTACGTCTCGACCGAGACGGTTTCGGCCTGAGGCCCGGCCATGCGCAGCCTACTGCAGTTCACGCTCGACCTGTTCGACGAGCCTGCGCCGCCTGCGCCTGCGCCCGCCGTCGAACAAGCGCCGGCGGGCACCGTCTTCCCGCCTGCGATCCCGCTGGCCGATGCGATGAGCCCGGCCAGCTTCGTCCATCCGCGCGCCACGCGCGAGCTCGTGCTGGGCGACGCCCGCGTGGCCTATGAGTTCACGCGCGGCAAGCGCCGCACCATCGGCTTCGTGGTCGGTGCCGAGGGCCTGTCGGTGCGCGCGCCGCGCTGGGTGGCGCTGCGCGATGTCGATGCCGCGGTGAAGGAGAAGGCCGACTGGATCCTGCGCAAGCTGTCCGAGACGCAGCAGCGCCATGCGCGGCTGGAAGCGGCGCGCATCGAGTGGAAGGACGGCGTCAGCTTTCCCTTTCTCGGCGAGCCGGTGGTGGTGCGGCTCGATCCGCACCATGCCTTCGACGGCATCGGCGCCATGCTCGATGCGGGGGCGGGCGTTGCGCCGCACACGCTGCGCCTCGCGCTGGCGAACAACGCCAATCAGGCCCAGATCCGCGATGCCGCGCAAGCCTGGCTCATGCGCCAGGCGCGGCGCGTCTTCACCGAGCGGCTCGACCACTTTGCGCCCCGCCTCGGCGTGGCCTGGCGCAAGCTGGCGCTGTCGAACGCCTCCACGCGCTGGGGCAGCGCCAGCGCCGACGGCGCGATCCGGCTGCATTGGCGGCTGGTGCACTTCAAGATGTCGGTGATCGACTACGTGGTGGCGCACGAACTGAGCCACCTGCGCGTGATGGACCACAGCCCGCGCTTCTGGGAGACGGTGGAGAGCGTGCTGCCGGACTACGGCGCGCTGCGGCAGCAGCTCAAGGAGCACCCGGTTCCGACGTGGTGAACCGGGTGTCGTTCAGCGTGCGTGCGTGACGCCGCCGTCGACGACCAGCGTCGAGCCCATCACGTAATCGCCAGCGCGCGATGCGAGGTAGATCGCCGCAGCCGCCATGTCTTCCGGCTCGCCGATGCGTCCCGCCGGAATGTGCCCCTTGATCTCGTCGCCATGGTCGCGCGCGACCTTGTTCATGTCGGAAGCGAAGGCGCCCGGCGCGATCGCGCTGACGACGATGCGGTCCTGCGCGAGGCGCAGCGCCATGCGGCGCGTGAGCTGGATCAGCCCGGCCTTGCTGGCCGCGTACGAGTAGGTTTCCTGCGGATTGATCGAGATGCCGTCGATCGAGGCGATGTTGATGACCTTCGCCAGGTGGTCGGTAGCCGCCTTCTTGAGCATCGGCGTCAGCGCCTTGGTCAGGAAGAAGGGGGTCTTGAGGTTGAGGTCGACCACCTTGTCCCAGCCGCTTTCGGGGAACTCCTCGTAGGGCGCACCCCAGGCGGCGCCGGCGTTGTTGACCAGGATGTCGAGCGTGCCTTCGTGCTTGGCATAGGCGTCGACCAGGGCTTGCGCGCCCTCCAGCGTCGACACGTCGGCCGGCAGCGAGACGCAGTGGCCGAAGGCCGAGAGTTCCTTGGCCGTCTGGTCGCAGGCCGCGGCCTTGCGCGCCGAGATGTAGACGCGGGCGCCCTGCGCCAGGAAGCCTTCGGCGATCATGCGGCCGATGCCGCGCGAACCGCCGGTGATGAGGGCGCTGCGGCCCTCGAGCGAAAAGAGTCGGGTGGTGTCCATGCGCTGTGTCTCCTGAATATGCGCAGGAGCTTAGTGCGCACGGGCGCCGGCCGCCGTCACCTTGGTGCCAGCGGTTCCTCTTCGTCCAGCGCCAGCACCACCTCTTGCAGGGTGCGCGCGAGCCGGTCGCCGTCGAGCGGCTTGTGCAGGATGCGCGCCGCCACGCTCGAGAACTCGCGGAAGCGCATCGGCGCGGTCTCGCCGGTCACGATCACGGCCGGCAGATCCGGCTTCTTCTGGCGCAGTCTTTCGATCACGTCGAGGCCCGTCTCTTCGCGCAGGCGGTAGTCCACCACCATCACGTCGGGCTCGAAGCCCTCGGCCAGCGCCTGCTCGGCCTTGAGGCCGTTGGCGACGCCCTTCACCGACCAGCCCAGCTGGTGCAGATAGGTGCACATCGCGGACAGCACCTCGGCCTCGTCGTCGACCAGCAGCACGGCCAGGCGAGTGCCGTCGAAGGAACGCGCCAGCGAATTCGCCACCTCGGGGTGGGAGTCGTCCAACGGAACGGCAGGCGCGATATGGAGCTCGAAGGTGGTGCCGCGGCCCGGCTCGCTGTCCAGCTTGAGCTCGATCTTCAACAGGTCGGCCGTGCGGCGCACGATCGCGAGGCCGAGGCCCAGGCCCTGCGCGCGGTCCCGCGAGGGATTGCCGATCTGGTAGAACTCCTCGAACACCCGCTCGCGCTCGTTCTCCGGGATGCCGGGGCCGGTGTCGCTCACCCGCACCACGACCCGGCCGTCGGGCCCCGGCTGTGCCGACAGCGTCACGCCGCCGCTGGTGGTGAACTTGATGGCGTTGTTCACGAGGTTGCCGACGATGCGCATCAGCTGGTCGCCGTCGGTGAGGCCCCAGAGCGGCGCGTCGGGCGCCAGCACCTTCATGAAGAGGCCCTGCTGCGCCGCCAGCGCCGCATATTCGTCGCGCGAGGCGCGCAGCACGGCGCCGATGTCGTGCGGCGCGAACTTGGCTTCGATGGTGTGGGCGTCGAGGCGCGAGATGTCCAGCAGGCCGTCCAGGAGGCCGCTGCTCTGGCGCAGCGCGCTGCCGATGCCGCGGCTCACCTCTTTCAGGAGCGGATCGGTGGCGCGCCGGGCCAGGATGTCCAGCGTGGTCGCGTTGATCGAGAGCGCATGCAGCGGTTGGCGCAGATCGTGGCTGGCGGCCGCGAAGAAGCGCGTCTTGGCCTCGCTGGCGGCGGTGGCGCGGTCGCGCTCCTGGCGCACGGCTTCGGACAGAACCGCGTTGTCGTCGACCACATTCATGAGCTTGTGCAGCATGCGTCCCTGGTCTCTGACGGTGGCCAGCAGCATGAAATAGACGAGCACGATGCCGGCCCCGAACATGTAACCCACCGCCCCGCCGCGCCAGGCCCAGCCGCCGCCCAGGCACAAGAAGGTGAGCGTGCAGAAGCCCACGAAGGCGCGCTGCGAGCCCGCGACCGAGGCGGCGCCGATGGTGCAGCCGGCCATCAGCACCGCGGCCACCGCCAGCGGCGCGAAGTCTCCTGGCGCGAAGAAGGCGAAGGGAACGATGGCCGCGGTCGAGATGCCGTTGAGGTCGAAGCCGCGCAGCAGCCGCGGCAGGTACTGCAGCTGGGTCTCGGGTTCGGCGCGCTCCACTGCCAGACCCAGGCGCCAGCGGTACACCATCACGGCGCCGGTGAGGGCCAGCCAGATCCAGGGCCAGACCTGCACGCCCTGGCGCCAGACGATGAAGGCCACCAGGATGTAGCCCAGGTAGTTGAGCGGCAGGCGCCGCGAGTACTGCAGGATCAGCGCCAGCCGGCGCTCAAGAATGCGGCGCCCGATGCGTGCCTCGCGCGTGCTGCCGGCGAGCGGAATCGGCGCGGACGCGGTGTCAGTCAATGCGGATGCCCTCGCGCGATGCCTGGTAGGCGGCCTCGGTGCGGTTGCGCACGCCGAGCGCGGTGTAGACCGCGGTCAGGTGGGCCTTGACGGTGGACTCGGCGATGTTGAGCTGGCGTGCGATGAGCTTGTTGGGCAGGCCGCGCGCGGCTGCGCGGTAGACGTCCATCTGGCGCGCGGTGAGGCCTGCGAGCCGAGGGTCGTTGCCCGTGTTCGGCTGGGCTTCGACATCGGGCGGGGCCGCGTTGAGGGTTTCCAGCGGCAGGAAGATGCGTCCGGCCAGCACGTGCCGCAGCGCAGCGACCATCATTTCCGAGCTGTACTTCTTGGGAATGAAGCCGGCCGCGCCCAGGTCGACCGAGTTGCGGATCAGCGTGGCGTTGGTCTCGCCGGACAGCACCACGATGCGCGCCATGCAGCCCGCATCGCGCAGCCGGCGAATGGACTCTTCGCCATCGCAATCGGCCAGGTGCCAGTCGAGCAGCACCAGGTCGAACTCCGCGAGCTCCACCAGCTTCGCGGCATTCGTCATTTCGCCCGTGGTCTCCACGCGCAGCTCGGGAACCAGGACGCTCAGCAGGTTCTTCATGCCCTGCAAGAACATCACGTGGTCATCAATCATCAATACGTTCATCGGTACCTCTGGCCCGAGTATTCATCAGATTGAGGCCGGAATGAACGGGCTAAGACTTTGGTCGAAGCGGCAGTGAAAGCGCTCTTGCACTTTTGAATTCGCGCCGAATGCCGGTGACCGGATCGCGAAAGGCCAGCCCCTTGGCCAAGAGCTGCAGCGGCCGCTCGAAGTCTTCGTCGCCTTCGGGCAGAAGCTCGGGATAGAGCGCGTCGTTGCAGATCGGCATGCCGAGCGCTGCGCAGTGCACGCGCAGCTGATGCCTGCGTCCCGTGAGCGGCGCGAGAAGCAGGCGGGCCCAGCCCTCGCCGGCCTCCAGCAGCTCGAGGCGCGTCTCGGAGTTGGGCTCGCCGGGCACTTCCCGCATGCGCATGAAATGCGAATCGTCCACAAGGCGGCTGCGGCGCACGGCGGGCAGCGCCAGATCGCCATGCCAGGGTACGATGGCCTCGTAGTGCTTGGCGATCTCGCGCTCGGCGAACAGCGCGTGGTAGATGCCGCGGGTCGCGGGCTGGACCGAGAACAGCACCACGCCGGCGGTCTCGCGGTCGATGCGGTGCAGGGGCGCCAGGTCGTCGAGGCCCAGCTTGCGCTTCAGGCGCACGAGCAGGCTCTCCTGCACGTACTTGCCCACCGGCGTGACCGGCAGGAAATGGGGCTTGTCCACGGCCAGCAGCTGCTCGTCCTGGAACAGGATGACTTCGTCGAAAGGGATGCGGCGCTCCGTCTCGAGCGAGCGGTAGTAGTAGATGCGCAGCCGCGGCTGGTAGGGCCGCGTTTCGGTGACGGGCACGCCGTGCTCGTCGACCACTTCGCCCGAGCGCATGCGCGCTTCCCAGGTGGCGCGCGGGATGGCCGCGAAGCGCTGCACCAGGAACTCGGCGATGGTGGGCCAGGGGCCGGGCGGCAGCGCGACGCAGCTCGGGCCGACGCCGTCGCGGGTGGGCAGCGGCAGGGGAGCGGGCATGGCGGGTTCGCGCTCAGGCGGCTGCGAGGGCCAATGCGATCTCGGCGAAGGCCGGGCGCGCGGCGGGCTCGGGCTGCACGCAGCGTGCCTGAAGACCAGTCAGCAGTGCGAGCGCGGCATGGTCCTCGCCGTCGGCCGGCCGGGAGCGCGCCAGCAGCTCCGCCAGCAGATGGCCGAAGGCGCACACCTCGATGCGCTGCAGCGCCTGGGCCTGCGCGCCGTCGTCCAACGGCAGGAAGGAGGCGGCGCCGAAGTCGCCCAGGAGACAGTCGCCCTGGCCGTCCCACAGGATGTTGTGGGCGTAGAGATCGCCGTGCAGGATGCCGTGCGCATGCAGCTGTGCCGCGGCCGAGGCGATGCCGCGCGCCATGCGCAGCGCGGTCGGCACCGGCCAGCCGGCGGCATCGGCATAGACGTCGCGCGTGCAGGAAGCCAGGCTGGGCGGGCCGGCCAGGTTGGCGAAGCGCGGATCCACCAGCGCCAGCACGAGGCCGGGCGTGGCCTCGGGGTGGTTGCCGACCTGGCCCCGCACTGCTATCAGGTTGGGGTGCGCGCCGGCGGCGATGCAGGCCGCCATCTCGCTGTGAGGCCAGCCGTCGCTGGTGACGGCACCCTTGAACAGCTTGACTGCCACCGGTTGGATGCCACCGTCAGCCCCGGTCCAGTCCGCCTGATGAATCAGGCCGGAAGCGCCTTCACCGAGCTTGTGTTGCAGCGAGAGAGAGTTCCAGTCGATGGCCGGAATGGCCTCTGCGGCCAGCGCCGCCGCTTCGGCTCGATCGTCGAAGGGATTGCCCGCGAAAGCCAGCCACGAAAGCCGCGGCAGCGAGAGCAGCCATTCGGGCAGGGCATCGAGGCGGTTGGCCGAGATGCGCAGCAGCTCGAGCCCTTGGCAGGCGGCCATCTCGGCCGGCAGCGACTGCAGGCGGTTGCCGGCAAGCATCAGCTTCTGCAGCCGCGTGCAGCGGCCGATGGTGGGCGGCAGGGCCTCGATCTCGTTGTCCGTCAGGATCAGCCAGCGCAGCGACGCCGGCAGCGAGGCGGCCGGCACGCTGCGGATGCGATTGGCCTTGAAGCCCACCATATCGAGTTGCGCGCATTGCCCCACCGATTCGGGCAGACGCGTGAAGCGGTTGTTCGAGCAGAAGAGCACCCGCAGCCGGTGCAGCCGGCCCAGGTCGTCCGGCAGGGCGCTGAGCGCATTGCCCGAGAGATCGAGCACCTCCAGCGTGTCCGCCAGTTCGAAGATCTCGCGCGGGAACTCGGTGAGTCCGCACGCGAGGTCCAGCCGCCGGACACCGGCCAGCCGGCCCTCACGCAGCTGGGCCAGCGTGTTGTTCATGCGAACACGCCGAAGCGGTAGACGCCGTCCTCGCCCTTGCGGCGCTGCAGCAGCCCTTCGAACCACAAGAGGTGCAGGTGGGCCACCGTCTCGCCCATCGCAAAAGTCATCTGGTGCAGATCGAGCTGGCGCTTGAACAGGATCGGCAGGCCCTCGGCCGCGCTGTGCGGCTTCTGCGTGCAGGCCTCCAGCAGCTCGGCCAGGCGGTCGCGATGGTGCTCCTGCAACTGCTCGACGCGCCGGTGGATGCCGGTGAAGGGCTTGCCGTGCGAGGGCAGGCCCAGCGTGCCCGCAGGCAGGGTCTTGAACCGCTCGATGCTGTCGAGGAAGAGGCGCAGCGGATTGGCTTCGGGCTCGCCCGCATGCACGCTCACGTTGGTCGAGATGCGCGGCAGCATCATGTCGCCGCCGAGCAGCGCGCCAAGCTCCTCGCAATAGAGCGCGATGTGCTCGGGCGCGTGGCCGTAGCCGCTGATGCAGCGCCAGGCGCGCCCGCCGATCGAGACCGTGGCGCCGTCGAGCAGGCGCACGAAGCTGGCCGGCACCGCGGGCACCATGTTCGCGTAGTAGTTGCTGCGCGCGCGAATCTTGGCCACCGATTCGGGGTCGACCAGGCCGTGCGAGGCGAAGAAGTCCGCCGCCGCGTCGCCGCCGGCCAGCGTGTCGCCGGCGCTGGTGAGCACGCGCGCCACGTGGTAGTCGGTGGCGCTGATCCACAGCGGTGCGTTCCAGCGCTCGCACAGCCAGTCGGCCAGGCCGATGTGGTCGGGGTGCATGTGGGTCACGAGCACGCGCAGGATCGGCAGGCCTTCGAGCTGGGTGGTGAAGATTTGCTCCCACTGCGCCCGCGAGGCATCGTGGGCGATGCAGCAGTCCACCACCGTCCAGCCCTCGACGCCGTCGAGCGTGTCGCGCAAGAGCCAGAGGTTGATGTGGTCGAGCGCGAAGGGCAGCGCCATGCGGATCCAGCGCACGCCGGGCGCGACCTCGAAAGTCTCGCCCGGTGCAGGCAGCGTGTCGCCGAAGGGGTATTGGAGTTCGCGTTCGAGGAGGTTCATGTACGATTGACGTTAACGTAAACGTCATGGGGAAGAGCCATCATTGTAGGCAGTGCAGCCCGAATGTGCTGTCACCGCCGCAACCCCGCACCCGCATCATGCCTTCGCAGACTTTCACCATCGGCGAACTCGCCAGGGAATTCGACCTCACCACGCGGGCGATCCGCTTCTATGAGGACATGGGGCTGCTCGCCCCGGAGCGCGCCGGGCAGCAGCGCGTCTATACCGCGCGCGACCGTGCACGGCTGACGCTCACCCTGCGCGCCAAGCGGCTCGGCCTGAAGCTGACCGAGGCCAAGGAGATCCTTGACATGTACGACAGCCCGCGCGACACGGCCGCGCAGCTGCAGCGCTTTCTCGGCGTGCTCGGCAACCACCGCGCCCAGCTCGAGGCCCAGCTGGCCGAGCTGGAGACCAACCTCGCCGAGGTCCGCGCACAGGAAAAGCAGGCGCGCGCCGCGCTCGCGCGTGCCGTCAAACCCAAGGCCCGCTGAGGGCCCGATATTCACCCCAGTCACCGACAATGGACAACACCATGCCCGACAACCTCGATGACCTGTTCTCCCACAACCGCAGCTGGGCTGCGCGGATGGAGCGCGATCGCCCCGGCTTCTTCACCAGCCTGGTGAAGCAGCAGACCCCCAAGTACATGTGGATCGGCTGCTCCGACAGCCGCGTGCCCGCCAACCAGATCACCGGCCTCGAGCCGGGCGAAGTGTTCGTGCACCGCAACGTGGCCAACATCGTGGTGCACTCCGACCTCAACGCGCTGTCGGCGATCCAGTTCGCGGTCGAGCGCCTCAAGGTCCGGCACATCATGGTGGTCGGCCACTATGGCTGTTCGGGCGTGCAGGCCGCGCTCGAAGGCGCGCGCATCGGCATCGCCGACAACTGGATCCGCCACATCCAGGACGTGCGCGACCGGCACCGGGTCATGCTCGAAAGCCTGCCGGAAACCGTGCGCGCCGATGCGCTGTGCGAACTCAACGTGGCGGAGCAGGTGGTCAATGTGGCGGTCAGCACCGTCATGGTCGACGCCTGGAGCCGCAACCAGACGGTCACCATCCACGGCTGGGCCTTCGGCGTGCACGACGGGCTGCTCGAGGACCTGGGCATGACCGTCGACGGCTCCAAGCCGCTGGACAACCTGTACCGCGCAGCGGTGCAGCGCATTCGCTACAAGTGGAGCAAGCCGGGCGAAGCCGCCCAACCCGTTCCGGACGTGCTCAAGGAAACCGACTGAGACCATGTTCCCCCAGCGCCTCGACTCGCCGCTGGCCTACGACATCGCAAAGGCGATGCGCGACGGCTTCAACCGCCACTACCAGCTGTTCCGCGCCGAGTCGGCGCGCGCCAAGCACCGCTTCGAAACCGCCGACTGGCACGGCCAGCAGCGGGCGCAGCGCGAGCGCATCGAGTTCTACGATCTGCGGGTGAGCGAGGCGGTGGCGCGGCTCGAGAAGGAGTTCAAGGCCGGCGACCAGCCGATGGACGTCTGGCACCAGGTCAAGCTGCACTTCATCGGCCTCCTGGTCGACCACCACCAGCCCGAGCTGGCCGAGAGCTTCTTCAACTCGGTAACCACCAAGATCCTGCACCGCGCCTACTTCCAGAACGACTTCATCTTCGTGCGGCCGGCCATCAGCACCGAGTACATCGAGCCGCGCGATGCGCCCACCTACCGCGCCTACTACCCCGAGCGCGAGACGCTGGCCGACACCATCGAGCGCATGCTCGAGGACTACGCGCTGCAGGGCGGCTACGCCAACCTGAAGCGCGACGCCGAGCGCGTGGCGGCCGCCATTCTCGGGCGCTTCCACCAGGTCAAGCTGCGCGCCAACTTCCAGCTGCAGGTGCTGTCGGGCCTGTTCTACCGCAACAAGGGCGCCTACGTGGTCGGCAAGATCATCAACGGTTTCATCGAACTGCCCTTCGCGCTGCCGATCCTGCACGACAGCGCGGACAAGTTCTACATCGACGCGGCGCTCTTCGGCGAGGAAGACCTGCAGATGCTCTTCAGTTTCGCGCGCGCCTACTTCATGGTCGACATGGAAGTGCCCTCGGCCTATGTGCAGTTCCTGCGCTCGCTGATGCCGCGCAAGCCGCGCGCCGAGATCTACAACGCACTCGGGCTGGCCAAGCAGGGCAAGACGCTCTTCTACCGCGATTTCCTCTACCACCTCAACTACTCGAGCGACAGGTTCCGCATCGCGCCCGGCATCAAGGGCATGGTGATGCTGGTGTTCGACCTGCCGTCCTTCCCCTACGTGTTCAAGGTCATCAAGGACTTCTACCCGCCGCAGAAGGACACCACGCGCGAGCAGATCAAGGGTAAGTACATGCTGGTCAAGCAGCACGACCGCGTGGGCCGCATGGCCGACACGCTGGAGTACAGCGACGTCGGCTTCCCGCTCGACCGCTTCGAGCCCGAGCTGATCGAGGAGATCCAGAAATTCGCGCCCAGCCAGCTCGAGATCGGCGACCGCGACGGCAACGGGGAGATGGAGGTGGTGCTCAAGCACGTCTACATCGAGCGCCGCATGATCCCGCTCAACATCTACCTGCACGAAGCCCTCGACCAGATGGAGCATCCCGAGCATGCCAAGCGCGCGGGCAAGCAACTGGAGCATGCGGTCATCGAGTACGGCAATGCCATCAAGGACATGGTTGCGGCCAACATCTTTCCCGGCGACATGCTGTGGAAGAACTTCGGCGTCACGCGCGGCGGCAAGGTCGTGTTCTACGACTACGACGAGATCGAATACCTCACCGACTGCAACTTCCGCCGCGTGCCGACGCCGATCCACGAGGAAGACGAGATGAGCGGCGAGGTCTGGTACTCGGTCGGCCCGAAGGACGTGTTCCCCGAGACCTTCGGCCCCTTCCTGCTCGGCAACGAGGCGGTGCGCGAGGCCTTCATGGCCCACCATGCCGACCTGCTCGACGCCGCCTTCTGGCAAAGCCACAAGGAGCGCATCCAGGCCGGCCAGATGCTGGACGTTTTTCCCTACGACGAGGCGCAGCGGTTCATTCACGATGGCCATGCGCCTTACTTTTAGCTCGCCCCCAGGCTGCGCGCACTTCGTGTCGCTCCGCCAACCCCGAGAGTAGATTTTTGCTAGTGCACATTTTTCTAAAGGAGCAACTTCCATGACCGAATCCATCGTTATCGTCGGCGCCGCCCGCACCCCCATGGGCGGCTTCCAGGGCGACTTTTCTTCTCTCGCGGCGCACGACCTGGGCGGCGTGGCCATCAAGGCGGCCGTCGAGCGCGCGGGCATCGCGCCCGACGCGGTCGGCGAGGTGCTGTTCGGCAATTGCCTGATGGCCGGCCAGGGCCAGGCGCCGGCGCGCCAGGCGGCCTACAAGGGCGGCCTGCCCGACAGCGCCGGCGCCGTCACGCTCAGCAAGATGTGCGGCTCGGCCATGAAGGCCGCGATGCTCGCGCACGACCTGCTGCTCGCGGGCACGCACGAAGTCATGGTCGCGGGCGGCATGGAGAGCATGACCAACGCGCCCTACCTCATGCTCAAGGGCCGTGGCGGCTACCGCATGGGCCACGACCGCATCTTCGACCACATGATGCTCGACGGCCTCGAAGACGCCTACCAGCCCGGCCGCTCGATGGGCACCTTCGGCGAGGACTGCGCGGCCAAGTACAAGTTCACGCGCGAGCAGCAGGACGCCTTCGCGATCGCCAGCGTGGAGCGCGCCAAGGCCGCCACCACCTCGGGCGCCTTCAAGGCCGAGATCGCGCCGGTCACGGTCAAGGGTCGCGGCGGCGACACCGTGATCGAGATCGACGAGGGCCCCGGCAAGGTCAAGCTCGACAAGATCCCCACCCTCAAGCCGGCCTTCAAGAAAGAGGGCGGCACCATCACCGCGGCCTCGAGCTCGTCGATCAACGACGGCGCCGCCGCGCTGGTGATGATGACCGAGAGCACCGCCAAGAAGCTCGGCGCCAGGCCGATCGCGCGCCTCGTCGGCCATGCCACCCACGCTCAGCAGCCCGAATGGTTCTCGACCGCGCCCGTGGGCGCCGTGTCCAAGCTGTTCAAGAAGACCGGCTGGGGCGTGAAGGACGTCGACCTGTGGGAAGTCAACGAAGCCTTCGCCGTGGTGCCGATGGCGCTGATGCACGAGCTCGACGTCTCGCACCACATCGTCAACGTGCACGGCGGCGCCTGCGCGCTGGGCCACCCGATCGGCGCCAGCGGCGCGCGCATCATGGTCACGCTCATCCATGCGCTGCAGCAGAAAGGCAAGAAGCGCGGCGTGGCGACGCTGTGCATCGGCGGCGGCGAGGGCACGGCGGTCGCGCTCGAATTGGTCTGAGGCAAGAGCAGGCACGATAACTGCAGTTCAGACCGCAACGAAGGCGGCGGCCGTTGGAAAAAAGGCGCCGTCCATTCGATGCGCGACCTTTCCACGCTGGAGTTCTCTTTTCATGCCGTCTCCGATTTCGAAGGCTCAGTTCGACAAGCTTCGCGCACTGGTCGACCAAGGGCGCATCCATACGGCCTATGACTACCTCGCCGACCGCGGCTACTACTACGCGTGCTGGGCCGCCGGCGATGTCGACGACAGCCTGCCGCCCGAGGCACGGGGCCGCACGGTGCCCGGCCTGGGCCTGGAGGCCCGCCAGAAGCTGACGGACCACGAGCTCGCGCGCTTCCGAACCAGCATGGCAAAGGGCTATCTGGGCGCCTTGCGGGCCCAGTTCGAAAACGGGCCCTCCATCACGCGCGACGTCAGCGCGGAAGAGACCGCCGAGTTTCATGGTGAGGTCTTTCGAACTCACTTTCTCGGCATCAAGGACTGGACCCTCTGCGTTCCCTTCGAGCTGCAGGAAAAAGCCGGCGGCCTCGAAGCAGTCGAGCGCTACTGGGACGGCGTGCTGCGAACCGCCGCCAAGCTGAGTGCGCGAGCCATTGCGCGCTCGGCCGCGCTGATCGCCGCCTAGCGACAGGCACAGTGCGCGGTTGACATTTTTTTGCCATATCGCCGCGCGCTGTGACATTTCTTGTTCGGCGCGGGGGCGAGCCGTGTCGCATTGAGCGGTACCTAGAATGATGGGCTTGCCCACTCCTAGGAAACCCTGTTCATGCTTCCGGCCATTCCCCGCCACGCGCTCGCCGCACTGTTCGCCACCGCTTTCCTTGCCCCCGCCGCCTGGAGCCAGACGCGTGACGAGGCGCTTTTCAGCGCCGCCACCGCCGAGCAGCCGGCCGTCGTGAAGACGCTGGAGCGGCTGGTCAACATCGAGACCGGCACCGGCGACGCCGAGGGCATGGCCGCCGCGGGCAAGTACTTCGAGGATGAGCTCAAGGCGCTGGGCTTCACTGTCACGCGCAGCAAGTCGACCGGCATCGTGGTCGGCGACAACATCGTCGGCAAGCTGAAGGGCAAGGGCGGCAAGAACATCCTCCTGATGTCGCACATGGACACGGTCTACCTGAAGGGCATCCTGGCCAAGGCGCCCTTCCGCGTCGAAGGCAACAAGGCCTACGGCCCCGGCATCGCCGACGACAAGGGAGGCAACGCGGTCGTCCTGCACACGCTGAAGCTGCTCAAGGAGCGCGGCTTCCAGGATTTCGGCACGCTCACCGTGCTGTTCAACACCGACGAAGAGAAGGGCTCCTTCGGTTCGCGCGACCTGATCCAGGAAGAGGCCAGGGCGAGCGACTACGTGCTCTCCTTCGAGCCCACCGGCGCCGAAGCCGAGAAGCTCTCGCTCGGCACCTCGGGCATCGCCTACGTGCAGGTCAACATCAAGGGCAAGGCATCGCATGCGGGCGCGGCGCCCGAGCTCGGCGTCAATGCGCTGGTCGAGGCCTCCGACCTGGTGCTGCGCACCATGGACATCGACAACAAGGCGCAGAACCTGCGCTTCAACTGGACCATCGCGAAGGCCGGTGCGGTGTCGAACATCATTCCCGACAGCGCCAGCCTCAACGCCGACGTGCGCTATGCGCGCAACGAAGACCTGGAAGCCGCGATGAAGACGCTGGAAGAGCGCGCGCAGAAGAAAAAGCTGCCGAACTCCGAGATCAAGGTGCTGGCCACGCGCGGCCGTCCGGCCTTCAATGCCGGCGAAGGCGGCAAGAAGCTGGTCGACAAGGCGGTGGCCTACTACAAGGAAGCGGGCGGCACGCTCGGCGTGGAAGAGCGCACCGGCGGCGGCACCGACGCGGCCTACGCGGCGCTCTCGGGCAAGCCGGTGATCGAAAGCCTGGGCCTGCCGGGCTTCGGCTACCACAGCGATTCCGCCGAGTACGTGATGATCGACGCCATCCCGCGCCGCCTCTACATGGCCAGCAAGCTGATCATGGACCTCGGCGCATCGAAGTAAACAGGCAGGCAGGAGGGTCACCATGCTGCTCAACGCCGACCAGGAAGCGATCCGCGACGCGGTGCGCGATTTTGCGCAAGCCGAACTCTGGCCTCATGCCTCGCGCTGGGACCGCGAGCACAGCTTTCCCAAGGAAGCGCATGCAGGCCTGGCGGCGCTCGGCGCCTACGGCATCTGCGTGCCCGAGGAAGACGGCGGCGCCGGCCTCGACTACCTGACGCTCGCGCTGGTGCTGGAGGAAATCGCGGCCGGCGACGGCGGCACCAGCACCGCGATCAGCGTCACCAACTGCCCGGTCAACGCGATCCTCATGCGCTACGGCAATGCGCAGCAAAAGAAGAAGTGGCTGCAACCGCTGGCCCAAGGGCAGATGCTCGGCGCCTTCTGCCTGACCGAGCCGCAGGCCGGCAGCGATGCCTCGTCGCTGCGCAGCACGGCGCGCAAGGACGCGGACGGCTGGGTGATCGACGGCGTCAAGCAGTTCATCACCAGCGGCAAGAACGGCCAGGTCGCGATCGTGATCGCCGTCACCGACAAGGGCGCGGGCAAGCGCGGCATGAGCGCCTTCATCGTGCCCACCGACGCGTCGGGCTACACGGTCGCGCGGCTCGAGGACAAGCTGGGCCAGCATTCGAGCGACACCGCCCAGATCAACTTCGACGCCTGCCGCATCCCGGCGGAGAACCTGATCGGCCAGGAGGGCGAGGGCTACAAGATCGCGCTCGGCGCGCTCGAGGGCGGCCGCATCGGCATCGCCGCGCAGAGCGTGGGCATGGCGCGCAGCGCCTTCGAGGTGGCGCTGGCCTACGCCAAGGAGCGCCAGGCCTTCGGCGGCTCGATCTTCGAGCAGCAGGCCGTCGGCTTCCGGCTCGCGGAATGCGCGACCCAGCTCGAAGCCGCGCGCCAGTTGATCTGGCATGCGGCGAGCCTGCGCGACGCGGGCCGGCCCTGCCTCAAGGAGGCGGCGATGGCCAAGCTCTTCGCGAGCGAGATGGCCGAGCGCGTGTGCAGCGCGGCGATCCAGACGCTCGGAGGCTACGGCTACGTCAACGACTTCCCGCTGGAACGCATCTACCGCGACGTGCGCGTGTGCCAGATCTACGAAGGCACCTCCGACATCCAGAAACTCCTGATCCAGCGCGCCCTGGCTTGAACATGGCAGCTTCGCACTGTCGAAAGCTGTATGGCGCCTGCGGCCAGGTTCCCTGCCGATTGGCGGATTCACGCGCGCGCTGCGAACGACCAGACTGGTGCCAGTGGAAACGATGAGGAGCGCATCATGGCAACGGATCTCATGACTCTCGGCGTGCTTGGAATGGTCATGCTGGGCGGCTGGCTGATCGATCATGTGGGCCAGCAGGCCAAGGCGCGCCTCGCGCGCGCTCGGAAGCCGGTGCAACGCAGGCCCTAGCTCTGCTGTCATCGATCTGGATGACAGACAGGCGCCGCCCAGCGGCGCAACATGGCGGCCTCTCTCCTCGGAGCTCTCGCCATGTCTCATTCGAATTCCGCCCTGGCCCTTCGCGCAGCGGCCCTCTCGTGCATCGCGGGGCTCGGCCTGCAGACCCACGCGCAATCCGCGCCCCCGGACATCGCCACGCTGACCGCCAGCGAGGCCGCGCAGCGCCTCTGCGCCGGCTCGCTGACCAGCGAGCAGCTGGTCTCGGCCTACCTCGCGCAGGCCAGGGCCAAGCCGCAGCTCAATGCCTTCATCACGCTCGACGAGGCCGGCGCCCTCAAGGCCGCGCGCGCGGCCGACACCGCGCGCAAGCGCGGCGGCCCGTGCAAGCCGCTGGCCGGCGTGCCGGTGGTCATCAAGGACAACATCCAGGTCCAGGGCCTGCCCGCCACCACCGGCACACCGGCGTTGAAGGGTTTCGTGCCGTCGACGGATGCGCCCGTGGTCGCCAAGCTGCGCGCGGCGGGTGCGATCGTGCTGGGCAAGACCCACATGCATGAGCTGGCCTTCGGCGTGACGGGCTACAACCCCGCGTTCCAGAGCGGGCCCGAGGTCGGCGTGCGCAATGCCTATGACGCGACCCGCATCGCGGGCGGCTCCTCCTCGGGCAACGGCGCGGCGCTCGGTGCGCGCATGGCGCCGGCTGCGCTCGGCACCGACACCGGCGGCTCGGTGCGCATTCCCTGCGCCTTCAACGGATGCGCGGCGCTGCGTCCGACCGTGGGCCGTTATTCGCAGCAGGGCATCGCGCCGGTCTCGCACACGCGCGACACCGCCGGGCCGATGGCGCTGTCGGTGGCCGACCTGGCGCTGCTCGACGGAGCCATCGCCGGCGGCGCACCGTTGGTGCCGGCCGAGCTGAAGCGCGTGCGGCTCGGCGTGGTGCCGGCCTTCTTCGCGAACCTCGATGCCGACACCAAGGCCGCCACCGATGCGGCGCTGGCCAAGCTGCGCGCGGCAGGCGTCACGCTGGTGGACGTCGAGATGCCGAAGCTGATGGAGCTCAATGGCGCGGCCGGCTTCCCGATCGCGTTCTACGAGGCGCACGACGACATGGTGGCCTACCTCGCGAAGTACCGCACCGGCGTCGACATCCGACAGCTGGCCGCGGCCGCTGCCAGCCCCGATGTCAAGGGTGCCTTCGAAGGCCTCGTGATCCCGCGCAAGCTGCCGGCCCCCAACGGCGTGGTCGATGCCAAGCCTGCCTACGACAACGCTATCGCCAAGGCCCGGCCGGCGCTGCAGAAGCTCTACCGCGACACCTTCAAGGCGAACAGGCTCGATGCGCTCGTGTTTCCGACGGTGACGCGCGTCGCGCTAGCCGCCACGCCGGAGGCCAGCAGCCCGAAGAACTTCGGCGCGCTGATCCAGAACACCGACCCCGCCGGCAACGCCGGCATCCCCGGCCTGCAACTGCCCTCGGGCCTGGGCGCCACGAGCGGCCTGCCGATCGGGCTGGAATTCGATGGCCCGGCGGGAAGCGACCGCAAGCTGCTGGCTCTGGGGCTGGCGGTCGAAGGGGTGCTGGGCCGACTGCCGGCACCCACGAAGTAGTCAGCGATCGCTGCCGGGCGCGGTCCAGCCGGCCAGCGCCGAACGGCGCTCGATGCCGAGCTTGCCGAAGATGCGCCGCAGGTAGGTGCGCACCGTCGGCACGCCGACTTCCATGCGCCGCGCGATGTCCTTGTCGGTCAGACCCTCGCGCACCGCCCGTGCGACCTGCTGCTCGCGCGGGCTCAGCTGCGGCCACGCAGCAGCAGGCTTTGCGTCGACGCGCTGCGCGCGCTCCAGCGCGCCGGCGAAGGCCGGCTCGATCAGGTCCAGCAGCGCCTTCTCGTGCGCGCCGAAGTCGCCGCGTCCCCGGCAGCGCCAGATGCGCAGGTCGCCCAGCGCGCGCTCGCCATGGAAGGCGTGCAGGTTCATGCCCCAGTGCAGGCCGTCGCGCGAGAGGAAATCGTTGAAGAAGGGTGTGCGCATCAGCTCGCGCTGCGGCATCACTTCGGTCACGCGGGTGGCACGGCGGCGCGATTGCAGGACGAAGGTGATCGGATCATGGTGCTGGTGCCATTCGGCATAGCGGTCGAGATTGGCCGGGTCCATGTTGAGCGCCACCCGGCGGCCGAAGCTGCCGCTCTCGGCATCCCACACGAAGGAGGCGAACTGGTCGGCATGCAGCAGGTCGAGCAGTGCCCAGCCGATGCGCTCGCGGATCTCGCGTTCGCCCTGGCTTTCTGCGAGCAGCGCGAAGATGCCGCGCAGCGCGTGCTGTTCCGAAGCTCTCAGGTACATGGCCGCCTCCTCTTTGTGCCGAGCTTAGTGCGCGAGCAAGTGCCGCGCCATCCGTGGCGATTCAGGGTTTGCGAGAGGGTTTGCACAATGCGCGAGAATCTGTCCTTCCCTCATGTCCACTTCCTCTCCCAACTCCGCGCGCGTTCCCTGCCCCTGCGGACGCCGCGACCGCCGGGAGCTGCCGCTGCCCTATGCCCAGTGCTGCGGGCGCTACCTCGACGATTTCGAGCGCACGCCAGCGACGGACGCCGAATCGCTCATGCGTTCGCGCTACACGGCTTTCGTGCTCGAGCGGGCCGACTATTTGCTCGCTACCTGGCACGTGTCGACGCGCCCTGCGACGCTCGGCTTCGAGCCCGGCGTCAAATGGCTGGGCCTCGAGGTGCGCTCGCGTTCGGTGCTGGACGCCGACCATGCCGAGGTCGAGTTCGTCGCCCGCCAGCGCAGCAGCGCGGGCGTGGCGACCCGGCTGCACGAACGCAGCCGCTTCGTGCGCGAGGACGACGGCGCAGTCAGCCGCTGGTACTACCTCGACGGCGATCTGCGCTGAAGCCGCGGGGCAACTGAAAAATCTGTTGCCGCCGCGCGCGGCCTGCATTGCGCGCTAGCAATTCGATAGCGCGCGGCGCGCCATTGTGTCCAGAACGGAGACAGTCCGATTCCGTTTGGCCTATTTATCCGCGGCCGTTGTGCCCGCACACTCTCTTCCAGACTTCAACACAACCTGGACCAGAGGGCGACATGACCCGCAGCACGAGGATTCCGACCGCATACCGGCAGTGGCTTTGGGCCATGCTGGCGGCACCGGTCCTGGGCGCTGCGCTCTGGATGGCCTGCGCCCCGGCGGCACACGCCGGCGACGCCGCCGACATCACGCCTTTCTCGAGCGCGCGCGGTGCCGAAGCCCCTGCGCCGTGGCGCTTCACCACGCTGCCCAACAAGACGCCGACCCGCTTCGAGGTCGTGCAGCAGGATGGCCGCCGTGTCCTGAAGGTCGAAGCCGACCAGTCCTACGGCAACCTCGTGCATGCCACCCAGGTGCCGCTCGACGCCTCCACCACGCTGGCCTGGCGCTGGCGCGTCGACGACTTCGTGAAGGACGCCGACCTGCGCAAGCGCAGCGGCGACGACGGCGCGGCCAAGCTCTGCGTGTTCTTCGACTTCCCCACCGACCGGCTGTCCTTCGGCGAGCGCACGCGCCTGGCGCTGGCACGGCGCACCACGGGCGAGCAGGTGCCCAGCGAAGCGCTGTGCTACGTATGGGACAACAAGGAAGCCAAGGGCAGCACGCTCGTGAACGCCTTCACCCAGCGCATGCGCATGGTGGTGCTCGAGTCGGGGCCGGCCGCCACGCCGGGCACATGGGCGAGCGAGCGCCGCAACCTGTTGACCGACTACCGGCGCGTCTTCGGCGACGAGGCCGGCGACACCATGCCCGACGTGGTCGCGGTCGCGATCTCGGCCGACGCGGACAACACGCAGGGCCACGGGCTGGCCTATTTTTCCGACATCGATCTGCGCAGCATCGCGCCCACGCGCAGCGCCGGAGGCTTTGCGGCGGGGCGTCCCGTGCCCGGGGAATAGCGGATGGACGATCTCGTCACGCTCCTCTCGGCCCAGGGTGCCGCCGTGGTGTTCTTCGCCACGCTGGCGACCCGCCTCGGCGCGCCGGTGCCGGCCGCGCCCTTTCTCGTCATCGCCGGCGGATTGTCGGTCGGCGGGCAGGTGTCATTCGCCGCCGTGCTGGCGGCCGCCCTGGTCGGCAACATCCTCGGCGACGGCGCCTGGTTCCTGGCCGGGCGCCGCTGGGGCTACCGCGTGATGCGCCTCCTGTGCCGCATCTCGCTGTCGGCCGACTCCTGCGTACGGCGCAGCGAGGCCATCCTCGGCCGCTGGGGCGGGCTGTCGCTGATCGCGGCCAAGTTCGTGCCCGGCGTGTCGGTGGTCGCGCCGCCGATGGCGGGCGCCTTGGGCATGTCGAACACGCGCTTCCTGTCCTACGAGACCGTGGCCGCGCTGATCTGGACGCTGGGCTTCCTCCTGCTGGGCCGCATCTTCCACGCGGCGATCCAGGACGTGCTGGCGGTGCTGTCCAGCGTCGGCCTCACGGCTGCGGCTGTCGGCACGCTGGTGCTCGTCGCTTTCGTCGCCTGGCGCTATCGCCGGCGCCGCATCGCGCTCGCTGCCGACGACATCGAGCATATCGAGGCCGGCGCGCTGCGCGAAGCCTTCGCGGCCGGTGCCCGCCCGACGCTGATCGACGTGCGCTCCGCCGAGGGACGCGCGCTGGATCCGCGCGCGATTCCGGGCGCCATCGGCATCGCGCTGCGCGAGCTCCCCGTCGAGCTGGCTGCCTTTGCCGACGGGCGCGAACTCATCGTGTTCTGCGACTGCCCCAACGACGAGTCCGCCATCGCTGCCGCGCGCGTGCTGATGAAGGCCGGTTTGCCGCGCGTGCGCGTGCTCGCCGGCGGGCTCTCGGCCTGGAGCGCCGCCGCCGCGATCGAGGTCGATGAAGAGGCACTGCCGGCCGGCGCGCCGGACATCGCCGCACATCCCGCTTGATCCCTGCCGCGAACGAGGCCTAGAATCGGTCCCGCTCCGGGGTGCACGCAGATGTGTGCTGAGATGGCCAAACGCCGAACCCGCGAACTTGATCTGGTTCATACCAGCGTAAGAAGAGCTGCGACTCCCCGGCCCCGGACATTCTTTTTTCCGCCGTGCCGATCCTGGAGCGATCGCGGAGCACCCGTCCAACGAACCGGAGTGCCCCGCATGAATGCCCCTGACAAGTTCGCCTCGCTGCTCACGCTGACGCGCGAGCCCTTTCCTGCCTCGACCAAGAGCGCCATCGCCGGCAGCCGGCCCGACCTGCGCGTGCCTGTGCGCGACGTGCTGCTCACCAACGGCGAGCAGGTGTCGCTCTACGACACCTCGGGCCCGTACTCGGACCCTTCGGCCGAGATCGACGTGCGCCAGGGCCTGCCCGGCGTGCGCGGCGCCTGGATCGCCGAGCGCGGCGACACCGAAAGCTATCAAGGCCGCACCCACCAGATGCTCGACGACGGCGCCACCCATGCCGACCGCGATGCGCAGCGCCTGGCCGAGCTGCGCGCCGCCGCCTCGGGGCTGCAGCGCACGCCGCTGCGTGCCAAGTCCGGCATGAACGTGAGCCAGATGCACTATGCGCGCCGCGGCATCGTCACGCCCGAGATGGAATACGTGGCGCTGCGCGAGAACGGCAAGCGCGAATGGATGGCCGAGTACCTGGCCGACGCGGCGCGCGAGAAGCGCCTGGCCGGCAACCCGATGGGCGCGCGGATCCCGAAGATCATCACGCCCGAGTTCGTGCGCGACGAGGTGGCGCGCGGCCGCGCCATCATCCCGGCCAACATCAACCATCCGGAAGTCGAGCCGATGGCGATCGGGCGCAACTTCCTGGTCAAGATCAACGCCAACATCGGCAACTCGGCCGTCACTTCCAGCATCGAGGAAGAGGTGGAAAAACTGGTGTGGGCGATCCGCTGGGGCGCCGACAACGTGATGGACCTGTCCACCGGCCGCAACATCCACACCACGCGCGACTGGATCGTGCGCAACAGCCCGGTGCCCATCGGCACGGTGCCGATCTACCAGGCGCTCGAGAAGGTCGGCGGCGTGGCGGAAGACCTCACGTGGGAGATCTACCGCGACACGCTGATCGAGCAGGCCGAGCAGGGCGTGGACTACTTCACCATCCATGCCGGGCTGCGCCTGCCCTTCATCCATCTCACGGCCGATCGCCGCACCGGCATCGTCTCGCGCGGCGGCTCGATCATGGCCAAGTGGTGCATCGCGCACCACCAGGAGAGCTTCCTCTACACGCGTTTCGAGGAGATCTGCGAGATCATGAAGGCCTACGACGTGAGCTTCTCGCTCGGCGACGGCCTGCGTCCCGGCTGCGCCGCGGACGCCAACGACGAGGCCCAGTTCGCCGAGCTGCGCACGCTGGGCGAGCTCACGCAGATCGCGTGGAAGCATGACGTGCAGACCATGATCGAGGGCCCCGGCCACGTGCCCATGCACATGATCCAGGCCAACATGGACGAGCAGCTGAAGCACTGCCACGAGGCGCCTTTCTACACGCTTGGCCCGCTGACCATCGACATCGCGCCGGGCTACGACCACATCGCGAGCGCGATCGGCGCCGCCATGATCGGCTGGGCCGGCACCGCGATGCTGTGCTACGTCACGCCCAAGGAGCACCTGGGCCTGCCGGACCGCGACGACGTGAAGCAGGGCATCATCGCGTACAAGATCGCGGCCCACGCAGCCGACGTGGCCAAGGGCCATCCGGGCGCGCGGGCGCGCGACGACGCGCTCAGCAAGGCGCGCTTCGAGTTCCGCTGGCAGGACCAGTTCAACCTCGGCCTGGACCCCGACACCGCGCGCGAATTCCACGACGAGACCTTGCCCAAGGACTCGAGCAAGGTGGCGCATTTCTGCTCGATGTGCGGCCCGAAGTTCTGCTCGATGAAGATCACGCAGGAGGTGCGCGAGTACGCGGCGCAGCGCGGCATCGACGAGGCGAAGGCCCTGGACGAGGGCATGGCGGGCAAGTCGGCCGAGTTCAAGGCCGGCGGGGGCGAGATCTACATCCCGATCCAGGCGCGTTGAGCCGGGAAGGCAGAGGGTGGTTGATACCATCGCCCCATGCCTTCCATCCCCTTCGACGCCGTCCTCTTCGACTGCGACGGCGTCCTCGTCGACTCCGAACCCATCACCAACCGCGTGCTCGCCGAGATGCTCGGCGAGCTCGGCTGGCAGCTCACGGTGGAAGAGTCGATGCGCCTTTTCACCGGCAAGGCGGTGAAGGACGAGGCCGCGCTGATCGAGGCCAACACCGGCTTCGCCATCACGCCCGAATGGCTGCACGGCTTTCGCGGCCGCCGCAACGAGGCGCTCGAACGCGAGTTGGTCGCGATCCCCAACGCGGCCGGCGCGGTGCGCGCGCTGCACGCGGCGTTCGACGGGCGCATCGCCTGCGCTTCGGGCGCCGACCGCCACAAGGTGGAGTTGCAGCTCGACAAGATCGGCATCCTCGACTGCTTCGCCGGCCGGATCTTCAGCGGCCACGAGATGCCGCGCTCCAAGCCCGCGCCCGACGTGTACCTGGCCGCTGCCGCGGCGCTGGGCGTCGATCCGGCGCGCTGCGCGGTGGTCGAGGACACGGTGACCGGCGCGACGGCCGGCGTCGCCGCGGGCGCCACCGTGTTCGGCTACAGCCCTTCCGATCTCGGCCACAGCGGGCCGGAGGCGCTGCTGGCCGTTGGCGTGACGCAGGTGTTCAGCGACATGGCGCAGCTGCCGGCGCTGCTGGCCGCCCGCGAGCGCTGAGCGGAAAAGAAAAACTTCAGTTCGCGCGCTGCGTGGCGGCCTTGGCCATCGCGGCAAGGGCCTGCGTCATGGCCTGGGCGCGTGCCGACCAGAAACGGGCGATCAGCTTGTCGGCGTTCTCGACCACCGCGGGATGGATGCGCGAGCGGCCCGAGGTGGCGGCGAATTCGACCAGGGCCGCGTATTCGGAGGTGTCGGTGTCGGGAGTGTGCATGCCTCGATCCTAGGGCGGGAGGGCTCGCGCCTTGAGCGCAGGTGCGAGCGCAGCGATGAACTTTGTCACGGATCATCCTCGCGAGGCAAGCCTGCGACCGGCCTCCGATGCGCCGCCGCGACGAAATGCGCCGGGTGTTACACCTGCCCAGGTCCGGAACGCACGGGAAAAGCTTTTTTCGTTGCGAAATCCCACCGCCAGCGCAATCTGCTTGATCGGCCGCTCGGTGCGGCGCAGCTGCTCGGCCGCCTGCTCGTGCCGCACTTCGTCCTTCAGCGCCTGCAGCGACACGCCTTCTTCCTGCAGCTGGCGATGCAGCGTACGGGCCGACAGGTTCAGGATCGCAGCCAGCGCCTCGGCCGTGGCCGCCTCCCTGCCGCGCGTGCGCAACAGCTCGCGCACGCGCTGGCCCAGCAGCCGGTCACGGCGGTACTGCAGCACGGTGAGCGGCAGCGCGCGCCGCAGCATGGTGCGCAGCGCCTGCTCGTCGCGCTGCAGCGGCAGGGCCAGGTAGCGCTCGTCGAAGCTGTAGCTGGCAGCCTCGGCGCCGAAGCGCAGCTCGCCGCCGAACATCAGCGGATAGGCATCGCGGTGCGGCGGCGCCTCGAAGGGAAAGCTGGCCTCGCGCAGCGAGACCCGCGAATCGATGACCCAGGAGGCATAGCCGTGCAGGAAGCGCAGGTTCGACACCAGGCAGAACTCGCGCAGCTCGCCGAGCGCGGCGTGCTCCCGGATCAACACCGTCGCCACGCCGCCGGCCACCTTCAGTTCGAGCGCGATGTCCTCGGTCAGGAGCCGGTGGTGCCGGCACCAGCGCTTGATGGCAACCCCGAGGTTGGGTGAGTTCAGCGAGGCGCGGCACAGCATGCCGTAGGTGCCCCAGGGCAGGCGGCGGCCGAACCAGCCGAGCGCCTCGTCGTCGAGCTCCTGCATCGCGAAACCCGACAGAACCTCGAACTGTGCGGCCGTCACGCGGGCCTGGGCATTCTTCAGATCGCGCGGCGCAATCTGTGCCACTTCCAGGGCCCGGGACGGGTCCATGCCGTAGCGCTCGTAGCCCAGCACGATCGCTCGCACGAAGGCCATTGGCGTGGCGGCGCGGACGGCCGGTTTGAAGAGGGAAGACGACATGGAAGAACGCGATCTCGATGACGCAATATGCAACCATTGTGGCGCCAATTGCAACGGCAGGGGGCGTAAGCTGCGGCTTCCCGCGCGGGATTTCCGGCGCGAGCCACACCGCCTGAGAGGAGACAACCCCATGCATGACCCCGGCCTGAACTTCGACCTGGGCGAGACCATCGATTCGCTGCGCGATGCGATCCAGAACTTCGCCGCCAACGAGATCGCGCCGCGCGCGGCCGACATCGATCGCGAAAACCTGTTCCCCCACGACCTCTGGAAGAAGCTCGGCGAGCTCGGCCTGCACGGCATGACGGTGAAGGAGGAATACGGCGGCACCGAGCTCGGCTATCTTGCCCACATCGTGGCGATGGAAGAGGTGTCGCGGGCCTCGGCCTCGGTCGGTCTCTCCTACGGCGCGCACTCCAACCTGTGCGTGAACCAGATCCACCGCAACGGCAGCGAAGCGCAGAAGAAGAAATACCTGCCGAAGCTGGTGAGCGGCGAGCACGTGGGTGCGCTCGCGATGAGCGAGCCCAACGCCGGCTCCGACGTGGTCAGCATGAAGCTGCGCGCCGAGAAGAAGGGCGACCGCTACGTGCTCAACGGCGGCAAGATGTGGATCACCAATGGCGGCGACGCCGACACGCTGGTGATCTACGCCAAGACGGAGCCCGAGATGGGCGCGCGCGGCATGACCGCCTTCATCGTCGAGAAGGGTTTCAATGGCTTCTCGGCCGGCACCAAGCTCGACAAGCTCGGCATGCGCGGCTCCAACACCTACCCGCTCTACTTCGACAACTGCGAAGTGCCCGAAGAAAACGTGCTGGGCGGCGAGGGCGCCGGTGCCAAGGTGCTGATGAGCGGCCTCGACTACGAGCGCGCGGTGCTCTCCGGCGGCCCGCTCGGCATCATGGCCGCCTGCATGGACGCGGTGCTGCCTTTCGTGCACGAGCGCAAGCAGTTCGGCCAGAGCATCGGCGAGTTCCAGCTCATGCAGGGCAAACTGGCCGACATGTACTCGACCTGGCAGGCCACGCGGGCCTACGTGTATGCGGTGGGCAAGGCCTGCGACCGCAACGACCATGCGCGCACCTTCCGCAAGGACGCCGCGGGCGCGATCCTCTATTCGGCCGAAAAGGCCACCTGGATGGCCGGCGAGGCGATCCAGGCGCTGGGCGGCGTGGGCTACACCAACGAGTTCCCGGTGGGGCGGCTGTGGCGCGATGCCAAGCTCTACGAGATCGGCGCCGGCACCAGCGAAATCCGCCGCATGCTGATCGGCCGCGAACTGTTTGCCGAAACCGCCTGAAGGAGTTCTTCATGACCGTCACGCGCAGCCTGGCGAAGGGCGCCACCGACGTGCCGCTGATCGAGCAGACCATCGGCGATTTCTTCGACGACATGGCGGCGCGGCAGGGCGAGCGCGACGCGCTGGTCAGCATGCACGAGAACAAGCGCCTGAGCTACCTCGAACTGCAGCGTGAGTCGAATCGCCTGGCCAGCGCGCTGCTCGGCCTGGGGCTCGCGCCCGGCGACCGCGTCGGCATCTGGTCGCACAACAACGCGCCCTGGGTGCTGATGCAGATCGCCACCGCCAAGGTCGGCATCATCCTGGTCAACATCAATCCGGCCTACCGCACCGCCGAGCTCGAGTACGCGCTCAACAAGGTGGCGTGCGGGGCGCTGGTCACGATGCCGCAGTTCAAGACCAGCGACTACCTCGGCATGCTGCGGGAACTGGGCCCGCAGCGCCTCCCGCTGCTGAAGCACATCGCGTGGATCGACAAGGAAGGCGCCGGCGACGAGGTGCCGGCTGCGCAACGCTTCTCCGCGCTGCTGGCGAGCGGCAACCCCGACGATCCGCGCATCGCGCAGATCGGCCGGACGCTCAAGGCCAGCGATCCGGTCAACATCCAGTTCACCAGCGGCACCACCGGCTTCCCCAAGGGCGCGACGCTGACCCACCGCAACATCCTCAACAACGGCTTCTTCATCGGCGAATGCATGAAGCTCACGCCGGAAGACCGGCTGTGCATCCCGGTGCCGCTCTACCACTGCTTCGGCATGGTGCTCGGCAATCTGGCCTGTCTGACGCACGGCTCGACCATCGTCTATCCGAACGACGGCTTCGACCCGCTCACCGTGATGCAGACGGTGCAGGCCGAGCGCTGCACCGGCCTGCACGGCGTGCCCACGATGTTCATCGCCGAACTCGACCATCCGCGCTTCAAGGAGTTCGACCTCAGCACGCTGCGCACCGGCATCATGGCCGGCTCGCCGTGTCCGACCGAGGTGATGAAGCGCGTGGTCGACCAGATGCATCTGCGCGAGATCACCATTGCCTACGGCATGACCGAGACCAGCCCGGTGAGCTGCCAGAGTTCGACCGACACGCCGCTCGAGAAGCGCGTCTCGACCGTGGGCACGGTGCAGCCGCACATCGAGATCAAGATCATCGACCCGGAAACGGGCGAGATCGTCAAGCCCGGCGTCTCGGGCGAGTTCTGCACGCGCGGCTATTCCGTCATGCACGGCTACTGGGAAGACGAGGAGAAGACGCACGAAGCCATCGATGCCGAAGGCTGGATGCACACGGGCGACCTCGCCACCATGGATGCCGAGGGCTACGTCAACATCGTCGGCCGCATCAAGGACCTGGTGATCCGCGGCGGCGAGAACATCTACCCGCGCGAGATCGAGGAATTCCTCTACCGCCATCCGAAGGTGCAGGACGTGCAGGTGGTCGGCCTGCCCGACAAGAAGTACGGCGAAGAGCTCTGTGCCTGGATCATTCCCAAGCCGGGCCAGGCGCTGAAGGCTGATGAGGTGCGCGACTTCTGCAAGGGCCAGATCGCGCACTACAAGGTGCCGAAGTACATCCAGTTCGTCACCGAGTTCCCGATGACGGTGACGGGCAAGATTCAGAAATTCAAGATCCGCGAAGCGATGAAACACCAGCTCGGCCTGGACGAAGAAAAAACCGCATGAGCAAACTCGAAACGAAATTGAACTCGCGCTCGGCCGATTTCCAGGCCAACGCCACCGCGATGCGCGCACTGGTCGACGACCTGCACGCGCAGTTCGCCAAGGTCCAGGCCGGCGGCGGCGAGGCCGCGCGCAGCAAGCACACGGCGCGCGGCAAGCTGCTGCCGCGCGATCGCGTCGCGCAGCTGCTCGACCCCGGCACGCCCTTTCTCGAAGTCGCGCCGCTCGCGGCGCATGCGATGTACCACGGCGCGGCGCCCGGCGCGGGGCTGATCGCCGGCATCGGCCGCGTGAGCGGCGTCGACTGCATGATCGTGTGCAACGACGCGACGGTGAAGGGCGGCACCTACTATCCCGTCACCGTCAAGAAGCACCTGCGCGCGCAGGAGATCGCCGAGCAGAACCGCCTGCCCTGCATCTACCTGGTCGATTCGGGCGGCGCCAACCTGCCGAACCAGGACGAGGTGTTCCCCGACCGCGATCACTTCGGCCGCATCTTCTACAACCAGGCCAACATGAGCGCGCAAGGCATCGCGCAGATCGCGGTGGTCATGGGCTCGTGCACGGCCGGCGGCGCCTACGTGCCGGCGATGAGCGACGAGTCGATCATCGTCAAGAACCAGGGCACCATCTTCCTGGGCGGCCCGCCGCTCGTGAAGGCGGCCACCGGCGAGGTGGTCACCGCCGAAGACCTGGGCGGCGGCGACGTGCACACGCGGCTGTCGGGCGTGGCCGACCATCTGGCGCAGAACGACCTGCATGCGCTGGCACTGGCGCGCTCGGCGGTGGCGAACTTGAATCGCGCCGTTCGCACTGAGCCTGTCGAAGTGCCGGTGCAGGCTTCGACCCTTCGTCAAGCTCAGGACAGGCCAGGCTCAGCCCGAACGGGTGGGGACTCAGCCCGAACGGGTTCAAGAGAACCCGCCTTCCCCCCCGACGAGCTCTACGGTGTGATCCCCACCGACACCCGCAAGCCCTTCGACGTGCGCGAGATCATCGCGCGCATCGTCGACGGCAGCGAGTTCCACGAGTTCAAGTCGCGCTTCGGCGCAACGCTGGTCTGCGGCTTCGCCGAGATCGAGGGCATGCCGGTGGGCATCGTCGCCAACAACGGCATCCTGTTCTCCGAATCGGCGCAGAAGGGCGCGCACTTCATCGAGCTGTGCTGCCAGCGCAAGATCCCGCTGGTGTTCCTGCAGAACATCACCGGCTTCATGGTCGGGCGCAAGTACGAGAACGAAGGCATCGCGCGCCACGGCGCCAAGATGGTGACGGCGGTGGCCACCGCCAACGTGCCCAAGTTCACCGTCATCATCGGCGGCAGCTTCGGCGCCGGCAACTACGGCATGTGCGGCCGCGCCTACTCGCCGCGCTTCCTCTGGATGTGGCCCAACGCGCGCATCAGCGTGATGGGCGGCGAGCAGGCCGCGAGCGTGCTGGCCACCGTCAAGCGCGACGGCATCGAGGCCAAGGGCGGGCAGTGGAGCGCGGAGGAGGAGGAGGCCTTCAAGTCGCCGATCCGCCAGCAGTACGAGGCGCAGGGCCATCCCTATTACGCGACGGCGCGGCTGTGGGACGACGGCATCATCGACCCTGCCGACACGCGCCGCGTGCTGGCGCTGGGCCTGGCGGCCGCGCGCAACGCGCCGATTCCCGAGCCGAAGTTCGGCATCTTCCGCATGTGAGGCAGAGGCCCCCATGTCGCTTCCGAACTACTTCGCGAGCCTGGGCCGCTACCACGTGTGGGCCACGCACACGCTGCTCGACGCCAATCTGAAAGGGCTGTCCGATGCCGACTGGCATCGCGACTGCGGCCTCTTCTTCCGCTCGGTCCATCGCACGGTCAACCACCTGCTGGTGGCCGACAACATCTGGTACGCGCGCTTCGCCGAAGGCCGTTCGCCGCGCATCCCGCTCGACACCGAGCTGCACGCCGAGCGCGCCGCGCTGTGCGAGGCGCTGGGTGCAGCGGTGACGCGCTGGAGCCCGTGGCTCGAGACGCTCGCGCCCGAGCGCTACGACGGCGAGCTGGTCTACACGCGCAACAACGGCGAAGAGGTGCGCATTCCTTTTGCGCCGGCGCTCGGCCACGTGTTCAACCACGCGACCCATCACCGCGGCCAGCTGACGGCCGCGCTGACGGCCATGGTCCAGCCGGGCCCTGAGATCGACTGGGTCTATCTGCTGCAACAGGAAGCAAAAGGATGAACCCACCCCCCGAGGCTTCGCGCACTTCGTGTCGCTACGCCAACCCCCTTGCAGGGGGCAGCACCAGCGGCCCGGCAAAGCCGGTTCCGCGGTGTTTCCCGAATGGGCTTCGGCCTGCTCGCCAAATGCGCCTGAGGAACTGACATGACCGACTTCACCACGCTCGAACTCGAGATCGAAGGCGCCGTCGCGCGCATCTGGCTCAACCGGCCGGAGCTGCGCAATGCCTTCGACGATGTCGTCATCCGCGAGCTCGGCGAAGCCTTCTCGCAGGCGAGCGCCGCGGCCGACGTGCGCGTGATCGTGCTCGGCGCCAACGGCCCGGCCTTCTGCGCCGGCGCGAACCTCAACTGGATGCGCCGCGCGGCCGACTTCACGCACGAGCAGAACATGGCCGATGCGGGCGGTCTGGCCGCGATGCTGCGCACCATCCATGAGAGCCCGAAGCCGGTGATCGCGCGCGTGCAGGGCGACGTCTACGCGGGCGGCATGGGGCTGGTCGCCGCCTGCGATGTCGCGGTGTCGGTCGACACGGCCTGGTACTGCCTGAGCGAAGTCAAGATCGGCCTGATTCCAGCGACCATCAGTCCCTATGTGCTCCGCGCGATGGGCACGCGCGCGGCGCAGCGTTACTTCCTCACGGCGGAGCGCTTCACCGCGGCCGAAGCGCATCGCATCGGCTTCGTGCATGAGGTGGTGGCAGCCGACGCGCTCGATGCCAAGGTGGCCGAGCTGGTGAAGGCCTTCACCGGCGCCAGTCCGGCGGCGGTGCGCGCCTGCAAGCAGTTGATCGCCGACGTGGCAGGCCGCGAGATCGACGACGCGTTGATCGCGAAGACCGTGCAGGGGATCGCCGACATCCGTGCCAGCGAGGAAGGCCGCGAGGGCGTGCAGGCCTTCCTGCAGAAGCGCAAGCCTTCCTGGCTCGGCGGGCAAAAATGACTTCGCTCGACCTGCCGCAACTGCTCGCGCTGGCCGCCGCCATCGGCTGGGCCAGCGGCATTCGGCTCTACCTGGTCGTGCTGTTGACCGGACTGGCCGGCTACCTCGGCTGGGTGCCGCTGCCGGGCGGATTGCAGCTGCTCGCGCATCCGGTGGTCATTGCGGCCAGCGGCTTCATGGTCTTCGTCGAGTTCTTCGCCGACAAGATCCCGGGCCTCGATTCGCTGTGGGACATGGTGCACACGGCCATCCGCATTCCGGCCGGCGCGGCGCTCGCGGCCAGCGTCTTCGGCACCGACCATGCGGTGATGGCGATCGTGGCCGCGCTGCTGGGCGGCGGCTTCGCGGCGACGGCGCATGCGGCCAAGGCCACCACGCGCGCCGCCATCAACACCTCGCCCGAACCCTTCAGCAATGTCGGCGCCTCGCTGGTCGAAGACAGCATGGTGCCGGCCGGCCTTTGGTTGGCCGTGGCGCATCCGCTGGTGTTCGCGGTGCTCTTCATCGCCGTGCTCGTGCTCAGCGTGTGGCTGATCCGAAAGAGCTGGCGCTTCCTCAAGGCGCTGTTCGGACGCGTGGCGCGCATCTTCAGCGGACGGCCGGATCCTGGCGTCGTATCCGCATTCCATTTCAAGAAAAATTCCCCGGAAGACACTCCTCATGTTTAAGAAGATTCTCATTGCCAACCGCGGGGACCAGCCGCGAAGCGGCGCAGCGGCGAAGCCAAATCGCATGGCACGCGTAGCGTGCGGAGGCGAATTCACCGCGGAGACGCAGCATGTTTAAGAAGATCCTCATTGCCAACCGCGGGGAAATCGCCTGCCGCGTGGCCGCGACGGCGCGTCGCATGGCGATCCGCACGGTCGCCGTGTACTCGGACGCCGACGCCCATGCCAATCACGTGCGCGCGTGCGACGAGGCCATCCATCTCGGCGGCAGCGCGCCGAAGGACAGCTACCTGCGCTGGGAAAAGATCCTCGAAGCCGCCAAGGCCAGCGGCGCGCAGGCGGTGCACCCGGGCTACGGCTTCCTGAGCGAGAACGAGGAGTTCGCGCAGGCCTGCGCCGATGCCGGTCTGGTCTTCATCGGCCCGCCGCCCTCGGCCATCAAGGCCATGGGCCTGAAGGCCGAGTCCAAGCAACTGATGGAAAAGGCCGGCGTGCCGCTGGTGCCCGGCTACCACGGCAGCGACCAGGATCCGGCGCTGCTGCAGCGCGAGGCCGACCGCATCGGCTACCCGGTGCTGATCAAGGCCAGCGCCGGCGGTGGCGGCAAGGGCATGCGCGTGGTCGAGAGGGCAGTCGACTTCGCGCCCGCACTGGCTTCGTGCCGGCGCGAGGCCATCAACAGCTTCGGCGACGACGCGGTGCTGATCGAGAAGTACGTGCAGCGGCCGCGCCACATCGAGATCCAGGTGTTCGGCGACACGCAGGGCAACTACGTCTACCTGTTCGAGCGCGATTGCTCGGTGCAGCGGCGGCACCAGAAGGTGCTGGAAGAGGCGCCGGCGCCGGGCATGACGGAGGCCATGCGCAAGCAGATGGGCGAGGCGGCGGTGGCGGCGGCGCGCGCGGTGAAGTACGTGGGCGCGGGCACCGTCGAGTTCATCGTCGAGCAGCGCGGCGATGGTGAGATGAACTTTTTCTTCATGGAGATGAACACGCGGCTGCAGGTGGAGCATCCGGTGACCGAAGCGATCACCGGGCTCGACCTGGTCGAATGGCAGTTGCGTGTGGCCTCCGGCGAAGCGCTGCCGCTGGCGCAGGATCAATTGCAGATCCACGGCCATGCGATCGAGGCGCGCATCTGCGCCGAGAACCCGGACAACAACTTCCTGCCCGCCACCGGCACGCTGCACGTCTACCGCAAGCCGCAGGCCACGGCCTTCCAGCGCAGCCGGGTTCGCATCGACGACGGCGTGCGCGAAGGCGGCCTGATCTCGCCTTTCTACGACTCGATGATCGCCAAGCTGATCGTGCATGGCGCCACGCGCGAGGAGGCGCTGGCCCGGCTGGACGCGGCGCTGGCGCAAACGCACATCGTCGGCGTGGCGACCAATGTGCAGTTCCTGCGCGGCATCCTCTGCACCGACTCCTTTGCCCACGCGAAGCTCGACACCGCGCTGATCGAGCGCGAACGCGCGGTGCTGTTCGACCAGGAGGCGCTGGGCCTGCCGCTGGCGGCCGCGGCATCGATCGCGCACACCTTGCTCGAAGAGGGCGCGAGCGCCTCGGCCGACCCTTTCAGCCGCCGCGACGGCTGGCAATCGCACGGCATCGCGCTGCGGCCCTTCGCCTTCGAGTTCCGCGGCGAGCCGCAGACAGCCGAGCTGAGCTACCTGCACGATGGCGCGCTGATGCTGCGCGTCGGCGAGGTGTCGGGCCCGCTGGTGATCGGCCGCTTCCCCACGGGCGAGCTCGAAGTCCAGTTCAACGGCCAGCGCCACACCCTGGACGTCTACGAAGACCAGGACACGGCCTACATCTTCGCAGCGCACGGCGCCACGCGGATCGTCGCCATCGACCGCCTGGCCCATGCCGGCGACGTGCAGGCCGAGGGTGGCCGGCTCACCGCGCCGATGCCCGGCAAGGTCGTGTCCTTCGCGGTCAAGGCCGGCGACAAGGTCAGCCGCGGCCAGCCGCTGGCGGTGATGGAGGCGATGAAGATGGAGCACACGATCGCGGCGCCGGCGGACGGCACCGTGGAGGAGCTGCTCTATGCGCCGGGCGACCAGGTCACGGAAGGTGCCGAGCTGCTGCGGATCGCGGCTTGAGCCACTCCCTCTCCGTTCGGGTTGAGCCTGTCGAAGCCGGGGCCGGCACTTCGACCCTTCGACAAGCTCAGGACAGGCCAAGCTCAGTGCGAACGGGGATGGAATGCGGAACAGCGAAAATCCTCCAAATGCGAATCACCGTCTGCCTCACCGACAACCGCCCCGATGCATGGATCGAGGGCCTGCGTGCTGCACTGCCGGGCGCCGAAGTGGAGAACTGGCGCCCGGGCACGCCACAAGCCGACCACGCCGTGGTCTGGGCACCGCCGCAAGCCTTCATCGACGAGCAGCCGAAGCTGCGCGGCATCTTCAACATCGGCGCCGGCGTCGATGCGCTGCTCAAGCTGAAGCTGCCGCCCGAAGCCCAGGTGGTGCGGCTCGACGATGCCGGCATGTCGGTGCAGATGGCCGAGTACGTCTGCCATGCGCTGATCCGGCATTTCCGCGAGTTCGACATCTACGAGGCCGACGCGCGCGAAGGCCGCTGGAGTTTCCGCAAGCCGCGCGAGCGCGAGGACTTCGCGGTCGGCGTGATGGGGCTCGGCGTACTGGGCGAGCGCGTCGCGAAGGCTGTTGCGCAGTTCGAGTTCCCGGTCAACGGCTGGAGCCGTTCGTCCAAGGCCATCGAGGGCCTGCGCTGCTTTGCCGGCGAGGTGGAGTTCAACGCCTTCCTGGGCGCGAGCCGCGTGCTGGTCAACCTCCTGCCGCTGACGGAGGCGACGCGCGGCATCCTGAACCGCGAGAACCTGTCGCGCCTGAACGGCGGCGGGCCGGGCGGCTACTTGATCAACGTGGCGCGCGGCGCGCACCTGGTGGAGTCCGACCTGATACCGCTGCTCGACAGCGGCCAGCTGGCCGGCGCCACGCTCGACGTGTTCGAGGTCGAGCCGCTGCCCACCGAGCATCCCTTCTGGCGCCATCCGAAGATCACGGTGACGCCGCACGGTTCCGCGCGCACCGTGCGCGAGGCCTCGATCGCCCAGATCGCCGACAAGATCCGGGCGGTCGAGAAGGGAGAGCCCATTGCGGGCGTGGTCGGGCGTGAGCGCGGATACTGATTCGCTCCACGAGAGGCAAGCATGAAACTTCCATCCAAAGTCAAGATCGTCGACGTCGGTCCGCGCGACGGCCTGCAGAACGAAAAGCAGCCGGTATCGGCCGAGATCAAGATCGGCCTGGTGCACCGCCTTCAGGACGCCGGCCTGAAGGAGATCGAGGTCACCAGCTTCGTGAGTCCCAAGTGGGTGCCGCAGATGGCCGACAACGCCGAAGTCATGCACGGCCTCCGCCGCAAGCCGGGCGTGCGCTACTCGGTGCTGACGCCGAACATGAAGGGCTTCGAGGCCGCGATCGCGGCGCCGCGCGAGGAATGGCCCGACGAGATCGTGGTCTTCGGCGCCGCCAGCGAAGCCTTCAGCCAGAAGAACATCAACTGCTCGATCGCCGAGAGCATCGAGCGCTTCCGGCCCGTCGTCGAGGCGGCGCGCGAGAAGGGCATTTACGTGCGCGGCGCGATGTCGTGCACGGTGGGCTGCCCCTACGAGGGCGAGATTGCGCCCTCGCGCGTCGACATGCTGGCCGGGCTCATGAAGAACATCGGCGTGCAGCACGTCGGCGTGGCCGACACCATCGGCGTCGGCACGCCGGTGAAGGTGCAGCGCGCGCTCGAGGCGACGCTGAAGCATTACGGCGTGGACGATGTCTCCGGCCACTACCACGACACCTACGGCCAGGCGCTCTCCAACACGCTCGCGAGCCTGGAGATGGGCGTGTGGCAGTTCGATACCTCGGTGGGCGGGCTCGGCGGCTGTCCTTTTGCCAAGGGCGCGACCGGCAATGTCGCGACCGAGGATGTGGTCTACATGCTGCACGGCATGGATATCGCGACCGGCATCGAACTCGATCTGCTGATCGATGCCGGCGTCTACATCAACGAGGCGCTGGGGCGCGAGCCGAACTCGCGGGTGTCGAAGGCCATCCGCATCAAGAGGGCCAATTGATGTGCGGCGCTGAACTGACTTCGCTTCCAGACGGCGTCCAGCGCGTCGCGCGCCTGCTGCAGGACAGGGGCCATCCCCACGCGCCGCAGATGCTCGACGATGCCTGCCGCACGGCGCAGCAGGCGGCCGATGCGCTGGGCATCGCAGTGGGGCAGATCGCCAAGAGCATCGTGTTCCGCCGCAAGAGCGACGACACGGCGGTGCTGGTCGTGACCTCGGGCGACAAGCGCGTGGACGAGAAGAAGGTGGAGGCGCTGGTCGGCAAGCTGGGCCGTGCCGACGCCGATTTCGTCAAGAGCACAACAGGCTTCTCGATCGGCGGCGTCTCGCCCTTCGCGCATGCCATGCCGCCGGTCATGCTGATCGACCGCGAGCTGTTCCGCTTCGAGGACGTCTGGGCCGCGGCCGGCCATCCGCATGCGGTGGTGCGGCTGCGCCCGCACGATCTCGAAGGGTTGACCGGCGCACCGGTCGCGGACGTGGTGTGAGCTCGATGTCCGCGCAAGCCGTTCCATCGCCTTGCACCTCGGTGTGCCGCATGAATGCACAGAGCGGGCTGTGCGAGGGCTGCTTCCGTACGCTCGACGAGATCGCGGGCTGGAGCCGCATGGACGACGCGGCCAAAGAGGCCGTCTGGCTGCGCATCGAAGAGCGCAAGGCGGCCCACCCCGACGAAGCGGAATGCCCATGAAGCACATCACTTTCCATCTCGACTTCATCTCGCCCTACGCCTACCTGGCCTTCGAGCATCTGCCGCGGGCGCTCGAGGGGCTGAGCTACAGCGTGGCCTACCGGCCGGTGCTGCTCGGCGCGCTGCTCAAGCACCATGGCCAGCTCGGCCCGGCCGAGATCCCCGCCAAGCGGGCCTGGACCTACCGCCATGTGCTGTGGCTGGGTCAAGCGAACGGCATCGCGATCGAGATGCCGGCTTCGCACCCCTACAACCCGCTGCCGCATCTGCGCCTCGCGCTGGCCACCACGCCGGACGGCGACATCAACCGCCATGTGGCCGAAACCATCTTCCGTGACGTCTGGCAGGGCGGCGGCGAAGCGAGCGATGCCACGCGTTTGGCCGCGCTCGCCGCGCGCTTGAAGCAGGTGCGCGACGGCGCAGGCGACGAAGTTAAGGACCAGCTCAAGACCAACACCGACGAAGCCGTGGCAAGCGGCGTGTTCGGCGTGCCGGCTTACGCGGTCGACGGGCGCCTGTTCTGGGGCTTCGACGGCCTCGCGATGCTGCGCGCCTACCTCGCCGGCGATGCCTGGTTCGCAGGCCCGCAGTGGGACGGTGCCGACCAAAGGCCTTCGCTGCTGCGCCGCAATCGCTGAGTTTCTTACAAGCTGAAACGTACGCTTCGGGTTTCACCTTAAACCGTCAGCGTCGATTCAGTTTGGCGAAAGCCCTGGGTCAGTCGCCGCCCCAAGAATCGCCCTAGGTCCCACGCCGTGGGCCGAATTCCTAGGAGACGACCAAATGGCAGCCACACTTGATTCACGGGGAAGGCCGATGCCCGTACCCCGGCCCATGTCCTCGGAGGAGAAGAAAGTCATCTTCGCCTCTTCGCTCGGCACCGTGTTCGAGTGGTACGACTTCTATCTCTACGGTTCGCTCGCGGCGATCATCGCCAAGCAGTTCTTCAGCGGCCTGGATGCGGGCGCGGCCTTCATCTTCGCGCTCTTGGCCTTCGCGGCGGGCTTCCTGGTGCGGCCCTTCGGCGCCATCGTGTTCGGCCGTCTCGGCGACATGATCGGGCGCAAGTACACCTTCCTGGTGACCATCCTGATCATGGGCTTGTCGACCTTCATCGTCGGCCTGCTGCCCAGCTACGCGACCATCGGCGTCGCGGCGCCGGTGATCCTGATTGCGCTGCGCATGCTGCAAGGCCTCGCGCTCGGCGGCGAGTACGGCGGTGCTGCCACCTACGTGGCCGAGCACTCGCCGCACGGCAAGCGCGGCGCCTACACCTCGTGGATCCAGACCACGGCCACGCTGGGCCTGTTCCTGAGCTTGCTGGTCATCCTCGGTGTGCGCACCTGGATCGGCGAACAGGCCTTCAGCGACTGGGGCTGGCGCATTCCGTTCCTGGTTTCGATCGCGCTGCTGGCCATCTCGGTGTGGATCCGGCTCTCGCTCTCCGAGTCGCCGGCCTTCCAGAAGATGAAGGCCGAGGGCAAGACCTCGAAGGCGCCGCTGACCGAATCCTTCGGGCAGTGGAAGAACCTCAAGATCGTGATCCTGGCACTCGTCGGCCTCACCGCCGGCCAGGCCGTGGTCTGGTACTCGGGCCAGTTCTATGCGCTCTTCTTCCTGACGCAGCAGCTCAAGGTGGACGGCATCACGGCCAACCTGATGATTGCCGCATCGCTCCTGATCGGCACGCCCTTCTTCGTGGTGTTCGGCACGCTGTCCGACAAGATCGGCCGCAAGCCCATCATCATGGCCGGCTGCCTGCTGGCCGTCGTCACCTACTTCCCGGTCTTCAAGATGCTGGCCGAAGCGGCCAACCCGGACCTGGCCAGGGCGCAGGCGACCGCTGCCGTGACGGTGACCGCCGATCCCGCGACCTGCTCCTTCCAGGGCAATCCGGTCGCGCGCGAAATCGACTTCAGAAGCTCGTGCGACATTGCCAAGCGCTACCTGGCGCAGAACTCGGTGAGCTACGAGAACGTCGCAGGTGCGCCGGGCTCGAAGGCGATCGTCAAGATCGGCGACAAGACCGTCGAAGCGCCGACCGGCACCGTGGTGAGCTCGAAGTTCGACGAGGCCTCCACCAAGAGCATCGCAGCGTTCAAGAAGAGCATCGGCGATGACCTGAAGGCCGCGGGCTACCCGTCCAAGGCCGACCCCGCCAAGATGAACAAGGTGGTGATCGTCGCCATCCTGACCTACCTCGTGATCCTGGTCACGATGGTCTACGGCCCGATCGCCGCCATGCTGGTGGAACTGTTCCCGACACGCATTCGCTACACCTCGATGAGCCTGCCGTACCACATCGGCAACGGCTGGTTCGGCGGTCTGCTGCCGCCCATCTCCTTCGCGATCGTGGCCAGCACCGGCAACATGTTCAACGGCTTGTGGTATCCGATCGTGATTGCCGCCATGACCCTGGTCATCGGCACGCTCTTCATCCGCGAGACGAAAGACGTCGACATCTACGCCAACGACTGAAATCGGAGGGCTCCGGCCCTCTGTTCAACAAAGGGGCTTCGCGCCGGAACGGCACGAGGCCCTTTTCTTGAACATTCAGGAGACTCAACCCATGTGGAAACTCGCCGTCGGCTTCGTCATCTTCGCCGCCATTGCCCTGTTCGTGATCATGCAAGCGGGGGACAAGGTCGACATGTCGGGTGAGAAGCACGGCGGCGACACGATGCATGCGCCGGAGCCGGCCGCGCCGGCGGCCAGCGCGCCGAAGTAAGCGGCTTCAGCGTTTGAACTTTCCGTCGCTGATGATGGACAGATCGGCGAAATCGATCCCCGAGTGGTCCTGCGGCGAGTAGCTCACCTCCAGGCCGCCGCCCAGGTCGAGGTTGCGGATGCTCTCCAGCGCGGCGAGCACCTTGGCGCGGGTCGGCTTCGGGCCGGCGCGGCGCAGCGCCTCGACCAGCACCTTGGCCGAGGCGAAGCCTTCCAGGGCGGCCGGCGAAAGCTCGTTCTGCCCCTTGGCGCGCGCCAGCGCCAGCGCTTCCTTGACCATCGGATGGCCGATCGAGCGTTCGTTGGGGAACACCTGCGCCACGATCACGCCGCGGCTCGCTTCGCCAAGTTGCTTGATGAAGCCCGATGAGGCGTTGTTGGACAGCGTGACGACCTGGGCCGCCGAGCCCGCCGCGCGCAGCGCCTTGACGCCTTCGACCACCGCGGTGCCGGAGCCGATCCACACCACGGCCTGCGCATTGGCGGCCGTGATCTTCGGCACGATGGCCGCGTAGTCGGGCTTGTCGCGGTCGGCCGTCACCGTCGCGGCCGGCGTCGCCTTGGCCTTGTTGAAGCCGTTCATGGCACCTTCGAGCGCGTCCTGGCCGAAGGAGTCGGTCACATGCACCACCGCAATCCGGCTCACGCCGATGGTGAGCAGGTGCGCCACGGCCTTCTCTGCCTCGCGCTGGTAGGTCGAGCGCACGTTGAACACGTGCTTCTGCACCGGCTTGTGCAGCACCATGGCGCCGGTGGAGGGGCCGATCAGCGCCACGTCGTTCTTGTCGAGCCACGGGATGATGGCCTGCGAATGCGGCGTGCCGCGGCTCATGAACAGCGCCACCACCTTCTTTTCCTCGATCAGCACGCGTGCGTTCTCGCTCGCCCGCTTGACGTCGAAGCCGTCGTCCATGCGCAGCACCTCGATCTTTTCGCCGCCGATGCCGCCCTGAGCATTGGCCGCATCGATCACCAGCTGCGCGCCGGCGATCGTCTCGTTGACGCTGGCGGCGACCGAGCCCGTCATGCCGGCCGTCTGGCCGATCAGGATCTGCGCCGAAGCGCTCATGGTGCCGAGCGCCAGCACGACGGCTGTGCAAAGCACGCGCATCTTGTTCATGGAGGATCCTTAGAGAGGAGTGGGAGCGGAGAAAGGCAAGGGCACTATTTGTTACCAAATGTCGCTTAGCCCTTATTCGGGAAAACCCCTGCCTCTCGACCGGCCATGTGCAGCTTTGCACGAAGCCCGCGCCGGCTTCCTAGAATGTCTGCCCCACCCCCAAGGCACTCATGACACAGGGCTCCATCCGGATTCGCGGTGCACGCCAGCACAATCTCCAAAACCTCGACCTCGACATTCGCACCGGCGAGATGACGGTGGTCACCGGCCCGAGCGGTTCGGGCAAATCGAGCCTGGTGTTCGACACGCTCTATGCCGAGGGCCAGCGCCGCTATGTCGAGACCTTCTCGGCCTATGCACGGCAGTTTCTCGACCGCATGGACAAGCCGGCGGTCGACAAGGTGGAGGGCGTGCCGCCCGCCATCGCGATCGATCAGACGAACCCCGTGCGTTCTTCGCGCTCGACCGTCGGCACGATGACCGAGCTCAACGATCACCTCAAGCTGCTGTTCGCGCGCGCAGCCCAGCTGTTCGACCGCGAGACCGCGCTGCCGGTGCGCCACGACTCGCCTGACACCATCTATGCCGAGCTTGCTTCGCGCGCGGCCGCGGCCGGCGATCCGCGCGTGGTGCTGACCTTCCCGGTCGAACTGCCGGCCGGCACCACGGCCGATGAGGTCACGCAGTGGCTGTCGGCCAGCGGCTTCACGCGCGTGCAGAGCGAGCGCGAGATCGCCACGCCGACCGGGCCGCGCAAGGTGCTGGACGTGGTGGCCGATCGCTTCCGCATGGCCGGCGCGGAAAGAGCGCGGGTGATCGAGGCGATCGAGGTCGCGCTCAAGCGCGGCAGCGGGCGGCTCACGGTCTACGCGCTGTCCGCAGACGAAGGTGCGGCGCCGGAGATCTGGAAATTCTCGACCGGCCTGCACTGCCCCGAAAGCGACATCCGCTACGGCGACCCGATCCCGTCGATGTTCTCCTTCAACTCGGCCGTGGGCGCCTGCGAGATGTGCCGCGGCTTCGGCCGCGTGATCGGCGTCGACCTCGGCCTCGTGATTCCGAACGACAAGCTCACGCTGCGCGCCGGCGCCATCAAGACCATCCAGACGCCGGCCTGGAAGGAAGCGCAGGACGACCTGATGCGCCATGCCGAGGCGGCCGGCATTCCGCGCGACACGCCGTGGAACAAGCTCACGCCCGAGCAGCAGGCCTGGGTGATCGAGGGCTCGCCCAACTGGAAGGGCAAGTGGAACCAGCAGTGGTATGGCGTGCGCCGCTTCTTCGGCTACCTGGAGAGCAAGGCCTACAAGATGCACATCCGCGTGCTCTTGTCCAAGTACCGCAGCTATACGCCGTGCCCGACTTGCGCGGGCGCGCGTCTCAAGCTCGATAGCCTGTTGTGGCGTATCGGCACGAAGGAAGATGCCGACGCGGTGCTCGAACCCTCGAAGCGCTTCATGCCGGTCGGCGTGAAGTGGTCGCGCGAGCAGCTGGAGGCGCTGCCGGGGTTGTGCCTGCATGACCTGATGCTGCTGCCGATCGAGCGGCTGCGGCGCCTGTTCGACGGCATCGAGAGCCATGGCAACAGCAGCACCGTCAGCGACGGCGACGTGCAAGCGCTCAAGCTGCTCTTCGAAGAAATCACCACGCGGCTGCGCTACCTGCACGACGTCGGCATCGGCTACCTCACGCTCGACCGCCAGAGCCGCACGCTCAGCGGCGGCGAGGTGCAGCGCATCAACCTCACGACCGCGCTCGGCACCTCGCTGGTCAACACGCTGTTCGTGCTCGACGAGCCCAGCATCGGCCTGCATCCGCGCGACATGAACCGCATCACCGAGGCCATGCTGCGCCTACGCGACGCCGGCAACACGCTGGTGGTGGTGGAGCACGACCCGGCCGTGATGCTGGCCGCCGACCGCGTCATCGACATGGGCCCCGGCCCCGGCGTGCGCGGCGGGCAGATCGTGTTCGACGGCAGCACCGACGCCCTGCGCGACGCCGAGACGCTGACCGGCCAGTACCTCGGCGGGCGCAAGCAGATCGGCATGGGCTTCCGCCGCATGGTGAGCGAGAACACGCCGCGCCTCATTCTCGAAGGCGTGCGCGAGCACAACCTGCAGAACATCACGGTCGAGCTGCCGCTCTCGCGGCTGGTCTGCATCACCGGCGTCAGCGGCTCGGGCAAGTCGACCCTGATCCAGGACGTGCTGGCGCCCGCGCTGATGCGCCACTTCGGCAAGGCGACCGAATCGCCCGGCGCGCACGACCGCATGCTCGGCGCCGATCATTTGAGCGACGTGGTCTTCGTCGACCAGTCGCCGATCGGCAAGACGGCGCGCTCCAATCCCGCGAGCTACGTCGGCGCCTGGGACGCGATCCGCGAGATCTTTGCCACCGCGGCGCTCTCGCGCCAGCGCGGCTACACCGCATCGAAGTTCAGCTTCAACAGCGGCGACGGGCGCTGCCCGATCTGCGGCGGCTCGGGCTTCGAGCACGTGGAGATGCAGTTCCTCTCCGACGTCTACCTGCGCTGCCCCGACTGCGACGGCAAGCGCTATCGGCCCGAGATCCTGGAGGTGAGGATCGAGCGCGCGGAGCGCAGCTTCAACGTGGCCGACGTGCTCGAGCTCACGGTGGCCGAGGCCGCCGCCATCTTCACGAACGACCGCGAGGTGCTGCGCGTGCTGCAGCCGATCGCCGACGTGGGCCTGGACTATGTCAAGCTCGGCCAGCCCGTGCCCACGCTCAGCGGCGGCGAAGCCCAGCGCCTCAAGCTCGCCGGCTTCCTCGCCGAGGCGGCCAAGAACGGCAGCGCCAGCAAGCAGCCGCTGGCGCGCAAGGGCACGCTGTTCCTGTTCGACGAGCCGACCACCGGCCTGCACTTCGACGACATCGCGCGCCTGATGCGCGCGCTGCGCAAGCTGCTCGACGCCGGCCATTCGCTGGTGGTGATCGAGCACAACCTCGACGTCATCCGCGCCAGCGACTGGCTGATCGACCTCGGCCCCGAGGGCGGCGAGGGCGGCGGCCAGGTGGTGGCGGTTGGCACGCCCGAGCAGGTGCGCGAGAACCGCGCCTCGTTCACCGGCGCCGCGCTGCTCGACTACGACCTGGCCGTCGGTCCCGGCGCCTACAAGGTGGCGGAGCGGGCGGCGCGCTCTTATGCGGCGCGCGCGAAGCCGGCGTCCGGCCGCGACGCGGTCCAGATCGTCAACGCGCGCGAGCACAACCTCAAGAACCTGTCGGTCGACATTCCGCGCGGCAAGTTCAGCGTGGTCACCGGCGTCAGCGGCTCGGGCAAGTCCACGTTGGCTTTCGACATCCTCTTCAACGAGGGCCAGCGCCGGTACCTCGAATCGCTCAACGCCTATGCGCGCAGCATCGTGCAGCCGGCCGGCCGGCCGGAGGTGGATGCGGTCTACGGCATTCCGCCGACGGTCGCGATCGAGCAGCGCCTCTCGCGCGGCGGCCGCAAGAGCACCGTAGGCACCACCACCGAGGTCTGGCACTTCCTGCGCCTGCTCTACGTCAAGCTCGGCATCCAGCACTGCATCCACGACGGCGCCGCGGTCCAGCCGCAGACGCCCGACAGCATCGCGGCGCAACTGCTCAAGAACTTCAAGGGCCAGCACATCGGCCTGATGGCGCCGTTGGTGAGCAACCGCAAGGGCGTCTACACCGAGCTGGCCGACTGGGCGCGCCCGCGCGGCTACACGCACCTGCGGGTGGACGGCGAGTTCCTGCCCACCGCCGGTTTTCCTCGCATCGACCGCTTCAAGGAGCACAGCATCGAGCTGCCGGTGGCCAGCCTCGATGTGCTGCCTTCGGAAGAGACCGCACTGCGCCAGGCGCTGGCCAAGGCGCTCGAACACGGCAAGGGCGTGGTGCAGGTGCTGAGCGATCTCACCGGCCTGCGCGGCGCCATGATGGCCAACGCGCCGACCGGCGGCATCGGCCGCACGCACGTGTTCTCCACGCTGCGCGCCTGTCCGGTCTGCAGCACCAGCTATGCGGAGCTCGATCCACGCCTCTTCTCCTACAACAGCAAGCACGGCTGGTGCCCCGACTGCGTGGGCACCGGCGTCAAGCTCACCAAGGAACAGCGCAAGGTCTACGACGACTCGGTGATGGCCGACGACCAGAAGGGGCGCGAGCAGACCTTTGCGGAGCCCGAGGCCGAGGACGTGGGCGACGTGGTGTGCCCGACTTGCGAGGGGACGCGGCTGAATGCGACGGCGCGGGCGGTATTGTTTGGCGGCGGGCGTGCCCCTCACCCCAACCCTCTCCCCAACGGGGAGAGGGAGCCGAAGCCCGCACTGCTCCCTCTCCCGCTTGCGGGAGAGGGCTGGGGTGAGGGCGGTATCGGCATCACCCAGCTCGCGCGCATGAGCGTCACCGACATCCGCATCTGGTTCGAGCAACTGGCATTGACCGGTCGCCAGGCGGAAATCGCGCGTGACCTGGTGCCGGAGATCAAGAGCCGCCTCGAATTCCTCGAAGAGGTGGGCCTCGGCTACCTCACGCTCGACCGCGGCGCGCCGACGCTTTCCGGCGGCGAGGCGCAGCGCATCCGCCTCGCGGCGCAGCTCGGCAGCAATCTGCAGGGCGTGTGCTACGTGCTCGACGAGCCCACCATCGGACTGCACGCGCGCGACAACCAGATCCTGCTGGACGCGCTGCACAAGCTGGGCGACAAGGGCAACACGCTGGTGGTGGTGGAGCACGACGAAGACACCATCCGCCGCGCCGACCACATCATCGACATCGGCCCCAGCGCTGGCAAGCGCGGCGGCCGGCTGGTCGCCGAGGGCTCGGTCGCCGACCTCGAGCGCGCGGGCGATTCGCAGACCGGGCGTTATCTGCGCGATGCGATCAAGCATCCGCTGCAGCCGCGCCGTCCGGTGCCGGCGCCCGAGCCCGGCGCGCCCGGCTGGCTCAGCGTGCGCGGCGCCGACCTGCACAACCTGCAGGAAGTCACGGTCTCGCTGCCGCTGCATCGGCTGGTCGCGGTGACGGGCGTCAGCGGCTCCGGCAAGTCGACGCTGGCGCGCGACGTGCTGCTGGCCAACGTGTACGCGGTCGTGGTCCAGCGCATGACCAAGGCCGGCCGCGATGCCGACGCCGCAGGCAAGCGCCCGGCCTGGGCGGGCTGCAAGGGCGTCGAGGGCTACGAGACCATCGACCGCGTGCTGGAGGTCGACCAGACGCCGATCGGCAAGACGCCGCGCAGCTGCCCGGCCACCTACATCGGCTTCTGGGACACCATCCGCAAGCTCTTCGCCGACACGCTGGAGGCCAAGGCGCGCGGCTACGGGCCGGCGCGCTTCAGCTTCAACACCGGAGAAGGCCGCTGCCCTGGCTGCGATGGCGCCGGCGTGCGCACCATCGAGATGAGCTTCCTGCCCGACGTCAAGGTGCCTTGCGAGGTCTGCCACGGCGCGCGCTTCAATCCCGAGACACTGGCCGTGAGCTGGCGCGGCAAGAGCATCGGCGATGTGCTGCAGATGGAGGTCGACGAGGCGGTCGAGTTCTTCGCCGCCATGCCCAACATCAGCCATCCGCTGCAGCTGCTCAAGGACGTGGGGCTCGGCTACCTCACGCTGGGCCAGCCTTCGCCGACGCTTTCCGGCGGCGAGGCCCAGCGCATCAAGCTCGTGACGGAGCTCAGCAAGGTGCGCGACGATGTCACGCGCCGCGGCAACAAGGCGCCGCACACGCTCTACGTGCTCGACGAGCCGACCGTCGGCCTGCACATGGCCGATGTCGAGAAGCTGATCCACGTGCTGCATCGGCTGGTGAACGGTGACCACAGCGTGGTGGTGATCGAGCACGACCTCGACGTGATCGCCGAGGCCGACTGGCTGATCGACCTCGGCCCCGAAGGCGGCAACGGCGGCGGGCGCGTGGTCGCCGCGGCGCCGCCCGAGGAGGTGGTGAAGCTGCGTACGCACACCGGCGTGGCGCTGGCGCCGGTGCTGGCGCGCGGGGCCGGCCGGCATGAGGTGCTGAAGCTGCCTGTGCCACCTGTGCCACCTGTGCCGGTGCAGCCGGCCGTGCCGGTCCGGGCGCGCAAGGAAGCCTGATGCTCACCGTCTACAACGACCAGCACGTGCTGCACCACGGCAAGGTGGAGATGTTCCGCGGCGAGCTGGTGCCTTGCTTCGAGGTGCCGGCGCGTGCGGACTACGTGCTGCGGGAACTGAAGGAGCGTGGGCTCGGCCCGATCGAAGGCCCTGCCGAGTTCGACGACGCGGCCATCGCGCGCGTCCATGCGCCGCGCTATCTCGAATTCCTTGCAGGCGCCTGGGACGAATGGGTCGCGCTAGATCCTGCCAATGCGGCCCGCGATGCGCTGCCGTCGTACTGGCCGATCCGTACCTTTCGCTCCGACGTGCTGCCGGCGAGCTTCCCGGCGCGCCTGGGCTTGTTCTCGTACGACTCGGGCTCGCCGCTCACTGCAGGCACCTGGACGGCGGCGCGGGCCGGTGCCGGCTGTGCGCTCTCCGCCGCGGCGCATGTGCTGCGCGGCGAGCGCGCCGCCTTCGCGCTCACGCGTCCGCCGGGCCATCACGCGGGCGCCGACTTCTTCGGCGGCTACTGCTTCCTCAACAACGCGGCGATCGCGGCGCAGGCGCTGCGCGACGCCGGCGTCGAACGGGTCGCGGTGCTGGACATCGACTACCACCACGGCAACGGCACGCAAGCCATCTTCTACGAGCGCGCCGACGTGCAGTTCACCAGCATCCACGGCGACCCGCACACCGAGTACCCCTACTACCTGGGCTATGCCGACGAAGAGGGCGTGGGCGCGGGGCTGGGTTTCAACCGCAACCTGCCGCTTGCGCGCGGCACCGGCTTCGCGCGCTGGCGCGAGGCGCTGCAGAGCGCGCTGCGCGGCATCGTGGACTTCCGGGCGGGCGCGCTGGTCGTGTCGCTCGGGCTCGATACCTTCGAGGGCGATCCGATCGCCGGCTTCAAGCTCGCCACGCCCGACTACCTGCGCATCGGCGAAGACTTGGCGCACGCCGGCCTGCCGACCGTGTTCGTGTTCGAGGGCGGCTATGCGGTCGCCGAGGTCGGTACCAACGCGGTCAATGTGCTCGACGGCTTCATGCAGCGCGCCGGCTGAACGGCGGCGCTGACGCCTGCGCGACGCGCCCCGGGGTGAAACCCGATTGCCCTCGCGAGGCGCGCGCTGCCAAATGGCTGCCCCTGCAATCCGGAGCCCGTCTCATGTTTCGTCGTTCTCTCTTGTGCCTCGCCCTGCTCGGCTTCGCGGCCACCGCCGCCCATGCGCAGGCCTTCCCGAGCAGGCCCATCAAGCTGGTGATTGCCTTCCCCGCGGGCGGCCCGACCGACATCACGATGCGGCAGCTGGCCGAGAACGCCTCGAAGATCATCGGCCAGCAGGTCGTGGTCGAGAACAAGCCCGGCGCCGGCGGCACGCTGCCCGCGCAGGCGCTGCAGACCGCGCCTGCCGACGGCTACACCATCGCCCAGATCCCGCTCGGCGTGTTCCGCCTGCCCTACACGACCAAGATCAACTGGGACCCGGTCAAGGACATCAGCTACGTCATCAACGTCACCGGCTACGCCTTCGGCATCGTCGTGCCGGCCGACAGTCCGTTCAAGACATGGAAGGACTTCGTCGCCTATGCCAAGGCCAATCCCGGCAGGCTGACCTATGGCTCGACCGGCAACCTGACCAGCCCCCACCTCACGACCGAGCTGATCGCGCAGAAGGCCGGCATCGAGCTGCAGCACGTGCCCTACAAGGGCAGCGCCGACCTGATGCTCGCCGTGCTCAGCGGCCAGCTGATGGCTGCGGCCGACAGTACCGGCTTCGCGCCGCAGGTGGAGGCAGGCAAGCTGCGTGTGCTCAACACCTGGGGCGAAAAGCGACTGGCCAAGTTCCCCGATGCGCCGACGCTGAAGGAGCTGGGCCTGGACATCGTGCAGAACTCGCCCTTCGGCATCGGCGCGCCCAAGAGTACGCCGCCCGAGGTGGTGAAGAAGCTGCACGACGCCTTCAAGCAGGCGATGGAAGAGCCCAGCTACGTCGCATCGCTGGGCCGCTACGACATGCTGCCCATCTACATGAGCTCGGCCGACTACACGAAGTTCGCCCAGACCACCTTCACGCGCGAGAAGGCACTGATCGAGAAGCTGGGGCTCGCCAAGCCGCAGTGAGCGCCCCGTGACCGAATCGCTGCACGTCGTCTGCCCGCATTGCCACACGACCAACCGCGTGCGCAGTGCGCAGCTGGGGAGCGCGCCCGACTGCGGCAAATGCCACCGGCCGCTGTTCGTCGGCCACTCCACGGCGTTGGACGAAGCCGCCTTCGACCGCCATCTCGGCCGCAACGAGATCCCGATGCTGGTCGATTTCTGGGCGCCGTGGTGCGGCCCCTGCATCCAGATGGCACCCGCCTTCGAGCAGGCCGCCGCCCGGCTCGAGCCGCAGTTCCGCCTGGCCAAGGTCGACACCGAAGCTGTGCCGGCGCTGGGCGCGCGCTTCGGCATCCGCAGCATTCCCACCTTGGCGCTGTTCAGCGGCGGGCGCGAGATTGCGCGGCAGGCGGGCGCGATGGGTAGCGCCGACATCGTCCGCTGGGCGCAGGCGCAGCTTCGCTAGGCCGCTTCAGCGGCTGTCGAGCAGCGCGGCCGCCACTTGCGCGAAACCGGCGCCGCGCTCGCCGGCGCTGATGTAGCGCGGCAGCGTCGTCAGCTGCGGCTCGAAGCGGCGGATGTTGGCCACGCCCACGCTGTGCGGGAAGCGCTCGAACATCAGCACGTCGTTGGTCGAGTCGCCCACGTAGACCCAGCGATCGAGCTCGGCGCCCAGGTCGCGGCCGAAGAGCTCGCGCACGATCCAGCAGGCGCCGACCCACTTGTTGTGGTCGCCGAACCAGCCGTTGATGTGGATCGAGCTCACCGTCGCGTTCATGCCTTCGGCGCGCATGATCTGCACCGCCTGCGCGATCTGCGCTTCGCCCAGGTGCGCGAATTCGCTGTGGTCGATTGCGATGTCGGTCTCGCGGCCCGGCGAGTCGGTGGCGCGCCTGGCGCCCGACACTTCGCGCTCGACGCGCGCCAGGGCCTGCTGCATGCGTGCGAAGTTGGCGCTGCGCGTCGCGGCATCCTGGCGGTAGCGTTTGTCGAGCGCACCCGACGGTGAAGCCGCGAGCGCCACCGCGCCGTTCTCTGCAACGATCGCATCGACCGGCCAGACCGGCGCGAAGGGCTCGCTCCAGCCCACGGAACGGCCGGTGATCGCGATCACCGGCAGGCCAGCCGCCTTCAGGTCGTGCAGCGCCTGCAGCGCATCGGACGTGATGGCGCCCTCGGTGGTCAGCGTGTCGTCGATGTCGGTAAGGACGCCTGCGATTTGCTGGCGATCTTCAGTGGGCCATGCGCTCAGTGGGAGCATCAACCGGCCGTTTGAAGTGCAAGCCCCGCATGCTCGCGCAGCGGATGGAAATGGATCTTCGGGAAGCGCTCCTGCGCCAGCCGCACGTCGTAGGGTGAGGTGCAGAGGTAAGCCAGCGTGTTCGCTGCGTCGAGTGCCATGCGCGCCGGGTAGGCGTCGGTGAAGGCTCGCAGCTCGGCCGGCGTGTCGGCCGTGATCCAGCGCGCGCCGGTGTATTGGCAGCCTTCCAGCCGCACGTCGGCGTCGTATTCGGTCTTCAGGCGATGCTGCACCACTTCGAACTGCAGCTGCCCCACGGCGCCCAGCAGCATCGGCCCGCCGACCTCGGGCCGGAACACCTGGATCGCGCCTTCCTCGCCGAGCTGGGCCAGGCCCTGCTGCAGCTGCTTGGTGCGCAGCGGGTTCTTGAGAATCACGGTCATGAAGAGCTCGGGCGCGAAGAAGGGCAGGCCGGTGAACTGCAGCGAGGCGCCGTCGGTGATGGTGTCGCCCAACTGCACACCCCCGTGGGTGGTGAAGCCGACGATGTCGCCCGCATAGGCCTCTTCCACCGCCTCGCGGCGCTGGCTCATGAAGGTCACGACGCTGGTGGGGCGCAGCTCCTTCGCGGTGCGCTGCACCTTGAGCTTCATGCCCGGCGTGTACTTGCCCGAGGCCATGCGCACAAAGGCGATGCGGTCGCGGTGATTGGCGTCCATGTTGGCCTGCACCTTGAAAACGACGCCGGCGAAGTCCTTGTCTTCTGGCTGGATCTCCTTGACCACCGGCTGCCGGTTGACCAGCGTGGTGCTGGTGCGCGGCTGCGGCGGCGGCGCGAGGTCGACCAGCGCGTCGAGCACTTCCATCACGCCGAAGTTGTTGACGCCGGAGCCGAAGAACACCGGCGTCTGCTTGCCGGCGAGGAAGGCCACGCGGTCCCAGGTGGGCGAGGCGCCGGTGGCGAGCTCCATGCTCTCCATGGCGGTGTCGAACTCGTGACCGAAGCGCTTCTGCAGCGCTTCGCGCTCGGCCAGCGGCATGGCTTCGAAGTCCTGCGGCAGCCGTTCGCTGCCCGACTCGAACACCGTCATCGCCTGCGTGCGCAGGTTCACGATGCCGCCGAAGCTCTTGCCCTGGCCCACCGGCCAGGTCATCGGCACGCAGGGCATGCCGAGTTCGCGCTCGATCTCGTCGAGCAGCTCCAGCGGCTCGCGCACCTCGCGGTCCATCTTGTTGACGAAGGTGATGATGGGCGTGTCGCGCTGGCGGCAGACCTCGATCAGGCGGCGCGTCTGCGCTTCGACGCCGTTGGCCGCGTCGATCACCATCAGGGCCGAGTCGACCGCGGTCAGCACGCGGTAGGTGTCTTCGGAGAAGTCCTTGTGGCCCGGCGTATCGAGCAGGTTGATCACGTGCTCGCGGTAGAGCATCTGCATCACCGAGCTGGCCACCGAGATGCCGCGCTGCTTCTCGATCTCCATCCAGTCGGAGGTGGCGTGGCGCGAGGCCTTGCGCGCCTTCACCGAACCGGCGATCTGGATCGCGCCGGAGAACAGCAGCAGCTTCTCGGTCAGCGTGGTCTTGCCGGCGTCGGGGTGGGAAATGATCGCGAAGGTGCGGCGGCGGCGGGTTTCGGAGGCGAAGGTCATGGGGGTGAACGCGGAGCGCGCTCACGGGCGCGGGCTGCTGGCGGCAAAGCCCGCAATTTTAACGAGCCGTCACATCGGCGGCGTGAAGCCATTGCGCCCGACCAGCATGCGCAGCGCGGTGGGCTTGCCTTCCTTCACCTGCGCGGTGATCACCACCTTGGCGCCCGGCACCACCAGGGCCGCCTGGTCCGTATTGCCCGGCTTGAAGGTCACGACCGGCGTGCCGCGCGGCACGATGACGGTCTGCTCGCCGTCCTTGTACTTGAGCAGCAGCTTGTGGCCGCCCGGCGCTGAGGACGGCGCCGCTTCGAGCTGCGCCACGGTGGCGTTGGTCATCGTGCTCTGGGGCATCAGGTCCCAGGGGCGAAAGCCTTCGCCGGTCCCGCGCGCGGCCTCCGGAAACACAAGCACTTCCACGGCGCGCTGCGTGCCGTCGGGTTGCGGCACGGCGCCGGCGCCGACGAAGCTGCCCGGCTTGATGTCGGCCAGCGTGAGCGGAATGACTTCGGAGACGTTCATGTCGGCAGGGCGCACCATCGTGACGGTTTCGCCGCTGCGGTCCTTCACGGTCAGCGAATTCGCATCGGCACGCGCGATGACGCCGCGCACGCGCACGGTTTCCTGCGCCGCCGCCGCGGCGGACAAGGCAATCACGAACGATGCGGCAAAGAGCTTGACTTTGAACATGATGATGGGGCCGCGAGGGCGGCGGTTGGGGGGCGTTGCAGTCTAGGCCGATCCGCAAATCGCCGCTGGCGACGGAAAAGCGGCACGCGCTAAAATGCCGCTTCCGAGGAGCGTTGCAGCGCCGCCAGGCGTGAGGCTCGGACCCCTTCGCAACCACGCTCACCCGCTGTTCTCGCGGTGAGTCTCGTCCCCCGAACACAGCGGCATCATTCAAACTTGTTTTGGAGTCCACATGAGCGCCGTTCTCAAGTCCACCGCCGACCAGGCCATCGCCGATATCTCCCTTGCCGCCTGGGGCCGCAAGGAAATCCGCATCGCGGAAACCGAAATGCCCGGCCTGATGGCCATCCGCGAAGAATTCGCCAAGAGCCAGCCCCTGAAGGGCGCACGCATCACCGGCTCACTGCACATGACGATCCAGACCGCAGTGCTGATCGAAACCCTGCAGGCGCTGGGCGCCACCGTGCGCTGGGCCTCGTGCAACATCTTCTCGACGCAAGACCATGCCGCCGCCGCCATCGCGGCCACCAACACGCCGGTGTTCGCGATCAAGGGCGAGTCGCTCGAAGATTACTGGGACTACACCCACCGCATCTTCGACTTCGGTCCCAAGGGCTCGGCCGGCGAAGGCCCGAACATGATTCTTGACGACGGCGGCGACGCCACGCTCTTGATGCACCTGGGCCAGAAGGCCGAAAAGGACCAGAGCGTGCTGGCCAACCCGACCAGCGACGAGGAGCGCATCCTCTACGCGGCGATCAAGGCCAAGCTGGCCGTCGACGCGACCTGGTACACGCGCAAGTCGGCCGAGATCATCGGCGTAACCGAAGAGACCACCACCGGCGTGCACCGCCTGAACGAGATGAGCGCCAAGGGCACGCTGCTGTTCCGCGCCATCAACGTGAACGACTCGGTGACCAAGAGCAAGTTCGACAACCTCTACGGCTGCCGCGAATCGCTGGTGGACGGCATCAAGCGCGCCACCGACGTGATGATCGCCGGCAAGGTCGCCTGCGTGGCCGGTTACGGCGACGTGGGCAAGGGCTCGGCCCAGGCCCTGCGCGCGCTGAGCGCTCAGGTGTGGGTGACCGAGATCGACCCGATCAACGCGCTGCAGGCCGCGATGGAAGGCTACAAGGTCGTCACCATGGAGTACGCCGCCGACAAGGCCGACATCTTCGTGACCACCACCGGCAACCGCGACGTGATCCGCCACGAGCACATGGCCGCGATGAAGGACCAGGCGATCGTCTGCAACATCGGCCACTTCGACAACGAGATCGCCGTCGCCTCGCTCGAGAAGTACGAGTGGGAAGAGATCAAGCCGCAGGTCGACCACATCACCTTCCCGGACGGCAAGAAGATCATTCTGCTGGCCAAGGGCCGCCTCGTGAACCTGGGCTGCGGCACGGGCCATCCGAGCTTCGTGATGTCCTCGTCCTTCGCCAACCAGACCATCGCCCAGATCGAGCTCTTCACCAAGCCCGATGCCTACCAGGCCGGCAAGGTCTACGTGCTGCCCAAGCACCTCGACGAGAAGGTGGCGCGCCTGCACCTGAAGAAGGTCGGCGCGATGCTGACCGAGCTGACCGACGAACAGGCCGCCTACATCGGCGTGGACAAGAACGGCCCTTACAAGCCGGACACCTACCGCTATTGAGCGGAGCGCGTGCGCGCCGATCAGTTGCTCGTCGAACGCGGCCTGGCCGCCTCGCGCTCGCAGGCCGTGCGGCTGATCGCGGGCGGCCTGCGCTGGCGCGACGGCACGACCTGGCGCGTGGTCGGCAAGAACCGCGACGAGGTGCCGGAGACGGCCGAACTCGAGCTCGTCGATGCGGCCGAGGCGCGCTACGTCTCGCGCGGCGGGCTCAAGCTCGAAGGCGCGCTCGCTGCGAGCGGCATCGACGTGCAGCGCAAGCGCTGCCTCGACGTCGGCCAGTCGACCGGCGGCTTCACCGACTGCCTGCTGCAGCGCGGCGCCGCGCATGTGGTGGGCGTGGACGTGGGCCATGGCCAGCTGCATGCACGGATACGCGAGGATGCGCGCGTGACCGCCGTCGAAGGCGTCAATGCGCGCACGCTCGACGCGTCCGCCTGGGCCGATGCTTCGCCCGACTACACGCATTTCGATCTGATCGTCGGCGATCTCTCGTTCATCTCGCTCACGCTGGTGCTGCCCGCGCTGATACCGCTTCTCACACCGGCCGGTGAACTTCTGATGCTGGTCAAGCCTCAATTCGAGTTGCAGCCGGGACAGGTCGGCAAGGGCGGCATCGTGCGCGATGTGGCGCTTTTTGCAGTGGTCGAACAGCGCCTGCGCACGGCGTGCGCGGAGCTCGGCCTGCGCGTTGCAGCGTGGTTCGACAGCCCGATCACGGGCGGCGACGGCAACCGCGAATTCTTCATCCATGCCGTTCGTGCGAACGGCGAACCAGGAGCCGGCCGTGCGCCTTCCGTTGAGCTTTGAATTCTTTCCGCCGAAGACGCCCGAAGGCGCGGCCAAGCTGCGCACCGTGCGCCAGCAGCTCTACGTGCGGCAGCCCGAGTTCTGCTCGGTGACCTACGGCGCCGGCGGCTCGACGCACGAGGGCACCTTCGGCACGGTGCGCGAGATCCTCGGCGAAGGTGTCGATGCCGCCTGCCATTTCTCCTGCATCGGCGCCACCCGCAGCACGGTGCGCGAGCAGCTGGCGGAGCTCAAGGCCATGGGCGTCAAGCGCCTGGTCGCGCTGCGCGGTGACCTGCCGAGCGGCTACGGCATGGGCGGCGAGTTCCACTATGCGAGCGATCTCGTCGCCTTCATCCGCGAAGAGACCGGCCGCGATTTCCATATCGAGGTCGCCTGCTATCCCGAAGTGCATCCGCAGGCACGCTCGCCCGAAGCGGACTTGCAGGCCTTCGCGGCCAAGATGCATGCGGGCGCCGACTCGGCGATCACGCAGTACTTCTTCAGCCCCGAGGCCTACTTCCGCTTCGTCGACGAGGCACGCAAGCTGGGGCTCGCGGCGCCGATCGTGCCGGGCATCATGCCGATCACGAGCTCGACCCAGCTGATGCGCTTCTCGGATGCCTGCGGCGCCGAGATCCCGCGCTGGATCCGGCTGCGGCTGCAGGGCTTCGGCGACGACATGGCCTCGATCAAGGCCTTCGGTCTCGACGTGGTGACCGAGCTCTGCGCGCGCCTCGCCAGCGGCGGCGCGCCGGCGATGCACTTCTACACGATGAACCAGTCGGTGGCGACGCTCGCGTTGCTGGAGCGGCTGGGCTGGGACGAATGAGGTCGCGCCGCCTCGCCGGACGGCTGGCGCTCGTCGCCGCCGCCGTCTGGCTGGCGGGTTGCACCACGCCGCGCTCGTCCTCGCCCGGCGAGGGCGCGCAGGGATTGCGGCCGCTGGCGCGGCAGCCCGCGCTGCCGCCCGGCGCGCCGCCGCGTTCGCAGGTGCCTTCGGCGCGCTATGACCTCGCGGGGCCGGGTGCCGACGAATTGCCGGACGACGGCGCACCGGGCGACGCGGGCCCGCGCGAAATCTTCGAGCGCGGCGGCGCTTCCTGGTACGGCATCCAGTTCCACCAGCGCAAGACCGCGAACGGCGAGCGCTTCGACATGACGGAGCTGACGGCCGCGCACAAGACGCTGCCCTTCAACACCCGCGTCTGCGTGCGCAGCCTGGTGAACGGGCGCGAGGTGCTGGTCCGCATCAACGACCGCGGGCCGTATGCCTCGGGCCGCATCATCGACCTGAGCCGTGCCGCGGCCGAATCGATCGGCATGCTGGGGATGGGCATCAAGCAGGTTGCGTTGTCGATCATGGACAAGAACGGCGCGCGCTGTGCCGGCGCGGTGGTCGAGGCGAATGGGGCAGCGGACGTGGCGCCGGCTGCCGAAGCGCCTGCCAAGAAGCCTCCTGCGGCCAGACGAAGCCGCGAAGTGCCGCCGCGCCAGCGGCGCTGAAGCGCGTCGCGGCAGTCGGCTCAGCCGCCGCTCTCGAGCGAGGAAGCCGCGTGGCGATCCTGGCCGAGGCGCTGCGCCATCTGCGGCAGCGCGGGCTCGAGCAGCGCCTTCAGCGTGTAGGGCGGATTGATCAGGAACATGCCGCTCGCCGGCAGGCCCGGCCGGTGCGTGGAACCCGACGCGTCGGTGACGATCTTGCTCGACTTGACCGTCAGCGTCGCATGCAGCCAGGACTTGCCGGCCTTGGTGGCCAGCGTCTTGAGCCGGCGCGGCAGGTCGTGCGCCTCGGGCCGCGGAATGATCGGATACCACACGGCATAGGTGCCGGTCGCGAAGCGCTTGAGCGCCGCGGTCACGAAATCGAGCACGCGCGCATAGTCGCTCTTGATCTCGTAGCTCGGGTCGCACAGCACCAGCGCGCGGCGCGAGGGCGGCGGCAGGAACTTGGTCGCGCTGCCGAAACCGTCGTCGCGCAGCACCGCGATCTGGCGCCCGGCCTCGAGCTGCGCGATGTTGGCGTCGAGGGTGCGCGCATCGGTCGGGTGCAGCTCGAAGAGCTTGAGCTTGTCGTGCTCGCGCAGCAGGTGGTGCGTGATGAAGGGCGAGCCGGGGTAGATGCGCGCGCCGCCCTTGGGGTTGAAGTCGCGGACCACTTCGAGGTAGCGCGCGAGCGCATCGGGCAGCGGTGCCGCGGCCGCGTCTTTCGCCTCCGAAAGGAGGCGCAGCACGCCCTCGGCGGCCTCGCCGCTGGTGCCCGCGTAGTCGCCGTCGAGCCGGTAGAGGCCGGCACCTGCGTGCGTGTCGACCACCGTCAGGGCCGCCTCTTTTTCGAGCAGGTGGTCGAGCGTGGCAATCAGCACCGTGTGCTTGAGCACGTCGGCGTGGTTGCCGGCATGGAAGGCGTGGCGGTAGCTGAACATGAGAAATAGTGCCTGGAAGATGAACGGGGGAACGCTAGACTCACGCGCCGTAACATTGAATTACAAGAGGGGTCGAGGATGCGAGGAGCAAGCTGGCGATTCTGGGGCCTGTGCGTGGGCGCAGCCGTTCTGTCTATTTTGACGGGCTGCGCCTCGGTCACGCACGGCACCACGCAGACCGTGAAGATCGAGACGCTCACCCCGGGCGGACAGACGGTCGAAGGCGCGGAATGCAGGCTTTCCAACGACAAGGGGGAGGCCCTCGGGCTGTCCGGACAGAGCGTGCCCGTGCGGCGCTCGGGCGGCAATCTTTCGATCCACTGCACGCAGGCGGGACAGGCGCCAGCCGTCGGATCGGCCGTTTCACGCGTGAATGCGGGCATGGTGGGCAACGTCCTCATCGGCGGTGCAATCGGCGCCGCGATCGATGTGGGGACCGGCTCGGGTTTCAACTATCCGAGCTGGATGCAACTCGTCTTCGGCGAGGAGCGCACCTTCGACCGCAGCACGCAGCAGGGCGACCAGCCCGTGGCGGGGGTGACCGTGGGCACGACGACCCCGCTTGCCGCCGCCAAGCCCCCCGTGACCGGCACTGTGGTGGCGAAGAAGGATCCCGGCGGCAGCAGCGCCCAAGGCGCTCGCCCGGCGGTGCCCGAGCCGGCTGGTGCGGTTCCCGCATCCGCTGCACGGGTCTCGATGGACGACCTCAACGCCTTGCTGCCGGCCAAGCCATGACGATGGCAATGAAGAATTCGTTGCGCTGGACCTCGCTGCTCATCGCAGGCGGCTTGGCCACCGGCGGCGCGCAGGCGCTGGAACCCGACGCGCTGTTCGAAAAAGTCTCGCCCGGCGTCTGGACCGTGCGCACCTTCGATGCCCAGGAGCGCCCGCTGCGCGGCGGCAGCGCTGTGGTGGTCGCGCCCGGCCGCCTGGTCACCAATTGCCACGTACTGGCCAAGGCGAGCAGCTTCGTGATTCGGCAAGACAACGTCACCTACGGCGCGACGCTCGAATATCCGGACGTCGAGCGGGACTTGTGCCAGATCAAGGTTGCCAACTTCCGCGTGGCGCCGTTGCAGATCGCACCGGCCGGCGCGGCGCGCGTGGGACAGCGGGTGTATGCCATCGGCAGTCCGCGCGGCTTCGAGAACACCCTCGGCGAGGGGATCCTGTCGGGCCTGCGCGGCGGCGATGCTGCCGACGCCCGCTTGCTGCAGACCACAGCGCCGATCTCTCCCGGCTCGAGCGGCGGCGGGTTGTTCGACGGCGAGGGGCGCCTGGTCGGCATCACGACTTTCGGCGTGCGCGAAGCCGGCAGCCTCAACTTCGCGGTGCCGGCCGACTTCGTCGCGGAAATCCCCGCCCGGGCGCAGGCTGCGATGGCGCGCCGCGCCGAGGGCGGCGACGGCGCGATGGGCCCGCGCGGGTTGACCGATCCCCTTCGTCCCGGCAATGCGCTCGAATATGTACGCACGGACCGACTGACCGGAAACCGTGCTTCGGTCGTCTACCGGCTGGATCGCATCACGGGCGACGAACTGTTCTTCAACATGGGCGGCCGGATCGAGAAGGCGGACGGACGGGTCGTGACAGTCGCTTCTCCGGCCGGCGGGTACTTCGATTCGTCTTCGCCGCCGGGCGGATGGGGTCGCAAGGACATCAAGCCAGGCATGCGCTGGCACCTAGACTATGTCGCGACCACGGGCGAGAAGTGGCGGCACGAACTGGATGCCGTCGTCGTCGGCGAACGATCGATGCGCGTGGACGGAACGGAAGTCCGGGCCGTCCAGATCGCGTACACGGGATGGATCTATGCCTCGTACGGCACCGGCGCCTCCCTGGTCGGGACGCCGTTCGAGGCCACGGCCTGGTACGCCCGCGAGCTGGGCCGCGTCGTGCGCTTCGAGGCTCAGCATCGGCGCGGCAATTCGAGCAGCACGAGCGAATCGATCGAACTCGTTCGCGTGATTCGCTAGGGCGCCGGGGCCCCGGATTTGCCCGGCTGGCTCGATTCTTCGTATAATCGCGGGCTTCGCAGCGCTTTTGTGGCCCCGCGGCGAAGCTTCAAAACCCCACCTAAGAGATTCCCGCCAGAGGAACGCCGACCGTGGAAAAGGGCCCGCCAAACCTTCCTTTGCAGGAAAACTCATGACCAAAACGTTCAGCGCCAAGCCCGCTGACGTGACGCACGAGTGGTTTGTGATTGACGCGACCGACAAGGTCCTCGGACGAGTAGCCAGCGAAGTTGCTCTCCGTTTGCGCGGCAAACACAAGGCCATTTACACGCCTCACGTCGATACCGGTGACTTCATTGTCATCATCAACGCAGCCCAGCTGCGCGTCACCGGCGCCAAGCCGCTTGACAAGGTGTACTACCGCCACTCGGGCTACCCGGGCGGCATCACGGCCACCAACTTCCGCGACATGCAAGCCAAGCATCCGGGCCGCGCCCTGGAAAAGGCCGTCAAGGGCATGCTGCCCAAGGGCCCGCTCGGCTACGCAATGATCAAGAAACTCAAGGTGTACGGCGGCGCAGAGCACCCGCATACCGCCCAACAGCCCAAAGTGCTGGAACTGTAAGGAGCCTTGAGAATGATTGGTGAATGGAACAATGGCACCGGCCGTCGCAAATCGAGCGTCGCCCGCGTGTTTCTGAAAAAAGGCACCGGCAAGATCACGGTCAACGGCAAAGACATCCAGGATTTCTTTGGCCGCGAAACGTCGATCATGATCGCCAAGCAACCGCTCTTCTTGACCAACAACGTCGAAACCTTCGACATCATGGTCAACGTGGCGGGTGGCGGCGAATCGGGCCAGGCCGGCGCGACGCGCCACGGCATCACCCGTGCGCTGATCGACTACGACGCGACGCTCAAGCCGGTGTTGAGCCAGGCCGGCTTCGTGACGCGCGATGCGCGTGAAGTCGAGCGCAAGAAGGTCGGTCTGCATTCCGCACGCCGTCGCAAGCAGTTCTCGAAGCGCTGATCGCCTTTTGGGCTTATCGCTCGCACTGTCAAAGAGCCGCCTTCGGGCGGCTTTTTGCTGATTGCAGTAGCATCACTCTCATTGGCCGCACGTTCGGCCTCCACAGGAGTTCTCCCACATGAGTGCCGTTGCCGAAAACATCCAGACCCAGATGCCCGAGCCGATCATCTTCACGGACAGTGCGGCCGCCAAGGTGGCTGACCTGATCGCAGAAGAGGGCAACCCCGACCTCAAGCTGCGCGTGTTCGTGCAGGGCGGCGGCTGCTCCGGCTTCCAGTACGGTTTCACCTTCGATGAAATCACCAACGAGGACGACACGACCATGACCAAGAACGGCGTGTCGCTCCTGATCGACGCCATGAGCTACCAGTACCTGGTCGGTGCCGAGATCGACTACAAGGAAGATCTGCAGGGCGCCCAGTTCGTGATCAAGAACCCGAACGCCACCAGCACCTGCGGCTGCGGATCGAGCTTCTCGGCCTGATGCAGTAACCCTCCGCCAACGAGCCGCCTTCGGGCGGCTTTTTGCTGCCCGAGGTTTTCCAGGCCGTCAGGCCGGGTAGATGGCGCCGAGCACGCGTGCGCCGCGGGCGCCGGTCACGCTGGCGAGGTTGCCCGATTCGCCGCGCATCGTGCTGCGCGCCAGCCAGGCAAAGGCCGCAGCCTCGACCTGCTGGGGCGGCAGGCCGCGGTCGGCGGAGGAGACCACCTTCACGGTGGGCAGCAGCGCCTGCAGGCGGGCCAGGAGGTGGTGATTGAGCGCGCCCCCACCGCAGACGATCAGCAGCTCGCTGCCGGCGCCATGGCGCTGCAGATCCGCGGCGCAGACCGTAGCGGTCAGCTCGGCCAGGGTCGCCTGCACGTCGGCCGGCGCGGCCGCCGAGGTGCCCAGATGCGAGGCCAGCCAGGTCGGGTTGAACAGGTCCCGCCCGGTACTCTTGGGCGGCGCCTTGGCGAAGTAGGCGTCGGACCGAAGACGCGAGAGCAGGTCGGGCAGCACCCGGCCGCTGGCAGCCCACTGGCCGGCATGATCGAAGGGCTGGCCGTTGTGGCTCTGGCACCAGTGGTCGAGCAGCGCGTTGCCCGGCCCGCAATCGAAGCCGAGCACCGTGCCGCTGCCGGCCGGCAGCAGGCTCAGATTGGAGATTCCGCCGATGTTCAGCACGGCGACGGCCTGGTCGTCGCGCGCGAACAGCGCCCGATGAAAAGCGGGCACCAGCGGCGCGCCTTGGCCACCGGCTGCGAGGTCGCGGCTGCGGAAATCGGCCACCACCCGGATGCCCGTGAGCTCCGCGATCAGCGAGGGATTGTTGATCTGCAGCGTGTAGCCGACGTCGTCGAACTCGCCCGGCCGGTGGCGCACCGTCTGGCCGTGCGCACCGATGGCCGTCACGGCCTCGGCGGCGGTGCCGGTATCGGCCAGCAACTGCTGCACCACGCTCGCGTAAATCCTTGCGAGCTCATTGCCGGCCAGTGCGGCTCGGTGCAATTCGTTGTCGCCGCCCAGCGCATTGAGCGCCTCCAGCTCGGCGCGCAGAGAAACGGGAAAGCTGGCGGTGGCGTGTGCCCGCACTGCGATGCGTCCTTCCGAAAAGTCGGCCAGGACGCCGTCGACACCGTCGAGCGAAGTGCCGGACATCAGGCCGATGAAGAGTTCTTCAGCCATCGCCGGGAGCGAAAAACGCCTAGTCTGCGCTGGCCTGGACGACCGAGAAGGCGGCAGCCAGTTCCGTACGCGTAGCGCCGGCAAGGCGCTCGAAGGCCGGCCGCGCCGCCGCGCTGATCGGCACGCCGCCATCCTGCTGGGCGATGGTGGCCGGATCCTGGTATTCGCCATTCACCCGGAACTCGAAGTGCAGGTGCGGACCGGTGGCCCAGCCGGTGGAGCCGACCGCGCCAACGGTCTGGCCCTGGCTCAGGCTCTGGCCGACCTTGACGTCGATGCGGCTCAGATGCGCATAGGCCGTCTGCTGGTGGTTGCGGTGATTCACGATCACGATGTTGCCGTAGCCGCTCTGCGTGCCTGCGAATTCCACCGTGCCGTCGCCCACGCTGCGCACGGTCGTCCCGGTGGGCGCGGCATAGTCGATGCCGTTGTGCTGGCGCCAGCTGTTGAGGATGGGGTGCATGCGCATCGCGAAGCCGCTCGACACGCGAGAGAACTCGACCGGCGAGTTCAGGTACGCGCGACGCAGGCTCTCGCCGTTGGGACGGTAGTAACCGCCCTTTTGCCCGGGCTCCTGGAACCACAATGCCTGGTGCAGCTTGCCGTTGCTCTCGAACTCGGCCGACAGCACACGGCCGCTGCGCAGCGTCTGCCCGTCGGCATCGAAGGTTTCGTAGACGACGGCGAAGCGGTCGCCCTTGCGCAGCGAGCGGAAATCGACGTCGCCCGAGAAGATGTCGGCCAGCTGGCTCGCCACGGAATCGGGGATGCGTGCATCGTCGGTGGCCGCAAAGAGCGAGCTGCGAACGATGCCGCTGGCCAGCCGGCTGCCTGGGGTCAGGGCGTCGGTTTCGGTGCGCACGCGGTAGCCGGCGCCGATCTTTTCGACCACCAGGCGCTTGAAGCCGCCGTCGCCGTCGGGAATCCAGCGGGCGCTGAGTTTTTGCAAGGTGTTTTCTTGCGTGGCCTCGGCGGTCACGGTGCGGCCGACGCGGCTAAACAGGGCCATGCGAGCCTCGGCATTGCCGCGCACGAAGGCGGCTGCTGCGGCGTCGTCGATGCCCAGTCGGCGCAGCAGCGCTTCGGCCGTGTCGCTCGAACGGGTGATTTCGGTACGGAACAGCGTGAAACCGTGGGTATCGAGCGCTTCCACCTGGTCGGCGAAGGAGCGTGGGGTGACGGCTTCGAACACTTGCTTGACGGGCAACTCGGACGCATCGGGGCCGAGCGAGGCGACGGCGAAGGCACCGCCGCCGGCGGACAGCAGCAGCGCGGCGATGGCCGCCGTGATCTGCCTCGGGTACGTCCGGAATGTATAGGCCACGCGGGAAGCAAGCGCCTCCTCGGCGGCAAGAATGCCGTTGATCAAACTTCGAATTCCAGCTCAGGTTCAGCAAATCCGCGCTGCAAAGACCGTGTCGGACGGGCGGCAGGACGGTGCGGAAAAAAAGCGCCGCTTAGAATCCGGCGCTTGAAAAGTCGGGCTGAGTATAGCTTCGGCCATAGTCAAATCAGCCAAAAAGCGCCATGAACCCCGATTTTGTTACAACCGCAAGCCTGTCCGATGGTGTAGGACGCGCCCTTGAAGTTTCACTTCGTGGGGTCGACGAATTGCTGCCCCAGGATGAGTGGGTGAAGAAGCTCCAGCGCGCCGAGGCGACCGGCAAGCCGTTGCGGATCAAGCTGGGCCTGGACCCGACGGCGCCCGACATCCATATCGGCCACACGGTGGTGCTCAACAAGATGCGCCAGCTGCAGGACCTCGGCCACACCGTGATCTTCCTGATCGGCGACTTCACCACCACCATCGGCGACCCCTCCGGCCGCAACAGCACCCGGCCGCCGCTCACGCGCGAGCAGATCGAGGCCAACGCCCAGACCTACTACCGGCAGGCCAGTCTGGTGCTGGACCCCTCGAAGACCGAAATTCGTTACAACTCCGAGTGGAGCGACCCGCTGGGTGCGCGCGGGATGATCCAGCTGGCGGCCAAGTACACCGTGGCGCGGATGATGGAGCGCGACGACTTCAGCAAGCGCTTCAAGGCCGGCCAGTCGATCTCGGTGCATGAGTTCCTCTATCCGCTGATGCAGGGCTACGACTCGGTGGCGCTCAAGTCCGACCTCGAACTGGGCGGCACCGACCAGAAGTTCAATCTACTGGTCGGCAGACATCTCCAACAAGAATACGGCCAAGAGCCGCAGTGCATACTCACTATGCCGCTGCTGGAGGGGCTCGATGGCGTCGAGAAGATGTCGAAGAGCAAGAACAACTACATCGGCATCAGCGAGGACGCCAACACCATGTTCGCCAAGGTGCTGTCGATCTCGGACACGCTGATGTGGCGCTGGTACACCTTGCTGAGCTTCCGCTCGCTGGCCGAGATCGCGGCGCTCAAGGCCGAGGTCGAGGGCGGCCGCAATCCGAAGGATGCCAAGGTCGCGCTCGCCAAGGAGATCACGGCGCGCTTCCACAGCCAGGCGGCGGCCGAGGCGGCCGAGCAGGATTTCATCAACCGCAGCAAGGGCGGCGTGCCGGACGAGATTCCGGAGGTGGCGCTGTCGGGCGCGCCGCTGGGCATCGCCCAGGTGCTCAAGCAGGCGGGGCTGGCGGCCTCGACCTCCGAAGGCAACCGGCTCATCGATGGCGGCGGCGTGCGGGTCGATTCGAGCGTGGTGAGCGACAAGGGACTCAAGCTGGCTGCGGGCAGCTATGTCGTGCAGGTCGGCAAGCGCAAATTCGCGCGCGTCAGCTTGAGCTGAGCCGGAGCCTGTTCTTCAGCGCACTGGGGACCTGAAATACGCCGTTTAGTGCGGGACCGGGGGTGGCAGCAGCTCGAAGAGCAACTTGTGTTCGGCTTGCACCCGGGCCGGATCGGCCTGATCGACCACCGGCGCGCCACGCGTGGCGGTCGTGGCGCGCTGATAAGGTTTCGAGAGCGTCTCTTCGAAGTCATTGTTGCTGCGCACGACCAGGGCCGACGAGCTGCCGTCGGCTTGCGGCAACAACACAACCCGCGTGGACGAGGACGAGGGCGATGTGCTGGAGCAGGCCGCCAGCAGCGTAGCCGACAGGACGACAACGACAAGCCCGGGGAAAAGGCGAGACGTGTTCACTGCTGCGCGTCCGCCTGCACGATGAAGTCCGTGCCGCGGATGCCGATGGTGGCGGTCTGCGTCTCGATCCGCACGGCGTCGGGCTGGGTCTTGCCGATCAGGCCGGTCACCATGCGCAGCGATCCGCGGAGCAGCGAAACCAGCAAGCCGCCGTCGCGCGTGGCCGGATCGAAATGGAACTGCTTGAGGTCGAGCCGCGATGAGGGCCCCACCACCATCGTCGTGCCGTCGCGCAGCACCAGGCTGGCGGCCGAGTCGGCCTCGGTGACGATGCGGTCGATCGGTGCGATAGCGTCGCCGGCGTGCGCCGGACGCGCGGTGCCGTCGGTGTTGAGAAGCTGAACGCTGCCGCGCACCGACTTCAGGATGCCGGCATGCTCCGCGGCCGGCGCCTGGGCCAGAGCGCCGGCGCTGGCGAGCAGAAGCAGACCGCACAAGCTCATGGCCAAGCGTTTCTTCATGAGCACTCCTGTCCGGGTTTCTTGTTCCTGCACATGGTAAGCGAGGCCGAGCACCGCGGCCGTGCCACGATAATTCGCCACCTTTCTGCGGCGATGTCTCGTTTTCCCTTGTCCACCACCGACCGTTCTTCGTCTCCGGCCGCGTTGAGCCCGCAGTTGCTGCTGCGCGCCTCGATCGCCGTCGCGCTGATCACGATCGTGCTCAAGGGTGCGGCCGGCTGGCTGACGAACTCCATGGGCCTGATCTCGGACGCCATGGAGTCCTTCGTGAACCTGGCCAGCGCGATGTTCGCGCTCGCGATGGTCACGATCGCCGCGCGGCCGGCCGACGAAGACCATCCCTATGGCCATCACAAGGCCGAATATTTCTCGTCGGGCTTCGAAGGCATCCTGATCATCGGCGCGGCCATCGCCATCCTCTGGGCGGCGGTGCTGCGGCTGCTCTCGCCCGAGCCGTTGGACAAGCTGGGCTGGGGCCTGGCGCTGTCGATCCTCAGTTCGGGCTTCAATGCCGCATTGGCTTTCGCGCTGTTTCGCGCGGCGCGCGTGCACCGCTCCATCGCACTGGAGGCCGATGGGAGGCACCTGCTGGCCGATGTCTGGACCTCGGCCGCGGTCGTGATCGGCATCGCCGCGGTCGGCCTCACGGGCTGGCTCTGGCTCGATCCGCTGCTCGCGATCGGCGTGGCGCTGAACATCGCGCGCGAAGGGGTGAAACTGGTGTGGCGTTCGTCGCAGGGGCTGATGGACGAGGCGCTCGACCCCGCGTCGCAGGCGCTGCTGCACGCCACGCTGGAAAGCTTTGCCGCCAGCGTGCCCGAGGGCGCGCAGCTTCGCTTCGACGACATCGCGACGCGCCGTGCCGGCCAGCGCCGCTTTGCCGACCTGCACATGCACGTGCCCGGCGACTGGTCGCTCGAGCGCGCAGCGGCCTTGCGCGATGCGCTCGAGCAGGCGCTGATGGACGCGGTGCCCGGCCTGCGCGTGACCATCCAGCTGCTGCCGCTGGGCATGGAAGCGCGCGCCACGCAGATCGAGGACGACGCATGAAGGCGCTGCTCCAGCGCGTGGCCGAAGCGCGCGTCGACATCGGCGGCCGCACCGTCGGCGCCATCGATGCCGGCCTGCTCGTGCTGCTCTGCGCGGAGCGCGGCGACGGCGATGCCTTGGCCGATCGCCTGCTCGCGAAGATCCTGAAGTTGCGCATCTTCTCGGACGAGGCCGGCAAGATGAACCGCAGCGTGCAGGACATCGGCGGCGGCCTGCTGGTGGTGAGCCAGTTCACGCTGGCGGCCGATGTGAGCGGCGGCAACCGCCCGAGCTTCACGCAGGCGGCGCCGCCCGACGAGGGGCGCCGGCTCTACGAGTACTTCGTGGCCCGGGCGCGCGACGCGCATCCGGTGGTGGCCACCGGCGAGTTCGGCGCCGACATGCAGGTGCGGCTGGTGAACGACGGGCCGGTCACGATTCCGCTGCAGATATCGCCGTGAGCTTCAGTAGGGGTTCTTGATGCCGAGCCGCGCGAGGATCTCGATCTCTCGCGCCTCCATCGCCTCGGCGTCGGCCTCGCCAGTCTCGTGGTCCCAGCCCTGCGCATGCAGCGTGCCGTGCACCAGCAGGTGCGCATAGTGCGCGGCCAGTGTCTTGCGCTGTTCCTTCGCTTCACGCGCAACCACCGGCGCGCAGAGCACCAGGTCCGCCATCACGACCGGGCTTTGCGCATAGTCGAAGGTCAGCACGTTGGTCGCGTAGTCCTTGCCGCGGAATTCGCGGTTGAGCTGCTGGCCTTCCTCGGCATCGACGATGCGCACGGTGATCTCGCCGTCGGCATCGAGCGCATGGCGGATCCAGCGCGCGACCTGGTGGCGCGGCAGCGCGGCGCGGTGGCGCGCCGCGTCGCGAAAGCGCGCGAACTGCAGCGACAGCGACAAGGCGGCGAGCGCCATCTCAGCGGCTCGCAGCGCGCTTGCGCGCACCGTCGTAGGCATCGACGATCCGCGCCACCAGTGGATGCCGCACCACGTCGGCGCTGGTGAAGTGCGTGATGGCGATGCCGTTGACGCGCCTGAGCACGCGTTCGGCATCGATCAGGCCACTCAGTTGCTCCTTGGGCAGGTCGATCTGGCTCACGTCACCGGTCACCACCGCCTTGGCGCCGAAGCCGATGCGCGTCAGGAACATCTTCATCTGCTCGGGCGTGGTGTTCTGCGCCTCGTCGAGGATCACGAAGGCATTGTTGAGCGTGCGGCCGCGCATGAAGGCAAGCGGCGCGATCTCCAGCGTGTTGCGCTCGAAGGCCTTCTGCACGCGATCGAAACCCATCAGGTCGTAGAGCGCGTCGTACAAGGGCCGCAGGTAGGGGTCGACCTTCTGCGTGAGGTCGCCGGGCAAAAAGCCGAGCCGTTCGCCGGCTTCCACCGCCGGCCGCGTGAGCACGATGCGCTGCACCGCGCTGCGCTCCAGCGCATCGACCGCGCAAGCCACGGCGAGGTAGGTCTTGCCGGTGCCGGCGGGGCCGATGCCGATCGTGATGTCGTGGTTGGCGATGTTGTCGAGGTAGACGCTCTGGTTGGGCGTGCGAGCACGCAGGTCGGCGCGGCGCGTGGCCAGCGTCACCGCGCCGTCGTCGGCCTCGGTCATCGAGCTGTCGCCCGCCACCGTGAGCTGCACCACCGCCGCATCGATCGGGCGCTGGGCGATCTCGTAGAGCGCCTGCAGCACGTCCATCGCGCGCTGTGCGTTGAGCTTGGGCCCCTCGATCTTGAACTGCTCGTGCCGGTGCGCGATCTTGACGTTGAGCGCCTCCTCGATACGCCGCAGGTGCGCGTCGAGCGGCCCGCAGAGGTGCCCCAGGCGCGTGTTGTTGGGCGGGGCGAAGGTGTGTCGCAGAATCACGCGGATTTCATTTCAAAGCGAGAAGGGCACCCATGATAGGCAAACTCACCGGCATCCTGGCCGAACGCAATCCGCCGCAGGTGGTGGTGGACTGCAACGGCGTCGGCTACGAGGTCGACGTGCCGATGAGCACCTTCTACAACCTGCCTTCCACCGGCGAACGCGTTTCGCTGCTCACGCATTTCGTGGTGCGCGAGGATGCGCAGGTGCTCTACGGCTTCGGCAGCGCCGACGAGCGCGCCACTTTTCGCCAGCTCATCAAGATCTCGGGTGTCGGACCGCGCATGGCGCTGGGCGTGCTGTCCGGCCTCAGCGTCGCCGAGCTCGCGCAGGCCATCACCCTGCAGGACGCGGGGCGGCTGGTGAAGATTCCCGGCATCGGCAAGAAGACCGCCGAGCGGCTCTTGCTCGAACTCAAGGGCAAGATGGGCGCCGACATCGGCGCGCCTGCGCATGCGGCGACCGATGCGCAGGCCGACATCCTGCAAGCGCTGGTCGCGCTGGGCTACAGCGACAAGGAGGCCGCCGCCTCGCTCAAGGCCTTGCCGAAGGATGTGGCGGTGGGCGAAGGAATCAAGCTGGCGCTGAAGGCGCTGGCGAAGTAGCGTTCAGGCGTGGATCTTCTCGTGGCGCGCCAGCATCGCCACGAACTGCGCGAGTCGGCGTTCGCGCGTCTCTGCTTTCTTGGCAGTCTGTAGGCGCCACAGAATTGCATAGCGGTTGGCGCCATCCAGCGTCTCGAAGAAGGCGGCCGCGTGGCGATCGGCGTCGAGCGCGGCCTTCAGATCGGGCGGGATGGCGGACGTGCGTGCGCCGTCGTAGGCCGCTTCCCAGCGACCGTCCTTCTTCGCCCGATCGATCTGCGCCTTGCCGGCCGGCCGCATGCGCTTCTCCTTCACCAGCGTCATGGCCTTGTCGCGATTGATCTTCGACCAGACGCTCCTGGGCGACCTCGGCGTGAAGCGCTGCAGCCAGAAGCTGTCGTCATCGGCCTTCTTCCGGCCATCGATCCAACCCTGGCAAAGCGCTTCCTCGACCGCTTCGGCATAGCTCACCGAGCGCTCGCTGCTGTCCTTCTTCGCGAGGCGCAGCCACACGCCCGCCGATGTGGCGTGATGGGTGGCGAGCCACTTCTTCCATTGCGCCGCAGTCTCGAAAAATAGTGACGCCTCTTCGGATGCCGTCATGGAACCCACCAGTAGCGCAGTGCGTGGAAGTAGATCGGCGCCGCGAAGATCACCGAGTCGAGCCGGTCGAGCATGCCGCCGTGCCCTTCGATCATCGTGCCCCAGTCCTTGACGCCGCGGTCGCGCTTGATGGCCGACATCACCAGGCCGCCGAAGAAGCCCATCACGCAGATGGTCAGCGCCATCAGCGCCGCCTGCCAGGGATTGAAGGGCGTGGCCCAGTAGAGCGCAGCGCCGAGCGCGGTGGCGCTGGCCACGCCGCCGATCAGGCCTTCCCAGGTTTTCGAGGGCGAGAGCTCGGGCGCCACCTTGCGCCGGCCGAAGAGCTTGCCCCAGACGTACTGCAGAACGTCGCTGCCCTGCACCACGATCACGAGAAAGGCGATCAACAGCAGGTTGCGGCCTTCGAAGCCGGGGATCTGCAAGGTCAACAGCGCCGGCACGTGGCTGATGCAGAACACGCAGACCATCAGCCCCCACTGCACCTTGGACGTGCGCTCGAGGAAGCGCTTGGTGTCGCCGCCGACCGCGGCGAGGATCGGCAGCACCAGGAAGGCGTAGACCGGGATGAAGATCGAGTAGAGCCCGTACCACTCGATCCAGATCAGGAAGTACTGCACCGGCAGCGCGACGAAGAAGGCGAGCGCGATCGCATGGTGGTCGCCGCGCCGCGTATAGGCCAGGCTCATGAATTCGCGCAGCGCGTAGAACGAGATCAGGTAGAACAGCAGGATCACGCCGCCCTTGCCGAACGCGAAAGCGATGCCGATCACCGCGACCATCACCCACCATGCGTTGACGCGCGAGTTCAGGTTGTCGATCACCGAATGGGGCTGGCCCTGCGCCACGCGCCATTTGAGCAGCGCGCCGATGGCCGAGGCGAGGATCAGCACGCCGGCGACGCCGCCGAAGAGCGTGAGCGTGGTCTCGGTGGAGGCAGAGATGTTCATGATGGCGAGATCTCTTCCGCGCGGTCGTACTCGGGCCGCAGATCGAGCATCGCCGCGCGCGCCCGCGCGATGAACGCGTTCTTGTCTTCGTCTTCGGCCAGGTTGATCGGCGTGCCGTAGCGCACGCTGCAGGCGAGCGGAATCGGCACCAGCGTGCCCTTGGGCAGCACGCGCTTGAGGTTTTCGATCCAAACCGGCACCAGCCGCACCTGAGGACAGGCGCGGGCCAGGTGGTAGAGCCCGCTCTTGAGCGGCAGCAGCACCTCCTCGCCGATGTTGCGCGTGCCTTCGGGAAACATGATCAGCGAGTCGCCCGAGCGCAGCGCCTCGGTCATCTGGTCGACCGGGTTGGCCGCTTCGCCGCCGGCGGCGCTGCCGTCGCGGCGGATCATCAATGCGTTGAACACGTCGCGGCCGATGAAGCGGCGCAGCGGCGAGGCGTCCCAGTAATCCTGCCCGGCCACCGGCCGTGTGAGCGCGCGCAGGTCCGGCGGCAGCGTGGCCCACAGCAGCACGAAGTCGCCATGGCTGGTGTGGTTGGCGAAGTAGAGCGTCTGCTCGGCCTTCGGGCTGGTGCCGGCCCAGATGGCGCGCACGCCGGTCAGGAGCTTGGCGAAGACGACGATCAGCCAGGCCGAGACGACGGCCGCCGCCTTGCGCAGCCCGCCCGATTCGGAAGAACTCATGACAACTCCTCGGGATTCATGCGTGGCCTCAGCGCCAATCCTGCATCGCGAGCGCCATCGCGAAGACGATGGTCTGCGCGATGACCGCGATGCCGTGGCGCTGCACCAGTTGGCGAGTGCCGAGCACGCGATCGGTCAGCGGGCGCGAGCCGTCGCCACCGCGCCGCAGGCCGAGCTGTTCGAGCGCGCGGTCCATCGAGGGCAGCGACGCGATCGTCGCTTTCGCGAGCCCGTCGAACAGGGTTGCGTCGAACCGCAGGCGTAGCGCGAGGTAGCGCTCCGGCAGTCCGATCAACGCGACGGCCGCGTAGGCGATCCAGGCGGCCGAGCCCAGCGAGCGCCCCGTCAGAGCCAGCACCAGACCAGAGATGAAGGAAAGGGCAAGGCCCCAAAAGGCGAGCGCGTCGCTGGCGCGCAGCAATCCGGCCGTGGCCGTGCACAGTGCGCGGTCGTTGTCGTCATTCATCGCGTGTCTTTCCCGAGGTGGCCAGTTGATCGAGCGCGGCGAGCCAGGCCGGGCGCAGCACGATCTGCGGGCGCGCGCGGCGCACCGCATCGTGCGCGAGCGCCATGGTGCCGGCGGCGCCGTGAACGCCGAGCCAGCCGATCACCGAGGCCGCGCTGCGCGAGAAGCCGAGCGCGCAGCAGACCCACACCGCCTGGCCGCTGCGGCGCTGGCCCTCGATGACGGCGACGGCGCGTTGCAGCCGCAGTGCCGTCGGTACCGTGAGATCGAGCATCGGCACGCAGCGCGCGCCGGGCACCGGCAGCATCTGCAGTTCGGCACAGAGGCTCAGAAGCCGCGGCCGTCCCGCGGCCTCCCACTCGGCGCGCGTCGGCAGGCGGCCGAGCCGCAGGCCCGGCGCCACTTCGACCGAGGCGGGCAGCCGCCGTGTCCAGAGCCACGCGTTGACGACGGCGCCCAGGCGGTAGGGCGCGAACAGCCAGCGCGCGGCCCAGTGCATGCGGCCGTGGTGGTCCATCTGGAAGCCGCGCGCGTCCAGGCCTGCGTAGTTCAGCGCCACCAGCGCGAGCGACAAGGCCGGCCACATCAGCCAGAGCGCGGCACCGCGCAGGCCGAGCGCCGCGGCGAAGAAGAGCAGCGCACCCGCGGCATAGAAGCCGGCCAGCTTCCAGCGTTGCGGGTCGCGCGCGAGCCGCCAGGCGCGCGGCATCGCCAGCACGCGTTCGAGGGGCCAGAGCCAGACGCAGACCAGGCCCAGCAGCGCGCCGGTCGGAATGTCGATGAAGTGGTGCTGCCAGGTGGTGAGCACCGAGGCGCAGATCGCAAAGGCCCAGACATGCAGCAGCGCGCGTGCCCAGCGCGCATGGATCAGGCGCCGGTACCAGTCCCACAGGATCACGGCCAGCGCGATGTGCAACGAGGGCGCCTGGTTGAAGGGCTGGTCGAAGCCGCGCAGCGCGTCGAAAAGGAAGGCCGGCGCGCCCTCGACCGCCGGCTGGCCGAAGCTGAAGCGCAGCGGCCAGAGGATGAAGCAGCTGACCGCAAGAACCTGCGCTGTCAGCAGCCGCGCTGCATGTCGATCCAGCGTATGGCGGTCGCTCGCGAGAAAGAGCGACAGCGCATAGAAGGCATTGATGGTCCAGTACGGAAAGATGGTCCAGGGCCAGAAGGGCACGCCCCGCTCCCACTCGAACACCAGCACCGGCACCGGCACATGCGCGCGTGTTGCGGCCCACCAGTTGGCGAAGCCGTAGGTGGCATAGAACAGCGGACCGAGCAGCGCCAGCCAGGCGGCGGCGCGCTTCCAGGCCCGTGGTCCGCGCGAGGGTTTCATGGACCGGTGCGTACGGCCAGCGAGACCGTGAAGATGCCCCATTCGTCGATGCGCTGGTCGATCTTGCGAAAGCCTGCCGCTTCGACCAGCTGGTCCATCTCGGCCTGCGTGCGCCGTCGCATCACCCAGGCATCGCCCTGGCGGTGGCTGGTGAGGGCGCGCGCGATCATCTCCAGTTGGGGGTGCCATGGCTGGCCTGTGTAGACCAGGTAGCCGCCGTCTTCCACCGCGTCGCCGACGCCGGCCAGCGAGCGGCTCACCATCTCGTTGTCGGGGAAGAGTTCGTAGAGGCCCGAGACCACCGCCAGCGTGGGCCGCGGCACCACGCTCGCGAGACTCAGGCGGTCGAAGGCATCGGCCTGGACGAACTGCGCGACATCTTCCAGGCCCTTCTCGGCGATCAGCGCGCGGCCGTCGTGCACGTTGATGTCGCTGTAGTCGCGCAAGAGGATCGAGCCGGCCTTGACCGGACTGGCCTGCACCGCGTCGAGCACGTAGCGGCCGTGGCCGGCGGCAATGTCCATCAGGCGCACTTCGCGGTGCTGCTCGGCCAGTCGTTCCATCGCTTCGCAGAGCAGCTCTTCGACATGGACCTTGCGCTGCCGGATGCCGCGCCAGCCGATGGAATTCAAGTAGGTTCTGTCGATGGAGCGGCCGATCGGCCCGGCGCCTCGGGGCTCGTTGCGGTAGACATAGTCGAGCGTGCTGCCCGAATCGAAACCCGTCTCGTGCCCCAGCTTCACGCCGCGCGACAGCAGGCCGCCGAAGCGCAGGCTTCCACGGGTGATCGCCCAGTAGGCTCCGCGCGGCGACAGGGCGGGCAGCGGCTCGGCGAGCGCGCGCGATTCATTGGCGGTCTCGCCGCTCAGGTGGGCCGAGCGCAGGTCGACGGGTTGCGGCGCCTCGTCGAACAGGCGCAGGATGAATTCGCGGATCGCCTGCACCGCGGGCGCGCGGTCTTTCTCGCCCAGCGTGTCGTGGAAGAAGCCGGGCAACTCCAACTTGGTCTTGATCGCACTACCGAGCCGATCGAAGAACAGGTGCTGCGGCTTGTGATGCACCACCCAGTCGGCGCCGGAGATCAGCAGATGCACGGGAAGCGTGATCGCATTGGCATCCGCCACCACGCGATCGGCCGCCTCGTAAAGGCCCAGCAGGATGTTGACCGCGATCGGCCGCGAGATCAGCGGATCGCTTTCGTAGCTCGCGATGCGTTCGGGGTCGTGCGTGAGGAACTTCGCCTTCACGTAGCTGTTGACGAAGAACAGCCCGCGCAGCTTGTGCATGAGCCCGAGGCCGGCCCGCGCGAAGGGGACGTAAAGCTTGACCTTGAAGGCCGGCGAAGCCAGCGTGAGCCCGCGCACCCGGGGCGCATAGTCGTGCGCCCAGGTCGCGACCAGCACCGCGCCCACGCTCTGCGCGATCACGTGGATGTCCTCGGGCGGCACGCCATGCGCGCTGGCGATGTGCTGGACGAAGGTCTGCACGTCGCGCACCGAGGTCGCGAAGCTCGGGCTGTAGCCGCGCTGGCCCGGGGACTTGCCGTGGCCGCGCGCATCCCAGGCGAAGAAATCGAAGTCCGGCAGATCGAGCTCGTCGACCAAATGCGCCATGCGTGCGCCGTGCTCGTGGCCGCGGTGGAACAGCACGATGGCGCCGCGCCGCGCGCTGCCCGTCGCCGGCCAGTGCCGGTAGAACAGCGACACGTCGTCGTGGGTGCTGAAGTGGTGTTCGTGTGGCACGCGGGCGTCGGTCATTCGGATTTCTCGTCTCAGGTGCGGGTTGCGGCGCCGGCTTCGGCCAGCGCGCGGCGGATGCGGTTGACGATGGTCCAGGCCACCAGCACCGCGACGATCGGCATGAGCCATGCACTCCATACCGGCAGCGGTCCGCCGAGCGCGATGTAGAGGCCGAGCGCACCGAACACGAAGGCCCGGTCGCTCTTGCCGAGCGGACCGTCGTAGCGGCGCGAGGCGCCCACCGTCGGGCCCAGCGCGCCGGTGAACTCGCTCAAGCCCGCCAGCACGATCACGACGCCGACCCAGAAGGGGCTGAACGGTGCGACCAGCGCGAAGGGCAGGTAGAGCGCCGCATCGGAGAGCACGTCGGTCAGCTCGTTGAGAAAGGCGCCGAGCGCGCTCTGCTGGTTGTGCTCGCGCGCCAGCATGCCGTCGATCGCGTTGAAGGCCATGCGCAGGAACATCCAGAGCGGGATCAGCGCGAAGGCGGCCGGAGAGGGCGTGGCGAAGAAGAGCCAGAGGCCGAGCGCGACCGAGATCGCGCAGGCCGCCACGGTGACCTGGTTGGCCGTGACGCCCATGGCGTGCAGGCGCACGACCAGCGGCCGCAGCAGGGCCTGGAATCGCGGCTTCAGTTCGTAGATCGACACGCTTCTCGTACCCTCCTCGGTCGCGCATTCTGCACGAGGCATCCGTCTCGGAGGCCCCGGTGCTGCACTCGGATGGCCGTTCGGCCGACTAAACTGTTCCTTCAGCCTACCGCCCATGACCATCCAGACCGACGATTTCGCTCCGGCCCCGCAACGCGTGGTCTCCGCCGCGCCCGCCTCGCCCAACGAAGAGGCGATCGAGCGCGCCCTGCGGCCCAAATTGCTCGACGAGTACGTCGGCCAGGCCAAGGTGCGCGAGCAGCTCGAGATCTTCATCGGCGCCGCCCGCCACCGCGCCGAGGCGCTCGACCACGTGCTGCTCTTCGGCCCGCCGGGCCTCGGCAAGACCACGCTCTCTCACATCATCGCGGCCGAGCTCGGCGTGAACCTGCGCCAGACCTCGGGCCCGGTGCTCGAGAAGCCCAAGGATCTGGCGGCGCTCCTCACCAACCTCGAGCGCAACGACGTGCTCTTCATCGACGAGATTCACCGCCTCTCGCCGGTGGTCGAGGAAATCCTCTACCCGGCGCTGGAGGACTACCAGATCGACATCATGATCGGCGAGGGCCCGGCGGCGCGCAGCATCAAGCTCGACCTGCAGCCCTTCACGCTGGTCGGCGCCACCACGCGCGCCGGCATGCTGACCAATCCGCTGCGCGATCGCTTCGGCATCGTCGCGCGGCTGGAGTTCTACACGGCCGAGGAACTGGCGCGCATCGTGCGCCGCAGCGCCGGTTTGCTGGCCGTGCCGATGGACGAGGCCGGCGGCCTCGAGATCGCACGTCGCTCGCGCGGCACGCCGCGCATCGCCAACCGCCTGCTGCGCCGCGTGCGCGACTATGCGCAGGTCAAGGGCGACGGCCGCATCACCGAAGACCTGGCCCACAAGGCGCTGGCCATGCTCGATGTCGACCCGCAGGGCTTCGACCTGATGGACCGCAAGCTGCTGGAGGCCGTCATCCACCGCTTCGACGGCGGTCCGGTCGGGCTGGACAACATCGCGGCCAGCATCGGCGAGGAGGCCGGTACCATCGAGGACGTGATCGAGCCCTACCTGATCCAGCAGGGCTACCTGCAGCGCACGCCGCGCGGGCGCATCGCCACGCTGGCCGCGTACCGGCATCTGGGCGTCGCGGCGCCGCAGCGCGACGGCGATATGTTCGGCAACTGAGGGTCTTTTTTCATGCATACGCACGATCTCAGCGGGTGGCAGCACGAACACCGATTCCAGGGCGACAGCCATGCCGCCGAACGCAGCACGCGGCTCGTGATGTGGATCACGGCCGCCGCCATGCTGCTGGAAATCGGCGCCGGCTGGTGGTTCAACTCGATGGCGCTCTTGGCCGACGGCTGGCACATGAGTTCGCACGCCGTGGCCATCGGGCTCAGCGCCTTCGCCTATGCGGCGGCGCGGCGCTATGCCGGCGACCGGCGCTTCGCCTTCGGTACCTGGAAGATCGAAGTGCTGGGTGGCTTTGCGAGTGCGCTGTTCCTGCTCGGCGTCGCGGTGCTGATGGTGGTGGGTTCGCTCGAGCGGCTGTGGTCGCCCGTTGCGATCCACTACAAGGAAGCGATCGTCGTGGCCGTGCTGGGGCTGCTGGTCAACCTGCTTTGCGCGCGGCTGCTCGGTGGTGCGCATCACCACCACGACCACGCCCATCACGACCACGCGCACGATCACGGCCATGACCTGAACCTGCGCTCCGCCTACCTGCACGTCGTGGCCGACGCCGCGACCTCGGTGCTCGCCATCGTCGCGCTCGCCGGCGGCTGGCTCTACGGCTGGGCCTGGCTCGATCCGCTGATGGGCATCGTCGGTGCCGTGCTGGTCGCGAGCTGGGCGCGGGGATTGCTTGTCGAAACCGGCAAGGTGCTGCTCGACCGCGAGATGGACCATCCGGTGGTCGACGAGATCCGCGAGGGCGTGGAGCAGGGCTTGGCGGATTCGGAAACGCGCGTGGCCGATCTGCACGTGTGGCGCGTCGGCCAGGGCGCCTATGCGTGCGCATTGAGCGTTGTCACGCATTCGTCAACGCTGACGCCCGATGACGTTCGTGCGACCTTTTCGATGCACGAAGAAATCAGGCACTCGACCATCGAGATTCACCGCTGCGCGGCTGGATGACAGCGCCGCCGTGGCGCATTTGCACTGTCATTGAAGCTTCACCGCGCCGCCACGGCGCCGTCATCCGCGCTGGCGACGATGACGACCCATGCAACGCGATGACGCCTTTCTTAGTGCATGGCGCAACACGGCCGACCTGTCCTCCTCCGTGGAAGACGAGGAAGTCACGCGTCCTCCCCAACGCTATCGCACCCTCTGGATTTCCGACCTGCACCTGGGCACGCCCGGCTGCCAGGCGAAGGCGCTGCTCGACTTCCTGAAGCACACCGAGTGCGAGACCCTGTTCCTGGTCGGCGACATCATCGACGGCTGGCAGCTGCGCCGCCACTGGTACTGGCCGCAGCCGCACAACGATGTGATCCAAAAGCTGCTGCGCAAGGCGCGCAAGGGCACGCGCGTGATCTTCATTCCGGGCAACCACGACGAGTTCGCGCGCAAGTACCTGCATCACAACTTCGGCGGCATCGACGTGGCCGACGAATGGATCCACGAGACGGCTGACGGCCGCAAGCTCTGGATCATGCACGGCGACCTGTTCGATGGCGTGATCCAGTGCGCGAAGTGGCTGGCCCACGTGGGAGACTCGCTCTACGAGTTCACGCTCAAGCTGAACCGGTATCTCAACTCGCTGCGTGCGCGCCTGGGGTTGCCTTACTGGTCGCTGTCCAAGTACCTGAAGCAGAAGGTCAAGCGCGCGGTCAGCTATGTCGGCGACTTCGAGAACGCGGTGGCGCGCGAGGCCCGCAAGCGCGGCGTGCAGGGCGTGGTCTGCGGGCACATCCACCATGCCGAGCTGCGCGACATCGATGGCATCCTCTACGCCAACGACGGCGACTGGGTCGAGAGCCTCACGGCGCTGGCCGAGCATGCCGACGGCAGGCTCGAAATCCTGCACTGGGCAGAGCACATGCCGGTCGCGACCCGGGCCGGGCGGGCCGCTTCCCGGCGCGAGCCGGCGCACGCATGACGCGCGCGCCATCGACTTCCTCGCGCCACCCGGCCCAGCGAACCGTCGACCTCGTCTACTTCGACGCCGGCGGCGGGCACCGTGCCTCCGCGTTGGCGCTCGAGGCGGCTATCCAGCGCGAGGGCTTGCCCTGGACCGTGCGCCTGGTCAATCTGCGCGAAGTGCTGGATCCGAAGGACAGCTTTCGCAAGCTGACCGGCATGGACCCGGAGGACGTCTACAACAAGCGGCTCGCGCGCGGCTGGACGATCGGGCTCGCGCACGAGCTCAAGGTGCTGCAGGCCGTGATTCGCTGGGCCAAGCCGAAGCTGGTGCGCCCGTTGCAGCAGCACTGGCTGGCGACCGAGCCGGACATGGTGGTGTCGTTGATTCCGAACTTCAACCGGCCGCTCTACGAGTCGGTCGCCTCGGCGCTGCCGGGCGTGCCCTACGTGACGGTGCTGACCGATCTGGCCGATCACCCGCCGCACTTCTGGATCGAGAAAGGGCAGGACCAGCATTTCGTCTGCGGCTCGGAACGCGCCGTGCAGCAGGCGCGTGAAGCGGGCTACACGGATGATCGCATCCATGCGACCTCGGGAATGATGATCCGTTCGGCCTTCTACGAGACAGAGTCCGTCGATCGGGCTGCCGAGCGCCGCCGCCTGGGGCTGGACCCCGATCGCCCAACCGGCCTGGTGCTCTTCGGCGGGCAAGGCTCCAAGGCCATGCTCGGCATCGCGAAGCGCCTGCCCGACACCCAGCTCATCCTGGCCTGCGGCCACAACGAAGCGCTCGCCAAAGCCTTGCGCGCACAACCGGCGCGCGCGCCGCGGCTGGTGCTGGGTTTCACGCCCGACGTCGCCCGCTACATGCAACTGGCCGACTTCTTCATCGGCAAGCCCGGCCCGGGCAGTGTCAGCGAGGCGGTGCAACTGCATCTGCCGGTGATCGTGGTGTGCAACAGCTGGACCTTGCCGCAGGAGCGCTACAACGCCCAATGGGTGCGCGAGCATGGGGTAGGCCTGGTATGCGCGAGCTATGCCAAGGTGCCCGGCGCGGTGGACGAACTGGTCCGCGATCTGGAGAACTACCGCACCGCGACCCACAAGATGCACAACCGCGCAGTGTTCGAGCTGCCGGGAATCCTGCAGGGCATCCTGACACGCGCCGAAGCACCCGCCGGCGGTGAAGAATCGATCTCGGGGCTGGCGCTCGGCGCTCAGTGACCGAGCAGGCGCCGGAGCGCCTCGACCACCGCCGCACCCAATGCCACGGCGCACGCGAAGCCGGCCCACGTTGGGACGCGGCGAACCGGCTCGTGCGTCAGATGCGCCCGGTTGAGCGGCGCAAGGGAGGAGTAGTCGGACTCGTCCTCTGGCTCGTCTGGAGCATCATTGCCACGGAGTTTCATGTAGCACATTATGGCTACAGGCGAGTGCGATGTATGTGAGAAAAGTAGTACTTGTTGCTGACTTTTTGTGCTGAACACTAGAGCTTTGGTTTGCAAAAACAGTTAGGCTCACGGTCGTCGAAGCCAGCCATCAGGCTGGACGGCGAAACCGGGGGAATTGACTGTGAAGAAATCGTGGGTCGCGGTCGCCGGCCTGGCGACGCTGGTGCTGTGCATGACGGGCTGCAAGGGCAGCGGTGCGCCCGCTGCGCAGCCTCAGGACAGCAATGGCAATGCTTCCGCCTCGCCGTCCTCGTCCGCCTCGGCTGATGCTGCTGCGACGCGGCGGCAGAACGACAAGACCTCCGAATTCCTCAGCGCCTGGCGCCCCAAGAACTAGGGGCGCCTCTACTCGCGCGATGCCAGCCGATCGCGCACCGCGGTCACGTGGTCGCCCACCTTGGACAGCGCGTCCTGCAGCTCGGTCTCGCTGCAGCGAAGCTGCTGGCACCAGTACTGCAGCTCGACGGGGTCGAGGGCATTGACCCGGCCGGGGTCCAGCGGCTTGAAATGACTCAGATCGTCGGGCATGGCGACTCCTCGTAGGCGATGTGCGGCCTGACTTTTTAGGCTCGCGCGCGGCGCTTGGCAAGGCAATAAAAAAAGCCCGCTACCGATGCGATAGCGGGCTTTTCGTGGCGGGTTTGGTGGCTCTTCACGGACTCGAACCGCGGACCTGTGGATTATGATTCCATCGCTCTAACCGACTGAGCTAAAGAGCCGAGCCCGAGATTATAGCCGGCTCTACGGCCTTCAGCCGGCCTTCGGGAGTTTCGCCAGTTCCTCCGTCACCAGCCGCACGATCAGCCGGTCCAGCGTCTGCACCGAATAGTTGCTCACGTCGTGCACCGTCTCGCGGCCGGGCCCGCTGGCGGGGTTGCTTGCCTCCCTGTAGGTCAGGAACACGAAGCGGCCACCGGTGTACTGCGCGATCTGGCGCTGCACGTACTCCCCCTGCTTGTCGAGCCCGCTCGCGCCCACGCTGAACACCTTGATGCCCTTGCCGAGCGCGGCCATCATGTCGTCGTCGTATTGCGGACCGCCGTAGTCGAGGTGCGGCGGCGCGTCGGCCAGCAGCACCACCAGGCGGGTCGCGCCGGTGCCGCGCCAGCTCAGCCGGTGCACGGTCTCGTGCAGCGCCTCGTTCATCGCCTCGGGGTAGTCGCCCCCGGCGGCGGCCTGCAGCGCATCGAGCACCGTCTGGAAAGCGCCCAGGTCGTTGGTGAAGTCGTGCCGGCGCACGAGGAAGGCGTCGCCGCGGTCGCGGTAGGCCACCAGCCCGAAGCAGGTGTCGGGCCGGCTCGGCAGTTGCGCCACCTCGTTGGCGATGGTGCGCAGCGTGCTCTTGAGCTTGCCGATCTCGTCGCCCATCGAACCGGTGGCATCGATCAGGAAGACCAGGTCCAGGCGCGCGCGCTGCGCGACAGCGGCCGTATTCAGCACCAGCTCGACCGCGCTTTTCTGCCCGCGGCGCAGGAAGGTCGTGCCCTGCTGGCCGTACTTGCGCACAGCCACTTCGTACACCTGGCTGCCCGAGGGATCGAAGGCGTTGGGATGCAGCCAGGCGCGGCCGGCCGCGTCGGTGCGGGCCCACATGGCGGCGCCGTTCGCGGCCTGCACCGCGACCTCGGCATCGGGCACGGCCATGCCGCGTGCGTTGCGCACCTGTAGCAGGTAGCGCTCGCTCACATCGCGCTCGCGATGCGCCACCTGGGTGCGCTGGCGGAACTGAAGGTAGGCCGAGAAGTCGGCGTTGTCGTCGACCATGCCGGCGCTGACCACCTGCTGTTGCGGCCGGGGGCGTTGAATGGGTTGCGCGCTGGGCGCCGGCGGTGCAAAGCGCGGCGCCTCGGCTTCGGCGACCAGTGCCTCCCTGGCTGCGCCGGCAGCGGGAGCCGCAGGCGCCGGCATGGCGACCGCGGCATCGGATGCCGCCTCGCCCGGCGCGCTACGCTTCGACTTGGCTTCGCGACTCAGAGATGGGCGGGCCTCGCCGTAAACGGCGGGCGCCTCGTCGCGCCGTGCGTCCTGCCCCGTGCGGCCCGGCGTCTCGTAGGTCTGCACCGGCCTCGCGCAATGGGTGGCCGAGGGCGCCTCGAAATTCGGCACCGTGCGCGTGACCACGTTCCCCGGCCACTGCGGCGAAGGGAAGTTTGCGGGTTCGGGCTGCGGCGCCGGCGTGGGCCAGCGCGCGGCGCCGGGTGCGAGTTCGGTGGCGCTGCAGGCGCTCAAGAGAAGCTGGGCGCACAGCAGTGCGACGAGCGGGCGTCGAAGGAGGGAAAGGCGGGTGGTCATCAGCAGCTCCGGGTTGTGGATGCAGGCTGATACGGCGGGGCGGCGTCGGTCGGGTTAAGTCCCGACGATATTTTTTGAGGGGGTGCTAACCCCGAACGGCGGCGCAGTCCGTAGAACGTGAGGTGAAAATCTGCCGATGCTTGCCCCCTCTGTTGCGAACGCCGCCCTCCACGACGCCATGCCGGACGATCAGCTGATGCTCGCCTACGCAGGCGGCGACGCAAGCGCCTTCGACACGCTCTATGCCCGCCACGAAAGCGCGCTGTTCCGCTTCGTCCGGCGCCTGCTCGGCGTGCGGCTCGCGGCCGAAGTCGACGAGGTGTTCCAGGACACCTGGATGCGCATCATCGCGGCGCGCGAGAGCTTCTCGCCGCAGGGCGCGACTTGGCGCACCTGGGCCTTCACGATCGCGCACAACCTGGCGATGGACCGGCTGCGCCTGAGCGGCCGCGAGGTGTCCTTCTATGCCCACGACGAAGACGGCGACGGGCTCGAGGCCGCGCAGCTGTTCAGCCGCGGCCTGCTGAGCGATGGCGGCACGGCTTCCGCTGCCGCGCACCCATCGGCCGAAGAGCTCGCGTTCTGGCGCGCCGCTGGCCGCCGCCTGCTGGCCTGCCTCGACGAGTTGCCGGACGACCAGCGCGCCGCCTTCCTGCTGCACCACGAAGACGGCTTCACGGTGGAAGCGCTGGCCGACACGCTCGGCGTCGGCTTCGAGACCGTTCGCAGCCGGCTGCGCTATGGCTTGAAGAAGCTGCGCGGGTGCATGGAGCGCTATCTGTCGGTGCTGGAGCTTCGGGCATGAGCACGGACAACGATCTTCAAGACGACGCCCTGCGGCGCGCGTTGGCGCATGCACCGGACCACACTTCGGTGCCCCATTGGCGGCTGCGCAAGGCGATCCTGGAGCGGGCGCACGACGCCGTAGCGCCGGCTTCCATCACGCACGCGCGGGAGCCGCAGGCGCGGCCGTGGTGGCAACGCCTGGTGGGCTTGGGCGGCGGCTCGCGCATGCCATGGAACGCGGCTTTCGCCACCGTGCTGGTCGCGACGCTGGTGACCGTGCTCTGGCAGCGCGAGCCGGTGCCGGGCGCGCGGCCCGACGGGGAGGCGAGGGTCGCTGCGCAGGCGCCGCGCGTCGAGGCACCTGCCGCGCCTGCTGTGCCCGCTCCGCCGGCTTCGACCGAGCCTGCGCCGCCGACCGAATCGGCTTCCGTTCCGTCATCGGCACCGCCTGCACCTGTGCTGGAGGCACCGGCAGCACCCGCGCCGCCGCCGGCACTGGCGCGCCCTCAGGCCGATGAAGCCGAGTCCAAGAAGAAGGAAACACCCCAAGCACCTGCTGCGCAGTCCGCACCGCCTGCCCCGGCCGCGCCCGTCGTGCCGGCCGAACCTTCGGCTGACGCGGCGGCACGTCCCGCGCCGCGGGATTCCCTCGCCGCCCGAGCCCGTCGCGAAGAAGAAGCCGCGGCCAAACAAGCCTTTGCGCCTCCGGCGAGCCCGCCGGCCGGGCTCGTCGCACCGGGCGATGCGGCCGGTGCCGCACGCGCGGCACGCCCTGCGTCTCCGACTGTGCGAACCGAGGCGACGGAGCCGCCCACCTTCGCGGCGCTTTCGCAATGGAATCGCATCACGATCGCACAGCGCGGCGGCGCAAGCCGCAGCCTGTCGCGCGCCGAAGCGCTCGATCTCAATGCGCTGCTGGGATCGGCCGCCATCACGGCGGTCGGCGGACAGCCGTTGGTGTCCACGCCTGAATGGCGCATCTCGCTCGAACGCAACGGCGAGGTGCTGGCGGTGTTCGAAGTCGCGCGCGGCCAAGTGCGCTGGCGCGAAGGCCGTGCGCTGCCGGCCACCGGCGCGCCGTCGGCGCCGGCGCTGGCCGCCTTGAACGAGGCCCTGCGCAACGCGGTGCAGGCGCCGGAGGCCGCAGCGCAACCCGAGGCCGGGCCGCCGCCGGCAGCGCCGCGCTAAGGCCGCCTTACTGGTGCTTGAACGCGGCCTTGCGCTTGTTCACGAAGGCGTCCATGCCTTCCTTCTGGTCGGCAGTGGCGAAGAGCGCGTGGAACAGGCGGCGCTCGAACATCACGCCGTCCGCGAGGCTGCTCTCGAAGGCGCGGTTGACCGACTCCTTGGCCGCCATCACCGCGACCTGCGAGAAGTCGGCGATCACCAGCGCGGCGCCCAGCGCCTCGTCCATGAGCTTGTCGTAGGGCACGACGCGGCTCACCAGCCCGGAGCGCTCGGCCTCGGCGGCGTCCATCATGCGGCCGGTCAGGGCCATGTCCATCGCCTTGGCCTTGCCCACCGCGCGCGGCAGGCGCTGCGTGCCGCCGGCGCCCGGGATCACGCCGAGCTTGATCTCGGGCTGGCCGAACTTCGCGTTGTCGGCCGCGATGATGAAGTCGCACATCATCGCGAGCTCGCAGCCGCCGCCGAGCGCGAAGCCGCTCACGGCCGCGATCACCGGCTTGCGCACGCTGCGGATGGTTTCCCAGTTGCGCGTGATGTAGTCGCCCTTGTAGACGTCGGTGAAGCTGTAAGTGGCCATGGCGCCGATGTCGGCGCCCGCGGCGAAGGCACGCTCGCTGCCGGTGACGATGATGCAGCCGATCGCCTCGTCGGCGTCGAAGGCCTTGAGCGCATTGCCGAGCTCGGTCATCAGCGCATCGTTGAGCGCGTTCAGCGCCTTGGGGCGGTTCAGCGTCACGATGCCGATCTTGCCGGCCTCGGTGCGGACTTCGATGTTCTCGTAGCTCATGCGGGTCTCCTTGAAACGAACAGAGGGGAAGGTCTTACTGCGGATCGAGCCAGCGCGTCAATTTGGCCGGGTCCTGCGCGGCGAGGCGCCAGGTCGTCACGTCGCCAGGCAGCGTGAGCGGCAGGCGCAGCAGCCGCCGGTCGCGCGCGACGAGTGCCGTGATCTTCTTCAGCGGCCCGAGATAAAGCGCCAAGTCATCGAGCTTGCCGAGCCGCCAGCCCTGCGCCTTGTGGCCCTTGGAGGCGCCGAGCTCGATGCCGATCCATTCGTCGTTGGCCGAGAAGCCGGCCTGCTCGGCCGCGCCGCCGCGCAGCACCATCTTGACTTGCACGCTGCCGTTCGCCTCGGCCACGCGCAGGCCGAGTTCCTGCGCCCGCTGCGCAGGGTCTTCGAGCGCGACGACGCCGTGGCTGCGCAGCAGATCGGCCAGGGGCAGTTCCTCGGTCGAGTGGACCCAGCTCGCGATCTCCTCGACGAAGGAGCGCCCACCAACGGCTTCGAGCGCGGCGGCGAAGGCGGCTTCGTCGATCGGTCCGCCGCTGCTTTTCTTCCACAAGAGCCGCATCACCTCGTCGAGCGAGCCCTTGCCTTCGGCGCGCAGCGTGAGGTCGAAGCACAGCGCCACCAGCGCGCCCTTGGTGTAGTAGCTGATCGTGGTGTTGGCCGTCTGCTCGTCTTGCCGGTAGTACTTGATCCAGGCATCGAAGCTCGCGGCGGCCACCGACTGCACCAGCCGGCCCGGCGCCTGCAGCACTTGGTTGATGGTCTTGTTGACGAGGCGCAGGTAGCCGGTGTCGTCGATGCGGCCGGCGCGGCGCAGCAGCAGGTCGTCGTAGTAGCTGGTGAAGCCCTCGAACAGCCACAGCAGGTGGGTGTAGTTCTCCTGTCCGTAGTCGTAGCGCGCGAACTCGGCGGGTCGCAGGCGCTTCACGTTCCAGGTGTGGAAGTACTCGTGGCTGATCAGCCCGAGCAGCGTGGTGTAGCCCTCGGGCTGTTTCTTGACGGCGAGCTGGGGCAGGTCGCGGCGGGTGCAGATCAGCGCCGTCGAGTGCCGGTGCTCGAGGCCGCCGTAGCCGTCATCCACCGCGTTGAGCATGAAGACGTAGCGGTCATGCGGCGGCTTGGACCCGCCGCGCTTGCCGACCTTGTCGCCGTGCCAGAAGCGCATCTGCGTCTCGCAGATGGCACGCGTGTCGGCGATCAGCCGTTCGCCGTCGAAAGAAGCGGGCGCGCCTGCGACCACGAAGCGATGCGGCACGCCGCAGGCCTCGAACTCGGCGCTCCAGAACATGCCCATCTCGACCGGGCTGTCGGCCAGCTCGTCATAGTCGGCGGCGAGGTAGCTGCCGAAGCCCCGGCGGTCGACCTTGGCGGGCTTCAGCGCCGTCGCGCACGACCAGCGCTCGCCCGGCGCCAAGAGCGGCGGCGCCAGCACCTCGATCGCGTGCGGCCCATCAGTCTGGCCTTCGACGCGAAGGCACAGGCTGGTTCCGTTGAAGAAGCCGCGGTCGCGATCGAGCCACGCGGTGCGCACCGAGTTGTCGTAGGCGCAGACCTGGTAGCGCAGCACCAGGGGCTTGCCCGGCGCGCAATCGATCTGCCAGCTGTGCTTGTCGAGTTGCTGCAGGGCCCGCTTGCGCCGACCCTGCGATGCCTGCAACTGCTGCAGGTTCTTCGCGAATTCGCGCACCAGGTAGCTGCCCGGAATCCAGACCGGCAATGCGACGCGCTGCTGCGCGGCAGGCCGCTCGATGGTCAGCGTGACGGCGAACAGGTGCGCGTTGCGGTCCGCGCATTCGACGCGGTAGTGGATGGCCGGCGCCGCCATCAGTTGGCAGCGGCGAGTTGTTTTTCGACCTGTTCGGCCGGGATCGCGCCCGGCGCGCGCGTGCCGTTGCTAAAGATCAGCGTGGGCGTGCCGGTGATGTTGTATTTCTGGCCGAACTCGCGGTTGCGGTTGAGCGCGCTGGTGTCGCATTCGGCGGTCTCGGGCGCGACGCCGCGCACCATCCAGTCGGTCCAGGCACGGGCCTTGTCCTTGGCGCACCAGATGTTGCGCGACTTCACGACCGAGTCCGGCCCCAGCACCGGATAGAGAAAGAGATGGATGGTCACGTTGTCGACCTTGGTCAGGTCGCGCTCGAACTGCTTGCAGTAGCCGCAGTTCGGATCCTCGAACACCGCCAGCTTGCGCTTGCCGTTGCCGCGCACGATCTTGAAGGCATCCTTCACGGGCAGTTTGTCGAAAGCGACCTCGCTGAGTTTCTCGACCCGCTCTTCGGTGAGGTTGCGGCGCGCCTTCACGTCGATCAGGTTGCCCTGCAACAGGTAGTTGCCCTGCTCGTCGGTGTAGTAGATCTCGAAGCCGTTGATGCGCACCTCGTAGAGGCCGGGCATCGGCGACTTGGTGATCTCGTCGATCTTCGCGAACTGCGGAATGCGCGCAGCGAGGTTCTGGCGGATCTCGGCCTCGCCGGCGCTGGCGCTGGCGCTCAGGGTGCTGACCAGAGTCAGCGCGGCAAAAAGGGCAGGAGCGAATTTCATGGTGTTGTTTCTTCCGGCGGAATTCAGTGCAGGCCCATGGCCTGCTTCGCGATCCAGTTCTTGACGAGCCGCGTGCGGTCGAAGCCGCGCATGCCCCAGTTGCGAAGCGCCGGCAACGGATCGGCGCTGTGCGCGAAGAGTTGCTGCAGGCCGTCGGTGGCCAGACTCATGGAGAGCACGTCGGTGCGGCGGGCCCGCTCGTAGCGGCGCAGCAGCCGGGCATCGCCCACGCTGCGCCAGTAGTCGCGGTCCTTGATCACGTTGGCCAACGCTGCGGCATCGGCCAGACCCAGGTTCAAGCCCTGGCCTGCAAGCGGATGCACCGTGTGCGCGGCATCGCCCGCGAGCGCCCAGGAACTGCCGTCGGCGAACTGGCCGGTCCAGCGGTCGGCGATGGCGCGCTGCAGCGGCCAGGCCGCGCGCTCGCTGGTGAGCCGCAGCGCACCGAGCGCACCGTGGCTGGCGTCGTGCAGCGCGGTGTTGAACTCGTCGGCCGTCTGTGCCAGCAGGGCCGGCGCGCGCAGCTGGTCGACCGACCACACCAGCGCGAGCTGCCTGTCGCCGAGCGGCAGCAGCGCGAACACTTCGCCCTTGTCGTTGAACCATTGGCGCGCGGCGCCGTCGTGCGGCTCTTCGGCCTGGAGCCGCGCCGCGATCGCGTGTTGCGGATAGCGCGTCACTTCGTAGCGCACGCCCAATGTTTCGCGCGTGGCGCTGATGCGGCCTTCGCAGACCACCGTCAGCGGCGCCGGCACGGGCTCGGCGACGATCTCGATGCGCGGCTGGAAGCGCACCGCGTCGCTCAACTGCTGCTCGAGCGCGGGGACATCGACGATCCAGGCCAGCGCCTCGACCTTCTGCCGCGCGGCATGGAACTGCACGCGGCCGCCTTCGTCGCCGTAGACCAGCATCTCGCGCACCGGCGTGGCATGCGCCGCATCGGGCCAGCCGCGCAGCGATTCGAGCAGCGCCTTCGAGGCCGCATTGAGCGCGTAGGCGCGCACATCCTGCCCCGCGGGGGCCGCGGCCGGCGCCACCAGCGCCACGCGAACGCGTTCGCGCGCCAAAAGCAGCGCGAGCGTGCGGCCGACGATGCCGGCGCCGCGAATGCAAACCTCGGGTGGAAGAGCCATCGGGGCATTGTAGGAGCCTGCCTTTCCCGGCGGGCGTCGTGCGGGACAATCACCGGCTTCAGCCCAAGGACCTCCACGTGACTGCCTCCGACTTCGACCTCCAAGCCACCATCGCCCGCCTGTTCGTCTACCCGATCAAGTCCTGCGCCGGCGTCGAGCTCCCCGAGGCGCTGCTGATCGAGACCGGCCTGGAGTTCGACCGCGCCTGGATGGTGGTCGACGAGAACGGCGAGTTCGTCACCCAGCGCCAGCTGCCGCGCATGGCGCTGATCCGGCCGCAGATGAAGCATTCCGAGATGGTGCTGCGCGCACCCGGCATGCTGGCGCTGCACATCGCCTTCGACCGCGTCGAAGCGCCGGTGCGCGTGCGCGTGTGGAAGGACGAGGTGCCGGCCTACGACATGGGCGACATCGCGGCCCAATGGTTCAGCGACTTCCTCTCGCAGCCGGGCCGGCCGCAGAAGCTGCGCTTGGTGCGCTTCGATCCCGAGCACCAGCGGCTGTCGAGCCTCCAATGGACCGGCGATATCGAGGCACCCAACCAGTTCGCCGACGGCTATCCGCTGCTGGTGGTCAGCGAGGGCTCGCTGGCCGAGCTCAACGCGCGGCTGGCCGCGGCCGGCCACGGCGCCGTCGGGATCGAGCGCTTCCGACCCAACGTCGTGCTCGCCGGCATCGAGGCGCACGACGAGGACCGCGTCGACACGCTGTACATCGCGACCGCCGAGGGCGAGGCGCAACTTCGACCGGTGAAGCCCTGCTCGCGCTGCTCGATCCCCGACATCGACCCGGCCACGGCCGAAAGCAGCCCCGAAGTGGGCGACATGCTGCGGACCTACCGCGCCGACGCCCGCGTCGACGGCGCCATCACCTTCGGCATGAATGCGATCGTGCTGCAGGGCGTGGAGCACATGCTGAAGCGCGGCCAGACGGTAGTCGCAAACCTGCGCTTCGACTGAAGCGAGGCCGGGCGCCTAAAATCCCCGGTTCCCCAAAGCATTCTGAAAGCCCCGCCATGAGTCTCCAGTGCGGCATCGTCGGCCTGCCCAACGTCGGCAAGTCCACCCTTTTCAACGCGCTGACCAAGGCAGGCATCGCGGCCGAGAACTATCCTTTCTGCACCATCGAGCCGAACGTCGGCGTGGTCGAAGTGCCCGATCCGCGGCTCGCCCAGTTGAGCGAGATCGTGAAGCCCGAGCGCATCGTGCCGGCCATCGTCGAGTTCGTCGACATCGCGGGCCTGGTGGCCGGCGCCAGCAAGGGCGAAGGCCTGGGCAACCAGTTCCTCGCGCACATCCGCGAAACCGACGCCATCGTCAATGTGGTGCGCTGCTTCGAGGACGACAACGTGATCCACGTTGCGGGCAAGGTCGACCCCATCTCCGACATCGAGGTGATCCAGACCGAGCTGTGCCTGGCCGACCTGGCCACGGTCGAGAAGGCGCTGCACCGCCACACCAAGACCGCGCGCTCGGGCGACAAGGAGGCGATCAAGCTGGTCGCGCTGCTGGAGAAATGCCAGGCCGCGCTGAACGAGAACAAGCCGGTGCGCGCGATCGAGTTCAGCAAGGAAGACAAGCCCTTGATCAAGCAGTTCTCGCTGATCACCGCCAAGCCCGCGATGTTCGTCGGCAACGTGGCCGAGGACGGCTTCGAGAACAACCCCTTCCTCGACCGGCTGCGCGAATACGCCACCGCGCAGAACGCGCCCGTGGTCGCCATCTGCGCCAAGATCGAAGCCGAGCTGGCCGACATGGACGAAGAAGACAAGAAGATGTTCCTTGCCGAGATCGGCCAGGAAGAGCCGGGCCTCAATCGCCTGATCCGCGCGGCTTACACGCTGCTGGGCCTGCAGACCTACTTCACCGCCGGCGTGAAGGAAGTGCGCGCGTGGACCATCCACGTCGGCGACACCGGCCCGCAGGCGGCCGGCGTGATCCACACCGATTTCGAGAAGGGCTACATCCGCGCCCAGACCATCGCCTTCAACGACTTCATCGCCTTCAAGGGCGAGCAGGGGTCGAAGGATGCCGGGAAGATGCGGGCGGAAGGCAAGGAGTACGTGGTCAAGGACGGGGATGTGATGAACTTCCTGTTCAGCTCCTGACCCGTTCGCACTTCAGCTCGCCATGATCACAGTCCACCACCTCAACAACTCCCGTTCGCAACGCGTACTCTGGCTGCTCGAAGAACTCGAGCTCCCCTACGAGATCGTTCACTATCAGCGCGATCCCAAGACCATGCTCGCGCCGCCCACCTTGCGCGCGGTGCATCCGCTGGGCAAGTCGCCGGTGGTGACGACCGACGAAGGCCTCACGCTCGCGGAGTCGGGTGCGGTCGTCGAGACGCTGATCGAGCGCTACGGCAATGGCCGCCTCGCGCCGGCGGCGGGCACGACCGAAGCGCTGCGCTACCGCTACTGGCTGCACTACGCCGAAGGCTCGGCGATGCCGCCGCTCCTGCTGAAGCTGATGTTCGACCAGATCGAGAAGGCGAAGATGCCCTTCTTCGCCAAGCCGATCGCGAAGGCGATCGCGGGCAAGGCCAAGGCCGCCTTCATCATGCCGAACATCAAGAGCCATCTGGATTTCATGGAAGGCGAACTCGGCAAGAGCAAATGGTTTGCCGGCAATGCGTTTTCGGGCGCCGACATCCAGATGAGTTTTCCGGTGGAAGCCGCGTTGGCGCGCGGCGGGCTCGACGCGTCGCGGCCCAAGCTCATGGCTTATCTGGAGCGCATCCATACACGGCCGGCCTACATGCGCGCGCTCGAGCGTGGCGGGCCGTACGGGCTCTTGACCTGATGGCGCGGCCGCCTCAATTTGGCCAGATGTAGAGAAGGGCAATCGTCATCGTGACATAGCGCGCGAACTTGCCGATCGCCATGTAGATCACGCAAGGCCAGAACGAGAGCCGGAGCCAGCCCGCGACCGCGCAGAGCGGATCGCCGACGATCGGCAGCCAGGCCAGCAGACAAGCCTTGGGCCCCAGGTGTTCCAGCCAGCCGAGCACACGCAGATGGTGCTTGGAGTGCGAATACTTGTCGGCCACCTTGTGTGCGCCGTAGCCGATCCACCAGTCCACGATGCCGCCCAAGGTGTTGCCGATCGTCGCGACGCCGACCGCGGACCAGAACATTTCGGGATTGAGCTTGAGCAGTCCGAACAGCACCGGCTCGGAGCCGACCGGCAACAGGGTCGCCGACACGAAGGCAGCAACGAAGAGGGTGCTGAGCCCGAATTGCGGCAGCGCAAGAAGCGCAAAGAGTGAGTCGAGCCAGGCTTGCATGTGCGCCGGAGTATAGAAAGGCGCGGTGTTATGCAGCGTCGGCGTATACGCTGTCCGCGTGCGCGATGAAACTCGATGAAATCGCAAATCGTTTCAGCGCCTCTCGCTTCGCGCCGCTACAATCGTGCCTCATTTTTCAGCAGCCAGGCGCGTGCCAACTTTCCCTCCATGACCCTGCAGATCGGTAACATCGCGCTGGAAAACCGGCTGTTCGTTGCGCCCATGGCGGGCGTCACCGACCGGCCCTTCCGCATGCTGTGCCGCGAACTCGGTGCGGGCTACGCGGTGAGCGAGATGGTCACTTCGCGCAAGGAGCTGTGGGGTTCGCTCAAGACCTCGCGCCGCGCGAACCACGATGGCGAACCGGGCCCCATTGCGGTGCAGATCGCCGGCACCGATGCAGCCATGATGGCCGAGGCGGCGCAATACAACATCGAGCGCGGCGCCCAGATCATCGACATCAATATGGGCTGCCCGGCCAAGAAGGTCTGCAACAAGTGGGCCGGGTCGGCGCTGATGCGCGACGAGCCGCTGGCGCTCGAGATCGTCGAGGCGGTGGTCCGTGCTGCGATGCCGCACAAGGTCCCGGTCACGCTCAAGATGCGCACCGGCTGGAGCGAAGACCATCGCAACGCGGTGGCGCTGGCGCGCCGCTTCGAAGCGGCCGGCGTGCAGATGCTCACGGTGCACGGCCGCACGCGCGAGCAGGGCTACAAGGGCCAGGCCGAATACGACACCATTGCGGCCGTCAAGGCGGCCGTGCGCGTGCCGGTGGTCGCCAACGGCGACGTCGACTCGCCCGAGAAAGCGCGTGAAGTGTTCGCACTCACTGGCGCCGACGCCGTGATGGTGGGCCGCGCCGCGCAGGGACGGCCGTGGATCTTTCGCGAGATCGCGCACTTCCTCGCGACCGGAACGCAGCTCGCGCCGCCGCTCGTGGCCGAGGTGCGCCGCCTCATGCTCGACCATCTGCAGCAGCACTACGCGCTCTATGGCGACTACAGCGGTGTTCGCACCGCGCGCAAACACATCGGCTGGTACGTCCGCACGCTGCCCGGCGGCGAGGAATTCAGGGGCCGGATGAACACCATCGAGGACTGCGACGCGCAACTCGCCGCGGTGGCCGATTTTTTCGACACGCTGGCCGCACGGATGGATCGCATTCCGGTCGCCGATGACGCGCAAGCGCAAAGGGATGAGCAGGCAGCCGAAGTGCCTGCATGAATTGAAGAACAGAAGAAGAGAAGAGGGCCATGAGCAAGAAACATATCGAAGACTGCGTGCGCAACAGTCTGGACAGTTATTTCCGTGACCTGCGCGGCACCGAACCCGACGGCATGTACGAGATGCTGGTGCGCGTGGTGGAGAAACCCTTGCTCGACGTCGTGATGACGCGGGCCGAAGGCAACCAGTCCAAGGCCGCGCAGTGGTTGGGCCTGAATCGCAACACGCTTCGAAAAAAGCTGGTCGAACACAAACTCCTGAAGTAGTCCTTGATGAATGCACTGATTTCCGTTTCCGACAAGACCGGCATCCTCGAATTCGCGCAGGCGCTCCACGCGCTGGACATCCGCCTGTTCTCGACCGGCGGCACCGCCAAGCTGCTGGCCGATGCCGGCCTGCCGGTGACCGAAGTGGCCGAGCTCACCGGCTTTCCCGAGATGCTCGACGGCCGCGTGAAGACGCTGCATCCCAAGGTGCATGGCGGCCTGCTGGCGCGGCGCGACGTGCCGGCGCACATGGCGGCGCTGAAGGCGCACGGCATCGACACCATCGACCTGTTGGTGGTCAACCTCTATCCCTTCGAAGCCACGGTGGCCAAACCCGGCTGCACCTTGGAGGACGCGATCGAGAACATCGACATCGGCGGCCCGGCCATGGTGCGCAGCGCGGCGAAGAACTGGAAGGACGTCGGCGTGCTGACCGACGCGGCGCAATACCCGCAGGCACTGGCCGAGCTCAAGGCCGACGGCAAGCTCAGCGACAAGACCAGGTTCGCCTTCTCCGTCGCCGCCTTCAACCGCATCAGTCAGTACGACGGCGCGATCAGCGACTACCTCTCGGGCATTCAGGGCGACGGCAGCCATGCGCTCTTCCCGGCGCAGAGCAACGGCCGCTTCATCAAGCTGCAGGACCTGCGCTACGGCGAGAACCCGCACCAGCAGGCCGCGTTCTACCGCGACCTGTACCCCGCGCCCGGTTCGCTGGTCACGGCGAAGCAGCTGCAGGGCAAGGAGCTCAGCTACAACAACATCGCCGATGCCGATGCGGCCTGGGAGTGCGCGAAGAGCTTCGACACGCCGGCATGCGTGATCGTCAAGCATGCCAACCCCTGCGGCGTTGCCGTGGGCAAGGATGCACACGAGGCTTACGCCAAGGCCTTCAAGACGGATCCGACCTCGGCCTTCGGCGGCATCATCGCCTTCAACCGGCCGGTGGACCGTGCCGCGGCCGAAGCTGTGAGCAAGCAGTTCGTCGAAGTGCTGATGGCGCCGGGCTATGCGCCGGAGGCGCTCGAGGTGTTCAAGAGCAAGGTCAATGTGCGCATCCTGGAGATCGCGCTGCCGCCGGGCGGCACCAGCGACTGGGACAACGGCCGCAACGCGGTGGACGTGAAGCGCATCGGTTCTGGCCTCCTGATGCAGACCGCCGACAACCGCGAGCTCTCGATCGACGAGCTCAAGGTGGTGAGCAAGAAGCAACCCACGCCGCAGCAGCTGCAGGATCTTCTGTTCGCATGGAAGGTCGCGAAGTTCGTCAAGAGCAACGCGATCGTGTTCTGCGCCGACGGCATGACCATGGGTGTCGGCGCCGGCCAGATGAGCCGGCTCGATTCGGCGCGCATCGCGAGCATCAAGGCGCAGCACGCGGGCTTGTCGCTGCAAGGCACGGCGGTCGCGAGCGACGCCTTCTTTCCGTTCCGCGACGGGCTCGACGTGGTGGTCGATGCCGGCGCGAGTTGCGTGATCCAGCCCGGCGGCTCGATGCGCGATCAGGAGGTGATCGATGCCGCGGACGAACGCGGCGTGGTCATGGTGCTGTCAGGCGTGCGCCATTTCAGGCACTAGAGGGCCTGTTAGCAGGCCCTAGGCTCCGAAGCGGTACTTGAGCTGGAAGCTCATCGCGCCGTAGAGGCGGTTCCTGATGTTGGGAACGATGGCGATGTTGAGCCCCCAGTTCTTGCCTTCGATGGCCGCGGTCGGGATCAGCGCCGGAAACCAGCCGCCGTTGTTGGACCGCGGGTAGCCGTCGAAGGCGCCGACCACGGCGCCGAACTTCACGCCATGGAACTCCAAGGGCATGACGTATAGCCCGACGTAATGCGAGCGCTCGCGGTCGCTGTTGCGGAACAGGCCGGCGGTGAGCGAGTAGGTCTCGTCGAGCGGCCATTCGATGCCGAGGCCGGGGTTGCCGTCCGCCAGCCCCTTGTCGCGGTCGAAGTGATGGGAGTAGAAGCCGGCGTTGAACCAGGCCTTGCCGATATCGGCCTGCGCGAAGGCCAGGCCGGGCGCGAGGACCAGCCAGGGCAGCAAGCTGCGGAGTCTCATGCGCGCAGCGTCTTGAAGATTTGGCGCGCCGCCTCGACGGTTGCGGCAATGTCTTCGTCGCTGTGGGCCGCGCTCACGAAGCCGGCCTCGTACAGCGCCGGCGCTATGTAGACGCCGCGGTCGAGCAGGCCGTGGAACAGGGCATTGAATTTCGTGTTGTCGGTGGTCATGACCGTGCTGTAGTTCTGCGGCAGCGCATCGAGCAGGAAGAAGCCGAACATGCCGCCTTCGCTGTCGGCGCTGAAGGCGATGCCTTCCGCCGCGGCGGCCGACTTCAGCCCGTCGACCAGCGTACGGGTCTTGTGTGACAGCGCGTCGAAGAAGCCGGGCCTGGCCACTTCCTTCAATGTCGCGAGGCCGCAGGCCGTGGCCACCGGGTTGCCGGAGAGCGTGCCGGCCTGGTACACGGGCCCGAGCGGCGCGAGCTGTTCCATGATCGCGCGCGGCCCGCCGAAGGCCGCGAGCGGCATGCCGCCGCCGATCACCTTGCCCAGCACCGTGAGGTCGGGCGTGATGCCCAGCACGCCCTGGGCGCCCTGCAGGCCGACGCGGAAGCCGGTCATGACCTCGTCGAACACCAGCAGCGCGCCGTGCTTCGTGCAGAGCTCGCGGCAGCGCTGGGCGAAGGCGGCGCTCGCGCGCACGAAGTTCATGTTGCCGGCGATCGCCTCGATCATCAGGCAGGCGATCTCGTGGCCATGCAGCGTGAAGGCTTCCTCGAGCTGCGCGAGGTTGTTGTATTCGAGGACCAGCGTGTGCTGCACCACCTCGGGCGGCACGCCGGCCGAGGTCGGGTTGCCGAAGGTCGCGAGGCCCGAGCCGGCCTTGACCAGCAGCGCATCGGCGTGACCGTGGTAGCAGCCTTCGAACTTGATGATGTGCTTGCGCCCGGTCGCGCCGCGCGCCAGGCGCAGCGCGCTCATCGCGGCTTCGGTGCCGGAGCTCACGAGGCGCACCATCTCCATCGACGGCACGAGTGCCAGGATGGCTTCGGCGAGTTCGATCTCGCGCTCGGTCGGTGCGCCGAAGGAGAAGCCCTCTGTCACGGCGCGCTGTACCGCATCGACCACTGCGGGATGGCCGTGGCCCAGGATCATCGGTCCCCAGGAGCCGATGTAGTCGATGTAGCGCTGGTCCGCGGCATCCCAGAAGTAGGCGCCCTGCGCGCGCTTGACAAAGCGCGGCGTGCCGCCGACGGCCCTGAAGGCGCGCACGGGCGAGTTGACCCCGCCTGGAATCACGGCGCGGGCGCGCTCGAAGAGGATGTCGTTCTTGTCGGTGGCGTGTGGCATCAGTGGCGAGTGTCGTGTGGAGGCAGGGCAAAGTCAGTGGGAGAGGCGGGATCGTCGTCGTTGTCTTCATCGTCCTCGGGCTGAGCCCAGAACAGGCGATCGGGCAGCACGTGGCCCATGCCGGGGCGGAAGCCGGCATCGAGACAGCGGTCCATGTAGCTCAGCGCTTCGGTGGTGGCCGCGACCAGGTCGGTGCCGCTGGCGAGCAGCGCGGCCAGCGCGGCGGAGAGCGTGTCGCCCGCGCCGGCGAACACGGCATCGAGGCGCTCGTACTTCTCGCTCGCTAGCACCGACTGCGGCGATGCCAGCACGTTGTCGATGAACTGATCGGGCAGGACCAGCCCGGTCACCAGCGTGTAGGGCACGCCGACTTCGCCGGCCGCCTTGGCGATGTCGCGCGCGGTGGGCGGGCGCTCGCCGGCCCAGTCCGGCAGCAGCCATCGCCACAACGTGCTGTGGTTGCCGACCAGCACGGTCGTCTGCGGCAGCACGAGCTCGCGAAACGCATCGAGATAGGCCTCGATCTGCGTGTCTTCCCACCAGGAGAGGTTGGGCATGTAGGCGACCACCGGCACTTCGGGATAGTCCGTCGCGGTCTCGGCCACGGTGCTGAGGTTCTCGGGCGAGCCGACGAAGCCCACCTTGATGAGCTGGACCTCCACGTCTTCGAGAATGGCACGCGCCTGTTCGGCGACGGCCTCCTCATCGAAGGTGAAGTGATCGAAAATTTCAGCGGTGTCGCGCGCGTAGGCGCCGGTCACGACCGGCAGCATGTGGGCGCCGACTGATGCCATGGCCAGGGCATCGCAGCCCAGGCCGCCGGCTCCGCTCGGATCGCTCGCGTTGAAGACCAGCACGCACGGCGGATTCAACTCGCTTTCGGCGGTTTCATCGTTCGGGGGGTCGGTAAGATCGCTCACTTTGCGGTCGTGCTCTGGTGGTAGTAGGAAAGTTGTCATACGCCACAGGGCTCACCAGATGGTGGCATATCTGAGACGCTTGTCACGGGTTTTGTTGATACGTTTGGATACGATCGTTGCATTCTATGAACAGGGACTTTAAGCTGCGATGAATACGAAAACCTGGATGTGCCTGATTTGCGGGTGGATCTACGACGAAGCGGTGGGAGTGCCAGAAGATGGTATTGCGCCCGGCACGGCATGGGCAGATGTTCCGATGAACTGGACCTGTCCCGAATGCGGGGCGCGCAAGGAAGACTTCGAAATGGTTGAAATCTGAAGCATGGCATAGGGCGTGCTTCTTTGCGTCCCTCGTCGAGGGCGTTGCGGTCATCGGGGTATTAAAGGAGCGTGCGAATGAGCGCGAATGGATCGGGTTACAAGGTGCTCGTCATCGACGACAGCAACACCATTCGGCGCAGCGCCGAGATCTTCCTCAAGCAGGGAGGCCACGAGGTCCTGCTGGCCGAAGACGGGTTCGACGCATTGTCGAAAGTCAATGATCACAAGCCGCACCTCATCTTCTGCGACATCCTCATGCCGCGCCTCGACGGTTATCAGACCTGCGCCATCATCAAGCGCAACGCCCATTTTTCCAATGTCCCGGTCGTGATGCTCTCCTCCAAGGATGGCGTGTTCGACAAGGCGCGCGGCCGCATGGTCGGCTCGCAGGACTATCTCACCAAACCCTTCACCAAAGACCAACTGCTCCAGGCTGTGCAGCAGTTCGGCATCGTTTCGCAGGAAGTGCAGTAATGGCTATTCGCAAGGTACTCGTGGTCGACGATTCCAAGACGGAATTGATCTTTCTCACCGAACTTCTTCAAAAGAACGGCTTTTCGGTGAAAACCGCCGAGAATGCCGAGGACGCGATGCGCCGGCTCGAGGAGGAGCAGCCCGACCTGATCCTCATGGACATTGTGATGCCGGGCCAGAACGGCTTCCAGCTCACGCGCGCGATCGCCCGCAATCCGCAATACGCATCGGTGCCGATCATCATGTGCACGAGCAAGAACCAGGAAACCGATCGCCTCTGGGGCATGCGCCAGGGTGCCCGCGACTACATCGTGAAGCCGGTCAATGCCGCCGAGCTGATGGCAAAGATCAGCGCGCTCGCCTGATCCGACAGTTTTCCGTACATGGCCAACCGCGACGCTCTCCGCGCATTCCAGTCCCGGCTTGCCAGCCGCCTGCAGGCGGCGCGCACCTCGGGCGTTTCCGCTTCGTGGCTCGCCGTGGAGGCGGGCGAGTCGAAGTACCTGTTTCCGCTCGGCCACGCCGGCGAGATTTTTCCGTGGACGCCCCCGCAGGCCGTGCCGTACACCGAGCCTTGGTTCCTGGGCGTTGCCAACCTGCGCGGCGGGCTGTACGGCATCGTGCAGCTTTCCACTTTCGCCTCGGGCTCGGCCGCCGCACCCGTGCAGAGCGAAGCGGCGCGCGCCCAATCACGCCTCGTTGCACTCAACGAGATGCTTGAAGTCAATTGCGCCTTGCTGATCGACCGGCTGGTCGGTCTGCGCGGCGTCGAAGCCTTCACCGAATCGCAGGCCCCGGATGGCGACGCCCCGGCCTGGCTGGGACATTCGTACACCGACGCCGCCGGCGGGCGCTGGCAGGAAATCAACCTGCAGGCGCTATCCCAGCAACCTCAATTTTTGAGCATCGGCGCCTGAGCGGAACGCTTGGCACCGATCACTACCTGAAGGACCGACCGTGAGCTCGATCGCCGACAAGTTCAAGAAATTCCTGCCTGCGGGCGACAACGGCACCCTGCGCGTCGACAGCGCTTCGACACTGTCGCTCGACAGCGTCGAAACGCTGCAGCCGCCCGAAGAGAAAACGGTGCGCATCCGACGCGATTCGGCGCCCGAGCCGACGCCGGACGCGGTCCTCGCCATGGACGCCGCCAACGACCAGGCGCCGGCCGGCAGCCTCGATGAACCGGCGCAGGCCGAAACACGGGGTGCGGTTCCGCCGGGGCCCGCGGGCGCGGTGCGCTCGCTGCGCTCGAACCCGGCGCGCCAGCAGCGCGTGCTCGCGATCGTGCTCGCGACCGTGGTGCTGTTGCTGCTGCTCGTCGCCGGCTCCGCCATCCTGCGCGCCGAACGGCTGGCGCAACAGGTCGCGGCCACCGGCCAGTCGCTGATGCAGTCGCAGCGTCTCGCCAAGTCGGTCTCGCAGGCGCTGGTGGGCAACGTTCCCGCCTTCGCGGAAGTCAAGGACAGCTCGGATGACCTCACGCGGCGCGTGCAGGGCCTGGCGAACGGCGACGATTCGCTCAAGCTGGAGCGCGTGGGCGGCCAGTACGACGCCGAGCTCGGCAAGATCACGCCGCTGGTCGAGCGCGCGGACAAGAGCGCCAAGGCCGTGCTGGCCCAGCAGCAGATCCTGACGCAAGTCGGTAACGCGCTGCGCGACATCAATCGCCAGTCTTCGGATCTGCTCGAAATGACCGAGACCGTGGCCTCGCTCAAGATGCAGCAGAACGCCAGCCTGCCGGAGATCTCGGCCGCCGGCCAGCTGGTGATGCTGACACAGCGCATCGGCAAGTCGGCCAACGAGTTCCTCACGGTCGAAGGCGTGAGCCCCGACGCCGTGTTCCTGCTCGGCAAGGACCTGAATACCTTCCAGGAAGTCACGCGCGGCCTGCTCGAGGGCAATGCCCAGCAGCGCCTGCCCGGCTCGCGCGATCCGCAGACGCGCCAGCAGCTCGAGGCCATCCTCAAGACCTACGAACAGACGCGCACGAAAGCCGGCGCCATTCTGGGCAACCTCCAGGGCCTGGTCGCCGCGCGCGAAGCGCAGGCCGCCATCCTGGCCGACAGCGAACCGCTGCGCACCTCGCTCGGCGACCTGCAGGACAAGCTCTCTGCCCGCACCGGCCTCGGCGCCGGCACGGTGGTGATGCTGTTCGTGCTGTCGCTGGCCGCGTTGGCGCTGGCCGGTGCGATCGGTTTCGTGCAGGTGCGCGAAGGCCGCGAACGTGCGCTGGCTGCCGAGCGCGAACGTCTCGCTGCCGAGCGCGCGAGCGAAGACGCGGGCCGCGTCAATGCCGCCAACCAGGCGGCCATTTTGCGGCTCATGAACGAACTGCAAACGGTGGCCGAAGGCGATCTGACGCAGGAAGCCACGGTGACCGAAGACATCACGGGCGCCATCGCCGACTCGGTGAACTACACGGTGGAAGAACTTCGCCTGCTGGTGGGCAACGTGCAGAACACGGCCACGCGCGTGGCGCAGACGACGTCGCAGGTGGAAAGCACCTCGACCGAGCTGCTCGCTGCCTCGACCGAACAGCTGCGCGAGATTCGCGAAACCGGCCAGTCGGTGCTGACGATGGCTGAGCGAATCAACGGCGTGTCCTCGCAAGCGCAAGAGTCGGCCACGGTGGCGCGCCAGTCGCTGGAAGCCGCTTCCTCCGGCCTGCAGGCCGTGCAGAACGCGATCGGCGGCATGAACTCGATCCGCGACCAGATCCAGGAAACCTCCAAGCGCATCAAGCGCCTCGGCGAATCCTCGCAGGAGATTGGTGAAATCACCGAGCTGATCTCGGACATTACCGAACAGACCAACGTGCTGGCGCTCAACGCCGCCATCCAGGCCGCGTCGGCCGGCGAGGCCGGCCGCGGCTTCTCGGTGGTGGCGGAAGAAGTGCAGCGACTGGCCGAACGCTCGGCGGACGCCACGCGTCAGATCTCGGCGCTTGTGAAGGCCATTCAGACCGACACGCAGGATGCGGTCGGCGCCATGGAGCGCTCCACGCAGGGTGTGGTGGAAGGGGCCAAGCTCTCCGACAACGCCGGTACCGCGCTGTCCGAGATCGACCGCGTGTCGCGCCGCCTCGCCGAGCTGATCGAGCAGATCTCGCAGTCCGCGTCCCGCGAGGCCGATTCGGCCAACGTCGTGGCAGCCAACATCCAGCACATTTTCGCCGTGACGGAGCAGACCGGCGAAGGTACGCGCACCACCGCGCAGCAGGTCCGCGAGCTCTCGCACATGGCCGAGGAACTGCGCCAGTCGGTGTCACGTTTCAAGATTGTCTGAACGCCGAGCGCAGAACGTGTCGATTCAAAGCCCTGCCACCGCCCCAGTAGCTGGCAACGCGCCAGCCACCGAAGATCTCGGGCCGCTGGCCTGGGTGCTCGGAGAAATCCAGAAGTCGCTCGACAACGTCAGCAAGACGCTGCGGCGCTTTGCCCGCGAGGCCGGCAGCGCCCCGGAGACCGACACCACGCCGCTGCGCTTGGCGCGGCAGCAGCTGCACCAAGCCGTCGGTGCGCTGCAGATGGTGGGCCATACGGCGCCGGCGCTGGTGCTGGGCGCGATGGAGTTCGCGGTCCAGAGCTTCATCACGGAGCCGGCGCGCTGCACCGAAGCCGCCGTCCACAAGATCGACCGCGCGGGCTTCGCCGCCACCGATTTCCTCAATGCGCTGCTGGCGGGCAAGACCGTGTCCTCGGTCGCGCTGTTCCCCCAGTACCGCGACGTGCTGGAACTGGTCGGCAACGAACGCGTCCACCCGGCCGACCTGTGGAGCATGAGCTGGCGCTGGGTCGAGATCAAGCCGGCGCCGACGCAGACCGCGCTGGTGTACGACCCGGCGGTCCGCTCCAAGCTCGACCGCGAAGTGCTCAAGATCGTCAAGAGCGGCGACGACCATGCCGCGCGGCGCCTTCAGGCCTTGTGCCTGGGCCTGGGGCGCGGCGCCTCGGTGCCGCGCGTCGCCAGTTTCTGGACCCTCGCGGCCGGCTTCTTCGAAGCCCTGGCGCTGTCGCTGATTCCGACCGATGCCCATGTGAAGCGCGCGGCCTCGCGCGTGCTGCTGCAGTACGCCACCCTGGCGCGCGGCGACAACACGGTGTCGGACCGCCTCGGCCAGGACCTGCTGTTCTTCTGCGCGCAAGCCGTGCCCGGCCCGCGCGACGAAGCCGCCACGCTGCGCGCGGTGCGCGTCGCCTGGGGCGTGGCCAACGAGCAGAAGGTCGACTACGCGATCGAACAATTCGGCCGCTTCGACCCGCTGGCACTCGCGCAGGCACGCAAGCGCATCGAGGCCGCCAAGGAAATGTGGTCGGCGCTCTCGGGCGGCGACGTTTCGCGCACGCGGCAGGTGGCCGACACCTTCGCCCAGCTCGGCGAATCGCTGCAGAAGCTGCATCCGCCGAGCCTGCCGATGGTGCAGGCCCTGAACAATGCGGTCGACGCCTCGCTGCGTTCGGGCAAGCCGCCGGCCACCGAGCTGGCGATGGAAGTCGCGACCTCGGTCCTCTATCTCGAAGCCGCCTTCGAAGATCTCGATCCGCACGACCGGCAATTGACGGCCCGCACGGTGCAACTGGCCGGCCGCATCGAACGCGTGCGCGAAGGCGGCCGTTCGGAACCGCTCGAGCCGTGGATGGAGGAGCTCTATCGCCGCGTGAGCGACCGCCAGACCATGGGCACGGTGGTCGGCGAACTGCGCGCCCACCTGAGCGAACTCGAGAAGTCGCTCGACCAGTTCTTCCGCCGCCCGGGCGACAAGAGCGTGCTGCGTACGGTACCGACCCAGCTGCTGCAGATGCGCGGCGTGTTCTCGGTGCTCGGCCTCGACCAGGCCGCGCAGACCGTGCAGCGCATGCGCGAGAACGTCGACCAACTGCTGGCCGAGGAAGCCGCCGCCACCGAAGCCAGCGATTTCGATGCGCTCGGCAACAACCTCGGCGCGCTGGGCTTCCTGATCGACATGCTCGGCTACCAGCCGGCGCTGGCCAAGCGCCTGTTCGTGTTCGACAGCGAAGCCGGCGAACTCAAGCCGCTGATGGGCCGCCAGGCCAACGACACCGCCGAGCCCGAAGCGACGGCGCCGGTTTCCTTTGCCTCCGCATCGGGACCCGTCTCGGTCACCGACACCGTGCTGAGCGTCGAGGAAGTCGATGCGCAGATCGCGGCCAAGCTCGCCGCGCTGGCCGGCCCGACCCGCAAGGCGCCTTCGCCGATCGAGGAATTCAGCAAGGCCACCGCGAGCTGGACCGCCAAGATCACCGGCCCCGCACCGCTGGAGGCCCTGCCCGACACCGAAGTGACGGAGCTCGAGGAAGACGATCTCCAGAACATCTTCCTCGACGAGGCCCGCGAGGTGTTGCACAACGGCCTGGCTGCCGTGTCGGCGCTCGGCGCGCAGCCGGACGACAACGGCGAGCTGACCGTGCTGCGGCGCGCCTTCCACACCCTCAAGGGCAGCTCGCGCATGGTCGGGCTGATGGATTTCGGCGAGGCTGCCTGGTCCTTCGAGCAGGTGCTCAACACCTGGCTGGCCGACCAGCGTCCGGCTACGCCCGAATTGCTTGCCGGCACCAAGCGCGCACTGACGGACTTCGCCAAGTGGGTCGAAGCCATCGCTGCCAACGAGCCGCACGGCTGGCAATCCGCACCCTTCCGCAGCGTGGCGGAAGCCTTGCGCACGGGTGAGCCGATCGCGCCGCCGGCGCGCGTGGCCGATGCCGAAGCCCTGGTGGCAGCGGCGCGCCACATCGCGGCCGAAGAAACGATGGCCGAGGCCAAGGCTGCGCCCGACGCGCAGCCCGAACCGCTGGCCCTGCCGGAACTGCCCGAGCTCGAACTCGACATGGCGCCGATGGCTTTCGAGGCGCCGAGCGAGGCCGCGCCGGAGCCGGTGCCTCCTTTCGCCACCACCTCCGCCGACGACTTCGCCTCGACCGATTTCCTCGATTTCGAAGCCAAGCCGGCCCCTGCGCTGGAAGAGCCCGTGCCGCCGGCCGAGCTCGAAGAAATCGACTTCCTCGAAACCGCGCACGTCTCGATCGAGCCGGCGCTGGCGCTGCCGGCCGAGCCCGTCTTCGAGGCTCCTGCCTCGATCCCGGCCCCCGTGGCGGAACCCGAGCCGACGCCGGAGCCGGCACAGGCGCTGCACGTCGAGCCTGAAGCCATGCCGGAGCCCGAAGCCCCGGCGGTCGCCGAGGAGGCGCTGGAAGAACTGCCGCAAGCGCTGCAAGCAGAACCCGAGGCGGTTGCGGCAAGCGCAGAGCCCGAAGCCGAGCCCGAGCGTCCGGCCGCACCGAGCGCCGACGACCAGGTCAAGGTGATCGGCCCGCTTCGCATCGGCATCGCGCTCTACAACGTCTATCTCAACGAAGCCGACGAATGGTCGCGCCAGCTGGCCATCGAGGTCGGCGAGTGGGCGCTCGAATCGCACGAACGCGTGTCGGACTCGACCATCGGGCTCGCCCATTCGCTCGCCGGCAGTTCCGCGACCGTGGGCTTCCAGGGCCTGTCGGACATGGCGCGCTCGATCGAGGCGGCGCTGCAGCATCTGCACATGCAGGGCCGCGGCACGCCCGCGCAGGGCGCCGTGCTGGTGACGGCGGCCGAAGAGTTGCGGCGCCTGCTGCACCAGTTCGCCGCCGGCTTCCTGCACGAGCCCGCCCAAGAAACCATGCGCGCGCTGCGCGATGTCGCCGCCTCGCCGATGCCGCTAGACATGGGCGAAGCGGCGATCGGGTCCGCAGCCTCGTTGCGCTTCGCCGTGGCCGATGTGGCGCTCGACGATTCCGAGGACGCGATCGACGTCACCGACGTGATCGACGTCGACCTGTTCCCGATCTTCGAGGAAGAGGCGGCCGAACTGCTGCCTCAGCTCGGCACGGCATTGCGCGAGTGGTCGCAGCATCCCGACGATCCGGCGCCCCGCGCCTCCACGCTGCGCACCTTGCACACGCTCAAGGGCAGTGCCCGGCTGGCCGGCGCCATGCGACTGGGCGAACGTGCCCACCGCATGGAATCCGAGATCGAGGCGATCAGCGCCGAGGGTGCGGACCGCCAGGCGATCGAGCACTTGCTGACCCGCTTCGACACGCTGCAGGCCACCTTCGACGGGCTGCGTGCCGCCGACGACGCCATCCAGACCGAGCTGGTGCAGCGGGTGGTCGCTGCCGCTCCGGCAGCGCCCGCCGTATCGGCCGCAGCAGAAGCGCGAGCCGACACGGCCGAGCCGAAGGCAGGTACGCCCGAGCCGGTACCCGTCGCCGAGGCCGATACAGCGCGCCGCGCGGTGGCGCTGCCCTCGCCGTCCGCGCTCACGCCGCTGCGCACCATCTCGAGCCAGGCAGTGCGCATTCGCACCCACCTGCTCGACCGCCTGGTGGCACAGGCCGGCGAGGTCATCATCACGCGCTCGCGGCTCGAGGCCGAACTGGGCCAGTTGCGCAGCTCGCTGGGCGACCTCACCGGCAACCTGGACCGCCTGCGCCAGCAGCTGCGCGACATCGAGGTCCAGGCCGAAAGCCAGATGCAATCGCGCCTGGCGCAGGCCAAGGACTCGCAGCAGGGCTTCGACCCGCTCGAGTTCGACCGCTTCACGCGCGTGCAGGAACTCACGCGCATGATGGCCGAGTCGGTCAACGACGTGGCGACTGTCCAGCGCACGCTCCAGAAGACCGTGCAGGCGACCGAAGACGACCTCAGCGCGCAGGCGCGCCAGACGCGCGAACTCCAGCGCGGGCTGCTGCGCACGCGCATGGTGGAGTTCGAAGGCATTTCCGAGCGTCTCTATCGCGTGGTGCGGCAGGCCTCCAAGGACACCGGCAAGCAGGTGCGCCTGGACATCGTCGGCGGCTCGATCGAGATGGACCGGGGCGTGCTGGACCGCATGACGCCCGCCTTCGAGCATCTGCTGCGCAACTGCGTCGCGCACGGCATCGAGGACGTGGCGGCGCGCGAGAAGGCCGGCAAGGATGCCAGCGGCCTGATCGTCATCGAACTGCACCACGAGGGCAACGACGTCTCGGTGAGCTTCCGCGACGACGGCGCGGGCCTCAACCACAAGCGCATCGTCGAGCGCGCGCAGTCCCTGGGTCTGATCGCCCAAGGCCAGAAGCTCAGCGAAGACGAGGCCGCCGAACTGATCTTCCAGCCCGGCTTCTCGACAGCCGAGCAGGTGTCGGAGCTGGCCGGCCGTGGTATCGGCATGGACGTGGTGCGCGCGCAGATCGCGGCGCTCGGCGGCCGCATCGAAACCCAGAGCAAGCCGGGCGAGGGCACCAGCTTCAAGCTCGTGCTGCCGCTGACCACCGCCGTGACCCACGTGGTCATGCTGCGCACCGGCGCCACCTCGATCGGCGTGCCGTCCAACCTGGTGGAACTGGTTCAGCGCGCCAGCGGCTCCGAACTCGAAACCGCGTACCTCAACCAGCGCTATGCCTTCGCCGGCGAGCAGGTGCCTTTCTTCTGGGCCGGCGCATTGCTGCAGTCCTCGGCGCGCAGCGACCGCGCAATCGGCAAGACCAACACCATCGTCATGGTGCGCAGCGCGCAGCAGCGCGTGGCGCTGCACGTGGACGAAGTGCTGGGCAACCAGGAAGTCGTGGTCAAGAACCTCGGGCCGCAGCTCTCGCGGCTGCCGGGCATGGCTGGCATCTCGGTGCTGGCTTCCGGTGCGGTGGCGATGATCTACAACCCCGTCGCGCTGGCCGCGGTGCATGGCGAGAAAGCGCGCCAGCTTCAGGCCAAGGGCGCAGCGGCGTCGTCGTCGTCGCAGGGCGTGCGCAGCGCAGAACCCGCGCTGCCCCAGCCGGCGCCGCAGATTCCGCTGGTGCTGGTGGTCGACGACTCGATCACGGTGCGGCGCGTCACGCAGCGCTTGCTGCAGCGCGAAGGCTACCGCGTGTCGCTGGCGGCCGACGGCCTGCAGGCGCTCGAACGCCTGCAGCAGGAACGGCCGGCCGTGGTGCTGTCCGACATCGAGATGCCGCGCATGGACGGCTTCGACCTCGCGCGCAACATCCGCGCCGACGAGTCGCTGGCCGGCCTGCCGATCATCATGATCACCTCGCGCATCGCCGAGAAACACCGCGATCACGCGCGTGCGCTGGGCGTCAACCACTACCTCGGCAAGCCCTACTCCGAAGAAGAGCTGCTGCGGCTGGTGCGCAGCTACACCAGCGCCGAGGTGCCGGTGGCGATGGCGGCTTGAGCCGGATGGGGCAGGGCCCTCAGGCGCCGCCCTTTTTCTTGTCGAGCGCCTGGCGCACCACCCCATAGCGCTGCAGCGTCCGCTCCCGCGCTTCGGCGTGGTCGACGATCGGCTTCGGATAGTTCTCGCCCAGCTTCACCCCGGCCGCTTCCAGCTCCAGCGGCTTGGCGGTCCATGGCGCGTGGATCGCCGCGTTGGGCAGCTTCGCGAGCTGCGGCAGGTAGCGGCGGATGAACTTGCCTTCGGGGTCGAAGCGCTCGCTTTGCGTCACGGGATTGAAGATCCGGAAGTAGGGCTGCGCATCGCAGCCGCTGGAGCTCGCCCACTGCCAGCCGCCGTTGTTCGACGACAGCTCGAAGTCGTTGAGGTGCAGCGCGAAGTAGCGCTCGCCGCGCCGCCAGTCCAGCCCGAGGTCCTTGCACAGAAAGCTGGCCGCCACCATGCGCAGCCGGTTGTGCATGTAGCCGCTCTGGTTGATCTGCGCCATCGCGGCGTCGACCAGCGGGTAGCCGGTCTGGCCCTGGCACCAGGCGTCGAACAGCAGGTCGGCGTGCTTGCCGTGATGCCACTGGATCTTGTCGTACTCCGGCCTGAAGCTGCGCGACTCGCCGCCCTCGGCCACATGCGGACGGTGGGCCAGGATCTGGAAATAGAAGTCGCGCCAGATCAGCTCGCCGAGCCAGGTCGCGGCGCCCGCGCCGCCCTGCTGCGAGAGCTGGTGCGCCATGCCCGCGAGCTGCCGGATCGAGACCGTGCCGAAGCGCAGGTGGACGCCCAGGTAGCTGGGGCCGCGCACCGCGGGGTAGTCGCGCGCCGTGTCGTAGCGGTCGATTCGCTGGAAGAAGTCGCCCACCAGTGCGGCGGCGCCCTGGCTGCCGGTCGGGATGTCGAGCTCGGCCAGATTGCTGGGCTCGAAGCCGATCTCCGCCAGTGTCGGCACCGGCGCGCTGAATTTCTCCGGCGCAGGCGCGAGCGCATCGGCGTAGCCGCGCACGGGGTAGGGCTTCAGATAGAAGGCATCGACCTTGGCCAGCCAGGCGCGCCTGTAGGGCGTGAATACCGTGTAAGGCTGGCCGGTCTGGGTCAGCAGCTCGTCGCGTTCGAAGACGGCCTGGTCCTTGTGGGTGTGGAAGGCGATGCCGGCATTGGCGAGCGCGCCGAAAACCTTGGCGTCGCGCGCGAGGGCGTCGGGCTCGTCGTCGCGGTTCGCGAACACGGCCTGCACATCCAGCGCGCGCGCCAGCGGCGCGATTTCGTCCTCGGCCACCGCGTGGCGCACGATCAGCCCGCCGCCCAGCGCGCGCAGCTCGGCATCGAGCCCGACCAGCGATTCGCGGATGAATTCCACGCGCCGGTCCACGCGCGGCAGCGCATCGAGGATCGCGCGGTCGAAGACAAACGCGCAGACCACTTGCCGGCAATTGCGCAGCGCGTGGTAGAGCGCCGCGTTGTCGTCCACCCGGAGGTCGCGGCGGAACCACATCAGGCCCTTGGGATAGCTTTTGTCGACGGCCAGTAAAATCGGCGGCATGGCCTCCGATTCTGCCCCGATGAACCTCACGCATCACTTCCTGATTGCGATGCCGGGGCTGGAAGACAAGGCCTTCAGCCGCAGCGTGGTCTACCTCTGCGAACACAGCGAGCGCGGCGCGCTCGGCCTGGTGATCAACAAGCCCAGCGACATCAATCTCAAGGTGCTGTTCGAGAAGATCGAGCTCCACCTCTCGCGCCCCGAGCTCGGCAGCGCGCCCGTGTTCCAGGGCGGCCCGGTGCAGACCGAGCGCGGCTTCGTGCTGCATGAGCCGGTGTTCTCCGATGCCGAGAGGCCCAACGAATCCGTCTACGCCTCGACCATGACCATTCCCGGCGGGCTGGAGATGACCACTTCCAAGGACGTGCTGGAGGCCCTGGCCACCGGCGCCGGCCCGCGCAAGGTGCTGGTCTCGCTCGGCTACGCGGCCTGGGGCGAGGGCCAGCTCGAATCCGAACTGGCCGAGAACAGCTGGCTCACGGTGGTTGCCGACCCGGCGGTGATCTTCGACACGCCGATCGAGCAGCGCTACGACCGGGCCCTGTCGCTGCTGGGCCTCGAGGCCTGGACGCTGTCGCCCGACGCGGGGCATGCGTGAGGGTTTTGGCGATGCCTGACAGCGCTGCCCCTCCTGCTTCCGTTCCCTCCCATTTCCAAAGCTTCCTGGCCTTCGACTTCGGGCAGAAGCGCACCGGTGTCGCGAGCGGCAACCGGCTGTTGAAGAGCGCCACGCCGCAAGCCACCATCAAGGCCGAGGGCGACGCACGCTTTGCCCAGGTCGAAGCCCGCATCCGCGAGTGGCAGCCCGACGCTCTGGTGGTCGGCGTTCCCTACCACCCCGACGGCGCGCCGCACGACAACACCCGGGCCGCCCAGCGCTTCGCCCGCCAGCTGAGAGGCCGCTTCGGGCTGCCCGTCTACGAGGTCGACGAGCGCTACAGCACAACCGCGGCGCTGGCCTCGGGTGCGCGCGATGCCGATGCCGCGTCGGCCTGCATCATTCTTGAACAGTTCCTGAGGAGCCTTCCGTGAACTCCATTCCCGACGCCGAAGCGCTCTACCTCGAGCTGCTGCGCGGCGTGAAATCCCTGATGCGGCCCGACACCCGCCCGGTCGGCATCACCTCCGGCGGTGCCTGGCTGGTCGAGCGGCTGCAGAAAGACTTGGGGCTGCCGGGCGCGCCCGGCACCATCTCCTCGGCCATGCACCGCGACGACTTCGCGCGCCGGGGCCTGGCCGCGAGCGCGCAGACCCATCTGCCCTTCGACGTCAATGGCGCCGACGTGCTGCTGCTCGACGACGTGCTCTACACCGGCCGCACCCTGCGCGCGGTGCTCAACGAGCTGTTCGACTTCGGCCGGCCAGCCTGCGTGCGGCTGGCGGTGCTGGTCGACCGCGGCGGGCGCGAGCTGCCGGTGGCGGCCGACTTCGCCGCGGCCAAGCTCGAGCTACCCGCCGAGCAATCGCTCGCCCTCGCGCATGACGACAAAGGCGTATTCAGCTTCAAAGTGGAAAAAGCCTGATGCTCTATAAACGCAACCCCCAACTCAACAAGAACGGCGAGCTGATCCACCTGCTCTCGATCGAGGGTCTGCCGAAGGACATCGTCACCCACATCCTCGACACCGCCGCCAACTTCACCAGCGTGAGCGATCGCGAGGTGAAGAAGGTGCCGCTTCTGCGCGGCAAGAGCGTGTTCAACCTCTTCTTCGAGAACTCGACCCGCACCCGCACCACCTTCGAGATCGCGGCCAAGCGGCTGTCGGCCGACGTCATCAACCTCGACATCGCGCGCTCGTCGGCGACCAAGGGCGAATCGCTGCTCGACACCATCGCCAACCTGAGCGCGATGGCGGCCGACCTGTTCGTGGTGCGCCACAGCGAATCGGGTGCGCCCTACCTGATCGCGCAACATGTCGCCCCGCACGTGCACGTGGTGAATGCCGGCGACGGCCGCCACGCGCACCCGACGCAGGGGCTGCTCGACATGTACACGATCCGCCACTACAAGAAGGACTTTTCCAACCTCACGGTGGCGATCGTCGGCGACGTGCTGCACTCGCGCGTGGCGCGCTCCGACATCCACGGCCTCACCACGCTGGGCTGCGCCGAGGTGCGCGTGGTCGGCCCCAAGACGCTGGTGCCGGGCGATATGGCGCAGATGGGCGTGCGCGTGTGCCACACGCTCGAGGAAGGCATCAAGGACTGCGACGTGATCATCATGCTGCGGCTGCAGAACGAGCGCATGAGCGGCGCGCTGCTGCCTTCGTCGCAGGAATTCTTCAAGACCTACGGCCTCACGCCCGAGAAGCTGCAGCTCGCCAAGCCCGATGCGATCGTGATGCATCCGGGGCCGATCAACCGCGGCGTCGAGATCGACTCGGCCGTGGTCGACGGCCGGCAGAGCGTGATCCTGCCGCAGGTCACATTCGGCATCGCGGTGCGCATGGCCGTGATGAGCATCGTCGCCGGAAACGAAGCATGAAAATCCTGATCACCAATGGGCGCGTCATCGATCCTGCGTCGGGCATCGACCGCCAGGCCGACGTGGCCATCGCCGACGGCAAGGTGCTCGCCATCGGCAGCACACCCGCCGACTTCCGCGCCGACCGCACGCTCGATGCCCAGGGCTGCCTCGTCGTGCCCGGCCTGGTCGACCTGGCCGCGCGGCTGCGCGAACCCGGCTACGAGCACGAAGGCATGCTCGAAAGCGAGATGGCCGCGGCGGTGGCCGGCGGCGTCACCAGCCTGGTCTGCCCGCCCGACACCGACCCCGTGCTCGACGAGCCCGGCCTGGTCGAGATGCTCAAGTTCCGCGCCGAGAAGATGCAGAGCGCGCGCCTGTTCCCGCTCGGCGCGCTCACGCGCGGCCTCGCCGGTGAAGTGCTCACCGAAATGGCCGAGCTCACCGAGGCCGGTTGCATCGGCTTCGGCCAGGCCGACATCCCGCTGGGCAACACGCAGGTGCTGCAGCGCGCGTTGCTCTACGCCAGCACCTTCGGCTACACCGTGTGGCTGCGCCCGCAGGACCGCGACCTGGGCAAGGGCGTGGCCGCCAGCGGCCCGCTTGCCACGCGGCTCGGCTTGGCCGGCGTGCCGGTCGCGGCCGAAACGATCGCGATCTTCACCATCGTCGAACTCATGCGCAGCACCGGCGCGCGCGTGCACCTGTGCCGCCTGTCGAGCGCGGCCGGCGTGGCCCTGGTGCGCGCCGCCAAGGCCGAAGGCCTGCCGCTCAGCTGCGACGTCAGCATCAACTCGCTGCACCTGGCCGACACCGACATCGGCTACTTCGACAGCCGCGCGCGGCTCAACCCGCCGCTGCGCCAGCAGCGCGACCGCGATGCGCTTTCCGCCGGGCTGGCCGACGGCACCATCGACGCGCTGGTGTCCGACCACACGCCGGTGGAGGCCGATGCCAAGACCCTGCCTTTCGCCGAAAGCGAGCCGGGCGCGACGGGGCTCGAACTGCTGCTGCCGCTGGCCTTGCAATGGGGCGAGCAGAGCGGCGCCGGACTGGCGCGCGCGATCGAGGTCGTGAGCGCGGCGCCGGCAAAGCTGATCGGCGTCGAGGAAGCGGGCCGGCTGTCGCCGGGCCTGGCCGCCGACCTCTGCGTCGTCGATCCCGCGCTCGAATGGCAGGTACGGCCCGAGGCGCTGCGCAGCCAGGGCAAGCACACGCCCTTCGGCGGCTACGCGCTGCGCGGGCAGGCGCGCTTCACGCTGGTGGGCGGACGGCTGGTCCACGGCTGACCGGGGGAACACCGCGCGATGCAGGCCCTGTCCGCCTTCCTGAAGCTGGTGCGCGCCCTGGCTCACGCGCATGTCGGCTGGTGGACCATCCGCAGCCAATTCCACAAGCTCTCGCCCGCGGAGCGCGAGCAGCGCGTGCAGCAGTGGGCCGAGCGCATGCTGACCCTGATGGGCATCCGCCTCGTGGTGCAGGGCACGCCGCCGACCCACGGGCCGGTGCTGATGGTGAGCAACCACCTCTCGTGGCTCGACATCCTCGCCATCCACGCGGCGCGCCACGTGCGTTTCGTCTCCAAGGCGAACGTGCAGTACTGGCCGCTGATCGGCACGCTGTCGAACGGTGCCGGCTCTCTGTATATCGAGCGCGAACGCCGCCGCGATGCGCTGCGCGTGGTGCACCACATGACCGAGGCGCTGAAGAACGGCGACCTGATCGCGGTGTTCCCCGAGGGCACCACCAGCGACGGCAGCAGCGTGCTGCCCTTCCACGCCAACCTGCTGCAGGCTGCCATCTCCTCGGGCGCGCCGGTGCAGCCCATCGCGCTGCGTTTTGCCGATGCCGTCACCGGCGAAACCAGCCAGGCGCCGCGCTACATCGACGACGACAACCTGGCCAGCTCGCTGTGGCAGGTGCTGAAGGCGCCGCCGCTGCTGGCGATCGTGCGCTTCGGCGAGCCCCAGCCTGCCTGGGGCCGCGATCGCCGCGCCTGGGCGCTTTCGCTGCATGCCGACGTGCAGGCGCTGCGCCGCCAGACGCACTGAGCAGCCAGCAAAAAAACAGCGCCCCGTTGGGCGCTGTGCAACGGCGCCGTAGCGCCGGGAGGAGGAACTGAATGTGCAAGCAGGTTAGCCGTCGCCCCCCTCCCGCCCTGCCGGAGAAGGCAATGCGCGCACGTGGGCGTTGGCCTACAGGGCGCTACATCACCGTGGCGTGCGGATGCAGCGGATGGGCCAGCGTGTCGGCGATCAGGCGCAGCGCGTGGTCGCACGCCTCCCGCGACATCGGCCCGCCGAGGCAGATGCGCACCGCCTCCGGCGGGGTGCCGTCGGTGGAGAAGGCCGCGCTGGCGACCACGCCGACGTTCTGCGTGCGCAGGTAGGAAGCGAACTCGACCGGGCTCCAGGCGGAGGAAAGCGGCAGCCACAGATGGAAGCCCTCGCTCTGCGCGGCGATGCCGTGCGCGCCCAGGTGCCGGCTGGCCAGGGCCTGCCGGACGGTGGACTCGGCGCGGATGGCCTGCAGCATGGCGTCGGCCGTGCCGTCTTCCACCCACAGCGTGGTCAGCGCGTTCGTGATGGGCGATGACATCACGGTGGTCGCGCGCATCGCGCCGGCCAGCCGCTGCGACTGCCGCGCGCCGGGGGAGCGCACGTAGGCGCTGCGCAGGCCCGCGCCCAGGGTCTTCGAGAAACCGGTGATGTAGTAGGTCAGTTCCGGCGCCAGGGTGGCGATGGCGGGCGGCACCTGCCGCGGCAGCATCGCGTAGGCGTCGTCCTCGATGATCGGAATGGCGTAGCGCAGCGCGATGTCGGCCAGCGCCTCGCGGCGTGCGCGCGACATGGTGGCCGTGGTCGGGTTGTTGAGGGTGGGGTTGCAGTACAGCGCCTTCGGTCGCAGCGTCTTGCAGGCATGCTCGAAGGACTCGCCCATCGGCCCCTCCTCGTCGAGCGGCAGGGCATGCAGCTGGATGCCGAGCTGGGTCGCGATCGCCTTCACGCCGGGGTAGGTCAGCGCTTCCACGCAGATCAGCTCGCCCGGTCGCGCGAGCTGCGAGAACAGCGCGGTGAGCACGCTGTGGATGCCGGGGCACACGAGGATCTGGTCCAGCCGGCAATCGGGAACGCGGGGCCGGATCCACTGCATGCCGGCTTCGCGGTCGCGCGCCGTGCCGCCGAAGTCCTGATAGCGCAGCAGTTCGTACATGCCGGCTTCGGTCATGACGCGGCCGGCGCTCTCGCTCATTCGTTCCAACAGCGCCGCATCCTGCGGCTCGGGCGGCAGGTTCATCGTCATTTCGGCGCCGCCACCGCCGCGCAGTGGAAGGCTCGGGCTGCCGCCGCGGATGAAGGTGCCGGTGCCCGAGCGCGAATCGATCAGCCCGCGCTTGCGCGCCTCTGCATAGCCGCGTGCAACGGTCGTGTAGTTGAGATGCAGATCGGCCGCCAGGTCGCGCAGCGTGGGCAGCTTGTCGCGCGCGATCAGGCGGCCGGTGCGGATGTCGTCGGCGATCAGGTCGGCCAGCAGCAGGTAGGCCGGCTTGTTGCTGCTCTCCAGGCGCCTTTGCCATTGCTGGGTGGTCTTGCTCATGGGGTGGTTGATCGCATGGGTTGATTGCATGGGCGCAGCACATTCGACGCATGAAGCGTGCCGGGCTTCTCTGGCCCGGATGCATTGATCGCGTGCATGCAGGTCCATTGATCGGGTGCATTGATTGCATGGCGGGTGCCTCAATCGAGTGCAAAAGCGGCCACCTGAACCTCGTCCGGCGGCCCTTTGGCGGGCCTAGGAATTTTTTTTCCGGGCCCCAGGCCGCACCGCTTCTCGTTGATCGCGACTTGATCGCAAACAGGCCGCCGGCCAGTGGCACAGAGCGTGCGAAATCGAAGGGCGCGCAACCCACCGATCAACGTCTTTTCCTCTACCGGAGTACCTCATGCCCAAAGTCCTCAAACCCGCGAACGCCGCCGGCGAACACCTCGTCGACTACGAAGAAAAAGTCTTCGAAGACGTGAAGGCCGAAGCGGGCGAGAAAGCGCTCGTCACCTTCCACACGGTCGCCTTCGAAGGCTCGATCGGCTTCGTCAACCTGCTGCAGGCCACGCGCCTCAAGCGCAAGGGCTTCGAGACTTCCATCCTGCTGTACGGCCCCGGCGTCACGCTGGGCGTGCAGCGCGGCTTTCCGACGCTCGGCGACGAAGCTTTTCCGGGCCACCAGAACTTCAACAAGCAGATCACCAAGTTCATGGAAGAGGGCGGCAAGGTCTACGCCTGCCGCTTCGCGCTGCAGGCGCTGTACGGCCATGGCGAAGGCGCGCTGATCCCGGGCATCACGCCGATCAATCCGCTCGACGTGCTCGACATCATCCTGCTGCATCGCAAGGCCAACGCCTTTATTTTGGACACCTGGACGCTGTGAACCGGGGCGCTGCCATGTCGACACCACGCATCGTCCGGGCCGCTGCGATTCAGATCGCGCCCGATTTCGAGAACCCCGACCGCACAGTCAACAAGGTCTGCGAGGCCATCGACGAAGCCGCGGCCAGAGGCGCGCAGCTCGCGGTCTTCCCCGAGACCTTCGTGCCCTACTACCCGTACTTCTCCTTCGTGCAGCCGCCGGTACAGCAGGGCCCGGCCCATCTGCGGCTGATGGAGCGGGCGGTCGTGGTGCCGGGCCCGGTGACGGACGCGGTGGCCGAACGGGCCAGGGCGCGCGGCGTGGTCGTGGTGCTGGGCGTGAACGAGCGCGACCACGGCAGCCTCTACAACACGCAGCTCGTCTTCGACGCCGACGGCCGCCTTGCGCTCAAGCGCCGCAAGATCACGCCGACTTACCACGAACGCATGATCTGGGGCCAGGGCGACGGCGCCGGGCTCAAGGTGGTCGACACGCGGGTCGGCCGCGTCGGCGCGCTGGCCTGCTGGGAGCACTACAACCCGCTGGCGCGCTACAGCCTGATGGCGCAGCACGAAGAGATCCACTGCGCGCAGTTCCCCGGCTCGCTGGTCGGGCCGATCTTCGCGGAGCAGATGGAGGTCACGATCCGCCATCACGCCCTGGAGTCGGGCTGCTTCGTGGTCAATGCCACGGGCTGGTTGGCCGACGAACAGATCCGCGCCGTCACGCCCGACGAAGGCCTGCAGAAGGCGCTGCGCGGCGGCTGCCACACGGCCATTGTCTCGCCCGAAGGCAAGCACCTGGCGCCGCCGCTCACCGAGGGCGAGGGCATGGTGATCGCCGATCTCGACATGGCCTTGATTGCCAAGCGCAAGCGAATGATGGATTCGGTCGGCCACTACGCGCGGCCCGAGCTCCTTAGCCTGGCGCTGAACGACCGCCCCGCCACGACCACGCAGCCCATGCACGGCACGCCCGCATCGGGCACTTCATCCAACGACACCGGGAGCACCCGCCATGACCACGAGCGAAACCCCATCGAGCCGGCAACTGATGACCGAGCTGCAGTCCTTCGGCTTGCGGCTGGCTGATCCGGGCGCCGGCGCGGCCAGCCGCCGCGGCGGCGCGGGGCCGTCGGACCACAAGGCCGTCACAGTCGACGGCCACACGATCATGGTGCCGGTCCACACCTCGAGCGCGTGGAACTCGCCGTTCACGGCGCAGGCGCCGGATGCGGAAGGCCGCAGCACCCTCACGCGCGGCAGCATCCCGATCGCGCGCATCAGCTTTCCGAAGCAGCCGCGCTTCTATGCCATGCAGACCTTCGACGGCGTGCCGTACTCGCACATCGCGACGCTGCACGGCTCGGACGTGCTGGCCACCACCGTGCTGCAGACCTGCATCCGCTACGAGAGCCGGAAGAAGAGCTGCAAGTTCTGTGCGATCGGCCAGTCGCTCGCGGCGGGACGGACCATCGCGCGCAAGACGCCCGAACAGCTGGCCGAGGTCGCGCGCGCCGCGGTGCTGCTCGATGGCGTCAAGCACATGGTGCTGACCACCGGAACGCCGAACGCCACCGACCGCGGCGCGCAGATCCTCTGCGAGAGCGCCTTCGCGATCAAGGCGGCGGTGGACATTCCGATCCAGGGCCAGTGCGAGCCGCCCGACGACGACCAGTGGTTCCATCGCATGAAGGCCGCGGGCATCGACTCGCTGGGCATGCACCTCGAAGTGGTGACGCCCGAAGTGCGCGAGCGCGTGATGCCTGGCAAGGCCAGCGTGCCGGTCGCGCGCTACATGAGCGCCTTCGAGGCGGCGGTCGGCGTGTTCGGCCGGGGGCAGGTCAGCACCTACATCCTGGCCGGGCTGGGCGACACGCGCGAAGCGATCCTGGAGATCTGCGACCGCCTGCTCGTGCTCGGCGTCTATCCCTTCGTGGTGCCCTTCGTGCCGATCAGCGGGACGCCGCTGGAAGACCATCCTGCGCCCTCGCCGGAGTTCATGAAATCGATCCTGCAATCGCTCGGCCGCAGCTTGGGCGAAGCCAATCTCCGGTCCAGCGACATCAAGGCCGGCTGCGGCAAGTGCGGCGCCTGCTCGTCGCTGTCGGTCTACGAAAGCTGAACATGCCCTGCATCCTCGATGACGTCGTCGAACCGGCCTTGCAGTACGCGCCGGTCGAGTTCCTCGTGCGCGAGGCCGCGCAGGCCTGGGAGCGCGACGAGGCGCATGCCTTGCGCCGCGCCGTCTTCTGCATCGAGCAAGGCATCTTCGCCGGCGACGACCGCGATGCGATCGATGCGCAGGCCCAGCTGCTGGTGGCCATGTCCTGCCTCGGCGGCATGCCCGACCAGGTGGTGGGCACGGTGCGCATCCACGAAGCGGCGCCGGGCCTCTGGTGGGGCTCGCGGCTGGCGGTGCATCCCTCGTTCCGCAGCCAGGGGCACCTGGGCGCGACGCTGATCCGGCTGGCCGTGTCGCGCGCGCATGCGCAGGGCTGCGAGACTTTTCTTGCGCATGTGCAGTCGCAGAACGTGGCGCTCTTCCACAAGCTGCACTGGCGCTCGCTCGGCGAACTGGCCATCCACGGTCGGCCGCACACCGAGATGCAGGCGGAGCTGGATTTCTATCCGCCTTGCCACGATGCCGTGAGCGGTTTCGTGTCGCGTCGCAAGGGCACCGAATGACAAGCCTGGCCGAGATCGTTGCCGAGCTGCGCGCGAGCCGCGGCTTCGCGCACAAGCGCGATATCTCCGATATCGTGTCGGCGCTCGGCCAGGCGCTGCCGGGCGGCGCTGCCGACCTGTCGCAGGTGGTGCCGCTGGGCGACGACTGCGCGGCCATTCCCGACGGCCAGGGCGGCTATCTGCTCTTCGCCATCGAAGGCCTGGTCGAGGACTTCATCGAATGCATGCCCTGGTTCGCGGGCTACTGCGCGGTGATGGTCAACGTGAGCGACATCTACGCGATGGGCGGCCGGCCGACGGCTGTCGTCGATGCGCTCTGGAGCGCCGGCATGGACCCGGCGGACCAGATGCTCAAGGGCATGGCCGAGGCCTCGGCGAAATACGCGGCGCCGATCGTCGGCGGCCACAGCAACAATCGCAGCACGCGCCCGCAATTGGCGGTGGCGATCCTGGGCCGCGCGCGGAAGCTGCTGACCAGCTTCTCCGCGCGCCCCGGCGACCAGCTCGTGATGGCCGTCGATCTGCGCGGCGCCTACGAGGAGCCCTTCCCCTACTGGAACGCATCGACCCGCGCCCCGGCCGCGCGGCTGCGCGGCGATCTGGAGCTGCTGCCGCAGCTGGCGGAAGCGGGCCTTTGCGATGCCGCCAAGGACATCAGCATGGCCGGTGCCGTGGGCACGGCGCTGATGCTGCTCGAATGCTCGCAGGCCGGCGCAGTGATCGACCTGGACGCTATGCCGCGTCCCGCCGGCGTGCCCCTGCTGCGCTGGCTGAGCTCCTTCCCCAGTTACGGCTTCATCCTCAGCGTGCGCCCCGAGAAGCTTGCCGGCGTGCTGGCCCGCTTTGCCGCGCGCGACCTCGCCTGTGCCGTGGTGGGCGACGTCAGCGACACGCGCACGCTGGTGCTCAAGCAGGGCGCCGAGCGCGAACTGTTCTGGGACCTGAACCGCGACGCCTTCATCTGCGAGGCTGCCGATGCGCAGGTGCTCCATGCGTGACGAAGGCCGCACGCAGGCGCCGCTGAAGATCGGCCTGCTCACGCATTCGGTCAACCCGCGCGGCGGCGTGGTGCACACGATCGAGCTCGCCCATGCCCTGCACGCTGCCGGCCACCAGGTCACGGTGATGGCGCCGGCCGCACCGGGCCAGAACTTCTTCCGGCCCGTGCGTTGCGCCACCGAACTGGTGCCGGTCGCCGGCGCGTCGCGCAACATGGTGGAGATGGTCGGCCAGCGCATCGAGGCCTATGTCTCGCACCTCTCGGCCTTGCTGCAGCACACCCGCTTCGACGTGCTTCACTGCCACGACGGCATCGGCGGCAACGCGCTGGCCACCCTGCGCGAACGCGGACTGATCGACGGCTTCGTGCGCACCGTGCACCATCTCGACGATTTCGCTGACGCGCAGCTGATGCGCTGGCAGCAGCGCTCGGTCACCGAAGCCAGCCAGGTGTTCTGCCTGAGCCGTCAGTGGCACGAGGTGCTGGCGAAGCAGCACGGCATCGACGCATCGGAGGTATGGAACGGCATCGACACCCGGCGCTTCACGCCCGTGCCCGAAGCGGGCGATGCGGCGCTGGCGCGCAGGCTCGGCATTCGCACGGATGCGCCGGTGCTGCTCGCCGTGGGCGGCGTCGAGGAACGCAAGAACACGCTGCGCCTGCTGCAGGCCTTCATCCGGCTGCGCGCCACGCGGCCCGATCTCCAGCTCGTGGTGGCCGGCGGCGCGAGCCTGCTGGACCACGCGAAGTACGCGCACGACTTCGCCGCGCTGGTGCGGGCCGCCGAGCTGCCGACCGGCCCTCTTCAGCCGCTCCTGATCACCGGCCCGCTGGCCGATGCCGAGATGCCCGGCCTCTACCGGCTGGCCGACGCGGTGGCGATGCCCTCGGTGCGCGAAGGCTTCGGCCTGGTCGTGCTCGAGGCGCTGGCCAGCGGCGTGCCGGTCGTGGTCTCGCGCATCGCGCCCTTCACCGAGTATCTGGACGCGGAGGACTGCAGCTGGGCCGATCCCCTCGACCCGGAATCCATCGCCCGCGCGATCGCGGCCGCATTGGACAGTGCATCACCCGATCGGATTGCCCGGTCCTCGGAACGTCTTGCCCGCCGTTTCAGTTGGGCCACGAGCGCAGAGCGCCATGTCGCGCTCTACCGACGCCGTTGAAGGGAGAAACACCATGCCCGTCATGCATTTCAACGTGCGCTGGCCCGACCAGAGCGAAACGCGCTGCTATTCGCCTTCGCTCGTGGTGCAGGACTACCTGATCACCGGCCAGCGCTACGCGCTCGGCGATTTCGTGGCCCGCGTGCGCGAGGCGCTGGTCATCGCTTCCGAGCGGGTGCGCGCCAAGTACGGCTTCGCCTGTTCGCAGGCGATGGACCAGCTGGCCGAGATCGAGGCCATCGCCCTGCGCTTCGGCGACGAGCCCGATGCGCAGGTCACCGTGATCGCCTTCGATTGACTTCTCTTCGCCTCCTTTTCGAGATGCCCCACATGCCCACCACTTCAAGCACCCACTACAGCGTCATCATCGTCGGCGGCGGCCAGGCCGGCCTCGCGATGAGTCACTGCCTGCAGCAGCGCGCCATCGACCACCTGGTGATCGAGAAGCGCAGCCTGGTCCACACTTGGCGCACGCAGCGCTGGGATTCCTTCTGCCTGGTCACGCCCAACTGGCAGTGCAATCTGCCCGGCTGGTCCTACACCGGCAGCGATCCGCACGGCTTCATGGTCAAGGACGAGCTCAATGCCTGGCTGGCCGGCTTCGTCGAGCAGGTGCAGGCGCCCGCGCTCGAAGGCGTGAGCGTCGACAAGGTCTCGCGCGCCGGCGAGGCGGATCGTTTCACGGTCGAGACCAGCGCCGGCCGCTTCACCGCCGACCAGGTGGTGGTGGCCTCCGGCGGCTACCACAAGCCGGTGGTGCCGCGCATGGCCGAGCGCCTGCCCTCGTCGGTGGTGCAGTACCACTCGGCGCAGTACCGCAATCCGGCGCAGCTGCCCGAGGGCGCGGTGCTGGTGGTGGGTTGCGGGCAGTCGGGCGCGCAGATCGCCGAAGACCTGCACCTCGCCGGCCGCAAGGTGTTCCTGGCCACCGGCAATGCGCCGCGCTGCGCGCGCTTCTACCGCGGCAAGGACGTGGTCGACTGGCTGGCCGACATGAACTACTACGACATGCCGGTCACCGAGCATCCGCTGCGCGAAGGCGTGCGCGACAACACCAACCACTACGTGACCGGCCGCGACGGCGGGCGCGACATCGACCTGCGCCGCTTCGCGCTGGAGGGCATGGAGCTCTACGGGCTGTTGACCGGGCTCGACGGCGACCTGCTGCAGTTCCAGCCCAACCTGCGCGAGCACCTGGATCATGCGGACCAGGTCTTCAACAGCATCAATGCGTCGATCGACAAGTTCATCGCCGGCAACGGCATCGATGCGCCGCCGGGCGTTCCTTACGTGCCGGTGTGGGAGCCCGCCGAGGAACGGGCCGCGCTGAGCCTGCGCGCGTCGGGCATCACGAGCGTGCTGTGGTGCATCGGCTTCCTGCCCGACTTCGCCTGGGTCGACGCGCCGGTGTTCAACGGGCGCGGCGAGCCGATGCACCTGCGCGGCGTGACGCAGCAGGCCGGGCTCTATTTCCTCGGACTGCCGTGGCTGCACACCTGGGGCTCGGGTCGTTTCTCCGGCGTGGCGCGCGATGCGCTCTACCTGGCCGAGCAGATCGAAGCCCTGCAGCGCGGGCGCGCGAGCACGCCGCTCGCGGCCGAAGCGCTCGCCTGAAGCGAAGAAGCCTCAGGCCAGCGCGGCCGGCCGGGGCAGCAGCCCGAGGAAGTGATCGAGCATCTGGAAGTGGTCGTCCAGGAACTGCTCTTCGCGCGCGCACAGTTCGCCGATCGGCACCCACTCGACGGCCTCGGCGTCGTCGTCCGCGCGCACCGCCGGCAGCTCGCGATCGCCCAGATCGAAGAAATGCCCGTGGGTGATGGTGCGGCCGCGCTGGCTGCGATCGGGGCGGTCGAAGACCTCGGTGCTGGCCAGGCAGGCGAGCAGCGTGGCGGCCGGAAGATCGAGGTGCGTTTCTTCCTCGAGTTCGCGCAGCGCGGACTGCAGCGTGGTCTCGCGCTGTTCGAGAAAGCCGCCCGGCACCGCGGCCAGGCCCTTGCCCGGCGCATGGCCGCGGCGGATCAGCAGCGCGTGGTCGCGGCATTTCACGACGCAATCGACCGTGACCAGCACCACCGGGTAAGGCGATGCGGCCCATGACTCGTCGTGCTGTCGGAGGATCTCCCACTCCTGCGCAAGCTGGCCGAACAGCGGCGCGGCCATCCATGCGCGCAGGAAGGCGAGAGTGCTCGCCGGCACGGCGCGGGCCAGCGTTTGCGGCGCGTCCTTCGCGTTGCCGAAGATCGCGGCGCGCACCGCGTTCGCACTCGCGGTGTGAACGCGCTCCACCGCTTGCAGCGTCCAGCCTTCGAAGCCGTGGAGGTAGTCGCGCGTGGCGTCCTTGACGTGGCCGATCAGCACGGTCGACGAGGGCAGGGATGCACCTTGCGCGGAGAGCGCCGCATCGATCTCCTGCCGCACCTCGGCGAACCAGCGCTCGTCGTCGAAGTGGTCACGCATCGGCACGAAGAGCACGCGCTCGCGGTCGGCCCCCGGCAGTGCAAGGCGGATCATCTCCGCGCGCTCCTGCCAGCTGAAGGGGTTCTTCGGCGAACGCGCCTGGAAGGCGGAGCCGATCACCACCGCCACGCGCGGCGCCGCTTCGAGCGCCTTCTTCAGCAGGGCCTGGTGGGCGTTGTGGAAGGGCTGGAAGCGGCCGATGAGGACGGCGAGGTCGTGTGCTGCGGGGTGGGCGGTCATGAGCGAATTCTGGCAGCCGCTGCTGTCGCCTCCGCGGTGCCCCGGTGCATTGCAGCCATGTGCGTCATGACAAAGCGCCTATGGAGCCATGAATACTTAAGGCGTACTCTTAGATGCAATAGCCAGCGCGCCCTTGTCGGATGAGGCGATACGGCCGAACTGGGGTTGGAAAGGACAAAGCGACATGGGGTCACCAGCAGAGATGTGCAAGAGACTTCAACGGTTGTTTGCCTGGATGTTCCTGCTGGCGACGATCTCGCTGTCCAGCTTGGTCGGGGTTGAGATTGTCTTTCCACCTCCGCCCATAGCCCCTCCGCCAGAGCGTTCACTCTTGGATCTCCTCGAGTTCGATCTGCCCGACCCGCAGCTGCTGGCTGTCGTTGTGGCGCTGGTCGTGGAAGTTGCGTCATTCGCCGGCCTGACCATCACGACGCTGCTGGATTGGCTGGACATTCGCCACCACCGCTCTGCCTAGTCGGCAAGTGCCCCTCGACAGGCTTCGGGCCGGTTAGAGACCCCCTCGGATTCGCTTAGCCGATGACGGAATCGGTTCGCTCGCCTCACGGTCAATGTCACTGCACAGCGCCTCGTCAAGGACGGGCGCCTCCCCGTGGAGCAGTCGTGTTCGGGCCGCAAGCACTACAGCCTTGTGCACGGCCTCCGGCAAGGTGCGTCCGTTCAGATAGTCGGCGATCAAGGCTTCGGCGGCTGCAAAGAAAAGGGACATGGCATATCTCCCCCGGCCCCTGTGGGCGCAGCACTGAGTAGACCTCAGCGGCGAGCGCCTCGCCGATCCGGCGTGCCAGTTTCACCCCGGCCGTCAGGACCGCTCAAGGCCGTCCTGAAGCTTGGTGAAGGCGCCCCACAGCCTCTTACAGACGAGGGTCGCTACTCAAGAAAGCTGGCCCGTATCTGGTCCCCTGCGGTCCCATCTTCGGTGCCATAGCCATCGCCGAGCGCAGCGCACTCGGTGACTACACATTCAGCAAAGGTCCGCACAGCGGGCGGGACCGGTTCACCAGCCTTCAGGAGGCCAGCCATCACAGCCAGCTCTTCGAAAACCTCGGCGGGATCTCGATTTGGTTCCATGATCGAATATTAGGTCGCAGCCGCGATGGCTTCCACAGGTGAATGACCTTAAAAAGGAAGTTCACGTGCTCCCCAGTGGCTCGACGCGCCCTTGGAGAATTGGTAGGCGGCTTCCTAAGCCCGGCTTAAGTTTGCCGCCCTACGCTTGGAACTGACAGTCAGTCGGCGCTGGTAGAGGTTGCTTCGGCGCCCGCCCTTGACGGGCGGTTCCTCGATGCCGGCGGCTGTCGCGAATTCCAACGCGCGGGCACAAAAAAGCCCGCCTGTCGGCCACCCGAATGCGCACGCTTCGTAGGCTTGCGTGGCCACGAACTGCGAGGGCATCAGACCAAGCGACTCAGCTTCACTTGCACGCGGGGCGTCGCCCCGCGCTTGTCCCGGCCGTCAAACGATATCAATCAAATCAACAACTTACTGGTGCCCTCGACAGGAATCGAACCTGTATCTGAGTCTTAGGAGGACCCCGTTCTATCCATTGAACTACGAGGACGAAGGCGATGGCGACTTTACCAGTTCAGTCGTACTTCACCGTGTAGATCAGGTCGATCCCGCTCTGCTGGCCGGCTTGGCCGCGCAGGGTCAGGCGGCGGGTCAGGTCGTAGAAGATGAACAGCGAGCCGAGGGTGCCCGAGATGCTGCGCTCGTAGGTGACGTAGAAATCCTGGGAGATGCGCTTGCCCACCGTGACGGCCGATTCGCGCAGGTCGCCGCCGCTGCCCGGGCCCTTGAAGCCGATTTCGTCGAGGCCGAAGCGGCTCGCGAGCCCGCCGCCGGTGCCGCCCTTGCCGAGCCCGCCCAGCAAGGCCAGCGCGGCCTGCTGCAGCAGCACCGATTCGCCGCCGCTGGTGGCCGAGGCGCGGCCCAGCACCACCCACGACAGCGTCTCCGCGTCCGACAGCGTGGGCTCGGAATACAGCCGCACGCGTGGCGTCTGTGCGGTGCCGCTGATCTGGACGCCGGCGCGCTGCGAGATGTTGGGCCGGATCGCGAGGATGTCGAGTGCCGGATTGTCGAAGGGGCCGTTGAAGCGCGCCACGCCGGTTTCCACGTCCAGCCGCTGGCCGTAGGCGCCGTACTGGCCCTTGACGGTCCTGACCTCGCCCGTGATGCGCGGCGGCGCGTTCAACGCGGTGCTGCGGATGTCGAGCTTGCCCTCCAGCCGCGTGGTGAGGCCGCGCCCCTGCACCGCGAAATCGTTGCCGAGATCGAAGTTGACCGCGATGTCGGGCGGCTTCGCGGTCTGCGCCTTGGCCACCTGCGCATCGTCGCGCACCGCCTGGCGCCGGGTGGCTTCGGCGGCCTCGCGGTCCTTGGCGGCCGAGCGCACCACCACGTCGCTGCCGAGGCCGGGCGCGGTCTCGTCGGGCAGGATGACGACGGCGCGGTCGGTCTTGAGGTTGCCGCGCACGCTGAACTGGCCGCCGTCGAGCCGCGCTTGCAGGTCGCCCGAGAGCGTGACCTGGCGGTCGCTGCGCACCAGCATGCGCAGCGCGCGCAGCTGGGCCTGCATGGCCATGCGGATGCCGGTGCCGGCGGCCGGCGCCGCGCCCCAGCTGAGCTCGCCGCGCGCCGAGAGCGTGCCGCCATCGCTCGCGGCCTCGCTGGCCGCAGTGCTGAGGTTGCCGCTCTGGCCCGGGATGCGCGCGCTGCTGCCGGTGCCGCCCTTGAGCGTGAACTCCGTGATCTCGATGCGCTCGCCGGTGAGCGTCGCGCGCAGGCGCCCGTCGCGCAGGTCCAGCCCCTCGACCAGCGCGCGCAGCGCGAGCTTGTCGGCGCCGAGCGTGCCGTTCCAGCGCGGCAGCGCGCGATTGCCAGAGAGTGCGGCGTCGGCCTCCAGCGTGCCGGCCACGCGCCAGCCCGGCGGCGCCAGCATCGACCAGACGCCGAGATTGGGCAGGCGCGCCGTCACGCGGCCGGCCAGCGGCGCATCGGCCGCCCATTGCCAGCCGCCCGCGCGCTGCTGCACGCGCGTGCTGGCTTCGGCGTTGATCTGGCCGGCGCGCTCGCTGTCCCAGGCCAGGCCGGCGCGCACGGTATCGCCCTCGGCATCGAGCTGCAGCTCGGCGTGGCGCAGGCCGGCCGGCGTGCTCTGGCCGTCGCCGGCCGCGTTCATGCCGCGTTCGCTCGCGCTGCCGGTGCCGCGGCTCGTGATGCGCGTGACCAGCGCGGCCTCGCCGGCCTGCACGCGGATGTCGCCGCTTTCGCGCCTGAGCCGGGCGCGCGCGCGCAGCGCATCGCCGGCATCGATGTCCCAGTCGCCGTTGAACAGCAGGTCGCCGCTGATGCCGACCTCGGCCAGCGCGGCGCCACCGCCCAGCGCCTCGGCCCAGGCCATCGGCAGGCCCTGCAGGCGGCCCTTCGATTGCAGGCGGAAGGCGCGGTTGGAGGCGCCGCCGCTGTGGCTGTAGCGCAGGGGTTCCCACTCGATGCGCACGGTGCCGGGCGCCGGTCCGCGCAGCGTGGCGGCCGCGGCGGAGGCCTCCACGTCGAGGCGGTCAGCCGTGCCGCTGCGCAGGGTGGCGCTGACGGCGCGGCTCAGCTCCACGGTCCAGGGGCCGGTGCTGGCGGCGGCGCTGTCCTGCATCTGCGCGCGCAAGCTGGCGACCGCGACGCGCCACTGCTTCGCCCGCTCCAGGCCGCCGCTGGCGCGCGTGTCGAGCGTGAACTTCTGCGTGCCGCTGCGGGCCTCGCCCTTCAAGTCCAGCGTGGCCTGCGCCAGGCTGCCGGCGAGTTCGGCGCGCAGCTCGCGCAGCAGCACGGTGGTCGCGGGCCCGTTGGCGGGCGGCGCCAGACGCAGGTCCAGGCGCGGCACGGACAGGTTGGCTTTCAGCGTGGGCTCGGCCGAGCCGCGCGGCGCCGGTTCGCTGGCGTTCTGCAGGCGCCGCTGCACGGCTTGCCAGCCGCCTTGCCAACTGGCATCGAGCCGCGCGCTGCCTTGCGCCGTCATGCCTGCGAACACGGCCGAGAGCCCGGGCAGGCGCTCGACCCAGGCCTGCAGCGCGGCCGCATCGTCGACCTGGGCCTTGATCTCGCCGCCGCCGCTGGCCGGCGCGATGCGGCCTTGCACCTGGGCGCCGCCGCCCGGCATCGCGAGCTTCAAGTCGCCGCTCGCGGCCTGGTCTGCGACGCGCACCTGCAGCTTGCCTTCGACGCTGGCGTTCGATGCCTCGATGCGCAGCGTGCGCAGCTCCAGCACCTGCGCCTGCCACTGGCCGCGCGCCAGCGCGCGGTCGAGGCGCAGGCCTTCCATCGCCTTGCTGCCGGCGCCGCCCTCGGCCTGCAGCGCCACGTCGAATATCAGCGCTTCGCCGCGCTGCTCGGCATTGATGCTGCCGCTCACCGGTGCGCCGGCAAGCTCGGTATGCAGCGCGCCGGGACGCACGCTGCGCACCTTCGCGCGCGCTTGCCACGGCGCGGGTGCGGGGCTCCAGCGGCCCTCGGCCTCGATGCGGCCGCCGCCGGCGCGCACGGTCGCCTGGGGCAGGGTCCAGGTCGTGCCGTCGAAGCTGGCGCGCGCCTCGATCCGCTCGACGGGCAGCTTGCCGGTGTCCCAGGGGCCGGGCTCGGCGTTGCGGATGTCGGCGCTGGCCTGCCAGACCGTGGCGGCGCCTGTGCTGCCAGCGTCGGGGCCGGCCTCGACCTTGCCGCTCAGCAGCGTGGCCGGCGCCTCGGGCCACAGGCGGGCCAAGTCGACGTTCTGCAGATCGGCCTTGGCGTCGATCACGGGCTGCGGCAGCCAGGGCGCGATGTGGGCGTCGAGCTGCGCCTGCATCGGCGCCGCCGTGCTGTCTTCGGCCGGCTTCAGTTGCGCCGCCACCGCGAGCCGCGCATCGGCGCCGGCGAGCGTGCCTTTCACCGTCGCCTGGGCCAGCACGTCGATGCCGCGGTCCTCGGCCAGCGGGGCGCGCACCCGGCCGTCGAGCGCGGCATCGATTGCCATCGGCGCCGGACCCTGCAGCTTGACGCGCGCGCTGTAGTGGCCGTCGGCGATGTCCACGCCGCTCACCTCGAGTTGATGCTCGGCGCCGGCATAGCGGTAGCTGCCGGCCAGCTGGGTGGCCTGCAGCGCGGGCGGGCCGACCCAGCGCAGTTCGTCGATGCGGAAGGGCAGCTCGACCTCGACCGGCAGCACGATCTGCTCCAGGGGCTCGAGCGGCTTGTCGTCGACCGGGCCGCGACGCTCGATGAGCAGCTGCGCCGCATGCACTTCGCCGAGCTGCACCTTGCGCTTCAGCAGCGGCGCCAACTGCCAGCCGATCTTCGCCTCGTGCACTTCCACCGCCAGCGCTTCGCTCTGCCAGCGCAGCCAGCCGATGCGCCCGCCCGCGCGCAGCGAGCCCGTGACTTCGCGGCTTTCCAGTGTCTGGCCCGCGGGCAGGTAGCGCGCGGCGCGCGCGAGTGCGAAGGCCAGCGATTCGTTCGAGCCCAGCCACCACCAGGCGCCGGCCGTGAGCCCCGCCACCAGCACGACCAGGCCGAGGAGGCTCCAGGCCAGTGCGCGCAGCGCACGGCGGCCGAGCGAGCGCTTCGGCGACGGGGCGGGGGACTGCGTCTGTTCCTGCATTTCAGAAGGTGAAGCCCAGCCGCAGGTGCAGCCTGAATCTCTTCGTGTCCACGCCGTAGGCCAGGTCGGCCTGCACCGGTCCCACCGGGCTGCGCCAGCGCGCGCCCACGCCGACGCCGACCTTGGCCTTGAGTTCGCCGGGCTTGTCGGCCACGGCACCGGCATCGACGAACACCGTGCTCTCCCATTCGGTCATCTTTCCGCGATAGACGAAGGGGCGCTGCCATTCGACGCTGGCGACCCCGAGGTAGCGGCCGGCGACGATCTGGCCGTCGCTGCGCACGGTGCCGATCTGGCGGTAGCTGTAGCCGCGCACCGTGGTGTCGCCGCCGGTCAGGTACATCAGCGTGGAGGGGATCTGCGCGCGATCCTGGGCCACCACGGCGCCGGCCTCGGCGCGCAGCTGGATGCGGCCGCTGCGGGCCTGAGTCCCGTCGTCGCTCTTCACGGTGCCGAGCGGCACGATGCCGAGCCAGCGCCCGTAGACGCGCGTGAAGGGCAGGTGCTCGCCGGTCAGCGTGTAGCCGAGGCCGAGCTCCAGCGCCAGGCCGTGGCCGCGCGTCGGTGCGCCTGCGTTGTCGAAGTAGCGGCCGGTCCAGCCCCAGTTGACGCTCAGCGCCGAGGCCGACGGCGGTGCGGCGATGCCGCGGTTCTGCGTGTAGTCGTACTGCAGGAAGTAGTTGAAGTCGATGTGGTCGCCGGCTTTGCTGCGTCCGCCGCGCAGCCGGCCGCTGTCGACCTTGTAGCTGCCGGAGGTTTCGTTCTTCAGCAGACCCGAGCCGAACAAGCGCCACCCCTTGTCGTCGGGGATCGCGTTCCACTCGGTGCCCAGCGACTTGGTTTCGCGGTCCACCGAGAGCTTGGAGACGGCGCGCCAGCCGAGCAGCGGCATGCGGTTGTGGATGTGGTCGATCGACAGCCGCGGCCCGCTGTCGGTGGTGAAGCCGACGCCCAGCACCACTTTCTGCAGCGGCGCTTCGCGCAATTGGGCGATGACCGGCGCCCACAGCGGGTTGGTGCCGTCGGTGTCGAGGGTCAGGAAGACGGAGTCGTAGTAGCCGCTGCTCGCGAGGCGCTGCTGCGCATCGAGCAGCTTCTGCTGGTCGTAGTCGCTGCCGGTGGGTATGCGCGCGATCCGGCGCGTGCCGTCGGCGTCGTAGCGCTCGCTACCGCGCACGTCCAGCGGGCCGAAGCGGTAGGCCGGGCCAGACTGGTAGTTGAGGCTGAGCTTGGCCTCGCTGCGGTCGGCGTCGATTTCGGCGCGGCTCGCGCTGATGCTGCCGGTGGGGAAACGCTTGGCCGTCAGACTGCGCAGCGTGGCGGCCTTGGCGTTGTCCCAGGCCAGCTGGGTGAAGGGTTGGCCGGCGCGCAGCGGCCAGTCGGTGCGGATCGTGTCGCGCTGGGTCTCGGCCGCGGCGTCGCTCTCGATCGGCCCGCCGAAGCCGATCTGCACGTTGGCGACGCGCGTGAGTTCGCCGGGCTCGACCGTGATCGTCACCTCGCGCGGCGCCTTGGCTTCAGGCGTTTCGCGCAGTTCCAGCGTGAGCGTGGGCGTGAAGTAGCCGAGGGTGCCGAGCAGCTCGCGCGCGTTCCCTTCGGCGGCCACCATCAGGCGCGAGAGTTCGGCCGCGCCGAGGTCGTCGAGCTGGCGGTAGCGCTGGATTTCGAGGTGGCGCACGAGGTAGTCGCGCACCGTGTCGGGCGCCTTCACCTCCACCGTGAACGCATCGCGCCGCGATGCCGGCCTGTCGCTGCTGGTTACCGGGCTCGCGGCAGTTTCCGCCGGCTCGCTCTTCGGCAGCAGGCTGCACCCTTGCAACAGAAGGGTGCCTGCACAAAAGAACGCCGGCATCCACGCCGGCGCGAGAGAGCGAACCACCCTGAGCATGCGGCCATTTTGACAGCATGCGCAGGGCGCCCTCGACGGGCGGGGGAGCGCGGGGCTCCTTTTTCAGGCGCGCCCGCTGACCTTTCGCGCCAGCAGCCAGACCACAGGCGGCGTCAGCATGCGGGCCAGCGCCTTGACGCGGTCGACGCGGTGCGTCTTCATGAAGACCGAGGCCGATTCGTCGCCGTGCTGCTTGCCGGCGAGCGGGCTGGTGTAGTAGTAGGCGGCGACCGAACGGCGCGGCCGGCCGTCCGGCGCCTGCAGCGGCTTGGTGTGGCCGTGGTAGCTCGCGGGGCCGTGCGGCAGCACGATGGTGCGGCCGAACTCGGGCTGCACGGTGGTCACGCAGCGGTCCTGCTTCTTGTCCCAGAGTTCGAGCCCGGAACCCCAGGCCGGGTCCCATCCCTTGTTGAGGTAGGTGATGAAGACCATCTCGTTCTTCAGCCCCAGATGCCGGTGGCGGTTGAAGTCGCGGTGCACGGCGAAGGTTGCGCCGGTCCTGCTTTCGTGCAGCCCGCCGCCGAATAGCTTGGGATCGGGCAGCAGGTAGTCGACGCCGCTGAGCGACGACAGCCAGTCGATGAACCAGCCCGAATTGATGATGTCGAAGTACAGCTGCGAGGCCGGGCCCAGCGCCACGCCGAGCACCGAGCGCCGCGTCGATTCGTACTGGGTCTTGATGTCGGCCCAGCCGCCGCCGGGAAGCATGTCGAACTCTTCGGCCACGAGCTCCAGCAGGGTCGGGTGGAAGATGTTCTCGAGAACCAGGTGCGGGAACGGCGAGGCGGCCAGCAACTTCTGGTGCAGGCGTTCGCGCTGCTCGGGTGCAAAAAGCGAGCGGTCGACGAGCTCGGCACGCGGCAGGCGCACGCCGCGGATGCTGATGAAATCGGCCGGTGGCTGGAATCGCGCTTCCAGCAATGCGCCGGCCAAAGGCTGCTCGAGTACCGGGGAGTCCAGCGGAAAAGAAAGCACGGCAGACATGGCACACCTCCTGCGGACGCAGCGTCAACAAAACGCCATATTTGAATCCTTAGGTGTTAACTGTAACCTGAGGTCTCAACGCTGTGACAACTTTTTTACGCGTTTGCGGCCCTACGGATGGCCTATCCCGCCGCGTGCTTGCTGCGTGCGGTGGGCTATTTTGACAGCAGCCGCATGGCCTCTTCGAGGCCCTTGAGAGTAAGCGGATACATGCGATGCGACACGAGTTGTTGCATCACGGCAATGCTTTGCCGGTATTGCCACACGCCCTGCGGCTCCGGGTTGATCCATGCGAACTTCGGGAAGGCGTGGGTCAGGCGCTGGATCCACTCGGCGCCGGCTTCCTCGTTGTTGTATTCGACGCTGCCGCCCGGCTGCAGGATCTCGTAGGGGCTCATGGTGGCGTCGCCGACGAAGACCAGCTTGTAGTCCTTGTTGTACTTGCGAATGATGTCCCAGGTCGCGAACTTCTCGGAGAAGCGGCGCCGGTTGTTCTTCCACATGAAGTCGTAGACGCAGTTGTGGAAGTAATAGAACTCGAGGTGCTTGAACTCGGTCTTGACGGCCGAGAACAGCTCTTCGACGCGCTGGATGTGCTCGTCCATCGTGCCGCCCACGTCCATCAAGAGCAGCACCTTGACGTTGTTGTGGCGCTCGGGCCGCATCTTGATGTCGAGGTAGCCGGCGTTGGCCGCCGTCGAGCGGATCGTGTCGTCGAGGTCCAGCTCGTCCTCGTGGCCCTCGCGCGCGAACTTGCGCAGCCGCCTGAGCGCGATCTTGATGTTGCGCGTGCCGAGTTCCTGGCTGTCGTCGTAGTCCTTGTAGGCGCGCTGGTCCCACACCTTGACCGCGCTCTTGTTCTTGCCCGCGCCGCCGATGCGGACGCCCTGCGGGTTGTAGCCGCCGTGGCCGAAGGGCGAGGTGCCGCCGGTGCCGATCCACTTGCTGCCGCCTTCGTGGCGCTCCTTCTGCTCCTCGAAGCGCTTCTTGAGCGTTTCCATGAGCTCGTCCCAGCCCATCTTCTCGATCTTGGCTTTCTCCTCGGCCGTGAACTCGCGCTCCAGCGTCTTGCGCAGCCAGTCGAGCGGCACTTCCTTGGTGAAGTCGGTCACCAGGTCGACGCCCTTGAAGTAGGCGGCGAAGGCGCGGTCGAACTTGTCGTAGTGCTTCTCGTCCTTCACCAGCGCGGTGCGCGAGAGGTAGTAGAAGTCGTCGAGGCCGAAGGCATCGTCGGAGTTCGGGCCGACCACGTCGGCCTGCAGCGCTTCGAGCAGGGTCAGGTATTCCTTGACCGAGACCGGCAGCTTGGCCGAGCGCAGGGTGTAGAAGAAGTCGATCAGCATGGCGCATCACTCCTTGGGTTCGGGACGCGGCTTGTCCAGCAGATAGAGCAACTGGGCGCACACCTCGGGCCACTCGCCCGATCGCAGGCTGTACATCACCGTATCGCGGATCGTGCCGTCGCGGCGTAGGGCATGGCCGCGGATCACGCCGTCCTTCCTGGCGCCGAGGCGTTCGATGGCGCGCTGCGACGCGTGATTGAAATTGTCCGTGCGCCAGCCGACAACGTGGCAGCCGAGGGTATCGAAGGCGTGCGTCATCATCAGCAGCTTGCAGGTGGTGTTGACGTGCGTGCGCTGGCAGCGCTTGGCGTACCACGTGTACCCGATCTCGACGCGCTTCACCGCGGGCAGGATGTCGTGATAGCTCGTCGAGCCGAGCACGGCGCCGCTCGCTTCGTCGGTCACCGCGAAGGCGAAGCGGTTGCCGGCCTCGCGCATCTGCAGTGCGCTCTCGATGTAGCCGCGCGTGTCCTGCGGCTCGGGCACCGAGGTGACGCGGATCTTCCACAGCTCGCCGTCGGCCGCTGCGGCGCGCAGGCCTTCTTCGTGCGCCAGCGCGAGCGGCACCAGCGCGATGCCGCGCGAGCTGAGCGTGACTGGCTCGACAAACCCCATCGTCAACTCCTCGGAGAGCCGTATTTGCGCGTGTACCAGGCGCGCGCGATCTGCACGCCGCCACCGCCGCCGAGGCCGATCAGCAGGATGCCGGCAATGGCGCTGTTGCTGTAGCCGCCGTTGCCCAGGGCGTCGAAGCCGAGCGCGAGGCCGAGCCAGCGGCCCAGGAGCGCGCCAACGACGAACATGACCGCCTGTGCCACGCCAAGCAGCAGCAACTGGCGGGTGGGTTGGCGGTCTTCGCTCATCGGTTGTGGCGTTGCATGAAGACGAGCTTCTCGAACAGCGTCACGTCCTGCTCGTTCTTGAGCAGCGCGCCCACCAACGGCGGCACCGCGACCTTGTCGTCCTTGCTCTGCAGCGCCTCGAGCGGAATGTCTTCGGCCACCAGCAGCTTGAGCCAGTCGAGCAGCTCGGAGGTCGAAGGCTTCTTCTTCAGGCCCGGCAGGTTGCGCACGTCGTAGAAGGTCTTCATGGCCGAGGCCAGCAACTCCTGCTTGAGGCCGGGGAAATGCACCGCGACGATGCTCTTCATCGTGTCGGCATCGGGGAACTTGATGTAGTGGAAGAAGCAGCGGCGCAGGAAGGCGTCGGGCAGCTCCTTCTCGTTGTTGGAGGTGATGAAGACCACCGGCCGGTGCTTGGCGCGGATCAGCTCGCGCGTCTCGTAGCAGTAGAACTCCATGCGGTCGATCTCGCGCAGCAGGTCGTTCGGGAATTCGATGTCGGCTTTGTCGATCTCGTCGATCAGCAGCGCCACTGGCTCGTCGGAGGTGAAGGCCTGCCACAGCACACCCTTGACGATGTAGTTGTGGATGTCCTTCACGCGTGCGTCGCCCAGCTGCGAATCGCGCAGCCGGCTCACCGCGTCGTATTCGTAGAGGCCCTGCTGGGCCTTGGTGGTCGACTTGATGTGCCACTGGAGCAGCGGCAGGTCGAGTGCCTGCGCCACTTCTTCCGCGAGCATCGTCTTGCCGGTGCCGGGTTCGCCCTTGACGAGCAGCGGGCGCTTGAGCGTGATGGCGGCGTTGACCGCGAGCATCAGATCCTGTGTGGCGACGTAGTTGTCGGAACCCTTGAATTTCATGAGTGGCGTGGAGCAGGGTGGATGAAATGACACATCATTCAACTGCGACGCGCAACGCCCGGTGCTTCACGCATGGGGCCGCAGAGGACCCCCGCATATAATCAAAAGTTGATCTGAAATCTGTATCTCCACGAGATTGTGCGCGCAAAATGAACAAGTTGTTGACCACGATGTTTGCCTTCGCTGTCGCTTGCGTGACGGTCTCGGCCCAAGCTCAGAAGATCACGGGCAATGCCGAAAACGGCTCGAAGAAAGTGGCGATGTGCGTGGGCTGCCACGGCATCATCGGCTACCAGGCCAGCTTCCCTGAGATCCACAAGGTCCCGATGATCGCGGGCCAGAGCGCCACCTACATCGCCTCGGCGCTCACAGCCTACAAGGGCGGCGACCGCAAGCACCCGACCATGCGCGCCATCGCCGACACGCTGAGCGAGCAGGACATCGCCGACCTCGCCGTCTATTACAGCCAGCTCGGCGTGCACGAAGGCGACGCGCCGCCGGCCACCGCCGTCAAGCAGCCGAGCGAACGCGTGCAGGCCCTCATCTCGCGCGACAAGGACAACGCCTGCACCAAGTGCCACGGCGTCAACTTCAACACCCCGAACGACGGCACGGTGGCCAAGCTGGCGGGTCAGCATGCCGACTACCTCTACGTGGCGCTGAGGTCCTACAAGGTCGACAAGAACCTGCAGATCGGCCGCTCCAACGGCGTGATGAGCGGCCAGGCCAAGAAGTTCAGCAATGCCGAACTCAAGGAACTGGCCAGCTACATCAGCTCGCTGCCGGGCGAATTGAAGACGGTGCCGGAATCGCGCATCCACCGGGCCAAATAAGAAGCGCACACCACAGAAGGACAAAGCCCGCTTTCAAGCGGGCTTTGTTTTTGTCCAGCCTCTCGGGCTTTTTTGTTGTCAGCCGTCGTTCATACATCGAAGAAGACGGTCTCTTGCGGGCCTTGCATGTGGATGTCGAAGCGATAGGTCACGGCCCCGCCCGTCTCGCTGCGCTCGGCGACGAGCGTCTTCCTGCGCTCGGCCGGTACGCTCGCAAGCACCTTGTCCTCCGCATTGGCCTTCGCCTCATCGCTGAAATAGATGCGTGTGAAGGCGTGCAGCAGCATGCCGCGCATCAGCACGATCACGTTGATGCGCGGCGCTTCGCCCGCCGTCTCGGCGCCGGGCTTGACGGTGTGGAAGACGAAGCGGTTCTGAGGATCGGTGCCGGTGCCGGCGCGGCCGAAGGCACGGAAGCCGATGGCCTGCGCATCCTCGACCGACTTCGGATAGGCGCCGGTGCCGTCGACCTGGCTGATCTCGACCAGCGCGTCGTTGATGGGCTTGCCGTCGCCGTCGATCACGCGGCCCTCGATCCGGATGCGTTCGCCGCGCGCGCCATCGAGCGCGAGCACTGCGTCGAAAGGCTGGTCGAAGTCGTAGCCGTACTGGGTGGCCGTGAGGCCGTAGGCGAAGTAGGGGCCGACCGTCTGCGAAGGGGTCTGGCCGAAATTGGTTTCGAGTGCGCTCATCATGGTGCGTGTCTCCTGGCTCAACGGGTTTCGAAGGGCGTTTCGTCGGCGCCGCGCAGCACGATGTCGAACACGTAGCCGAGCGCATAGCCGTCCTCCGTGACGTCGAGGCTGAAGTCCGAGACCAGTCGGTTGCGCGCCTTCTCCGGCGTGCCGGTGATCATGGGGTCGTACTGCATCAGCGGATCGCCGGGGAAGTACATCTGCGTCACGAGGCGACTCGCGAAGTGCTCGCCGAACAGCGACAGGTGGATGTGCTGCGGCCGCCATGCATTGGGATGGTTGCCCCAGGGGTAGGCGCCCGGCTTGATGGTGAGGAAGCGGTAGCGGCCCTCGTTGTCGGTCAGGCAGCGGCCGGCGCCGAGGAAGTTCGGGTCCAGCGGCGCGTCGTGCTGGTCGACCTTGTGCACGTAGCGGCCGGCCGCGTTGGCCTGCCACAGCTCGACCAGCGTGTTGCGCACCGGGCGGCGGCGCTCGTCGAGCACCTGGCCGGTGAGGATCATGCGTTCGCCCAGCGGCTCGCCGTTCTTGCGCGCGTTGCGCGTCAGGTCGTGGTCGAGCTCGCCGATGCTGCTGTGGCCGTACACCGGCTGGCGCAGTTCGCCGAGCGAGGCTTTCAGCGGAATCAGCGGCTGCAGCGGCCCGCGCTTCGCGGTCGACTTGTAGCCGGAATAAACGTAGGAGGGATGGCTGGGCCAGTCGCGCGGCGTGAGTGTGGTCATGGGCTTGTCTCCGGGATCGTGGGGATGAACCCGACTCTATTCATGCGCATTGCTGATGTAAATTGACGTCTTGGCGATTTTTCATAACCAACAGTAATTCGATGGCGGCCAGTTCCGAAGCCTTCGTCCGTGGCGTCCAGCTGCGGCACCTGCGCTGCCTGGTGGCGGTGGCGCAGGAACGCCATCTGGCGCGGGCGGCCGAGCGCCTGGCGCTGAGCCAGCCGGCGGTATCGAAGACCCTGGCCGAGCTCGAAACCCTGGCCGGCGCCCGGCTGGTCGAACGCGGCAGCGCCGGCCGGCGCGGCATCCAGGGCTTCACTGTGGCCGGGGAGCAATTGCTGGCGCATGCGCTGCGCGTGCTGGAAGCGCTCGATGCCAGCGCCGAGGCCGTGATGCCGGCGTCGGGCACGCGCCCGCAGCGCCTGCGCATCGGCGCGCTGCCGAGCGTCGCCCCGTCCTTGCTGCCTGCTGCGCTGGCGGCGCTGCGCGAGCGGCTGCCCACGCTGCAGGTGCTGGTGCAGACCGGCGCCAACGGCCCGTTGCTCGATGCCCTGCGCGCGGGCGAGCTGGACCTGGTGGCCGGCCGCATGAGCGACCCGCAGCTGATGGCGGGGCTCACCTTCGAGCTGCTCTACACCGAGCCGCTGGCGCTGGTGGCGCGCGCCGGCCATCCGCTGGCGAGCGGCGCGCCCTCGGTGCAGGAGGTGCTGCGCCATCCGCTCGTCATTTACGGAGAAGGCACCATCCCGCGCCACCACACCGAGAGCTTTCTTTCCGGATTGGGCCTGCGCCTGCCCGCGCATGTGACGCAGACGCTGGATCTCTCGGTGGCGCGCGCGCTGCTGATCCGTTCCGACGCCGTCTGGTTCACGCCCATCGGCGCCGCGCGCGACGACCTGGCAAGCGGTCAGCTGGTGCGGCTGGCGATCGACACCGCCGGCACCGAAGAGCCGGTCGGTCTGCTGTTGCGCAGCGATGCCGAGCCCTTGGCCGCGCGGCAGGCGCTGATCGCGCTGCTGCGCGAGGCCGGTATGGCTCAGTCGCGGGTGGCGCGCCGCTGAACGCAGGCCACGTAGGCCTCGCCGTCGGGCGGCCGGCCGGCGCGCTGGCTCTCCCACATCATCCGGCCCAGGCATTCCATCGCCTCGTGGTGCGCATCGAGCAGCGAGTCGCGGCGCGCGGCCAGCAGTTCGACCGCCTGGCGGATGCCGCGCGGCTGGTCGATCGAGCACTGCTCGCTGATCGACAGGTGCATCGAGAGATGGAGAAACGGGTTCTCGCGCCCGTCCTTGCCGTCGTAGACCCGCGCCACCGCGGCATCGGCATCGACCAGGTCGGCGTGGTACTCGGGGTGTTCGTCGATCCAGCGGCTGGCGATGATTTCCAGCGCTTCCATCGGCAGGCCCTGGCGGCTCTTGGCGAAGACGTCGCAGAAGAAACGACGCACTTCCTCTTGGGAGGGATTGAACATGCGTCGAGGTTAGCAGCAAGCATGCTTGCCAGTGGCGCAAGGGACGGAAGTGGCGCAGCATCGGGCTCCAATGGCCACGACCTGTCTTTGCCCGGCGTGCGGTTGCGTCAGCGACTCGGATTTCGCCTTCTGTCCGCGCTGCGGCGCGGCGCGCCATCCGGCGCAGAACAACTCTGAGCACGAGGGCGACCGACGCCAGGTCACCGTGCTGTTCGCCGATCTGACGGGCTTCACCTCGCTGGCCGAAGGGCTCGATCCCGAAACGCTGCGCAGCTTCCAGAACGCGCTGTTCGAGACGATGGCGCAGGCCATCGCGCACTACGACGGCTTCGTCGAGAAGTTCGTCGGCGATGCGGTGATGGCGGTGTTCGGCGCGCCGCGTGCGCACGAGGACGATCCGCTGCGTGCGCTCGAGGCCGCGCAGGAAATGATGCAACGCGTGGACCGCTTGAGCCGGCAGTGGGCGGCGCGCCTCGGGCGACCCGTGACGCTGCATATCGGCGTCCACACCGGCGCGGTGGTGGCCGGCAGCCTGGGGCAGGGCGCCGGCAGCGCCTACGCGGTCACCGGCGATACCGTGAACACCGCCTCGCGGCTGCTCGCGGCCGCCGAGCCGGGCACGGTGCTGGTGTCGGAGGCGACGCAGGCCATGGTGCGGCACCGCTTCGCCTTCGAGCCGGCCGTCGAGCTGGCGCTGCGCGGCAAGGTGCAGCCGATGCGGGTTCACCGCCTGGCCGGCGCGCGCACGGATCTGGCCTCCGCGCGCGGCCTGGCCGAACTCGGACTGGCGGCGCCGCTGGTCGGGCGCGACGCGGCGATCGCGTGCCTGCTGGCCGCATTCGACCGCATGCAGCGCGGCCAGGCCCAGCTCGTCAGCGTGACCGGGGAGGCCGGCGCGGGCAAGTCGCGCCTTCTTGCCGAGCTGTTCGCGCGGCTCGAAAGCGACGGCCGGTTCGCCGCGACGGTCGTGCGCCGCACCACCTGCTCGTCGCTCGGAGAGCCGACCTACGGCACCTTCGGCGCGCTGTTCCGCGAGGCCTACCGCGTCGAGGAGGCCGACACGCTGGAGGCGGCCCGGCGCAAGCTGCAACAGGGTTTGCAGGCCCTGGGTGCCGATGCGGACGAGGCCGATGCGGTGGCGCAGGTGCTGAACTACCTGCTCGGCATTCAAGAGGCCCGCCCCCGCGACATCGAACCCGAACAGCTGCAGCGCCAGATCACGCTGGCGGCGCGCGCTTTGCTCGAGCGGCGGTTGGCGCGGCAGCCGGTCATGGTCGTCATCGACGACCTGCAATGGGCCGATGCGGCCTCGGTGGACCTGCTGCGCGAGGTCGTCGACCAGCTGGCGGACCGGCCCCTGATGCTGCTGGTCTCGCAGCGCCCCGATGGGCGCGCGCTGCGCACCCTGCTCGCCGAGCACTCGACGGTCGAGCTCGGCCCGCTCGGCGACGAGGACGCCCGCTCGCTGGTGAACCATCTGCTCGGAGCCCCTGCTGCCGACGACGGCCTGGCGCCGATGCGCGATTTCGTCGCGGCCCGCGCCGGCGGCAACCCGCTGTTCGTCGAGGAAGTCGTGCGCAGCCTGGCCGGCCGTGGCCTGCTGGTACGCAAGCAAGGGCGCTGGGTGTGCGCGGCAGATTGCGACGCGCCGGATGTTCCGCCCACGCTGTATGGCCTGCTGCTGTCGCGCATCGACCGGTTGGCCGCCGGGGACCGCCGGGCGCTGCAGGAAGCGGCCGTGCTGGGGGCCGAGTTCGACCGCGCGCTGTTGCAGCGCATCGCGAGCGAGCCGAGGTCGACCGAGGCGGCGCTGCACCGGCTGGCCGTGGCCGACCTGATTCGCGCCGACGGGTCCAGCGAACAACGCTGGCGCTTCACGCACGCCTTGCTGCACGAGGTGGCCTATCAAAACCTGCTGCTGGCGCGTCGCACCGAGCTGCACCAGCGCGCGGGCCGCGCGCTGGAAGCCGAGCTCGGCGCGGATGCGCAGGCCCCGGCCGATGGCGAAGGCCGCGGCCCGCGCCGCCTGGCCGAGCTGGAGGCGCTGGGCCACCACTGGAGCCGGTCGCCGGACAAGGCGCGTGGCGCGCACTACCTGCTGGCCGCCGGCGACTGGGCGCGCGCGGTCTATGCGAACGACGACGCGATCCGCCACTACGAGCGCGCGCTGCGCACTCTGGCCGAGGCATCGGTGGACACGGCTGCCGCAGCGGCCGAGGTCGAGGCCGCGGAGCTCGACGCGCGCGAGCGGCTCGGCGACCTGTTCGGCCTGCAGGGCCGGCGCGCCGAGGCGCTGGCGCACTACGAGCTCGTGCAGCGGGCGGTCGAAGGGCAGCGCGATCCGGTGCGGGCTGCGCGCCTGCTGCGCAAGATCGGCGGCCTGCACTGGGAGGCCGGCGAGCGCGAGCGCGCGGGTGCCTGCTTCAACGCCGGCCTGGCTCGCCTGGGCGAAGACGGCGATGCGATCGAACGCGCGCACCTGTTCCAGGAGATGGGCCGGCTCGCCTTTCGTGCCGGCGACAACGCCACCGCCCTGGCGCTGGCGCAGCGCGCGCTGGCCGAGGTGCCCGCCGATGCCGCCGGGCGCACGCGTGAGGCCAACGTCGTGCGCGCCGAGGCATGCAACACGCTCGGCATCGCGCTGGCGCGCCTGGGGCGGCCGGTCGAGGCGGTGGGGCATATCGAAAGCAGCGTCGCCGAGGCCGAAGCCAACAACCTTCTGCAGGCGGCCTGCCGCGGCTACACCAACCTGGGCGTGCTGTACGCGTCGCTCGATCCGCAGCGCAGCATCGAGACCTGCCTGCGCGGACTCGAAACCGCCAAGAAGGTCGGTGACCTCGGCTTCCAGTCGCGGCTGTATGCCAACCTGGCGGTGGCCTACTGCGCGCTGACCAATCGGTGCGAGGCCGAGGGCATCGCTGCGGCGCACGCCGCGGCCAGCCTGGACCGCCGGCTCGGGCTGCTCGATCACCTCGCGGTGCCGCTGATCGTGCTGGCCCAGATCCACCAGTGCCATGGCGATCATGCGCGCGCCTTCGCGTGGTACCGGGAGGCGTTGCAATTGGCCGAGCAGGTCGACGAGCCTCAACTGCTCTTTCCCTGCTACGATGGTTTGGCAACGTTGTATCTCGACACTGGGCGCCCGGCCGAGGCCGAGGCCTATCTCGCGAAGGCGCAGGCGGTTTGCGAACGCGCCGGCCTCGAGCCCGACGCCCTGATGGTGCTTCCGTTCCTCTGTTGAACCTGCCGGAAGGAGCCTCGACATGACATCCGCGATGAGTCAACCCGTGATGCCGGGCGAACCCGCCCCCGATTTCGCGCTGCCGGCAGTGGCCGGGCCCGAGACCGTTTCGCTCGCCGATTACCGCGGGCGCAGCCCCTTGTTCCTCTCGCTGATGCTCGGCCTGTGGTGTCCGTTCTGCCGACGACAGATCGTGCAGCTCGGCGCGCTCGAGGGCAAGCTCAAGGCGCTGGGCGTCGAGAGCCTGGCCGTGGTGGCGACGGCGCCGGAGAATGCGCGGCTGTATTTCAAGTTCAGGCCGACGCGGCTGCGGCTGGCGTCCGACCCCGATTTGACGACGCACCGCGCGTTCAGGGTGCCGAAGCCCGAGCCGACGCCGGCGATGATGCAGGAGATGGAGACCACCCGGATCAACCCCACCGGCGAACTGCCCGAGCCGCTGCCGATCCCCGAGGCCGGCAGGGTGCTGCAGGAACTCGACGGCTACGTCTACACGCCGGCCGACCTGGCCGATATCGATCGGCAATGGCCGCAGCTGAAGGCGATGTTCATGATCGATCGCGACGGCATCGTGCGCTGGATGGACATCGAGTGCGCCGCCGAGGGCATGGCCGGCATCGGCAAGCTCCCGTCCGAAGACGTGATCCTCGGCGCTGCCCGCGCCCTGCAATGAGCGAAGAGAGGCCGGGCGCGCCGGCGGCATGGGTGTCGCGCTGAATCGATGGACCGCCTCGAAAACATAGAGACATTCGTCCGCGTCGCGCAGACCCAGAGCTTCGCCGAGGCCGCCAGGCAGATGCGGGTGGCCAAGTCGGTGGTCACCAGCCGCGTGAAGCAGCTCGAAGACCACGTCGGCGCGCCGCTCTTCCACCGCAGCACGCGGGTCGTGCGGCTCAGCGACGTCGGGCAGGCCTTCCTGCGCGACTGCACCGAACTGGTCGGGCGGGCCAATGACATCTTGGACCAGATGCGCGGCGCGCGGGCCGGGCCGACCGGCACGCTGCGCATCCACGCGCTGACCGGCTTCGTGCTCGGCCACTTTGCATCGCTGCTGCGCGCCTTCCAGGTCAGCTACCCCGACATCCACCTCGAACTGATCGTGAGCGACGCGGTGGTAGATCCGGTCAAGACCGGCGTGGACTGTGCGCTGCAGATCTTTCCGGCCGCTTCCACCGAACTCGTCTCGCGGCCGCTCTTCCCGGTGCGCCGCGTGTTCTGCGCCACGCCCGAGTACCTGCGCACGCACGGCGCGCCGCAGAGTCCGCGCGACCTGCACAAGCACACGCTCGGCCTCTATTCCGGCTATCCGACCCGCGACCGCTGGACCTTCCATCACGAAGGCGAGCAGGTGACGATCTACATGAGCGCCGCGCTCTTGACCAACAGCGTGCACCTGCTGCGCGAATACGCGCTCGAACATGCCGGCATCGTCTGCCTGCCGACGCTGGTGGCGGGCGATGCGATCCTGGGCGGCGATCTGCAGGTGGTGCTGCCCGAACACCAGCTGTCCTCGTTCTCGCTCAGCGCGGTCTATGCGGGCACTTCGCGCAACGCCTTCAAGCTGCGCCTTTTCATCGAGCACATCACCGCGGCCTTCTCGCGCGTGCCGCCGTGGGATGCCGCGATGATCGAGCGCGGCTTGCTGCCGGCCGATTTGATTGCAGACGCTTAGATACGGAGCCGCCTGAACGCCGCCGTTGGCGCAATTCCTACAGAGCATTGACATCTCGCTGACAGAAGGCGGGCCTTCAATGGCGCACTCTGGTGTTTCGATGTGGTGCCGACGAGCCGTGCTCTGGGCACGAGCGCATGGTATGAAAAGCGCGCCACATCTCTTCACAAACTCACACCGGCGTTTCACAGAAGCGGGCAACTCGCAGGCCGCGTCGCATTGACCGCGCGCCTTGCCGCTGGAGAGCGGCGCAGGCTGTTCAAGGGGACCATCAATGAACACTTCCGGCTGGGTCTTCTCGCCGGCACGCTCGGGAGCAGGCAAGGGCTTCGCTGTCGCCACGGTGGCGGTCTGGACCTTGCTCGTGCTCGCGCTCATGTCGCGCCACGTGTTCTGGCGCGATGAGGTGCGCGCGCTGTCGCTGGCCTTGCAAGGCGAGGGCGTGCTGGCGATGCTGCGCGGCCTGCAGGGCGAAGGCCATCCTGTGATCTGGTACCTGCTGCTGCGCGCAGCGCACGCCGTCGTGGCGTCGCCGGTGGTCCTGCCTGCCGTGTCCTTCCTGGTGGCACTCGCGTCGGCCTGCCTGCTGACACGGCACTCGCCGTTCGGATGGGTGCTGACCGCTGGCGTGCTGCTCGGCCAGGCCGGGCTGTACGAATACGCGGTGGTGGCACGCAACTACGGCATCGGCATGCTGGCGATGTTCGCGTTCGCCACCCTCTACAGACGATATCGGGACCGCGGCATCGTGCTGGGTTTGCTCCTGCTGGTGCTCGCGAACTCCAGCGCGCATGCCGTGCTGCTGGCGGGCGCATTCGCGCTTTTCTGGATGCTCGACCTGGCCTGGCAACGGCCTCCCGCGCCAGCGCGCGCGTGGCGCAACTTCGCGCTGAACGCGGCCCTCGCGGCCTTGGGCGCGGCGCTGTGCGTCGCGACCATCTATCCGCCATTCAACGACGCGGCACAGATCGCGCGGCCGGAAGGCGGCACCGCTGCCGCGATGGCAAAGGCCTTGCTGTTGCCCTCGTCCTCGTTCGGCGAAGTGTCCGGATACCGGCTCTTCAGCGATCTGCTCGAGCCTCTGTCCGGCGAGGATCAGCCCCGGACCCTTGCGCTCTACTTCCTGACCTCGGTGCTGATGGTCGGAAGCGCGCTCGGGCTGGTGCGCCGGCCCGCTGCACTGGTCGCCGCCTGGGTGGCGCTTTTCGGCTTCTGCGTCTTCTTTGCGTTTCTTTATCCCGGAAGCTATCGGCATCAGGCGCTTTGGCTGATGTTCCTCGTTTCGCTGTACTGGATCGTGTGGCGCGAGGCCGCGCCGTCGCCGGGCGGCTCCGCCCTGCGGCGGCGCGTGGGCGAGGTGGGCGCGGCGCTGTTCGTGGCCATCGTTCTGCTCCAGGTCCCGGGCGGACTCTTCAAGCTGGCCCAACTCGCCCAGGCCGATGCGCCGGAAAGCCGCAGCCGTGACTTCGGGCGGCTGATGGCGCGGCAACCTGAATTGCGCGACGCGACGATCCTGGCCGATCCCGACTACCTGGTCGAGCCGCTCGCGTACTACGTTGCGAATCGCACCTACCTGATGCGCGAGCAGCGATTCGGAAAGGTTGTCGTGTTCACGCGGCGCGCCCGCCAGTCCCTCACTCTGGACGACATCCTGGCCGATGCGCATCGCGTGCGCGACTCGACCGGCCAGCCGGTCGTCATCCTTCTCGCGGAGCGGCTGGATCGTTCGGCACCCGCGCGGACGATCACCGAGGGCTACAGCTGGACGCTGTCCACCAGCCCCGAACAGGTGGAGCGGTTCCTTGCGGCCACGCGTCGCATCGAGCGCTTTGCGCCCGCCTGCTGCAGCGACGAGAGCTTCGATGTCTACGTGCTCGATCGCTGATACCCGGCCCCATCGAACAATGGAACACAGCAACGCCCATGTCTTCCGCACCCGCCTCGCATTCGCGCCCCGCCGCCCGGCAAGCCGGACGGCCCGCCGACTACCTCGCCATCGCACGCCTGGACCACAGCACCAAGCACATCCTCATCGTTCCCGGCATGGTCCTGGCGTACCTGCTGCGCGGGGTTCATGCCGACGACGTCGCGCAGCAGGTCGTGCTCGGCCTGCTCTCGGCCGTCGGCATCGCGTCCGCCAACTACGTCATCAACGAATGGCTGGACCGTGAATCCGACAGGCACCACCCGACCAAGTCGCAGCGCTCGGCCGTCCAGCGCCAGTTGCTCGGCCGCTGGGTGCTGCTGGAGTGGTTCTGCTGGCTGGCCCTGGGCATCGGCAGCGCATACCTGGCGAGCGGGACGATGCTGCTGGTCGCCGTGCTGTTCGCGCTGCAGGGCCTGGTCTACAACGTGCCGCCGCTGCGGAGCAAGGACAAGGCCTACCTCGACGTGATCTCGGAATCCGTCAACAACCCCCTTCGCTTGACGATCGGCTGGGCCATGATCGATCCGACGACCGTGCCGCCCGGGTCCGTCATCCTTTCCTACTGGCTGGGCGGCGCGTTCCTCATGGCGGCGAAGCGGCTGTCGGAGTACAGGGAGATCGTGGCCTCGCACGGCCGCGGACTGCTCGCGCGCTATCGCGTCAGCTTCGCGGGCTACACGGACACCTCGCTCACGGTCTCGTGTTTCGTCTACGCGATGCTGTCGGCCTTCTTCCTGGCGGTCTTCCTGCTGAAGTACCGCATCGAATACCTCATCCTGATGCCGCTCGTGGTGGCGCTTTTCGGGCAGTACCTCGCGCTCTCCATGCAGCCCGGCTCGGCGGCCCAGAAGCCGGAGAAGCTCTTCAAGGAGCGCGGCCTCATGTTGCTGGTGCTGCTGCTGGGACTGGCGTTCGCGGTCAGCACCTTCGTCAACATTCCCGTGCTCGAGCCCTTGACCGCTCAGCGCTTCATCAGGCTTCCATGAGCGGCCTGCCGCCTCCTCATCCCAGCGAGTAGGACGCTATCCGTTCGTTCCGCTCCCGGGTTAACCCTGCGGATTGACCGGATCTGCCGAACAATGCGGCCCGCATTTAGGCCCTACCCGAGGGGGCCTTCGTTTCCTAGAGTTCAGCCATCGCAGCACACCGCTGCTTCGACGACCCAGGAGACAAGCCCCATGACCACTACCGGCTACCAGACCCGCTTCGGGTCCCTCAAGCATTTCGACAAAGGCCATGTCGAGCCGATCGCCGACGACGTGCGCCACTACGCCTTCTCGAATTGTTTCGAGATCGCGAGCAAGAGCAAGCCCTACGAGAAGGTCGTGTTCGGCCAGAACCAGATCTACGTGCTCGAGACCCTGCGCGCCGAAGGCGCCTCATCCTGGTACACCTGCGCGCACGACGAGTTCGCGCTGGTGATGGATGGCGAGGTCGAGATCCACCTGGCCAAGCTCGACGCTTCCCAAACCGTCGCCGACGAAGAGAAGAACGGCGCCGTGCTCGTGAAGGGCGAACCCAAGGGCCAGAAGATGGGCTGGATGAAGCTCACGCGCGGCCACCAGGGCCTGTTGCCCAAGAACACGGCCTACCAGTTTCGCGCGCCCGGCGAGCCCGGCGTGATCGTGCTGCAGACCTGCAAGGGCGAACTCTCGGTCGAGAAGTGGGCCGAGATCTGCCAGACACATTGACCACCCCCAGGCTGCGCGCACTTCGTGTCGCTACGCCAACCCCCTCACCGGGGGCAACACCAGCGGCCCAGCTAAGCCGGTTCCGCGGTGTTCCCCGAAGGGGACAGCAGCCAGCATCGAAACAAAGGAGTCACACAACATGAACGCACCCGCAGAACTCGCCAAGGTCATCGCGTCGCAGCCCGACGCCGCGCTTGGCTACAAGGATTTCTCGCTCGGCAGCTTCGGCTTCCGGCGCGACGAGTATTTCGTCCACATCACCTGGAAGACCAAGGACGGCCGGCCCATGAGCCACACCATGGACGCCGGCAACTACCTGCGCGCGCTGATGCGCGACGTGGCCTGGGGCTTCTTCTACGGCTGGGTCAATTTCGACGACGTGGTCGGCACCGTCAACCACTACCAGTCGGTGGACCTCTACGCCGGCAGCTTCAACGGCACGATGAAGGAAGCCGGCATCGACTTGCTGGAGAACTTCCCGACCGCGCAGATCCGCGCCACCTTCGAAGCCATGCTCGACGACTGGACCAACGAGAGCTTCGACCCCTTCAGCGCACCGCAGGAAACCGGCTCGCCCTACGGTCGCAAGAAAGGCAACAACACCGCCAAGATCACCCGGGCGCGCGAGCTCGCCAAGCGCTGCGTCGGCTTGAAGGACGACCTCCGACTGCGCAGCGACGACACCGGCGCGCCGGTCAATCGCGCCTTCGCCGACGTGCCGCAGGGGGAGCCCGAGCTGCATCCGGAACCCGGCTTCGAGAACGAGGTGCATGCCTTCAATCTCTTCGGCTTCCTGAGCCGCTCGCAGGTCACCTGGAACCCGAGCTTCACCTCGGTGGTGAAGCACAGCTTCATGTGCCCGACCACCGAGGAGCACATCCTGCCGATCATCCACGGCAACGACCGGGTCGAGTGGTTCTTCCAGATGACCGACGAGATCCACTGGGACTGCGGCGACAAGAACACTGGCAAGCCCATGGCCCGCGTGATCATGAAGGCCGGCGACATGGCCGCCATGCCCGCCTACTGCCGCCACCAGGGCTTCAGCCCGAAGCGCTCGATGCTGCTGGTGTGGGAGAACGGCTCGCCGAGCCTGGTCTATGAGATCCAGAAGGGCGAGAGCCCCGAGATCCCCGTAACGTTCTAGAGGAAAACGCGCCGCGGAGCGGCGCGTCCTCTGTGTTTAGGAGACAAGAGATGGCAGACCGCATCCGATCCGATGCCGGCGCAGCTTCGCGCCGACGATTCATCCAGCAGGCCGGCGCAGGCTCGGCGGCCGTCGCTGCGGCGACGCTGGGCCTTTCGACGCAGGAAGCCGAAGCCGCACCGGCTTTCGACGCGAGCTACGACGTCGTGGTCTGCGGCAGCGGCTGCGGCGGCCTGGCCTCGGCGTTGTTCGCGCGCTGGCAGGGAAACAGCGCGGTGATCCTCGAGAAAGCCGGCAGCATCGGCGGTACCACAGCCAAGGCCGCGTTCTGGTACTGGGTGCCGAACAACGAGGCGATGAAGAAGGCCGGCATCGCCGACCCCAAGCCCGACTTCCTGAAGTACGTGGCGCGGCTGTCGAGCCCGCAGACCTACGATCCGGCGCATCCCCGCCTGGGCCTCACGCCATGGGAGTACGACATGTGCTCCGCTTTCTACGACAGCGCCTCGCCGGCGACCGAGCTGCTGGCGGCCAAGGGCGCGCTGCCTTATCGCCACGTGGCCGACGTGCCCGATTACTTCGCCGAGCTGCCCGAAGACAAGGCGCCCAAGGGCCGCGTGCTGGTGCCGAAGGACGCGATCCCCAGCATGTCCGACGGCGGCCTGGTGGCGGTGCGCACGCTGTCGGCCAAGGCACGGCAGGAGGGCATTCCGATCCGCACCGGCATGCGCGTGACCAAGGTGCTGCAGGACAAGTCCGGCCGCGTGATCGGCGTCGAAGCGAAGGACGAGCTCGATGCCACGGTACGGCTGCGCGCGAGGAAGGCGGTGATCTTCGCCACCGGCGGCTTCACGCACAACGTCGAGCTGCGCAAGAACTTCTTGAACGGCCCGATCTATGGCGGCTGCGCGGCGCCCAGCAACGAGGGCGACTTCGTGCAGATCGCCGGCCCGCTCGGCGCTCAGCTGCGCAACATGAACTACGCCTGGACCTGCCCGATCCCGCTGGAGAAGGCGATCGCCAAGGACGGCTCGATCTCGGGCATGTTCTCGGTGGCCGGCGACTCGATGCTCTTCGTCAACAAGTACGGCCGGCGCAACGTCAACGAGAAGCTGCAGTACAACGAGCTGGCCCAGACCTTCTTCGAATGGGATGGCGCCAAGGCCGAGTACCCGAACCTGGTGCGCATCGCGGTCTGGGACCAGCGCTCGCAGCAGCATTCGGCCAGCGCCGAATACGGCCGGCTGATCGTGCCGCCCGGCACCGACGACCGCCATGTGATCAAGGGCGCCACGCTCGCGGAACTGGCACGTGCCATCGACGAGCGCCTGGCCAAGTACGCGGGCGCGACCGGCGGCGCGAAGCTCGCGCCCGACTTCCTGCCCAACCTGCAGGCTGCCATCGCGCGCTTCAACCAGTTCGCGAAAACCGGCAAGGACCTCGACTTCCAGCGCGGCGAGCGCATCGTCGAGCAGCTCTTCAACGGCGACGTGAAAGCCGAGCCGGGCCGCGCCAACCCGACGATGTGGCCGCTGGCCGATGCCGGCCCGTACTACGCGGCGCTGGTCGTCGCCGGCACCCTCGACACCAAGGGCGGACCGAAGACCGACACGCACGGCCGCGTGCTCGACGGCCGCGACCGGCCGATCCCCGGCCTCTACGGCGTCGGCAATTGCGTCGCCTCGGCCTCGGGCCGTGCCTACTGGGCCGGCGGCGCGACGCTGGGGCCGATCATCGCCTTCGCCTACCGCGCGGCGAACGCGGCGCATGCCGAGGGCAGGAGCGCAGCATGAAGACCTGGCTCCTCATCCCGGTGCTGGCGCTCGCCGCGAACCTGGCCCACGCGCAATCGCCCGGCCAACGCCTCGCGCAGACCGCATGCACCCAGTGCCACAGCTTCGGCAAGGGCGAGCCGCACGGCGTCGGGCCCAACCTGTTCGGCCTGCTCGGAAAGCCGGCGGCGGCCAACGGCGGCTTCACCTACTCCAAGCAATACGTCGACGCGATGAAGGGCAAGACCTGGGATCGCGCGCTGCTCGACAAGTGGCTCACCGACACCCAGGCGGTCGCGCCGGGCAACACGATGGTCTATTTCCAGGACGACCCGAAGAAGCGCGCCGCGCTCATCGAGTACATGCAATCGCAGAAGTGAAAGAAGGAGACACACCATGGCCCTCACACGTCAAACCATGACCGACGAGCAACGCAAGTCGGTGGCGCTCGAATACCTCAAGGCCTACGACAACGGCGGCGTCACTTCCACCGGCGGCTCGATCCTCGACCTGTTCGCGAGCGACGCGCAGGTCTACTTTCCGAAATGGGGCCTGGCCAACGGCAAGGACGAGATCGGCAAGCTCTTCGGCGAAGTCGGCAGCCGCGGCAAATCCATCCGCCACGACTACGCCGGCTTCAACTGGATCTTCTCGGGCACCGACCTGTTCGCCTGCGAAGGCACGAGCTACGGCGAGCATGCCGACGGGCCCTGGCGCGCGGGCGTGCCCGAGTGGGGCGCGGGCCGCTGGTGCGACGTGTTCGAGGTGCGCGACTGGCTGATCCAGCGCTGCTTCATCTACCTCGATCCCGACTACGCCGGCAAGGACACGGCCCGCTACCCCTGGTTGAAGACATGAAGCTCGCAGACATCCAGCAGGCCGCAGGCCTCAAGACCCCCATCCGCCACCAGCTCTTCATCGACGGCCGATTCGTCGACGCCGAGTCGGGCGAGACGCTGGCCACGCTCAATCCGCACGACAACTCGACCATCGTGGAAGTCGCGCTGGCCGGCAAGGCCGACGTCGACCGTGCCGTGGCCGCGGCGAAGCGCGCCTTCCCGGCCTGGAGCCGCATGGCCGCGGCCGACCGAGGACGCATTCTGCTCAAGCTCGCAGACCTGATCGAGGCCAACGCCGAAGAGCTCGCGCGCCTCGAATCGCTGGACACCGGCCATCCGGTGCGCGACTCGCGCAAGCTCGACGTGCCGCGCACGGCGGCCTGCTTCCGCTACTTCGGCGGCATGGCCGACAAGTTCCAGGGCGAGACCATTCCGGTGGAGCAGGGCTTCCTCAACTACACGCTGCGCGAGCCGGTCGGCATCGTGGGCCAGGTGGTGCCGTGGAACTTCCCGCTCATGTTCACCAGCTGGAAGATGGCGCCCGCGCTCGCGGCCGGCAACTGCATCGTGATGAAGCCGGCCGAGATCACGCCGCTCAGCTCGCTCAAGATCGTCGAGCTCATGGCCGAGGCCGGCATGCCCGCCGGCGTGGTCAACATGCTGCCGGGGCTGGGCAGCGTCGCGGGCCAGTACATCGCCGAGCATCCCGAGATCGCGAAGATCGCGTTCACCGGCAGCACCGCCACCGGCCGGCGCATCGTGCAGGCCAGTGCCGGCAACCTCAAGAAGGTGCAGTTGGAACTCGGCGGCAAGGGGCCCAACATCGTGTTCGAAGACGCCTTCCTGCCCGCCGCCGTCAACGGCAGCGCCTGGGCCATCTTCCACAACCAGGGGCAGGCCTGCATCGCGGGCTCGCGCCTGATGCTGCACGAGAAGATCGCCGACGCCTTTCTCGACCAGTTCATTCCGCTCGCCAAGTCCATCCGGCTCGGCAATCCGCTCGACGATGCGACCGAGATGGGTCCACTCACGAGCGCGCAGCACCGCGAACGCGTGCTGAGCTATGTCGAAGTGGCGAAAGGCGAGGGCGGAGAATTGCTCGCCGGCGGCAGCTCGCCCGGCGGCGAACTCGCGAAAGGCTGCTACGTCGAGCCGACGGTGGTGCGCGCAAAGTCGTGGCGCGACCGCGTGGCGCAGGAGGAGGTTTTCGGCCCCTTCGTCACCGTGCTCACCTTCAAGGACGACGCCGAGGCGATGCAGATCGCCAACGGCACCGACTACGGCCTCGGCAGCGGCCTGTGGACCAGCAACCTGCAGCGCGCGCACCGGGTCGCGCGCGACCTGCATGCGGGCATGGTCTGGATCAACAGCTACAAGCGCGTCAACCCGGGCTCGCCCTTCGGCGGCGTCGGCCAGAGCGGCTATGGGCGCGAGATGGGCTTTGATGCGATGCGCGAGTACACCCAGGTCAAGAGCGTCTGGGTCAACATCGATGCGCAGATCCCGCCGCACTTCCAGCGCTGATGCCATGGCCATGCGCGACTTCGTCTACACCAGCCAGCCGCAGCGCGTGGTCTTCGGCGCCGGCAGCCTCGCCCACCTGGCGCGCGAGATCGACGCGCTGGGCGCGCGCCGTGCGCTGGTGCTGTGCACGCCCGAGCAGCGCGCCCAGGCCGAGCGCGTGGCCGAGCTGCTGGGCGCCCAGGCCGCCGGCATCTTCGACCGCGCCGCGATGCACGTGCCGATCGAGACCGCGCGCGAGGCTCGCGAGATCGCGCGTGAGCTCGATGCCGACTGCGCCGTGGCCATCGGCGGCGGCTCCACCACCGGCCTGGGCAAGGCCATTGCATTGGATTCGGGTCTGCCCATCCTGGCGATTCCCACCACCTACGCGGGCAGCGAGATGACGCCGATCTACGGCCTGACCGAAGCGGGCCTCAAGAAGACCGGCAAGGATCCCCGTGTGCTGCCGCGCACCGTGATCTACGACCCCGAGCTCTCGCGCAGCCTGCCCGTGGGTTTGAGCGTCACCAGCGGCATCAATGCGATCGCGCATGCGGCCGAGGGGCTCTATGCGCAGGACAGCAACCCGGTGATGGACCTGATGGCCGAGGAAGGCATTGCCGCGATCGCGCGTGCGCTGCCCGCGATCCGGCGCCAGCCCGAGGACATCGAGGCGCGCTCCGATGCGCTCTACGGCGCGTGGCTGTGCGGCAGCGTGCTGGGCAATGTCGGCATGGCGCTGCACCACAAGCTGTGCCACACGCTGGGCGGCAGCTTCAACCTGCCGCATGCCGAGGTGCACGCGGTGGTGCTGCCGCATGCGATCGCCTACAACGCGGCCGCGGCGCCGCGGGCGATTGAGCGCATTGCGCGAGCGCTGGGCCGCGAGAACGCGGCGCAAGGGCTCTTCGAGCTGGCGCGCGACAACGGCGCGCCGGTCGCGCTCAAGGACATCGGCATGAAGCACAGCGACCTCGACCGCGCGGCGGACATCGCGGCGGCCAACCCGTACTGGAATCCGCGCCCGGTCGAGCGCGAGGCGATCCGCGCGCTGCTGCAGCGCGCCTTCGAGGGCGAGCCGGCCTGAATCCCTTGTGCAAGAAGAGAAGCAAAAGAAGGAGACAACCATGACATTCAATCGCAGACAGTTCACCCAGGCCGCGGCCGCGCTCGCCGCGAGTGGCGCCGCGCCGCTGGTGTTCGCCGCCGACACGCTGAAGATCGGCTACGTGTCGCCGCAGACCGGGCCACTCGCACCCTTCGGCGAGGCCGACAAGTGGGTCATCGAGCAGATGAAGACGGCCTTCAAGGACGGCCTCAGCGTCGGCGGCAAGAAGTACGCGGTGCAGATCGTGCTGAAGGACAGCCAGTCCAATCCCAACCGCGCGGGCGAGGTCGCCAACGATCTGATCCTCAAGGACAAGGTCGCGCTGGTGCTGACCGCCGGCACGCCCGAGACCGCGAATCCGGTGAGCGACGCCTGCGAGCTCAACGAAGTGCCCTGCGTCTCCAGCGTGGTGCCGTGGCAGCCCTGGTTCTTCGGCCGCAAGGGCGATCCGGCCAAGGGTTTCAACTGGACCTATCACCTGTTCTGGGGGTTGGAGGACGTCATCGCCAACTTCACCAACGGCTGGAAAACCGTCGAGACCAACAAGAAGGTCGGCGGCCTGTTCCCCAACGACGGCGACGGCAATGCCTGGGGCGACAAGGAGCTCGGCTTCCCGAAGCCGCTGGCGCAGATGGGCTTCACGCTCACCGACCCGGGCCGCTTCCAGAACGGTACGCAGGACTTCAGCGCGCAGATCGCGGCCTTCAAGCGCGACAACGTCGAGATCGTGACCGGCGTGGTGATCCCGCCCGATGCCAAGACCTTCCTCACGCAGGCGCGGCAGCAGGGCTTCAGGCCCAAGGTCATCACTCTGGGCAAGGCGCTCCTGTTCCCGGGCGCGATCGAGGCGCTGGGCGATCTGGGCTACGGCCTGTCGACCGAGGTGTGGTGGAGCCCGTGGCATCCCTTCACCTCGAGCCTCACGAAGCAGAGCGCCAAGTCGCTGGCCGAGGCCTACGAGGCGGGCGCGAAGAAGCAATGGACGCAGCCCATCGGCTTCGCGCACGCGCTGTTCGAAGTCGCGTCCAACGCGCTCTCGCGCGCCAAGTCGCCCAAGGCGGCCGACGTGCGCGACGCGGTCGCCGCCACCTCGCTCGACACGGTGGTCGGCCCGGTGAAGTGGGGCGGGCAGGGCCCGTTCAAGAACGTGAGCAAGACGCCGCTGGTGCTGGGCCAGTGGAACAAGGGCCAGAAGTACAAGGTCGAGCTGACCATCGTCAACAACGATGCGGCCAAGAGCATTCCGGCCGGCGGCACCCTCAAGCCGCTATGACGCTTCTCGCGCTGCACGGCGTCTGCAAGTCCTACGGCGCGCTCAAGGTCACCGACGACATTACGCTCGCGGTGGCCGAGGGCGAGACGCTGGGCATCCTCGGGCCGAACGGCGCGGGCAAGACCACGCTGTTCAACCTGATCTCGGGCGACGTGCGCGTCGACGCGGGGCGCGTGGAGTATGAAGGGCGCGACGTCACCACGCTCAAGCCGCACCAGCGCTGCCATGCCGGCATCGGCCGCAGCTACCAGGTGCCGCAGCCCTTCGGCCACATGAGCGTGTTCGAGAACCTGGTCACGGCCGCCTGCTTCGGCGCCGGCCAGACCGAGCGCGAGGCCTGGCAGACGGCGCAGGAGGTGCTGGCCGAGACCGGCCTCATGGCCCATGCCAACAAGCCGGCCGGCGGTCTGACCCTGCTCGACCGCAAGCGGCTCGAGCTTGCGCGTGCGCTCGCGACGCGGCCCAGGCTGCTTCTGCTCGACGAGATCGCGGGCGGGCTGACCGAGCCCGAGGCGAGGCAACTGGTGGAAGAGCTCAAGCAGATCAAGGCGCGCGGCGTGACCATGATCTGGATCGAGCACGTGGTGCATGCACTGCTCTCGCTGGCGGATCGGTTGTTCGTCATCAACTTCGGGCAGAAGCTGGCGGAAGGCGAGCCGCGGGTGGTGATGGGCGATCCGGAGGTGCGGCGGGTTTATATGGGGATGGAGGCATGACGAAGCTGCTCGAAGCCCGAGGCCTGAAGGCCTTCTATGGCGATGCCCAGGCGCTCTTCGGCATCGACTTCGAGCTCGCGCAGGGCGAGCTGGTCGCGGTCATCGGTGCCAACGGCGCGGGCAAGTCCACGCTGCTCAAGTGCCTCACGGGCCTGGTGCGCGCGCCGCGCGAGGCGGTGCACTTCAAGGGCGAGGCCATCGGCGGCCTCGCGCCCGGCGAGATCGTGAAGCGCGGGCTGGCGATGGTGCCCGAGGGCCGGCGCCTGTTCTCCAGCCTCAGCGTGGAGGAGAACCTGCTGATCGGCGGCCACGCGGGCCGCAAGGGGCCGTGGAACCTGCAGCGCCTCTACGCGCTGTTCCCCATCCTCGCCGAGAAACGGCACGAACCCGGCACCTCGCTCTCGGGCGGCCAGCAGCAGATGGTGGCGCTGGGCCGTGCGCTGATGAGCAACCCCGAGGTGCTCTTGTGCGACGAGCTCTCGCTGGGCCTGGCGCCGATCGTGATCCGCGAGATCTACGCCGCCATGCCGGCCATCACCCGCGAAGGCATGACGGTGGTGATCGTCGAGCAGGACGTGAGCATGGCGCAGCGCGTGTCGCAGCGCATCTATTGCCTGCAGGAGGGGCGCGTGTCGCTCGCGGGCCGATCGGACGCGCTCACGCGGGACCAGATCTCGGCGGCCTACTTCGGAGTCTGAGCCGTGCTTGAAACCCTGCTCCAAGGCATCCTGCTCGGCGGTCTCTACACCCTCTTCGCGCTCGGCCAGTCGCTGATGTTCGGCGTCATGCGGCTCACCAACACCGCGCAGGGCGACTTCATCATCCTCGGCGCCTTCGCGGTGATCGCCGGCACCACGCTCGTGGGCGGTGCGCCCTTCCTGGTCGCGCTGGCGGTGCTGCCGCTGGCCTTCGGCTTCGGCTATGCGCTGCAGCGCTACGTGCTCAACGGCACGCTGGGCAAGGACCCGCTGCCCTCGCTGGTCGTGACCTTCGGCCTCTCGATCGTGATCCAGAACCTGCTCTTGGAACTGTTCTCAGCCGATCCGCGCTCGATCGAGACCGGCGGCCTCAACACGCTGGGGCTTCGCATCGGCGAGTCGCTGTCGCTGGGCGTGCTGCCGCTGGTGGTGCTCGCCATCGCGGTTGCCGCGACGGCGGCGCTGCAATGGCTCTTCGCGCGCACGGCGCTCGGCCGCTCGTTCCGGGCGGTGTCGGACGACCGCGAGATCGCCGAACTCATGGGCCTCAACGCGAAGAAGGTCTACGCCTTCGCGACCGCCATCGCCTTCGTGCTGATCGCGGTGGCCGGCGCGCTGCAGGGCATGCGCACGACGGTGTCACCCTCGGACGGGCCGCTGTTGCTGCTGTTCGCCTTCGAGGCCGTGATCATCGGCGGCATGGGCTCCTTCTGGGGCACGCTCGCGGGCGCAATGATCCTCGGCATCACGCAGCAGATCGGCTTCCGACTCGACCCGGGCTGGGGCATCTGGGTCGGGCACATCGTCTTCCTGCTGGTGCTGGTGCTCAGGCCGCAAGGGCTCTTTCCGAAAACGCGAGGCTGATGCAATGACCAGGAATCCGGTCTTGACCCCGAACCCGGCGTTCGACGTCGTGCGCAGTACAGCCGCGAGCCGCGCCGCGCTGATGGTGGCGGCGGTGCTGGTCGCCCTTGCCGCCAGCCTGCCCTTCTGGGGCGAATCGAGCTGGATGCGCGAGTTCGTCGAGATCGCCTGCTACTTCATCTTCGCGATGATGTGGAACCTGCTCGCCGGGTACGGCGGCATGGTCAGCATCGGCCAGCAGGCCTTCTTCGGCTTCGGCGGCTACGTGATGCTGATGCTCGGCAACTTCGCCGGCGTCAACCCCTTCATCGCCATTCCGCTCGGCGCGCTGGCGGCTGGGGCCATCGCGGTGCCGGTGTCCTTCGTCGCCTTCCGGCTCTCGGGCGGCTACTTCGCGATCGGCACCTGGGTCATCGCCGAGGTGTTCCGCCTGAGCTTCGCCAACGTCTCGGTCGTGGGCGGCGGCTCGGGCACCACGCTCACCGCCCTGCGCGGCATCGAGCGCGCCACGCGCGAGAGCGTGACCTACTGGATGGCGCTGGCTTGCGTGGTGGCGGCGATCGCACTGGTCTACCTGTTCCTGCGCAGCAAGCGCGGGCTTGCGCTGCTCGCCATTCGCGACAACGAAGTCGCCGCCGAATCGCAGGGCATCCCTGTCGTGCGCATGAAGCTCGCGGTGTACGTGGTCGCGGCCTTCGGCGCCGGCCTGGCGGGCGCGCTCTATTTCGTCGGCAACCTGCGCATCAGCCCCGACGCCGCCTTCAGCGTGAACTGGACCGCCTTCGCCATCTTCATGGTGGTGATCGGCGGCATCGGCCGCATCGAGGGGCCGCTGGTGGGTGCGCTCATCTTCTGGGCGCTCAACAAGTTCTTCAGCGACTACGGCACCTGGTACCTGCTGGGCCTCGGCCTGCTGGCGATCGTGGTCACCATCTTCTTCAAGCAGGGGCTCTGGGGCTACGCGCAGCAGCGCTGGGGGTGGTCGCTGTTTCCGACGCAGCGGGTGCTGGTGGGCAGCGCCCCATCAGATAAGGTATTAGAATCTATTCATTAATCTATTCATTAATCTATTCATTTTTATATTCCGAAGTCGACTTGCAAGAGGTGTGTCCGCAGGTTCGATCTATTCACATGAGCGAACTTACCGAGCGCGTTCGACAGGCGCTGCGTACCGCTGGCGCCGCGCGCAGCGCTGAGCTGCAGCAGGTCTGCGGTGCAAGCCAAGCCTCCATTTCGCGTGCGCTCGCGCCGCTTCTTTCGGCGGGCGAGGTGCTCAAGGTCGGCCGCGCACGGAATCAGGCCTATGTCATGCCGCGCCGCGTGGAGGGCATAAGCACCACCGGCACCATCCCGATCATGAAGGTGGACGGCACCGGAAAGGCCGCCGAGTTCGGCACCTTGATTCCTGCGGTCAGAGGTCGATGCTGGGTCGAGGAGTTCGAGCCCACTCGTGCGCAGCTTCACGATGGCCTGCCGTGGTTCCTGGCCGACATGCGGCCGCAAGGTTTCCTCGGACGCGCATTCGCGCATGCCCGGAAGGAACTCCACCTTGCCGACAACCCCGATCACTGGACGGATGACGACGTCCTGAGAGCCCTGAGCCAAGTCGGTGAGGACTTGCCCGGCAACCTGATCCTTGGAGCCGGGTCGTTCGAGCGCTTCATGCACGCAGGCCCGGCCGATCGGGCGTCGCCGGATCTGTACCCCGAGTTGGCCGAGGCCGCGATGCACGGCGCCCTGCCCGGTTCCTCCGTGGGTGGCGAACAGCCCAAGTTCTGCACCGTTCGCGAGGACGGCCAGCCCGTGATCGTGAAGTTCTCGCCCGCAGGGGACTCTGCGCCCGAGCAACGGTGGGCCGACCTCCTGGTGTGCGAGCACCTGGCCCTCTCCACCTTGAACGCGGCTGGCGTTCCGGCGGCGAGGACACGGATCTTCGTTGCAGGCGGCCGCACCCTGCTCGAAGTGGAGCGCTTCGACCGCACCACGCGCGGCCGCATCGGCATGGTCTCCCTGCTCGCGTTCGACAACGAGTACATCGGCCAGATCGACAACTGGGCCGCGTCCGCGGAGCGTATGAGCACGCGCGGCCTGATGCGCCCCAGCGATGCCGACAGGCTTCGATTGCTGGAGGCATACGGACAACTGATCGGCAATACCGACCGGCATTACGGGAACATTTCGCTGGTCATCGATCCATCGGGCAACTGGGCGCTGGCGCCGGCCTATGACACCTTGCCCATGGTCTATGCACCCGTGGCCGGTGAACTGGTGTCGCGGGACGACTTCGATCCAGGCAAGCTGGTCCCCACGGCAGACACGCTGCGGGTTTGGGACGCAGCCAGGAAACTGGCCATCGCGTTCTGGCAAAGCGCGGCCGGGGACAAGCGGATCTCCGGCGCGTTCCGCGAGGCGGCAGGGCGACACGCGCGCAGCCTTGCGGCGCATGAAGATCCGCCGCAGCCCGCCGCAGCCCGCCGCGGACGAGCCGGTCTTTCAGCGAGAGCGGCCGAGCTGACGCAAGGCAACGCGGGTCCGTGGCCTGAAACAGGCCGGCCACCTCGGGCGAGCCGCTGCCCTGGCACTCCGCCCTAATTTTTAGCTCGCCCGTTGCGAAAAACGGTTCTTGGAGGCAACGCCCTCCGCTCCTAGCATCCGCCCACTGCCTTCATCCTCTTGCATCAAAAGGAACCTGCCATGGCCCATCTCCACGACTCCGGCCGCCGAAGCCTGCTCAAGACCTCGCTCATTGCCGGCGGACTTTCGGCGGGCGGCCTGCTGTCGATCGACGCGTTCGCGCAGGGCAAGGCGCGCATCAACATGCAGCTCGGCTGGATCGTCGGTGTCAACCAGATCGGCGAAGTGGTCGCCAAGCGGCTGGGCTTCTACGAACAGGAAGGCATCGATTTCGCGATCCAGCCCGGCGGCCCCAACATCGATGGCGTGGCCATCGTCGCCTCGGGACGCTACGAGCTGGGGCAGGTCTCCTCGAGCCCGTCCGTCATGCTCGCGGTCTCGCAGGGCCTGCCGATCAAGTGCTTCGCCGTCGGCGCGCAGAAGCACCCCTTCACCTTCTTCTCGCTGGCCAAGAACCCGGTGCGCAAGCCGGCCGACCTGGTCGGCAAGCGGGTGGGCCTCCCGTCGACGGCGGCCGTGCTGCTGCGTGCCCTGCTGGCGAAGAACAAGATTCCGGAGAAGGAGGTCAAGGTCGTCACCATCGGCGCCGACATGTCGCCGCTGCTGACGGGCCAGGTCGATGTGGTCACCGGCTGGCTCACCAGCACGACTGCGCTCAAGGTGCTGGGCCCGGAGCGCGTCGACCTGACGCTGTGGGACTCGGGCGTGAAGCTCTACGCGCTGCCGTACTACGCGTCGACCAAGACGCTCGAGACGCAGCCCAAGGTCATCGAAGCCTTCCTGCGCGCCACCGCCCGCGGCTGGCAGCATGTGAAGGCCAACCGCGACGAGGCGGTCGACCTGCTGGTCAAGGAATACCCCAACCTCAAGCGCGAGGACGAACGCGTGGCGGCCGACGTGATGCTCGAGTACAGCTTCGGCGGCCTGGCGCAGACGCAGGGCTGGGGCGCGATGGACCCGGCGGTCTGGCAGGAACAGATCTCGATGTACGCGGATCTGGGCCAGTTCACCGCGCGCACGCCGAAGGTGGAAGACGTGCTGTGGCTCGACGGCCTCAAGGCGAGCGCGGCCGCGCGGATGAAGGCGTGATGCCATGGCTGCCGTTCTGACGAACGCCTCGCCCGCGATCTCCTGTCGCGACATCGGCATGCGCTTCTTCACCGAGCGCCGCGACGTGACTGCGATCAAGAGCCTGGACCTCGACGTCGCTCACGGAGAGTTCCTGACCTTGCTCGGGCCCTCGGGCTGCGGCAAGTCCACCTTCCTGCGCGTGGTTGCCGACCTGCTGGAGCCGAGCCGCGGAAAGATCGAGGTGCTCTCCGCGACGCCGCAGGCCGCGCGCAAGAACCGCGACATCGGCTTCGTGTTCCAGGATGCGGCGCTCTTGCCGTGGCGCACGGCGCTGCAGAACGTCGAGCTGCCGCTGCAGGTGGGCGGCGGCGCGAGCCGCAAGGGACGCCGCTCGCCGCAGGAGCTGCTCGAACTGGTCGGCCTGAAGGACAAGGCGCAGGCCTGGCCCCATGAGCTGTCGGGCGGCCAGCGCCAGCGCGTGTCGATTGCGCGCGCACTGGCCAGCGACCCGAAGATCCTGCTGATGGACGAGCCCTTCGGCGCGCTCGACGAGATCACGCGCGACCGGCTCAACGAGGAGATCCGGCGCGTCTGGAAGGAAACCGGCGTGACGATCCTGTTCGTCACCCACAGCATCCATGAGGCCGCCTATCTGGGCCAGCGCGTGCTGATGCTGGCCGCCAATCCGGGCCGCGTGCGCGAGATCGTGCCGGTCGAGCTGCCCGAAGACCGGACGCTGGACATCCGCGAGACCCCCGAGTTCGTGCGCCTCACCGCGCACTTGCGGCGCGTGCTGGAAACCTGCTGACGGGAGGCCCCCATGACCACCAGTTCCATCGATACGCCGGTGACCGGCCTGGCTCAAGTTCCCGCCGACCCCGAGTACCTCGCCTGGGCCGCAGCGCGCCAGCGGCGCGTCTGGCGCCGCCGCATCCTGCCGGCGCTCGGCATCGTCGGCCTCGTCGTGCTGTGGTGGGCCGTCATCGCGATCTTCGACGTCAAGCCCTTCATCGCGCCCACGCCATGGGCAGTGCTCGAAACGCTCCACGCCAAGCGCGCCGTGCTGCTCGACAACCTGATCCCCACCGCGATGGAGGCGGCCGGCGGCTTCCTGCTGGGCAACCTCGCCGCGATCGCGATCGCGACGGTCTTCGTGCACAACAAGACGCTGCAGGACATCTTCTTCCCGGTGGTGCTGATGTTCAACGCCGTGCCGCTGGTGGCCAAGGCCCCGGTGCTGGTGCTGATCATGGGCAACGGCATGGAGCCGAAGATCACCATCGCGGCGCTGGTGTGTTTCTTCCCGACGCTGGTGAACATGGTGCGCGGCCTCGAATCGGTGAACCCGCAGGCCATGGAGCTGATGCGCGTGCTGTCGGCCAGCAAGACGGAGATCTTCTTCCGCCTGCGGCTCCTGAACGCGCTGCCCTATCTGTTCTCGGCCCTGCGCATCGCGGCATCGATGTGCGTGATCGGCGCGGTGGTCGGCGAATGGGTGGGCGCCACGGTCGGCATCGGCGCCATGATTCTTCAGGCCACTTTCAACTTCGACTCTCCGCTGCTGTACGCCGCGATCGTCATGAGCGCGAGCCTCTCGGGCCTGTTCTTCCTGCTCGTGACCCTGGCCGAGCGCTGGATCATTCGCTGGCATCCGGAGAGCACGCACTAGAAGGGCCTGTTAACACATGAATCACCCCCGCGTGGGGCCCCAGAGAGGGCCCAATCTGGGCGCCAAGCGGAACTGGGTTGCACACCCAGTGCCCTCTCTTGGGCCCCACCCGAAGGGCCGGGGGTGATTCATGTGTTAACGGGCCCTAACGCAGTGCGTCACCTCGACATTTCAAACAGGACAAACAGGAGATTAGCTATGAGCCGTATCGGCGACTGGATGCAGGAGTCTGCGCACGACGTTCGTGTGGCAGCCGAATCGGATGTGGTGGTGGTGGGCGGCGGGCCGGCCGGCCAGGCCGCGGCCCTTGCCGTTGCGCGCAACGGTGCGAGCGTGACGCTGCTGGAGCGCTACAACCACCTCGGCGGCCTGGCCTCGGGCGGCATGGTGCTGGTGCTCGACGACATGTGGGACAACCAGCAGAAGGAAATTTCGGTGCGCGGCATCTGCCTCGAGATGATCGATCGCATGGCCGCGCTCGGCCTGGCCGAATATCCGAAGCAGCAGGACTGGGGCAGCCTGCCCGACTCGGTGCGGCGCTGGAAGCGCTGGGGCACCTACGACTTCCACAGCAAGGAGAAGCCGCACCCGATCTGCTTCGCGGCGGCCTTCGACCCCGACGCGTGGAAACGCACCTCGCTCGAGATGGTGCAGCGGGCCGGCATCGAACTGCGCCTGCACTCGTGGTTCTCCCGTACCCTGGTGGAGGACGGCAAGGTCAAGGGCGTGGTCTGCGAGACCAAGGGCGGGCGCGAAGCGATCCTGGGCAAGGTGGTGATCGACGCCACCGGCGACCTCGATGTCGCGGCATCGGCCGGCGCGCCCCACATCAGCGGCGCCTACATCGTGACCACGGTGTTCCGGCTCGGCGGCGTCGATACCGACGAGGCCGAGCGCTTCGAGAGCGAGGAGCCGCAGGCCTTCCAGGCGCTGGACCGCGAGGTCAAGCACATGCTGGGCGGCGCCTGGGAGAACTGGTGGCTCAAGACGCCGCTGCCGGGCATCGTCTGGTGCAACTGCCCGCACATGCCCGGACTCGACGGCCTGAAGGTGGCCGACCTGACGCGCGCCGAGGTCCAAGGCCGCAACACCATCCACAAGGTGATCGACTTCGTTCGCGCCCGGCTGCCCGGCTTCAAGAACTGCTACCTGGTCGACATGGCGCCGCAAACCGGCATCCGCCAGACCCGGCTGCTCGAAGGCGAGTATGTGATGACCAAGGAAGACCTGGCCCAGCGCACCCGCTTCGAAGACAGCGTGGCCCGCGGCCGCGACTACTACTACCCCTTGCGCACCCTGCTGCCGCGCAGCGTGGAGAACCTGCTGGTGGCCGGCCGCCACTACTCCGCGACCTCGGCGGCGCAGAAGATCTCGCGCGAGATCCCGCCCTGCATGGCGATGGGCGAGGCCACCGGCGTGGCCGCGGCACTGGCGCTCGACGCCGGCGTGTCCGTGCGCCACGTGGACGTCGCCAAGCTGCAGCGCACGCTGCGCGCCCAGGGCGCCGACCCCGGCGACCAGAAGGGCCCGAACACCGATGTGCCGGCGATCGCCCGCTCGTTTGCGGAGGCCGCGTGATGACGACCGCTAACCTGCCGCTGGCCGGCATCCGCGTGATCGACTTCACGCAGGTGATGATGGGCCCGGTCTGTACCCAGATGCTGGCCGACCACGGGGCCGACGTGATCAAGATCGAGCGCAAGGGCGCGGGCGACCTGAGCCGCTCGACCTTCGCGCCGGTCGCGGGGCACGACAACCCGATCTTCTGCAGCCTCAACCGCAACAAGCGCAGCGTCGAGATCGATCTGCGCGATGCGGCGCAGATGGACCTGGTCAAGGCATTGATCGCCGATGCCGACGTGGTCACCAACAACTTCCGCGCCGGCGTGATGGAGCGCCTCGGCCTCGGCTACGAGGACTGCAAGCGCCTCAACCCGCGCATCGTGTATGCGGTCGGCACCGGCTTCGGCGAATCCGGACCCTATGCGCACAAGGGAGGGCAGGACGTGCTCGCGCAAGCCTTGACCGGCGTGATGGCGCGCCGCGCCGATGCCTCGGTGCCGATCTCGATCTACCCGACCGCGTTGGCCGACTACACGGCCGGCATGCACATGGTGCAAGGCATCCTGTTCGCACTGCTGCAGCGCGAACGCACGGGCGAGGGCCAGAAGATTGCTGTCTCCCTCTACAACTCGATGTTGTCGATGCAGATGCAGGAGGCTGCGATGGTCATGATGGAGGACTCGGAGGTCAACTGGGCCGCGATGCCGCTGTCGGGCGTCTTCGATACGCAGACCGGTCCGCTGGTGCTGGTCGGCGCGTTCAAGGCGAATCCGTTGCGCGACATCTGCGCCGCGCTGGAGATCGACGATCTCTCGCAGGACGCGCGCTTCGCCAACCTGGCAGCGCAGTTCGCGCACAAGGCCGAGCTGCACGCGATCTTCCACGAACGCTTCGCGAGCAACACGCGCGAACACTGGCTGGGCCGCCTCGAGGCAGAGGACCTGCTCTCGGCGCCGGTGCGCAACATGCGCGAGGCGCTGGTCGACCCGCAGACCCTGCACAACAGAATGATCCTGGAGGGCGAGGATTCGTCGAAGCGCGAACTGAAGTTCATCGCCAGCCCGATCCAGATGTCCGGCGCGCAGACCGGCCTGCTGCGCGAGCCGCCGCGGCTTGGCCAGCACACCGAGGAAGTGCTCGCCGAAGCTCGCGCGCTGATCGAAGAGGCCGGCGCATGAGCGTCCTGTTCGAAGTCGCGCACCATGTCGCGACGGTCACCATCGACCGGCCCGAGGTGATGAACGCGGTGGACCTGCCCACCGAAGCCGAGCTGATCCGCATCTGGACCGAGATCGAGCGCCGCGACGACATCCGTGTCGTGGTGCTGACCGGCGCCGGCGAGCGCGCCTTCTGCGCCGGCGCGGACCTGAAGAACACTTCGAATCTCAAAGGCGTCGACTACTGGGCCGCGGCCCGGCCCGGCGGCTTCGGCGGCATCGCGCTGCGCGAGACGCTCGACGTGCCGGTGATCGCGCGCGTCAACGGTTTCGCCCTGGGCGGCGGCCTCGAGATGGTGCTGGGCTGCGACCTCGTGGTGGCGTGCGAGGAAGCCAGCTTCGGCCTGCCCGAGCCCCTGGTCGGGCGCCTTCCGCTGGACGGCGGCATGCTGCTGCTGCAGCGGCAGATCCCGTTTCGCCAGGCCATGGCCATGATGCTGACCGGGCAACGGATCCAGGCGCAGCGCGCGCTCGAGATCGGGCTCATCAACGAAGTCGTGCCGCGCGCCGGGCTCGACGCGGCGGTCGATCGCTGGGTGCAGCAGCTGCTCGCCTGTGCGCCGCTGTCGCTGCGGGCCGTCAAGCAGGTGGTGCGGCACACCGGCACGATGTCGCCGGCCCAGGCCCACGGCATGCGCTTGCCGGCGCTGGTGAAGGCGCTGCAGTCCGAAGATTCGAACGAAGGCGTGCTGGCCTTCCAGCAGAAGCGCAAGCCCCAATGGCAGGGCCGCTAGGCGAGTCGTCCCATGGCCCACGTCATCACCACCGCCTGCATCGACGTCAAGGACGGCGCCTGCGTGAAGTGCTGCCCCGTCGATTGCATCTACGAAGGCGAGCGCACTCTGTACATTCACCCGGATGAATGCATCGACTGCGGCGTTTGCGTGTCCGCCTGCCCGACGGAGGCGATCTACGAAGAGTTTCGGCTGCCGCCCGAACTGGGGCATTTCATTGCGATCAACCGCGAGTTCTTCGATGCCGAGGTCAGCGGCCTCGGCTCGCCCGGCGGCGCCGAGGCGCGGCGCGTGGCTTGCGACCATCCGCGCATCGCACAGGAAGCGCCGCGCGCCTGAGCAGCCAGGATGCAGGAGAGCAGGCTGATGCATGCCATCGTCCTGAAGTACTTCATCGAGGTGGCGAGCTGCGGCTCGGTGCGCAAGGCCTCGGAGCGGCTGTACGTGGCGGCCAGCGCCGTCAACCGGCAGATCCACAAGCTCGAAGACGAGCTCGGCGTCGAGCTGTTCGACCGCCTGCCCAACGGGCTGCGCCTGAATCCGGCGGGCGAACGGCTGCTCAAGCATGCGCAGGAAACGCTGCACCAGTTCCAGGTGATGCGCACCGAGCTCGATGCGCTCAAGGGCGAGCGCACCGGCCATGTGAAGCTCGCCGCGATGGATTCGTTCTTCGAGGAGCTGCTGCCGGCTGCGGTCGAGGAGTTCCTGCAGATCTTCCCCGCGGTCACCTACACCATCACCGCGACGCAGCCGATGGAGGTGCCTCAGCTGGTGATGTCGGGCCAGGTCGACGTGGGTCTCACTTTCGTGAATCGCCTGCCCGGCGGCGTCGCGGCGGTGGCCCTGGCGAATCTTCCGATCGGGCTCGTGATGCCGCCGGGGCATCCGCTGGCGAAGCACGACAGCGTGTCGCTGAAGGATTGCGCGAACTTTCCGTTCTTGCGCTCGAGCTCGCACCCCGTGGTCAGCGCTTCGCTCTCGCCCGAGTTCACCGCCTTCTGGGACGACATGGAGCCGGCCGCAACCTGCAATTCGACGCCCCTGCTCAAGCGGCTGATCATGGGCGGCAAAGGCATATCCTGCTTCTCGAAGATTGCCTTCATCGAGGAGCTCAAGCGCGGGGATCTGCTCTGGCGGCCTTTCGCGCTGCCGGCGCTCAACCAGATGCAGGTGGGCATCGTGGTGCCGTCGCAGCGCATCCTGCCCCACGTCACGCAGAACTTCGTCGGCCGCATGGCGCGGCGCCTGGCGCAGCTGGAGAGCATCGCCGCCGCGCTCTAGGGCTGCTTCAGTGCGTGACGCGGCCCCGCATGGCTGCCGGATGCCCCGCCAGCCCGAAGGATTTGCCCGTAGGCACCAGCGTGTCGCCGTCGACGCGCAGGATCGTGATGTCCTGGTCGATGAAGTTGCCGACATAGAGGTACTTGCCGTCGGCGCTGAACACCGCGCCTTCGGGCAGGCCGCGCACCTCGACCTCGTTGGTGCGCGTGACCTTCCGGCCGTCGATCCGCAAGCCCACCACCGAGCCGTTGCGGTTGTAGAAGTAGGCGTTCTTCGCCGAGTTGCTGCCGCGCAGCAGCACCGCTACGGCGAACTTGCCGGTCGGGCTCACGGCCAGGCCTTCGGGGCCGTCGCCGACCACCACCTTGTCGATCACGCGCGGCGGTTTGGCTTCGAGGTCGATCACGCTCACCGTGTCGATCTGGCCGTCGGAAGCGCCGGAATTGCCGTTGTCGGCCGTGAGCGCGAGCTTGCCGTCGGGCGTCACGTCCAGGTTGTAGGGCCAGAGGCCGGCCGCGAAATCGAGCTTGTTGTACGTGACCTTCTCGCCCTCGACCTCGAGCATCGCGACCTTGTGGTTAGGGAACTTGCTGGCGAGCGCGCGCCGGCCGTCGGGCGTGAAGCGCACGTGCGAGACCGACTCGCCCATGGCCACGGTGTCGATCAGCGTCACCTTCTGGCCTGCGATGCGCAGCACGCTGACCGAGTTGTCGGCGCGGTTGGCCACCAGCGCCAGCGTGCCCGCGCGGTTGATCGACAGGCCCGAGGGCTGCCTGCCGATGGCGAGCGTGTCGATCAGCTTCGGCGGCGTGGCGGCGAGGTCGATCACGAACAGCCGGTTGTCCGGCACCTGGCGGCGCACGCCGTTCTCCTCGACCACGTTGAGCGAGTTGGCGACCAGCGCGAGCTTCTCGTCGGCCGTGATCGCGAGGTTGGTCGGCGGGCCGGCGATGGTGTTGTCCAGCGGCAGCGTGACCACGTTGCGCGGCGCGAGCGGGTCGGTGCCGATGTCGATCACCTGCACGCTGTCGCGGCCATGGGCGGCAAGCACCACGGCGCCGGCGTCGCTCCACGACTGCTTCTCGTCGTTGGCGACCAGGAGGAGCTGGCGTTGTCCTGCCGTGGGTGTCATGCCGGCGCAGCCTGAGAGGGCGGCCAGGGTGAGCGTGCCGAGAGCGAGGAAGCGAAGGCGCATGGTGTTGTCTCCGTTGTTGTTTTCGACGGGGCCCGTCGGGCGGCCATCGTAGCCGGCGAAGCGCCGCGCAGGCTCAGGGAATACCAGCCGCCGCCGCGCCTTCAGGCCGCGACCGTCTCGTCGAGGAAACGCCGGATGGCTTCGGCGATCTCGTACCCATGGGTTTCGAGCGCGAAGTGGCCGGTGTCCAGGAGCTGCACCCGCGCGTTCGGGTTGTCGCGCGGAAAGGCCTCGGCGCGCCGGCAGGAAGAAGGGATCGTTTCGCCCCCACACCGGCGAGCAGGGGCGGCCGATGCGCGCGGAAGTACTGGTGGAACTCGTGGATCGAAACCTATGCGGCGCTCGCCGGCGAGATGAAGGCGGGAGCTGCCGCGTGAACGATTTGGTGGCGGCCTACCATGCGGCGCGTCGCTGGCGCGCGAGATGCATGCGCGTGCTGTTGCGGCGCCTGTTGCGGCGCGGCGTTGCGCGTTTGGTTCTTGCCGCGGCTAGCGTTCGCTGTCTATCGCACGCCGCATGACGGGTGCGTCCGTTTACGTCGTCGCCGCGAGCGCGGCGGCGGTGTCGTAGAACTCCATGAAATCCACGATCTTGCCGTCGCGCATCCGGATCACGTCCGCCTTGGGCGTCTTCACCGTCTTGCCGGTTCCGCGGTGTTTCCACTCGCAGCTGCCCAGCATCACGACGCGGTCGCCCTGGGCAACGAATTCATCGGCCGTGTAGTCGAGCATCTCCCAGCTCCTGCTCAATTCCAGGAAATAGCGCTGCACTTCAGATTTCGAACAGCAGCCCTGGGTGTAGCTCGCGCCTGCGGCGGCGGCGCCGAGCGAGCACCAGTGGACATCCTCGGCCATCAGGTCCATCCAGTGCTGGGCGCTGTCGCCCCTTGAGTCGTTCCAGCGAAGGTATCCGTCGCGGAGGACGGCCACGTTTTTCTCTTCCAAAACGGTCATGAAAGCCTCCTGGTCCACAGCGGACGCTCATCTTGCACAAGTTCGATGACGACGGCAATCTGCCATTGGACAAGCTTGCCTGCGCCGGCCAGATCATGCTGCTGGTGCGGTGTGTTCTGCCTCTCGGCCTTCGTCATCCGGGTGGCGCGCAAGCCGACGCGCAAAGTGGATCTTCCCCAAGCCGGCCATTGGGGCCTTTCCGTGGCTTATTGCACGCTTCGGCCGATCGCTTGCGCGAATCGGCTGAAGCGTGAAATCCATCGCTTCCGCCTATGCCTTCGCGCGCATCCAATGGGCTCCCTGGTCTTCAACAAAAGGGCCGCCATGTTCTCCAAGCTGTTGAGCTCATCCCGACGCGTCTGGCACCGGACTTCGCCCGTGCGCCGACGACAGGCGGTCGTGGCGCAGGCGCACGGCCAGACCATGCTGCTCGACTGCCAGTGGCAAGAAGGCTGGTGGTCGGGCGTGGTCAAGATTCGCGAAGCTTCGGAAGAACGCGTCGTGCATGTCTGCATCGATCTGCGGGCCACCGCCGACGATGCGCTGAACGACGCCGAGCACGACGCGCAGCGCCTGGCGCTGATGTTCGCGCAGTAGGAGGAGACCGCCATGCACCCCGACGCCATCGAACTGATCGTGGACGAGCCCGTCTCCGGCCACTTCTACTGGATCCTGCAGAAGCACGCCGAACTCGACGGCAAGCCGATCGCCATCGAATCCGCGCAAGGCCCGATGCCGAGCTACAGCGCCGCCATGATGGCCGGCATCGAAGCGCTGCAGCGGCGGGCCGACAGCCGCGGCGAGGGCGCTGCCTGCCCCGTCGTCACCGTGTACGTCGATCCGTTCAGCGCAGCATCGCCGACATCGCCGAGCAGCAGTTGAGCATGCGCACAGCGGCCTCGACCGAGGGCGCGGAAAAGCGCAGCTCGGTCGCGGCGACGCGCTCGAACTCGGGCCACTGGCAGAACAGGTCGGCCAGCGCGGGCGCTTGGGTGTGCAGCGTGACCGAGAGCGGTTTCTGCATGACGAATGTCCGTGCGCCGTCACGGGCCGCAAGAGCCGCTTCCACGCCGATGCGGATCGCCGCACACGCCTGTACCGGCGACAGTGACATCCCGCTGGTCTGGCCCGTCGCACGTTTGGTCTGCACGAAGGTGGCGTGCGGGAACAGCGGCCGGTTCTCCGCGATGAAGACGTCGTCGCCGCTGGCCATCAGCACCGGCGCGCCGTATTCGCCCGCCAGCGCACCGTAGAGCGCGGCCTCGCCCACGGCCTGGCCGTTGATCTCGACGCCGGCGAAGGCGAAGCTGTTGATGGTGTGCGCAAGGATGCCCAGGCCCTGGGCGCGCGAGTGGTAGCCGACCATGCACACGCCGTCCATGCCGAGTTCGACGCCGCTCACCATGCTCAGGTAGCGCGGCTTGCCCTGGATCACCTGGGCGCGCGCGTCGAGCAGCTCGGGCAGCATGTTGCGGAAGTCGCCATGCGAGTCGTTGACCCAGACCTCGCTCGCACCGCCGTCGAAGGCGCCGGCGATGGCCGCGTTCGCCTCCTCGGTCATGAGCCGGCGGGCGCGCTCGTATTCGGGATTGCCGGCACGCACCTGCTGGGAATGGAAGACGCCGGCCACGCCTTCGATGTCGACGGAGATCAGGATTTTCATTTTGGAGCAAGTTCGCGCAGCAGCGCGCTGAGCGCCGGCCGCACATGGCCGTCGCGTCCGGTGACGGGATCCGCATGCCACAGCGCATTCAGGATGGCCTGCTCCGTGCTGTCGGCCGCGGCCTGGAACAGGTCGTCGAGCAGGCCGTCGTGCAGGAGCGCGACGGCCGGCATCGGCGCTGCGCGCCGCTGCGGCAGCGTGTAGGCGGTCGAGAAGGCGAGCGCGATGTCGCCGCTGCCGTGGCCGAAGACCGAGCCGGTGCGCGCGAGGCCGGCGCCGGCGCGCAGCGCCAGCCGGCGCAGCTGGCGTGCGTCGAGCGGTGCGTCGGTGGCGATCAGCATGATGATCGAGCCCTTCTCCGTATCGGCCTGCTGCGCCGTTGCGAGCCGTCTGCCGACCGGCTGGCCGGCGATGAGGAGGTTGGGCAGCAGGCCGAAGTTGGCGAGCACCAGCGCGCCCACCGTGTGCGTTCCGGCGCGCCGCGATGCGCTGCCGATGCCGCCCTTGAGCGAGAAAGAGGACATGCCGCGCCCGGCGCCGACCGAGCCCTGCGCCACGTCCTCGCCGGCCGAGGCGCAGGCCTGCAGGTAATGGCCCTCGTTGACTGCCATGCGCTGGATGTCGTTGAGGAAGCCGTCGTTGCACTCGAACACCAGCGGGTTCACCGTCGGCAGGCTGCGCCCGCATTCGGGATTTGCGGCGACGCACTGGCGGATCTGCGCCGCCGCCACGGCCGGCACCGAGAAAGTGTTGGTCAGCGCGATCGGCGTCTCCAGCACGCCGAGCTCCTCGACCTGCAGCAGGCCGACGCTCTTGCCGAAGCCGTTGAGCACCGCGAAACCCGCGGGTACGCGCTGCAGGTAGGGATCGCCGGCATGGGGTCGAACCACGGTCACGCCGGTCTGCACCTCGCCCTCGGCCAGCGTGGCATGGCCGACCGTGACGCCGGCGACGTCCGTGATGGCGTCGCGCGGGCCCGAAGGCAGCGTGCCGATGCGCGGGACCGCGGGGCTCATCTTCTAGAGCCGGTCGATTTTCGGATCGAGGGCATCGCGCAGACCATCGCCCAGCAGGTTGAAAGCCAGCACCGTGAAGAAGATCGCCAGCGACGGGAACAGCGCGACGTGCGGCGCGTTGACCATGTCGGCGCGCGCCTCGTTGAGCATCGCGCCCCACTCGGGCATCGGCGGCTGCGCGCCCATGCCGAGGAAGCTGAGGCTCGCGGCCGTGATGATCGAGGTGCCCAGGCGCATCGTGAAGTAGACGACGATAGACGAGATCGTGCCCGGAAGGATGTGGCGCAGCAGGATGGTGCGGTCGTTGGCGCCGATGCTGCGCGTGGCCTCGATGTAGGTCAGGTTCTTCAGCACCAGCGTGTTGCCGCGCACCAGCCGCGCGAAGGCCGGCACGCTGAACACCGACACCGCGACCACCACGTTGGTCATGCTGCTGCCCAGGATGGCGACCACGCCCAGCGCCAGCAGGATGCCGGGAAAGGCGAAGAGCACGTCGGAGATGCGCATCACGATGCGGTCCCACCAGCCGCCGTAGTAGCCGGCCAGCAGGCCCAGCACGGTCCCCACGATGGCGCCCAGCACCACCGAGAGGAAGCCGGCGGCCAGCGAGATGCGCGCACCCATCAGGATGCGGCTGAAGATGTCGCGCCCGAGCGGGTCGACGCCGAACCAGTGCGCCGCCGAAGGGCCCGCATTGATCTTGTCGTAGTCGAAGAAGTTCTCGGCGTCGTAGGGCACGATCCACGGCGCGAGGATCGCGACCGCCACCAGCAGCAGCACGAAGACCAGCGCGGCCAGCGCCACGTGCTGCATGCGGAACTTGCGCCAGAACTCGGTCCACGGCGTGCGCACCTTGCCTTCGGTGGCGAGCATCGGGACCGGCGCGTCACTTGTAGCGGATGGTGGGGTTGATATAGCCATAGAGCACGTCGACCACGAGATTGATCAGGATGAATTCGAGCGAGAAGAGCAGCACCAGCGTCTGGATGATGGGGTAGTCGCGCATGTCGACCGCGTCGACCAGCAGGCGCCCGAGGCCGGGCCAGTTGAACACCGCCTCGACCACGATCGAGCCGCCGAGCAGGAAGCCGAACTGCAGCCCCATCATCGTGACCACCGGGATCAGCGCGTTGCGCAGGCAGTGCTTCAGGATGACCCACTTCTCCGACACGCCCTTGGCGCGCGCGGTGCGAACGAAGTCTTCCTGGATCACCTCGATGAAGGAGGCCCGCGTGAAGCGCGCCATCACCGCGGCCACGGCGGCGCCCAGCGTCAGCGAGGGCAGGATGTAGTGCCGCCACGAATCGGCGCCCACCGTGGGCAGCCAGCCGAGCTGGACCGAGAAGATCTGCATCAGGAGCATGCCGAGCGCGAAGGCCGGGAACGAGATGCCTGAGACCGCCAGCGTCATGCCGAGCCGGTCGGGCCACTGGTTGCGGAACACCGCCGACGTGATGCCGATGGCCATGCCGAAGACCACGGCCCAGGCCATGCTGCTGATCGTGAGCAGCAGCGTCGGCATGAAGCGCTCGGCGATCTCGGTCGACACCGGCCGCTTGGAACGCAGCGAATGGCCGAAGTCGCCCTGCAGCATGTTGCCGAAGAAGTTCAGGAACTGCTGCGGCAGCGGCTTGTCGAGGCCGAGGTCCGCGCGCACCAGCGCCACGGTCTCGGGGCTGGCGTCCGGCCCGGCCGCCAGCCGCGCCGGATCGCCGGGCAGCATGTGCACGAACAGGAACACCAGCACCGCGACGATCAGCAGCGTCGGCAGCAGACCCAGCAGGCGCTTGAGGACGTACTGGGTCATGGGCGATTCCGCGCCGCGATCACTTCAGCTCGACTTCGTCGAAGTTGAAGCTGCCGTCCGGGATCACGTAGAAGCCGGCCAGGTTGCGCGCGCGCACCGACAGCAGCTGCTCGGTCACCAGGAAGGCCCAGGGCGCGTCCTTCCAGATGCGCTGCTGCGCGTCGGCGTAGATCTTGGCCTTGGCGGCAGGGTCGGTGGTCACCAGCGCCTTCTTGATATCGGCATCGACCTCGGGGTTCTTGTAGTAGGCGGTGTTGAAGAGCTTGGGCGGGAAGGACTCGGAGGCCAGCAGCGGACGCATCGCCCAGTCGGCCTCGCCGGTCGACGAGGACCAGCCCACGTAGTACATGCGCACCGGCGCGGTGGCCGGGTCCTGCGCGCTCTCGACGCGTTCGACGCGCTGGCCGGCCTCGAGCGCCAGCACCTGCACCTTGATGCCGACCTGCGCCAGCTGCTGCTGTACGAACTGGATGACCTTCTGTGCCGTCGTGTAGTTGTAGGCCGACCAGAGCGTGCTCTCGAAGCCGTTCGGGTAGCCGGCTTCCTTCAGCAGCTCGCGCGCCTTGGCCGGGTTGTAGGGCCAGGGGCCGAGCTTGGCCGCGCCCTCGATGCCCTTGGGCAGCACGCCTTCGGCCGGAATCGCATAGCCCGAGAACGCCACCTTGACCAGCGCTTCCTTGTTGATCGCGTAGTTGACGGCCTCGCGCACCTTCGGGTTGTCGAAGGGTTTCTGCTGCGTGTTCATCGAGATGTAGCGATGGATGATCGAGGGCGAGCTGCTCACCTCGAGGCTGGGCTTTTCCTTCAGCGTCGCGGCCGCTTCGGGCGGCATCGGGAAAGCGAAGTGCGCTTCGTTGGTCTGCATCATCGCGGCGCGCGTGTTGTTGTCGACCACCGGGCGGAAGGTGATGCTGTCGACCTTCGGGTAGCCCTTCTTCCAGTAGCCGTCGAACTTGGCGACCTTCAGGTAGTCGGTGGCCTTCCATTCGACGAACTTGAAGGGGCCGGTGCCGACCGGGTTCTGCGCGATGCCCTTGTTGCCGTACTTGGCCAGCGCGGCCGGCGAGATGATCACGCCCGAGGGGTGCGCGAGCGTGTTGATGAAGGGCGAGAAGGGCTCGCTGAGCGTGAAGCGCACCGTGGTCGCGTCGACCGCCTCGGTCTTGGCGATGTTCTTGTAGAGGTTGTAGCGCTTGAGCTTGTTGTCCGGGTTGGTCACGCGGTCGAAGGTGGCCTTCACGGCCTCGGCATTGAAGGGCGTGCCGTCGTGGAACTGCACGCCCGTGCGCAGCTTGACGGTGTAGACCAGGCCGTCCTTGCTGACGGTGTGGCCCATGGCCAGCACCGGCCCCATCTTCATGTCCTTGTCGAAGCCGTAGAGGCCCTGGTAGAAGGACTTCGCGACGGCTTGCGACAGCGTGTCGTTGGCGTCGTAGGGGTCGGTGGTCGTGAAGCCGGACTGCACCGCGACGACGATGTCCTTGGCGGCGTGCGCCGACAGCGCGAAGCCGGCCAGGCCGGCGATGGTCAGCGCGGCGGCGATGCGGGAGAGGCGTTGCTTGTTCATGGTGGAACTCCTTCTTTGAAGTCGGTGACGTTGAAAATCAGTTGATCGGGTGCTGCGCGACGAAATGGCCGAGGCCTACCTCGACGAGCGGCTTGACGCCGGGCTCGTAGCCCACGGGGTGCATGGGGCTGGGAATCTCGCCCTGCAGCAGCGGCCGGTCGCGGTTGCGGCGCGCCGGATCAGCGACCGGCACGGCCGCCATCAGCTTGCGCGTGTAGGCGTGCTGCGGATTCTCGAAGATCGCGCGCCTGGGGCCGATCTCGACGATCTGGCCCAGGTACATCACGGCCACGCGGTGGCTGATGCGCTCGACCACGGCCATGTCGTGCGAGATGAACAGGAAGGCGATGCCCAGCTCGCGCTGCAGGTCCAGCATCAGGTTGACGATCTGCGCCTGGATCGACACGTCCAGCGCCGACACCGACTCGTCGGCCACCACCACCTTGGGGTTGAGCGCGAGCGCGCGCGCAATGGCGATGCGCTGGCGCTGGCCGCCGGAGAACTCGTGTGGGTAGCGCTGCGCGTAGTCGGCCGGCAGGCCGACCTTCTCGAGCAGCCAGCGCACGCGCTGCTGCGCCTTGGCGCCGCTCGCGATCTTGTGCACCAGGAGCGGCTCCATGATCGAGAAGCCCACCGTCAGGCGTGGGTCGAGCGAGGCGAAGGGGTCCTGGAAGATGAACTGGATGTTGCGCCTGAGCGCCTGCAGCTCGCCGGTGGGCAGCATGAGGACGTTGCGGCCGTCGAACTCGATCGCTCCGCCCTGGCTCTCGACCAGGCGCAGCAGCGAACGGCCGGTGGTGGACTTGCCGCAGCCCGATTCGCCGACCAGCGCCAGGGTCTCGCCGGCACGCAGATCGAAGCTGATCTGTTCCACGGCATGCACCACGCGCGTCACGCGGCTGAAGAGGCCGCTTTTCAACTCGAAGCGGGTCACCAGGTCTTTCACGCGCAGGATCGGTGGCTGGTCGCTCTGCACGGTGTCCTGCGGGCTCGCATCGCTCACGCTCACGCGGGCGCCAACGGCGTCGACCTGCAGCAGCTCGAAGCGCCGGGGCAGGTCGGTGCCGCGCATCGCGCCCAGGTGCGGCACGGCCGAGAGCAGCGCACGCGTGTAGGCATGCTGCGGCGCCGCGAACAACTGCTCGGAGGGCCCGGCCTCGACCTTGTCGCCCTGGTACATCACCAGCACGCGATCGGCCACCTCGGCGACCACGCCCATGTCGTGCGTGATGAACACCACGCCCATCTGCATCTCGGTCTGCAGCTCGCGGATGAGCTGGAGGATCTGCGCCTGGATCGTCACGTCGAGCGCGGTGGTCGGCTCGTCGGCGATCAGGAGCGAGGGCCGGCACGACAGCGCCATCGCGATCATCACGCGCTGTCGCATGCCGCCCGAGAGCTGGTGCGGGTAGCGCGCGAGCACGCTGCGTGCTTCGGGAATGCGCACCAGCTCCAGCATGCGCAGCGCCTCGGCGGCTGCTGCGGCGCGGTCCTTGCCCTGGTGGATGGCGATGGCCTCGGCGATCTGGTCGCCGGCGGTGAACACCGGGTTCAGCGAGGTCATCGGCTCCTGGAAGATCATCGCGATGTCGGCGCCGCGGATGCCGCGCATCGTCGCGTCGGAGGCCCGCGCCAGGTCGAGCACCCGGCCGTCGCGGCGCCGGAAGGCCATGCGGCCTTGTGCAATGCGGCCGCCGCCGTATTCCACCAGACGCATCAGCGACAGCGAGGTGACGGACTTGCCCGAGCCCGACTCGCCGACGATGGCCAGCGTCTCGCCGCGGTCGACGTGGAAGGACAGCTCGCGCACCGCGTCCACGGTGCGCTCGGAACTCGCGAAGCGCACGGTGAGCGCGTCGACGGCGAGCACGCGCTGGCCGGGCAGCTCCAGTGCGGCGGATGTTGCGGTCGGCGCGGAGAGGACGGCGGACATGGTGGCAGCGTTTATCGATGGATGGCAGTGTGCGGCGGCTCGGCGCCGCGCGCATGGCCCCGGTACATGCCCTCGGTGTTGAAGGGCAGGCAGACGTTGCCGGCGCGGTCGATGGCGATCAGGCCGCCGCTGCCGCCGATGGCAGGTACGGCCTGCATGATCACGGCGTGCGCGGCCTGCGCCAGCGACTGGCCGGCGTAGCGCATGCGCGCGCAGACGTCGTAGGCCGCGGCCGTGCGGATGAACATCTCGCCGCTGCCGGTGCAGGACACGGCGGCGCGCTTGTCGTCGGCATAGGTGCCGGCGCCGATCAGCGGCGAGTCGCCGACGCGGCCGACGCGCTTGTTGGTCATGCCGCCGGTGGAGGTGGCGGCCGCCAGATGGCTGCGCCGGTCGAGCGCGACGGCGCCAACGGTGCCGAACTTGTTCGTTTCGTCCAGTGGCGCGGTGGACAGCGCCGCTGCGCGTGCCGCGCCGTCGTGGTCGAGCGCGACGCGGCCTTCGGCGCGCGCGCGCCGCAGCTGCTCGCGGCGCGCCTCGGTGGAGAAGTACTCCGGTTCGACCATTTCCAGCCCGCGCCCGCGCGCGAAGGCCTCGGCGCCGGCACCGGCCAGCAGCACGTGGGCGCCGTCGTCCATCACCGCGCGCGCGGCGTGCACCGGGTGGCGGACGCGGCTGACGCCGGCGACGGCGCCGGCGCGCAGCTCGGCGCCGTCCATCACGGCCGCGTCGAGCTCGTGCGTCTCGGCGCTGGTGAAGACCGCACCGTGGCCGGCGTTGAACAGCGGGCAGTCCTCCAGCATCTCGACCGCCAGGCACACCGCGTCCAGCGCGCTGGCGCCGCGCAGCAGCAGCGCCTGGCCGGCGAGCACGATGGTGCGCAGCGCGTCGTGGTAGGCCGCGGCCGCGCTCGCGTCCAGCGCCGCCGCGCTGATGGTGCCCGCGCCGCCGTGGATGGCAATGACCGGTGTGGTTCTCATCGTGCCTTCTTCTTTCTGTTCGGCGCGCGCGGCGCCGGCGCCTGTTGGTTCTTTTCGGCGTTGGCGGCCCGCAAGTCCTGCGCGCCATGCAGCCAGGGCATGACCGAGTGGACGATCTTGCCGGCGGCCTGGAACGCGCCCGGCGCGCGCAAGGCCACCGCGCTGGTCAGCGCCTCGATCAGCGCCAGCACGCTGGTCTCGCAGTTGGGGCGGTAGCGGGTCTCGGTCTGCGCATAGAGCACCACGTCGGCCAGCGGCGCCAGCGGCGAGCTGGGCCGGTCGGTCAGGGCCAGCACGCCCACGCCCTGGGCGCGGGCGATGCCGGTCAGCGCCATGGTGTCGGTCAGGTAGCGCGGGAAGCTCAGCGCCACCAGCAGGTCGCGCGGCCCGCCGCGCGACAGGGCGCGCGCGCCGTGCGTGACGCCGCTCACCGAGGGCAGCAGGCGCACGTCGGCGCAGTAGGTGTCCAGGCCATGCTGCAGCAGCCCGGACAGCCAGGCGCTGGCGCCGAAGCCGACGACGTAGATGGTGCGCGCGTCGAGGATGCGCGCCACCGCCGCCTCGCAGGAGGCCGGGTCCAGCGCCTGGCGGGTGGCCTCGATGTTGCCCCGGCTCTCTTCCAGCGCGGCGGCAAAGACCTCGGCCACCGTCGAGGGCTGCGCCAGGCTGCCGCGCAGCCGTTCCACCGGCGCCAGCAGGGGCTCGAAGCCGCGGACCAGTTCGGCGCGGAAGTTCGCATAGCCGTCGAAGCCCAGGGCGCGCGCGAAGCGGTTGGCGGTGGCCACCGACACGCCGGCGGCCGTCGCCAGTTCGTCGATCGGCAGCGTCGCGACCTGCAAGGGGCGCTCCAGCACGTAGTCGGCCACCTGCCGGTGCGAGCGCGTCAGCTGCGGCAGGGCCTGCGCGATGCGCTGCGCCACGGTGGTTGCGGAAGACGCGGAAGAGGCAAGCATTCGGTTCGGGCTCGCCCCTTCAAGGTGCGAAATATGAAAAGAAAATTACAAACTGGTGCGAGAAAAGAAAATTTTCGATCATCGGCCGATGTTTAGCAAGTCGTGGGCCAGTGGGTTTTCACCAAGGGACCTGTCGCGCCTGTCATTCGAGGCGGGCGTGGCAATCCGAGTCGTGCGCGTGAGCAGCGAGTGCTCCGGCGACACCGTCAAGGCGGTGGCCCGGCGCGCGGGCTTCGGTAGCGCTGCTGCGTTCTCACGCGCGCACTCTCCGTACTCTCGTACGTATGGCTCCGCGCCCCGCGGCGGCGAGATCAAGCGCAGTGCCAGTTGACGTGATGCGTGGCGGGCATCACGCAGCACGGCAAGCGCGTGCGCTTCTACTCGACGGTCGAGGCCTTGATGTCCTTGACTCTGGCCATGGATTTCAAGCCTTCGCGATGTGCAGGAAGTTGGTGGTTCCGACGACGCCGAATGGCATGCCGGCTGCGATCGCGACGTAGTCGCCCGAGACGGCGTAGCCTTCCCGGCGCGCCAGCCCACAGGCGCTGTCGATCATGTCGGGCACGTCCTGGATGACTGCATCGGAATGCACCGAGTGCACCCCCCAGGTCAACGCGAGCCGCCGAGCGATGGCCAGGTCAGGTGTGATGCTCAGCACGGGCGCGACGGGCCGCTCGCGTGCTGCGCGCAGGCTTGTCGCTCCGGATCGCGTGTAAGTCACGATGGTGGACAACGGGAGCAAACTTGCAGTAACGCGCAGCGACAGGCACACGGCGTCTGCCACTGACGCAAGTGGCTCTTTCCGCGACGCATCCATGCCCGAGCGGTAGTAGGGATCGGATTCGACCTCGGCAATGATCCGGTCCATCATCGCAACCGCCTCCCGTGGATAGGCGCCGGAAGCGGACTCCGCGGAGAGCATCACGGCGTCCGCGCCGTCGTACACCGCGGTCGCAACGTCGGAGGCCTCGGCCCTGGTGGGAACCGGTGCGGCGATCATCGATTCGAGCATCTGGGTGGCGACGATCACCGGCTTGCCCGCGTCGCGGCAGGCACGCACGATCCGCTTCTGGATCCGCGGTACCTGCTCGGCGGGCAGTTCGACGCCCATGTCGCCGCGGGCGACCATCACCGCGTCAGTCAGGGCGATGATCGCGTCGAGGCATTCGATGGCGGCGGGCTTTTCCAGTTTCGAAAGGACACCGGTTCGACCTTTGACGATCGCATGCACTTCCTCGAGATCCTCCGGTCGCTGGACGAACGACAACGCGACCCAGTCCACTCCCAGCGTCAGGCCGAAGGTCAGGTCGGTACGGTCCTTGGCCGTGAGGGCTGAGATCGGCAGCAGGACCGATGGAACGTTGACGCCTTTGCGTTCCGACAAGCGTCCACCGTTGACCACACGAGTCTGTGCGAAATCGTGACCGCAAGCTTCGACGATCAGACATATCTTCCCATCGTCGAGCAGCAGGTCCGTGCCTGGCTTGAGGGCGGCAAAAATCTCTGGGTGCGGCATGGGTGCCCGTGAGGCGTTGCCTGGAGTCGGATCGAGGTCGAGGCGGAAAGCCTCTCCCGTCTTCAGCTCGATCGGGCCGTCTGCGAACGCCCCGATGCGCAGCTTTGGTCCCTGCAAATCGAGCAGGATCGAGATCGGGCGCCCGGCGTCGTGCTCGACCTCGCGGATCATCTTGACGCGCTCGGCATGCTGCGCGTGGGTTCCGTGACTGAAGTTGAGCCGAAAAACATCGGCACCGGCGTCGAACAGCGCTCGGATGGTGACAATGTCGGCACTTGCAGGCCCGAGGGTGGCGACGATCTTGGCGTGGCGTGAACGCTTCATGACAGGTTCCGGATCAAAGAATGAAATCAGTGCTGATGAACTTCGACTCACGTCAGCCGTCTGAACCACTCCAGGCCGGAGGATGTCGCTCCTTTCGGGCGGTACTCGCAGCCTATCCAGCCGTCAAAGCCCAATTCATCGATCAAGTTGAATAGGTAGTCGTGATTGAGTTCACCGACGTCGGGTTCATTCCGAAGCGGTACTCCAGCGATCTGCAGGTGGCCCACATGGCCGGAAGGCAGATATTTGCGCAGCTTCATCGACACATCGCCCTCGACGATCTGGCAGTGGTAGAGGTCCATCTGGACTTTCAGATTCCGTGCGCCGACCTCGGCCACGACCGCGTGCGCCTCATCCTGCCGATTGAGGAAGAATCCGGGAATGTCGCGCGTGTTGATCGGCTCGATCAGTATGTCGACGCCGCGAGCGGCCGCCTGTTCTGCGGCCCAGGCCAGGTTGGCGGTGTAGGTGCGGCGCAGCGTGGTGCGATCCGCGTCCGCCGCCGCAAGCCCTGCCATCGCATGCACGCGCGGGCATTTCAATGCCTCGGCGTAGTCCAGCGCTGTCAGGACACCGCGACGGAATTCCTGTTCGCGCCCGGGCAGACACGCAATGCCGCGTTCGCCCGCATCCCAATCGCCGGGTGGAGCGTTGAACAGTACTTGTTGCAGGCCATGGTCGCTCAGACGCTGCGCGAGAACGGCGCTGTCGTAGGCGAATGGAAACAGGTATTCGACGGCCTTGAAGCCGTCATCGGCCGAGGCGGCGAAGCGGTCGAGAAAGTCATGCTCAGGGTAGAGCATGGTCAGATTGGCGGCAAAGCGGGGCATAGAGCTTCCTTCGTGGGGTGTTACCAGCGCGCGCCGAAGTGGGTACGCAACTCGTCGATACGTTCAGGTGAGAGCGGCTGAGGCCTTGCCGTCAGCCAAAGCCGCGCGGTCTCCTCCAGCTCTTCGAGCACAGCGCAGGCTTGCGCGGGCGAGCCGTGCCATACGTTGGGACCGAGCCGGTCGAGCATCACGGCGCGGATGGGCGTGCCCGCTTCTCGCATCGTCACGATGCGGCGTGCCACTTCGTCGCCTGCGGCGGGATCGCCGGGCCGGTGGTATGGGATCAGCGGAACGTGACCGACCTTCATCACGTAGTACGGTGTGATCGGAGGAACGATGTCGTGCGCGTTCCACACGCCAGCGAGCGAGAGCGCGACCAGGTGGGTGGAATGCGTGTGGATCACGCAGCGCGCGTGCGGGTCGGCCGCATAGATGCGTCGGTGCAGGGCGAGCGTCTTGGATGCGGGGTCGCCGCCGGTTTGAACGCCGCCGATGTCCACCTCGGCCAGGTGCACCGGTTCGAGCTGCCCGAGGCATGCATCGGTGGGCGTGATCAGAAAGCCATTGTCGGTGCGCACGCTGATGTTGCCGGCCGTGCCATGCACATAGCGGCGGTCGAACAGCGACGCGCCAACCCGGCAGATTTCCTCTCGCACGTCGCTTGTCATGCCGCCAGCTGATCGAAAGCCTTCGTGAAGAAGTCGGTCGTTCCGAAGTTGCCGGACTTCAGTGCCATATGCAGCGTCTCGCCGGCACACGCCGGGGAGTGCACGGCCGTCCACGGCACGCCCGGGTCGATCTGGGGGCCGATGCCCATCTGACGCACATTGAGCTCGCGCACCACCGCACCCGAGGTCTCGCCGCCGGCCACGACCAGTTGCCGCACGCCGCGCTCGACCAGTCCGAGCGCGATGCTTGACAGTGCCTCCTCGACCAATTCGCCGGCACGTGCGACGCCGAGTTGCGCCTGGACGTCCTTGACTGAAGCCGACTCGGCGGTGGCATACACCAGCACCGGCCCATCGAGTACGTGCTCGCCGGCCCAGGCCAAGGCCTCGCCCACCACGTCGTCGCCGGCAGCGATCGCCAGCGGGTCGACCGCAAAGCTTGCCCGCCCGCTGCGCTTGAAGTGCAGGACCTGCACGTTCGTCGCCTGCGAGCAACTCCCCGACACGATCGCCCGAAGGCCCGAAGCGGGCGGCAGCCTGTCGGCCCTCGCGGCTGCCGCACCGGGTTCGTTGAACTGCCAGTTCTGCGGCAGGCCGATCGCCAGGCCGGATCCGGCGGTCACCAGGGGCATGTCTTGCACCGCCGCGCCGATCTGTATCAGGTCCTGGTTGGAGACCGCGTCGACCACGGCGATCCGGACACCTTCGGCCTTCAGCGCCGCAAAGCGCTCGCGAATGGCACGCGCACCCTGCGCGACCACGTCATAGGTCACCAGCCCGACCTTGTGCTTCGTCTGAAGCTGAAGCACGCGCACGAGATTGGCGTCCGTCATCGGCGTCAGCGGATGGTTGCGCATGCCGCTGTCGCTGAGCAACTGCTCGCCGACGAACAGGTGGCCGTTGAAGATCGTGCGCTGGTTCTCCGGAAACGCCGGGCAGGCGATGGTGAATTCGCCGTCCGGCAGATCGGACAGCGCGTCGAGCAGCGCATCGGTGACGGGACCGATGTTGCCCTCGGGCGTCGAGTCGAACGTCGAGCAGTACTTGAAGTACACCTGCTGCACGCCCTGGGCGCGCAGCCAGCGCAGCGCATCGAGCGACTGGGCCACGGCGTCGGCCGGCGCGATGGTGCGCGATTTGAGCGCCACCACGATGGCATCGGCATCGATCGCGGCAGATTCGTCCTCGGGTATCCCGATGGTCTGCACGGTGCGCATGCCGCTGCGCACGAGGTTGTTGGCGAGGTCGGTCGCGCCCGTGAAGTCGTCAGCGATGCAACCGAGCAGAGGCTTCGCGACCATGGCGCTCATCGTCCAGCCTTCGGCAGTTCGATGCCGGGGAAGATCTTGATGACCGCCGAGTCGTCTTCTTTCGCGAAACCGGCGGTCGAGGCCTGCATGAACATCTGGTGGGCGGTGCTCGCCAGCGGCAAGGGGAACTTGCTGGCCCGTGCGGTGTCGAGCACCAGCCCGAGATCCTTGACGAAGATGTCCACCGCCGAGAGGGGTGTGTAGTCGGCCTTCAGCACGTGGGCCATGCGGTTCTTGAACATCCAGCTGTTGCCGGCACTGTTCGTGATGACCTCGTACAGCGAGGCGGCGTCGACCCCTTCGCGCAAGCCGAGCGCCATGGCTTCGGCGGCGGCTGCGATGTGCACGCCGGCGAGCAGTTGGTTGATGATCTTCACCTTGCTGCCGTTGCCGGCGCGGTCGCCGAGCCTGTAGACCTTGGCCGCCATCGCTTCCAGCAGTCCCTCGCAGCGCTCGAACGCGGCGGGCTTGCCGGCCGTCATCATCGTCATGTCGCCCGAAGCGGCCTTGGCCGCCCCGCCCGAGATCGGCGCATCCAGGTACAGGATGCCGAGCGCTTCAAGCCGCGATTCCAGTGCGATCGACCAATTGGGGTCGACGGTGGAGCACATCACGAACACGCTGCCGCCGGCCAACTCGGAAGCGGCGCCGTTCGGGCCGAAGAGGATCTCCTCGGTTTGCTGCGCATTGACGACCACCGATATGACCACATGGCAGGACTTGCCTACCTCGGCGGGTGAGGCGCAGGCGACGCCGCCGTCCTTCGCGAAGGCTTCTGCCGCGCCGGGGCGCGCATCACACACGTGCACGGCGTGGCCCGCGCGGCGCAGCGACTTTGCCATTCCGGAACCCATGGCGCCGAGGCCGATGACTCCAATGTTGCTCATGAGGCCTCCTCAGCGATTGACCAGGCGCGCAGGCGTTCTCAGCACCGCGATGGCGCCGACCACCAGCGTGCCGGCCAGGACGTACATCCCGCTTTGCGTGCTTTGCGTCGCATCCTTCAAGTAGCCGACCAGGTAGGGACTGACGAACCCGGCCAGGTTGCCCACCGAGTTGATCGCCGCGATACCGACCGCGGCGGCGGCTCCCGACAGGAACGAAGTCGGCAGCGACCAGAAAAGCGGCGCGCACGTCAGCACTCCGGCAGCGGCCAGGGAGAGGGCCGCAACGGAGACGACGGTGTTGTGGACGAACGAAGCCGCAACGATGAAGCCGACCGCACCGAAGATCGCGGGAACAACCAGGTGCCAGCGGCGCTCGCGATGCGCGTCGGCGCTGCGTCCGATGAGGTTCATGGCCACGATGGCGCAGCCGAACGGAATGGCGCTGAAGAGGCCGATGTTGAGGTTGCCGGTCACGCCGGTCGCCTTGATCAGGGTCGGCATCCAGAATGTCAGGCCGTACTGCCCCATCACGAAGCAGAAGTAGATCAAGCACATCAGCCAGACGCGCCGGTCACCGAAGATCGCGCCGATCGAATGCTTGCTTTGCGTGCCCTTCTGGTCGGCGACGATTTCGCGTTCGAGCAGTTGCTTTTCCTGCTCGGTGAGCCATTTCGCCTGGCGGATGTTGTTGTCGAGGAACATCAGCACGACCAGGCCCATCACCAACGCGGGCAGGGCCTCGATGATGAACATCCATTGCCAGCCCTGCATTCCGCCGGTGCCCTGGAAGAGGTCCATGATCCAGCCCGACAGCGGATTGCCGAAAATGCCCGCGACCGGAATCGCCGACATGAACATGGCGATGATCTTGGCCCGGCGATGGGCCGGGTACCAGTACGTCATGTACAGGATCACCCCGGGGTAGAAACCTGCTTCGGCAAGCCCCAGCAGGAAGCGCATGACGTAGAACGTCGTCGGCGTCTGGACCCAGATGAACGCGGCCGACAGCAGGCCCCAGGTGATCATGATCCGGGCGATCCATACGCGGGCGCCTACGCGGTGCAGCAGGATGTTGCTGGGCACTTCGAAGAGGAAGTAGCCGACGAAGAAGACGCCCGCGCCGAGGCCGAACACGGTCTCGCTGAAGCCCAGGTCTTGCGACATCTGCAGTTTGGCGAAGCCGACGTTGACGCGGTCGAGATAGGCGACCACGTAGCACAGCATGAGCAACGGAACGATGCGCCAGAACACCTTCGCATAGGTTCGATCGGCTTCGGCGACGACGGGCCCCTCATGGGGCGATGTGGCAATGGTGGTCACGGGTGTCTCCTGGTGGTGTGGTGAATCGGTTGTCCACGGGCAGCGGTCCAGCGCAGCGAATGCGGGAGACCCCGAGACTGGGCCATTCCGGTTGTTCGCGCTAACAATTGCATTTTTGCTTGTCTGTTAGCGCAAACAATTCAGTATTTACCCTGCCCATTGCGGGACCCACGGCGATGCGGCCTGCAGTCCCAGGCATCGAGAGTGGCCGCTATGCTTGGCTACTCGGCGGGCTTCGCGGCGAACGTTGACGCCCCGCCGGGTCCGGGCCTGAGCAAATGAGAGGGGATTCAATACCCGATGGATGAACGACAGGAATCTTCTGGCGACGTGACGTTGTCCGAGGTCGCGCGCCTGGCCGGGGTGAGCGGCATGACCGTGTCACGGGTGCTGCACGACCATGTGAACGTCTCCGAGGAGACCCGCGCCAAGGTGCAGGCGGCGGTGGCGGCACTCGGCTACGTGCCGAATCGCCTCGCTGGCGCCCTCGCCACCGCAAGGACGCGATTGATGGTGGTGATCATTCCGTCGCTGGGCAACATCGTGTTCCCGGAGGTCCTGCGCGGAGCGAACGAGCGCTTCGAGGCGGCCGGCTACCAGGCCGTGATCGGCGTGTCGGACTACGACCTCGCGAAGGAAGAGCAGCTCATCGCCGCAATGCAGTCATGGCGGCCGTCGGGCTGGATCCTCGCCGGGCTCGAACACACGCCGCGCGCCCGTCAGATGTTGCGCGAGGTCCGCAGTCCCGTGGTCGAGGTGATGGACATCGATGGCGAGCCGATCGACATGGCGGTGGGATTCTCGAACGTCGCAGCAGGGCGGGACATCGGCAAGTTTCTGACCGACAGCGGCCGACGCCGCATCGGGTACGTTGGCGGCAATCTTGAGCGCGACCTTCGTGCTGGCAAGCGCCTGGAAGGCTTCGTGCAGGCCCTGTCCGAGCGCGGCATCGCGTTGCAGGGTCGGTTCACCGCCGACCAGCCGTCGTCCTTGCTGCTGGGCCGCTCCGGTCTGGCGCAACTGCTTGCCCGGCACCCGGATCTCGATGCCGTCTATTTTTCCAACGACGACATGGCCGTGGGCGGCCTCATGCATTGCATGGCTGCCGGTATATCGGTGCCCGACCAACTGGCCCTGGCGGGATTCAACGGACTGGAAATCGGTGAAGCGGTGCCGCTACGCTTGACGACGATCAAATCGCCGCGCTACCGCATCGGTCAGCTCGCCGCCGACCACATCCTCGCCAGGCTTGCCGGCCAAACGCCCCCGCTGCGGGAGGATATTGGCCTTGAGTTCATCGCCGGGCAGACAGCGTAGAGACATCACCTCCCGCTGCGCCTCACTGCGACTTCAGGTACTGGGCGAGATCTGCAATCTCCTGCGGGGTGAGGCCCAGCGATCGCCTGGTGTTGTAGGTGGCTGCGACCTCCTCGAGCGTGGCGGCGGACCCGTCATGGAAGTAGGGCGCATGCTGCCAAACGCCTCGCAGAGGCGAGGTGCGGTACATCCTGGTCGCCGAACGGGAAGCGTAGCTCGGCGTTTCCGGTTCCGCCATCGAGTCGCTGGGGGGATGCAGCGTCGAGTTGGCATCCGTGAAGAGGGCGCCGCTGTGGCAGTTCACACACTTTCCTGCGCCGTCGAAGACCACCTTGCCCCGCGCGGCTGCAGCGGCGTCGAAACTGCCCGCCGGCGCAGCGGGGGCCTTCAACGACAACTGATACGCCTGCAACGCGGGCAACTTGTTCGTCACCAGGTCTGCGGTGCCGTTGGTGATGTTCAGGTTCAGGCGCGGCTCGGAGAAACTTCCCTGGCCGCCCATCTGGGTCACGGCCACATACCGGTTCCAGTAGGCGATTTCGGCGCCGTCGCCGGTGAAAGTCACGCTGTGAATGCCCTCCAGCCCATAGGCCGGCGGGATGACCACCGGCTTGTTGAGGCCATCGATGTTGAACCGCGGGTCGTACTTGCCTTTGCCCCAGGAGAGATAGACGGCTTTCTTGGCCGCGTCCACCGCCGGGGAAAGCGCGATGATGGCGCCGGGATTCAGGTCCCGATTGGGCCAGCCATCGAGCCGCTTGCCGATGCCCGGCGCGAAAGAATTGTCGACGGTCGAGTGGCAGAGGGCGCAGGTGACGCCGACGCGGGTCAGCGCATCCTTGCCGCCGACCGTCTCCACAGTGCCCTTGAGGCCGACCACAGCGTCCAGCTTCAGCAAGGCGACGGTCGTGGCGGGACTCTTGAGATCGACACTTCCATCCTGGATGCCCTTCGCCACGGCCGCCGGCAGCGCCTCGGCGTCGACCTTCAGCCCGACCGCCAGCGCGGTCACGGGGCTGACTGCGGTACTGATGACCTCATGCATCCGCAGCGTGCCGGTCCAATGGGCTTCGTCGCCGAAAGTGTCGAAGCGGAAGATCTGCTTGCCCTGTGCGACGAGAGCGGCTTGCTCGGCTGCCGGACCTCCGGCGCCACCCGTACCGACGCCGCCTCCACCCCCGCCACCGCCGCACGCGACAGTCAGCGCGGCTGCGACCGCAGCCGTGGTCGCGATCAGCACGGTTCGTGCGCCGACCTGGGTTCCAACGCCGCTCGCTTCCAGCCATTCACGACGTGACGTGGTCATGTGGAGCTCCTTTCGCAGCACCCGTGTGGGGGATTCAGCGCGCAACGCCGGCTTGGCCGATGCCAGCCATGACGCGCGCGATGATGGCGTCGCAGCGAATGCCATCGAAAGCGAACGCGTCGCTCAGCGCGACATCGACTTCGCGCGACAGCGACTCGCGCAGCAGCCCGCGGGCGCGAAAGAAGCGGCTGCGCACAGTCGCTTCCGGAATCGCCAGCGCAGCCGCCACTTCCTCGATGCTCATGTCTTCCACGGCACGCAGCACGAACACGGTGCGAAACGCTTCGGGCAAGCCATCGATGCCGGACTCGATCAGGTGGCGCATCTCCCCGCGCATGGCCACGCGCTCAGGCTGTTCGTCGGCGTCCGCGTGCATCCACGTTTCTCCTTGCGCTTCGCACAGATCCGTGGCGGCGTCGAGCGGGACCACCTGGGCACCGGCGCCGCGGCGCAGCCGCCCCAGCGCCTCGTTCACCACGATGCGCACCAGCCAGGTGGACAGGCGCGCCTCGGCTCGGAAGCCGGAGAGTGAACGCCAGGCACGCAAATAGGCCTCCTGCAGCGCATCCTGCGTCTCTTCGTCGTTCTTCAGGATGCTGCGGCCGGTGCGAAACAGCAGGCGGTTGTGCCTGCGCATGATCTGCTGGAAGGCATCGATGTCGCCACGCGCAGCGCGAGCGGCCAGTTCGGCATCGGAGGCGGAGGTCGGTGCAGCGGTGCTGAATGGAAGTGGTGGCATGTCGGACCCCTGTGCCCATTGGATGGGGCAGGGGATCGTGCTGTTCCCGCATGCCGCCTTTGCCGGAACAGGTCCAGCGAGGCGGACAATCCCTTTCTTGGGACATCTCCTGGAGGAGCACACCTATGGCGGATCGAAAGGACACGTGGGCAGCCGGCGATCTCTACGAGCCCTACGTGGGGCGCTGGAGCCGAAAGGTCGCGGCCGAACTGCTGGCCTGGCTTCGGGTGCCGCCGCAGTCGGCATGGCTGGACGTCGGCTGCGGCACCGGGGCCCTCACGCAGACCATCCTGGACCACGCGCAGCCGGCCTCGGTGCTCGGCATCGATGCCTCTGAAGGCTTCGTCGACCATGCGCGCAGCCATATTCCGGATCCGCGCGCGTCCTTCGAGGTCGGCGATGCGCAGAAGCTGCCGGTCGAGGCGGGGCGTTTCGATGCGGCCGTCGCCGCGCTGGTGCTGAACTTCGTTCCGGAGCCCGGGCGCGCGGTCGCCGGGATGGCACGTGTGGTCAAGCCCGGAGGGACGGTGGCCGCGTACGTGTGGGACTACGCCGGCCGGATGGAACTCATGCGCCACTTCTGGGACGCCGCCGTCGAGCTGAATCCGGCGGCCGCTGAACTCGACGAAGGGCGGCGATTTCCGCTCTGCCAGCCGGCGCCGCTCGAGGCGCTGTTCGTCCAGGCGGGATTGCGTGCCGTCGAAGTGCGTCCCCTCGACGTCGCGACGCCGTTTCGCGACTTCGACGACTACTGGACGCCGTTTCTGGGCGGACAAGGACCTGCGCCCGGTTATGCGATGTCCTTTAAGGAGGCGGATCGGTCGAGGCTGCGCGAACGCATTCGCGCCGCATTGCCGCGCCGGCCCGATGGCGCGATCGCGCTGAGCGCGCGCGCCTGGGCCGTGCGCGGGTTCGCCGCTTAGGGCCTGTTCGCAGGCCCTAATCAAGCGCGGCGCAGGAATTTTCTCAACATCAGTTTGGCGGGGCTGCTGCCGAAGATCAGCCGCGAATACGAGACGAACAGGTCCTTGGGAAGCAGCACGCTGCCGTAGTAATAGATGCGGTACTGGCGTGGCCCCCGGCGGGTGTCCGGGTGGCGCAGCACCTTCCACAGCAGCCCGAGGTCCTTGCCGGCCCCGGACAGCCAGCGTTCGAGGAAGGTGAGCCAGAGATAGCCCCCTTGGTCGTCCAGCGGCCGCCACAAGGAAGCCGAGCCGGGCCTGATCTTCTCGAGCTGGCTGCGCAGCCAGGCATCGAAACGGCGGGCACGTTGCAGCGTCTTCCTGATCTGCTCCAGCGAGACCATCGACCCCGACGAAATGGACGTGAGGTGGATGCGATAGCGTGTCAGCGGTTCGGGAATCCAGGCGGTTGGGCTGAGCAGCGTGGCGGCAGTGCAAAGCTGCAGGTCCTGGTACATCAGCCGATCGGAGTCCAGCGGGCCGATGGCGGCCAGGACCTCGCGCCTGAAGGCCAGCGCCGAGGTCAACGCGAGCACCGGGGTCGAGGCGGCCTTCAATGCCTCGGAAGCGAGCCAGCCCTCGGGCCCTTTGCCGCCGGGATAGTAGGGCGCGAGGCCCAGACGGGGCTGCACCTCGGAGAAGCGCATCATGCTGTGGTGGACCCAGCCGGGGCGATGTCCGTTCACGCGCCCGCGCAAGGCGGCGAGCACCTTTTCGATGCGCTCCGGCACGATGGCGTCGTCGGCATCGAGCAGGAGCACCACGTCCCCGGAGCATGCGGCGAGCGCGGCATTCGTCGCCGAGCAGATTCCACCGTTTGGCTGATGGATCGCCCGGATCTGGGGCAGGCGCGCCGCATAGCCGTTCAGCACCTCCGCGGTGTCGTCGGTCGAGCCGTCGTTCACCACCACGATTTCGTCAGCGGGGATGGTCTGGGCGAGACAGCTCTCCAGGCACTCGGCCAGGAAGCGGCCGTAGTTGAAGCAGATGATGGCAATGCTCACCCTCGGCACGGGCGGCAGCTCGGGCATCGCCAGCGGCTCGAGCGCAATTTGGACCGGTGCTGCGGACATGGTCTTGCCAGCTTTCCATGGACATGTGTCGGGATGGCGACGAGGCGCACCCCTCCTGCGGTAGGCGCGCGTCGAATTTTGCCAGCGAGGCAAGATGCGCGCCATAGCTTTTCATGCATCGAGCCGCCGGCCTCAAAGCAGCCGCGAAACCTCCGCCGCCGCGGCCAGCAGCGCGGGCAGCATGGTCTCCTGCATCACCTTCGCGCTGGTGCGGTTGGCCTGGCCGCTGATGTTGAGCGCGGCCACCATGCGGCCGGCGCGGTCGACGATCGGCGCGGCGATCGAGATCAGGCCTTCTTCCAGTTCCTGGTTGACCAGGCACCAGCGCTGGCGCCGCGCCTGCACGACCTTGGCAAAGAGGGTGTCGATGTCGGTCAGGGTGTGGCGCGTCAAGGCTTCGAGCGTCGAGGCTTCGAGCCGCGCGCGCACCTCTTCATCGTCCAGGTCGGCGAGCAGCAGGCGGCCCATCGAGGTGCAGTACGCGGGCAGGCGCGAGCCCACGCCGAGGCTGATTCGCATGATCTTGTGCGTCGGCACGCGCATCACGTAGACGATGTCGGTGGCGTCGAGCACGGCCGCCGAGCACGACTCCTGTACCTGCTGCACCAGCGCCTCCATCACCGGCTCGGCACGGTTCCAGATCGGCATCGACGAGAGGTAGGCGAAGCCCAGGTCGAGGATGCGCGGCGTCAGCGCGAAGAGCTTGCCGTCGGAATCGACGTAGCCCAGCGTCTGCAGCGTGAGCAGGATGCGGCGCGCACCGGCGCGCGTGAGGCCGGCCGCGGCCGCCACCTCGCTCAAGGTCTGGCGCGCTGCGCTCGCGCTGAAGGAGCGGATCACCTGCAATCCGCGCGCGAAGGACTGCACGTAGCTGTCGCCCGGTGTGGGTGCGGTGGGCTGCTTCTTGTGGGTTGCCATAGCGGTGGATCTTCTTTAAAATTCATTATACGAACACTTGTTCGGTATGCGAACAAAATCGCAACCTGGGTGTTTCGCTTTTCCCCACCCCCGGAGACAGATTTCATGATCAACAAGATCGCGCGCTCGGTCGCCGATGCCATGGCCGGCATCCCCGACGGCGCCACGGTGCTCATCGGCGGCTTCGGCACCGCCGGCATTCCCGGCGAGCTCATCGACGGCCTGATCGAGCAGGGCGCCACGGACCTCACCGTCGTCAACAACAACGCAGGCAACGGCGATACCGGCCTGGCCGCGCTGCTGAAGGCCGGGCGCGTGCGCAAGATCATCTGCAGCTTTCCGCGCCAGGCCGACAGTTACGTCTTCGACGAGCTCTATCGCTCCGGCAAGCTCGAACTGGAACTGGTGCCGCAGGGCAACCTGGCCGAGCGCATCCGTGCGGCCGGTGCCGGCATCGGCGCCTTCTTCTGCCCGACCGGCTTCGGCACCCAGCTGTCCGGCGATCGAGAGACGCGCGAGATCGACGGCAAGCAATACGTGCTGGAGTACCCGATCCGCGGCGATGTCGCGCTGATCAAGGCCGAGCGGGGCGACCGCTGGGGCAACCTCACTTACCGCAAGGCCGCGCGCAACTTCGGGCCGGTGATGGCCATGGCGTCCGACCGCACCATCGCCACCGTGCACGAGATCGTCGAACTCGGCGAGATGGACCCCGAGGCCATCGTCACGCCGGGCATATTCGTCCACCAGATCGTCAAGATCGAGCGCGTCGCCACGCAAGCCGGCGGCTTCAAGAAGGCAGCCTGACCATGAGCAACTACCAACGCCGCACCAAGGACCAGCTCGCCGCCCGCGTCGCGCAGGACATCTTCGACGGCGCCGTCGTCAACCTCGGCATCGGCCAGCCGACCCTGGTCGCCAACCACCTGCCGGCCGGCCGCGAGGTCATCCTGCACAGCGAGAACGGCATCCTCGGCATGGGCCCGGCGCCGGCCGAAGGCCAGGAGGACTATGACCTGATCAACGCCGGCAAGCAGCCGGTCACGCTGCTGTCCGGCGGCGCGTATTTCCACCATGCCGACAGCTTCGCGATGATGCGCGGCGGCCACCTCGACATCTGCGTGCTGGGCGCCTTCCAGGTCTCGGCCACCGGCGACCTCGCGAACTGGAGCACCGGCGAGGAAGGCGCCATCCCCGCGGTCGGCGGCGCGATGGACCTGGCCATCGGCGCCAAGCAGACCTGGGTGATGATGGATTTGCTGACCAAGAAGGGCGAGAGCAAGGTCGTCGCCCAATGCACCTATCCGCTGACCGGCATCGGCTGCGTGAAGCGCGTGTATTCCGACCTTGCCACCCTCGAATGCACGCCCTCGGGCTTGAAGCTGATCGACAAGGTCGAAGGCCTCGAGCATGCCGAGCTCGAAAAGCTGGTCGGCCTGCCGATCACCATCTGACGACAACTTCGACGAGAGACGCACCATGACGAATCAAGCCTTCATCTGCGACGCCGTTCGCACCCCCTTCGGCCGCTACGGCGGCGCCTTGTCGAACGTGCGCGCCGACGACCTCGGCGCGGTGCCGCTCAGGGCGCTGATGGAACGCAACAAGGACGTCGACTGGCAGGCCGTCAGCGACGTGCTCTACGGCTGCGCCAACCAGGCCGGCGAAGACAACCGCAACGTCGCGCGCATGTCGGCGCTGCTCGCGGGCCTGCCGCAGCAAGTCGGCGGCGGCACCATCAACCGCCTGTGCGGCTCGGGCCTGGATGCGGTCGGCACCGCGGCGCGCGCCATCAAGGCCGGCGAGACTGGCCTGATGATCGCGGGCGGCGTCGAGAGCATGAGCCGCGCCCCCTTCGTGATGCCGAAGGCCGAGAGCGCCTTCAGCCGCGCCAACGCGGTCTACGACACCACCATCGGCTGGCGCTTCGTCAACAAGCTCATGAAGGCGCAGTACGGCATCGACTCGATGCCCGAGACGGCCGAGAACGTGGCCACCGACTACAAGATCGAACGCGAGGCGCAGGACCGCATGGCGCTGGCCTCGCAGCAGCGCGCCGTGGCGGCGCAGAAGTCGGGCTTCTTCGATGCCGAGATCGTGCCGGTCAGCGTGCCGCAGAAGAAGGGCGACGCGATCGTGGTCGACAAGGACGAGCATCCGCGCGACACCAGCCTCGAGGCGCTGGCCAAGCTGAAGGGCGTGGTGCGGCCCGACGGCACCGTGACCGCCGGCAATGCCAGCGGCGTGAACGACGGCGCCTGCGCGCTGCTGCTGGCCGACGAGGCGCATGCGGCCAAGTACGGCCTCACGCCGCGCGCCCGCGTGGTCGGCATGGCCACGGCCGGCGTGCCGCCGCGCGTGATGGGCATCGGCCCGGCGCCCGCCACCGAGAAGGTGCTGAAGCTCACCGGCCTCACGCTCGACCAGATCGACGTGATCGAACTCAACGAAGCCTTTGCCGCGCAGGGCCTGGCGGTGTTGCGCCTCCTGGGCCTGAAGGACGACGACGCGCGCGTCAACATCAACGGCGGCGCGATCGCGCTCGGCCATCCGCTGGGCGCCAGCGGCGCGCGCCTCGCGACCACCGCGGTGAATCAGCTCCACAAGCAGGGCGGCCGCTATGCGCTGTGCACCATGTGCATCGGCGTGGGGCAGGGCATCGCCGTGATCCTGGAACGCGTCTGATCGGACTCGCCCGAAGCGACCAGCTGCCGGGCCTACTGCGGCAGCGGGCGACCGGTGCGCGCGCTGGTCCCGCCGCTTGAATCCGCGCCTGAATTTCTTTCTACAACTCCGGAGACTTCCCATGTTTTTCAGATCCTTGATGGCGGTCGCGGCCCTGGCTGCCGCCAGCCTGATGCCCGCGACCGCCAGCGCGCAGCAGTTCCCCACCAAGCCGGTGCGCATCATCACGCCCTTCCCGGTGGGCGGCGGACCGGACGGCGTGGCGCGCCTGGTGGCCGACAAGCTCTCGCGCGCCTGGGGCCAGCCGGTGGTGGTCGAGAACCGGCCCGGCGGCAATGGCTTCATCGCCATCGATGCCTGGAAGCGCGGCGCCAAGGACGGGCACGACCTGCTGGTGCTCGACAACGTGCACCTCGCGGCCTATCCGGCGCTGTTCAAGAAGCTGCCCTACGACCCGAACAAGGACTTCGACGCGCTGCTGCCGCTGTTCAAGGCGTACTTCTTCTTCACCGTGCCGGCCGACAGCAAATACAAGACGGTGGGCGACCTGATCGCCGACGCCAAGGCCAACCCGGGCAAGCTCAACTACGGCTCCTGGTCGGTGGGCAACCCGGTGCATCTGGGCTCGGAACTCTTCGAATCGGCCACCGGCACGCAGATGGAGCACGTGATCTACAAGGAGACCACGCAGCTCTACACCTCGGTCTCGACCGGCGAGCTGGCCTTCGCGCTCGGCACCAGCGCCACCGCCGGTCCGCTGCAGCGCGCCGGCAAGCTGCGCCTCCTGGCGGCGGCGGCGCCCAAGCGCGTCGCAGCCTTCCCCGAGGTGCCGACGGTCGGTGAGTCTGGCGGCCCGCAGGGCTTCGAGGTCACCGGCTGGAACGCGATCGCGGTGCCGCAGGGCCTGCCGGCTGCCGTGACCGACAAGATCAAGCGCGACATCGAGAAGGGGCTGGCCGAGGCCGACGTGCAGGAGAAGTTCAAGAGCTTCGGCTACGAACCCTTCCCGACCACGCGCGAGCAGTTCAACCAGTTCGTGCAGAGCGAGACCAGGCGCTTCGGCGACGTGATCAAGAAGGCGAACGTCTCGCTGGACTAGGGCTCTTGCTGAGCGGCCTGCCACACCAGCGTGGCGGCCGCGAGGTCTTCGAGCGCGCTGCCGACGGCCTTGAAGACGGTGCGCTCGCTGTCGTCGGCGCGTCCGCAGTGCGTGCCGCGGCACAGCTCGGCGAGCGTGGCCTGCACGTCATCGCGCGAAAGCGTGCCGGCCGCGATCGCATCGAGCAGGTCGCCGGCCTTCTGCAACGCTTCGTCGGTGTCGACGAAGGTCCGCGCACCGGCGAAGCAGGCTGGGTCGGCCTCGCGCATCTGCGGCGCGAAGCTGCCGATCAGGTCCAGGTGCGAGCCCGGCGCCAGCCACCCGCCTTGAACGAGCGGCGTGGTGGCGAGCGTCGCGCAGCTCACGATGTCGGCGTTGCGCGCGGCGGCCTCGAGATCGGTCACGGCTTGCGCGTTCCAGCCTTCGCTGCGCCATTGCGCCGCCAGCGCCTGCGCGCCCTCGGGCCGGTGGTTCCACACCCGCACTTCGTCGATCGCCCGCACGGTGGCAAGCGCGGCCGGCAGCAGGCGCGCGACGCGGCCGGTGCCGAGCACGAGCAGGCGCCGCGCATCCGAACGCGCGAGGAAGGAAGCGCCGAGCGCCGAAGCCGCCGCCGTGCGGTGGGCGGTGATCTCGTTGCCGTCCATCACCGCGAGCGGCACGCCGGTGTGTGCGTCGTAGAGCACGTAGGTCGCATGCAGGCCGGGCAGGCCGTGCGCACTGTTGCCGGGAAAGATGTTGATGGTCTTGATGCCGAGGAAGCCCGCATCGCTCCAGGCCGGCATGATCAGCACCGTGCCGCGGTCGGCGCCGGCTTCGATGGCATGCACATGGCGCGGCGGCACCTTGGCCTCGCCGGCGAAGGCGTCGCGCAAGGCGGGAACCAGGCGGGCCAACTGCAGTGCGCTGCGGGTGCTGTGCTCGTCGAAATGTTTCATGGCGTGGTCGGCCTCAGGCAGAAACCAGCTGGCTCCATTGGAGTCCGTATTTGGCGAGGTACTTGCGCAGGCGGTCGGCGTCGTTGACCACCGTGCGCTGGCCGCGCGAAGCCTGGAACAGCTGGCGCCCGGCATCCGAGAGCGTACGCGCGTCGCGGCAGACGCGCACCACCGCTTCGAGCTGAATCCGATCGAACAGGTCCAGCTCCGCCTCGCGCTCGGCGCCGAGCAGGGCGCCGAGATCGATCGCATCCTGCCCACCCGAGGGCGCGGCGCGCTTCCAGAGCCAGCGCAGGCGTGCGATCTCGGCCTGCACCAGCTCGCCGGTGATGCGCCCGCCATCGGCCAGCGTTGCGAGCCGCGTCACGCTGGCCGAGAGATCGCGGAAGTTCCCGCTCCAGAGCGCCTCGTCGCTGCGCGCGAAGCGCAGGTAGGCGGCGCGCGCCTCGGCATTGAAGCGTGCCACGCGGTGGTTCTCGGCGGCGTAGAGCGCGAGCAGATGGTCGATGTTGGGCTCGATGTCCTCCGGCCGTCGGGCGAGGCCCGGCAGGTCGTAGGTCCAGAGGTTGATGCGCGCGAACAGATCTTCGCGAAAGCGCCCGCCGGCCACGTCGGCGCGCAGATCGCGGTTGGTGCCGGCGATCAGCTGGAAGTCGCTTTCCACTTCGCGGTCCGAGCCCATCGGGAAGAAGCGCTTCTCCTCGATTGCCTTCAGCAGCATCGCCTGTTCGTCTGCGCCGAGTTCGCCGATCTCGTCGAGAAAGAGAACGCCCTGGTGCGCGCTTCGCAGCAGGCCGGCGCGCTCCGCCGCCGCGCCGGTGAAGGCGCCTTTCTTGTGGCCGAACAGCGTGGATGCCGCGCCGTCGCCGCGCAGGGTGGCGCAGTTCACCTCGACGAAGGCGCCGGTTGCCTGATGGCGCGTCTTCTTGAGCTCGAACATGCGACGCGCGAGGAAGGACTTGCCCGCGCCCGTGGGACCGACGAGCAGGATCGGCGCGCGCGAGCGCACGGCGACGCGCTCGATCTCGTCGATCAGTGCATTGAAGCGCGGGTTGAGCGTCGCGATGCCGCTCTTGAGGAAGGCGACCGCATCGCGCTGCTCGGCTTCGAAGCGCCGCGCGATCGCGTCGTAGCGCGAGAGGTCGAGGTCGATCAGCGTGCAGTCGCCCGGGTCGCCGGCGCGCTGCCGCTTGGGCGGCGCGGTCTGCGCGAGCACGCCCGGGATGGCGCGCGACTCCGCCAGCAGGAACATGCAGATCTGCGCTACGTGCGTGCCGGTCGTGATGTGCGTCCAGTACTGCTCGCGCTCGGCGTCGAAGGGATAGGCGCGCGCCCAGTCGTAGAGGCGGGTGTAGACCTCGCCGAAATCCCAGGGATCGGCGATGTCCATCTCGACCAGCCCGACCTGGGTTTCGGGCGAAACTGTCGCGATGTCGGCCTGGACTCTTTCTGCGAGCGCCTTGTGCCGCAGCGTATGGATCAGCTCCATGCGCGCGATCACCATGTCCTCGTGCTGCGTCAGCGAGACGGTGGGGCGCCATTTCTCCCAACGCCCGGCGCCCTGTCCGGCGTCGAGCTGGGTGCCGAGGAAGCCGATGACGACGATGGGTTTCATAGAGATAAAAAACTAGCGAGTATTCTAGTCTCTGGCAGCCTGCCTTCGACGGTGTCCTTAGGACGCCAAAGAAAAATCCTTTTCCATCAACGACTTGGTCTTTGCTGGCATTGCCTGCTCCGCATTGGCACACTCTTCGCAGACAAGACGGCAAGCGCCGTTGTGGCGTGAGTCGGGGAGGGTGCAATCGGCACTCTCCCGAGCGAGAGAAAAGACATGGAACAGAACTACGAGCTGCACGAAGTCGAGAACGGCGTCCCGGTGAAGATGTGGACCCGCGGCGTGCCCGTCGAAGACGAAGCGCAGAAACAGCTGGAGAACGCGGCGCGCCTGCCCATTGTGTTCAAGCACATCGCGGCCATGCCCGACGTGCACTACGGCATCGGCGCGACCGTGGGCTCGGTGATCCCGACCTTCAGGGCCATCATCCCGGCCGCGGTCGGCGTGGACATCGGCTGCGGAATGATGGCGTGCAAGACCACGCTGCAGGCGAACGACCTGCCCGACAACCTGGGGCCGCTGCGTGCCGCGATCGAGAAGGCCGTGCCGCATGGGTCCAACCCGAAGCGCCAGGGGCGGGACAAGGGCGCGTGGGAAACCCCGCCCGACGAGACCGACGCCGCGTGGGCGAGGCTCGTTCATGAGTTCGACGCGATCTGCGAGGACTACCCGCGCCTGAAGAACACCAACAACCACAAGCACCTGGGAACGCTGGGCACCGGCAACCACTTTATCGAGGTCTGCCTCGATCAGGCGGGCGCCGTGTGGTTCATGCTGCACTCGGGTTCGCGCGGCGTGGGCAATGCGATCGGCACGCACTTCATCGAGCTCGCGAAGAAGGATGCCGAGCAGCACCAGCGCAACCTGCCCGACCAGGACCTGGCGTACTTCGAGGAAGGCGCCAAGTACTTCGGGGACTACGTGCGCGCGGTGGGCTGGGCCCAGAAGTTCGCGCGTGCCAATCGCGAAGTGATGATGCAGCGCGTGGTCGCGGCCGCGCGCAAGGTCGTCGCCAAGCCTTTCGAGGCGCATGTGGAAGCGGTGAACTGCCACCACAACTACGTGAGCCGCGAAACGCACTTCGGCCAGGACGTGCTCGTGACCCGCAAGGGCGCCGTGAGCGCGAAGGCGGGCGAACTCGGCATCATCCCGGGCAGCATGGGCGCCAAGAGCTACATCGTGCGCGGCAAGGGCAACCCCGAGAGCTTCATGAGCTGCAGCCACGGCGCCGGCCGCAAGATGAGCCGCACCAAGGCGAAGAAGCTCTACACCGTGGCCGACCAGATCGCCGCCACCGCCGGCGTGGAATGCCGCAAGGACGCCGACGTGATCGACGAGATCCCGATGGCCTACAAGGACATCGACGCCGTGATGGAGGCGCAGAAGGACCTGGTGGAGGTGGTGTACACGCTCAAGCAGGTGGTGTGTGTGAAGGGGTAGCCCAGACGGGATCGACGAATGAAAAGCAACAAGCAGCGCCGCGCCGAGATCAAGGGGCGGCGCCTCGAACGTGCTGGGAAACTTGCTGCGCTGCTGAGCGGGCAGGACGCGCGGCATCTGGTCGCCGGTGCGCGGCTTGCCGGCATGGAGCTGGCCGACCAGGACGTGCTGGCGCGCTACAACAACACCTATGGGCTGTTGCCCACCTTCTATGTCGACCTGGCCTTCACCTGCCGCGACTGCGGCATCGAGGAGGTCTGGACCGCCAAGCAGCAGAAGTGGTGGTACGAAGTGATCCACGGCCATATCGACAGCACGGCGGTGCGTTGCCGTGCGTGCCGCCGCGCGTATCGCGAACAGCGACAGCCCGCGAACGCCGGCGAGGGCGCCAACCTGCTGCGCGAACGGACGCAGCGGCTGCGCACGCTGGGTACGGCGAACCCGAATGCCGAGGCGCTGGCCGAGATCGACGCGGCCCTTGAAAGCAAATGGTGGAGTCTGCGGGTTATCGCCATCGAGACCATGGGACGCTGGGGCGGGGCACTACAGGTCGAGCGGCTCGAGGCGCTTGTGGCGGGCCGCGCGGGCCATGGGTATTGGAGCTGGGAGCGTGTTGCGGGCGATGCCGCTGCCAAGGCCCTGGTGCGCGGAAAGCAGTGACGTGATGCGCGTTCGAACAACAGGATGATGAGGACAGAAGAAGTGATCGAACTCGACGGCTCCGAAGGCGAGGGCGGCGGCCAGATCCTGCGCACCGGCCTCGCGCTCGCGATGGTCACGGGCCAGCCGCTGGCGATCGATCGCATTCGCGCCAGGCGGCCCAAGCCGGGGCTGATGCGCCAGCACCTGGCCTGCGTGCTGGCGGCCGTGGAACTGAGCGGCGCGCAGATCGAGGGCGCCGAGCTCGGTTCGCAGCGGCTGCGCTTCGTGCCCGGCCCCGCGCGCGCCGGCGACTACCGCTTTGCGGTCGCCAGCGCGGGCAGTTGCATGCTGGTGCTCCAGACGGTGCTGCCCGCGCTGCTGCTGGCCGATGCGCCGAGCCGCGTCTCGCTCGCCGGCGGCACGCACAACCCGATGGCGCCGCCCTTCCATTTTCTCGATCTTGCCTTTGCACCGCTGGTGCGCCGCCTGGGCGCGGACCTGCAGCTGGTGCTGCATCGCTGCGGCTTCTATCCGGCCGGGGGCGGTGCGGTCGAAGCGACCATCGTGCCCTGCGCCGGATCGCTCAGGCCCTTCGATCTGCTGGCGCGCGGTGCGCTGCAGGCGGCACATGGCGAGTGCCTGGCGCCGGGGCTTGCGCGCCATGTCGCGGTGCGCGAGCTCGGCACGCTCGGCAGCGCGATGGGCTGGTCCGTCGAGCAGCTGCGCCACGGTGTGGTGCGGCAGAACGAAGGGCCGGGCAATGCGCTCATGGCCGTCTTCGCCTACGAGCACGTCACCGAGGTCTTCACGGCCTTCGGCGAGAAGACGCTTTCCGCCGAGCAGGTGGCGCATCGGCTCGTGAAGGAGGTGCGCGCCTTTCAGAAAAGCGGGGCTGCAGTCGGGTCGCACCTGGCGGACCAGCTCGCGCTGCTTCTTGCGCTCGCGGTGTGGCAGCGCAAGGAAGCCGCGGCCTTCAGCTGCAGCGAAGTGACGCAGCACACGCGCACCAACTGCGCGGTGATCGAGCGCTTCCTGCCTGTGCGCTTCGCGATCTCGCAGGGCGCCGAAGCTGCCATGGTGCAGGTGGCGCCGGCCTGAGCGTCCTGCTCTATGCCAGCGGCGTCGCGTTGTCGTAGATGCGCAGCAGCATCTCGCGCAGCAGCTTCACCTCGCTCGCGCTGAAGTCCGAGAGCGCGATGGCTTCGTAGTGCTTGGCGAGCGGAATGATCTCGTGCGTGAGCTCGAGGCCGAGCGGCGTGAGCGCGAGGCGTATCGCGCGGCCGTCCGTACCGCACTTCTCGCGCCGCACGAGTTCCAGCGTCGCCAGCCGGTCGACGATGCGCGAGAGCGCCGACAGGTCGTTCGAGGAATGCAGCGCGAGCTCGGAAAGCGTCTGGTCCGGCGTGTGCTGCAGCGAGGCGCACACGCGCCATTCGACGAGGCTCAGGCCGTAGGGCTTGAGCGCCTTGGAGAAGGCATTGCCCATGCGCGCGCCGGCGCGTGCCAACAGGAAGGGAATCGCCTTCTCGAGATCGTGATCCTGGACTAGGGTTTTCATGAACAAATACTTGCTGATTCAAGTATAGAGTGCGCCCAATTGCTTGAATATTCAAGTAACTAAAGAGGCAATCATGAACCTTTTCCGCTCCCGCTGCACGGCTCTTCTGCTCGCGCTTTCGGCCGGCGCCGCCACGCCGCTTGCCCATGCGCAGGGCGCTGCGGCCAGGTGGCCGGCCCAGCCGGTGCGCTTCGTCGTTCCCTTCCCGGCGGGCTCGGCGCCCGACGTGCTGATCCGGCATGTGAGCGTCAAGCTCGGCGAGAAGTGGGGGCAGGGCGTGATCGTCGACAACAAGCCGGGCGGCAGCGGCGTGATCGGCATGAACGCCATCCTCGCCGCGCCCGCGGACGGCGCCACCTTCGGCTTCGTGCAGGGCTCGGCGATCTCGGTCGCGCCGAGCACCATCAAGGGCGTGAACTACGACTTCAACCGCGACTTCGTGCCGGTCACGTTGGCCGCGGTCGCGCCTTTCATGCTGGCGGTGCCGGGCGATTCGCCCTACAAGACGCTGGCCGATTTCATCGCTGCTGCCAAGGCGAAGCCGCAGAGCATTGAGGTGGCCGACAACGGCCGTGGCACGTTGCCGCATCTTGCATCAGCGCTGCTCGGGCTGCAGTCGGGCGCGCAGTTCCTCGAGGTGCACTACCCCGGCGGCGCGCAGGCGATGCAGGCCATGCTGGGCGGCCAGACCAAGATGATGGTCGAGACCTACAACGTGGTGGCGGGCAACGTGCAGGCTGGCAAGATGCGCATCCTCGCGAGCATGGGCGACCGCGCCGAGCCCGGGCTCGAACAGTTTCCGCTGGCCAGCAGAACGGTGCCCGGCGCGGTGGCGCACGGCTGGTTCGCGGTGATCGCGAAGAAGGGCGTGGACCCGGCCGTCCTCGCCAGGCTCAACAAGGACATGGGCGAGGCGCTGCTCCTGCCCGACGTGGTGGCCAAGTCGCGCGAGCTCGGCACCTACCCGCGCCCGGGCACGTCAGAGCAGCTGGCCCAGTACATCGCCGATGACCGCAAGACCTGGCAGGGCGTGCTCGACAAGCTCAACATCAAGCCGGAGTGAACAGTGGATGAAGAACAAGATCGCGCTCGAGGAGCATTTCGCCATCGACCTCACCGTCGGCGACTCGGAGGTCTATGCGCGGCCGGAGGTCTGGGCCGGCCTGAAGAGCAATCTGCTCGACTTCGAGCAGCAGCGCATCGAGCAGATGGATGCCTGGGGTACCGAATACGCAATCCTCTCGCTCAACTCGCCGGCGGTGCAGGCCATTCCCGATCCACGCCGTGCCGTCGAAGTGGCGCGGCGCGCGAACGAGGTGCTGGCCGAGCAGGCGGCGCGCCGGCCGACACGCTTCGGCGGCTTCGCGGCGCTGCCGATGCAGGACCCTGAAGCGGCGGCGCGCGAGCTCGAACGCTGCGTGAAGGAGTTCGGCTTCCACGGCTTCCTGGTCAACGGCTTCTCGCAGGTCGGCGACGAACGCACCGTCGTCTACTACGACGCGCCTCGGTTCGCCGACTTCTGGGCCGCGGCCGCGGCGCTCGGCAAGCCCTTCTACATGCACCCGCGCGACCCGCTGCCGGCACGCGAGCCGATCTACGACGGCGCGCACTGGCTCACGGGGCCGACCTGGGCCTTTGCCGTGGAGACCAGCATCCACGCGCTGCGGCTGTTGTCGAGCGGCCTCTTCGACCGGCATCCCGGGTTGCAGATGATCCTCGGCCACTTCGGCGAAGGCATCCCCTTCAACATGTGGCGCGTCGACCACATCTTGCGCAAGGGGCGGCGCGGCATGCCGTGCGAGAAGCAGATTGGCGACTACCTGCGCAGCAATGTGCACATCACGACCAGCGGCAACTTCCGCACGCCCACCTTGCTCTCGACGATGCTGGAAGTGGGCAGCGACCGCATCATGTACTCGGTGGACTACCCCTTCGAGAAGCACGAGGATGCGGCGAGCTGGTTTGACCATTGCGAGATCAGCGACAACGACCGGCTGAAGATCGGCCGGGACAACGCGCGTAAGCTTTTCAAACTGCCATGAAAACAGCACTCGACAGCCGACCCGTGCTGATCGCCGGCGGCGGCATCGGCGGCCTGGCGGCGGCGCTCGCGCTGGTGCGCGAGGGCTACAACGTGAAGGTGATCGAGCAGTCCGCCCACATCGGCGAGATCGGCGCCGGCATCCAGCTCAGCCCCAATGCCTTTGCGGCCTGGATGCGCTGGGCGTCGGCGCGAACCTGCGCGCCCGGGCCGTCTACACCGACGAGATGGTGATGTTCGATGCCATCGATTCGAAGCGCGTGATCGGCATCGCGCTCGATGCGCGCTTCAGGGAGCGCTTCGGCAACCCGTACACGGTGATCCATCGCGCCGACATCCACGGCGCGCTGCTCGAAGGGGTGCAGGCCACCACCGAAGGCATCGAGTTCCTCACCTCGACCAAGGTGGTGCACATCGAGCAGAGCGACGACGGCGTCACGCTGATCGACGCGCAGGGCGGCCGCCAGGCCAGGCCGTGATCGGCTGCGACGGCGTGCGTTCGGCGGTGCGCCAGCAGTACGTGGACGACGGCATCCACGTCTCGGGCCACGTGGTGTTCCGCGCGGTGATCGACACGGCCGAGTTCCCCGAGGCGCCGCGCTACACAGCGCCCTGCATCTGGGTCGGGCCCAACTGCCACCTGGTGCACTACCCGCTCAAGGGCGGCGACAAGTTCAACCTGGCGGTCACCTTCCACAGCGACCGGCCCGAGGAGTGGGGCTCGATGGACGGCGACCCGTCCGAAGTGCAGCGCTACTTCCGCCCCACCTGCGAAGCGGTGCAGCAGATCCTGCGCATTCCGAAAGCCTGGAAGCGCTACCCCACAGCCGACCGCGATCCGATCGAGCGCTGGACCTTCGGCCGCGCGACCCTGCTCGGCGATGCCGCGCATCCGATGGTTTATCTCAGTACCTGGCGCAGCGCGCCTGCATGGCCTGCGAGGATGCCGTCACGCTGGCGCTCGCGCTGCGGCGCGAAGGCGGCGACTGGGGCCGCGCGCTGGTGCTCTACGAGCGCTCGCGCGTCGCGCGCACGGCACGCGTGGTGCTGTCGGCGCGCGAGATGGGCCGCATCTACCACGCCAAGGGCGTCGAGCGTCTGGTGCGCAACGAGATGTGGAAGGGCCGGCCGCAGGAGCGCTTCTACGACGCGCTCGAGTGGCTCTACGGCTGGACGGCCGGCACCTGCCTGGCGGACGATTGACGCTCGCTCACTCGGCCGCTGGGCCGTTCTTCCGACGCGCGCTCGCCAACGCGCTGCCGCGAATGCCTTCGATGCGCTGCACCTCGGCCATGTAGGCATCGCTGTTGCGCGCCTGCCGGTAGGCGGCCATGCGGCGCGCGTACTCGGGGCCTGCCGCGTCGGGGCTGTCGATGCGTGCATAGTCGCCCAGGCCGGCCTTGTTGTAGAGGCTCAGGTCGGCCAGCACTTCGGCCCGGCTCATCGCGCCGACGGCGACGGCGGCGGTGGCCGGCGTGCCGACCCACTGTTCCTGCGGCGTCCGCGCCACACTCATCGAGCGCTGCAGCTCGGCCGTGACCTCGCTGCGGCTCATCGTGCTGCCGGTGGTCGCGATCGGCGCGCCGACCCAGGCTTCGGCCGGCACGGTCTGGGCCGACGCGGCGCCGGCGAGAAGAAGGGCGGAGATGCCCAGGAGTTGCTTGGCTTGCATGATCGAGAGTCCTTTCACTGCTGCAGGTGGGCTGCGGGGATCGCTGCCACCATGGAATGCAGTGTGGATTCCGGCTGCGTTTCGGGCTGTGCGTTTGCGCACGCTTTATTCAAGGTGCGGGTCGTGGCACGTGCAGCACCGCGAGCGGCTCCGAGCGGCCGCGCACCGTCACCATCTCCGGCTCGCCCAGCGTGTCGGCGATGCCGGCCTGCTCGGCCGCGAAGACGGAGATCACGAGCCGGGTCTCGGCCACCTTGGACTGGTCCTGCAATCGGCTCGCCGTGTTGACCACTTCGCCGACCGCGGTGAAGGTGGTGGTTTCCAGATAGCCCACCTCGCCCACGGCCGCGCGGCCCGCGTGCAGGCCCATGCCGAAATCGAGGCGCTGGCCGAACTGCGATTCGAAGCCGGCGCTCCATGCGTCCATGCGTTCGCCGATCAGCTCGGCCGCGCGCATGGCCTGGCGGCATGCGGTCGGCAGGTCGACATCCAGTCCGAAGATCGCCATCACGCTGTCGCCGATGAACTGGTTCGGCACGCCGCCGCTCTCGCGCACCGCGGCGCCGACGATCGCGAAATAGCGGTCGAGCACATACACCAGGTCGAAGGGCCATTGCCGCTCCGACAGGCCCGACCAGCGGCGCAGATCGACGAAGAGGATGGCGATGTCGTGCTCCCGGCCCAGGCGGCCGGGCTGGGCGCCGGCGCGGGGCGCGAACAGGGGCGTCACCGCCAGATCGCCGTGCGGGCGAAGCTGGCATGCCAGCCGCACGTCATCCGGCGCGCGCACCCGCTCCAGCGTGCGGCGCTCGTCGTGGCCCGGCGCTTCGGCATGCGCGGCCGGCCCGAGCACGCGCACGCGGCAGGTGGAGCAGCGCGCGCGTCCGCCGCAGACCGACAGGTGGGCGATGTCGTGCGCGCGGCTGGCTTCGAGCACGCTCCAGCCGAGCGGGACGCGGACCGTGCGGTCCGGGTAGCGCAGCTCGATCGATGCCTTGCGCGGCCGCCGTTCGTACCAGGCGCGCAGCTGGCGCGCAGCGAGCAGGGCCAGCAGCGCCAGCGCATAGAACCACTTGACGTCCTGCTCCGTCGCGTCGAGCGCTGCTCTCTGCACTGCCGTCGGCATCTGGGCCGGCAGCGTGCCGGTCCATTGCAGTTCGCGGCCCATCGCGAAGAAGCCGAGGGCAGCGAGCACCGGCAGCAGCACGGCCGCGGCAAAGAGCAGATGGAAATGCCGCCGGTAGGCCGGGCGGACGCGCAGCGCCAAGTGCAGCCCGAGGCAGCCGTGCGTCCACGCGGCCAGCATCATGGCCAGCTGGAAGCTCGCAGCGCCCGGACTCCAGAGGCCGCGGATCACGCGGGCATAGGAAGCGTCGATCGCGAAGGCCTCGTAGGCCCAGCGCATCGCCGTCAGATGCGCGGCCAGCAGCAGCGGCAGCGCGAAACCGAGCAGCAGCCGCACGGCCTCCATGGGCGGCATGCGCAGGCTGCGCCGTTCCCACAGTGCCACCGCGGCCAGCACCACGTGCACCGCCGCCGCACCGTACAGCAGCACGCTGCCCGCGACGCCGTGCCAGAAGGTAGAGACGGCCTGCAGCGCAGCTTCGGCGGTCGCCAGCGAAACGAGGCCCAGCGCATGGTTGCTCAGGTGCGCCGCCACGTAGCCCATCAGGACCACGCCGCTCGCCCATCGGAAATTGCGCCGCGAGGGAAAGCGCAAGCGGGTCGGGGAACGGCTGTCCATGGTCGGGCTCCAAGCGGCACCCGAGCATAATGCCCGCCCCGGCCGACCCTGCATGACCCCTTCCCCTCACCGCTCCAGCCTCGCGCTGCGGAAGATCCCGCTGTTCGAAGGCCTGTCCGACCGCCGCCTCGAGCTGCTCGCCCAGGCCTGCCGCTGGCACAGCGTGGCGGCGCGCAAGCCGCTCCTGTTGCGCACACAGGACGATGGCGAGGTCTACTTCCTGGTGTCGGGGCGTGCCCGCATCACGACCTACTCGGCCAATGGGCGGCAGGTCACTTTCCGCGACTGCGGCGAAGGCGAGCACTTCGGCGATATCGCCGCTATCGACGGCGGACCGCGCTCGGCCGATGTGCTGACGCTGGAGCCCTGTGTCGTCGCCAGCCTCGACCGGACAGCCTTCATGAGGCTGCTGCGCGAGGAGCCGCTGGTAGCCGAGCGTGTGATGCGCCGACTGACTCAGCTGGTGCGGCAGCTGTCCGAGCGCGTCATCGACCTCAGCACGCTCGGCGTGCAGAACCGCCTGCATGCCGAGCTGCTGCGCATGGCGCGCGCGGCCGGCATCGCCGGCAACCGGGCGCGCCTGGAGCCGGCGCCGCGCCACGCCGAGCTGGCCAGCCAGATCAGCACCAACCGCGAACAGGTCACGCGCGAGCTCAATGTGCTGGTGCGCGAGGGCCTGCTGGCGAAAGAAGGCCGGGCCCTGATCGTGACCGATGCCGAGCGCCTGGCCCGCATGGTGGCTGAGGTGCGCGGCGAGCCTGGCTGATCGACCGTCTCAGTTGAAGCGACCGGTTGCGCCGCCCACGCTCAAGCGGCCCGCGCCCAGCAGCGCGACGGCCAGGGCGCCGGCCAGGTAGAGGCCCTGCAGTTCGAGCGCCCAGCCGCCGCCCTGCTTGGCCAGCGCGAACAGGCCGCTCATGTGCACCAGGCCGATCGCGACCACCATGTTGAAAGCGACGATGCCGGCCGCGGCGCGCGTCCAGAAGCCGGCGAGCATCAGGAGCGGCGCCAGCACCTCGCCCACATAGACTCCGTAGCCGATGCCGCCGGGTAGGCCGGCGCGTTCCAGCGCGCCGATGACGAAGCCCGGTCCGCTCGTGAGCTTGTTGATGCCGTGCAGCAGCACGAGCAGCGCGATCGATGCGCGCAGCAGGAACTTGCCCGCGTCCTCGCGCAGCGCGCCGATGGAGGTTGGCGCGGCCATCAGGGCCTGGGTATTCATTCAGCGATCCTTTGATGAGACGTAAAGACTGTCGAGTCTGCGGATGCCGGCAGCGCGAGTCGGTGCGTTTACGCACATTTTTTGGAGGAAGGCGGCGGCCGCCGCATCCTGCTACGCTCGGCGCACCCGCCTGCACGGCGCGGCCGCTCGCCTTTCTCTTTCCCATGGCTCTCCCCATCATCACCGACCCGCATTTCTATGCGGTCGCCGTTCCTGCCGTGCTGATGCTCGGCGTCAGCAAGAGCGGTTTCGGCGCCGGCTTCGGTTCGCTGGCGGTGCCCCTCCTGGCCCTGGCCGTCACGGTGCCGCAGGCGGCAGCGATCCTGATGCCGGTGCTGCTGCTTATGGACCTGCTGGGGCTCGCCGCCTTCCGCCGCGACTTCGACCGCTCGCTGCTGCGCTTCCTGATTCCCTTCGGCCTCGTGGGCACGGTGGTCGGCACCTTGCTGTTCCGCGTGCTGCCGGCGCACACGGTAGCCGGCATCGTCGGCATCTTCACGCTGCTCTTCCTGGCGCAGCGCCTGCTGTTCCCGCCGCGCTCGGACGATCCGCCGCCGTCGAAGACGGCCGGCGCGGTGCTGACGGCCATCGGCGGCTTCACCAGCTTCATCGCTCATGCGGGCGGACCGCCGGTCAATGCCTATGTGCTTCCATTGCGGCTCACGCCGGTGGCCTATACCGCGACGCTGGCCTATTTCTTCTTCGTGGTGAATCTGAGCAAGTGGATTCCCTACGCGTGGCTCGGCCTGCTCGACTGGCGCAACATGGCGACTTCGCTGGTGCTGCTGCCGCTCGCGCCGTTCGGCGTGTGGCTCGGCGTCCGGATCGCACGCCGCATCGATGCCGTCTGGTTTTACCGTTTCGTCTACCTCGGCATGCTGCTGACCGGACTCAAATTGAGCTGGGACGGATTCCTCTCGTGACACGTATTTGACATATGCCCGCGCGGCCGTGTAATGCAAAGCTCTACGATTGCCGCGGTCCCTTGGCGTGTGCAGAATTTCGGGATGTCCGAACAGATGACGACGCCCGCCAAGCTCGAAGATTCCGAGCTGCAAAGCCTTGCTGCCGAGTGGCGCATCCGCGCCATGCAGGGAGACCAGCTTGCGCATCGCATGGCCCAGGCGCTCGAAGCCGAGCAGCGTCGCCGCATCCGCGACACCGGCCTGCAGCCGCTGCCGCCGGCCCGTTCTTCCGCCGCCGCGCCGTGGTGGAAGTTCTGGTAATCGACGCCAACGTTTTTTTGACTCGCCATGGACTTTGCGATCGTCCTCGCCTTGCTCAGCCTCTTTGGCGCGACCCTTCTTTCCAACCTTCTGGCGCGCCGGCGCGAAAAAGCCCTGGAGTTCGATCCCTTGACGAGCGAGGCGCGCGAACTGCTGCTGCGGGAACGCGCCGCGCCCGTTCCGCTGTGCCCCACGCTCTCGCCCGAACACTGGGCGCGTATCGAAGCCGCGCAACCTTCATGGCGGCGGCAGGTGTTCGAGGCGGCGCGGGCGCGCTACTTCGAGGCGCGCAACGCTTTTTCCCGCAACGACATCGACGGCGAGCTCTACTACCCGAATCCCGCTGTGGTCGCCGGTGCGGCGCACCAGGTGCTGGTGCTCACGGAACGCTTCTAGTGGTAGATCTTCTGCAATAAGCGGATCAGCGTCTCGCGCTCGCGCGTCGTGAGGCGCGCGCTGGCATCCGCCTCCAGTTCGACCACCGTCCGCTCCGCGTCGCGCACCAGGGAAACGCCCGCCGGCGTCAGATGCAGGCCGATCGCGCGGCCATCGTGCGGATGGGGGCGCCGCTCGATCAGGCCGCGGCTGTCCATCGCCGAGATCAGGCTCACCAGGTTCGGCGGCAGGATGTCGAGCGTGGCGCACAGCTGGCGCGAGGTGGCGCCCGGGTTGTGTGCGAGCAGCGAGAGCACCGAGAAGTCCACCTGCTTGAGACCGTAGGCCGCCATGCGCTCCGCGAACACCGTGCTCACGGCCAGCCAGGCGCGCCGCGCGTTGTAGCCGACCAGGGCTTCGAGCACGCGGGTATCGAGTTGGTCGGCGCGCGGTGGCGCAACGGCGACGGCGGAAGCGGATTTCTTGCGGGAGACTGCCATGGTCGGAGGGTAACTGGCTTGGGCGGGTCGCGCATCTGGCGAGCGTCGCTCAGGTGCCAGCTTGCGTGACGGCCTCGCAGGCGCGCTTGACGATGCCCAGGCGCATCTCGAATTCGGGCAGCACCCAGCGGCGGAACGCCGCGGCGGGCTTCGACCAGCGTAGCTCGCCTGGCGCAGTCCGCTCGATGCGCGCCCAGGCCCAGGCCAGCATGGCCAGCATCACGACCCGCAGGTAGTCGTCGGCCACTTCATAAGGCAGCGCGGCATCGGTGCCGGCTGCCATGACGACCGTGGTGCCGAGGTAGCGCAGCTGCGCGAGCCGGCGCTGTACCTCGGCCTCGATCTCGCGCGAGGCATCGAGCTCGTCGCGCAGTTCGATCAGGAGCGCCGACATGCCGGCGCCGCCGTCGGGCAGCAATTTGCGCACCAGCAGGTCGATGGCCTGGATCTCGTTGGTGCCCTCGTAGATCATGGTCACGCGCGCATCGCGCAGCACCTGCTCGATGCCCCACTCGCGCACATAGCCATGGCCGCCGAAGACCTGCAGGCATTCGCTGGCGCCCTGAAAAGCCTGCTGCGTGCAGGCTGCCTTGAGCACCGGCGTGACCAGCGCGCACCAGCGTTGCGCCCGTTCCCGCGCCTTGGCATCGGCGTCGTGCCGGGCGATGTCGAGCTGCAGCGCGGTGCGGTAGGCGAGGAGCCGCGCGCCATCGATCCAGGCGCGCTGCGTGTCGAGGATGCGGCGCATCGCCGGATGCTCGGCGATCAGGTCGGCCGGCCCAGAGCCGCGGCTCGCAGGCGCCGGCCCGGGTGCGCGCATCTGGCGCCGCTCGTGCGCGTAGGCCTCGGCCTTCTGCCAGGCCGCGTCGAGCAGGCCGATGCCCTGCAGCGCCACATGCAGCCGCGCCGCGTTCATCATCACGAACATCGCGGCCAGCCCGCGGTTCGGCTCGCCGATCAGCCAGCCGGTGGCCTCGTCGAAGCGCATCACGCAGGTCGGACTGCCGTGCAGACCCATCTTTTCCTCGATGCGCTCGCAGTGCACCGCGTTGCGCGTGCCGTCGGGCAGCACCTTGGGCACCAGCACCAGCGACAAGCCCTTGGGGCCGGCCGGCGCATCCGGCAGCCGGCACAGCACCAGGTGCACGATGTTCTCCGTGAGATCGTGTTCGCCGCCCGAGATGAAGATCTTGCCGCCGGCCACGCGATGGCTGCCGTCGGGCTGCGCCACCGCGCGCGTGCGCACCTGGCCCAGATCGCTGCCGGCATGGGCCTCGGTCAGGCACATGGTTGCGAGCCATTCGCCGCTCGCGATCTTCGAGAGGTAGCGCTGTTTCAGTTCTTCGCTGCCGTGGTGCTTGAGGCATTCGTAGGCGCCATGCAGCAGGCCGGGCGCCATCGTGAGGCCGTGGTTGGCCGCGCTGAGCCATTCGAACAGGATCGCTTCGAGCACGGCGGGCAGGCCCTGGCCGCCGTCTTCGGGCGCGGCCGAGAGCGCGAGCCAGCCGCCTTCGCTGAGGCCCCGGTAGGCCTCGCGAAAACCGGGTGGCGTGCGCACCTCGCCGTCGGCGAAATGGCAGCCCGCTTCGTCGCCCGTGCGGTTGACCGGCGCGATGACCTCGGCGACGAACTTGCCGGCTTCGTCGAGCACCTGCGCCTGCAATGCGTCGTCGAACTCGGCAAAGGGCGCGAGTGCGCGCAGGCGCGGGGTCGCGCCGAGCACGGCTTCCAGCAAGAAGCGGACTTCATCGGGGCGGGGCTGGTAGGTCATCATCGGCAGGCGAAGCTGGCCGCTCTTTCGGGATCGCCGCCGGTGTAGGCCGCGACACGCGGATAGGGGCACAGCGGCCGGGTGCGGCGGGCCGACCAGTCGGCAGGCAGCTCGGCGTTGACCGCGTTGGCGCCCGGGCCGCGCGCGGCGGCGATCACCGATTGCGGCGCCTGGCCCTGCTCGACCCAGCCCACGAGCGCGCTCAGCATGTCGAACTGGTCGGTGGCCGGGCCGCCAGAGCAATGGTTCATGCCCGGCACCGGAAAGTAGCGCGCGAAGGACGAGGCATCGCCCCGGTTGGCGGCCTGCAGGCGCTCGTACCAGGCGGCGGTGTCGTCCGACGAGAACACCGGATCGCTGGTGCCGTGGTAGACGACCATCCTGGCGCCGCGGTCGCGCAGCGCGCTCAGGTCCGCGGCATCCGGCGGCGCCATGAAGGCCATGGCCGAGTCGCGGTAGATGCCACTGGTGGCCTCGATCAGCGGCGCGTCGCGGTCCATGTCGAAGCCCAGCGCGAAGGGCAGGCCGCCCGGCCGGTCGGCCAGCGGCGGCGTGCTGAAGATCAAGGCCACCGCGCCGGCATCGCGCGTCGGCGGGCTCGCGAATTTCCACTCGCGCCAGTTGCTGCCGGCGATACCGGCGTCGAAGGGGAAGCTGCTGTAGATCGTCCGGCCGCTGCTGTTGCGGGCGCCGGCGAAGACGTTGGCGAGCGCGCTCTTCTGGGCCGGGGCGAGGCAGCTGCCGTCGCGCGCGCCGGTGCAGGTGGGCACGTCGGCGTCGAGCCGGAAGCGCGCCTGGCAGGCCTTCACGTCCGAGACGATGCCGTCCGCCAGCCCGTCGAGGGCATCGCAGCGCGCCAGCACGCGCCGGGCCACCAGCTGCATCTCCGCGGGCGTGAAGGCGCTCTGGAGATCGGGCTGTCCGGCCGGCGTGGAGGCGCTCGCCGCCTTGGCGTATTGCTGGGCGCCGTAGAGCTGCGCCACGGCCGCCTTCGGCAGGTTGAAACCGGGGTTGCCGGCCAGGATGCCGTCGTACTGGCCGGGCGACCGGGCCGCCGCCACCATCGCATGCCGGCCGCCGTTGGAGCAGCCGCCGATGTACGAACGGTCCGGGCCGCGGCCGTAGGCCTGCGCGATCAGGTACTTGGCCATCGGCGTGAGTTGCGCGACCGCGTTGTAGCCGTAGTCCAGGCGCGCCTGCGGATCGATGCCGAAGCGCGGCCCCAGCGAACCCGCGTGGCCGGCATCGGAACTGATGACGGCGAAGCCCATCTGCAAGGCGCTGCCGACCGGCCCACCGCCGCCGATGCCGCCCACGGCCGGTACCACCGCGCCGTCGAGCCCGCCGTTGGCCTGGTAGAAGAAGCGGCCGTTCCACGCCAGCGGCAGCCGCATCTCGAAGCCGATGGCGTAGCTGTTGCCGTCGACTGTGCTCACGCGTTCGTTCATGCGGCCTTGCACCAGGCAATGGGCCGGCGCTGCAAGGCGCGCATTGCCGACGGCGACGGTGCCGGCGGGTACTTCGACGGCGCTCGTGTAGACCGTATCCGGGCGCGCGGCCTTCGCCGCGAGGTCGGTGCACGACAGCAGTGGCCCCGGGCGGGCGGCGCCGAGCCTGGGGGCGTGGGCACCGGGGCCTGCCGAGGTGCAGGCGACGAGCACCGCGACCGCGCCCAGCGCGGTCCAGCAGGCCGTTTTCATCGTCAGGACTCTGCGGTGAAGCCGACCTTCTTGACCAGCGGACCCCAGCGCTCGAACTCGGCGCTTTGCGAGCGGGCCATCTCCTCGACGGTGGAGCCCTGGGCGATCAGGCCGACCACCGCCAGGCTGTCGATGACGGACTTGTCCTTGATCGCGGCGTTGATGGACGCGTTGGCGGCGGCGATCACCGAGGCCGGCGTCTTGGCCGGCGCGTAGAAGCCGAACCACTCTTCGGTGGTCAGTTCCGGAAAGCCCTGTTCGGCCAGGGTCGGGACCTCGGGCGAAAACGGCGAGCGCGCCTTGCCGGAGGTGGCGATGAGGCGCAGCTTGCCCGCCTTGTGGTTGGCGATGAAGTCGCCGCTGGGCGTGATCATCGAGGCGATCTGGCCGCCCACCACGTCGGTCACGCCGGGGATGGAGCCGCGGTAGGGCACGTGCTTGAGCTCGACGCCGTTGTTGATGCCCAAGAGCGCGCCGATGAAGTGCGGCGTCGAGCCGGCCGCCGGCGACCCGTAGCTCGCGTCGTTGGGGTTGGCCTTGGCCCAGGCCAGGAAATCCTTCACCGTCTTGACGTTGGCCGGCACCAGCGGTCCGACCGCCAGGCCGTGGTGCATCACCGCGGCGATCGACACCGGCGCAAGGTCCTTGACCGGGTCGTAGCTCAGCTTCTTGTAGATGTGCGGGTAGATCGAGGTGCAGGAGAAGGGCGTGAGCGCCAGCACGCTGCCGTCGGCCGGTGCCGCCTTGAGCAGCTCCAGCGCGATGCGTCCGCCCGCGCCGGGCTTGTTCTCGACCACGGCCGCGTTGCGGGTGTAGGAAGAGCCGGCCAGCTTTTCGCCGACGCGGCGCGCCACGCCGTCGCCGGCGCTGCCGGCCGGGAAGCCGTAGAGGATCTTGACCTGCTCGATGGTCTGGGCCAGCGCGGCCAAGGGGTGCAGGGCAGCGAGCGCGGCTGCGCCGCCCAGGGTGTGGAGGAAGTGGCGGCGATCGGTCATGGTGTGTCTCCTTGTCTTCGCGAAATTCAGCGCGGCGCCATGCGCAGCGCGCCGTCCAGGCGAATGACTTCGCCGTTGAGGTGGCCGTTGGCGACGATATGGCAGGCCAGCTCGGCGAACTCCGAGGGCTTGCCCAGGCGCGGCGGGAAGGGGATCGATGCGGCCAGCGATTGCTGGATCGCTTCGGGCAGTTCCTTCAACAGCGGCGTCGCGAACAGGCCCGGCGCGATGGTGCACACGCGGATGCCGTGCTGCGCGAGGTCGCGCGCCATCGGCAGCGTCATGCCCACCAGGCCACTCTTCGAGGCGCTGTAGGCCTGCTGGCCGACCTGGCCGTCGAAGGCCGCGACCGAGGCGGTGAAGAGCATCACGCCGCGTTCGCCGCCTTCGAGCGGATCGAGCTTTGCGCATTGCGCCGCATAGAGGCGGCTGATGTTGTAGGTGCCAACCAGGTTGACGTTGACCACGCGCACGAAGTCTTCGAGCGGCGCCGCGTTGCCGTCCTTGCCGACGATGCGCTTGGCGCTGCCGATGCCGGCCACGTTCATGAGGATGCGCGCGGGGCCGTGCGCGGCCGCGGCCTTGTCGAGTGCGGCGTTGACGCTGTCGGTGTTGGTGATGTCGCAGGCGCAGGCGATGCCGCCGATCTCGGCCGCGACCTTTTCGGCCAGCGCGGTGTTGACGTCCAGCACGGCGACCCTTGCGCCCAGGCGCGCGAGTTCGCGCGCGGTGGCCTCGCCCAGGCCCGATGCGCCGCCGGTAACGAGCGCGGCTTGTCCTTGGATGTTCATGCTTTGTCTCCTTGGGGTTTCAACGTGAAGGGCAAGGTGCCGGCGTGCAGCGCATCCACCGTGTCGGCGCGGTGCTTGAGCACGGAGCGCTGGTTGATCGAACCCTTGTCGGTGACCTCGCCCTTGTCGATCGAGGGCGGCTCGAAAACCAGGGCGAGGCGCGCGATGCGGTTGGCGCTGCCGGTGGCGCTCTTCGCGAGCTCGTCGACGACGCGCTGGAAATGCGCCTGCACCGACGCGCTCTGGACCACCTCGCGCATCGGCGCATCGGGGCCGAGGCCGGCGAGCTGGCGCACCTTCGGCGTCGAGAAGATCAAGGCGCCAACCTCCTTGAGGTTGAGTCCGGTCAGCACCGCATCCTGCACGTACGGCGCGCCGGCCGCGATGATTTTCGCGCGCAGCGGGCCGACGCTCACGAAGGTGCCGGTCGCGAGCTTGAAGTCCTCCGCGATGCGGCCGTCGAAGCGCAGGCCGCGGTGGATGTTGTTGTCGTCGATCCACTTCACCGCGTCGCCGGTGCAGAAGAAGCCCTCTTCGTCGAAGGCCTCGGTCGTGGCCGCGGGCGAACGCCAGTAGCCCGGCGTGATGTTGGGGCCGCGGTAGCGGACCTCGGTCTTGCCGTCGACCTCGATCAGCTTGATCTCGATGCCCGGCGCCGGCAGGCCCAGGTCGCCCGACTTCACCTCGGGGCCGGTGACATAGAGCGCGAAGGGGCCGGATTCGGTCATGCCCAGGCCGGTGCCCATCACGATGCGTTCGCCGACCTCGGCCTCCTGCGTCTTGTGCAGGCTGTCCCAGATGGGCTGCGAGAGCGCGGCGCCCGAGTAGAAGAACATCTTCACGCGCGACAGCAGGTTGCGGCGCAGCACCGCGTCGGTCTCCATCGCCTGCGCGATGGCCTCGAAGCCGGTCGGCACGTTGAAGTAGATGGTGGGCGCGATCTCGCGCAGGTTGCGCAGGGTCTCGGCCATGCCGGCGGGCGTGGGCTTGCCGTCGTCGACGTAGAGCGAGCCGCCGTTGTCGAGCACGATGCCGACGTTGTGGTTGCCGCCGAAGGTGTGGTTCCAGGGCAGCCAGTCGATGAGCACGGGCGGGTCTTCGCCGAGCGCGGGGATCGACTGGCGCAGCTGCTGCTGGTTGGCGCACCACATGCGGTGCGTGTTGATCACGGCCTTGGGCAGCTTGGTAGAGCCCGAGGTGAAGAGGAACTTGGTGATGGTGTCGGGGCCGGTGGCCCGCAGCGCGGCATCGACGGCGGGCGTCGCGGACGTCGCGGCCAGCTGTTCGAACGAGGTGGTCTTGCGCCCCTCCAGCGTGCCCTCGACGAGCACGACCTCGACATCGGCCGGCACCGCGGCAGCGATCGCCTTGCCGAAGCGCGCGGCGTCGGCCGCGAACACCAGGCCGGGCGTCAGCGTGCCCAGCACGTGGCGCAGCTTCTCGAAGTCCTGGCTCACGAGCGAATAGGGCGGCGACACCGAGCAGTGCGGCACGCCGGCATGAAGGCAGCCGAGCGCCATCAGCGCGTGCTCGATGCCGTTCTCGCTCAGGATCGCGACCGGGCGCTCGGGGTCGAGGCCGCGGTCGAGCAGGGCTTGCGCGATGCTGCGTGCCTTCCGGAGTGCCTCGGCGTAGCTCACGCGGATCCAGTCGCCGGTGCTGCCGTCGGGCAGGCGTTCGCGGCGCGCGATGAAGGTGCGTTCCGGTGCCGCCTCGGCCCAGTGCAGCAGGCGGTCGGTCATGCGCTCGCAGTAGGGCGCCAGCGGCGTCTCGGCCTGCAGGTAGCGGGTGCCCGGCGCGCCCTCGCGCACCACGGCGCGCGTCACGCCGAAGGCAAGCGGGCGGTAGCGGACAGCGCTCATTCCTTGCTCACCTTGTTCGCACGGCCTTCGAGGAAGTCGCGCACGCGTTCCTTGGCCTCGGGCGCGCTCTGGGCGATGCCGGCCATCAGCGCTTCGGTGAAGAAGCCGTGGTCGGCCGGCTGCTCGGCGATGCGCGGCAGCGCGTGCATCAGCGCATAGTTGGTCAGCGGCGCATTGGTGGCGACGCGCGTCGCCAGCTCGATCGCTTTTTCCTGGGCCCGGCCTTCGGCGACCAGGTACTGCGCGAAGCCGGCGCGCTCGCCGTCCTCGGCGTTGTAGACGCGGCCGGTCATCATCATGTCGGTCATGCGGGCGGCGCCGATCAGCTTCGGGATCCGCACCGAGCCGCCGCCGCCGACGAAGATGCCGCGCGAGCCTTCGGGCAGCGCATAGAAGGTGGTGGTGTCGGCCACGCGGATGTGGCAGGCGCTCGCGAGCTCGAGCCCGCCGCCGACCACCGCGCCGTGCAGCGCCGCGATCACCGGCACCGGGCCGTACTGCACGAGGTCGAGCGCCGCGTGCCACAGCCGCGAATGGTGCAGGCCCTGGCCGGCGTCGCGCTCCTTCAGCTCGGCGAGGTCGAGGCCGGCACAGAAGTGCGGGCCGTCGCCGTCGATCACCGCGGCGCGCACGGTGGAAGGCAGGTTCTGGAAGGTGTCGCGCAGCGCGAGGATCAGCGCGTCGGAGAGCGCATTGCGCTTGGTTGCGCGTGTAAGGCGGATGATCGCGATGTCGTCGCGGATTTCGAGTTGAAGGTCGGCAGGATAGGTCATGGTTGCACTCCGGAGCATGATCGATTATGGTTATGGAAAATAACTAATTCAAGCTGCACTTCGCCCTTGAGCACTGGTATTTACCCGCATCGGAGACAAGACCATGGACCATCAGAACCTGATCGCCATCGACACCCACACGCATGCCGAAGTGAGCTGCTGGAACCCCTTCGACAATTACGGCGAGGAATACGACCGCGCGGCCGACAAGTACTTCCGGTCGAGCCGGCGCCCGACCATCCAGGAAAGCATCGACTACTACCGTGAAAGAAAGATCGGTTTGGTGATGTTCATGGTCGACGCGGAGTCGAACCTGGGCCGGCGCCGCATCCCGAACGAGGAGATCGCCGAGGCGGCGCAGAAGAACAGCGACATCATGATCGCCTTCGCCAGCATCGATCCGCACAAGGGAAAGATGGGCGCGCGCGAGGCGCGGCGGCTGGTCGAGGAGCACGGCGTCAAGGGCTTCAAGTTCCATCCGACGGTGCAGGGCTACCACCCCTACGACAAGATGGCCTGGCCGATCTACGAGGTGATCAACGAGTACGGCCTGCCGGCCGTGTTCCACACCGGCCACAGCGGCATCGGCTCGGGCATGCGCTGCGGCGGCGGGCTGCGCCTGGAATACAGCAACCCGATGCACCTGGACGACGTCGCGATCGACTTCCCCGACATGCAGATCGTGATGGCCCACCCCAGCTTCCCCTGGCAGGACGAGGCGCTCAGCGTGGCGACACACAAGCCCAACGTCTGGATCGATCTCTCGGGCTGGAGCCCCAAGTACTTTCCGAAGCAGCTGGTGCAGTACGCCAACACGCTGCTGAAGGACCGCATCCTGTTCGGCAGCGACTATCCGCTGATCACGCCGGATCGCTGGATGAAGGATTTCGAGGAGGCCGGCTTCAAGCCCGAAGTGATGCCCGGCATCCTCAAGGGCAACGCGGTGCGGCTGCTGAAGCTCGACCAGTAGCAGGTCTCAAGGGACCTGTTCTTCCTCTTCAGCGGCCGGGTCCCAGTCGCGGCCCGAACGCTTCTTGCGCTCCTCGCGCTCGCGTGCCAGCTGCTCCTGGAACTGCTGGCGGCCCTCCTTGGAGACCGCGATCAGCTTGGCGCGGTCCTTGTAGTGCGGGTAGATCTCGTACATCAGTTGGATGTTGCGGCGGCGAAAGCGCATCGCGGCCTCGCGCGCCTCGTGCGCCGGCCAGCCCAGCCCTTCGAGCACCGAGCGCGCGCTGCGCAGCGAAGACTCGAACAGCTCGCGCTCGATCGACTCCACGCCGCGGTCGAGCAGCTGGAACAGGTGGCCGACGTTGCGTGCCCGCGCCACGATGCGCGCGTTCGGGAAATGCTCGCGCGCGAGGTCGACGATGGTCAGCGACTGCTCGATGTCGTCGACCGCCACCACCAGCACGCGGGCGGTGCCGGCGCCGGCGGTGCGCAGCAGGTCGAGCCGGGTCGCATCGCCGTAGAAGACGCGGAAGCCGAGCTCGCGCAGGCTCTCGATGGTGTCGGGGTCGTGGTCGAGCACGGTGAGCGTCAGGCCTTGCGCGCTCAGCATGCGCCCGAGAATCTGGCCATAGCGGCCGAAGCCGCAGATCAGCACCTTGGCGTCCTGCTGCTCGGAGATTTCGTCCATCGAAACCGGGCCTTGCGCGCTGTAGCGCGGCAGCACCCACTTGTCGAGCGCCACCAGCAGGAGCGGCGAGATTAGCATCGAGAGCGCGACCGCGCCGATCAGGAAGGAGGCGACGCCCGGCGGCAGCACGTTGGGCCCGGCCGCCTGGAACACGACGAAGGCGAACTCGCCGCCCTGCGCGAGCAGCAGCGTGAACACCGGTCGTTCCTGGTAGGGCACGCCCATCAGCTTGGCCAGCGTGTAGATCACGACGAACTTGAACAGCATGAAGCCGGCCACCACCAGCGCCATCAGCCCCGGCTGGGCGATCAGCACGCCGAAGTCGATGCTCATGCCGACCGCGATGAAGAACAGGCCGAGCAGGAGGCCCTTGAAGGGTTCGATGTCGGTCTCGAGCTCGCGCCGGTATTCGCTTTCCGCCAGCAGCACGCCGGCGAGGAAGGCGCCCAGGGCCATCGACAGGCCGACGAACTGCATCAGCGCCGCGATCGCCACCACCAGCAGCAGCGAGGCGGCGGTGAAGATCTCGGGCGTGTTGCTGCGCGCGATCCAGCGCAGGATCGGCCGCACCGCGAGCCTGCCGCCGAGCACGATGCCTCCGACGACCGCGACGATCTTCAGGCCCTCGAGCGCACGGTCGGCGCCGGTGATGGCCGGGCCGGTGTCGGAGCCGACCGCCAGCAGGGGGAGCAGCGCGAGGATCGGGATCGCGGCCACGTCCTGGAACAGCAGGATCGAGAAGCCGGCCTGCCCGCTCGCGGTCGGCAGCAGGTTGCGCTCGCCCAGCACCTGGAGCGCGATCGCGGTCGAGGACAGCGCGAGCCCTAGCGCCGCGACCAGCGCCACGCGCCAGCTCGCGCCGGCCGCCCAGCCGACCAGGAACAGCACGACAGCGCAGGCCAGCACCTGGGCCGAGCCCCAGCCGAAGATCGGCCGGCGCAGGCTCCACAGGCGCTTGGGCTCCAGTTCCAGACCGACCAGGAACAGCATCAGCACCACGCCGAACTCGGCGAAGTGCAGGATGTCCACCACGTTGCTGACCAGGCCCAGCCCCCAGGGGCCGATGAAGATGCCGGCCGCCAGGTAGCCGATGATCGCGCCGAGGCCGAGCGCTTTCGACAGCGGCACCACGAGTACCGCGGCGCCCAGATAGATCAGGGAATTGACGAGCCAGGCCGGTGCATGTTCCATGCTCAGGCCTCTTCGTGTTCGTGCGGCCTGTCGGTGGCAGGCACCACGCAGCTGGGGCATCCCTCCATGTCTTCCAGCTCGGGCCAGTTCGGATAGGACGAGAGTCGCTCCGTGAAGACTTCGACGTGCGCCAGCAGCTCTTCCTGGGTGGCCCTGCGCGCGCCGTGGAACAGCAACGGCGGCAGGAATCGCATGCCGCACAGCGCGGCGGTCTGCTCGTAGGGCGGCAGGAAGGCGTCGAAGAAGTAGCGGTTGTAGCTCTGCGGGTGGTAGCTGTGCTCCGGCCCGCCGGTGGTCGCGACCAGCCAGCAGTCCTTGCCTTCCAGCGCCGACCCGCCGCCGTAGGCCCAGCCGTAGCTCAGCACCTCGTCGAACCAGAGCTTCTGCAGCGGCGGCATCGAGTACCACTGGATCGGATGCAGCAGCACCAGCAGGTCGGCGCGGGCCAGGCGGGCCTGCTCGGCCTCGACGTCGATCGCGTAGTCGGGATAGCTGGCATAGAGGTCGTTGGCGTCGACGCCGGGCACCTCGCGGGCCGCCTTGAGCAGGGCGAGGTTGGCGCGCGAATCGCGCCAGTGCGGATGGGCGGCGAGCAGATAGATGCTGGGTGGGGGGCTTCCCGGGCCTGTTGTTGTCATCATAGGCGCCGAACATAGCGCACTCCGCGCGCGGCTACCATGGCGCCTGTCTTTCGCATCCAAGGAGCCTGTCATGCCGGTGGTCCTGGTCGCCAATCCCAAGGGCGGGGTCGGCAAATCCACGCTCGCAACCAATATTGCGGGCTATTTCGCGAGCCGCGGCCATGCGGTGATGCTGGGCGACATCGACCGCCAGCAGTCGTCCAGGCTCTGGCTCGGCCTGCGCACGCCGCAGGCGCGCGAGATCAGGACCTGGGAGGCGTCGGACGACGGCAACGTGGTACGGCCCCCGCGCGGCACCACGCATGCCGTGATCGACACGCCCGCCGGTCTGCACGGTGCGCGCTTCAAGGACGTGGTGGCGGTGGCCGACAAGGTGCTGGTGCCGCTGCAGCCGAGCATCTTCGACATCTACGCGACGCGCGACTTCCTCGACAAGCTGCTGGCGCACCGCCATGCCGACAAGACAAAGATCGGCCTCGTCGGCATGCGCGTCGACGCGCGCACGCTGGCGGCCGATCGCCTGCGCGAATTCGTCGCCGGGCTCGGCGTGCCGGTGCTGGGCGAGCTGCGCGACACGCAGAACTACGTGCAGCTGGCGGCGCGCGGGCTCACGCTGTTCGACATCGCGCCGGGGCGCGTGCAGCGCGACCTCGAGCAGTGGGAGCCGATCCGCCAGTGGCTCGATTCATAAGCTCTCCCCCAGGCTTGCCCACTTCGTGTGGTCGCCAACCCCCTCACCGGGGGCAGCACCAGCGGCCCGGCAAAGCCGGTTCCGCCGTGTTTCCCGAATGGGGCGCCCTTGTCACGCCAGCTACAGCGGTTGCGGCGCCGGCCGGATAGAGTGAAGCGCATGAAAAAAACGTTCCAGACCCTTCAGGATCTCGCCGCCTGCGTTGGCCAGGAAGTCGCCGTGAGCGACTGGATCACCGTCACGCAGGAGCAGGTCAACCAGTTCGCGGAGGCGACCGGCGACCACCAGTGGATCCATGTGGATGTCGAGCGGGCCAAGGCCGGCCCCTTCGGCGGGCCGATCGCGCACGGCTTCCTGACCCTGTCGATGCTGCCGCGTTTCTATGAAACGGCCTTCGAGGTGGTCGAGTCGCGCATGGGCGTGAACTACGGGCTCAACCGGGTGCGCTTCATGACGCCGGTGCCCGTCGGCGGGCGCCTGCGCGGGCGCATGAAGCTGCTGAGTGCCGAGCCGATTCCGGATGATGGTCTACAGATGGTCTGGGAGACCACGATCGAGCTCGAAGGTGCGCCCAAGCCCGCCTGCGTCGCCGAATCGGTGGTGCGACGCTTCCGCTGAGCGGCGGCTTTTTCTCGGCGAAGCGAATCCGCCGGCCCGGCCGGCACGTAGGGTTCGCATGGACCGATTGCTTTCCATGCGCGTCTTCCAGCGCGTGATCGACGAAGGTGGTTTCGCGGCGGCCGCGCGGGCATTGGAGCTCTCGCCGGCGGCGGTCACCCGGCTGATCGGCGATCTCGAGGCGCATCTGGGCGCGCGCCTGATGCAGCGCAGCACGCGCAGCATCCACCTCACCGAGGCGGGCGCGGGCTACCTGGAAAGCTTGCGCACGATCCTGCGCGGCATCGACGACGCCGAGGCCGCCGCGGCGGGCAGCACGCGCGAGCTGCGGGGCACGCTGCACATCCTCTCGACGCCGGCGCTCGCCACCCATCTGCTGGCGCCGCGCATTGCCTCGTGGCGTGCGCTGCATCCGAAGCTGACGCTGGACATCGCCGTCGACCCTTTTCCGCGACAACGGGTCGAATCCGCCGACCTGAGCCTGCTGCTGCTGGAGGATGGTGCCGATCCGAATCTGGTCGTGAGGCCGCTGGCCCGCACCGACATGATCCTGTGCGCGGCGCCCGCCTACTTGCAGCGCGCAGGGACGCCGGCGCGGCCGGAAGACCTGGAGGGCCATGCCTACCTTCGCTTTCCGGGGGCGCGGCTTCGTCTGCAGGCGCGCGAGGGATCGGCAGTGCCGGTCGAAGTCGACATGCCCGTCGCGCTGCAATCGGCCAGCCTCGAACTGCTCTGTCAGGCCGCGATGGCAGGCGCGGGCATTGCGGCGCTGGCGAAGGTGTTGGTGGCGCCGCAGCTGGCCAGCGGCGCGCTGGTGCCGGTGCTGCCCGAGTGGACCGCCGGCCGCTTCACGATCTGCGCGGCGCTGCCCAGCCGCAAGTTGATGCCGGCGCGCACCCGGGCCTTCCTCGACTTTCTGGGCGAGCCGCTTTCGGCCCGGTGTCTGCCGGCTTGAGCAGAAGCCGGCCGCACCGCTCAGGCAAATCCGTTCTGCCGCCAAGCCTCGAAGACCGTCACCGCCACCGCGTTCGACAGGTTCAGGCTGCGCTGGCCCTCGCGCATCGGCAGGCGCAGGCGCTGCGGCGGCGCAAAGCTTTCGCGCAGTTCGGGCGCCAGGCCGCGCGTCTCCGATCCGAAAATCAGCCAGTCGCCGGGGCGGAAGGCGACGTCGTGGACCGCGCGCGTGCCCCGCGTCGTGAGCGCGAACAGGCGATCGGGCGCCGGCCGCTCGGCATCGAGCAGCATCTGCCAGCTCGCGTGGTGCCGGACTTCGGCGTATTCGTGATAGTCGAGCCCGGCGCGCCGCAGCAGCCGGTCGTCCATCGAGAAGCCGAGCGGCTCGACCAGGTGCAGGGTGCAGCCGGTATTGGCGGCGAGCCGGATCACGTTGCCGGTGTTGGGCGGGATTTCGGGCTCGACCAGGACGATGTGGAACATGGGGCGATTGTGCTCAGGTCGACGCAGGGCCGCCCCAAGACGACCTGCGGCCCCCTCGGGGGGCAGCGAGGACACGCAGTGCCGAGCGTGGGGGCCTATCCTGCGGGGGGATCCGTTCGTGCCAATACGACGGCGGTGATGTGCGCGGCGCCCGCCGTTCGCAGCACCTCCGAGGCCGCGAACAGCGACGCGCCGCTCGTCATCACGTCGTCCACCCGCACGATGCGCCGCCCCTGCACGGCCACTGCGCGCAGCGGTTCGAGCGCGAAAGCGCCGCGCAGGTTGCGCAGCCGCTTCGCCCGCGTCAGGCCGCTTTGCGCGGTCGTCTCCCGGGTGCGCAGCAGCCAGGTCGCGTCGACCTTGCGCGGCGCCAGCCGGCGTGCCAGCTCGTGCGCCTGGTTGAATCCGCGCTCGCGCAGCCGTGCCGGCGCCAGCGGAATCGGGAGCACCAGGTCGGCCTGCTCGATCGCCGGCTCGACCCAGGGTGCGCTGCGCAGCAGCGTCGAGAACGGTGCGGCCCAGCCTGCGTCGCCGCGGAACTTGAACTGCGCGATGCATTCCGGCCACGGCCAGTGATAGGCGCAAGCCGTCAGGCAGGCGTCGAGCGGCGGCGGGTGCAAGACGCAGTCGCCGCACTGCGCAACGCCGGCCGGCATCGCAGCGCACAGGTGGCGCAGCGCAAAACGGGTGGAGCGAAGCGCGTCACGCAGCCGTCGCACACCGGCCGCGAGGGCCAGGCGCGGCACACGGCGCACTGGCTCGGCAGGCGCTCGAGCAATGCGGAGAAAGGACGTTCGATCCGCGGCTTGAACATGGCTCAATATACTGAGCGCCCCATGGACACCGACCCTGCACAGCGCCCGCCGACCATCGACGCCACGGCGGCCGCACGCTGGAGCCGGCTCGCGCCGGCCTCGGGTTCGCCGTGGCTGCACGAAGAAATCGGCCGCCGCATGGAAGACCGGCTGCAATGGATCAAGGCAAGGCCGCGCAGCTGGGCCGACTGGGCGCCGCTGCACGGCGGCCTGGAGGTGCACTCGCAGGTCGTGCGCCGCTATCGCGATGCCAAGTCCTTCGTGATCGAGCCGGAAGCGGCGCTCGTACCGGCCACCGGCCAGGCGCTGGCGGCACCCTGGTGGAGCGCGCGGCGCTGGCAGGGCGCGCGGGCGAGCTTCGATCCGCCGCCCGAAGAGGGCGTCGACCTGCTGTGGGCCAACATGGCGCTGCACATGGCGGCCGATCCGCAGGCCCTGATCGCGCGCTGGCACCGCCTGGTGGCGACCGACGGCTTCCTGATGTTCTCCTGCTTCGGGCCCGACACCCTGCGCGAATTGCGCGTGCTGCACGAGCGCTTCGGCTGGCCCCCGCCCAGCCACGAGTTCACCGACATGCACGACTGGGGCGACATGCTCGTGGGCGCCGGCTTCGCCGAGCCCGTGATGGACATGGAGCGCATCATGCTCACCTGGCCCACCGCCGAGGCGGCGCTCGCCGAGCTGCGCACGCTCGGGCGCAACCTTCATCCGGCGCGTTTCCCCGGGCTGCGCGGCAAGGCCTGGCATCGGACGCTGTGCCGGGCGCTGCCCGATTTCGCGCTCTCCGCGGAAGGCGCCGGCCGGATCGCGCTGACTTTCGAGATCATCTACGGCCATGCCTTCAAACCCGCGCCGCGGGTGGCGCTGGCGGCCGAAAGCGCGGTCTCGCTGCGCGAGATGCGCTCCATGCTCCAGCGCGGCCGTCCGGGCGGCTGAGCCGCGCTTGCTCGACCCGCTACAATCCGGCGCTGCGTGAACTCCCGGGTATTGTCCCGTGATCGAGGCCTGTCGGACATGGGTTTGACATCGTTTCGACGCACCGATTTGCTGAACTCGCCCGTGTCGAATTCCGTGTTTCGTTTTGCCACTGTCTCAGGCCAGAGCATCCACTGGTTCCTGAAGCGCAACTGCTCGGTCACGCCGAGCCAGCTCGGCTGGCTTTATGCGTCGCTGTGCGTGGTGTCGCTCGGCATCGGAACCGTCTTCTGGCTGCATGGCGCGCCGCTCGTGCTGCCGTTCGCGTGGCTCGAACTGGCCGCCGTGGGCTTCGCGTTCCTGCTGTATGCGCGGCATGCGACCGACGGCGAAAAGATCGCGCTGCAGGGCGGCCGGCTGGTGGTCGAGCTCGAAAACGGCGGGCACTACGAGCGCACGGAATTCTTGCCGCACCAGGTGCGGGTCGAGCCGGAGGCCAGCGATCGCTCGCTGATCGAGGTTTCGGGTCAGGGTCGTTCGGTCAGGGTGGGGCGCTACGTGCGCCCGGAGTTGCGTGCGGCGCTGGCGCGCGAGATTCGCATGGCATTGCGCGGCGCCTGAGGCTCGGCGCAGTGCGGCACCGTGGGGACCGGTGGGTTAACTGGAAATGAAGAAGTGAACACGATGAAGAGCATTTGGCGCAACAAGCACTGGCCGGCGAATCTGCTGCTGGCGACCGGCGCGGCATTCAGCGGCGCGGCGCACGCGGTCAACGACCTGGCCGGCGGCCCGTCGGTGCGTCAGTTGAATCTGCCGACCGGTGTCACCAAGATCGCCGCGGAGCAGCATTTCCTGCACAACGCGATGATGATCCTGTGCACCGTGATCTTCATCGCCGTGTTCGCGGTCATGTTCTATTCGATCTGGAAGCACCGCAAGTCGGTCGGCCACAAGGCCGCCAACTTCCACGAATCGGTGGTAGTCGAAGTCATCTGGACCATCGTGCCCTTCATCATCGTGATCCTGATGGCGCTGCCGGCCACCAAGGTGCTGGTGGCCCAGAAGGACACCACCAACGCCGACCTCACCATCAAGACCACCGGCTACCAGTGGAAGTGGGGCTACGACTACATCAAGGGCGAAGGCGAAGGCCTGGCGTTCATCTCGACGCTCGACAGCTCGCACCGCGCGCTGTCCGATGCCGGCGCCAAGGGCGACGTGCCGGACGACTACCTGTTCAAGGTCGACTACCCGATGGTCGTGCCGGTCAACACCAAGGTGCGCATCATCACCACCGCCAACGACGTGATCCACGCCTTCGCCGTGCCGCAGCTCGGCCTCAAGCAGGATGCGATTCCGGGCTTCGTTCGCGACACCTGGTTCCGCGCCGAGAAGGTGGGCGACTACTACGGCCAGTGCCAGGAACTCTGCGGCAAGGAACACGCCTACATGCCGATCCACGTCAAGGTGGTCTCGGCTGGCGACTACACCGCCTGGGTGGATGCCAAGCGCAAGGAGGCGGCCGCCAAGCAGGACGACCCGAGCAAAGTCTGGACGCTGCCGGAAATCCTGGCCCGCGGCGAGAAGGTCTATGCGGCCAACTGCGCCGCCTGCCACCAGGCCAACGGCAAGGGCGCCGGCCCGATCAAGCCGCTCGACGGCGCAGCGGTCGTGCTGGATACCGATCACAGCAAGCAGGTCCAGGTGCTGCTCAAAGGCCAGAACAACGGCGCCATGCCCTCCTGGAAGCAGCTGAGCGACACCGACCTCGCGGCCGTGGCGAGCTTCACCAAGAACAGCTGGTCGAACAAGACCGGTCAGATCGTGCAGCCGGCCGAAGTGCTCGCGCAGCGCGGCAAGTAAGCCCCTGCCACCGCGACGCCACGACGAAGAGTTTGCAAGGAATATCAAGATGAGCGCAGTCCTCGACCCCCACGGTCACGCCCACGGCGACCATGCCCACGACGATCACCATGGCGCGCCGGCCGGCTGGCGCCGCTGGGTGTTCGCGACCAACCACAAGGACATCGGTACGCTGTACCTGCTGTTCTCCTTCACCATGCTGATGGTGGGCGGCGTGCTCGCGCTCCTGATCCGCGCCGAGCTGTTCCAGCCCGGCCTGCAAGTGGTCAACCCCGAGCTGTTCAACCAGTTCACCACCATGCACGGCCTGATCATGGTGTTCGGCGCGATCATGCCGGCCTTCGTGGGCTTCGCGAACTGGATGGTGCCGCTGCAGATCGGCGCCTCCGACATGGCCTTCGCGCGGATGAACAACTTCAGCTTCTGGTTGCTGATCCCGGCGGCCATCATGCTGGTGGGTTCCTTCTTCATGCCCGGCGGCGCGCCCGCCGCGGGCTGGACGCTCTACGCGCCGCTCACGCTGCAGATGGGCGCCTCGATGGACGCCGGCATCTTCGCGATGCACATCATGGGTGCCAGCTCGATCATGGGCTCGATCAACATCATCGTGACCATCCTCAATATGCGCGCCCCCGGCATGACGCTGATGAAGATGCCGATGTTCTGCTGGACCTGGCTCATCACCGCCTACCTGCTGATCGCCGTGATGCCCGTGCTCGCCGGCGCCATCACCATGACGCTGACCGACCGCCACTTCGGCACCAGCTTCTTCAATCCCGCCGGCGGCGGCGACCCGGTGATGTACCAGCACATCTTCTGGTTCTTCGGCCACCCCGAGGTCTACATCATGATCTTGCCGGCCTTCGGCATCATCAGCCAGGTCGTGCCGGCCTTCTCGCGCAAGCGCCTGTTCGGCTATGCCTCGATGGTTTACGCCACTTCGTCGATCGCGATCCTGTCGTTCATCGTCTGGGCGCACCACATGTTCACGACCGGCATGCCGCTCACCGGCCAGCTGTTCTTCATGTACGCGACCATGCTGATCGCGGTGCCGACGGCAGTGAAGATCTTCAACTGGATCGCGACGATGTGGCAGGGCTCGATGACCTTCGAGACCCCGATGCTGTTCGCCGTGGGCTTCATCTTCGTGTTCACCATGGGCGGCTTCACGGGCCTGATCCTCGCGGTCGCGCCCATCGACACCCAGCTGCAGGACACCTATTACGTCGTGGCGCACTTCCACTACGTGCTGGTGGCCGGCTCGCTCTTCGGCATGTTCTCCGGCTTCTACTATTGGGTGCCCAAGTGGACCGGCGTCATGTACAACGAGTGGCGCGGCAAGGTCCACTTCTGGTGGTCGCTGATTTCCTTCAACATCACCTTCTTCCCGATGCACTTCCTGGGTCTGGCCGGCATGCCGCGTCGCTATGCCGACTACCCGATGCAGTTCGCCGACTTCAATGCGGTGGCCTCCGTGGGTGCCTTCGCGTTCGGCCTGGCACAGGTCTACTTCTTCCTCTTCATCGTGCTGCCCACCATGCAGGGCAAGGGCGAGAAGGCGTCGCAGAAGCCCTGGGAAGCCGCCGAAGGCCTCGAGTGGGAAGTGCCTTCGCCCGCACCTTTCCACACCTTCGAGAACCCGCCGAAGCTGGATCCCACCGCCACCAAGGTGATCGGCTGAGAGGAATCGCGTCATGACGCCTGAACAAAAGAGGAACAACCGACGCATGGGGCTCACGCTGGCTTCCATCGCGGTGCTGTTCTTCATCGGGTTCATCGTTCGCATGGTCTGGATCGGACACTGAAGATGGGCATCGGCCAGCGCATCCGCCGCGAGAACGTCCGCATGGTCGGCAAGCTGGCCGTCGTGGCGGCCGGCATGTTCGCGTTCGGCTATGCGCTGGTGCCGATGTACCGCGCGATCTGCGAGATGACCGGCGTCAACATCCTGTCGCTGTCCGAACTCGCGGTGCCGGGCGGCGCCAGCGGCGGCAAGAACGTGCGGCTGCCCGACAACACGCAGGTCGACACCAGCCGCACCATCACGGTCGAGTTCGACGCCAACGTGCGCGGCCTCTGGGATTTCAAGCCGGCGCAAAGCTCGATGCAGGTGCATCCGGGTCAACTCAACACGGTGATGTACGAGTTCCAGAACGTGCAGAACCGCCGCATGGCCGCTCAGGCCATCCCGAGCTACGCGCCGCAGCAGGCCGCGCCCTACTTCAACAAGCTCGAGTGCTTCTGCTTCAACCAGTACACGCTCGATGCGGGCGAGAAGAAGCAGTGGCCGGTCGCCTTCGTGATCGACCCGAAGATCTCCAAGGACGTCAAGACGATCACGCTGTCGTACACCTTCTTCGAGGTCGGCGGCAAGACGCCGGCCGCCCCTGTGGCGGCCAATGCGGCGGCATCGGTTGCGGAGCCACGCTCATGACCGCGACCGAAACGCCCCGCAAAGGCTCCCTTTGGCGCACCGTCAAGGCAGTGGCCTGGGGCTTCTTCGGCGTGCGCAAGAACAGCGACTACCAGGAAGACATCACCAAGCTCACGCCGCTGCACATCATTGCCGTCGGCTTTGTCGCGGTGGTGGTGTTCGTCGTCGGGCTGATCCTCCTGGTGAAGTTCGTCGTCGCGCCCTGACAAGAAGATGCCTGCCCCACAGATTTGAATTGAGAGAAGAAAGCCAGGACCTGATATGAGTTCAACCGCCCACGGCACCACGCCCTACTACTTCGTGCCTCCGCCATCGGCCTACCCGGTCCTGGCCGCGACCGGCTTGCTCTTCGTCATCTTCGGTGCCGCCCAGTGGATCAACGGCCATCAGTGGGGCGCATGGTCGCTGGCCGCGGGCATGCTGCTGTGGCTCGGCACGCTGTTCGTCTGGTTCCGCCGGTCGATCAGCGAAAGCGAAGGCGGCCAGTACGGTCACAAGGTCGACCTCTCGTTCCGCTGGAGCATGAGCTGGTTCATCTTCTCCGAAGTGATGTTCTTCGGTGCCTTCTTCACTGCGCTGTGGTGGGCCCGCACGCATGCGCTGCCCTCGCTCGGCAGCCTCGACAACGCCCTGCTGTGGCCCGACTTCAAGGCCGTGTGGCCCACCGTGGCCGCCGGTGCAACGGGTTCGCCGGCCGACATCGTCGAGCCGTTCCAGACGGTCGGCCCCTTCTGGCTGCCGACCATCAACACGGCGCTGCTGCTGAGCTCGGGCGTCACGCTCACGATCGCCCACCACGCGCTGCGTGCGAACCACCGCGCCCAGGCCGTGCGCTTCATGTGGCTCACCGTGGTGCTCGGCGCCACCTTCCTCGGCGTGCAGGGTTACGAGTACCACCACCTGTACACCGACCTGAACCTCAAGCTCAGCTCGGGCGCCTACGGTTCCACCTTCTTCATGCTGACCGGCTTCCACGGCCTGCACGTGTTCATCGGCATGCTGATGCTGCTGTTCATCACCCTGCGGCTGCGCAGCGGCCATTTCACGCCGGAGCGCCACTTCGGTTTCGAAGGCGCCGCCTGGTACTGGCACTTCGTCGACGTGGTGTGGCTCGGCTTGTACTTCCTGGTCTACTGGCTTTGAGCATCCCCGACGGCACAACAAAAAAGCGCCGAAAGGCGCTTTTTTCATGGTGCTTGTGGAACGAGCACAACCTACTTGCCGAGCGGCAATCCCCCCGGCTGGATGTAGCCGAGCTTCCAGGCCGCCAGCAGGCAGAGGAACAAAACCACCGAGAGGCCGATCCGAACGGTGAGCGCGCGCACCATGCCGCCGCTCTTGGCGCGCCCCTCGCGGCCGTCCCGCAGCATGAAGAACAGCGCGAATCCGAGGCTCGCCAGGATGCCGACGAAGGCGAGGGCGACAAGGTATTTCATGCCCCCCATTATCGGCGGCCCGACCCGTCCCCTGACTTGAACGATGACTTTCGGCCCCCTGCGCACAACTCGCGCAGAGGGCGTTTCTGGCTGCTGACGGTGGCTGCCGTGCTCACCCTCGCCGCGACCGTTTCGCTGGGTCGCTGGCAGCTCTCTCGCGCCGCGCAAAAAGAGGCGTTGCAGGCGGAAATCGATGCGCAGAAGAATCTTCCGCCGATCGATCAGCAGGCCTTCCTCGCGCTCGACAAGGCCACGTCGGCCTTGCACCGGCCGGTGCGCCTGCGCGGGCTCTGGCTGGCGCCGCACACGGTCTACCTGGACAACCGCCAGATGCATGGCGTGCCCGGCTTCTACGTGCTCACGCCCTTTGCCGTCGAGGGCAGCGAGCAGACCGTGCTGGTGCAGCGCGGCTGGGTGCAGCGCAATTTCAATGACCGGGCGCAACTCGCGCCGGTCGACACGCCAGCCGGCCTGGTCGAGGTGACCGGCAGGATCGAGCCACCCCCCTCGCACCTGCTTGAACTGGGCAAGGCCGCACCGGGGGCGCCGGCGCAGCCCGGCGCGGGGTCTTCGCCCATCCGGCAGAATCTCGATCTTGAAGCGTTCCGCGCCGAAACCGGTTTGCCCCTGCGGACCGATGTCTCGCTGCAGCAGGCCGGGCCGGCTTCCGAGGGCTTGCAGCGCGACTGGCCGGCTCCCGCGCTGGGTGTCGAAAAGCACTACGGCTATGCGTTCCAGTGGTTCGGGCTCGCGACCCTCGTGGTATTCCTCTATGTCTGGTTTCAATTCATCGCCCCCTACCGCCGCGCGCGCCGTCTCCGCCGCAGCTGACGAGCCGCTCGGCCTGACCGTGCACTCGATGCCGTCGCCGCGCCAGGCCCTGGACGGCGCGGAAGGGCGTCGGACCGTGATCGGCCGCTGGAAGATGATCCTGGTCATGCTGTGCTGCGCGGCGCCGGTGATCGCTTCGTACTTCACCTACTACGTGATCCGGCCCGAGGGCCGGCGCGTCTACGGCGAGCTCGTCGATCCGCAGCGCAGCCTGCCCGACCTGGTCGCGACCACGCGCGATGGCGCCCCCGTCCGCTTGTCGACGCTCAAGGGGCAGTGGCTGCTGGTCGCGGTGGGGGATGCGGGCTGCGATGCGCTGTGCGAGCAGCAGCTCTATCTGCAGCGCCAGTTGCGGGAAAGCCTGGGCCGCGAAAAGGATCGGCTCGACCGCGTCTGGCTCGTGAGCGACGCCGCGCCCGTTCCCGAGCGCCTGAACAACGGCTTGCATGGCGCGACGGTGCTGCGCGTGCCGGCGACGCAATTGGCGCAGTGGCTGGCGCCAGCCTCCGGCCACGCGCTGGCGGAGCACCTGTATGTGGTCGATCCCATCGGCAATTGGATGATGCGTTTTCCCGCCCGCATGGATGCGGCCGGCGCCAGCCGGGCCAAGCGCGATCTCGATCGACTCCTGCGCGCCTCCGCGTCGTGGGACGAGCCGGGCCGCTAGCCGATCGTCATGGAAACGAGCTCGCTCTACGACCTCACGCCGATCGCCTGGCTCATGGGCGTCGGGGTGCTGCTCGCCCTCGGTCCGCTCGCCTGGGTCTGGCGGCGCAACACCGGTGCCGGCCCGGCCCGGCGGCTCTACGCCTTGACCGTGCTCACGCTCTTCCTGACCTTCGATCTCACGCTGTTCGGTGCTTTCACGCGGCTCACCGATTCGGGCCTGGGCTGCCCCGACTGGCCCGGTTGCTACGGCAATGCCAGCCCATTCGGCGCCAGCCACGACATCGCGATGGCCGAGGCCGCGCAGCCGACCGGCCCGGTGACACACAGCAAGGCATGGGTGGAAATGGTCCATCGCTACCTGGCCACCGGCGTCGGCGTGCTGATCCTCGCGCTGGCCGTCGCCACCTGGCGCGCGCGCTGGCGCCAGCGGCACGACGCGCAGCATGCGCGCGAACGGCCGCTCAGTGCCTGGTGGCCGGCCGCGACCCTGGTCTGGGTTTGTCTGCAGGGCGCCTTCGGTGCATTGACCGTGACCTGGAAGCTCTATCCCGCCATCGTCACGCTCCACCTGCTGGGCGCCGTCGTGCTGCTGGCGCTGCTGTGCATCCAAGCCGTGCGCTACCGGCAGGCGGCGGCGGAACGGCTGCCCACGGCCGTGCCGCCGATGCTGCGCAAGCTGTTGATCGCCGTGACCGCGTTGCTCGTGCTGCAGATCGCGCTCGGCGGCTGGGTCAGCACCAACTACGCGGTGCTCGCTTGCACCCAGTTCCCGATCTGCCAGAACAGCTGGTGGCCGCCCATGAACTTCACGCAGGGCTTCCAGATCTGGCGCTCGCTCGGCGAGTCGGCCAACGGCACGCCGATCGACTTCGCAGCGCTGACTGCCATTCACTACGTTCATCGGCTGATGGCCTACCTGGTGTTCGTCGCGCTCGGCGTGCTGGTCTGGCAGCTGCGTCGCTTCGCGCCGCTGCGCGCGCAGGCGAAATGGCTGGCCGGCCTGGCGCTGTTGCAGCTCGCGACCGGCCTCGGCAACGTGCTGCTCGGATGGCCGCTGGTGGCGGCCGTTCTTCATACCGGTGGCGCCGCTGCGCTCGCGGTGGTGCTGACCTGGGCGCTGTGCGAAAGCCGGGCCGAGCGCGCAGCCGTGCCGGCGGGCACTCGCGCCCCCCGCGGCAAGATGGAGGTCGCATGACCACGCCTGCATCGATCCACAGCCCGAGCACCGCCAGCGTCCTGCGCCAGTTCTATGCGCTGACCAAGCCGCGCGTCGTGCAGCTGATCGTGTTCTGCGCACTCATCGGCATGGTGCTCGCAGTGCCCGGCGTGCCCGGCCTGGCCGATTTGCAGCGCGGCGCGCTGGCCTGCATCGGCATCTGGCTGGTGGCCGGCGCGGCGGCGGCCTTCAACTGCCTGGTCGAGAAGGGCATCGATGCGAAGATGAAGCGCACGGCCTGGCGGCCCACCGCGCGCGGCCAGCTGAGCGACCGGCAGGCGCTGGTGTTCTCGGCCGCGCTGTGCGCTGCCGGCTCGGCCGTGCTGTGGTTCGCGGTGAACCCGCTCACGATGTGGCTGACCTTCGCGACCTTCGTCGGCTATGCCGTGGTCTACACCGTGATCCTCAAGCCGCTGACGCCGCAGAACATCGTGATCGGCGGCGCTTCAGGCGCGATGCCGCCGGTGCTGGGTTGGGCTGCGATGACGGGCGAGGTCGGGCCCGAGGCGCTGATCCTCTTCCTCATCATCTTCCTGTGGACGCCGCCGCACTTCTGGGCGCTCGCGCTGTATCGCGTCGAGGACTATCGCAAGGCCGGCCTGCCGATGCTGCCGGTGACGCACGGCAACGAGTTCACGCGGCTGCAGGTGCTGCTCTATACCTTCATCCTCTTCGCCGCCTGCCTGATGCCCTTCATCTACGGCATGAGCGGATGGCTGTACCTGGCGGTCGCCATCGGGGTGAGCATCGGCTTTACCGGCTACGCCTTCGCGCTGTGGCGCAACTACTCCGACGCGCTGGCGCGCAAGACCTTCCGTTTTTCACTGATCCATCTGAGCGTGCTGTTCGCAGCGCTGCTGATCGACCACTACCTGCGATGAACGAACTGATGAACAAGCGGCATGCACTTCGGTTGATGGCCTGGACCGGCCTCGCGGCGGCGGCGGGGTTGAACCTCGCGGCATGCTCGGAGAAAAAGCCCAGCTTCAATGCCGTGGACATCACGGGCGCCGACTACGCCAAGGGCTTCTCGCTGACCGATGCCGACGGCAAGCTGCGAACCCTGGCCGACTTCAAGGGCAAGGTCGTGGTGCTGTTCTTCGGCTATGCGCAATGCCCCGACGTCTGTCCGACGACCATGAGCGAGATGGCACAGGTCAAGCAGCAGCTGGGCGCCGACAGCGACAAGCTGCAGGTGCTGTTCGTCACGGTCGATCCGGAGCGCGACACGCCGGCGGTGATGAAGGCCTACATGGGCGCCTTCGATCCGGCCTTCGTCGCGCTGATTCCCACGCCCGAGCAGCTGCCGGCATTGGCGAAGGACTTCAAGGCCTACTACAAGAAGGTCGAAGGCAAGACGCCGACCAGCTACTCCATGGACCACTCGGCGGCCAGCTTCGTCTACGACACCGAGGGCCGGCTGCGACTCTATGCGCGCTACGGCGCGGGCGTGCCGGCGATGGTGTCGGACGTGAAGGCGCTGCTCAAGTCCTGACCGGACGCTGTCGAAGCAATGAAAAAGCCCGGCGACGGCCGGGCTTGATCGAGATCGAAGAGCACTCAGGCGAAGTCTGCCAGCGCCTTCTTCATCTTCTTCATGGCCGCCACCTCGATCTGGCGAATGCGCTCGGCGCTCACGCCGTACACCGCGGCCAGGTCGTGCAGCGTCATGCCGCCCGAGCCGTCGTCGTTGACCTTGAGCCAGCGCTCTTCCACGATGCGGCGGCTGCGCTCGTCCAGCGCTTGCAGCGCGGTCGAGATGCCGTCGGTCGACAGGCGGTCGCGTTGCCGCGATTCGAGCTGGGCGGTGGGCTCCTGCGTGGCGTCGGCCAGGTAGGCGATGGGGCCGAAACCGTCGTCGCCGTCGTCCGAGGGGCTCGGATCGAGCAGCACGTCGCCGCCGGACAGGCGCGTTTCCATCTCCAGCACTTCTTCGGGCTTCACGTTCAGGCGGGTCGCCATTTGCGAGACTTCGTCCGCGCTCAAGGTGTCGCGGTGCGTGTCGCCGTCGCCGGCGGCCGAGTCGGCCTTGAAGCTCTGCTTCATCGAGCGCAGGTTGAAGAACAGCTTGCGCTGAGCCTTGGTCGTCGCGACCTTGACCATGCGCCAGTTCTTCAGGATGTACTCGTGAATCTCGGCCTTGATCCAGTGCATCGCGTAGCTGACCAGCCGCACGCCCTGATCGGGGTCGAAACGCTTCACGGCCTTCATCAGGCCGACGTTGCCTTCCTGGATCAGGTCGCCGTGCGGCAGCCCATAGCCCAGGTACTGGCGGGAGATCGAAACCACGAGGCGCAGGTGCGAGAGGATCAACGCGCCCGCAGCTTCGAGATCGTTGTGGTCGCGCAAATGGCGCGCGAAACCCTGCTCTTCCTCGAGCGTGAGCAAGGGCAAGCGGTTGGCTGCCGAAATGTAAGCGTCCAGGTTACCCAGCGGAGGCACCATCGACCACGGATTGGCGACGGCAAGCTGGTTGGCAGACGCTCCGGACAGTGTTGTCATTGGGGGAACTCCTTCGTTGGCGGGCATATTAGCACTCGGTTTGAGGGAGTGCTAAGCCTAGGGTTCCCACCCATTTCCAATGGGGTTGATAGGCACAGCCTATTCCAACGCCGTCCTCATTTGGATGAGACGGTGTCTGATCCGGGTGACCGGGAAAGGTTTCCCGTCTACCAGCGCAGGCCGAGCCGCAAGAAGAGGCGCGACAGCACGAACAAGGGGCCGACCCAGAGGTACTGGATGTCCTCGAAGAAGGACGGCTTCTTGCCTTCGATCTTGTGGCCGATGAACTGGAAGATCCACGCCACGACGAAGATGACGGCGGAAACCGGCAACACAAGGTCTCCCATCGCATGCACCACGGCCAGCAGCAGCACCGTGCCGATCAGCATCGTGGCCAGGAAGGCCGGCGAGCGCAGCGTCGCGTAGTAGACCAGGCTGGCCGCGACGAAGGCGTAGGCCACCCAGGGGTGCAGCGCGAACAGCAGGCCGACGATGCTGAACATGATCGCGGGAATGGCGACCATGTGGATCGCCTCGTTGGTCGGGTTCTGGTGGCTTTCGCCGTAGTGGGCAAGCAGGCGGTCGACCTTGCGGTCGGTGCCGGTCAAGGGCGTGTCGGCGATGTGCATGGCAGTCTCCTGGCGGGCTCTGCGGCCCCGAAAGATGATGCCAGAAGCAGGGCCGCGGACGCTAGCCCATCAGGGCCTGGGCAAATTCGCGCGCCTTGAAGGTCTCCAGGTCCTCCAGCTTCTCGCCGACGCCGATGAAATAGACCGGAATCGGCCGCTCCCGGGCGATGGCGCACAGCACGCCGCCCTTGGCCGTGCCGTCCAGCTTGGTGATGACGAGGCCCGTCAGGCCCAGCGTCTCGTCGAAAGCCTTGACCTGGGCCAGCGCGTTCTGCCCGGTGTTGCCGTCGATCACCAGCAGCACCTCGTGCGGCGCGCTCGCGTCGGCCCGGTTGACGACGCGCTTGATCTTCTTCAGCTCGTCCATCAGGTGCAGCTGCGTCGGCAGCCGGCCGGCGGTGTCGACCAGCACCACATCCTTGCCGCGCGCCTTGCCGGCATTGACCGCATCGAAGCTCACGGCCGCCGGGTCGCCGCCTTCCTGGCTCACGATCTCGACCGTGTTGCGGTCGGCCCAGACCAGCAGCTGCTCGCGCGCCGCCGCCCGAAAGGTGTCGGCCGCGGCCAGCAGCACGGAAGCGCCCTCGTTGGCCAGGTGCTTGGTGAGCTTGCCGATCGAGGTGGTCTTGCCGGCGCCGTTGACGCCGGCCACCATGATCACGGTCGGCGTGTGCTCGCCGATCACCAGCGATTTTTCCAGCGGGCGCAGCAGGTCCGCGATGGCGTCGGCCAGGAGCAGCTTGACCTGCGAGGCCTCGGTCGCCATGCTGCTCTTGACGCGGCGGCGCAGATCCTCGAGCAGGTGCTCGGTGGCCTTGACGCCGGTGTCGGCCATCAGCAGCGCGGCTTCGAGCTCCTCGTAGAGCGCGTCGTCGATCTGCGCATTGACGAAGGCCGCGGTGATGCTGTTGCCGGTCTTGCGCAGGCCAGTCTTGAGCTTGCCGAGCCAGCCGCTGCGCTGCTCGGCCTCGGCTGGGGGCGTTTCGATGGGCGGTGGTGCGGGCGCGGCAGCGGGGGCTGGCGGCGGCTCGTCGGCAGACGGCTTGCCGCAAAACCAGCTCGAGGGCGAAAAGACCGACTTGGCGGGCGGCGGCGGCTCGACAGGCGGTGGGGCCGGCGAAGCCGCAGGTGCCAGGGCAGGGCTCTCGGCCGGCGGTTTTTTCTTGAAGAAACTGAACATTGGGGGGTTTTTACAATCCGAGCCATTCTATGAAACACCCCTCGCCACGCCGCGCTGCGTCTGGTGCGGTGCTGGCCTCGGTGCTGTTCGCACTGCCGATCCTGCCTGCACTTGCGCAGCAAACCCTGCCGGCCGCCTCCGTCCCTGCCCAAGCCCGACAGTTCACCCTCGCCAACGGCATGACCCTGATCGTCAAGCCCGACCGGCGCGCGCCGACCGCGGTGCAGATGCTCTGGGTGCGTGTCGGCTCGATCGACGAGGTCGACGGCACCTCGGGCGTGGCGCACGTGCTCGAACACATGATGTTCAAGGGCACCAAAGAACTGAAGGCCGGCGAGTTCTCGCGCCGCGTCGCCGCGCTCGGCGGGCGCGAGAACGCCTTCACCACGCGCGACTACACCGGCTACTACCAGCAGATCCCGGCCGACAAGCTGGAGCAGGTGATGAAGCTGGAGTCCGACCGCTTCGCGAACAGCCAGTGGCCGGACGACGAGTTCAAGCGCGAGATCGAGGTCGTCAAGGAAGAGCGCCGCTTGCGCACCGACGACCAGCCGCGCGCCCTGCTCGGCGAGCAGCAGAACGCCGCCGTCTTCATCGCCTCGCCCTACCACCGGCCCATCGTCGGCTGGATGAGCGATCTCGATGCAATGACGCCGGCCGATGCGCGCGCCTTCTTCCAGCGCTGGTACGTGCCGGCCAACGCGGCCGTGGTGGTGGCGGGCGATGTCGACGTCGAGAAAGTGCGCGCCATGGCCGAGAAGTACTACGGCCGCATTCCGAGCCGCGCGGTGCCCGAGCGCAAGCCCCGCATCGAACCCGCGCAACGCGGTATCCGCCGCATCGAGTTCAAGGCGCCGGCCGAGCAGGCCTACGTCTCGCTCGCCTTCCGGGTGCCGCAGATACCGGCCACCGACCAGTTCGACGGTGCGAGCGATTCCTATGCGCTGGTGGTGCTGTCCGCGGTGCTCGACGGCTACCCCGGTGCGCGGCTCGACCGCGCGCTGACGCAGGGTCCGGACCGCGTGGCCGATTCGGCCGGCGCGTACGCGGGCTTCGTCGGCCGCGGCCCGCAACTTTTCGTGCTCGACGGCGTGCCGGCCGCGGGCAAGAGCGCTGAAGCGGTCGAGGCCGCGCTGCGCGCGCAGGTGGCGCTGATCGCGCGCGAGGGCATCGGCGCGGCCGAGCTGGCGCGCGTCAAGACCCAGTGGGTAGCGAGCGAAACCTACAAGCTCGATTCGGTGATGTCGCAGGCGCGCGAACTCGGCAGCAACTGGATTCAGGGCCTGCCGCTCGACGCCAGCGCACGCATCATCGCGCGGCTGCAGGCCGTCACTGCCGAGCAGGTGCAGGCGGTGGCTGCCAAGTACTTCGGCGACGAACAGCTGACCGCCGCCGCATTGCGGCCGCTGCCGCCCGAGACGAATCGCCGCCCGCGCGGCTTTGCAGCGCCGGCCGGCGAGCTGCGCTGAAAGGGTTCCGCTTCATGCTGTCTCTCAAGAACAAGACTCTGCTGAGCGCCGTGCTGGCGGGCGCATCGGTCCTCTTCGGCGCCTCCGCCCAGGCCGCCATACCGATCGAGCATTGGGCGCTGCCCAACGGCGCGAAGATTTATCTCGCCGCCACCAACGCCTTGCCGATCGTCGATGTGCAGATCGATTTCGACGCCGGCAGCCGGCGCGATCCGCCCGCGCAGGCCGGCCTGGCGGGCGTGACGGCCGGCATGGTCGAGAAGGGTATTCGCGCGAGCGGGCGTCCCGCTGCCGGGCCGCCCCAAAGCGGGACAGCCCCCTCGGGGGGCAGCGAGGACACGTCAGTGCCGAGCTTGGGGGCCTATGACGCGGCGATGGACGAGAACGCGCTCGGCGAAGCCTGGGCCGATCTGGGCGCGAACTTCGATGCCAGCGCAGGCTCCGACCGCATGAGCTTCTCGCTGCGCACGCTGTCTCAGCCAGCATTGCTCGACAAGGCGGTGCGATTGGCCTCGCGCGAAATCGGCGAACCGGCCTTTCCCGAAGACGTGTGGAAGCGCGAGCGCGAACAGCTCAACGCGTCGATCCGCGAAGCCAACACCAAACCCGCGACCATCGCCGGCCGCGCCTTCTCGCAGGCGGTCTACGGCACGCATCCCTATGGCCAGGACACGACCGAGGCCACGTTGGCGCAGATCGACGTCGCCACGATGCGCCAGCGCTACGAGCAGCTCATCCTGCCTTGCCGCGCCAAGCTCAGCATCGTGGGCGCGGTCACGCGCGCGCAGGCGGAGGCTATCGCAACCACGCTGTTGTCGCGCCTGCCCATGGCGACCGAGCCCGGCGGCTGCACCGCGTTGCCGCCCGTGCCGCAGGTCGCCGCGCTCGCCGCGGCGAAGGAGGAACGCCTGCCTTTCGATTCGGCGCAGGCGCACGTGTGGATCGGCCAGCCCGGCTACCCGCGCAGCGACCCGGACCATTTCGCGCTCACGCTCGGCAACTACGTCCTCGGCGGCGGCGGCTTCGTTTCGCGCCTGACCGAGGAGGTGCGCGAGAAGCGCGGCCTGGCCTACAGCGTCTACAGCAGCTTCTCGCCGGGGCTGCACGCGGGCGCCTTCCGCATCGGCTTCCAGACCCGCCCCGACCAGGCCGCGGAAGCGGTGAAGGTCGCGCGCGAGGTGCTCGCGAAGTTCGTTGCCGAGGGACCGACCGCGGTCGAACTCAAGGCTGCCAAGGACAACCTGATCGGCGGTTTCCCGCTGCTGCTCGACAGCAACCGCAAGCTGCTCGGCAACGTGTCCAACATCGCGTGGAACGATCTGCCGCTCGACTATCTCGACACCTGGACCGCGCGCATGAACGCGGTCACCGCGGCCGACATCAAGGCCGCATTCGCGCGCAAGCTGCAGCCCGAGCGGATGGTGACGGTGGTGGTAGGCGGCAAGCCTTGAGGGGCAAGAGCTCATGCGTGGCTGACGTTAAGCTGTGCGCGTGAAAGCCATAGCCCGAACCACACCCCCTGCATCGCCCAAGCTCGCGAAGGCGCCCCGCGCCATCCGCATCATCGGCGGCCAATGGCGGCGCACGCGCCTTGCCGTGGCCGACAAGCCCGGCCTTCGCCCAACGCCCGATCGCGTGCGCGAGACGCTGTTCAACTGGCTTGCGAGCCTGGCGGGCGCCGGCGGCGGCGAGCTGCCGGGCTGGCATTGCATCGACGCCTTCGCCGGCACCGGCGCACTGGGCCTCGAAGCCGCATCGCGCGGCGCCGCTTCGGTGCTGCTGTGCGAGCAGGACGCGGCGCTGGTGGCGCAACTGCAGACATTGAAGACCAAGCTGGCGGCCGAAGCGGTGCGCATCGAGCGCGGCAACGGCGTCACCGCGCTGGAACGCGCGCCGGCCGGCAGCGCACATGCGGTCTTCCTCGATCCGCCCTTCGAGAACGCGGCGCTGTACGAGCCCGCGCTGCGCGCCGCCGCGCGTGCCCTGCAGCCAGGGGGCGTGATCTATCTCGAAGCCGCTCGTCGCTGGAGCGACGAGGAACTGGCCGCGCTGGGGCTCGCGGCCTATCGTTATCTCAAGGCCGGCGCGGTGCATGCGCATCTCCTGATACTTGCGACTGACAGCACTGCATAATCCGCCGGATCAGGCCGCATCAACTGCATGAGGAGGAAGCCACCATGTCCAGCAACGTGATCGCGGTATACCCCGGCACCTTCGACCCCATGACGCTCGGTCATGAAGACGTGGTGCGCCGAGCGACCCAGCTGTTTTCCAAGGTCATCGTCGCGGTGGCGGCCGGCCATCACAAGAAGGCCTTGTTCACGCTGCAGGAACGCATGGACATGGCGCGCACGGCGGTTCAGCCGTACAGCGACCAGGTCACCGTGGAAAGCTTTTCGGGACTCCTGCGCGATTTCGTCGTCGCGCGGGGCGGCAAGGCCATGGTGCGCGGCCTGCGCGCGGTGACCGACTTCGACTATGAGTTCCAGCTCGCCGGCATGAACCGTTCGTTGATGCCGGATGTGGAAACAGTGTTCCTGACGCCCAGCGACAAGTACCAGTTCATCTCGAGCACCTTCGTGCGCGAGATCGCGATGCTTGGCGGCGAGGTCGACAAGTTCGTTTCGCCCAACGTCCAGGACAGCCTGATGGCCAAGGTGCGGAGCCTCGGCCGCGAATGACGCCGCCCCGTCTCCATGCGCTGGGTGACGCCGCACTGCTGTGCGAACTCCCCGCACCGGCGACGCTGGCACAGCAGCAACAGATCTGGGCATTGGCGACCGAAGCGCTGCAGTGGCGCGGCGTCCACGAAGTCCTGCCCGGCATGAACAACCTGAGCCTGCTGTTCGACCCGGAGCAGATCGATGCTGCCGAGCTCGAGATGCAGGTGCTTTCCGCGTGGCCGCAACTGGCCGCGACCTCGATCCAGGGGCGCGAGATCGAGATTCCGGTCGCCTATGGCGGCGAGGCCGGCCCTGACCTCGCCGACGTGGCTGCGCACACCGGTCTGACGCCGGCCGAGGTCGTGCGGCGCCACAGTGCCGGCGAATACATCGTCTACCTGCTCGGCTTCCTGCCGGGCTTCGCGTTCCTGGGCGGGCTGCCGCCCGAGCTGGCGACGCCGCGGCGTGCCGAACCCCGCGTCGCGGTGCCGGCCCGCTCGGTCGGCATCGGCGGCGAGCAGACCGGCATCTATCCGCTGGTGTCGCCGGGCGGCTGGCAACTGATCGGGCGGACCTCGCTCGAGCTCTTCGACCCGCGCGCGGAGGAGCCGACCCTGCTGCGCCCTGGCGACCGCGTGCGCTTCCTCGTGGAAAGCCTCGACGCGTGATGTCGAGCGCCTCCCTGACGATCCTGCGCCCCGGCATGCTGGCCTCGGTGCAGGACCTGGGCCGCTACGGCCATCGCCAGCAGGGCATCTGCCCGGGCGGCGCGCTCGATGCGCTGGCCCTCACGCTGGCCAACCGGCTGGTCGGCAATGCCGACGGCGCGGCCGGCCTGGAGCTCACGATGGGCGGCTGCGAAATCCGGTTCGAATCGCCCACCCGCATCGCCCTGGCCGGCGATGACTTCGGCGCCCGGCTCGACGGTGCGCCGCTGTGGCCCTGCTGGAGCGTTCCGGTGGCGGCGGGCCAGGTGCTCAAGCTGGGCGGTGCCAACCAGTGGAGTTCCAAGGAAGGGCTGCGCAGCTGGCTGGCGGTGGCGGGCGGCATCGATGTGCAGCCGGTCCTCGGCTCGCGCAGCACCGACTTGAAGGCCGGCTTCGGCGGCCTTCTGGGCCGGGCGCTGAAGAAGAACGACCGGTTGCCCCTGGGCGTGCCGGCCCTGGATGCGCCACAGATGGCGCGCCGCGCCTTCGGTTTGCGCGCGCCCGAGTGGGAGCACGACGACGACGGCGCGCTGGTGCTGCGCGTCATGCCCGGCCCCGAGTTCGAGCAGTTCACCGTGGCCTCGCGCGAACTGCTGTGGCGTGAGCCCTGGCGCACCACGTCGCAGAGCAATCGCATGGGCAACCGGCTCGAAGGCCCCGAGCTCAAGCGTAAGCGCAGCGCCGACATGCTGTCCTCGGCGGTGATCCCCGGCACGATCCAGGTGCCGCCCTCGGGGCAACCGATCATCCTGATGGGCGATGCGCAGACCACCGGTGGCTATCCGCGCATCGGCGTCGTCATCCGGGCCGACCTCTGGAAGCTCGCGCGGGCGCCGCTCAACGGCCGGCTGCGGCTCGCGCCGGTCGATGCTGCAGCGGCGCTGGAAGCCTGGGCCGATCAGCAGCGCTACCTGGCGCAGGTGGCGCAAGCCCTGGCGTCTGCAGGCTGGCGCACGACAGCGCAAAATTCCCCCAAGGAAGCCTATGAACCCCCAGGCTCATCACTTCGTGTATTCGCTGCCCCCTGAGGCGGCTCTGCGGGAGGCATGACCATGCAGATTGACCTCAACGCCGATCTCGGCGAAGGCTGCGACAACGACGAAGCGCTGCTTCGCCTCGTGAGCTCGGCCAACATCGCCTGCGGCTGGCATGCGGGCGACGCCAAGACCATGCGCCAGTGCGTGCGCTGGGCCATCGCCAACGGCGTGGCGATCGGCGCGCACCCCAGCTTCCCGGACCGCGAGAACTTCGGCCGCAGCGAAATGCAGCTGCCGCCCGAAGAAATCGTTGCCGGCGTGCTCTACCAGGTCGGCGCGTTGGCGGCGATCGTCAAGGCCGAAGGCGGCACGCTGGCGCACGTCAAGCCGCATGGTGCGCTCTACAACCAGGCGGTGAAGGACCCGGTGCTGGCCGAGGCGATCTGCGAAGCGGTGCGGCGCTTCGACCCCGGCCTGCGCTTCTTCGGGCTTGCGGGCAGCGGCATGATCAGCGCCGCCGAGCGCGCCGGCCTGAAGCCGGTGGAGGAAGTGTTCGCCGACCGCGGCTACATGCCCGACGGCAGCCTGGTGCCGCGCAGCCGGCCCGGCGCCCTGATCGAGGATGAAGAGCAATCGCTGGCGCAGACGCTCTCCCTGGTGCGCGATCACAAGGTGACCGCCATCGACGGCACGGTGGTCGACGTCAATGCGCAGACCGTTTGCCTGCATGGCGACGGCGCGCATGCGCTGGAGTTTGCGAAGCGCATCCGCGAGCGCCTCGCGACCGAGGGCATTGCGGTCGCTGCCACGGTCTGATTTCGTCGCGCGCCGTGAACGTGCTGCTGACCGGCTTCGAGCCCTTCGACAAGGAAGCGCTCAATCCTTCATGGGAAGCGGTGCGCACGCTCGACGGCTGGCGCTGCGAAGGCGCCGCGGTGCATGCGCGCCGCATCTCCTGCGTGTTCGGCGCGGCGCTCACCGAGCTCGATGCCGCCATCGACGAACTGCGGCCGCAACTGGTGCTCGCCATCGGCCAGGCCGGTGGCCGCAGCGAGATCACGCCCGAGCGCGTCGCGATCAACATCGACGATGGCCGCATCTGCGACAACGCGGGCTGCCAGCCGATCGACGAGCCCGTGGTGGCGGGCGCGCCGGTCGCCTATTTCTCGAGCCTGCCGATCAAGGCCATGGTGCGCGATCTGCGCGCTGTAGGCATCCCGGCCGCGGTGTCGAACACGGCCGGTACCTTCGTCTGCAACCACCTGTTCTTCGGCCTCATGCACCGCATCGCGACGCGGCCGGTGCCGGGCATGCGCGGTGGCTTCATCCACACCCCCTATCTGCCGGAGCAGGCGGCGCGTTTTCCGGGCGCACCGAGCATGGCGCTCGACACCGTGATCGCGGCGCTGCGCATCGCGGTCGCCACATCGCTCGCGGTGCGCGAGGATGTGCGCGAAACGGGCGGGCAGTTGAACTAGGCTCTTGCCAACAGCAGGCGCTCGAGCCACGGAATCAGCGCGGCATTGACGAAGGCGGGCTTTTCCATGGTCAGCATGTGACCGCATTCCTCCACCCACACGAGTTCGGCCCGCGGCACGGTCTGCGCGATTTCCTGCGAGCATTCGGGCGGCGTCAAGCGATCGCCGTCGCCGCAGACCACGAGCACGGGGCAGCGCAAGGAGGGCAGATGCGGGCGCGCATCGGGGCGCTGCATCAGCGCGCGGTTCTGGCGAATCAACTGCTGCGCGCCGGCATCGAGCACGAGCTCGACATAGCGCTGCACCAGCGCCTTGTCGCCGGCCTGCGTCGGGTGAAAGGCGAAGCCCGCGTTGAATTCGATCACGTCGCGCGCCTCACCACGCTCGAAGAGCTCGATCGCCGATTCGCGCAGCTTGTACATGTCCGGCGTTTCCGGCCGCGCATTGGTGCCGAGCAGCGCGAGCCCCGCGATGCGCTCTGGCGCCTGGCGCGCGGCCTCCAGCGCGATCATGCCGCCCATCGAGGCACCGCAGAGGATCAGCGGGCCGGCATGCTCGCGCAGCACGGCTTCGGCCATGGTTTCGATGCGCTCGTGGCGCATGTGGGCGTCGCTCACATGCACGTCGAGCGTGGCGGGCAGGGCAGGCAGCTGCGCCTCCCAGAGGCGCTCGTCGCAGGCGAGGCCGGGCAACAGGACAAGACGGGACATCGGTGGATTCTCCGCGAAGAAACGGCTGCCTACATGCTGACATCTGCTGCGAGGAGAATAGAGGCCAGACCATGTCCACCGAAATCATCCTGATCCGCCACGGCGAAACCGACTGGAATCGCGAACTCCGCTTTCAAGGCCACATCGACGTCCCCCTCAACGACCTTGGCCATGAGCAGGCACGCCGGCTCGGACTGCGGCTCGCAGGCGAGCCGGTGCAGCACCTGATCAGCAGCGACCTGATGCGCGCGCAGCAGACGGCGGCGCCGGCCGCGCGCCAGCTCGAACTCGAGATCCTCACCTCGGCCGCGTTGCGCGAGCAGCACTTCGGCATCGTCGAAGGCATGCGCGCCGACGAGATCCAGAGCCTGCATCCGCGCGCCTGGGAAGACTGGCTCCAGTTCCGCGAAGACCATGCCATGCCCGAAGGCGAGTCGGCGCGCCAGTTCCACGCGCGCATCATCGAGGCGCTGGGCCGCATCGCCGGCGCCCATGCGGGACAGAAGGTGCTGGTGGTGACGCACGGCGGCGTGCTCGACATGGTCTGGCGCACCGCGCGCGGGCTGGGCTTGAACGGGCCGCGCCAGAGCGAGATTCCCAATGCGGGCTTCAATCGCATCCGCATGGCCGACGCCGCGGCGCCAGAACAGATCGAGATCGTCGACTGGGCCGACACGCGACACCTGGCCGATCTGCCGCCGCAGCCCACCTACGACCAGAGCCGCCATCTCAAGAAGTCATGACCGCCCGTTGTCGCCGCACCCATTGCGCTGGAGCACCGGCAGCAACTGCGGCCCGAACGACTTCAGCAACTGGACCGGCAGCGCGCTCGTGAAGCGGTAGCGCGCGGCGTGGGGCTCGCGCACGTACGCCAGGATCGTGCCGTAGTAGCGATCGCCGATCATGAAGACGAAGGTGGCCGAGCGGCCGATCTTGCGCTCGGCGATCACCTGGCCGCCGCGCCCCCTGAGTTCGTAGCGATGGTCGCCGGTGCCGGTCTTGCCGCCGATCTCGATCGCGCGGCCGTCTGCGCCCACGAGCGCACCCTTCAGGCGCCGTGCCGTGCCTTCGCGCACCACCGAGAACAGCGCCCGCCGCGCCGTCGCGGCCACCTCGGGCGGCAGCACCTGCAGGGCGGCCGGGCCACGCTGTTCGAGCCGGCTCTCGTAGGGCGTGTCGCGTGCGAAGTGCAGTGCGCCAACGCGCTGCACCGGCCGCCGCGCGCCGTCGTTGACCAGGATGCCCATCAGTTCCGCCAGCGCCGCGGGCCGGTCGCCCGATGCGCCGATCGCGCTCGCGTACGAGGGCGTCAACGACGCGAAGGGGTAGCCCAGGCGCTGCCATGAGCGATGGACCTGCGCGAAGGCGTCGCGCTCGAGCAGCTCGCGGATGCGCCGGTCCTGCGCGCTCTTGTGGCGCGTCTTGAAGAGCCAGGCATAGACCTCCTGGCGCTCGCGCGCGCTGGCGTCCAACGCCTGGGCCAGCGTCGCGTCCGGCTGCTGCCGCAGGAAGCCGACCAGCCAGAGCTCGAGCGGATGCACGCGGGCCACGTAGCCGCGGTCGGCGAGCGACAAACCGGCATAGGTGTTGCGCAGCGCACGCAGTGCGCGCGGCGAGCCGGCACCGCGGCCGAGCTTGCGCGCGAGCAGTTCGTCGAGCTGCGCATCGCCGGCTTCGGGTTCGATCGTGAACAGCACGCTCGCGAGGCGCGGCGCCGATGGCCGCACGCCGCGCAGCAGCAGCGCTTCGGCCTCGGCCGCCGACTTGCCCTTGTACTTGCGATGGAAGCGCGCGAGGTAGGCCGAGCCCTCGTTGTCGGCGAAGCGCGCAAGCATCTCGCGGCGGCGCGGGTCGGCCGGATCCTGCAGCAGGCGCTGGCCGTCGGTGGCTTCGCCGAACATCCGGTGGTACACGATGTCGCGCATCAACCGGATGAATACCAGGTTGACCGAATGATTGAAGGCTTCCTGCACGGTCATCGAAGCGGCGGCGTGCGTGCGATCGAAGTTCTCGAAGTGATGCAGGCCGCCGCCGGTGAAGAAGGCCTCGCCTTCGCTCGCCGAGTAGCGGCGCTGCATTGCAGCCTCCAGCATCGGTGCAAGGCTGCGGTCCTTGGCGTGCAGAAGGTACTGCCGTGCCCACGTGCCGAGCGGATCGCGATCGCTGGGCTTTAGCGCGGAGAGCGCGGGCGCGTCGAGCCCGACCCAGCGTTCATGCAGCTCGGCGACCAGTTCGAGGTAGCTGACCAGCGTGCGCAGCTTGGCCGTCGAGCCGAGATCTAGCCGGGCGCCCTGGTTCACATCGAAGGGCTGATCGATGTTGTCGGCCTGAACGCGCAGCAGGTTCGCGTGCGCGCCGCGCTCATACAGCGTGAAGCTGTAGATCAGCGGGCTGAGATTCGCGCCCGGATCCAGCCGGTGATCGCCGATGAGCCCTGCCGACTTCGCCGCGGCGGGCGTGCGCAGCCTGGTCAGCGCGTGGATGGCAAGCGCCTGGGCCTCGTTGTCGAGGCTGGTTTCCGCTTCGAGGTCGAGGCGTTCGAGGTCGTAGGCACGCGGCACATCCAGCAGCGTGGACACATGGGTGCGCAACGCGTTCACCGCCTTGCGTTGCACGAAGTCCGGGCGCGGCGCCGCCGGCAACTCGGCCTGCTGCTGCAGCGGGACTGCCAGCGCGGCATCGCGCAGCGCGGGCGCGATGATGCCCGCATCGCCCATCAGCCGCAGGTAGCTGTCGGTGAGCCGTGTCAGGCCCTCGCCGTTGCCGAGCAGATGCTGCGAGGGACGACGCTGCGCGATCATCAGCGACAGCGCCTGCTTGAACGCCACGGCCTGGCGGCGCAGCACCTCGTCCGAGGGCGCCGTCTCTCCGCCGGTGTCGGCCAGCAGACGATTGACTTCGCCGAACTCGCGCCCGTACCAGGTCCACAGGCCATCGCCCAGGCCATGCACTTCGCCGAATCCCGGGCGTGCCGCCAGGGGCACGGTGTCGAGGTAGTCGACGACGATCTGGCGGCGCCGTGCCAGCGTGTCGTCGCCGTCCTGGTAGGCACGCAGCGAGGCCGATGCCATCTGGCGCAGCTTGTCGCCGACCGAGGCCGTGCGACCCCCAGGCGAATGGCGGTACTTCTCGATCTGCGTGGCCAGCGTGCTGCCGCCGGAGGCCGGGCGCGTGACGTCGAGCGCCCGGTGCATCTGTTCGAGCGCGGCTTTCGCGAAGCGCTCCGGATCGATCGCGGGGTTGCGCTGCGGCGGCTGGGCATCCAGCAGATGGCGATCCTCGACGAAGAGCAGGGCATTGACCAGGAGCGGCGGCACCTCCTCGAAGCGTTCGTACACGCGCTGCGGCACGCGCGTGCGCAGCAGCGTCTGGGCGCGGCAGTCGCTCACCGTCAGGCCGGCCTGGTTCTTCTCGCGGTAAGGCCCGAAAAGCCCGCGTTCGTGCAGCTCGATCAGCCGCGGCGACATGCGTGCTTGGCGGGTCAGCACATAGCCCTGGGCCTGCAGGCGCTCGATGTAGTTGGGCAGCTGGCGGTAGCCCAGGCGCTCGTCGTAGGGTCCGCTATGGGGAAAACGGATGGCGGCGCTGGCGCCGGCATCGACGCTGAAGCGCGCGTCGCGGGCATAGTCGTGCCACAGCGCCGATTGCAGCCGCGAGGTCTTGAGCTCGTCCACGGCGAATGCGACGAGCGCAGCCACCCCGGCGAGCGCCGCGCCGAGCCAGAAGACCGTTCTGAACCTTGCCACGCTCTGCCTCGCAATGAGCCCGTACCGTGGGTTCGTCAGCATGAATGATGCTCCTTTCGGCGCTATTTGGCATAGCTCCCTAGGCCGGAAACTCGGCTGCCAAGCGCGGCTCCAACGGATGCCGGCGCCTTATTGCCGGCTGGAGGTACAGACCATGATGCAACTCAAGCATTGGCAAGACCCGGTCAACGGTGCGCTGGGTGTCTGGTTGGCTCTTTCGCCCTGGATCCTGGGCTACACCGGCGAGGCTGCTGCCATGCCGAACGCAGTGATCGTCGGCGTGGCGCTCATCGCCGCGGCCTTCGGCGCCATGCTGCTCCCCCAGGCCTGGGAAGAGTGGGTCGAAGCGGCATTGGGGCTCTGGCTGATGGCGTCCCCCTGGGTGCTCGGCTTCAACGCCCATGGCGACGCCATGCTCACGGCGGTCATTACCGGCCTCGTGGTCCTGGTGCTGGCGTTGTGGACGCTCCTGACCGACAAGGACTACAGCCGCTGGTGGCACGACCGGACCGCGCACTGACGGGGTGACCCCGCGTGCGGATAGCGCTCAGGCGGGATCTTTCGCCGCCGGCGCCCACCTGCCCGCCGCCCGCAAGCCCAGCGCGGTGTAGACCGCATCGGCCTGCCGGCGCAGGCGCAGCGATTCCGGCTGCCCGTTGACCTGCTGCTGCAGGATGCCTTGGGCACCGGCCATTGCGGCCTCGATGCCGCTGCGGATCAGCGCGTCGAGGAAGACCTGCTCGAACAGGTCGCGCTGCGCATGGCTGCCGCCGATCTCCATCAGGCGCGGGAGCGCCTGCCCCATCGATTCGATCGTTGCCCCGAAGTCGCCACGCGCATGGGCAAGAAGTCCATGCGCCGCGGGCACGCAGACGCGCTGCCAGGCGGCACGCGTCGAGGCCGGCGCACGCGGTGCGTAGGCCTCGATGTTGCGCAGCAAGGCCTCGGCCTCGGGCCGTCCGGCGCGAGCCAGGCCGTAGAGGTACTGCAGATCGAGGAAGGGCAGCACGTGGTCGTTGAGCCGCTGCGCGAGGTAGGCGGCCAGGTCCTGCCAGCGTTCGCCCACATCGATGCCCGCGAGCTCGAAGCGCGCGAGCAGCGATACCGCGCCGATCTGGTCCTGCGAATAGTCCTTGACCACGCCCCACACCTCCCGGTCGTAGACGGCGAGTGCCTCGTCGTCCCTGCCCAGGTCGATCAGGAACAGCGCCACGTGCCACCAGTTGTGCGTGACCATGAAGGAGTTGAGCCCGACCCAGGTGCCGCTCACCTCCTGCATGAAGGCCAGGCCCTCGGCGAGCCGGCCCTCGGTCAGCATGACGTGGCCGAGCGCATGGTGCGCCCAGGGCTCCTTGCGTTCCATCGCGATGGCGCGCCGCGCGCTGGCTTCGGCCTCGCGCATCAGATGGCATTGCTCGTAGCCGAAGGCGGCCATGCCGTGCAGGTAGGGCACGTCGGCGGCCGCGGGGAGCGCCGCCAGCGTGAGCCGCAGCATGCCGGGGCAGTCGCCGGTGTTGAAGCAGTGGTACTGGCCGAGCTTGACCGAGGCCAGGTCGCGCGGATGTTCGCGCGCCTGCTCCTGGTGCAGCGCGATCGCACGGGCGATGTCGCCATCCGCCCAGGCCGCGACCGCCGCGATGTAGCGCTGCTCGCGCGAGCTGGCGCGCGCTGCGCCGGCCTGCGCGCGTTCGAGAAAGGGGCGCGCGTTGGAGGCGGCGTCCCGCGATTCGGCAAACAGGTGCAGCGTTGCGCAATAGGCCTGCACGATCGGGCTCTCGTCCTGCGCGGCGGCCAGCACGTCGACTGCGCGCGCCTCGCAGGCGATGAAGCCTTCGACGAAGTCGTTGACCGCGCGCAGGCTGGCGGCGTCTGTCAGGCTGACCGGGTTGCCGAGGCTGTCTTGCATGAAGCCTATTTTGCCGCGCGGGCGCCGCCGGGCCGCCCCAAGGCGGGCCGCGCCTCCCCCTCGGGGGGTGGCGAAGCACACGGAGTGGCAAGCCGGGGGGCTTCTCACACCCCGGCCTGCTGGTGCCTGTACTCCTGTGTGAGGCCACCGTAGCCGTAGGCCGCGGCGCGCGCGTCGATCAGGTGCACATACGACACCTCGTGCAGGTTCTTGCGCAGCGCTGCCATCGCGGCGTGGATCTCGCGGAAATAGCGGGCCTTCTCCGCCTTGGTGTTGGTCTCGTCCGTGATGCTGATGTCCAGGTGGAAGGCCGACTTGCCGAGCTCGGCCAGCGATCGGCCGCCTACGAACCAGGCGTCATCAGCGATGTACTGCACCGCGACGGCGATCACCGGCAGCTTCTTGCCGAGCACGGTCTGGGTCAGTTCGGTCACCGTGTCGACGGTGCGGCGGGTGAGCTGGGCGTCGGGCTGGCCGGAGAGATGAATGACGATGTGAGGCATGGTTCTTTCCTTTTCGGTGGTTGGTGCCGCCATTGTGGAAAGATCGATGACATCGGAAAAGCGGGAAGATATGATGCTTGTCATCTGTTTTACGAATGGATAGAGCCAATGCAGACCTTCGACCTCGAGCAGCTGAGAACCTTCGTCGCTGTCACCGAAGCGGGCAGCCTCACGGCAGCGGCGCCGCAGATCTTCCTCTCGCAGTCCGCCGTCAGCGAGCAGATGCGCAAGCTCGAGGAGCGCGCCGGCCAGTCGCTGCTGACGCGCAGCAAGGCCGGCGTGGCGCCCACGGCAGCGGGCATCCGTTTGCTGGCGCATGCGCATCGGCTTCTGGCGCTCTCCGACGAAGCCTTCAGGGACATGCGCGGCGAGACGCTGCAGGGCGAACTGCGGCTTGCGGTCACCGACTATTTCAGGCCGGGCGATCTGACCCGGCTGTTGAGCCGCCTCGGCGAGAGCTATCCGCAGGTGCGTTTGCACGTGAGCATCCTCAAGAGCGGCGCGATCGAGGCCGGGTATGCGAAGGGCGACTTCGACGTCGGCCTGTCGATGCGCATCACCGGCACGCCGGGCGCCGCGGCCAGGTCGGATGCGCCGGTGCTGTGCCGCGAGTCGCTGGCGTGGATGGGCGCGGCCGGCCTGCGCATCGCACGCGGCGAGCCGCTGCGCCTGCTGGTCTTGCCCGACACCTGCTCGCTGCACCAGTTCACGGTGCAACTGCTGCAGAAGCGGCGCGTGCCCTACGCGGTGGCCCACGTGGCTTCGGGCGTGGCCGGCCTGCAGTCGGCACTGGCGGCCGGATTGGGCGTGGCCTGCCTCAACGAATCGGCGCTGTGCGAGGGCGTGGCGCGCCTGCCGCCACCGCATGGCCTGCCGGCGCTGCCGCGGGTGGCCTTCCATTTCCTGCCGGCCCGGCGCGGCGAATCCGATTTCGTCGCGCGTGCGCGTGAACTGCTGGCTTCGCACCTCGTCTGAGGTGCGGGGCCGGCAGCGCCAAGCTCAGGCGCCGGGCGGTTCCGGCCAGGGCCGCTGCGGCTCGCGGATCAGTTCGAAGGCACGCGAGATCTTGAGTACGCCGAGATCGTCGAAGCGCTGCCCCGCGATCTGCAACCCGATCGGCAAGCCTTCGCTGGTGTAGCCGCAATTGATCGACGCGGCCGGCTGCTCCGACATGTTGAAAGGCACGGTGAAGCCGATGTGCTCGAGCGGCCGCAGCGGGTCGTTGGTGGGCGAGGGCAGTTCGGCGGCTGCCGGGGAGTTCGGCGCGGTGGGCGAGATCACGTAGTCGAAGCTTGCGCAGGCCGCCACCGCCGCGACGCGCGTCGCATGGAACTGGCTGAAGGCGCGGAACACGTGTTCGCCGCTGAAGGCCGCTGCACTCTCGGCCCATTCGCGGATGTAGGGCAGGACCTTCGTGCGCTGCGCGGGCGGGAGCGCGTTCATGTCCACCAGCGAGCGCATGCGCCACAGGTGGTCCATGCCGTCGAGCATGGCCTGCGACATGAAGGGCTGCATCGGCTCGACGATGGCGCCGGCCTGCTCGAAGAGGCGCGCCGCATGCTCGACCGCCGCGCGGATCTCGGGCTCGACCGCGAGGCCGCAGCCGGCATCGAGCAAAAGGCCGATGCGCAGGCCGCGCAGGTGATCCGCAGCGACATCGAACTCGGACCACGCGATGTCCTGCGCCGGCAGGCTCATGCTGTCGCGCACGTCGGGCCGGGCCAGGGCTTGCATCATCAGTGCGGCATCGGCAACGCTGCGCGTCATCGGGCCGGCCGCACGGCCCATGTAGGGCGGATCGATCGGGATCCGGCCCAGGCTGGGCTTGAGCGTGAAGATGCCGCACCAGCCGGCCGGCAGCCTGAGCGAGCCGCCGATGTCGGTGCCGATGTGCAGCGGGCCGTAGCCTGCGGCCGCTGCGGCACCTGCGCCGGCGCTCGATCCGCCCGGGGTCTTGCGCAGGTCCCAGGGGTTGCGTGCCAGCGTGTGGAAGCTCGAGAGGCCGGAGGACAGCATCCCATAGTCGGGCATGGTGGTCTTGCTCACGATCACCACGCCGGCTTCCTTGAGGCGAGCGGCCGGCGGCGCATCGGCCGCGGCGGGACGCGGTTCGACGGCAGCCGTGCCGGCCGGCATCGGATCGCCGCGCGTCGCGATGTTCTCCTTGATCGTCGTCGGTACGCCGTCGAGCGGGCCGCGCGGCTCGCCGCGCCGCCAGCGCTCTTCCGAAGCGCGCGCCTGTTCGAGCGCGGCTTCGGGGCGCAGCAGCCAGGTGGCCTGCAGATGGGGCTCCCAGCGCGCGATGTGATCGAGCACGGCTTGCGTGACTTCGACCGGCGAGAGGCTGGCGTCGCGGTAGGCGGTGGCGAGTTCCTGTGCGGACAGGTCGTACAGGCGGGTGCTCACTCGGCAGCCTCCGCGCTGCGCGCTGCGGCATTCGCCTTGGGGGCGGCCCGGCGCCTCACGACCACGACAGCGCCGACAGATCGTTGGCGAAGATCGGCATGTCCTTCCAGAGTCCTTTCACGCCCTTCTTCGCGATGGTCGGGAACTGGGGCTGGAACAGGAAGCCGTTGGCCGCGTCGGCGGCGAGCAGCTTCTGCGCGTCGCCGAGCAGCTTGACGCGCTCGGCCGGATTGGGCGTGGTCTTGATCTTGTCGAACAGCGCGTTGAATTCCTTCGACTGGTAGCCCCAGTAGTAGTCCGACTTGGCGTAGTTGCCGAGATCGAAGGGCTCCACGTGCGAGATGATCGTCAGGTCGTAGTCCTTGTTGCCGTAGGTGCCGCTCAACCACTGCGCCCATTCGACGTTCTGCACCTTCACGGTGATGCCGATCTTGGCCAGCTGCGCGACGATCACCTCGCCACCCTGGCGCGCATAGGGCGGGGGCGGCAGCGTCATCGTGAGTTCGAGCGGCGTCTTGACGCCGGCTTCGGCGAGCAGGGCCTTGGCCTTCTCGATGTTGAAGGGATTGACGGCGGTGGTGTCCACGAAGCCGGTGGCGCCCGGCACGTAATGGCTGCCGATCGGCACGCCGAAGCCGTCGGCGGCGCCTTCGACGACGGCCTTGCGGTCGATGGCCGCCGAGATCGCGCGGCGCACGCGCACGTCGTCCAGCGGCTTCTTCTTGTTGTTGAAGGCCAGGATGGTCTTGGCGCGCGAGCCGCCGAGGATCACCTGGAACTGCGGGTTGTTCTTGAACTGCGGAACGATGCGCGTCGCCGCGCGCGGGAAGGCGTCGACGTCGCCGGCCAGGAGCGATGCGGCCTGCGCGGCCGGATCGGAAATGAAGCGGAAGGTGACCTTGCGAATCTTCGCCGCGCCGGGGTTGCGGAAGCCCTCCCACTTGCTCAGCGCCAGCGAAGAGCCCTTGCTCCAGCTGTCGAGCTTGTAGGGGCCCGTGCCGACCGGCTTGGTGGCGTTGGTGTCCGCGCTCTTGGGCTCGACGATGACGGCGGTGGCTTGGCCCAGCACGAACAGGAGGTCGGGGTCGATCTCCTTGTTGATGATCACCACGGTGTTGGCATCGACCGCCTGCGTTGTCATGTTGGCGAAGGTGCGCTTGTCCTTGTTGGTGCTCTTCTCGCCGCCGGCGCGGTCGAAGGAGAACTTGACCGTCTGCGCATTGAAGGGCTCGCCGTTCTGGAACTTGACGCCCTGGCGCAGCTTGAAGGTGTAGGTGCGCAGATCCGGCGACACCTCCCAGCTCTCGGCCAAGAGCGGTGTGACGCTGCCGTCGGCGTTGATCTTGGTCAGCGTTTCCAGCACGTTGTATTGCACGATCTCGGCGATCGCGGCAGCGGCGCCCGCGGTCGGGTCCAGGCCCGGCGGTTCCAGCGCCATGCCGAGTACGATCGAATCCTTGCGGCCCTGCGCCAGCGCCGCTTGCGGCAGCGCGAGCGGCACGGTGGCCAGTGCGGCGGTGGTCAGAAGGGTGCGGCGTTTCAACATGGTCAGGGCTCCAGGAAAAAACTGAGAAGAAGAAAGCAATCGTTACATCATGCGCGAGCGGCCTCGCCGGCGGCAAGCATTTGCTTATGGCCTGGCCGCAGGCTCAGCGCGTGGTACCGCAGCGAGCAAGGCTTGGGTATAGGGGTGTTCCGCATGCGCGAACAGTCGCTGCGGCGTGCCGCGCTCGACCACCAATCCGCGGTGCAGCACGCAGACCTCGTCGCACAGGTGGTTGACCACCGCGAGGTCGTGGCTGATCAGCAGGTAGCTGATGCCGAACTGCTGCTGCAGGTCCTGCATGAGGTTCAGCACCTGCGCCTGGACCGAGACGTCGAGCGCGCTCACCGGCTCGTCGGCCACGATCAGCTTGGGCCGCGTGATCAGCGCCCGCGCGATCGCGATGCGCTGGCGCTGGCCGCCGGAGAACTCGTGCGGGTATTTGCCGAGGTCGCTGGCCCGCAGGCCGACGGCGGCGAGCGATTCGGCGGCGCGCTCGCGCTGCTCGGCGCGACTGGTTTCGGCCAGCGCCTCGAGCGGCTCGGCGACGATGCGGGCCACGGTCTGGCGCGGGTCGAGCGAACCGTAGGGGTCCTGGAACACCATCTGCACGTCGCGCCGCGCCGCGCGCAGTTCTTCCTTGGGCAGCGCATGGAGGTCGCGCCCGAGCAGCTTGACGGTGCCCGAAGTGGGCTTGTCGAGCGCCATCACCAGACGCGCGATGGTCGATTTGCCCGAGCCCGATTCGCCGACGATGCCCAGGCTCCGTCCCGGGCGCAGGCTGAAGCTCACGCCGTTGAGCGCCTTGACTGTCGGCGGCGGTCCGAAGAGGCGCTCGCGCGGCAGCGTGTAGTGGCGGACCAGGTCGCTGACTTCGAGCAGAGCGGTCACGCAGTCACTCCTTCGGCGATCACGTCGTCGAGCCGGATGCAGCGCACCTGGTGGTTGTGCGGCATCTGCGTGGGCGGCGGACGCGTCGTATGGCAGTCGTCGATCGTGAAGCGGCAACGGCCCGCGAAGGGGCAGCCCGCCGGCAGGTCGACCAGCTCGGGCACGCTGCCCTTGATGGTCGCGAGCTTCAGGCCGCGCGGTGCGCCGAGCGCGGGGCGCGCGGCGAACAGGCCCTGCGTGTAGGGATGCGCACGTTCGGCAAAAACGGCCGCGGTCGGCCCGCTCTCGACCACGCTGCCGCCATACATCACGAGCATCTTCGAGACGTTCTGCGCGATCACGCCCAGGTCGTGCGAGATCAGGATCAGCGCCATGCCGCGCTCGGCCACCAGGCTCTGGATCAGCTCGAGGATCTGCTTCTGGATCGTGACGTCGAGCGCGGTCGTCGGCTCGTCGGCGATCAGCAGGTCGGGGCCGCAGGCCAACGCCATCGCGATGCCGATGCGCTGGCGCTGGCCGCCCGAGAACTGGTGCGGATAGGCATCGAGCCGCGATGCGGCATCGGGGATGCCGACGCGTTCGAGCAGCGCCAGCGCTTCCTTGCGCGCGTCGGCGTTCGACAGCCCGCGGTGCAGCCTGAGCGGCTCGCCGACCTGGCGCGCGATGGTGTGGACCGGGTTCAGTGCCGTCATCGGCTCCTGGAAGATCATGCCGATGCGGTTGCCGCGGATCTCGCACATCGCACGCTCGGACAGGCCGACGAGCTCGCTGCCGTCGAAGCGGATGCTGCCCGTGACCTTGGCGCTGGCCGGCAGGAGCCCCATCAGCGACTGCACCGTGATCGACTTGCCGCAGCCCGATTCGCCGACGATGCCCATCGTCTCGCCGCGCTCCAGCGTGAAGCCGATGCCGCGCACCGCCTCGGCGGGACCGCGCTGTGTCTGCAGCTGGACGTGAAGGTTGTCGACTTCGAGCAGAGGCATGGTGCGGGATCTAGCGGGCACGGGCCAGGCGCGGGTCCAGCAGGTCGCGCAGACCGTCACCGAGCAGGTTGAGGCCGAGCACTGCGAACGCGATCGCCATACCCGGAAAGACCGCCAGCAGCGGTGCCTGGAACATCATGGTCTGTGCCTCGCTGAGCATGCGGCCCCAGGAGGGCTGCGGCGGCTGCGTGCCGAGGCCCAGGTAGGAGAGGGCGGCCTCGGCCAGGATTGCGATCGCGAAGCGGATCGTGATCTGCACGATCAGCACGGCCGAGATGTTGGGCAGCACGTGCTGCATGGTGATCGCGAACGCGCCCTTGCCGCAGGCGCGCGCGGCCGCCACGTACTCGCGCGACCAGATCGCGTTGGCCGATGCGCGCGTGATGCGCGCGAAGGTCGGGATGTTGTAGATGCCGATGGCGATGATCGCGTTGACGATGCCGGCGCCGAACACCGCCGTCATCATGATGGCCGACAGGATGGCGGGAAAGGCCATCGAGAAGTCGGTGAAGCGCATGATCGCTTCCTCCACCCAGCCGCGCCGCGCCGCGGCGAGCAGGCCGAGCGCGGTGCCCACCACCAGGCCGATGCCGACCGCGATCACGCCGACCAGGATGGACGCGCGCGCCCCCACCAGCAGCAGCGAAGCCACGTCGCGGCCGAAGGTGTCGGTGCCCAGCCAGTGCGCGCCGTTCGGCGGCTTGAGTTTGTTGGCGATGTCCATCTCGTAGGGGGACCATGGCGTCCAGACCAGCGAGACGGCGGCCGCGAGCAGCAGCAGCAGCGTGAGCACGGCGCCGATGGTGAAGCTGCGATGGTGCAGTGCGCGGCGCCAGAAGCCGGGCACCTTGAAGGCGGCCGCACTCGGTACGGCGCTGGGAATTGCGCTCATATGTCGCTGGCCTTGATGCGTGGGTCGATGACGGCGTAGAGCACGTCGACCACGAAGTTGACGATGACGACCATCGCGGCCAGCAGCATCACGCAGTTGCGCACCACGATCAGGTCGCGGTTACTGATGGCCTGAAAGATCAGCCGGCCGAGGCCCGGCAGGTAGAACACGTTCTCCACCACGATGGTGCCGGCCAGCAGCTCGGAGAACTGCATGCCCATCACGGTGATCACCGGGATCAGCGCGTTGCGCAGCACATGGGTCCACAGCACGGCCCGCTGCGAAACGCCCTTGGCGCGCGCGGTGCGCACGAAGTCTTCGCGCATCACTTCGAGCACGGCCGAGCGCGTGATGCGCGCCAGGATCGCCGCCTGCACCACCGCGAGCGAGAGGGCCGGCAAGAGCAGCGCCTTGAGCCCCGCGAACACGCCTTCCTCCCAGCCTTCGAAGCCGCCGGCCGAGAACCATTGCAGCTGCACCGAGAAGACGAGGATCAGCAGGATCGCGAACCAGAAGTTGGGGATGGCGATGCCCACCTGTGTCAGGCCCATCAGGCCGACGTCGCCAAGCTTGTTGTGGCGCGCCGCCGCCGTCACGCCCACGATGAGCGCCAGCACGGTGGTGAGGGTCATCGCGAGCAGCGCCAGCGGCACGGTCAGCGCGAGGCGCTCGAGGATCAGGTCGAGCACCGGCGAGCTGTAGGCGTAGCTGTCGCCGAGCTCGCCGGTCAGCAGGCCGCCGATCCAGTGCCAGTAGCGGGTCCAGGCCGGCTGGTCGAGCCCGAGCTTGGCGGCCAGCGCCGCCACCGCGTCGGGCGAGGCGTCCGGGCCCATGAGCATCTGCGCGGCATTGCCGGGCAGGATCTCGAGCACGAGGAAGACGATGACGGAAGCGCCGATCAGGGTGGCGATCAGCGTCACGAAGCGCTTGAACAGGAACAGGCTCATAGGGCGGGGGGCAGCATAACCCGACGCAACGACCATGCTTGAACTGTTTGCCCCCACATTCGGCGCTTCGCGTCCTCAATGCCCCTCGTGGGGGCTTCGGCCGCCTTGGGGCGGCCCAGCGGCGGCCGGCGGATAATTCGCGCCATGGCCCTCATGATCACCGACGAATGCATCAACTGCGATGTGTGCGAACCGGAGTGCCCCAACGACGCGATCTACATGGGCGTGGAGATCTACGAGATCGACCCGCACAAGTGCACCGAGTGCGTCGGCCACTTCGACGAGCCGCAGTGCGTGCAGGTGTGCCCGGTGGCCTGCATCCCGAAGAATCCCGCGCATCTGGAGACGCGCGAGACCTTGTGGCAGAAGTTCCAGCGGCTGACTGCCGCCAAGGCGGCTTCCTAGCTTTTCGCCGGGCTCTTGCTGCCGGCCTTCGCGGCCTTTTTCCTCGCCGTTGCGACCGGGTCGTGCGCGCTGAAGTAGTCGGATTCCTTCTTGCTCTTCCTCTTTTTCTGCGCGACGCCCGGGCCTTGCGATGAATCCGGCTTCGCGTTGAGCGGATTGTTGTCGATCAGCGTGGCTGCGCGGCGTGCCTACGCGGCCTCCTGGCGGACACGCTCGCGCTCCAGCCGGTCTGCGGCAGCCCGGGCCTCGCGCGTCGCGCCATCGGCTTCGCGTTTTTGCGTCGCGTCGCGCGCGTCGTCGAGATCGATTGCCTTGCCATCCTTGCAGGGCTGGTCGGTGTAGGTGTTGCCGCAGCGCCAGGTCTCCGTGCCTGCGTGGGCTGCAAGCGGCGCCAGTTGAGCGCAGGCCGCCGCCAGGAGGGCGGCGATCGGTGCTGGTGACAGTTTCATTTTTTGTCTCTCTCCCTTGGTTCACGTTCCGCTAGCCCGCGGCGGGTGTACCCCCGTCGCCCGGCTCGCGCCGCGGCGGTTTGGGGCGCGGCGGCTTGCTCGTGTGAATGAGCAGGGTCGCCTTGTCCATCTCGCCGGCCACCAGAGCCGGGAAGGCATGCAGGGTGCGGGCGATCGCGTCGTCGATCGCTTCGCGTTGCTCCTTGAGCGGCTTCTTCAACACCCACCCGACCACCTCGGACTTCACGCCCGGATGGCCGATGCCGAGGCGCAGACGCCAGTAGTCGCCGGTGCCGAGCTGCGCGTGGATGTCGCGCAGGCCGTTGTGGCCGGCATGGCTGCCCCCGAGCTTCAGCTTGGCCTGGCCGGGCACCACGTCGAGTTCGTCGTGCACCACCAGGATTTCGTTCGGCTCGATCTTGAAGAAGCGGGCCAGCGCGGCAACCGACTTGCCCGAGAGGTTCATGAAGGTCTGCGGCTCGAGCAGCCATACGGGCTGCCCGCCCACCTGCATGCGCGCGACCAGGCCGTGGTAGGCGCGCTCGGGCGAGAGCGTGAGCTTGCGGTCGCGCGCGAGCGCATCGATCCACCAGAAGCCCGCGTTGTGCCGCGTGGCTTCGTACTCCGGGCCGGGGTTGCCCAGGCCGACGAACAACTTGATCATGGAGCCGGATTATCCGTGGCTGGCCCAAAGAAAACGGCCCGCGCGAGGCGGGCCGTTGGCTGGAGGGCGCGGGAAAAATTACTTCTTCTTGGCAGGCGCAGCCTTGGCGTCCGTCTTGGCGGCGGCCGGGGCGCCTTCTGCCGGGGCGGCGCCTTCGGCGGCCGGCGCGGCTTCTTCAGCGACCAGCGGCGGCACGGCCGACACGAGCACCGGGTTGACCTTGCCGTGGCTCACGAACTTCACACCCTTGGGCAGGGTGATGTCGTTGACGTGGAGCGTGGCGTTCTTCGTCAGGCCGGTGAGGTCGACCTCGATGAACTCGGGCAGGTCGGCCGGCAGGCAGCTGACTTCGATTTCGGTCATCACGTGGTTCACGAGGTTGTGGTCCAGCTTGACGGCCGTGGACTCTTCCTCGCCCTTGTAGTGCAGGGGCACCTTGACGGTCATGCGGGTGCGGGCATCGACGCGCTGGAAGTCGACGTGCTGCACGAGCGGACGGAACGGGTGGTATTGCACGTCGCGCAGCAGGACCTTGGTCGTGGCGCCGGCGAGTTCCATCTCGAGGATGGACGAGTGGAAGGCTTCCTTCTTGAGGGCATGCCACAGCGCGTTGTGATCGAGCTCGATCAGCTGCGGCTGGCCTTCGCCACCGTAGACGATACCGGGCGTCTTGCCCGTGATGCGGAGACGGCGGCTCGCACCCGTGCCCTGCTTTGCGCGCTCATAAGCGACGAATTTCATAACTACTCCTGTGGAAGTCGACCGCGACCAGTGCGACTCCGGTTTCAACATGGGCTCCTCGAAGAGAGCCCGGCTTCTTGCTCAGACCAGGCTCTTCTAAAAGAGATTTTCCTGGTCCGAAAACAAACTCATCACCGACTCGCCCTTGGCAATGCGCTGGATCGTCTCGGCGATCAGCGGCGCCACGGAGAGCTGGCGGATCTTGGTGCAGCCCGTCGCGACGCTGGACAGCGGGATCGTGTTGGTCACGACCACTTCGTCGAGCGCGCTGCCCTGGGCGATCCGCTCGATGGCGGGGCCCGAGAAGATCGGGTGCGTGCAATAGGCGTACACCTTCTTGGCGCCGCGTTCCTTCAGGACCTCGGCCGCCTTCACCAGGGTGCCGGCCGTGTCGATCATGTCGTCCATGATCACGCAGTTGCGGCCGTCGATCTCGCCGATCACGTGCATGACCTCGCTCACGTTGGCGCGTGGACGGCGCTTGTCGATGATCGCCAGGTCGCAATTCAGCTGCTTCGCCAGGGCGCGCGCACGAACCACGCCGCCGACGTCGGGCGAGACCACGATCAGGTCTTCGTAGTTCTGCTGGCGCAGATCGCCCAAGAGCACCGGCGACGCATAGATGTTGTCGACCGGAATGTCGAAGAAGCCCTGGATCTGGTCGGCGTGCAGGTCCATGGTCAGCACGCGGGCGACGCCCACCGTTTCGAGCAGGTTGGCCACCACCTTGGCCGAGATCGGCACCCGGCTCGAGCGCGGGCGACGGTCCTGGCGCGCATAGCCGTAGTAGGGGATCACCGCACTGATGCGCTCGGCCGAAGCGCGCTTGAGCGCGTCGACCATGATGAGCAGCTCCATCAGGTTCTCGTTGGTCGGCGCGCAGGTCGACTGGACGACGAACACGTCGCGCGCCCGCACGTTCTGGTTGATCTCGACGGTGACTTCGCCGTCGGAGAAGCGACCGACGCGGGCGGCGCCCAGCGAGGTGCCCAGATGCTGCGCGATCTCTGCGGCAAGGCCAGGGTTGGCGTTGCCGGTGAAAACCATGAAATCAGGGTGGTGAACCTGCATGAGCGTCCCGGCAAAATGCATCCGGCATTGCGAAATGGCCCTTTTGGAGGGCCGCCAATCTACGTGTCAATGAAGATTTGGCAGGGGAGAAAGGATTCGAACCTTTGCATGCTGGAATCAAAATCCAGTGCCTTAACCAGCTTGGCGACTCCCCTACACGGGTCGACGACCAAGGTCGTCAACCGATATATGTCGCATCAGATCACAAAAGCGCTCTGATCTTCTAGCCCGCCCAGCCCACCAGGGGATGAACGGCCAGATTGCTGCACTTGCGAACCTGCCAGCCCGAGGGCGCCGCGGCGAGTTCCGCTTCATGCGGCATCGCTGCGAACACCGAACTCCCCGAACCGGTCATCCGGGCCTGGAGTCCTTGGCGACCGAGCCATTCGATGGCCTCGGTGACCGCGGGACAAAGCCGCTCGGCAACCGGCTGCAGATCGTTATGACCGAAGTCAAAGCTGAAACTTGTGGCTCCAGCCCCGCTGTGTGCAGCAAAGCCCGAGATTATAGCAGCGGGTGTGGCGCGCTGAAGATCCGGCGCTGCAAAAATCAGACGGGTGTCCAGTCCCTCGGGCGGCTTGGCGACGGCAAAACAGCCTGGCGGCAGCTCGATGGGGGTGATCTCTTCGCCGATTCCCTCGACCCAGGCGTTCCGTCCGCGCAGGAAGAAGGGCACATCAGCGCCCAGCGTGAGGCCGATCTGCTCCAGTTTCAATAGCGGCAGCTTCAGGTCCCACAGGCGATTGAGCGCCAGGAGACAGGTGGCGGCATCCGAGGAGCCGCCGCCCATGCCGGCCTGGGCCGGCACCTGCTTGGCAATCCCGATATGGGCGCCCTGCGGGGTTTGCGCAAAGGCCTGGAGCGCCTTCGCGGCACGCAGCACCAGGTCGTCGGCCGGCAGTGCGGTGGTGAGGTCTTCGCGGGTGATGGCGCCGTCGCTGCGCGCTTCGACATGCAGGGTGTCGCACCAGTCGATCAGCATGAACACCGACTGCAGCAGGTGGTAGCCGTCCGCACGCCGGCCGGTGATGTGCAGAAAGAGGTTGAGCTTGGCCGGCGCCGGAAGGTCGTAGAGCGCCTTCATGCGCGTTCGAAGACGATGCGCAGATCGGCCCGCGGCTGAGGCGCGTCGCGGGTGGCCTGCAATCGTCCGGTGCCGATCTGGGACAGGTCTGGCCGCCAGCCCGGCACGCGCTCTTCGCGGCCGGCCAGCCAGCCGAACAGCGCAGCCACCGGAATGGCGGCACCCGTCGCCGCCTCGATGAGCGCGTCGAGCGAGTCGAAACGCCGCGTCTTGCTGCCGTCCTTCAACAGCGCTTCGCCGGGTGCCCAATGAAGCTGAGCCAGGGTGCTGCCGATCGGGCTGGTCAGCGTAAGTTCGCCGGCCCGTGGCGCGCCGCGCAGCTCGAACAGGGCCGAGAAGGTTTGTACCGGCTCGCTATCGATGCGCAGCGACAGCCGGCCGCTCCAGGCTTCCGCGCCGGTTGCGCTGGTCGGGCCGACCGGACTGGCGCAGCCTGCCAGCTGCAACACGCCGGCGCAGCCGGCGCTCAATGCCAGGCGACGGTTCAAAGCTTCACGCGCAGGCGCTTGAGCGTTTCCTGCAGCGTCTCGTTGTCGGCATCGACCAGGTGAGCTTCCTTCCAGATGGAAAGCGCACGATCGCGCTGGCCCTTGGCCCAGAGAACTTCGCCGAGATGCGCGCCGATCTCCGGGTCGGGCCGGCGCTTGTAGGCCGCTTCGAGGATGCGCATGGCTTCGTCGATGTTGCCGAGCCTGAACTCGACCCATCCGAGGCTGTCCGCGATGAACGGATCTTCCGGAGCCAGCTGCACGGCCTTCCGGATCAGCGTGCGCGCCTCTTCCAGCCGGACCTTGCGATCGGCCAGCGAGTAGCCGAGCGCGTTGTAGGCGTTCTGGTTGTCGGGCTTGAGCTCGATCAGGCGGCGCAGCAGGCGTTCCATTTCGTCGAGACGGTTCAGCTTCTCGGCCACCATGGCCCGGTCATAGATCAGGTCGGTGTCCTGAGGTGAGGCGGTGCTGGCCTCGGTCAACATGTCGTAGGCGGCCTGGTACTGCTTGGCATCGCGCAGCAGCTGGACCTCGGCCAGAAACTTCTGCTTCTTTTCGTCCGCAGTGCGTTCCGGCAAGCCGCGGACCAGCTCGCGGGCCTGGGGCAGCTTGCCCTGGCGCACCAGCAGTGCCGCGCGGCGTGTCTGCGCGCCTACCAGGTCTTCGGTGCTGTCGATGCGGCCCAGCCAGTGCTCGGCACCCGTGAAGTCTTTGCGGCGCTCCGCCAGTTGCGCCAGCAGCAAGAAGGCCTGGGTCTGCCCGCGGCTGCGCGCCTCGGCATCGCGCTGCGTGTCGGCCAGGCCGATGTAGCGCTTGAGCGAGCTTTCGGCCGCCGCGTCCTGGCGCGCCTGTGTCTGCAGGCTGCCGAGCAGCAGCCAGGGTTCGGGCAATTCGGGACGGGCCACGGTGAGCGCGGCGAGTTCCGCGCTGGCATCCTCATAGCGGCGCCCTTCCACCAGCACCCGTGCGTAGGCGACGCGCAGTTCCGGGAGTGCCTTGGGGCCCGCGAGGTAGCGCTTCACCAGCGGTTCGGCCAGCGGCTGGCCGGGGTCCATCAGTTCCAGAGCCAGCATGGCGGGGCCGTCTGAGGAAGGATCGGCTTCCTGGCCTCTTCGCGCCGCCTCGAGTGCGCCCGAGGTGTCGCCCGCTGCCAACCGCAGGCGGCCGACCGTGCTCCAGGCCGCACCGCCCGTCGCGGGGCTTTTGAGTTCGTCGGCCAACGCCTGTTCGACCACCGAAGCGGCGAGCTTCTTGTCGGTGGCTCGCGCATAGTTGCGCGCGATCACGGCCATGAGGAACGGACGTTCCACCTGCGGCGTGGCGGCCAGTTCAGCCCGCAGCGGTTCGGCGGTTTCGCCGATGCGGTTCAGCGCGATCAGGATTTGCAGCTCGAAACGCCGTGCCTCGCGCGACTCGGGCAGCGTTTCCTTCCAGGCGCGAGCAGCTGCCAGTGCGGCATCGCCGGAGCGCGCCTGCAATGCGATCTCGACCGCCCGCTGGAACAGCTTGCCGTCGCGCGACCTGCGCGCAGCATCGAGGACCAGCGCGTAGCCTGAGCCCGGATCGCCGGTGCGTGCGGTCAGCTCGCCCATCAGCACTTCGTAGAACAGCTCCGCCGTGAGCGCCGAGGCCTGGGCCTTTTCGGCGCGTTGGACCGCGGCGGCCGGTGTCGTTACCGCAGGCGCGGCCGGTTCGATGATGGGAGCTGGGCTGGTCGGTGCTGCAGGGACTGGCGTTCCGGGCTGCGCCTGGACGGCGAGCGCGGCAAGAGTCAGAAGCGCGGCCGCCGCAAGGCGGGATCGGCGGAGCGATGGGGTCATCGAACCATAATAATCCAGGCTTTTGAACGATGGTCACGCGGGGGCTTCGGCCTCGGCTTCTTTTCATGTCAGCCTTCGTCCATGCCGGAATTACCTGAAGTCGAAGTGACGCGGCTCGGCTTCGCCGATCGCATTGCCGGCGCGCGCATCGATGCCGTGCGCGTGGGCAAGCCGCTGCGCTGGGCGCTGGCCGTGGAGCCGGCTGAACTGGTGGGACGCACCGTGCGCGCCGTGCGCAGGCGCGGCAAGTACCTGCTGATCGACCTGGATGCCGGCCTCTTGCTGATGCACCTGGGCATGTCGGGCAGCCTGCGTTTCGATGCGGGCCTGCCTGCACCCGGTACACACGACCATTTCGACCTGGTGACCAGTCGCGGCACGCTGCGCCTCAACGACCCGAGGCGCTTCGGCGCAGTGGTCTATGTGCAGGACGAAGCCGCGCCGCTGGCGATCAAGCTGTTGGGCGGCCTGGGAATGGAACCCCTGGGCGAGGCCTTCGATATCGACCGCTTTTACGCCGGGCTGCGGCGGCGCCGGGCGCCGATCAAGCAGGTGTTGCTGGCCGGCGACGTGGTGGTGGGCGTCGGCAACATCTATGCCTCCGAGGCGCTCTTTCTTGCCGGCATCCGCCCGACGATGTCTGCTTCGCGAATCAGCCGGCCGCGCGCCGTGCGCTTGCATGCCGCGGTGCGGGAAATTCTGGCGCGGGCCGTCGAACGTGGCGGCAGCACCTTGCGCGACTTCTCCAATGTCGACGGCCAGAGTGGATACTTCCAGCTGGAAGCAACCGTTTACGGACGTACCGGGGAACCATGCCGCGTGTGTGCGACACCTGTCCGGCAGATGCGCCAAGGCCAGCGATCCACTTATTTCTGTCCAAAATGCCAAAAGCACTGAAAGCCCTACGGACAGATGAGGCGCCAAGCCCCGGTGGGTGCTATATTTTGTAAGCAACTTTTACATCGCCCTTGACACGTTCTTTCAATCAGCAATTCGACCAGCATGGCGCCTGGCGACGCAACTTCGCGCATCGCCTCAAATGGCTGTCGCGCTGGCTGGATGAGAACGAGCTGCTCGATCAGAGCGTGGCCGAGCGGTTGCGCGATCTGGAATCGCAGATGCGCACCAGCAAGGTCATGGTGGCCTTCGTCGCCGAGTTCTCGCGCGGCAAGTCCGAGCTGATCAATGCGATCTTCTTTGCCGCTTACGGGCGCCGCATCATGCCGGCCAGCGCGGGCCGCACGACGATGTGCCCGACCGAACTCGGTTACGACGCTGCCCATCTTCCCTGCCTGCGTCTGTTGCCGATCGAAACCCGGCTCGAGCCGTATTCGCTCTCTCATTGGCGTGACAAGCCCGAGCACTGGACCGAGATCTCGATCGACGTCGAGGATGCCGAGCAGTTGTCGCAGACGATGAACAAGGTGGCTGAAGTCCGATGGGTGCCCAAGGCCGAGGCGCGCTCGCTGGGCTTCTGGAACGACGATTCCCCCGAGGACAACCCGGTGCCCGACGCCGAGGGACGCGTCGAAATCCCGCGCTGGCGCCATGCGGTGCTGAACATGCCGCATCCGCTGCTCGAGCAGGGCCTCGTGATTCTGGATACGCCAGGACTCAACGCGATCGGCGCCGAGCCCGAACTGACCGTGAGCCTGATCCCGCAGGCCCACGCCGTGGTCTTCATCTTGGGCGCGGACACCGGCGTGACGCGCTCCGATCTCGCCATCTGGCGCGAGCACCTGATCACCGAAAGCGAGGCGGGCGAAACCCGCATCGTGGTGCTCAACAAGATCGACACCATGTGGGACACCCTCAGCACGCCGGCGCAGATCGACGCGCAGATCCAGCGCCAGCGCAAGGGCGCTGCCGAACTGCTCGGCGTGCCGCTGCCGCAGGTGCTGCCGGTGTCGGCGCAAAAAGGACTGCAGGCCAAGATCCGCCGCGATGTGCCGCTGCTGCAGGCAAGCCGGCTTCCCGCGCTCGAAGCCGTGCTGGGCGAGGGCCTGCTCGGCAAGCGCGAAAAGATGCTGCGGCTCGCCGTCGATGCGGGCATCGCGGCCCTGCAGGCCGAAGCGGCGCGCATCCTCAAGGTTCGCCAGCGCGATCTCTCGGAGCAGGCGCTGGAACTGCAGGGCCTGCGCGGCAAGAACGTGTCGGTCATCCGCCACATGCGAAGCCGCATCGAGCAGGAGCAAATCGAGTTCGAAGGCAGCAACGCGCGCATCCTGGCGCTGCGCTCGGTGCAGGGCAAGCTGTTGCGCGAGGTGTACGCGGTGCTCGGCAGCACCGCGCTCAAGGCCGACATGGGCCGCTTGGCCTCTGCGCTCAAGCGCCCGGGCATCAAGTTCAACGTGCGCAAGGTGTACGGACAAACCTTCGACTCGTTACGCAACAATCTGCGCGAGGTGCAGGCGACCACGGCCGAGATCCAGTCGATGCTGCACGCCACGTTCCGCCAGCTCAATGCCGAGCACGGCTTTGCGCTGCAGGCGCCGGCGGAGCCCGACCTGCTGGGCTTCGAACAGCAACTGAGCCAGATCGAGCGCAGCCACATCCACTACCTCGGCGTCGGCAACCTGCTCAAGCTCGCGCAGCCGGATTTCTGCGACAAGCTCGTGCGCGCGCTGGCAAGCCGGCTGCGCGTGGTCAACGAAGCAGCCATGACCGAGGTGGAGCGCTGGAGCAAGGGCGCCGGCGCCCAGCTCGATGCGCAGCTCAAGGAGCGCCGCCGCAATTTCACCAAGCGCATCGAGGCGGTCGAGCGCATTCAGGGCGCGGCGGGCAATCTCGATGAGCGCCTCGCCGAGCTCGCTGCCCAGGAAAGCGGTCTTACGGAACTGCACGTGCGACTGCGCGAATTCACCGGCCTGCTCACGAGCAATGAAGCGCCCACTGCCGCTGCGGCGCGCAACGAACTCAGTGCCGCCTAAAGATCCGGAACCAGCGGTGCGGGAGCTGGCGCCCTGCTTCGCCACGCACATCGTCGGCTGGCAACGCAGACATGGGCGCAGCGAGCTGCCATGGCAGAACACGCACGATCCCTATCGCGTCTGGCTTTCCGAGGTCATGCTCCAGCAGACCCAGGTGTCGACCGTGCTGGGCTACTTCGCGCGCTTTCTCGAACGATTTCCGACGGTGCAGGCTCTTGCCGCCGGCACCGAGGACGAGGTCTTCGGCTTGTGGAGCGGCCTGGGTTACTACAGCCGGGCGCGCAACATGCACCGCTGCGCGCAGGAGGTGGTCGAGCGCTTCGGCGGCGCATTTCCGCGCACCGCCGCCGAACTCCAGACTCTGCCCGGTATCGGCCGTTCGACAGCCGCCGCGATTGCTGCCTTCTGCTTTGGCGAGCGGGTCGCCATCCTGGACGGCAACGTGAAGCGGGTGCTTGCGCGGGTGCTGGCTTTCGAGGGCGATCTGTCGTCCGCCATGCAGGAGCGCGCTCTGTGGACCATGGCGGCCGAGATGCTGCCGCTGGCGACACAGCGGCGTGCCATCGCACGCTATACGCAGGGATTGATGGATCTGGGCGCCACCGTCTGCCTGCCGCGCAAGCCGAGCTGCATGATCTGTCCGGTCAACGAGCTGTGCGCGGCGCGGCGCGAGGGCGAGCCCGAGCGCTTTCCGGTCAAGACGCGCAAGCTCCGGCGCAGCGCCCAGTCGCTGTGGATGCTGCAGGCGCGCGATGTGCACGGCCGCGTGTGGCTCGAGAAGCGTCCCTCGCGCGGCATCTGGGCGGGGCTTTATTGCCTGCCGGTCTACGAGAGCCGGGCCTCGCTGCTGGACGAGCTGGCGCCCGACGACCGCAGGACCGCACGCGACGATGCGGCTTTCGTGCACGTGCTCACGCACAAGGATCTGCACCTGCATCCTGTGTCGGTCGAGTGCGTTGCTGCGCAGCCCCTCAGCGACGCCGGCGCATGGTTCGAGGCCGGCCGGTGGTCGACGCTCGGCCTGCCCGCGCCCGTGCGCAAACTGCTGACGGCTTAGGGCCTGAACAGGCCTAAACGCTGTCGAGTTCGCGATGCCGCTTGAGCGCCGCCCAGCGTGCGCCGAAGCCGCGCGCCAGCTGCTCGACGAGAAAGACCGAGCGGTGCTGGCCGCCGGTGCAGCCGATGGCTACTGTGACGTAGCTGCGATGGTCGCGGGCCAGCGCGTCGAGCCAGCGATCGAGGAACTGTTCGATATCGCCATACATGCGGGCGACATCATCGTGTTCGCGCAGCCAGTCGATCACGGCCGCGTCGCGCCCGGTCAGCGGTCGCAGCGCGGGCACGTAGTGCGGATTGGGAAGCATGCGCACGTCGAACACGTAGTCGGCATCGAGCGGCACGCCGCGCTTGAACGCAAAGGATTCGAACACCAGCGTGAGCGTGCTCTCCGGCGCCGCGATCAGTGCCTTGATGTAGCTCTGCAATTGGGCCGGGCGGATGATGCTGGTGTCGATCACGTCGGCCCCGTCGCGCAGATCGGCCAGCAACTCGCGCTCGAGCTCGATGGCCTGGATCAGCGCTCGCTGCTGCTCGGGGGAATCGGTCCGACCTTCCTGGCGCGACAAGGGATGGCGGCGCCGGGTCTCCGAATAGCGGCGCACCAGCGCATCGGTGGTCGAATCGAGGAAGAGCGAGCGCAGCGATATGCCGTCGCGCCGCAGGCCGTCGAGCTGCTGCGGAACGAGCGGCAACGAAACCCCGCTGCGCACGTCCATCGCGATCGCGACCCGCGGCGTCTGCTGTTGCCGCTGCAGCGCGATGAAGGGCGCAAGCAACTCGGGTGGCAGGTTGTCGACGCAGTAGTAGCCCGCGTCTTCGAGGGCATGCAGCGCGACGGACTTTCCTGAGCCGGACATGCCGGTGATCAGCACGAGTTCCAGGCTCACGACGAGGTCTCCGGCGTCTTCTTGCCGAGCATCTCGCGCGCGTGCGCGAGCGAGGTCTGCGAAACGCGCTCGCCGCCCAGCATGCGCGCGATCTCGCGCGGCCGGGTGTCCTCGTCGAGCACCGAGACACCGCTTTCCGTGCGAATGCCGTCCTGGCTCTTGGCGCTGGTCTGATGCTTGGCGACCAGCAGATGGTGGTCCGCACAGGCGGCGACTTGGGGCAGGTGGGTGACCGCCAGCACCTGGCGGTCGCGGCCCAGCTGCTTCATGAGGCGGCCGACGGTTTCGGCCACGGCGCCGCCGACGCCCGCATCGACCTCGTCGAAGATCAGCGTCTGTGCCGCGCCGAGCTGGCTGGTCGTGACCGCGATCGCCAGGGCGATGCGCGAGAGTTCACCGCCTGAAGCCACCTTGCCGATGGGGCGCGGCGTGCTGCCGGTGTGGCCGCTCACGAGAAAGGCGATGTCTTCGAGCCCGGCTCGGCCCGGTTCGGCGAGCGGCTCCAGTGCGACTTCGAAACGCCCGCCCTGCATGCCGAGGCCCTGCATGGCCTGCGTCACCGCCTGCGCCAGCCGCGGTGCCGCCTGCTTGCGCGCCTTGCCCAGCGTCTTGGCTTCTTTCATGTAGGCCTGCTGTGCCGTCTGTTCGGCACGCTCGAGGGCTTCGAGGTCGCTTTGCGCGTCCAGGGCTTGCAGCTCGGCCTGCCACCCGGCCAGCAAGGCGGGCAGCTCGGCTGGCGTGCGCTTGTAGCGGCGGGCGAGCGACATCCAGAGTCCCATGCGCTCGTCCAGTTCGGCAAGGCGCTCGGGGTCGGTGTCGGCCTGGCGCAGGTAGCCATGCAGCGAATGCGCAGCGTCTGAGGCTTGCGCCACGCTCGATGCCAGAACCTCGCCCAGCGCCTTGAACTCCGGCTCGATGTGCTCGCAATTCTGCAGCAGCGTGACAGCGCGGCTCAATGCGGCGAGCGCGCCGCTGTCGTCGTCTTCCAGGGCGCTGCATGCGCCCTCGGCGGCATCGATGAGCGCCTGCGCATTGGAGATGCGGGTGTGGCTGGCCGAGAGTTCCTCCCATTCGTCGGCGCCGGGCGCGAGCTTCATTACCTCGCCAACCTGCCACTGCAGTCGTTCTCGCTCGCGCTGCAGCGAGTCTTGCGCCGAGCGCGCCTTGTCGAGCGCAGCGATCGCCTGCCGCCAGTTCTGCCAGGCGCTGTCGAGCGCGGCAGTGCCGACACCGGCGTATGCATCGAGCAGGCCGCGCACGGCTTCGGGCCGGGTGAGGCTCTGCCAGGCGTGCTGGCCGTGGATGTCCAGCAACTGGTCGCCGAGCTCGCGCAGCTGGGTCGCGGTGGCGGGGCTGCCGTTGATCCAGCCGCGGCTGCGCCCCTGGAGGTCGACGGTGCGGCGCAGAAGCAGGACATCGCCCGCTTCGAAGCCACCTTCGTCCAGCCAGGCGGCCAGGGCAGGATCGGTGTCGAACTCCGCGCTCACGTCCAGGCGCTCGGCGCCTTCGCGCACGGCACCGGCATCGGCACGGTTGCCGAGCGCCAGCTGGAGCGCGTCGATCAGAATCGACTTGCCCGCGCCGGTTTCGCCGGTGAGGACGGTGAAGCCCGTGGAGAGATCGAGTTCGAGCGCGCGCACGATCACGAAGTCGCGCAGGGCGATGCGGCGCAATGCCATGTCAGGAACCTCCTTCGTTCCAGTGCAGCTTCTTGCGCAATGTGTCGAAGTAGCTCCAGCCTTTCGGATGCAGAAAACGCACGCGGTAGTCGGAGCGGCGCACCACGACCTGGTCGCCGATGGCAAGAGAAGCCAGTGATTGCATGTCGAAATTGGCGCTCGCGTCGCGCCCGCCCACCAGCTCGATCAGGACCTCGTCGGCATCCGGCAGCAGGATTGGGCGGTTCGAGAGCGTGTGCGGCGCGATGGGCACCAGCACCCATCCCGGGACCGCGGGATGCAGCAGCGGGCCGCCGGCCGACAGCGCGTAGGCGGTGGAGCCGGTGGGCGAGGCGATGATCATTCCATCGGCGCGCTGGTTGGCAACGAAATGGCGGCCGACCGAAACACGCAGTTCCACCATGCCCGAGGTGGCGCCGCGATTGACCACCACGTCGTTCATGGCGAGCGCATCGAACACCGACACGCCGTCGCGCATCACCTGGGCGTGCATGAGGCTGCGGTGGTCTTCCTCGTATTCGCCGGCCAGCATCGGGATCAGGGTCGCCTGGTAGTTGTCGAGGGAAATGTCGGTGATGAAGCCGAGCCGGCCGCGGTTGATGCCGATCAGCGGAACGCCGTAGCACGCCAGCTGGCGCCCGATGCCGAGCATGGTTCCGTCGCCGCCGACCACCAGGCCCAGATCGCATCGCTGGCCGATCTCTTCGACAGTCAGCGCGGGGTAGCGGGTCTGGCCGCACTCGCCGTCGCGCGGCTGTTCGACAAAGACCTCGCAGCCTTGCGCTTCCAGGAAGGCGCCGATGCCCTCCATGACCTCGTCCAGCGCGCCGGCCTGCGCCCGCGCGCCCGAAGCCTGGTATTTACCTATCAGGGCGACGCGCCGAAAGCTGGATGTCATGTACAAATTACAACATTAAAATCAGTCGATGCTGGACGATCGCGCCAAGTTGCTTCTCAAGACGCTGGTCGAGCGCTATATCGCCGAGGGCCAGCCGGTGGGCTCGCGCACGCTTTCCCGGGCTTCGGGGCTGGAGCTTTCGCCTGCGACCATCCGCAACGTGATGTCCGACCTCGAAGGGCTCGGGCTGATCGCCAGTCCGCACACCTCAGCAGGCCGCATTCCGACTGCGCGCGGCTATCGGCTTTTCGTCGACACCATGCTGACTGCCCAGCGCGAGCAGTTCACGCCGCCGAGCCTCGCGCCCGACCAGCCGCAGAAGGTGATCGCGAACGCGGCGAACCTGCTGTCGAACCTGTCGCAGTTCGTCGGCGTGGTGATGGCGCCGCGCCGCGCATCCGTTTTTCGTCAGATCGAGTTCCTTCGCCTTTCCGACCGCCGCCTGCTCGTGATCATCGTGTCGCCCGACGGCGATGTGCAGAACCGGGTGATCTTCCCCGAGGTCGACTATTCGCAGTCGCAACTGGTCGAGGCATCGAACTACATCAACACGCACTTTGCGGGTCTGTCGATCGAGCAGGTGCGCGATCGGCTTCAGTCCGAGATGGAGCAATTGCGCGGCGAGATCGCTGCGTTGATGCAGGCCGCTGTCCAGGTGAGTTCCGAGGTGCTGACGGAAGCCCAGGACGAAGTCGTGATCGCGGGCGAGCGGAATCTGCTGGCCGTCACCGATTTCTCCAGCGACATGAGCCACCTGCGTCGTGCGTTCGAGCTGTTCGAGCAGAAGGCCCAACTGATGCGCCTGCTCGACGTGTCGAGCAAGGCAGACGGCGTGCGCATCTTCATCGGCGGGGAAAGCCAGGTGGTGCCCTTCGACGACCTGTCGATCGTGAGCGCGAACTACGAGGTCGACGGCGAGGTGGTGGGCACGCTTGGCGTCATCGGTCCGACGCGCATGCCCTATGAGCGCATGATCCAGATCGTCGACATCACGTCGCGGCTGGTCACCAATGCGCTGAGCCACCGCAAATAGCGGCGCCCGGCGCCCACTAGAATCCCTGATGTGCGGGCCGTTAGCTCAGCTGGTTAGAGCAGCGGACTCATAATCCGTTGGTCGATGGTTCAAGCCCATCACGGCCTACCACCACGCCTTGTCGCCCTCAGTCGCGGGCCAACTCCTTAGGCCTTTGCCTGTGTCTCGATCCGGCGACCTGGATCCAGGGCATAGAGGACCGCTTTCTCGTCCTGGCCCTTGGTGGATGCGTCCCCGAGCGGCATTTGTGCCGAGCCGTAGAGCTCGCGCTCCAGTCTTTTGGCGCGTTCGGAATACATCCGGGCCAAGGCCCCGTGATGTTCGGCAGCAGCCTGATGCTCGATACGCGCGAGATGGGCCTCTTCGAGAAGCGCCATGACTCGCCTGAGGTGGCCGTTTCGATTGGGCTGGAAAAAGCTGAACATCGGGACCTCCATCCAATAAACCAATGAAAGCCGTTTTTAGCGCCAGTCGGCCAAGTGGCGCTGTAGGTGCAGTGCCCATGTGGTTGGAATGTCATGATTTAGTTCACATTTCTGCCAAGACTTTGATGCACAACTGACTCGACGTAGACTCACAGGCGGTTGATCGACGGCTCAAGTCCAGCACGATCTACTGCTCTCTTTCTTTCGCTGCCCAGCGATGGGGTGTTGCGAGGATGCTATAATCGCAAGCTGTGCGGCTGTAGCTCAGTTGGATAGAGTACTTGGCTACGAACCAAGGGGTCGTGGGTTCAATTCCTGCCAGCCGCACCACTCTCTTAAAGGGTTAGCTCGTTAGCGCGAGCTAACCCTTTTCCTTTTTGCGTGACTCTCTGCGTGACTTTTCAGGCCACGCCTCTCGCACCTATCCGTTCACCACACGCAGGACCGTCGTCCGGTCCCGCGCCGTATTGGCCCTGTTGGCCATCTTCACGAGCCGCTCGATCGTGGCCGTCGCATAGTGCTGCGGCATGCCCTCGATCGCGTGGCCCAGCAGCAGCGCCCGGTCTTCCTCCGATACACCGGCGTCGCGCAAACGCTGCCCGAAGGTGTGCCGAAGGTCGTGCACCCGGACCCGCTCGAGGCTTGCTGTCTTCCTCGCCAACTGGAACGCCGTGTTGTTCATCGTCGCCACCGGCTGGTAGGCCATTGCCGGTGCCTGGTCGAAGTTCTTCACGCGCTCGCGCCGGTAGACGAAGACGAACTCCTCGTGCCTGCCCCGGCAAGCCTCCACGATCTTCCAGGCCACGTCGTTCAGGATCAGCACGTGAGGGCGCTTCCCCTTGAATTCCTCGGCCGGGATCACGAACACGCTGCGCTTCAGCTCTGGTATCCGCCGCTCCCACGACCAGCGCAATCGACAGATGTTGTCGTCGCGCGCGCCAGTGTTGACGGCGAAGAGGAACATTTCCCGCAGGTGACTCGGCAGCAACATCATCAGCACTGCCTGCTGCTGCCAGTTGATCGGGTACGGCTGTCGCCGCTGCTCTTTCTCGTCCAGCATCTCGATCAGCGGGCTACTGGCCAGCCACGGCTTGCCGTCCGATCGCCAGACGCGGGCCGCGCGGTTCATCACCGTGCGAACGACCTCCAGGGAACGGTTGATGGTGGAGTTCTTCACCCCGTCATCCGCCCGGTCATCCTTGAAGCCCTCCATCGTCTCGTTGCACACCTCGGAGAGGGGCATGGTGCCGATGTAGGGCAGCAAGATGGTGACGTGGTAGCTGATCGTCTCCAGCGAGCGCACACCGCGCCGCTGGCACTCGATCAGGTACTTCTGCGCAGCAGCTGCGAACAGCTGCTGATCGCCTCGTCGAAGGTCGTTTTCCCGCTGGGCGTCGATCGCGGCCTGCCTGTCCCTGAGCCACGCTTCGGCCTCGTCTTGGGAGACCTTGCCGAGCCGCTCGTAGATCCGCTCACCTCGATACAACTTGTCGATGCTCCTGCTGCCGTCGCCGGCGAGCTGGATGCCTTTCGTCCTGGTTCGCATTCAGTAGCTCCTTTCCCGCTACGACCAGGGCGCCCACGGGTTTCAATATACACATCGGTCCACGCGTCCAGCTCGACGCGGTCGAAAGCGATGCCTCGATTGCCGATTGGCACCTCTGTCAAAACCGGTCGCACTTCGGCGTCGAAGCGGTTCCGGTCCATGCCGAGATAAGCGGGTGCATCGCGGTAGCGAATGAGGCGCGGGACGATCAAGCCGCTGCCTCCACCGGCACGCCGAGGAACTGCAGGTAGCCCTTCCACTCGCGCCTGGCCAGAACGGTGCGCACCGCCGCAGCGCTGCATAGAATTGGTCGCTCACGAGGAGGTGGCGTCATGGCTCATGTACCGATGGTTGTGCGCGTTGGATTTGGTCGCGCTGGGAGCGTTGATCGTGTCGAATGGGGCACGGCTGACACCGACACGAACGGCTGGGCGAAGCAGCCAGCGGTGACTGACGTAGTGAATGTGGTCGACCTCATCTTGCATGGCACAGAGGTTTGGACTCGGCTGCCTTCCGGGGCGTCCGGCCCGAAGGCCAAGGTTGTGCCGTCCAAGGCCGGCGGCGGAGTTGAAACCATTGAGCTGGATGACGACCACCGGACGGTTCATGACTTGGCCCGCCTGTAGTGTCTTCAACGCCTCTCTCCTGAAGTCTCATCGTGGCGGCAACAACCCCCAAGTCGAAGCCCTATTCGATCTCTATTCAAAGCTCCTACAAGCCATTTCCGATGCTTTGGCACGCGTCGAAGACTCTTCGAGAGATAGCAGGCTCCGGAGTTGATGGCAGCCGATGGGTGTCGCTTGGAGCGCTGACGACACTGGCGTTCGCGATTGAGGCTTTTTGCCAGACGGAGGGCCCGTTGCTCTTCGGCGAACAATGGCTTGGCGAGCGACGCATTGAGAAAGAGCCAGTACATGAGAAGCTTCGCTTGATCGCAGCGAGCGCCGGTGTGGAAGTCAACTATGGACGAAGCCCCTGGCAGCAGATCAGGCGCGTGCTCAGGGCTCGCAACGCACTGGCACACCCGAAGCCGACCGAGAAGCAACGTCGTGGCGTTGTTCACCTGGAAGACGGCGAGCATCCCATGGACAAAGGTCTTGCGCTGGTAGCTGAGCACTGGGAAACACTTCTTGATCTGGACACTGCTACCCAGGTCGCCGGCAGCGTCGAGCAGGGCCTCAAGTTGATCTGGAAGGGCCTCGGTAAGGCGGAGTGGAAGCTCTTCGCAGATGGCGGCTCCAGCTACATGATGTCCGCTCACGTCCCTCCGGCACCTCGACGGGCAAGCAAGTCGACGAAGACTTGACTTCTCGCGCCTATCCGCACGAGCGAGATTCCCACGGCGCGCACCCTGGTTCACTGCCACGTGATGCGCCCGGCATACTGGGAGCTCTAAATGATGGAGGTGGAGATGGCATACGACGTCTGGGAGACGTGCATGTTCGTGGACATCGGGCTCAAGACAGGGGCGTGCGCATCCTGGGTTCAAGCGTGGGGCAGCATGATTGCGATCCTGATGTCTGGCGTGATCGCCTGGTGGCAGATTCGTGCGGCCAGGCTCGGCACCTTGCGAAGCCAGCGGGAACGAGCTTTCGCGTTGGTGGAGTCCACCGCCGAAGTTGCCAGATCCTTTTCGATGGAGCTGGCTTCCATCGCAGCTGCATTCGATCAGGCACCGCAGCACGAGCCCTTCAAGAAGCGGCACTGGGACCTCGAACCCTTCAGGAACATCCAACTCTCCGCCTTGGCGATCCCGCTTCACGACCTTCCAGATCCCGAGACCGTGAAGCTGATGATTGGCTTCCGGAATCTTGTCGTCACAAGTCGTTCTGCTGTGGCGAGGCTCGCGAAGTTGCTTGACGATCCGGTCGAAGTCGCTTTCACCGCGAACCCCGTTGCCTTGGGACATCTTGTGGCAGCGGCTCAGGCCAATGACCAACGGTGGCGCGATGTCGTGTTGCGGCTTGCGAGAGACCGTTAGGCTCATTGCACCGACCCCACTGCTAGGGTCAGCTCGGCGACGCAGCGCAGCGTGGCTTCCGCAAGCGCTTCGAGGCTGCCGTCATTGACGATGTCGGCGTCGGCCTTGATGCGGTGATGCTGCTCGCTCACATGCGAAGCGGTATCCGCTGGCAGCGGCGCCACCTCGTGACGATGCACGCGCACGACCTTGGCGCCCAGGCGTCGGAGCACCGTTTCCTCGACGGGGTCGCGCAGGTCGGTGATCACGACGCGCGTCCAGCCCGACCCGACATGGCGGATGATCCAGCGCTCGACGATTCGGGCGTAGTACTCCGGGTCAAAGCGGCGCTGATAGGTTGCCCAGCGTTGCAGGGCCCAGCGCGGGCTGCGCGGTTCGAACAGGCTGTCGCCTCCGTCGACGCACCAGTGCAGGAAGCCCGGCACGTTGCACATGCCGGCAGCGAGCGCCGGGACCGGCCACTCCTTCGTCGGGCGGTCGGTGAGCATGCGCTGGTCGATGTGCCAGGCCTCGGCCACCTCGCGGCGCAGCGCGTCGGCGAAGGCGATGCTGCGGAAGCCATGCTTCGGTGCCAATACGCTCGCCACGGTGTCTTTGCCGACGTTGGGATAGCCCGTCAGGGCGAGGATGAGCGCCTTGCTCGTGGCGGTTGTGCCGCTGCTGCGCGCAGGTTGGAAGAGGGCAGTTGTCATTGTTGTGCTGCTGGTTAAAAAATCATTCGTCATCGCGCTCGCCGGCGGCGGCGCGCTTTCGGTCAAAGAGGGGCAGGCCCAGAAGGGGCGGCGGTAGCGGGCGCCGCGCAGGCTGGCGGGGCGCGAAGGCGGGCACAAGGCCGGCGGCGCTCGGATGGCTGACCGCGATGCGCACCAGGCGGCTGCGGCAGGCGTCCTGCATCACCGTCTCGAAGCTGTCGGTCCAGCGGAAGCGCCGCGCCATGCGCGCGCAGGCGTCGCGCAGCTGCTGGTCGGTGGGCTCGATCGCGTGGGCCATGGCGGCTTCCTGGCGCTCAGTGCCAGCCCGGCATGTCGAGATGCCGGGCATTGGGCCCGCAGCTGCCGTGTGCTGCGCGTGCGACCTCCAACGGTTCCGGCGGCCCAGCCTGCTGCCCGGCGGCCCGACCGCACATCAGGCGCTCGGCGCACGCCACCGAATGCGAGCACAGCTCGCAAGCGCGGAAGGTGGTGCCGAGCGGCTTGACCAGCGGCACTGCATGCCCAGTGCAGGGGGGCGAGCGACGCACGACCACCATGCGCTCCGTGCCCGGCCGCGCGCGATCGACGCCGATCACTTCGCACCTCGGGCGAACAAGGGCAGCACGTTGGTGTCCAGCTCAAGGCTTTGCTGCCCGCGTGCGGCACGGCGCTCGGCCTGCGCCTGCTGGCGCTTCGCGCGCTGGAAGGTCTTCTTGATGTCGGTCTGGGCCGAGTTCCGGTAGTGGAACTTCTTGTCGTAGATGCCGCGCGACGGAAAGACGATGCTCGGGCCGCTCATGCCGCCCTCCGCACGCTGAGTAGCCGGACCAGGCCGAAGCGATCGAAAGCGATGTCTTCGGCCGCAGCGCGCGACGCCGCGAGCTGGATGTATCGATGGAAAACGCCGACGGCGTCGATCACCTGCACCGTGAATGCGTGCATGGTCAAACCTCCTTTGCAGGGCTGGTGGTGGAAAAGGGGAAGGGCGCGGGCTCGACGCGGTCGACCAGCCGGCCCACGGCGGCCTCGGCGAGCCGGCGAGCCGCCTCGGCATCGCGTGCCCGCAGCTGGATGAACAAGGCGACGGGCGCCTGGCCGGGCACGGCGTGCCGGTAGTGGCAGCGGAAGGGCCGCGAAACGGTGATGTGCATGGGAGTGGGCTCCACGGGTCAGGAGGCACGCCGCGGGCGCTCGAACACCCAGCAGTGCACGGTCTTCGGCACCTCGGTGCCCGCGTCCTCGCGGGTGCGGATGGCGCTGCTCACGGACTTGACGTCCAGGAAGCGGCGGGATTTGCTGGTGCGCAGCACCTTCTTGAGGTCGGTCAGCAGCGGGATCTGCTGGCGGTGGAGGGCCGCCTTCTCGACGAACTCGTTGAGGTTGACAGCGATCTGCTTGTCATCGCGGCTGTGGTTGAGCAGTGGCCGGTCGAAGTGCTCGCCTCGGACGTTCGTGTAGCCGAGGGCGTCGAGGTAGTCGAAGGCCTCCCAGAACTCGTGCACCAGCGGGTGGTCGGCATTGATCGACTGCTGGCGCTCACGAGCCATGGCGACGATCTGTGCCTGTACCTGGTCGAACTGCTCGTCGGTCAGCTTGACCACGCTGCGCATGGCGGCGGCCATGGCGAGCAGCTGCGCGTGGTTCTTGGCGATCCGGGGCTTGTGGACACCCTCTTGGGCGAGCAGAAAGCGAATGTATTCGTCGTGCGCGCCGGTGATGGTCTGCATCACCTCGGCTTCGCGGCGCAGCGCGGCCAGGATGAAGCCGCTCACCTGTTCGATCTCGATCTTCTCGAGGGCCTTGGCGCTCTCGTAGCTCGCCGGCGTGAACCCCCGGGTGTCGAAGGTCATGTGGCAGATCCGCTCCATGATCGCCTGCGAGGCCTGCACCTGGTTGTTCTGGCTGATGACGATCGACGCGCGAAAGGGCGGGTCGTAGGTCTCATTGCCGCCGGTCTTCACGCCGGTGGTGCGGATGCTGTTGCCGTTGTAGGCGTCCTTCAGCTCATCCCAGTCGAAGGACTTCACGTGCGCCTGGCCGCCGCTCTTGGTCTCGCGGTCGGACTCGATCAGCACGATCGGCAGGTTGCTCACCTGGGTGAAGGTGCGCAGCCGCCCGGCGGCGGTGGACTTCGAGGGATCGAAGCCCTCGTAGTCGCGCCCGAAGAGCTTCCACAGGAACTGGATCAGCGTGGTCTTGCCCGACCCCGGCTCGCCGACGATCTCGAGGAAGGGAAAGCTCTGCTGCTCGGCGCGCACCTGCTCGGCGAAGAGGCTGCCGAACCAGTACGCGAGCGCGATGTAGCCCTTCGCGCCGAAGGCCCGCCACAGGTGCTGCTGCCAGCCGCGTTCGTAGCTCTCGCGGTCGGTGTTGATCTGCAGCTGGATCGACTTCTGGAGCGACTTGATCGAGAGCTTGTTGAACTCGAAATAGTCCTCTTTGTTGGCCTCGTGGATCTGGCCTTCGCGCACCGCGACCTTGCCGAGGATGTAGGCGCCGTGAGTTGCGCTGTAGCCGATGAAGTCGACGGTCTGGACGATCTTGATGTTGTCCAGCTGGCGCTGCATCATGGTTTCGAGCTGCGCGCTGCTTCCGCTGTAGATCGCGCCCGCGGCCATGTGCAGCAGCTGCTTCTTGAACTCGCTGCTGGTGGTCAGCTGGCCGGCGGTGAAGGTGCCCTTGATGTCGGGCCCGTCGTGGGGGAACGAGATCCGGAAGTAGTACCAGGCGTCGCCGGTGATCTCGTGGCGCTGGTAGTACAGCGCCTGCGGCTTGCAGTTCGCGATCGGCTGCAGGACGCCCGATTCCTTGAGCGCCTGCGTGCGCAGGTCCTCGTCGGACATGGGCTTTGTGTGGCCCTCCGCAATGGCCTCGCGGATGCGGTCCTCGGCCTTAGCGAAGCGATCGAGATCCAGCTTGAACCAGTACAGCCGGTTGCGGTGGTCGAAATCGAAGTCGGTCTTGCTGGTGTGGCCATAGATCAGCAGGGCCTTTTCCTGCGGGGTGGCGGCCAGCAGCAGGGCGCCCTGGTAGCGGTATTCCTTGAGATGCCCTTCATCCAACCGGGCGAGCTGGTGGGCGTCGTTCCAATCGGTCTTGCCCAGAGGCTTCTGCGGGATCTGGGCGGCCTCGCAGGTCCACCCAGCCTCGCGCGCGCGGCGCACATGCTTGAGCGTGAAGTCGCGGCCGGCGGCGTCGCCATCGAGCGCCCACACCAGCACGGGCATGTCGACGGCACCGTCTTGGGCATCAATCTGCGCCTTAAGGCTCGCGAGGGCCTTCTCGGGGTAGTTGTTGCAGCTCAGCAGCGCGACGGCGGCAACGTCGTGGTGCGCGAGCGCGATGGCGTCGAAGATGCCCTCGACGAGCCAGAGCTCCGCCGGCGGCGGCTGCTTCGCCAGGCGGTCCGGGTTGCCGGTGCCGGCGGCGCGCATGGCCTTCTGCAGCGCCTCCGAGAGAACGGTCTCGGGCGTGGCGTTGGCCGGCGCCTCGAACGACAGCGTGGGGAGCGACCACCAGGTGCCCGCGTAGGTGCCGCCGGCCTTGAAGTTCGCCTTCTTCTTTCCGAAGCGGTGGGGCTTGTCGATGATGCGTTCCCACCACGTGTCGGTGAGCTGAAAGCGCACGGTCGCGCTACCTGCACCGCGCCCCTGGTCGGCGCGCGGGTCGAAGTAGCTCTCCTGGGTGAACGTGCCCTTGATCAGCTCGAGGTCGAAGCCGCGGCCGATCCGCAGATAGGCCTCCGCCGCGGCATGCGGGTTCTGCTCGGCCGCGGGCTTGGCCAGCTCTGGCTGCTGGAAGCGCTCGCTCCAGCTCTCGAACAGGTCGGGGTACAGCTCCTTGGCATGTGCCTCACGGCCGCAGTTGTTCGATCGCTCGCACTTCACCACCCACGGGCTGGCGGCATAGGTCCACATGGACTTCTTGCCGCAGCTGGGGCAGATGCCTCGTCGCAGGAACTTGCCATCCGGCGAAACCTTGAAGTCGTAGTCGCGCTTCAGGCTCTCGGCGATTTCATCGAGAAGATCGGGCATCCTGCTCAACGGCCTCGCTGGGTCTGGGCGTCAAGCGCAGAGCGCACGGTCTCGGCCGTGTTGGCTGCATGGATCAGGTTCGCGGCAAAGGCGCGGGCATCGGTGGGCGTGAGGTGATAGAAGCCGTCGACGGGCGCCGTCGATGCACAGAGCAGGACATGGGGCGCCTGGCTCCTGTCCCTGTTGAAGTAGGAGTACACGTCGATCGACGGGCCCGGCACCGGAGTGGGATCGCCATGCGGCCTGTGATAAACGCCCTGGCCGTGGGCCTGCCAGTGGTTGCCGCTGGGGAAGAACAGGCGCGGTGGGATGCGGGAGAGGGACATGGCTCAGACGGGAAACAAGACGGTGAGGCCGGCGGCGGCGAGCGCGCATGCCGCGGCGAATGCAGAGGTCGCCAAGGCCAGGCCAAGGAGGGCGAAGGCGCGCGGCGCGATCACGCGGGAACTCCTACTGCCGCGGCAGGCGACGAGTCGGGCGCGGGAATCGCGAGCTCAAGTGGCTTGTCGACGTTGATGTGCAACCGCAGTCGGCCCTTGCCGACGACGACCGAAGAGAAGCTGCCGTGTTCGTTTCGCTCCACCTCATTGAAACCCTGGCCCAAGAGCAGGTCGAGCAGCCGCTGGTGGTTCAGAGAGCAGAAGATCCCGCAGGTCAGCCGCAGGGCCTTGTCGCCATAGTTGGATTCCAGGTCCCGCAGCCACAGGGTCAAGCCTGCGGCGCGGATGGCGGGCATGTAGGCGTCCAGCATCGCCAGCCGGGCCTCCATGCTCTTGATCTCCTTGATGCGCCGGGCATGGCGGGACTGCTCCTGCTGCATGCAGGCCTCGAAGAGCGTGGCGGGTTGGGGGGCGGCTTTCTTCATGGTCAGGAACCTCCGGGGTGAGCACATCCCGCAGTGCCTCCGAACAGGCACCGCAGGGTGGGGGGTGAAAAGGAAAGGGAGCGGAGCGCTCTGGCGGCTATGAGGGGCCGTCAGGCACCGCGGGCGCGAAGAGGTCCCGCGTGGTCGGGGGCGTCAGCATCGGCTTGTGCTCGACCGAGTCGCCCGAGCGGATCTGATGGGCGAGCACGTCGCGCCGAATGTGCGACGACAGCGGCAGGACCACCGTCGGATCGGGCGTCGAAGAAGGCGACAGCGTCAGGTCGGCCTCAGTGGACGCACGCCAGGTGTGGCCGCACTCGAAATTGCCGCACCTCACGTAGTGATGCGAGACGGTCGGGGACAGCACCTTCAGGGCCACGATCGTGCCCAGGTGCGAGCAGTGAGGGCAGCGCAGTCTCATTGCGGCACCACCGGCGCGACCTGCCGGTCGACAAGGTAGAGCGCGCGACCGCGCCCCGTAGATGTGCGCGCGGCGCGGCGCAGTCGCGCCTTCACCAGCCATTCGGCTGCGGCCTCGAGCGATGGCAGACCGCGCTGCTGCTGCACGCGCTCGATCAGCGTGCAGTCCGCGTCGGTCAGTGTGATGGTGTGCTCGGGCATCTTTTCGGCTGACGTTTTTGCGCTCTTGTGCTGCTCGTTGCGGCCTTCGTTCAAGCCGCCCGGCGGTCCAAACTCGGTTCATGAGTCAACGCCACAACCTGCTGCGCCTCCCGCATCACCAGCTCGCGCAGCAGCGTCGAGAGCTGCTCGCCCTGGTAGTTCGCCAGGGCAAGCACCAGGCCGTGCTCGTAGTCGTCCAGGCGCAGGGTGAGCCGGTTGCTGCGCACTCGCTTGGGGTCGGGGTAGGTCATGGTCTTTCCGGAGAGAGGAACGTGACGGATCAAGCCGCAAGCGGCTTCTTCGTGCGCTCGCAGTCTGCGAGGCCGCGCAAGAGCGCCAGGCGAGCGACGGAGGCAAGAGAGCGCTGTTCGCGCGCGGCGACCTTCTTGACCTGCTCGAGTTCCGCAGGCAAAAGGCGAAGAGCGATCGGCTTGTTGCTGACAGCGCCGTTAGGTGCGCGACGCGAAATCTTCGAAGCGGGCTTCATGGCGGCTATGCTTGTGAAACAGAAAAATGCACACTGGGGCGCATGGTAGAGCAGAAATCTGCTTATTGCAAGAGGAATGGAAGAAGAAATTCGCGTATCAATCGGCGCCCGTCTCAGAGAAGAACGGGAGAGGCTGAACTTGTCTCAGGATGCGTTCGCCAAACTTGGTGAGGCGTCGCTGCGCGCCGAGCAGGATTGGGAGCGCGGCGTATCTGCGCCTAAGGCGGATTTCTTGGCGGTGGCTGCTGCAAAAGGCGTGGACGTGCTCTACGTGCTAACCGGGCAACGAACGCCTCGAGCGGCGGAATCTCTCACTCCTGAACAGGCTGCGTTGGTAGACAACTACAACCACGCCGACGACGAAGGGAGGGCCGCCGCCCGGAGGGTACTTTCTTCGCTCGCGCAACAGAAGGCGGCGTGAGCTCTCTGGGTGGACGCGCGTCCTGCTTTGGCTGGCGCAAGGGCTGGTCCACTCCAGACAGGAAGATTTCCTTCAACGAATCGCTCGAGGCGCTCGGGCCGCGGCGAGTGTTTTCGCACGCCTCTAATGCAGGGCGTTCTGGGGGCAAGTTAGCGGGCCGGCCTATGGGCCTATGCAGCTTAGAGTTTCTTGCGCTGTACTTCCGTCAGCACCGCAGCCCCTTCACGAAGCGCTTTCACTTGTTGCGCCGCTTCTTGTTGCGCGGGACCGTCCGCAAGGGCTAGTTCCATCTCTTTTTGAAGAATGCGGTTGCATATGGTGCGCAGCCGTTGGTATTGTCCGCGCTCGTTCTCCTTGAATGCGCCTAGCCCGCGGTGCACGATCTTCGAGCGCACCTTGTAAATGTTCTTGAACTCCGCAGCGAGAGATTCACGCTCCTTAGCGCTGCTAGCGATTAGGTAGGCGCAGCGTGCGGCAAGCATGCCTATTACGCCCTCGCCACCGTCTTCCGTGCCGAGCAGGACTTCGGCACAGATGGCCAATTGCATGAAGCCCATCACGGCGTCGCGATTGGCTCGGCTGTCAAAGAGCCATCGCCCCGCGAGCATCAGCTGCGGCGCGCCCTCGTCCATGTCCAAGATATGGACGATGCTGCGCAGTTTCTGCACGACACGGCGTCTGCCCCTTGCATGCAAACGAATGCGGCGGAAAAGATCCCCCGCGCTGTCATCGACGGTGTCATCCGGCAGCGCTGTGAAGCCCTTCGCGCTGCGCTCGAACATGGTCATCTTCACGGGCCCTAAGGTGAGAGCATCCCAGCCGGCCTCGAGAAGCTCGATGCCCAGGCCCAAGCCGACGAACGCCTTAAACAGCGTGGTAAAGCGGTCGAGGGGCTGCGCTGGGTAGTAGGAATCGATGTACCCCTTGAGCTTCACGTATAGGAAGCTCTTGGTCCCTTCGGGCGGCGCGCGATCAAAGAGTTCGGACGACACTTCTGGTTGCTGCGTTGGCGGCCATGCGGCACCGAGCAACCCCAATCGTGGGGGCTGCGCCGATGGAGCTTCGATGGGCCGATCTGGAAAGCCCACGACCTTCTCATGCCATGTGCCGAGCACCGCTAGTTGGCGTCCGATGATGGGCTCGGCGCTGCTTCGATACAGCTCGCGAGTTAGGCTTTGCGGCAGATCGATAGACACCAGATACTCACGCGGCATTGCTGCCAGCATGTCCACGAAGCGCGTCGCAAGGCTTTCGACGTCCTTGTACTGATCCAATTCGCACAGCCGTGTCTTGCCGATCTTTTCAGTCGTGGCTATCGCCCGCAGATCCTCTGTCAGCATGCCCAGCAACAGGGGCATTAGCGGTCGTTCGCCCAGATAATTGTCGATCTGCGCCTTCAGCGCGTTGGGCGCTCCGCGCAGAGCCGCAGAGAACTGTTTGTCAATATCAAAGGCAGTCCGCACGTCGAGGCGCCCAGTCTCGGCCAGCCCGAGTGTGGGCAGCAGGGTGCGCAGCGTCCCCGTCAATTTGTCTCGAAGGCGTCCGTCCAGCTCCATAGGGTCATGTCCTCGTGTAAAAGCCCGCAGGGCAAACCGCCATGCGACGGCACGTGATGCCGGAATGTAGCGCCCTGAGTGCGGCCTGCACGCCCCACCAGCGACAGCACGTATAAACGGTGAAGGGGCGGCACATGTTCCGCACCGATCTAGAACGAGGGCGTAGACCATGGAAGAGGAACTCAAGTTGCCGCCCCTGCTGGCCGGCGTCCACGCGGGCGATGTCAGGTGGAAGCGCGTCGAGAAGATCGACCATGCGTTGCTAGGCTATTTCTTGTCGTGCCATCTCATCATCGAGCACTACATGAACGAGTTTCTGAAGACGCACTACCCGGGCCTCGACTGGGATGCTGCGCGGCCGAGCTTTGCTCAGCAGGTGGCGCTGCTGAGCAACATCGGCTTGCCCGAGCAGTTTGATTGCATTCCGGCCATCAAACACCTCAATGCCGTGCGCAACAAGCTGAGTCATCAGGTCGACTACCGAATCGACGCGCAGGCCCTGCTTCCGTTGATGCACTACTTGGAAAAGGCGTCGACAGTGAAGTTTCCCTCGCCCTCGCCAAAGGAAATCCTTCAGGGCTTCACTTCGATCTGCTGCGCGACCTTCGCGGGCAACATCTCGCGCACGGCCAGAGCGACGGGGCAGTCGCGTGGATAAGGAGTTGCCGAAAAAACCGGGGAATGGCTCAATGAGGGACGAACTGGGCACCACTGGCGCTGTGGTCGGCATGGTTGTGTTGACCTCCCTATTCGGGGGCCTCGCGCTGGCTATCTATCCAGGCTGGGCCGCCATCGGGGCCTGGCTCGACCGCGTCGACGCGCCCGCTTGGGTGCAGGCGGTGGGCTCCATCGCTGCGATCTTCGCCGCTGTCCTCATCTCTGTGTTTCAGCAGCGGCGCCAGGAGCGCATACGCAGGCAGGAATTACTCGACATCGAGCGGACGCGGCTGCAGGCGCTGCTCGTAGAGCTGAGTGAGATGGAGTACACGATCATGATGGCCGCCTCCAGCTACGACGGCTTTCTACCCACGCGCGACGTGCTGCTCAATGCGCTAAGGAATAGCCTGCAACGCGCCCAGCGTTATCACTTGTTCGACTTTCCGCGCTCGGAGCTGGTGCAGCCCTTCGCGGAGCTGACCTCGGCCATCAAGGTGATCATCGATACGCTCGATCCGCCGGAACGTGACATGCCACCAATGCACCCGGACAATGCCTACGATTTTGTGAATGAAAAGTGGCACGCAGCCGAGCGCGCGGTACTCTTGTGTAGGCGGCTGCTGGGCGAGGATGTGAGCGCAGAGGAGGCAAGGCAAAAGGCCTTCGTCACTATCTATTCCAAACCCATGCGATAGACCAGTATTGCCGAGAGAGGTCTTTCAGGCCACTGCTGCCTGGGCTATTCCTGAATCGCAATCGGCTCTTCGGCGGCTCCGCCAGCCGTCTCCAACTCGACGCGCGTCGTGAACCCGCCATCCGATGCCATGCTGTGGCACACCTTGATGGTCAGCCACTCGGTGTCGTCGATCTGCGGCTTCCATCCGCGCACGCGGACAGGCGACTGCGGCGCAAGCATCGGCTGCCCGAGCGCCAACGTCAGCTCGAAGGTCGCCGCACCTCGCTGGATGCGTCGCCATTCCGCTTGCGCGGCCGCGCGTGCATCGGCCTCGTTGGCGAAGCTCTCTTTCAGCCGCTTTGCATTGCCGCTGCGCCCGATCAGTACGCCGCGGCGCTTCGCCTGCTTCGGGTCGTGCCAGTAGGCGCGCACGCCGCTGTAGGCGTCGCGGTCGCTCGTGTGGTAGCGATGGTTGTCGCCATCCGCCCGAGTGATTTCCACCACCGGCAGGCTCTCGCCGGTTGAGGTGGTGGTGCCCATGATGGGCAAGAACAGGAGCCGCTCGTGCTTGATCGTGGCCACGGCATCGTGCAGCCTGGCCAGACGCGTGACAAAGTTGAGGTCGCTCTCGTTCGTCTGGTCGATATGCTGGATCTGGCGTGCGCCGAGCGCCGCATCCACCCGCGCCGTCAGCCGATGCCGCATGGCGATCTGCCGCAGGATCTCGCCCAGCGTGGTGCCGTGAAAGCTTCGCTCGACGCGCGTGCGCAGCGCCTGCCGCATCTCGGCGCTGCGCGCGCGAATGGTGACCTGGTCGGGCGTGCCGCTGTGCTCGGCCTCGTCGACGATGAACGTGCCCTTGTCGACCAGGTCGGTACCGCCCCAGCCAATCGCGAGTTGCAGCTCCCGGCCCTTGCCGGGAATCTCAAGGGCGCCATCGTGATCGGTCAGCGAAATGTCGAGCTGGTCTGCCTCCTCGCCGCGGCACTCGGTCAGGGTCAGGCTGATGAGGCGCGCGTCGACTGCGGGCGTGATGTCACGGTCCCCGATCTTCAGGCGGTAGGTGGGCGCTGGGTGCGCCGGACGCTGGTCTCCGGTCGCCACGATCAGGCCGCCTCTTGGTCGTCGCCGATCGCGTCGGTGCGGTCATCGTCCACACGTGCGAGCTGCAGCTGAAACTCGATACGACGCGCCGTGCCGTCCTGCATGAACAGCGTCTTCGTCTCATTGAGGCTCTCGATGACGAACTGGCCGTAGACGATGCCATTGCCGTCCACCAGCGGCCATGCAGCGCCCGCATTCGCCATCTCGCGCAGCTCATCCAGGGCGGCGGTGCTGCCGGTCAGCTCGGGCGCGAGCAGGCCCGAGAGGTTGAAGGTGTCGTCGCCCGGCCCCACGAACTGTCGGCTCGGCCGTGCACCGATGCGGCTGTTGCTGGCGTGTCGCCAGCTGGTCTGCCGCTGCAGATCCTGATAGGCGAGGGTGGGCAGGCTAAAAACGAACTGCCCGAAGGCCATCATCATGTCGAGGTTCTCCGCTTGATGTCGCTCAATCGATGTCGTACAGCGAGGACCGGCTGGCTGCGCCCTTGGCCCGTTGCCGGCGGTCCAGCTCGGCGGATACGGCGCGCGCGATGGCCCGCGGGTCCATGCCGGGCGACGGGTGAATGTTGATCGTGATCGTGTCGCCGCCGATCGCCGTGGGCTGGCCTGGGCTGGCGCTGATCGGCGGCCGACTGTCGATCCGCGGCATGGTGCCGGCACCGGCGGTCGCGAGCGGCAGTGCGGAAGCGGCTGCAGCAGCCACGCCAAGCGCCGCCTGGCGCACGTAGCCCTGGCGGCTCGCGATGCCGAGCGCGGCGCCGTTGCTGATCTCGCCCCCGGCCTCCATGAAGACGCGGCTCGGGCTGTGGATGCCGAGCTTTTCCTTGAACCAGCCGAGCGCGGCGCCGGCGGCGTTGGTGATCGCATCGCGCACCGCGCCGAGCCCGGCCGTGATGCCGTTGGCCATGCCGCGGACGATGTCCGCGCCGGCGTTGTAGAACGACGTCGCCAGGCCTGTGACCCACGCCAGGGCGGTATTGAAAGTGAGCCTGACCTTGTCCCAGAGCTGCGAGAAGAAGGCAGTGATCGGCCCCCAATACTTGTAGATCAGGAAAGCCGCCACAGCGATGCCCGTGATGAGCAGTCCGATGGGGTTTATGAGCAGCGCCCGCCCGACGAACAGGATGGCGGAGCCGGCCAGCCGAAGTCCGGTGGCCAGGGCGCCCAGGATGGGGCCAGCGAAGGGCGCGATCACCGTCGCCAGGCGCGCGAAGAGGAAGCGCATGAGCAGCATCTTCCCGACGATCAGGGCGACCGGCAGCAGGATGGCGCCGAGCGCCGCGACCAGGGCCGATGCATAGAGCGCGAACTTCATGAGGCCGCCGACAAGCGCGGGGTTCTGCTGTACCCACCTGGTGAACCGTTCGACGAGCGGGCTGACGGTCTGCATCAGGTCGGCGAGCACCGGTGCCAGCGACTCCCCGAGGACGGCGCTGAGATTGAAGATGCGGTTCTGCATCATCTGCCACTGCGCCGACTGGGTGCCGGTGCGCGCCGAGAACTCGCGACGCATCGAACCGCCCGCCTGCGCGCCGTTCGCCAGCTCGAGCTGCCGGCGGAACTCTTCAGGCTTGTCGACCAGCTTGGCCAGCGAGTCCGAGTGCTCCAGGCCGACCAGTTCGACCATCACGCCGATCTGCTTGTCCTTGGGGAGCTTGCGCACCGCGTCGATCACCTTCAGCAGCGTGCCGGTGGCGTCCGTCGACATGCCCTTCTGGATGCCTTCCGTGGTCAGCCCGATCTCGGCCACCGCCGCATGAAACTTCTTCGTGCCCTTGGTGGCTGCCGCGAGCTTCTGCACGATGGAGTTGGTAGCGGTGCCCGCGGTCTCGGCGCGCTCGCCCAGCGTGAGCAGCGTGGAGCCGAGCGCGGCGGCATCGCGGGCTGACATCCCGGTGGTGGACACCACGCCCGAGGTGCGATTCAGGACGCTGATGATGTCGGCGCCCTTGCTGATCGCGTTGTCGTCGAGGTAGTTGATGGCGTCGGCGAGGCCTTCGATCTGCGTGATCGGGATCTTGAAGTTCTTGGCCACCTTGCCCATCGATTCGGTGATCTCGTCCGGCACTGCATCGAAGGCCGTTGCCATCATGGCCGCCAGCCGCGTGAATTCCTTGAGCTCGGCGGTTGGCACTTCCATCCGGGCGGCGGCCGTGACCATCTCCGAGATGTTCGTGGTGGCGATCGGGATCTGGCCGCTCAGTTCGCGCACCTGTGCCTCGATCGCGCGGTAGACGGGCGTCAGCTTGCCGAGCTCGTTGCGCGCTCCTGGCACCTGGCGCGCAACACCGAGCATCGCGTCCTCGTGCGCCGAAAACGCGGAGGAGGGCGCCAGGACGCCGCGCACGGCCCGGGAGCCAACCGCCTGCATGGCGAGCCCGCTACCGGCCGCGATGCCGGTGTGCAGCATCGCCTTGGCGTGGCGCGAGCGCATCTCGGCGAGGCGCCGCTGCTGGGCGCCCTGTGCCTTGAGCTTCTCGGTCTGCTCGACCACGCTGCGTGTCGTCGCCTCGATGTCGGTGCGCAGCCGTCGCTCGTGCGCGCCCAGGCTGCTCGCGCTGATGCCGGCGGCCGTGAGCTTGTCGCGCAGGGCCTGTACGCGGGCACTCTGGCGCTGATGCTGCTCGGACAGCGCCGCCGCCTCGCGCTTGGCCGCGGCGAAGTCCCGCGCCATGGCCTTCGTGGGCGGCCCGACCTGGCCAATGGTCTGGGCGAGCCGGTGCACGCGCGCCTGCGCGTCGGAGAGCTTCGCGGTGGTGTCCTTGAGGCCGGTGCGCAGCTCGCGGAACTCGCCCACAGCTTTCTGCTGGGCGTTGAGTTCCTTCAGCTCGTCGCGGGCATCCCGCAGCGCCCGCGCGGTCTTGCTGCTGCTGTCGGTGACGCGCTTGAACGGGCCGGTGGCCTTGTCGATGGCCTGCAGGATGACCTGCAGGCGCAGGTCAGAGCTGCCCGACATCGGGGCCTCTGGAGAAGATCGGCAGCGGGACGTGGCGCATGGTGCAAAAGGGGCTTACTTCGGGGGCTACTTCGGAGGCTCATGGCGTTCGCGGGCGCGCTCGCGCCACTCCATCAGTTCGCCGACGCTCAAGTCCTCCAGCTGGGCCGGTGCCCAGTGGAAGACGAAGGCGAGGTCGGCCATCGCGTCCTCTACGCGGTCGGGGATTCCGGCGCCCGGTCCGCCTTCGGAAGCAAAAAATTGCTCACCTCGGTGCCGAGCTGCAGCAGGTCGGAAGGTTCGAGCGCGCTGACCTCAGGCTTCGTCAGCGTCGGCACGGTGATGCGCGGCAGCACGGTCTGGAGTGCCACCACGTCCATCTGCAGCAGCGCGACGAGAGAGACGCCGCGCAGCTCGCCGGAGCGGGGCTTCCGCACGATCACGCTGGGAATGGTCTGGCCGCCGCGCACGACCGGCGTGTCGAGCTTCACTTCGCTAGGCTGAAATGCCGCGGCCGCGTCGGTGGAGCTGTCGAGCAGCTGGGGGGCGGAGGTGGGGAGGGCTTCGTCTTGAGCGTTCATGGTCGAGCTGGTTCGTACGAGAGAGGGGGGGCCGGCCGCGCGCGGTCGACCCGGGGAAGGTCAAAGGGAATCAGAGCAAGCCGAGCGCCAGGCGCGTCTGCGCCAAGCGATCGACGCCGTCGACGATCTCGATCAGATTGACAAAATCGATCTCGATCAGCACCGAGCCGTCCATCGTGAGCTTGTAGTAGCTGAGCGCGGACTTGACCTTGATCTCGGTGTTCTCGCCGGCCTTGGCGGTACCGAAGTCGATCTCCTGATGGCGGCCGCGCACGACGATCTCGACGGGCGTGGCGAGGGCCGCGTCGTCGGCCTGCAGTGCGCCGGCGAAGCGCAGCAGCACGCCGTCGTGCGTCGGCGCGCCCCACTGCGAGAAGAGGCTGCGCATGTAGCCGGCGGCAGTCCATTCCATCTCCAGCGCCTCCATGCCGTGATCGAGCTGGATCGGGCCGTTCATGCCGCCGGCGCGGTATTCCTCCATCTTGCGGGTGAGCTTCGGCGGCGAGGCCTCGGGCACCTCGCCGAGGTAGCCGTTGCCGTCATTGAAGAGAATGAAATTCTTGAGTTTGCGGGGCAGGGACATGGGTAGCGTTCCTCAGTTGATCGGGGGATGAATCGGCCAGCCGTTCAGGACGCAGCCACGCGCGTGGCGAAGTCGGCGTAGTAGCGGTCGGTGATGCGCTGACGGAAGGTCAGGTCTTCAATCGGCGGCAGGGGCGTGTAGTCGTAGTCGATGACCAGCTTGCCGTCCTTGAGCGTGTCGGCCTGGTTGATCTCCTCGTCGTACCAGGCGCTGCCGTCGAGGATGTAGCCGGCGGTCTTCAGGTAGCGGAACTTGGCGTTCACGCCCTCGAGGATGTCCTTGACGATGCTCGGGTGCAGCGGCTTGTCGACGGCCCACATGTGCGCCTCGGCCATGGTGTCGGCCAGCACCTGCGCGGTGCGGGTGGCCGACTCGAAGGCGAACAGCGGATCGTCGCTGCAGGTGCGCGAACCCCAGAAGCGGTAACCGCTGCTGTTGATGAGGGTCGTCACGTCGCCCGCGTTGAGCACGCCGGCATCCGTGTTGGGGTTCTGCAGATCCCAGAAGATGTCGCGGCTGATGCCGGTGACGCCGTTCACGGCCACGTTCGAGAGGGTCTTGTGCCAGCCGATCTCGGTGTCGATCTTCGAGCGCAGGCCGAGCGCGCGGGCGACGGCCGGGGCCGCGGCGTTGGCGTTGGCAACGCTGTCCCAGGCAAGGAAGTCGGGATAGATGACCATCAGCTCGCGGGCGCCGAACTGGTCGCGGTAGGCGGTGGCTTCTTCGATCGTGTCGCATCCCCAGGCGCTGACGTAGGCGAAGGCGCGCAGGTCCTGGGCGAGCGTGGCGAAGGCGGCGGCCACCGGTTGCGTGTCGAGGCCTGGTGCGCCCAGGATGCGCGGCTTGATGCCGAGCTTCGCCTGCGCGGCAAGCAGCGCCTTCATGCCGGTCTTCTGGCCGCTCGGCAGCACGGTGCCGATCACGTTGGTGGTGGTCGCAGCTTCGTCCGCGCCGAGCTCCACGCGCACGACCACGGTGATCGGCCGCGCCTGGTCGGCAATGGCCTGCAGCGTCTTGGCCAGGGTGCCGCCGGTGCCGGCCTTGGCCAGGGCGCTGTACACGTTGGTCACCAGCACGGGCGTGTTGAGCGGGAAGGCGATGGCGTCGGCGTCGGGCGCCGTGGCCACCAGACCGATGATTGACGTGTTGATGACGCGGATCGGTCGCGTGCCCTCGTTGATCTCGAGGACGCGAACGCCGTGGTGGTAGTCGGTGAGGGCCATGGGTTTTTCCTATGAAGGGTTCGAATTGCTGAGTGGGCGTGCGTGGTCAGTAGGCGGACGGGGGCCGGTTCATTCGGGTTGCTCGATCGGTTCGTCCGGCTGTGGCGGCGCAGGTGGCGCGGGTGGGGCGGGCGGCGCGGGATCCGGCAAGCCTTCGAGCGGCGGCAGGAGGCCGATGAGCGCTTCCTTGCTGGGTTCTTCGGCTTCGCCCGCCTGTACCTGGGCCAGCAGGGCGTAGCAGGCCTCCCACACGAGCGAGCGCCAGGCCCGGAATGCTTTGCCTTCGAGCTGAAACTTCGCCACGGCGGGCTCTTCCGCGTAGGTCACTGCGGTCTTGATGTCGTCGTATCCCAGCGACCGCGCCATGGCGTCCATGTACGCCTGCACTTCCGTGCGCAGTGCCTCCACGCGCTCTTCAAATGTCGGCTGGGGCGGGTCGGACGGCTCGGGGACGGGCGGCAGCTCTGGGTCCGGAACCTCAGCTTCCGGGATCTCGGGGACCGCTTCCAGCGTCCATGCGCCGTTCGACCTGACGGCGCGCATGCCGGCAGGCGTGTTAGGCGGTGCATCCTCCACGGCCAGCAGCGGATTGAGCAGCGCGTACACCGGCTCGCCGGCGCGCTCCGTTTCGACGGGATCGAGCGGGTGCAAGGATTCGCCCATGAACACGCCGGTGGCGGCGTCGAGCAGATAGATGATCTTGGTCATGAGGTGCGGCTTCGGGTTCAGTAGGAGAGCCATGCCGGAAAGGCGATGCTGCGCGGGCGAGCCTCGGAGCCGCTGGCGACGATCGCGAGGCCCGTCGCACTGGCGGATAGCGTGATGCCCGTGCCTGAGACGCTGATGCCGACGTTGTGGGCGTGGTTGCCGGCGGGATCGGTCGTTTGAGCCACTGCGCTGCCGACGTCCGTGTCGCCCGGGGTGCCCGCATAGTTGTTCCTGCCACCCGTCCATCCGTTGTTTGAAAGCGTGTGAGCGTGATAGCCCTGCGCGTCGGTCCAGCCGGTGTGCGCGTGGCCGGAATCGTTCACAACGTGGCTGTGGGTCGCGTTGTTGGTGGCGTGGGTGTGCGACTGGTTGTCGCCGGCAACCCACGAGCGCAGCGCACGACCCGCGTCCACGCCGCGCCCGTTGTCCAGGCAGCGGATGAATTCGCCGCGCAGCTCGACCAGCGCGAAGGTTCCTTCGCCGGAGAGGCCCAGCCGGGCCACCAGGTCCGGATAGTTGGCCTGGCTGTAGCTCACGTCCGCGCGCACGGGCAGGTGGCCCGGAATGCTCGCCGGGTTGTCGTAGCTGTACAGCACCATGCCCGGTTGGTGCCACGGCGCGCGCACATAGGCGGTCCCGTTCCAGATCATCTGCCGCAGGTGCGGCGTGGTGACCGTGATGACATGGCCCACGTACGCGGCAGGCACCGCGGCGAAGCCGCTGCGGAAGGCGTATGCGGGGTGCGGATCGGCCTTCGCTTCGTGCGCTTCGACGGAGTCACCGAGCAGCTCCGCGAGCTCCGCTGCTGTGTGGGCCCAGCGCACCCACTTCGTCGGGTCGGTGCCGGGCGCCACGCCGGTGCTGGCCGCGATGCTCTTCCATGTCTGGCCGCCATGCTGCACGTAGGCGTGCTCGGGGTAGTCGTAGGCGGCCACCCAGGTGCTCACGTTGCGAATGCGCTGGAAGAGCGTGCGGTTCGCGAGCTGCCTTGTCGGCACGTTGTCGATGCCCGTGGGACCGCCGAGGACGGGGTCATCCTCTTCCCATTGGTAGATGCCGTCTTCCCAGAGGCCGGTTTCAGTGAGGTTTGCCATGAAGGTTTCAGTGCTACGCGCTACCGCGGTTGAAGGCGCCATCGCGGCGCGTCGCGCCGTTGTGGCTGTTTGCGACCGCCGCGTAGCGCAGGCCCACGAGGTGGCAGCGCGCCGGCGCGACGGATGGAAGAAGCGAGCGGATGCGCTCGGCCTGGTGGTTCGTGATGGGGCGATCGAACACCACCTTGTAGGTCGCCCAGGTCGAGGAGATCGGCGCCCTCGGGTACTCGCCGTTGTGCGATGCGAAGCCGTTGCGGGTGATGCCGCCGACGCGCTCGATGATGAAAACCTCGCCGAAGCCGAGCGCGCGGATCAGGGCACGGATCGCCCACGGGGTGCCCTTGCGGCGATGGATGTTGATGCTGTCGAGGATGACCGCGCGGCGCGCCTCCTCGCTGCGGGCATCGCTCCAGCCTTCGACGGTCAGTGCCCAGGAGAGCCAGGGCAGCGCCTCGGCCAGGCAATCCCGGGCGCTCCACAGGTGGCGCAGGCCGTCGGTGTCCAGGGCGAGCGTCGACACCGCCGCCAGTGCAGATTCCAGCGCGCTGCGGTTGGGCGGCAGCAGCTGTGCATCAGTCATGGACCACCTCTTCGGTGATCGTGATGCCCGTCACCCGTGCGCATTGCGTTGCGTCGCACAGGATGTCGGCTGCGGGGGAGGTCAGGACCACGCGGTCAATGCCGGGCTGGTGCAGCGCGGCATCAATGCCCGAGCGCGGGAGGCCGGCGGCGAGCCGGCGAACCTTCACGAGCCACGCACCGAGCGCGGTGCGCGCTGCCGCGGCAGCGATATCGCCGGCCGGGCCGCTCTTGCGGTGCAGCACGGCGACGATGTCCGTCTCGATCATCTGCGCGGCTTGCACGGTGACCAGGTCGCACAGCGGGCGGACGTCTTCGGCGCTCAAGGCGTTGCGCACGGTATTGAGCAGGGCCTCGTCGGCGATGCCACTCGCGTTGTCGGCAAGGACCGTGACCCGGACCTGGCCGCTGCCCGGATCCGGGCTGTCGATCCTGGCGTCGGCCACGTGTGCGCTCGCCGTCATCGCGTGAAAGCGATAGCTCTCGCGGGGGCCGGCTGTGGTGATGCCTTCCAGCGCCGCCTGCGCGCGTTCGCGCAGCCTGTCGTCGCTTTCGTAGACGGCCTCGGCGGGCGGGATCGCGCTCGGATCGGCCGGGGTGACCACCAGCCGCTCCACGTCCAGGTTGGCAGCGAGGTTGTCGAGGTCGGTGCCAACCGCATAGGCAAGCATGCTGGCCTTGGCCGCATCGTTGATGCGCTGGCGCATCAGCAGCTCCTGCCAGGCCATGACCTCCAGCAGCTTGATCGCCGGATCGGACTCCAGCACGAGCGTGAAGTCCGGATAGAGCTCCTGGAATTTCGCGAGCCGCTGCTGATAGATCGTCTCGTAGTCGAGCACCTCGATCACGACCGGCGCCGGCAGCAGGGTCAGATCCATGCTCATGCGGCCGCGCCCATCTGAAGCGGCACGCGCAGACCGAGCACGCTGCGGCGCTGGCCGGGCGGCGTATAGATGCCTTCGAGGTCGAGCACGACCTGGCCTGGCCGCTCGCCGCTGAAAATCCGAATGCGCGACAGCCGCAGCCGAGGCTCCCACTTCATGAGCGCGCCGGCCGTCGCCGCGTACAGGCGCACGCGGGTGGCGCCGTTGTCCGGGTGGTCAATCAGCTCGGGCCAGAGGCTTCCGTAGTCGCGGCGCATGACGCGGCTGCCCAGTGGCGTGCCGAGAATGTCGGCGATGCTCTGGCGCAAGTGCTCGATGGCGTCGAGCGGCTTGCCGGTGCTGCGGCTCATCCCACTCATGACACAGGGCCTCCGCTGATGTCGCCACCGGCGACAACGTCAGCCGTTCTGTGCCGCTGTAGGCTGATGTCGCCGGCCACAATGTCGCCGCCGTCCGTGGTGATGCCGTGGCCGTCGATGAACGCCATGTTGCAGTTGACCTGCGCACCCTTGCCGCTGGGGCCGACGCCGGAGCCCACCATGCCGGCCTGCCAGGTGAGCAGGCCCTGCACGACCATCTCGCCTGTGGCGACGGTCCTCGGCGCGTTCAGGGTGATCTCCTGCGAATGCACCTTGGCACTTTCGCTGGCCGTCACATCGGCGGTCTTGCACTTCACCGTGATCGAATCGGGCACGGTGATGTCGGCGGTGCCGCCGCCGGGCAGGGTGACCTTGAGGGCGTGCGCGACGTGGTCGTATTCGAAGACGGCGCCATCCGGGAACGTGGTCCGTTCCACGTCGCCGCTGCTGCCGTTGGCCCGCATGCTGTCGCTGTACAGGCCCACGAGCACGAAGCCCGAGGCCATGTCGCCACCGGGCGAGAGCACCATGCACTGCTCGCCGACGAAGGGTGGCGACCAGTGCCGCACATCGCCTGCGCGGCGTGCAAACCATGGCAGCCAGTTGGTTTCGTTGCCGCCCGACTTCACCCTGCACAGGTGGGCGCCATGGTCCACTGCCATGACGGTGCCAGCGCGCACGAGGTTCTCGATAAGGCGCAGCAGTTCGACGGGCGACGGGGTCTTTCCAGACATGCCGTCGATGGTGCCCAGCATGCGCGCGCGAAGCACGCGATGGCGGTTCTAGATCGGCGTTCTAAAACCGGATTCTTAAGGGTGCTGGATTTTCGAGAGTCGTAGCTGCTGTGACTTAAGTCTTTGTTGCTAATCGAGCGCTGCGTGGCGGAGATCGAGTCATCCGTCGGCGAGAAGAGACACGTCGGCTTTGACTGACAAGTATCCGTTGCCTTATGTGCAAAACTTGCTTACGTTTTTTGATGACGTTGGAGGGCCTCGTGGATCTGTCTGTCTACTTCGCCGGGGGATTCCTGGTGTTGGGCGCCGGTCGGGTGCTCTCAGCCCCTCGAAGAGCCAGCGCCGGTTCTCATCAAGTCTATGGAAGGTATGAAGCGATCCGCCGAGTTGATCGACGCCATCTCCGGCACGCCATTGCGTTGACGTGAACATGCCGGATCTCGGGCCTATGACGGACTTCACGATGGCATTTCAGCCCATCGTGGATGTGGCGCGCAGGGAAATTTTTGCGCACGAGGCACTGGTGCGCGGCACTCAGGGTGAAGGTGCGGCGGCGGTTTTCGCGCGGATCGAACCTGAAGAGCGCTTCGCCTTTGATCAGGCATGTCGCGCCAAGGCGATCGAGCAGGCCGCCACGCTGGGTATGCGGTCGAAGCTCAGCCTCAACGTGCTCCCCAGCGACGTATGCGGCCACGAGGAGTGCTTCCGAAAGGCCATGGAGGTTGCCGAGCGCTGCAATTTTCCGGTTGATCGATTGATCTTCGAGATTACCGAAGCCGAGCGCACCGAAGACATTCCTCGTCTGGTCTCGGTTTTCAAGACCTATAAGCAGTACGGATTCACCTCGGCCATTGATGACTTCGGCGCCGGTTTTGCCGGCTTCGAACTCTTTGCGGGCTTCCAGCCCGAAATCATCAAGATCGACATGCACTTGGTGCGCAATATTCACACCGATCGTGTCCGTCGGGCCATCGTGAAGGGGTTTGTCGCCATCTGTGAGGAACTCGATATCAAGGTGATTGCCGAAGGCGTGGAAGCAGCTGAGGAGGTTCATGTCCTGCGGGAACTGGGCATCGTTCTGTACCAAGGCTACTTCTTCGCAAGGCCCACTATCGAGGCATTGCCCATGGTGAATTGGTAGACGTAGATAACGCTGGAGCGCTTTGAGACCTTGGGAGCGCGGCGGCCTCCTACGCTTGAAATCGCCTCGGATGCGACATCGTTCACTGTTCGGCGCACTGGCGATTAACAGGTACGGCGCTTTGAGCGCACAGTTCATCTTTGGCGTCGTTGTTGTCCACCGGCCGACCCGAGCCTGATCCCTTCTCATAAAGTCCAATGAGAACCTTCATCTGCGGATTGCTTCTCCTGCCGATGGTCTGCGTCGCACAGCCAACATCGACGGCAAGCATCGCATCGGCCACCCTCAGGCTCACGGTGGTCATTCCGCCGGTGTTCCGCGTACTGCAGGTGGCGCCCGTGGCGGGCGGGCATGAATACCGCGTCTGGACCAACACGAAATCGGTGGTCATCAACGGCCGCAAATACCATTTCGACAAGGTCGGGGAGGCGACGCTGACAGTGCGGACGCCGATGAACGGGTCGAATGAGCTGTTCATCGTTCACGGCCTCTAAGGCGAGCTCGGAGCACCAAGCTTTAGCTGTGAAGCAGGCTTTGAGCGGTCATGGTGCCCCACCGAGGTGTTGCAGCAGCAGGTCCTTGACCTGCTCGCGCTCGGCGTCCGTCAGGCCGAGCAGCTGGCGCGCCGTGTAGTCGTACTGCGGCCCACCAGGTTCAACTTCGTCGCGCAGGCCGAGGTGGTGCACGCGCGCGATGCGAGCCGTGCGACCGAGGAATCCCACTGCCACGCCGTCATCGCCAGCCTGAACCCTGAGATGCCGTGCTGCACGCAGCTTCTCAAACATGGTGCGGCGGATGCTGCCCTTCTGCGAGCGAGCCTTCGTGACCTTGCGCGGCTCGTAGGCGCTGCCGTCAGGGTTCTTCTGCGCCGCGATGCGTGCGGCCTGCCCGCGCCGCAGCGCCTGCCCGATGCGGCGCGCCAACGCGCGGCGCTTGGCTGGCGTGAGGGCCGCCAGCAGCGGCGCTGCCCAAGTTTCGAGCGCGGAGAGATCGTCGGCCACGTCAACGACCTCAGTACTGCTGCGGCACGAAATCCCACTCGGCCAGCGGCTTGCCATCTAGCCAGACTTCCCAGTGCTCTGCGTCCTCGACGGTGCCGACGTGCGGCGGCTCCGCGGCATGCGTCACGTCGTAGCGCCGCGTCGTTTCCTTCGAGCTTGGGTCGGTGCCTGGTGCGACGATGACCCGTTCGGTGAGATCGACCTCGATCGACAGGTCGAGCGTTTCCTTGTTCAGGTATTCGGCCTCGAAGCGGATGCTGCGCTCGCGCAGATCGGTGTTCTCGAAGATCTCGATCTGCTGGGTGCGCAGCCAGGCAAGCAGCGGCACCATGATTGCGTCGGCGTGGCTTGCGTAGTCGAGGACCACGAGCTTCAGCTTGTAGCGGTACTCGAAAGAGATCGACCCGGCACCGGCGGCCACGATGCGGCCATCGGTGATGAAGATCGTCAGCTTGTCCGGATCGTTGCGAAGCTCAGGCGTGGCAGCTGTGAGGTGCGCACGCAGACTATGGGGCTTGAGCATCGTCGGTCCATGTCGGTGAGGTCAAGGCGTTGCTGCGGGCGCGGACATCGTTGTAGCGGTCGATGCAGGCATTGAGGTCGACGATTGATCTGTCGCCGTCGCTGGTGATTCGTGCCACAGCTGTCGCAAACGCTGGGTCAAGTTCGGCTCGCGCTTCACCAGCTGCGCCGGCAGGGGCGGGATCTGCAGCGCCGGCGGCCGGGCAGGCGCGAGATCGGGCGAGGGCAGGGACTGACACCCGCACAGTGCCAGTGCGCAGCTGCTCAGCAAGCCGATCGCGTTCAGACGTGACATGTTCAATTTCCTTTCGGTGTTGTTGGTCGCGCGCGGCGAGTACGTCGCCGAGGCTTCGCTGCGCGTCGAGGGTGCGCTCGATCGCGTTGGCTACCGCGCGCGCATTCGCCGTGCGTTCGGTCTGCCATTCGAGGCGGACCGCGTCTTCGCGCGCAGCGCCTCCAAACTGATAGGCCACCGCGGTCCAGGTGACGCCGAGCGCGACCGCGGCGAGAAACGGCAGGGCCTTGAGCAGCCACGTCATGGGAACTTGGCCAGGGCCGCGGCGATGGCGGACTTCGGATCGCAGCCGAGAAAGAGCAGCCGCTCGGCCTCGCGCCGGCGCTGCAGGCCCTTGCGCACCAGGCCGCCGGACTTGTTCCAGCGCGGAAACTCGGCCTCCGCCGCGGCGCGGTTGCCACGATTGAGCACGCGCACGAGCGTTGAATCGCGCATCGCCTCGGCGCCGCAGTTGTAGAAGATCGATACCAGGGCGTCGAATTCCCGCTGGCTGAGCTGCACCCCGACGGCTGAGCGCACTGCCGGCTCGAACTCGCCAGCCATGCACCGCGCGTAGCGGCGATCCGCTTCGGCCTGGTCGATCACGAGGCCGGGCACCACGTCCGGCCCGGTGTCACCCCAGCCGATCGTCCATGGCCTGCCGCTCAGGTGCGCGAGTGCAGGCGGCACGGCAGCCAGGCTGTAGGGGTCGATGCCGGCGCTGCGCAGCGCGGCGAAGAGGGGCGAGCCGGGATCGGGGTAGGCGCGCAGCTTGCACTGCTCGAAGTAGTGGGCGACCTCGTGGCCGTCCGGCCCCATGTGCTGTTTGCTCATGTGTGGCCTTCGTCAGCGCCTCGGCGACCGCGCAGCCCGTTGTTCTCGGAGGGGAACAGCCGATTGATGGCGAAGCCCACCTCCGCGAGGACCGAAAGCACGAGGCCGAGCAGCAACCAGGGGTGCAGCGTGTGCCCGAGATACGCTGCCCAGCTCAAATACCCGCACAGCAGCGACAGCCCAGCGACCTTGACCCGGCGTGCCTTCTCCTTCAGCGGCGCGTCATGGATGTCCGGCGCCCCGTGCACGGCGAGCTGCATGACGGCTGCCAAGCCCAGCAGCACCGCAACGATCCACATCGTCATGGCTTGCCCTTCTCGTCGTGCAGCGGCGCGGGATCGGTAATGCCGGCACCACCGCTTCTGCGCGCCGAGTAGTCGCGGCCGCGAATCGCATCCAGCACGCGCACGAGGAAGCCGAAGGGATCGCGCCGCATGGTGCCTCCCAGCGTGCGCAGGCCCATCCAGATGTCCTCGCTGACGACTGCGCACCCGCCGACGATGGCAAGACGCAAGGTCTCGGAGGCCACGAATCCTTCAATGCCGAGCCCGACGATCACGGCAACCGCAATGCCGGTGAGGACGGCACGCAGGAATCCGCCCCAGCCGCCGTGCCGCTTCTCGACGACACCCTGCGCCAGGCCGGCGAAGAGGCCGACAGCCGCGCTGGTGACGATGATCCCCAGCGTCTGAGGTTCGGCGAAGAGTTTTTTGAGCCAGTCCTGCATATCAGTCCCAGAGCTTCACGGTCGGCCGCGTGGCCACGCTGGTGGGGTGGGCCAGCTCGACCAGCAGGCCGCCCGGCAGGATCGGGCCGCGGTCGGCGAGCCCGGGATTCAGAAGCAGCGTGGCCTCGACCACGCCCTGCGTGCGCTGGAGATTGCGCCAGCACAGCAGGTCGACCGTGTCGCCTTGGAGGGTGCGCACCTGCATCAGATCAACTCCACCGTCGTGCGCCGGAGGCTGAGCAGATCCGAGATCGCCCACCGGACGTCGCGGCGCAGATCGTCGGTGCGCAGCTCCAGCTTGTCGGCGGCCTTGTCGCCGGCGCCGGTCGTGTCGTAGTCGCGGTAGCGCTCGATCAGATCGGCCTGCACATAGCTGTAGACCGCGCGCAGGTAACGGACGACCTGCGCGCTCTTGCCGTCGATGCTCGGCGCGGGCACGTCCTCGAGCTTGGCGTGCCCGAGCAGCTGCTGCGCGCCCTTGTAGCCCGACAGCTCGGCGTTGATGCTGAGCACCGCCGTGAGCGTGCTGTAGCGCAGGCGCTCGGGCGTGGCCGTGCCGTCCACCCGAGCGGTGGCGCGCAGCTTCGCCAGGTCGATGTCCGGGAACCAGCCGTCGTTCGGCAGTTCTGCCTCTTCGGCTGCGGTGGGTGAGGGCGGGTTGCCGAGGAAGTTCATGGCGAGGTGGAAAGCGATCGGTCATGAGGTCGGCGGTGGTCGGGCGTCATCCGTGGGACCGATGGGGGCCTTCAGGAATCAGCCCGAGCCGCCGGGGTTCCGGGGTCCGGAATCGTTACGGCGCCGGCGGCTCGGCAGGAAGCTCGCTTCTCAGCCGGCGCTCCAGGCGCTCGATGTCCTTCTTCACGCCGACCTGGTCGAACAGGACAAGCGCCCGCTGCAGCTGCTCCAGCGCCGCGCGCGCATCTGGTGTCGTGACCTTGTCGTACTCCACGTCCGCCGGGCTGGTCTTGCCCAGGAGGGCATAGCCGAAGGCCTTGTGCAGCTTGGCGCGCGCTTGGTCGGGTGCGTCCAGCCGCTCGGTGCCGAAGAGGACCTGCGGCAGCAGCTCGCGCGCGTCGGTGTTCTCCATCTTTCCCGACAACGCCGCTGCGGCGAACTCGTCGATCAGGATGGTGCCGAGGTTCCGGTCGTACTGGTCGGGCGGTGCGAGTTGGTGGGCCACGGCGTACTGCGCGATCTGGATCGCGCGGCGGTAGTTGCCGGCGTCGATGTGCCACACGAGCACCGTGGTGAGCACCTGGTCCTGCGCGCCGTTGCCACCGGTCAGCGCCCCGTCGACCCACGCGTCGTAGTCCGGCAGAAAGGCGCGCTTGGCCTCGATCTTGCGTTCCACCGACTGGATGTCCTTGAGCGATCGGCGGTGCTCCGCCAACTGGGCCAGCATGAGTTCGTAGGCGCTGCCCTGCAGCTCGCCGCCGGCCGGCGCCGCGGCGGACGCGACGATGGCGAGCTTGCGCTGCAGGCTGCGCTGTGCAGGTGTCTGGCGCATGGCGATCAGCCCGCGATCTCGATGTTCTCGATGAGCGCCGCGAGACCGTAGTCCTCGACCACGAAGGCGTCATTGCTCGATTCGTAGTTCTCGATGCGGTCGCGCTTCGCGTTGTCCTCGACCTTGCGCCGGCGGGCCGAGCGCTGGAAGTAGATGGAAAGATTGTCCAGGCGCGTGACGAGCACCTTGTTGGCCGGGAAGTAGGGCACGGTCACACCGGGCAAGCCACCGAGACGGCGCTGGCTGCGCACGATGTCGGCGGCCAGGATCTCGGTCGGCGCATCGGGATCGCTCACCAGCGGGAAGAGCTTGTCGTGCATCAGGTTGCGCCCGACGATGGCCACCAAGCCGCCGTCTTCGCGATACCACGGGTCCAGGAGGGTCTGGTACGCGTCGTAAACCAGCGCATCGAGGTTCTTGTAGTCACCGGCGGGACCGACCGTGATCTTGTCGGCCGCTGCGCCGTCGTTGAGCACGCGCGCCGGCGCCTCGGTGCGGATGTGCTGCAGCCAGCCGATGTTCACGTCCTGCAGCAGCGGGTTGGCCACCAGGTTGGTGTCCGCCGCGGCGCTCATGCCGTTGAAGCCGATCATGATCCGGTCGAGCGCCTGGCGCTTGACGATCACGTCGCGCACACGGGTCTGGAAGTCGGGGAATTTGGCCCAGGCGTCGAGGGTGGCGTATTTGATGGCCGTGTCGTAGTTGGTTTTCTTGCACTCGTAGCCGCGATCCTCGAGCGTCTCGACCTGGCGCGGCGCGCGGTCGGCGTTGTCGGTGTTGGTGCGGCTTGCGATCGGCCCGCTGACGCCGAGGCCGAGCTTCTCGCCCTTCATCTCGTCGACGCCGATGATGTTGATCTTGCCGAGGAACTCGCTGGACTCCTGAATCTTCGTTTCGAGGGTCTGCTGCACGGTCGGCTCGACCGCGAACTGCTCGCGTGCCGAGGGCACGCCGTTGAGTTCGCTCAGGCGATCCATGAGCTTGTTGAAGACGAGACGGGTGGCGTTTTGCATGGTGGCTCCGGTGATACGTGATGGGCTTGGGCTGGTGGCGCGGTGCTGGCGTTGGGCGTTGGCGTTGGTGGGCGTCGATCAGCAGTCGGTCGGCTGCAGCTTGGCGTCGCCGCCGGTGGCGGGTGGCCGCTGCGAATGCTTGGCCGCGTCGGTGGTGTCGATCGTCTGGAACTTGGCCTTCAGATCCTGGTGCTCGACCTTGAGCGTCGCGAACTTCTTCTGCAGCTCGGCCAGCGCTTTGGAGCCATCGCTGTGTCGCTGCGCGACTTCGCCCAGCGCGGTGCCCATGTCCTCGACCACACCGAGCAGCTCGCCCAGGGTGTCGTCGGTCTTCTTGGTGAAGCCGGCGAACTTCTTCTTGAACGAGTCGCCGAAGCCCTTCACGCGATCGAGCAGCGTGTTGTCGTCGGCTTGCTCCTCGAATTCGAGGGCGACCTCGACCGCTTCTGAGAACAGGCTGTCGGGCGAGGTCTTGCGGCTGGTGAAGGGATTCGCCTTCGGGTTCTGCGCCGCGAAGCTCAGCACCTCCGTGCCCAGGCTGGCCGGGCTGTCGGTGACCGCGAGTCCCACGAGATAGGCCTCGTTGGTGTCGGCAAACTTCGGGTTGACCTCGATCGAGGTGTAGATCTTCTGCTTGGCCTTGGTGGTCATCGCGACCAGGTCGGGCAGGGGGGCGATCTCAGTGAAGAGGGCGAGCTTGCCGTCCTCGACTGCGCGGGCCTCGACCGAGAGCACATCGCCGTAGGCGCGGAACGAGCTGTCGGGATAGATGCCGCGCATGTGTTCGAGCCAGACGCGGGCGCCGTACTTCTTCGGGTCGAAGTTCTTCGCCATCTGCTCGATCCACGAGCGCTCGATGCGGCGACCGTCGGTGGTGGCGCCTTCGGTGGCGACGCGGAACATCTTGGACTTCTGTGCCATGGTGGTGTGCGGGTAGGTTGAGCAAGTGATGGCGCCGATGGTCGGCCGAGCGCGCGCGTGGCTCAACGCAATTGAGTTCTAGACCGGGGATCTAGAACCGAAAGCAGGCCTGCGGGTGTCGCGAAGAGGGGGAAGCGCCCATAGCCTCACCCCATGTCTTCATGCAGCGATGTCGCCGATGCGGTGGTGGCGCCAATCTCGCCGATCACGCCAATGGTCGAGCAGCGCCGTTCTGCCCGTCACCTCTATTGGCAGGGCTGGCGCATTTCCTCGATCGCGGAGTTCCTCGGAATTCCGCGCACGACTGTGCACGGGTGGAAGGATGCCGAGCAATGGGACAAGGCGCAACCGATCGAGCGCGTCGAAGGCGCACTCGAAGCCCGGCTCGTGCAACTGATCGGCAAGGACCAGAAGACCGGCGGCGACTTCAAGGAGATCGATCTGCTCGGCCGGCAGATCGAGCGCATCGCGCGCGTGCACAAGTTCGAGCAGACCGGCAAAGAGGGCGACCTCAATCCCAACATCGAGCGGCGCAACGCAGGACCGAAGAAGAAGCCGCAGCGCAACTTTTTCACCGACGACCAGGCCGAGCAGCTTTTCGAGGCCTTCAAGGATTCGCTCTTCGGACACCAGAAGGTCTGGTATCGCAACGGGCAAGAGCGCACGCGCATGGTGCTCAAGAGCCGGCAGATCGGCGCGACCTGGTACTTCGCCCGCGAGGCGCTGACTGATGCGCTGCAGACCGGGCGCAATCAGATCTTCCTCTCGGCCAGCAAGGCGCAGGCGCACATCTTTCGCCAGTACATCGTGCAGTTCGCGCACGAGGCCTGCGGCGTCTCGCTGACCGGTGATCCGATCATCCTGCCCAACGGCGCCCACATCTACTTCCTCGGGACTAACGCACGCACCGCGCAGGGCTACCACGGCAACTTCTACTTCGACGAGTTCTTCTGGACCCACCGCTTCGAGGAATTGAACAAGGTCGCGAGTGGCATGGCGATGCACAAGCGCTGGCGCAAGACCTATTTCAGCTCGCCGAGCTCGATCCAGCACGAGGCCTACGCACGCTGGAGCGGCGCGCACTTCAACCGCCATCGGCCGAAGGATCAGCGTGTCGAGATCGACCTGTCGCATGCGCGCCTGGTGGGCGGCTTCACCGGCGAGGACAAGGTGTGGCGCAACATCGTCACCATCCTCGACGCCCAGGCGGCCGGGTGCGATCTCTTCGACGTCGACGAGCTGCGGCTCGAATACAACCCCGAGGAATTCGCCAACCTGCTGATGTGCGAGTTCATCGACGACACGCAGTCGGTGTTCCCGATGTCGGAGCTGCAGGCCTGCATGGTCGATTCGTGGGTGGACTGGGCCGACGTCTACAAGCCGCTCGCGCCGCGGCCCTACGGGCACCGGCCGGTGTGGGTGGGCTACGACCCCTCGCACACGGGCGATACGGCCGGCTGCGTGGTGCTGGCGCCGCCCGAGCGGCCCGGCGGCAAGTTCAGGGTGTTGGAGCGCCACCAGTGGCGCGGGCTGGACTTCGAGGCGCAGGCCGAAGCCATCCGCAAGATCACGCTTCGCTACAACGTGACCTTCATTGGCATCGACACCACCGGCCTCGGCCAGGGCGTCTACCAGCTGGTGACCAAGTTCTTCCCGGCCGCCAAGTCGATCAACTACTCGGTCGATGTGAAGACGCGGCTCGTGCTGAAGGCCAAGAGCGTTATCAGCAAGGGCCGCCTCGAGTTCGACGCCGGCTGGGTTGACCTGGCCCACGCCTTCCTCGCGATCCGCAAGACCCTGACGGCCAGCGGCCGAAACATCACCTTCGAAGCCGGCCGCACCGAGGACACCGGCCATGCCGACCTCGCGTGGGCCTGCATGCATGCCCTCGACAACGAGCCGCTCGAAGGCATCACCACTGCGAACAGCAGTTTCATGGAGATCTCCTGATGGAACAGACAGCGCTTGCCGCTTCCGCCAATGCCTCAGCCCGCATGGAGGCGTTCACCTTCGGCGACCCGACGCCGGTGATGGACCGGCGCGAAATCCTCGACTACATCGAGTGCTGGATGAACGGGCGCTGGTACGAGCCGCCGGTGAGCTGGGAGGGCCTGGCCAGGTCGTTCCGCGCCAGCACGCACCACAGCAGTTCCATCTTCTTCAAGCGCAACATCCTGCTGAGCACCTTCGTTCCGCACAAGCTGCTCGATCGAGCGACCTTCAGCGCCTATGCGCTGGACTACCTCATCTTCGGCAACGCGTACCTCGAACGACGGCTGACGCTCACCAACCGCACGGCCGGCCTTAAGCACGCGCTGGCGAAGTACATGCGCCGCGGCGCGGACCTCGACGCCTATTTCTTCGTGCGTGGGTGGAAGGATGAGCACGAGTTTCGCAAGGGCAGCGTCTTTCACATGCGCGAGGCCGACATCAACCAGGAGGTCTACGGCCTGCCCGAGTACCTGAGCGCGCTGCAGTCGGCCTGGCTCAACGAGTCGGCCACGCTGTTCCGGCGGCGCTACTACAACAACGGCAGCCACGCGGGCTTCATCCTCTACATCAGCGACCCGGCGCAGCAGCAGGAGGACATCGATGCGATGCGCACGGCCCTGAAAGAGAGCAGGGGGCCGGGCAACTTTCGGAACCTGTTCCTCTACTCGCCCAATGGCAAGAAGGACGGGGTGCAGTTGATCCCGGTGAGCGAGGTTGCGGCGAAAGATGACTTCTTCAACATCAAGAACGTCAGCCGCGACGACGTACTTGCCGCGCATCGCATCCCGCCGCAGCTGCTGGGCATCGTGCCCAGCAACACCGGCGGCTTCGGCGCTGTGCTGCCGGCGGCCCAGGTATTTGCCCGCAACGAGATCAAGCCGCTACAGGAGCGGTTTCGCGAAATCAATGCGTGGCTCGGCGAGGAGGTGGTGACCTTCTCGGACTACGAGGTGCCCACGGGCGTGGACAAAGCCGAGAGCGCGGCCACGCCCTGATCACAAAAAAAGACGGGCGACCTTTGCAGGTGTTGGAGCACCTGCGCAGGACCCAACGTGCAGGACACGCCTGCAAGCCGGCGAGGCCCGCCACCCTGTACAGAGTGGGCCAAGCCTATCAGTATTTTTTAGAGTCAAAGGCTTGCACAAATGGAATTTTCAGCAAAGCCGCTCGTGCCGTGGATCGGCGGCAAGCGGCGTCTCGCAAAGCACATCCTCCCGCTACTGCCGGAGCACAGCTGCTACGTCGAGCCGTTCGCCGGCGCGGCGGCGATCTTCTTCATGAAGGAGCCGGCAAAGGTCGAGGTGCTCAACGACGTCAACAGCGACCTGGTCAACCTGTACCGCGTGGTGCAGCACCACCTTGACGAGTTCGTGCGGCAGTTTCGTTGGGCTTTGACCAGCCGCGAGCTGTTCGGCTGGCTCAAGGCGACGCCGCCGGCGTCGCTCACGGACATTCAGCGCGCGGCGCGATTCTTCTACCTGCAGAAACTGGCGTTCGGTGCCAAAGTCGAAGGGCAGACCTTCGGCACTGCAACCACCAGCCCGGGGCGGTTGAACCTGCTGCGCATGGAGGAGGATCTGAGCGCAGTCCATCTGCGGCTGCACCAGGTCACCATCGAGCATCTCGACTGGGGAACGTGCGTGCAGCGCTACGACCGCAGCCACACGCTTTTCTATCTCGATCCGCCCTATTGGGGCACAGAGGGCTATGACGTGGCCTTCGAGCTCGAGCAGTACGACCGGATGGCCGAGCTGCTCAAATCCATGAAGGGCAGGGCGGTGGTGAGCGTGAACGACATACCCGAGATGCGCCGAGCTTTCGCAGGCCTGCGCATGCGTCCTTTGTCGATTACCTACACCGTCGGACAACCTGGCCATCGGTCGGCGTCGGACGAATTGATCATCACCAATTTCTAGCCATCGCTGGCAGCCGGGCCCGGGGCGAGCCGGTGGCCCCGCAGCGGGCCGCGCTCCTCTCGCGGCCCATGCACCGTCGCTCGAAGGCGGGCGAGGTCGCGTGTTCTTACGCCCTTCCGCAGTTATCGCTCTGCAAAGCGGTTTGGGAACAGGATTTCAATGACGTCTCGGACGAGTTGCACACCCTTGCTCTTCTCTCCGTGCAGATAGCACTCATGAGCGGCCACCAGCAGGGCATCGACGATTTCCGTTCGCTCTGCACCGAATTCCGGTTCAAAGTGCCGAGCCGCTTCCCGAAGCTCCTGAAACGCATGTTCCAGGTCTCGTACGGCGTCGCCGCTGAATGGTGCTGCCTTTGGGAAATTGTCGGGTGCACCCATCACCACCAGTTGGAGGTGGGCCCTTAGATCAGACAGCCTGTCGATCATTGTCGTTTCCCTCTGTCGAACGCCTGGCCTGTGCCTCAGTCTGCACCGGACAAGATGAGCGCCGCACGGTAGGCGACACGGCCCGCGTCCTTGACCTCATTCACTAGCCTTTTGCGATCACCCATCTGCTCCCGCGGCGAGCTGGTGACGGGCTGTTGAAGCAGCGATCGGCAGACGTCGAGCAGCTGACTTGATGAGGCCAGGCAGCACTGGAGAGCTGCCCATTCGGGACGCGCCCGGTGCGCTTCCGCCTCGATGCGCAGCGCTTCGCTCTGGACCTTAGGCGTCAATGCACCCAGATCGGTTGGGCGGAGGAACGGAACCGTTTCGCGCCCACCGACGATGAACGCCTTTGCCCTCTCGACGGCTGCAATCGCATCCCGAATTAAGTCTTCTCCAGTACTTGTATCGTCCATCTTCCACCCATTCAAATGTTGATTTCCAAGAGGGTATTGGTCGGACCTCCCTCCGATCGATCCTTTCTTATATCTGAGAGCGCAGGGCCACGTGTAGGTCGATTTCGTATTTGTGAATTTGTCCTACGCCAAAGGTTGACGGTTTTCGAACGCCAGGCTGGTCCTGAAGCCATTTGCCGTAAACGACGTCTGACGAGGCTTTGTAGCCAATGACGTCCTCGAATGCGCCCGGGCTTTTGCAGGGGCCGCGCGTTCGTCCTTTGTCGATCACCTAGACGGTCCGGCAACCCGGCCATCGGTCGGGGCTGGGCGACCTGGTGGTCGGCGTGCCGGCGCCGCCGTCGCGCCTGCGAGCGGCCCATCGATCCCCACAAACCCGATCGCCTTCGACGCGCGTACCGAACTTCGGCCGCGGCGCGCGCTCGGGACCCCGCCCCGCCCGCCGGCTAAAAGGGTCGATTTCGACGCCGGTGCCGGCAGTGGCCGCCGCCAAGGCTGGCGCGGCCTCGCGCGGGCTCGCGGGCCGTGTTTCGCCGATGTGACGTGACGGCGTTTGCTGCCGGAGAAGGGTCTGCCGGGGCCACTCCTGTCCCGGGGCGTCGAGGGGGCAAATCCGTTTCGGTTCGGGGAAAACCTGATATTCCTAATCGGAGGGCAAAACCGCCCGGAAACCCGCATGGCGCCTAGCGATCACCGGTTAGGGTGCAAACCTGATATGGCCTAACAAGAACCCTGATATTTCGCTAAGTTGTTGATTTATATAGGGCCAGCCGACGCCGAAAATCAGGAATCACGACCCTGATATGGTTAGGTTTCTGTTAGAAAAATATCAGGTTTGTAGGACACTGCGGAAACCCGCATGGATAAAGGCTTTGAGGCGCTTTTCATCGTGTCGATTAGGAATATCAGGCTTTTCCCGACCCCCCGCCGGAATTCTGGCCCGGGGCGTTTGGTCGAGGCGTGGCAGGACCTGGTGTTGCAAGCGATTTCGATTCGAGCTGGAAGTGGCGGTGCCGCGCCTGACCACCGGGGGACGGGTGGCCTGCAGCCCCCGCGAGTCCCCCACGTCAAACGCTAAACATCCCGAGCACATATGGCGCACGAGTTCCCGTCCTGGCAGAGCTACTACGACTTTGCGAATCGCGTGAGGCGGAAAGAGCGCTACGTGCGAAGCCTGGAAACGGCGGCCTTCTTGGACACACTCGTTTCCACGTCTACAAGCCGCCAGCGCCGTATGGCGGCTGGCACGATTCTCTGGCGCGCCCAACTCGGCTTCGACGTCCGAACGGTTGAGCAAGATGGAACGCAGGGCGAAATGCCGGCACCACACCCGCCGCAGCGAATGAAGCCCCTGCCTATCGCGCCGAAGGACGGCAGGGTCAACCCTGCCGGCATATCGACTCTCTACCTGGCCACTGACGAGAACACCGCAGTATCGGAGGTGCGGCCATGGATCGGCAAGCATGTCTCTGTTGCGCAGTTCGAATTGCTGCGAGACGTTCGCGTTGTTGACTGCTCGCTTGAGCACTCGCAAGACATCCTCATCTACGACGAGGAGCCTGAACCTGGCGAACGCGAGAAGGCAGTTTGGCGTGACGTGGATAGATCGTTCTCCGAGCCTGTTGCCGCAGACGATCCAACTACCGAGTACGTCCCAACACAACTTATTGCAGAGCATTTCCGCGCACACCAAGTCGAGGGTGTCGTCTATCAAAGCCTGCTCGGTGGCGGCAAGAATGTCGCCCTGTTCGATCTCGCCGCCGCAGACTTGCTCAACTGCGCTCTTCACTATGTTCGCGGAGTAAGCTTTAGCTACGACCAGGTCGCCAACCCTTACTTCGTTCGCAAGCACTACCCAGAATGAGGATAGCGATATGAGCACCTATTGCGCATATTCCGACGAGTTTAAGAATCGCCAATCACCACAGTGGTGGTACAACAAAGCTTCGCAACTTCATGCCAGTGCAGCGGTTATTTGGCACTTCGGAGTTGCCAATAAGGTTCCTGATTCGATTAAAAAGGAACTTGGTTTCCCAGCGGGCTTTTCTTTAGATGCCGGCTGCTTTCCTGTATTTCCATTGCTTTGTGGACTTGCTGTTGAAACTCTTCTCAAGGGCATTATTGTCCTTTCGGGAGGTCAAGTAGAGTTCACTCATAATTTGGTTGATCTCGCGGAAAGCGCTGCGCTTGAGCTAGACGAAGCGCTGAAGAAAAATTTGCGTTTCCTTTCGGAAGAGGTGATTTGGAATGGCAAATATCCAGTGCCTACGCGAGAGGATTTCCTACGAAATCACTGTCTTGAAAATTCGGATATCAGTTGGTCCTGGGCTGAGCATAGGAAAATTTGGGATCGCTTCGCCAATGAGTTTTTTGCACGCAAAAGAGGCGCTTAAGGATAGTCTGAGAAACGCGGTATGCCGAAGCTGCTGATCAAGTCTTCCTTCATGGCGATCAATTTTCTGTGCCTTGATGCATTTCGAGGGCGACCGAGGCGTGAAACGCCTCGTCATACAACTCTCCCCCTGTCCTTGTGTGATGTGCATTTCAGGTCATTCTTTCGAATCAGTGCTTCGCTGAGCGGTCATGGCGCCTTGGTCTCCGAGGCTCTCATTCGCGGCAGGATCTGAAAGGGCGAGCGCTGCGCGGTAGGCGGCGCGACCGGCGGTCTTGGCATCGGAGGCCAGCTTCTTCCACCGCCGCTCGCGCTCGCTTGGCGATTGGGTCACTGGTTGCTCAATCAGTGAATGGCAGATGGCAAGCGTTGCCATGGACGACGCAAGGCAGAAGTGGATGGCCGACAGCGTGGGCCGTGTCCGGTAGCTTGCCGTCTCATCGCTGCGGATGCGTTCTTCTTCGTTCGGGCTAAGCGAAAGCAGATCGGTCGGTGCAGTAAACGGCACATCGGGCTCACTGTCCAAAATATGATGGGCTGCCTGCTCAAGGGCGTCTACCGCCTTTTCCAGCAAATCGAGCGAGGTAGAGGAGGTGGTCATGAATTTCTTGGCCTTCTTCTTTGCAGGCTGCGATTTCGTCAAGAAATCTTGAGCCCTTGATTGGGTGCACGGCAGCACGAGCCTGAAGGATCGGCATTCACCAAGCCATGGCCGAACGAGCAGATCACGCAAGCGCGGCTGTCGGACCCTTACGATTGCTCACAATGTAAATTCCGTACCATGGTACAGAGTCAAGGGCGCAGCATGATTCCCGAGATGTCGATAGGGCGCCTTGCCGTGCAGGCGGGTGTGAATGTGGAGACGATCCGCTACTACCAGCGGCGCGGCCTGATGGCTGAACCGGATAAGCCATCCAACGGGCACCGCCGGTACGCTGTCGAGGCAGTCAAGCGGGTGCACTTCATCAAGCGCGCACAGGCGCTCGGCTTCACCCTTGAGGAGGTTGCCGGCTTGCTGAAGCTCGACGAGGCGACTTCCTGTTGCGAAACTCGGGCGTTGGCTGCGCGCAAACTTGACGTCATTGAGAGCAGGCTCGCTGAGCTAGGTGCGATGCGCAACGTGCTGAGCGCACTGGTAAGTGAGTGCGGCGCGGGCGATCGCCCGTGCCCGATCATCCGCACCTTGGCGGCGGACTGATCGCAAGGCGGTCAGGCGACCGGCTGACAGCGAGGGCGTGATCGCCCGTCACTTTGGTTGCCCACCGCAGTGCAGTCGCTGCGGCAGGCGCGCGACGCGACGATTCGCGAAAATGTGCGGCTTATGACGATGATCCTCAAAGTCCCGGGCGCGAGCCCAGAAGAGTTGGCCCGCGGCCTCGCCGCAGCTCAGGCTGTACTAGACGCCGCTGGCGTCACCGACGTGGAAGCAGTCCGGGCATTTCTAGAGCTGGATTTCTGGGACATCAGTTCCTCCAAGGAATTTCGGAAGCTGACACCCAAGGAGATAGCCTCGGCCACTGCACTAGGCGATGCGAGGGCGGCCGCGCTCCGGGCTTGTTGTGCGGGCTGGCCGAAAGTCCCGACGATTCACGAATGGTCGCTGGATGTGATCATCCCGGGAACCTGACCCCGTAGGCGACTCCTTTCTGGCCGGTGGGATAGCCATAGGCTTGGCGCGTATACGCCAGGCGGTGCGTGACTTTTGCGTGACTCTCTTGGGCACAATGCTGCGCAACTAGGCAAATGCGGTCGATGTGGGCGCCGCTATGTCGTTGATTTACATGATGTGGTGACGGCTCTTGCGGGCTACGAACCAAGGGGTCGTGGGTTCAATTCCTGCCAGCCGCACCATCATCAGGAAAGCCCGCAACGAAAGTTGCGGGCTTTTTTTCATTGGAGCTTTCTGCGATGAGCAAGGCATTCACCAAAGAAAACGATGCAGGCGATGATGACGACGGTACGGCCGGCGCCGCGCCGCCTCTCCCCGCCGGGAGCAAGAACTACATTACCCCGCAGGGCTACGCGCGCCTGCGTGCCGAGCTGCTCGAACTGATGGATGTCGAGCGGCCCAAGGTCGTGGAGGCCGTGCACTGGGCGGCCAAGAACGGCGATCGCTCGGAGAACGGCGACTACCTCTACGGAAAGAAGCGGCTGCGCGAGATCGACCGGTGGATCCGCTTTCTCACCAAGCGGCTCGAGGTGGCGGAGGTGACGGACCCTTCGGTCCATCATGGCCGCGACCAGGTCTTCTTCGGCGCCACCGTGCGCTACGCCGACGAGACCGGCGAGGAGCGCGTCGTGACCATCATGGGCATCGATGAAGCCGAAAGCGCGCAAGCGCAGGTCAGCTGGATTTCTCCGATTGCCAGGGCACTGCTGAAGTCGCGGGAGGGGGATGTGGTCAAGCTTGCGACGCCGGGCGGCGTGCACGAGATCGAGATATTGGCGGTGAGCTATCCGCCGCCCGCTGCAGCTTAAGGGGCCGGCACTGTCCGTGCGGCCGCGAGCACGGATGGCGTACGCCGCGCGGCCCGCAGCACGGCCTCGAGATGCGTGCGGTCGCGCACTGCGATCACGAAACGCAGATCGGTGGAGTCCTGCGGAGTTTCGTCGGCCATCTCCACGTGGGTGATGTCAGCCTCCGCGTCCGCCAGCGTTGCGGCGACGCGTGCGAGCACACCTTTGTCGTTGCGCACCGTGATGACGACGCCTGTCTCGAAGGTCCGGACCGGGTCGTCGGCCCATTCCACGGCAAAGAAACGTTCGCTGTCCTTGTGGCGCAAACGTTGGCCAACCCCGCACGCTTCGGTGTGCACGACCAAGCCTTCGCCATGGCCGAGGTAGCCCATGATCGGGTCGTCCGGAATGGGGCGGCAGCAGAGCGCGAAGCGGACCGAGGAGTTCTCGCTGCCGTCCAGCGTGACAGCCCCTTGCGAGACGGCTTCGTGCGCGGTGAAGCGCTCGCGGCTCAGCATCAACGCATCGGGCTTCTCGCCGCGTTCTGCCAGGAGCGCCATGAGCCGCTTCGCAACGATGCTGGCGATGCGCTTGCCGAGACCGATGTCGGTCAGCAACTCCGAACGCGTGCGGTTGCCGGTGAATCGCAGCAGCTTTTCCCAGATCTGCTGGTGCTCCTCGTCATCGTCGGGCAGGTTGCCGAGGCCCTCGGCGCGCAACGCCTGGGCCAGGAGTTTTTCGCCCAGGCCTTCGGATTCGGCATGCGCCAGAGTCTTGAGGTAGTGGCGGATCTTGGAGCGGGCCCGTCCGGTTCGCACGAAGCCGAGCCACGCGGGATTTGGCGTCGACACGGGCGCCGTGATCACCTCGACCACGTCGCCATTCTTTAGCTCGGTGCGCAGCGGAACCTGGTCGCCGTTGATGCGCGCGGCTGAAGTGTGGTCGCCGATGTTGCTGTGGATCGCATAGGCGAAATCGACCACCGTCGCGCCGCGGGGCAGCGCCAGGATCTGGCTCTTGGGCGTGAACACGTAGACCGCGTCGGGAAACAGGTCGACCTTGACGTGATCCCAGAATTCGGCCGCATCGCGCGTTTCATCCTGGATGTCGAGCAGCGACTGGAGCCACTTGGCGCCCAGACGATCGCTGGTCGCCGCGCTGGGCTCGGCCGCCTTGTAGAGCCAGTGAGCTGCCACGCCGGACTCGGCCACCACGTGCATGGCCTCGGTGCGCAGCTGGAATTCGACGTTGACGCCGGCCGGGCCGACCAGCGTGGTGTGCAGCGACTGGTAGCCGTTGAGCTTGGCGATCGCGATGTGGTCCTTGAACTTGCCGGGCAGGGGCTTGTACATCTGGTGCAGGATGCCGAGCCCGGTGTAGCAAGCGATCACCGTCGGCACGATCAGGCGGAAGCCGTAGATGTCGGTCACCTGGGCAAAGCTCAAATGCTTTTCTTCCATCTTGCGGTAGATGGAATAGAGCGTCTTCTCGCGGCCGGCCATCCGCACGCTCATGCCAGCTGCCGCGAAGGCAGTTTCGAGTTCCTGCTGCACCTTCTGAATCAGGTCGCGGCGTCGGCCGCGGGCCTTGGTGACCGCTTTTGCGAGGATCGCATAGCGCCAGGGCCTGAGATGGCGGAACGACAGATCCTGCAGTTCCCTGTAGGTCTGGTTGAGCCCGAGCCGGTGCGCGATGGGCGCGTAGATTTCGATCGTCTCACGCGAGATCCGGGCCCATTTCTCGCGCGGCGCATCGTCGAGCGTGCGCATGTTGTGCGTCCGGTCCGCCAGCTTGACGAGAATCACCCGCACATCGCGCGCCATGGCGAGCAGCATCTTGCGGAAGGACTCGGCCTGGTTCTCCTCGCGCGTGTTGAAGCGGAGCTTGTCCAGCTTGGTGAGGCCGTCGACGAGCTCTGCGACCGGTGCACCGAAGCGCTCGATCAGCTCCGACTTGGTCACGCCGCAATCCTCGATGGCATCGTGCAGCAGGGCGGCCATCAGGGCCTGCGCATCGAGCTTCCATTCGGCGCATTGCGCCGCCACCGCGATAGGATGCGTGATGTAGGGTTCGCCGCTGTTGCGCAGCTGTCCCAAGTGCGCCTCATCGGCGAAGCGGTAGGCGCGGCGCACCTGTTCGACGTCTTCGACGCTCAGGTAGTCGAGCCGGTCTGTCAGCGCAGCGAAGCTGGCGGCAGCCGCGTTCAACGCCGCCGGACTCGGCCGTGGCGTGCCTCGGGGGGCATCGGACTGGGACTTGACAACCACGCTCATGGCTTCCACTTTAGCGTGGCAGTCGATTCGACGCGTCCAGGCATAAAAAAAGCACCGCAAGGCGGTGCTCTTTGTTGCAAGCGTGCGTCAACTCAGCCGGGCACTTTCTTGAGCATCTCGATCCCGATCTTGCCCTCTGCGATCTCGCGCAGGGCAGTGACACCGGGCTTGTTCTTGCTCTCGATCTTCGGCGCGTGGCCCTGGCTCAGCATGCGCGCACGGTAGGTGGCTGCCAGCACCAGCTGGAAGCGGTTCGGAATGTGTTGCAGGCAGTCTTCGACGGTGATGCGGGCCATGAGGATCTTTCGACGTACAGGTGATCGGGATCAGGGAATGTTCAGCGCGGCAAAAGTGTCGGCACGCGCGCGGCGCTGTGCGGAATACCGGAGCCGCTGAGCGTGGACAATCGCCTTGAGGTCAAAAAGTGCGCGCTCAAATAACTCGTTGATTATAACGAAGTCGAATTCGTTTGCGCGTGCCATCTCCTCGGCGGCGTTCTGCAGCCTCAGCTCGATGACCGCGGCGCTGTCCTCCCCGCGCCGTTCGAGCCGGGACCGCAGTTCCTCCCAACTCGGCGGCAGGATGAAGATCGTCACCGCGTTGGCAAAGGTCTTTCGGATCTGGAGCGCGCCCTGGAAGTCGATTTCGAGGATGACGTCCGCGCCTTGGGCGATCCGCTCTTCGATTGCCTTCTTCGAGGTGCCGTAGCGCTGGCCGTGAACGTGCGCCCATTCGACGAAGGCATCGGAGGCGACCATCGCGTCGAACTCCGAGTGCGAAGCGAAAAAGTACTCGCGACCATGCTTTTCCTGGCCGCGCGGGGGGCGGGTGGTGTGCGACACCGATGGCTGCACGGCGGAATCGAGCTCCATCAGGGCCTTGACCAGGCTTGATTTGCCGGCGCCGCTCGGCGCTGCGACCACGAAAATGTTGCCGGGGTAATCCATTCGCTCGTTCTCTACTTATTCGATGTTCTGGACCTGCTCGCGCATCTGCTCGATCAGCACCTTCATGTCGACGCCGATCCGGGTGAGTTCGAGCGTCGCCGATTTGGAGCCCAGGGTGTTGGCCTCGCGATGCAGTTCCTGGATCAGGAAATCGAGGCGTTTGCCGATCTCGCCGCCCTTCTTGACCAGCCGCTCGATCTCTTCGAGGTGCGAGTTAAGGCGCGTCAGCTCCTCGGCGACATCGATGCGGATCGCAAAGGCCGTGGCTTCGGTCATGGCGCGATCCTGCGCCGCTTCCGGTGGCGTGCCGCCGGCGGCGAGGCCCATGGCCTCCTGCCAGCGCTCGAGAAAGCGGGTGCGCTGCTGCTCGACGAGCTTGGGCACCAGCGGCAGCGCCTGCTCGACCAGCTTGCGCAGCTGGGCAAGGTGATCCTGCAGCATCCGCGCAAGCCGGGCGCCTTCGCGTTCGCGCGCCGAAACAAGCGCCTTGAGCGTCTTCTCCGCCACCTCGGACAGCTCAGGCCCCAAGTCACCCTTCGCCTGTGTGTCGCCGGCCGCCAGGCGTAGCACGTCCGCCACGCTGAGTTCCCGGGCAGCCGGCAGCCAGGACTTGATGTTGTCCTGTACGCCGTTGAGCCGCTGCAGCAACTTGGGCGAGGGTTCGCCGATGCCCGCGGTACCGCCGCCTTCGATCGAGGCGCGCAGCTCGACCTTGCCGCGCTTGAGCTGCCCCGTCAGCAGTTCGCGCAAGGCCGGCTCGTGCTGGCGCAACTCCTCGGGCAATTTGAAAGTGAGGTCGAGAAAACGGCTGTTGACCGAGCGAATCTCGACCCCGAGCCGGCCCGCGCCATGGGGCCGCGGCTCGGTGTCGGCGTGGCTGCCCGCGGGGCCGTTCTGGCCGCTGGCATAGCCGGTCATGCTGTAAACTGGCATTGCGCCTCGCTGTGAAATTGTGTGTACGCACCGAGACGACGGCACGGCGTTCGCTTGCCGCACCATCGCCTTCGGGCGAAACTCCCGGATTATGTCAAAGGTCAAACCTTCGCCCCTGTTGCCTGACACGGTCATCGGCGGTTATCGCGTCGTGCGTCGGCTTTCTGCCGGTGGTTTCGGCGTCGTCTACCTCTCCGTCGACCAAAGTGGCCAGCAGGTGGCCATCAAGGAATACCTTCCTTCCTCCCTGGCAACCCGGGGCACCGGCGAGCTTGCGCCCCAGGTGCCGCCCGAAAAGCTGTCGCTCTACCGGCTGGGGCTGAAGAGCTTTTTCGAGGAAGGGCGTTCGCTCGCACAGATCTCGCATGCCTCGGTGGTCAGCGTGCTCAACTTCTTCCGCGAGAACGAAACCGTCTACATGGTCATGAACTACCTGGAGGGCGCCACCCTGCAGGATTTCATCGTGACCGCGCGGGACCTCAAGAAACAGAAGGTCTTCCGTGAGTCCACCATCCGTTCGCTGTTCGACGAGATCCTGCGCGGCCTGCGCATCGTGCACCAGCACAAGATGCTTCACCTGGACATCAAGCCGGCCAACATCTTCGTGACCGACGACGATCGCGCGGTGATGATCGATTTCGGCGCCGCGCGCGAAGTGCTCTCCAAGGAAGGCAACTTCATCCGCCCGATGTACACGCCCGGCTTCGCGGCGCCAGAGATGTACCGCCGCGATTCGTCGATGGGCCCCTGGACCGACATCTACGCCATCGGCGCCTGCATCTATGCCTGCATGCAGGGCTATCCCCCGAACGACGCCCCGCAGCGCATCGAGAAAGACCGGCTCGGTCTGTCGCTCTCGCGCCTGCGCGGCATCTACTCCGACAACCTGATCGAAGTGGTCGAGTGGTGCATGTCGCTCGACCCGCTCTCGCGTCCGCAGTCGGTCTTCGCGCTGCAGAAGGAGCTGAGCCGCGAAGGCGAGCGCCGCTACACCAAGCTCACGGTGAGCGAGAAGGTCCGGCTGTCGATCGACAACATGCGGTCCTTCGAAAAGAAGGGGTTGCCGAAGGCGGCAGCGCCGACGACACGTCCGGCATGAAATTCTCCGTCTTCCAGGTCAGCCGCAAGGGTGGCCGTCTCAAGAACGAAGACCGCATGGGCTACTGCTACACGCGCGAATCGGGCCTCTTCGTGCTGGCGGACGGCATGGGCGGGCATCCCGAAGGCGAGGTGGCGGCCCAGCTGGCGCTGCAGACCATCGCGGCGCTGTACCAGCGCGAGGCGCGACCGATCGTCAAGGACGTCAAGGCATTCCTGACTGCGTCGGTGATGGCCGCGCACCAGCAGATCATGCGCTACGCAGGCAACAAGGGCATGCTCGACACCCCGCGCACGACGGTGGTTGCCGCCGTTCTGCAGGGGACCACCGCCACCTGGATCCATTGCGGCGACTCGCGGCTCTACGTGGTGCGCGACGGCGAGCTGCTGACCCGCACGCGCGACCACTCCCACGCCGAGCGGCCGCGCGCCAACGCCGGGGCCGAGATCGTCAACCGCAACCTGCTGCTGACCTGCTTGGGTTCCCCGACCACGCCGCTGTTCGACATCTCGGCGCCGCTGCAGCTCCAGCGCGGCGACCGCATCATGCTGTGCTCCGACGGCCTCTGGGGCGTGCTGGACGAAGCCCTGATCGTGCACACGCTCTCCTCCGGCAAGCCCGTCTCCGATGCGGCGCCCGACCTGGCCGAGATGGCACTGCGCAACGGCGGCACCCACAGCGACAACGTGACGCTGATCGCGCTCGAGTGGGAGATGCCCGAGGCGACGGGCCAGGCACGCGGCGTGTCGACCGACAGCATCAGCGACGGCGTGTTCGCCTCGACCATCCAGGCCGGCATGCCCTCCGACAGCGAACTCGACGACCTCGACGAGGACGCGATCGAACGCTCGATTGCCGAAATCAACGAGGCGATACGACGCTCCGCTGCGCGCAAAGCCTGATTTTTCTTCCTTCTTTTTTCGCTCCACATGACAGTTTTCGTACGAAGCGGCGGCCGTGCCGCCGACCAGTTGCGCCCCGTGCGCGTCACGCGCGGTTTCACGATTCACGCCGAGGGCTCGGTGCTGATCGAGTTCGGCCAGACGCGCGTGTTGTGCACCGCCTCGGTCGAGGAAAAGGTGCCGCCGCACAAGCGCGGCAGCGGCGAGGGCTGGGTCACGGCCGAGTACGGCATGCTGCCGCGCGCCACGCATACGCGCAGCGATCGAGAAGCGGCGCGCGGCAAGCAGAGCGGCCGCACGCAGGAAATCCAGCGCCTCATCGGCCGCTCCATGCGCGCCGTGTTCGATCTGGCCGCGCTGGGGGAGCGCACGATCCATCTCGACTGCGATGTGCTGCAGGCCGACGGCGGTACGCGCACGGCCGCGATCACCGGAGCCTTCGTGGCGGCGCAGGATGCAGTCGACAAGCTGCTGGCCGCGGGCAAGATCGCGGCCTCGCCCATTCGCGGCCACGTGGCCGCGGTCTCCGTCGGCATCGTGCAGGGCACGCCCTTGCTGGATCTCGAATACATCGAAGACTCGGCCTGCGACACCGACATGAACGTGGTGATGACCGGCGCCGGCCATTTCGTCGAAGTGCAGGGCACGGCCGAAGGAGCGGCCTTCTCGCGCGAAGAGATGAATGCGCTGCTGGTGCTGGCCGAAAAGGGTATCGCCGAATTGACTGCGCTGCAGGCGCAGGCATTGTCGAACGGATGAAGCTGGTTCTGGCCTCCAACAACGCCGGCAAGCTCGCCGAGCTGCAGGCCTTGTTTGCGCCGCTCGGCGTCGAGCTGGTGCGGCAGTCTGAACTCCAGGTCGGCGAGGCCGAGGAACCCTTTCTCACCTTCGTCGAGAACGCGCTGGCCAAGGCGCGCCACGCCTCGGCAGCGACCGGCCTGCCGGCCATCGCGGACGATGCGGGCCTTTGCGTCGAGGCATTCGGCGGGCTGCCCGGCGTGGCCACCGCCTACTACGCCACCCAGTTCGGCTACGAGAAGGGCGACGCGAACAACCTGCGCGCGCTGCTCGAGCAGATGGCCGGCGTCGCCGACCGCCGCGCCGCGCTCGTCAGCACGCTGGTTGCGCTGCGCCGCGCCGACGATCCCGAACCCTTGATCGCGGTGGGCCGCGCCGCGGGCGAGATCACGCGCGAGCCCATCGGCGACAACGGCTTCGGCTTCGATCCGGTCATGTGGCTGCCGCAGTTCGGCAAGACCTTCGCCCAGTTGCCGACCGAAGTGAAGAACGCCAACAGCCATCGCGGCCAGGCGGCGCGCACGATGCTGGCCTTGATGCGGGAGCGCTGGCTGTGAGCCTCGTCGTCCCGATCACCAGCAACGCGCAGGAGCGCGCCGGTGGTGCGGCTCATGCCAACGACGTGCTGCACCTGATGCGGCCGGGGCCGCTGCAGCTGTCGGCGCTGCCGCCGCTGTCGCTCTACGTCCATCTGCCCTGGTGCCTGCGCAAGTGCCCTTACTGCGACTTCAACTCGCACGAGTGGCGCGGCGGCGATGGCGACGCATTGCCGGAGCAACGCTATCTCGATGCGCTGATCGCGGACCTCGACGCCGCTCTGCCCCTGATCTGGGGCCGCAGCGTGCACACCATCTTCATCGGCGGCGGCACGCCCAGCCTTTTCTCGCCGGCCGCCATCGACCGCCTGCTCGGCGACCTGCGTGCCCGGCTCAAGCTCGCGCCCGACTGCGAGATCACGCTGGAGGCCAATCCCGGCACCTTCGAGCGCGATCGCTTCCGGGCCTACCGGGCGGCCGGCGTCACGCGGCTGTCGGTCGGCGTGCAGAGCTTCAACGACGAGCACCTGAAGGCGCTCGGCCGTGTGCACGACCGCGCGCAGGCCATCGCGGCGGTCGAGGAGGCAGCGCTCGCCTTCGACACCTTCAATCTCGACCTGATGTACGCGTTGCCGGGCCAGACCCTGGAGGGCCTCGACGCGGACCTCGATCAGGCGCTGGCGCTGGCGCCGCCGCATCTGTCGGTCTATCACCTGACCATCGAGCCCAACACCTACTTCGCCAAGTTTCCGCCGGTGGTGCCGGAAGACGACGCCGCCTACGCGATGCTCGACCGCATCACCGAGCGCACCGCGCGGAATGGTCTCAACCGCTACGAGATATCGGCCTATGCGCGCGTGGGTCACCATTGCGCGCACAACCTCAACTACTGGCAGTTCGGCGACTACCTCGGCATCGGCGCCGGCGCGCACAGCAAGCTGAGTTTTGCGCACCGCGTGGTGCGGCAGGTCCGCTTCCGGGAGCCGCGTCTCTACATGGACAATGCGCTCGCCGGCCAGGCAGTCGCGCAGAGCGACGAGGTCGGCCTTGCCGAGCTGCCCTTCGAATTCATGCTCAACGCCCTGCGCCTCAAGGAGGGCTTCACGCTGGCGCAGTTCGGCGAACGCACCGGGCTGGCCATCACCGCCATTCAGCGCGGGCTCGAGGAAGCCGAGCGCAAAGGCCTGATCGAGCGTGACCTCGCGCGCGTCTGGCCGACGGCGCGCGGCTTCGACTTCCTGAGCGATCTGCAGGCCATCTTCCTGCCGGATGCGTGAGCGGAAAACCATGCCGAACCGAACGCTCCCGGATGAAACCCAGCGCAGGTCGCGTGGACGACCCAGTCCAGAGCAGGCGGCGGCCCTGCGCGAGTCCTTCCTCGCTGCTGCATTGAAGTCTTTTCTCGAGAACGGCTACGCGGCGACAAGCATCGAGGCCATCGCGCGCGATGCGGGCGTCGCCAAGATCACCATCTACCGCCAGTTCGAGAACAAGGAGGCCTTGTTTCGGGAGGTCGTGCACCGTGCGGTCAGCAGTGCCCGCGACACCATGCAGGCCACTCTCGTGCGGCACGGTGCCGACGAAAGGGAGATCCTGCTCGACCTGGTCGAACGCATGTACCTCGGCGCCACCGAGCCGAAGACGCTGGCCCTGCTGCGCCTGGTGATCGCGGAGGCCGTGCGCTTTCCTGAACTCGCGAAGTCGCTCTATGCCGAGAACAGCTACGTGCTCGCACCGGTGGTCGAGTACCTGGCCGAGGCGCACCGCACCGGAAAGCTGCACGTGCCTTCTCCGGAACTGGCGGCGGTGCAGCTTTCGACGCTGGCCTTTGGCGGCGTGCGTTTCTTCATCTCGAAGCCGCTCGCAGGCCCCGAAGAGCGCCGCGCCTGGGCCACGGGCATTGTGGACCTGGTGATGCGCGGGTGGGCCCCGACTCCGCCCGGCGACTAAAATCGCCCGCACGCCTTCGCGCAAAGCGAAGACAGTCCCGGAGAGTTGGGTGAGTGGTTTAAACCAGCAGTCTTGAAAACTGCCGACGGGCAACCGTCCGTGAGTTCGAATCTCACACTCTCCGCCGGCCAGGTGCGCACCGGCCGCTATCGGCACGCGAAGCTGGAGGCCGATTCGACGCTGTCGCCTACGTAGGCCGCCGTTTTTGGATACGGGCACAGCGGCCGCGTGCGATCGGCCGACCAGTCGGCAGTCAATTCGGTGTTGACCACATTGGCGCCCGCCCCGCGAGCCGCGGCAATGATCGCCGTAGGCGCCTTGCCCTGTTCCACCCACGCGACGAGCGGCGTCAGCATGTCGAACTGGTCGGTGGCTGGGCCGCGCCCGCAATGATTCATGCCGGGCACCGGAAAGAAGCGAGCAAAGCCGGATGCATCGCCGCCGTTCGCCGCGCGCAATTGCTCGTACCAACTTGTCGTGTCGTCCGACGAGAACACCGCATCGCTGGTGCCGTGATAGACGATGAGCTTGCTGCCGCGGGCGCGAAGCGCGGAAGGTTGCTCGGGTTCGGCGGCGTCATGAAGGACATCGATGACTCGGTGTAGAGCGCAGTGCTCGCGAAGATGCTCGGCGCATCGATGTCCATGCTGAATCCGAGCGCGAAATCGATGCCGGACGGGCGGCTCGGTCCCAGCGGCGGGGTGCTGAAAACGAAGCCGACCGCAGCGGTATCCAGGCTTTGCGAATTGGAGAACTCCCACTGGCGCCAATCGGCACGGTTGATGCCGGCATCGTAGGGAAAGCTGCTGTAGATCGCCGTGCCCGCGCTGTTCCTCGCGCCGGAGAAGACGTTGTCGAGCACGCTCTTTTGCGCGGCCGTGAGGCAGCTGCCGTCGCGCGCCGCCGCATGTGGGTACGGCGGTGGCCAGATCGAATGCCTGTTTGCACATCTGGACGTCCGCGACCATCCCGTCCGCCGCTCCGTCCAGTGCGTCGCAACGCGCGAGCACCGCGTTGGCCACCGTGTTCATCTCCGCTTGCGTGAAGGCGGACCGCACGGCCCTCTGAGGTGAGGCGGTTCGTGGGCCATCGATGTGACCGCGAAAACGGGGCTCGTCTTCAATGCCGACGGGGCGAGCATCTTGGACTCCTGGCCCGGGGTGGACCCGGGTAGTCATAACGTTATTTCAAATAATCAATATAGTTTTCAGAGATAACTAAAAAATGGGGGAAACCCGCAGGACCTCGGTCGACACGGCGGCAGCGCGATGGCGTATCACACGTCTATGTCGTCTGATGTCATAAGTGTGCAGACGGACCTGATCCGCAGCCGTTGATTGCACTTCAGTGGCGGGCGTACTGTGCCAGTCATGGTTTCCACCAGTCCTGACCGGAAGCTCAAGTCATACGATGACCGACGACATGCTGCACCGTGGCGCCAAGAATCATGACAACCAGGCGTTCCGGCGCACATGCCGTCGAAACCGTGCCGTGCGCTCGCCGCCCGGCCGGGTCTCGTCCACGGCCCGATCCCCGGCCACCAGGGCATGAGATTCCCCCGGTGTTACCGGAGGTGGGCGAATCCACCTTTTGAGGAGCAGCGATGAAACGCAGAAGATTCGTGATGTCCGGACTCAGCCCGCTGGCCCTGGCCGCCTGCGGTGGCGGCGGCGATGGCGGGGCCCCAGCCCTTGCCAGCGCCGGGAACTCGAAACCCGACGCTGTCGCGGACGAGAAACCTGATGCCGCAGACAAGTTCCGCAAGCGCGTCCGCTCGGCGCTGCGGCAAGCGGTCCGCTTCATGGACGAAGAAGTGTCTTACCGAGGCGGCTACGTCTGGGCCTACCTGCCCGACCTGTCGGTCAGCTGGGGCGAGATGGAGGCCAAACGCACCATGTGCTGGATCCAGCCGCCCGGCACGCCTTCGGCCGGCCACGCCTTCCTAGACGCCTACCACGCGACCGGCGACGAGCTCTTCTACAAGGCCGCCGAGCGCACCGCGCTTGCGCTGATTGCGGCGCAGCATCCGGCCGGCGGCTGGAACTACATCCATGACTTCGCCGGCGAGGCCTCGCTCAAGCATTGGTACGAGACGATCGGCGCCAACGGCTGGCGGCTCGAGGAGTTCCAGCACTACTACGGCAACGCGACCTTCGACGACGCGGGCACCGCGGTGGCGTCGCAGTTCCTGCTGCGCATGTACCTCGAGAAGCGCGATCGGCGCTTCCGCGGCCCGCTGTACAAGGCGATCGACTTCGTGACCGGCGCGCAGTTCAGCAGCGGCATCGCTGACGGCGGCTGGCCGCAACGTTATCCGCCGTTCCCGGGCTCGGTCTCGTCGATGCCGCTGCCCAACCCGCAGCAGCTGCCGCCGGGCGCGACCCAGGGCATGGAAGACGGCGACTACACGCGCCAGATCACGTTCAACGACGACGTGGCCGGCGAGAACATCAAGTTCATGCTGATGTGCGTGGTGGGACTCGGCGAGACCCGCTTGATCGAACCGGTGCAGCGCGCGATGCAATGCCTGCGGCGCCTGCAGCAGCCGGGGCCGCAGGCCGGCTGGGCGCTGCAGCACCTGACCGAGGACCGCGACGGCCGCCCGGCCGGGGCGCCGGCCGGCGCGCGCACCTACGAGCCGCGCTCGCTCGCGACGCACACGACGCAGACCAACGTGCTGCAGCTGTTCCACTACTTCCGGCTGACCGGCGACAGGACGTTCCTGGCGCGGGTGCCGGAAGCGATCGCGTGGCTCAACAGCTGCAAGCTGACGCCCGAGATGATTGCCGACAACCCGCAGCTCGCCGGACGCACGCATCCCACCTTCATCGAGCTGGGGACGAACCAGCCGCGTTTTGTCCACCGCTACGGCTCGAACATCTGGAACGGTGCGTACTACTTCGATCACGACCATCGCGCCACGCTCAGCCACTACTCGGCGGGCCGCAGCGTCAACATCGGCAGTCTTCAGGCAACCTACGACCTGCTCGCGTCGATGAGCGATGCCGCGATTGCCGAGATGACTGCGGGGTCGCCGCTGAAGGTCAGCAGGCCGAGAGACCTGCCGAAGTACTTCTCGCTGCGCGAAGTCGACTTCCCCGACCTGTTCGCGGGCGCGACGATGACCAGCCCGACGGTCACCGAGGCGCAGGCACAGGCGGTGGTCGACGCGCTCGGCGACAAGGACTATTGGCTCTCGCCGATCGCGTTCGTCACCAACCCGTTCCGCGGCAACGGCCCCACCACGCCGTATACGGGCGACGCCTACCGCAGCAAGCACGTGGGCGACGTCTACGACACCTCGCCGTACGACCCGCTCACCCCGCCCGAGATCGAGCCCTACCAGCCGCGCGAGCGGCCGCTGGGCATCTCGACCAGCGACTTCGTCGCCAACACGGGCAAGCTGGTCGCGTTCCTCGCTCCGGTGGTGTGAGAGCGCAGCGGGTGAATCCGCTGTAACAGAAAGGCTGGTGCAGCAGAGGGGCACCAGCCTTTCGGCTAGCCCGTCCGCTGCGCCTGCAGCAGATCGGCCACTTGCCTGCGCAAGTCTTCGTTCTCGGCCGTCAGTTCGGCCACGCGCTGTTCCAGCCGTTGCACGAGATCGGGCTTTGCCGAGTCGTCGGATGGCGCCGATTCCTCGCGCGGCTTGCGCCTGGCCTCGCGGACGCGCTTGGCGACCTGCTTCAGTTCATCCTTGCCGGCGATTGCGGCAGCCACCTGTTCTTCGGCCGGCAAGCTCGCCACGGCCGCCGCGGCATTGATCGAGATCGTGCCGGACTTGACGGCCGCCACCAGCTCGGGCGCGGCCTGCTTGCGGATCTTCTCGATCATCACCACCTGGCTGCTGCTGATGCGAGCGGCCTTGGCGACGGCTTCACGGCTGTTCAATGGCGCGGACGAGTCTGCCGAGGTCTGAACCTCTGCCGGCGCGGTCGCTGCCGGCGTGCGGGCCTGCCGTTCGGCCACGATCTCCTTCTTTCTGAGCGCCAGCACGCCTCGCAGGAAGTCCGAGACGCTGCGTCGGCCCAGGTGCTGGTCGATCATCCACAGGTGCACGTCCTCGATGGATTGGAAGCGCGTGTTCTGCACAGTCTGGAACGGCAGCCCGTGCTTCTGGCAGATGCCGTAGCGGTTGTGGCCATCTACCAGGACATCGCCCCACAGCACCAGTGCATCGCGACAGCCTTCGGCCAGGATGCTTCGCTCCAGCGCTTCGTGTTCCTCGGGGGTCAACGGGTCGATATAGGTTCTTAGTTCTTCGTTGACGACGATATTCATGGATGCGGGATCAGGGATAGGGGCGGCATTCTCTCAGAGCGCGAGTTGCATCTCCACCTGACGGATGCCGGTTGCCAGCCCGCGCGCGGTCACCGCGCGAAACAGGGCGCTGTCCGGCGGCTCGTCGACCAGCCGCCATGTCGTGCCGACGCGCGCGCAGGCGAGGGCGTCCAGCAGATCGGAAGCCGCGGCCTCGTCGAGCGCGCCGGCATCGAGCAGCGCGCTGTTCTCGCTGCCTTCGAGATAGACGGCGTAGCCGACGATGGCGGCGTCCCGCTGCACACCGAGGGCTACTGCCCCCTCGGTCGCGACGGCGCCCAGCACCGTGGGGATTTCGCGGCGCCAGGTCGGACGTGTGTCCGCATTGCACAGCGCATGCGCGGATGCGAGGGCGGCAGCGTCGAGCGCCATACCGGCAGATGCGCGGCCTTGCGCAAGTGTTCCCTCCAGAACCACCAAGGGCCGAATCTCCGCGAAGCCCGCCTTGCGGTAGAGCATCCGGGCCGGGTTCTGTTCGATGACCTCGAGGACGATTTCGCGCATCCCCGCGTCCGACAAGGCCGAGATCTGTGCCTCGAGCAGCGCCCTTGCCAGCCCTTGGCCCCGCTGCGCGCCGGCGATGCCGAAGCCGGCCAAGTAGGCACGCTCCTGCCTGCGGCCCACGAGCGAAATGCCATGGAGCGCGTCGCCGATCAGGAGCAGCCTGGAAAGGTCCAGGTCGGCGCTCGCGCGCCGCAGATGTCTCTCGAAGAGCGGTTCGGTGAAGGCGATCGGAACGAAGTAGTTTTCGTAGGCGCGATTCCAGAGCGCGGTGAGTTCGCTGCGGCCGAATTCGGCGGCGGGGGCGAAGCGGGTGTCGGGCCTGCTCTGCATTCAAAGCCCCGCGGCCAGCGAACGCGGAACCTTGATCCGCATGTCCAGCAGCATCTGCCCCATGCCCTTGCCGAGCGGATCCATGCGCATCGATGAAGGCCCGCCGCCGTCGAGCGCGTCGTGCAGCAGCAGGTTCATCGCGGCGATGCCGGGCAGGTAGAAGCGTTCCACCTTGCCGTGAACCAGGTGCGCGAAATAGGCGCCCACGGCATCGGGCGTCACGCGTTCCCACAGCAGCGGCAGCCATTCGGGGCGGCGTGCGACCAGGCCGATGTTCGAGAGGTTGCCCTTGTCGCCGCTGCGCGCCCAGGCGAGCTGGATGAGGCGCACTTCCTCCATCGGCTCATCGGGATCGATCCATGGAGAGGGCGTTGGCACATCGGGCGCGACACCGTCGCCCGTTCCCGCCGGAACGGGCACCGCATGCCGCTCGCCGTCGAGCACGAAGGCGACCGGCACTGCCTCTTTCTCCAGCAGAAAAGAGAAGGGCTCGATCAGAGGCGACACCGAAGGCCGCCCGCCGCCCGGGCCCGTGGTGCCGGGCGCCCACGAGGTGCCCGCCGGCGCGATCTCGCGCGCGAACATCGCGAGCGCGGCCTTCTGCGGATGATTGGCCACCACCCGCATCATGACCTCGCGCGACGCCCGCGTGCGCGCATGCGGGCCGTAGAGCGACTCGGCGCCGATCACTTCGATGTAGGTGGAGGTGAAGGGCGGCTGCCCGCTCTCGCGCAGGATGCGGCCGGTGCGCTCGATGATCGCCTCGGCCGTGCGTCGGGCCTTCTTCTCGGCATCGATGCCGACGATCACCAGGCTGCCCGCGCAGCGGTAGCCACCCTGCTGGGTCGCCGAAACCTTGTAGCTCGGCGTCGGCGGGCGTCCTTTGGCAGGACTCACGCGCACGCGGTTCTCTCCCTGCTGCTCGATTACGACCTCGCGGAAGTCGCAGCTCACGTCCGGTAGCAGATAGGCGCCGGGGTCGCCGATCTCGTAGAGCAGTTGCTCGGCCACCGCCGCGCGGACCACCTTGCCGCCGGTGCCCTCGGGCTTGGTCAGGACGAAGCTGCCGTCGGCATGGCACTCGACGATCGGGTAGCCGATGTTTGCCCAGTCCGGGATCTCTTCCCAGTCGGTGTGCAGGCCGCCGGTCGCCTGGCAGCCGCACTCGATGATGTGGCCGGCGAGGCTGCCGGAGGCCAGCAGGTCGAAGTCGTCGTGGGTCCAGCCGAATTCGTGCATCAGCGGCCCCAGCGTCACGGCGCTGTCGACGCAGCGTCCGGTGATCACCACCTCGGCACCGGCCGCCAGCGCGGCGGCGATCGGCGCGGCGCCGAGGTAGGCGTTGGCGCTCAGCACCTTCTCGGGCAAGGCTTCGCCGCTGAACATGTCCTGGATGCCGCGCTTGCGCACGGCCGGCATCTGCGCGCCGATGTCGTCGCCCTCGACCACGGCGATGCGCAGCGCGATGCCTTCGGCCTCGGCCATGGCCTGCAGCGCGGCCGCGCAGCCGTGCGGATTGATGCCGCCCGCGTTGCTGATCACCTTGATCCCTTGCCGCTTCACCTCGCCGAGCACCGGCTTCATCGCGATGTCGACGAAGTCGGTGGCCCAGCCCAGCTCGGGCTGCTTGGCGCGCGCCGCCGCCAGGATGGCCATCGTGGTCTCGGCCAGGTAGTCGAACACCAGGTAGTCGAGCCGCCCTCCCTTCACCAGTTGCGGCGTGGCCACCATGCTGTCGCCCCAGAAGCCGGAGGCGCCGCCGATGCGGACGATCTTGCTGCTGCTTGTCATGGAGATGCAGCTTAGCGATCCGCCGCGCGCTGCGCTTGCGTCAACTCGCTAGTGGACCAGGGCCGCAGCCACTACGCGCAAGACCTGGGCGCGCCGGGCCGCTAGCCTTGGTCGCGACAAGGAGTCGTCAATGGACTTTCTCGATGCGCCGCCGCTGCCCTTCTATTTCAGTCCCGATCACGAGCAGTTCCGCGCCAGCGTCCGCGACTTCATCTCGCGCGAGATCACGCCCAACGTGAACGCGTGGGACGAGGCCGAGACCTTTCCGCGCTCGCTCTATGCGCGCTCGGCCGAACTCGGCATCCTGGGGCTGGGCTATCCGGAGGAATACGGCGGCACGCCGGCCGACGTGTTCTACCAGCTCGTGGTGGCCGAGGAGTTCGCGCGCTGCGGTTCTGGCGGCGTGCAGGCCTCGATGAACTCGCACGGCATCGCGCTGCCGCCGATTCTTGCCGCGGGCAGCGAAGAGTTGAAACGCCGCGTCATCCCGCCGGTGCTCGCGGGCCGCAAGATTGCTGCGCTGGCCGTCACCGAGCCCTCGGGCGGCTCCGACGTGGCCAACCTGAAGACCACCGCGATCCGCGACGGCGATCACTACATCGTGAACGGCGAGAAGACCTTCATCACCTCGGGCGTGCGCGCCGACTTCATCACGACTGCGGTGCGCACCGCCCCGAAGGTCTTGGGCGCCGGCGGCATCTCGGCGCTGGTGATCGAGGGTGGCACGCCGGGGCTCACCCGCACGCCGCTCAAGAAGATGGGCTGGTGGAGTTCCGACACCGCGCACCTTCGCTTCGACGACTGCCGGGTGCCGGTGGCCAACCTCGTGGGCGAGGAGAACCGCGGCTTCAAGCTCTTCATGCGCAACTTCAACACCGAGCGCCTGCTGATGGCGTCGCTGGCCTGCGGCTATGCCGAGGTCTGTCTGGAGGAGGCTGTGGACTGGGCGCGCCAGCGCACGATCGGCGGCACGGCGCTGTCCGAGCGGCAGGTGGTGCGCCACAAGCTGATGGACATGATCCTGCGCATCGACGCCGCGCGCACGCTCGTCTACGACCTGGCCTACCGCATCGAGCACCAGCTCGCCGACCCGGCGCAACTGGTGGCGCGCATCTGCCTGGCCAAGGTGCAGGCGACGCAGGCCATGCAGTTCTGTGCCGACCAGGCGGTGCAGCTGCTGGGCGGCATGGGCTACATGCGCGGCACGAAGAGCGAGCGCATCTACCGCGAGGTCAAGGTGATGATGATCGGCGGCGGATCGGAAGAGGTCATGAAGGACCTGGCCGCGCGGCAGCTGGGCCTTTGAGGCGCAAGGAAAAAAGAACATGGCAAGCATCGAGTCGACCATCTATCCCGACAGCGAATCCTTCCAGGCCAACCGCGAGGGCATGCTGGCCCTGCTCGAACGCGTGCGCGCCTGCGAGCAGCGCAGCGCGGCGAGCTCGGCCCGATCGCGCGAGCGCTTCGAGCAACGCGGCCAGCTGCTGCCGCGCGATCGGGTTTCGCTGCTGCTCGATCCGGGCTCGCCTTTTCTCGAAATCGCATCGCTGGCCGGTCTCGGCCTGGACAAGCCCGAGCTCGACCAGAGCGTGCCGGGCGGCGGCATCATCGGCGGCATCGGCTGGGTCTCGGGCGTGCGCGTAATGGTCAATGCCTCCGACTCAGGCATCGATGCCGGCGCGCTGCAGCCCATGGGCCTCGACAAGGCGCTGCGCATGCAGGAGCTCGCGCTCGAGAACAAGCTGCCTTACGTCCAGCTGGTCGAGAGCGCAGGCGCCAACCTGCTCACCTACAAGGTCGAGGAGTTCATCAAGGGCGGCAGCCTGTTCCGCAACCTCGCGCGCATGTCGGCGGCCGGCCTGCCGGTGATCACGGTGACGCACGGCTCCTCCACCGCTGGCGGCGCCTACCAGACGGGCCTGTCGGACTACATCGTGATGGTGCGGGGCCGCTCGCGCGCCTTTCTCGCCGGGCCGCCGCTGCTGAAGGCCGCGACCGGCGAGATCGCGACCGAGGAGGAGCTGGGCGGCGCCCTCATGCACACCTCGATCTCGGGCCTCGGTGACTACCTGGCCGAAGACGATCGCGACGCGATCCGCATCGCGCGCGAGATCCTCGCCCACATCGACTGGAACCGCGAGCTGCCGGCCGAGGCGCCGCGCCGCTTCAAGCCGCCGCGCCACGACGCCGAGGAGCTGCTGGGCATCATGCCCATGGATCCCAAGCGCCCGGTCGACATGCGGCAGGTGATCGCGCGCATCGCCGACGACTCCGAGTTCCTGGCCTTCGGCGAGAACTACGGCAGCGCCACCGTGGTCGGCCACATCAAGATCGAGGGGCTGCCGCTCGGCGTCGTCACCAACAACGGCCCCATCGACAGCGCCGGCGCCAACAAGGCAACCCACTTCATCCAGGCCTGCTGCCAGTCGAAGACGCCGATCCTCTATCTCAACAACACCACCGGCTTCATGGTGGGCAAGGCGCATGAGGAGGCCGGCATGATCAAGCACGGCTCCAAGATGATCCAGGCCGTGACCAACGCCACCGTGCCGCAGATCACGCTCTATTGCGGCGCCTCCTACGGCGCCGGCAACTACGGCATGTGCGGGCGCGGCTTCCATCCGCGCTTCTGCTTCTCGTGGCCCAACGCGAGGACGGCCGTGATGGGCGCCGAGCAGGCGGCCGGCACCATGGTCATGGTCACCGAGGCCGCGATGAAGCGCAAGGGCGCGGTGGACCAGGCCAAGCTCGACGAGCTGGAGCGCCGCATCATCGAGCGCTTCGAGAGCCAGACCAGCGTGTTCACCACCAGCGCGCGCCTGCTCGACGACGGCGTGATCGATCCGCGCGACACGCGCGCCGTGATCGCCCAGGTGCTCTCGATCTGCCGCGATGCCGAGCTGCGCCGGCCGCAGGCGATGCAGTTCTCCGTGGCGCGTCCCTGAGTTCATGGCCATGCCATCCACACCCTTCCGCAAGATCCTCATCGCCAACCGCGGCGAGATCGCGCTGCGCATCATCCGCAGCGCGCGTGCCCTCGGCTTTCGCACCGTGGCCGTGTATTCCACCGCCGATGCCGATGCGCGCCACGTGCAGGAGGCCGACCAGGCGGTCTGCATCGGCGAGCCCTTGCCGTCGCAGTCGTACCTGTGCATCCCAGCGATTCTCGAAGCGGCCGCATTGGCGGGCGCGGACGCGGTGCATCCGGGCTACGGCTTTCTGGCCGAGAACGAAGCCTTCGCCCGTGCCTGCAAGAAGGCCGGGCTGGTGTTCATCGGCCCTTCGCCCGAGGCGATCGCCGCGATGGGCCACAAGGCCGGTGCCAAGACATTGATGCAGGCCGCCGGCGTGCCCTGCATTCCGGGCTACCAGGGCGACGACCAGAGCGATGCACGCTTCGCCGCGGAAGCCGAGCGCATCGGCTTCCCGGTGATGATCAAGGCCGCCGCCGGCGGCGGCGGGCGCGGCATGCGGCTGGCGCCCTCGGCGAAGGCGTTTCCCGCGCTGCTGCAGAGCGCGCGCTCCGAAGCGGAAGCTGCCTTCGGCAACCCGGAGCTCATCCTCGAGCGCGCGATCGTCGCGCCGCGCCACATCGAGATCCAGGTCTTCGCCGACCGCCACGGCCATGCCATCCATCTCGGCGAGCGCGACTGCTCGGTGCAGCGCCGCCACCAGAAGATCATCGAGGAGGCGCCCTCGCCGGCGGTGGATGCGGTGCTGCGCGAGCGCATGGGTGCGACGGCCGTAGCGGCAGTGAAGGCCATCGGCTACGAGGGCGCTGGCACCCTCGAATTCCTGCTCGACGGCGAGGGCAACTACTACTTCATGGAGATGAACACGCGGCTGCAGGTGGAGCATCCGGTCACCGAGGCCATCACCGGACTCGACCTGGTGGAGCTGCAGCTGCGCGTGGCGGCCGGCGAGCCCTTGCCGCTCGCGCAGCAGGAGGTGCGCTTCGACGGCCACGCGATCGAGGTCCGCCTCTGTGCAGAAGATGTTGCGCAAGGCTTCATGCCCCAGAGCGGCACCATGGCGCTGTGGCAGATGCCGCCGCAGTTGCGCGTGGAAGATGCGCTGCGCCCGGGCGCCGAGATTCCGCCCTTCTACGACTCGATGATCGCCAAGCTCATCGCGCACGGCCGCACGCGCGAGGAGGCGCGGCGCAAGCTGATGGCCGGCCTCGAGGATGCGGTGGCGCTGGGCGTGACGACCAATCAGCTCTTCCTGCAGCGCTGCCTTGCGCACCCGGTGTTCGCGGCCGGCGGTGCGAGCACCGCCTTCATCGACCAGCAGCAGGAAGAGCTGCTCGCATCGGACAGCGCCACGCAGGACCGTGCCGCCGCGCTCGCGGCCGTGCTGCTCTGCGACGTTGCCGGAGAGCGGCCGTCCCAAGGGCGCCCCCTGACGCACACGCTGCCGATCTCGCTGCGCTTCACGCTCGACGGCCGGATGCTCGGCGGCGGCGTCGTGCGCGCGCATCCCGATCGGTTCAGCGTGGGCATCGACGAAGGCGTCTTCGAGATCGATCGAGTCGAACGGGTGCAGACTTCGGTGCGCTTCGTCTGCAACGGCCTGGCCGAGCGCGCGGTCTGCCATCGCGACGGCCCCCTGCTGCTCCTGCACTACCGGGGCCGCCAATTGCGCGTGGAAGACCACACGCGCGCGGCCGCGCTCAAGTCCGGTGACGCAGCCGGCGACGGCAAGCTGCGCGCATCGATGAACGGCCGCGTGGTCGCGGTGATGGTGGCTGTCGGCGACAGCGTCGAGGCCGGCCAGCCCATGGTGACCCTGGAAGCCATGAAGATGGAGCACGTGCATGCGGCGCCGTCGTCGGGCCGGGTGACGGCATTGCATGTGAAGACCGGCGACCAGGTCGCGGCCAGCCGCGTGGTGGCCGAACTGGCGATCGAGGCGCCCTGAACTAGGCCTGCACCGCCCGACGCAGCGCTGCCCGCGCCAGAAGGCGCGTGGAGTCGAGCAGCGGCAGCGGTGAATTGGTGTCGTTGACGATCAACGGAATCTCGGTGCAGCCGAGGATGACGGCATCGCAGCCCTCGTCCTTCATGCGCCCGATGAGCTGCTGGAAGCGGTCCACCGCCTCGGGCTTGAACACGCCGTAGACCAGCTCGTCCATGATGATGCGCTGGATGTCGTCGCGTTCGGCATCGCTCGGCCGCATGCAGGCCAGCCCGCGCGCCGCCAGCTTTTCGGGATAGACCTCGCTGTCGACCAGCCAGCGCGTGCCGGTCAGGCCGAGCCGGCGATAGCCGCGTTCGACGGCCTCGGCCGCAACCACTTCGGCGATGTGCAGCCAGGGCAGCGGCGAGCGCGCTTCGATGAGCGGCAGCGCCTGGTGGATGGTGTTGTCGGGGCAGACCAGGAAGTCGGCGCCGGTCTTCGCGAGCTTGTGGGCCGAGGCGAGCATCAGTTCGCCCACGCCCTGCAGGTCGCCGCGGTCCAGGCACTCGACGTACTCGGCGAGCGAGGGCGTGTGCATCGAGACCTCGGGATGGGCATGCGGGCCCAGAAGCTGCGCGCCGTCGGCGCAAATGGTCTTGTAGCAAAGGGCCGCGCCTTCGGCGGAGCAGCCGACGATTCCGATGTGCTGGGGCATGGCCGGATTCTCCACCGGCGAAGGCGCAGGCCGCCTTCCCGCTAGAAACCGCTGGCCTGGAAGTCCGTGCTGTGCAGGCAGATGGCGGCCATCGGGTTCTCGCGGTAGCGGGCGGTCGCCAGCGCGTCGATGGAGTCGGCGTTCTCCGCATAGGCGCGCACCAGTTCGGTGTCGCCCTCAGGTGCATGGAAGCGGGCGTGCAGCGCCTCTTCGTCGATCCGGGCAATGATGCGTGCGCCGTCGTACCCGTCGGGGTAGATCGCGAACTGGACGCTGCTGGTCGCGGGATGGAAGGTTGCTTCGGAGGCCATAGGAACTTTCGTATTCGTTACGGAAGTATCGGATTTCCGGGCTCAGCAAGAAATAAGCCCGAAGCTCTATGACGTCTCGAAGATGTGATGCATTTCTCGAATCGCCGCGACAAATGGGGGCCGAAGCGCTCTCGTCTATGCGTGCGCCCGCTCAGTCGCCGACGAGCATGCCGCGCTCTTCGATGAAGGCCACGACCTCGGCCAGACCGGTGTGGGTCTTGAGGTTGGTCATCACGAAGGGCCGCTGCTTGCGCATGCGTCGGGTGTCGGCCTCCATCACCCCGAGGTCGGCGCCCACGTAGGGCGCGAGGTCGGTCTTGTTGATCACGAACAGGTCGCTCTTGGTGATGCCGGGGCCACCCTTGCGCGGGATCTTCTCGCCGGCCGCGACGTCGATCACGTAGATCGTGAGGTCGCTGAGTTCGGGGCTGAAGGTGGCGGCCAGGTTGTCGCCGCCGCTCTCGACGAAGACCACGTCGGCGTCGGGGAACTCGCCCAACATGCGATCGATGGCTTCGAGATTGATCGAGGCGTCCTCACGGATCGCGGTGTGCGGGCAGCCGCCGGTCTCCACGCCCATGATGCGCTCGGCCGGCAATGCGCCAGCCACCGTCAGCAGGCGCTGGTCTTCCTTGGTGTAGATGTCGTTGGTGATGGCGATCAGGTCGTACTTGTCGCGCATCGCCTTGCAGAGCATCTCGAGCAGCGTGGTCTTGCCGGAGCCGACCGGCCCGCCGATGCCCACGCGCAGCGGCGGCAGTCTCTTGGTGCGGTGGGGGATGTGGTGCAGGGCGGAGGACATGATGGTTCAGCTTCTAAAGAGGCGCGAATACTGGGTTTCGTGGCGCGCCGACAGCACGGCGAGCATGGGGGAAAAGGCCTGGCGTTCATCATCCGCCAGTGTGAGCGCACTCTCGACTGCTGTGGGAATTTCCGCGGCCAGCCGGCCCAGCATGCGCTGGCCGGCGCTTTGCCCCAGCGGCACGGCCTTGACCGCCGCCGCCACCATGTTCTCGGCCCAGCCGAAGGCGAAGGCCAGGCAGGCGTCGCGCACCGGTGCCCCGGTGCGGCTGGCGGCGAAGGCGAAGGCTACGGGATAGCTTGCGGGCAGGCTGTCGAAGACGCTCGCGGCGTCGGCATGGTGCAGCTTGAGCCATTCGACGAAGGAACGGCCCATCTGCTCGGTCTGCAGCTGGAACTCGGCGGATTCGCGGGTCTGGAACACCCAGTCGTTGAGCGCGCGGATGCGTGCCGTGTCGCCGCTGCGCCAGGCGGGAACCGCCTGCGCCACGACCGCGAGGTCGGCGCGCGCCAGGCTCAGATGGAGCTGGTCGGCCAGCCAGTCGGAGGCCGCCGCTTCGGTGGCGAGGCCGGCCCATTCGATGCCCGCTTCCAGCCCCTCCGAATAGGAGAAGCCGCCGACGGGCAGCGCCGGCGAGGCCAGCCAGATCAGCTGCAGCAAGCTGGCAGCGGACAGGGCGCCCGGCGCGTCGTCCATCAGTGCGAGTGGCCGTGGGAATGATCGTGGCCGTGATCGTGCGCATGCGGCGCCGCGTAGGCGTCCGGATGCAGCACCGGCCCCACCGGCGCGGCGCCATGCGAATGCCCATGGCCGCCGCCATGCGCGCCATACGCACCGCCTTCGGGTTCGAAAGCCTCCTCGGCTTCGCGCACGATCAGGTGCATCGAGCGCAGCATGCCGGCCAGCACGTGGTCGGGTTCGATCTTCAGGTGGTCGGGCTTGAGCTCGATCGGCACGTGCCGGTTGCCCAGGTGGTAGGCCGCGCGCGTCAGGTCGAAGGGCGTGCCGTGCTCGCTGCAATGCGTGATCACCAGCACCGGCTGTTTGGCTGCGATCACCTTGATCAGCGAGCCGTCTTCGGCCACCAGCACGTCGCCGCCGCGCACCGCGGTGCCGCGCGGCAGGAACACGCCGATCTGCCGGCCTTGCGAATCGGTGACATCGAAGCGGCTCTTCTGGCGCACGTCCCAGTCGAGTTCGACGGTGGCGGCGCGCTTGAGCAGCACCGGCGCGAGGCCGCCGCCTTGGGGCATGAGTTTGTTGGCTGTGAGCATGGGCAATGTAGAAGGGCTTGATGCCGCGGTTGATCCTCGATAATATAACAACAGTTATAACTTCAGGGAATCGCGATGTCGGCGCTCAAACTAACGCAAATTGGTAACTCCGTGGGCGTGATCCTGCCCAAGGAAGTGCTGGCGCGCTTGAAGGTCGAGAAGGGGGACACGCTGTTCATGACCGAGGCTGCAAACGGTGTGACGCTGACACCGTACGACCCCGACGTGGAGGAGCAACTGAAACTGGGGCGCGAGTTCATGCGTGAGTTTCGGGACACGTTCCATCAGCTCGCCAAATGAGGGAGTGGCGCTGGATCGACCAGCGGTCTCTGATGCTGTTGCACGATGAGAGCCTGGCGGAGCATGGCGGTGCCCCAGGCTTGCGTGACGAAGGGTTGTTCCAGTCTGCATTGGCGCGGCCCCGCAATCTGGTTGCCTGCGGCAAGCCTGATCTCGCCGATCTGGCTGCAGCCTACGGCGTCGGGCTTGCCAAGAATCATCCATTTGTCGATGGCAACAAGCGCGCTGCGTTCCTTGCTGTGGGTTTGTTTCTCGCACTGAATGGTCAGCGATTGGTTGCTGCTCAAGCTGAAGCGACCTTGGTGATGTTCGACGTCGCCGCCAGCGCGATCGACGAGCAAGGCTTCGCCGCCTGGATTCGAGAGCACTTGCAGGCGCGAACCGGCTGAGCTGCTTCAGAACAAAAAGTACCGCTGCGCCATCGGCAGCGAAACCGCCGGATCGCAGACGAGCAGCTGCCCGTCGGCGCGCACCGCATAGGTCTGCGCATCGATCTCCATCTTCGGCGTGTAGGCGTTGTGCACCATGTGCTGCTTGCGGATGCCGCGGATGTTCTTCACCGCGCTCAGGGTCTTGGCAAGCCCGTAGCGCTCGCCGATGCCGGCGGCCAGGCCGGCCTGCGAGACGAAGGTCAGCGAGCTCTTCGCCAGCGAGCCGCCGAAGGCGCCGAACATCGGGCGGTAGTGCACCGGCTGCGGTGTCGGAATGGATGCGTTGGGATCGCCCATCGCGGCCATCGCGATCGTGCCGCCCTTCAGGATCGCGAAGGGCTTGACGCCGAAGAAGGCCGGCTTCCACACCACCAGGTCGGCCCACTTGCCGACCTCGATGCTGCCCACCTCGTGCGCGATGCCGTGCGCGATGGCGGGGTTGATCGTGTACTTGGCGACGTAGCGCTTGGCGCGGAAGTTGTCGTTGCGCGCGCCGTCTTCCGGCAGCTTGCCGCGCTGGCCCTTCATCTTGTGGGCGGTCTGCCAGCAGCGGATGACGACCTCGCCGACCCGGCCCATGGCCTGGCTGTCGGAGCTGAACATGCTGATCGCGCCGAGGTCGTGCAGGATGTCTTCGGCCGCGATCGTTTCCTTGCGGATGCGGCTTTCGGCGAAGGCCAGGTCTTCGGGGATGCCGGCATCGAGGTGATGGCACACCATCAACATGTCGACGTGTTCGTCGAGCGTGTTCACGGTGTAGGGCATGGTGGGGTTGGTGGAGGAGGGCAGGAAGTTCGGCTCGCCCACCACGCGCAGGATGTCGGGCGCATGGCCGCCGCCCGCGCCTTCGGTGTGGAAGGCGCAGATCGCGCGGCCCTTCACGGCCGCGATGGTGTTCTCGACGAAGCCGGATTCGTTCAGCGTGTCGCTGTGGATCGCGACCTGCGTGTCGGTGGCGTCGGCCACGTCGAGGCAGTTGCTGATCGCCGCCGGCGTGGTGCCCCAGTCTTCATGCAGCTTGAGGCCCATGACGCCGGCATCGATCTGCTCGTGCAGCGCAGCCGGCAGGCTCGCGTTGCCCTTGCCGAGGAAGCCGAGGTTCATCGAAAAGGCGTCGGCCGCCTGGAGCATGCGCTCGATGTGCCAGGGCCCCGGCGTCGCGGTGGTCGCGAAGGTGCCGGTTGCGGGGCCGGTGCCGCCGCCGAGCATGGTGGTGACGCCGGACGCGAGCGCCTCTTCGATCTGCTGCGGGCAGATGAAGTGGATGTGGCTGTCGATGCCGCCGGCGGTGACGATGTTGCCCTCGCAGCTGATGACCTCGGTGCCCGGGCCGATGACGATGTCCACGCCAGGCTGCACGTCCGGGTTGCCGGCCTTGCCGATCGCGACGATGCGACCGCCCCGAAGGCCGATGTCGGCCTTGACGATGCCCCAGTGGTCGAGGATCAGCGCGTTGGTCATCACCGTGTCGACCGTGCCCTCAGCCCTCGTGCGCTGCGACTGCGCCATGCCGTCGCGGATGGTCTTGCCGCCGCCGAACTTGACCTCCTCGCCGTAGCCACCGGCGCGCAGGGTGTAGTCCTCTTCCACCTCGATCACGAGATCGGTGTCCGCCAGGCGCACGCGGTCGCCCACGGTGGGGCCGAAGATTTCGGCGTAGGCACGCCGGCCGATCGTTGCCATGTTTAGAGCTTTCCTTGAACCAGTCCGCGGAAACCGTAGACGAGGCGGTCGCCGGCGAAATCCACCAGTTCGACCGTGCGCTGCTGCCCCGGCTCGAAGCGCACCGCGGTGCCCGAGGCGATGTTCAGGCGCATGCCGCGCGCAGCCTCGCGGTCGAAGCCCAGCGCGCCGTTGGTCTCGGCGAAGTGGTAGTGCGAGCCGACCTGGATCGGACGGTCGGCGGTGTTCTGCACCACCAGCGTGATCGCGCGGCGGCCGGGATTGAGGACGTGATCGCCCTCGTCGGTGATGAGTTCGCCGGGAATCATGATGCCTCCGCCGCCGGGCCGCCCCAAGGCGGAGGCGCCTCCCCCTCGGGGGGTGGCGAAGCACACGAAGTGGCGAGCCGGGGGGCGGTCATACAACGCCGCCGAGCAGTGCAACGCCGAAGATCGCCACCGCTGCGCCCGCAACGCGCGGCACCCAACGGTTCGCATGGCGCAGCGACCAGCCGATCGCGATGCCGGCCGCATGCAGCAGCACCGTCGCAGCGAGCATGCCGGCCAGGGTGAGCGCGGCACCGGATTCGCCTGCCAGCTCCTGACCATGCGCGACGCCATGGAACACGGCGAACAGGCCGACCAGCGCGGCGGCGGCCAGCGCCGGCAGGCGGCGCTGCGTGACGACCAGCAGGCCCAGCCCCAGCAGCGACGCAGCGATCAGGGGCTCGACGACCGGGAGTTGCACGCCCGCCAACCCGAGCAACGCGCCGGCCAGCAGCATCAGCGCGAAGCCCAGCGGCGCCCACAGCAGGTCGGGCCAGGCACGGCGCGCGGTGAGCGCGCTCCACAGGCCGACCGCCACCATCGCAGCCAGGTGGTCAAACCCCGTCAGCGGGTGCAGGAAGCCGGACATGAATCCGTGGTGCAGGCCGGCATCGGCGCCGGTGTGGGCGGCCGCGGCCAACGGCAGCGCCGCAATCAAGAGCAGAGGGGCTTGGCGAAGAAGGCGCATGGTGGTGGCGGGTGGTTTTTCAAACGATGGGTTGGTGCACGGTCACGAGCTTGGTGCCGTCCGGAAAGGTGGCCTCGACCTGGATGTCCGGAATCATGTCGGCCACCCCGTCCATCACGTCGGCGCGCGACAGGACGCTGCGGCCCTCGCTCATCAGGGCGGCCACGCTCTTGCCGTCGCGCGCACCTTCCATCACGGCAGCCGAGATCAGCGCCACGGCTTCGGGGTAGTTGAGCTTCAGCCCGCGTGCGCGGCGCCGTTCGGCCAGCAGGGCGGCCGTGAAGATCAACAATTTGTCTTTTTCTCGCGGTGTGAGTTCCATGAGCGGCGATGTTGCAACACTCGTGCCGTGGCACGAAAGCTGCACTTTGAACCGGTGGACTCTACCGCCGTTCCCCCGCTCCCGAGCGACGAAGCCCCGCAGCGCATCGTCAAGGTTCGGCGCGACTACAACAGCTGGGTGGCGCGCGAAACGCTCGAGGACTATGCCCTGCGCTACACCCCCCAGCGCTTTCGGCGCATGTCGGAATGGCGCGTGGCGAGCACGGCCTTCGGCGGCGCGGCCTCCTTCCTGATCCTCGAAGCGGTCGGCGCCACGCTGCTGGTGCAGTACGGCTTCATCAATGCGGCCTGGGCGATCCTGGTCACCGGGCTCATCATCTTCCTGGCCGGCCTGCCGATCAGCGTCTATGCGGCGCGCTACGGCGTCGACATGGACCTGCTCACGCGCGGCGCCGGCTTCGGCTACATCGGCTCCACGCTGACCTCGCTGATCTACGCCTCCTTCACCTTCATCTTCTTCGCGCTCGAGGCGGCGGTGATGGCCTATGCGCTCGAGCTGGCGCTGGGCATCCCCGTGGTGTGGGGCTACCTGGTCTGCGCGCTGGTGGTGATTCCGCTGGTCACGCACGGCATCTCGGCCATCAGCCGGCTGCAGGTGTGGACCCAGCCGATCTGGCTCGTGATGCTGGTGGTGCCCTTCGGCTATGTGCTGGTGCGCGATCCTGGTGCGTTCGACGGCATCGTGCACTACAACGGCGTCAAGCCCGGCGCCATCGGATTCGATCTGCACCTGTTCGGTGCCGCCCTCACCGTCGGCATCGCGCTGATCACGCAGATGGGCGAGCAGGCCGACTACCTGCGTTTCATGCCGGTCCGCACCGCTGCCAACCGCGGGCGCTGGTGGGCCGGCGTGCTCGTCGGCGGGCCGGGCTGGGTGGTGCTGGGCGTGCTCAAGATGCTGGGCGGCGCGCTGCTCGCCTACCTCGCCATCGGCCACATGGTGCCGCCCGAGCGTGCGGTCGACCCCAATCAAATGTACCTGGCCGCCTACGAGTACGTGTTCCCCCAATACGGCTGGGCGGTGGCCGCGACGGCGCTGTTCGTCGTGATCTCGCAGCTCAAGATCAACGTCACCAACGCCTATGCGGGCTCGCTCGCCTGGAGCAATTTCTTCTCGCGCGTCACGCACAGTCATCCGGGCCGCGTGGTGTGGGTGGTGTTCAATGCGCTGATCGCCTTCATGCTGATGGAGATGAACGTGTTCGAGGCGCTGGGCGACGTGCTCGGCCTCTACGCCAACATCGCGATCGCCTGGATGATGGCGGTGGTGGCGGATCTCGTCGTCAACAAGCCGCTGGGCCTCTCGCCGCCGGGCATCGAGTTCAAGCGCGCGCACCTGTGGGACATCAACCCGGTCGGCGTCGGCGCGATGGCGCTGGCCTCGGCCCTGTCGATCACGGCGCACCTGGGTGTGTTCGGGCCGATGGCGCAGGCCTTCTCGGCGCTGATCGCGCTGGGCACCGCCTTCGTCGCGGCGCCGCTGATCGCCTGGGCCACGCGCGGCAAGTACTACATCGCGCGGGTGTCCGACGACTGCGGCTCGGCGCCTTTCGAACCGGCCACCGGCCGCGCGGCGGTGCGCTGGGCGCGCGTCGAATCGGAGGCCGGCAGCTACCGGCGCCTCAGCACGCAGCGCTGCGTGATCTGCGAGCGCGAGTACGAAGGCCCCGACATGGCGCACTGCCCCGCCTACCAGGGCGCGATCTGCTCGCTGTGCTGCACGCTCGACGCGCGCTGCGGTGATCTCTGCAAGCCGCAGGCGAGCCTCTCGGCGCAATGGTCGGGCGCGCTGCGCTGGCTGCTGCCGCGTCGCGTCTGGCCCTACCTCGATACCGGGCTCGGCCACTTCCTGCTGCTGATGCTGATCGTGGTGCCGCTCCTCGCTGCGGTCTTCGGCGTGCTCTACCAGCAGGAACTGCGCGGCCTGGGCGAAGGGGTGCTGGCCGAAGCGGCGAACCCCGCGCACCTGCGCTCGGGCTTTCTCAAGGCCTACATGGCGCTGCTGCTGATCGCCGGCATCGTCGCCTGGTGGCTGGTGCTCGCGCACCAGAGCCGCAAGGTGGCGCAGGAAGAATCGAACCGCCAGACCCACCTGCTGGTGCGCGAGATCGAGCTTCACCGCGAGACCGACCGCGCCTTGCAGGCCGCCAAGCAGACGGCCGAGCAGGCGCGCGAGCAGGCGGACCAGGCGAACCAGGCCAAGAGCCGCTACATCAGCGCCATCAGCCACGAGCTGCGCACGCCGCTCAACAGCATCCTGGGCTATGCGCAGCTGATGGGGGAAGACGCGGCCGTGCCGCCGCACCGGCAGCAGGCGGTGGCGGTCATCAAGCGCGGCGGCGAGCACCTGCTGTCGCTGATCGAAGGCACGCTCGACATCGCGCACATCGAGGCTGGCAAGCTCACGCTGCATGCCAGGCCGATGGAGTTCGCCGAGCTCATGAGCGAGCTGGCCGACATGTTCGAGCTGCAGGCGGCCGAGAAGGGCCTGGCCTTCCGCTTCGAACCCGCCGGCGAACTGCCCGAGCTGGTGCGCGCCGACGAGCGGCGCGTGCGGCAGATCCTCATCAACCTGCTGGGCAATGCGATCAAGTTCACCGCCAGCGGGCAGGTCACGCTGCGCCTGCGCTATGCGCGAGAGTTCGCGGCCATCGAGGTCGAGGACACCGGGCCCGGCATGTCGGCCGAGGAACTGAGCCGCATCTTCGAGCCCTTCGCGCGCGGCACGAGCGCCGGCCCGTCCGCGCCCGGCGCGGGCCTGGGCCTCACGATCGCGAAGATGCTGATCGACCTGATGGGCGGCGAGATGAGCGTGCAGAGCGCGCCCGGCGCCGGCTCGGTGTTTCGGGTGCGGCTGTTCCTGCCGCGCGTGCACGAGGCGCCGGCCAACGGCGGGCGGCGCACGACCGCGGCCGCGCCCCGGCCGCGGCGCGGCTACGAAGGCCCGCGCCGTCGCCTGCTGGTGGTCGACAACGAAGAGGCCGACCGCGAACTGCTCGTGCACCTGCTCGCGCCGCTGGGCTTCGAGCTGCGCACGGCGGCCAGCGGCCACGATGCGCTGGACCTGATCGCCGCCGGCTGGCATCCCGACGCGATGTTCGTCGATCTCGCGATGCCCGGCATCGACGGCTGGGAAACCATCCGCCGCTCGCGCGCGCTCGGGCTCGCGCAGGCGTCCGTCGCAATCGTCTCGGCCAATGCCTTCGACAAGCGGCTGGACAACGACGTCGGCATCGCGCCCGAGGATTTCTTCGTCAAGCCGGTGCGCCACAGCGAGCTGCTCGACTGGCTCGAGCGCCGGCTCGCGCTGCGCTGGACCGACAGCGCCGTGGCACCGCCGCCGGCGCCCTCGCTGCCGGCGGCCGTGCTGCCCGATGCGGCCAGCCTGCGAGCGCTCGAGGAGGCCGTCGGCCTCGGCTACTTCCGCGGCATCATGAACCAGCTCGACGCCATCGATGCGGCCCAGCCCGAATGCGCGGGCTGGACGGCGGCGCAGCGTACGCTGGCGCGGCAGTTCCAGTTCGAGGCCATGAGCCGTGCCTTGAATTCGGCGGCGGGCACCTCATGAGCAGCGAGCCCCCGCCACCCCTGGTGCACAGCCTGCGCGAGCACGCCGGCACCGGCGACCTGGTGCTGATCGTCGACGACGTGCCCGACAACCTCGCGGTCCTGCACGATGCACTCGACGAATCGGGCTATGCGGTGCTGGTCGCGACCAGCGGCGAGCAGGCCCTGCAGCGCGCGGCCCAGGCGCGCCCCGACATCGTGCTGCTCGACGCGATGATGCCGGGCATCGACGGCTTCGAAGTCGCGCGCCGCCTCAAGGCCGATGCCGCGACGGCCCACATCCCGATCGTCTTCATGACCGGTCTCACCGAGACCGAGCACCTGGTCGCGGCGCTGGAGGCCGGCGGCGTCGACTACGTCACCAAGCCGATCAAGCCCAAGGAAGTGCTGGCGCGCATGAATGTGCACCTGCAGGGCGCGCGCGCCGCGCGGCAGGCGGTGCAGCAGGCCGGGCAGGCACGCAATGCGCTCGATGCCTTCGGCTACGCGAGCTTCACCGTGCGCATGCCCGAGGGCAGGCTGATCTGGCAGACCGCGCTGGCGCGCGACCTGCTGCAGCGCTACTGCGCCACGGCCGCGCCGGCCACGCCGCCGGTGGTGCTCGAATGGCTGCGCCAGCACCTGCCCGACGCGCAGCAGCGCCAGGTCGAGCCGCCCGTGCTCTCGATCGCGCAGGGCGCCGCCAGCCTCAGCCTGCGGCTGCATCAGCAGACCGGGCACGACGAGGAGGGCGACGACTGGCTGATCATCATGCGAGAGGTCTCCGGCACCGCGGTGATCGAGGCCATGAGCCTGAGCCTGAAGCTCACCGCACGCGAGGCCGAGGTTCTGTACTGGGTGGTCAAGGGCAAGACCAACAAGGACATCGGCGAGATCTTGGGCAGCAGCCCGGCCACCGCCAAGAAGCATCTGGAGCGCGTGTACGTGAAGCTTGGCGTCGAGACCCGTACCGCGGCCGCCGGCGTGGCAATGAAACGCATTCGCGAGCTGCAGCCGCAGTTCGAAATATGAGCCGATGAATTGACGCCGGCCGCTCCTAGAATGCGCGGCCATGATTCGACCCTATCTGATGGCCCCGCTGTGGTTCGCTGCAGCCTCCGCGCAGGCCGGCGGCCATTTCGACGTCGACGATGCGGGCACGCTCGATCGGGGCCAGTGCCAGTACGAGTTGTGGGGTACGCGCACCCGCAGCCAGCAGACCACGCTCTGGCACCTCGGGCCGGCCTGCCGCGTCGGCCCGGTCGAGCTGGGTCTCAACATCGATCGCATCGCGGTGGCCGGGGATCGCCTGCACACGGCGGGCCCGCAGCTCAAGTGGACCTTTCTCGGGCAGGCGCCCGATGCGCAGTGGAGCGCGGCCGTCTCGATGGGCGCAACCTTCGAGCTGCCGCGCCACGGCGGCCGCACCGGCGGCCAGTTCGTCGTTCCCGTGACCTGGCGCGCGACCGACAGCCTGCAGGTCCACGCCAACCTGGGTGCCGACTGGGCCCCCGGCACCGGCGCGCGCAGCGGCCGCGGCGGACTGGCCGGCGAATGGGCGCTGAACGACACCGTGTCCCTGATCGCCGAGCGCAACCGTGCCTTCGGGCTCTGGACTTCGCGCGTCGGCGCGCGCTTCAGCCTGACGCCCCTGATCAGCATCGACGTGGGCGCGGCGCGCACCGGGCCCGGGGGCGTGCGCAGCGTGGCGATCGGCCTGAATCACGAGTTCGGGCGCTGAAGCGTGGCTATACTGCGCAGGAAGGACTCCGCAGTATAACCGTGGCCACCGTCTCCGAACCCTCGCTCTTCGAGGATCTGTCGCTCTCGGCGCAGACCAACTTCGCCGAACTGGTCGAGCAGGCGCAGGCGCGCATGCTCGATCGCTCGATCGCAGATCTGAGCGGTTCCTTCAACAAGAAGGAGGTCAAGGGCGTCATCTATTGGTATTGGCAGTTCCGCGATCTGGCCGGCAGGAACCACCAGGTCTATCTCGGGCCCGACGATGAGCGCCTGCGTGAGCTCATCGGGCTGCGCTCCGAAGGCAAGTCGCATGGCCACGATGGCCTGGCCAGGCTCGCCAGCGCATGCACTTCGCTTGGCTGCCTGAACGTGACGCCCCAGCACTTCAAGGTGATCAACAGGCTCTCGGAGCATGGCTTTTTCAACGCCGGCGGCGTGCTGATCGGCACACATGCGTTCATCGCTATGGGGAACATGCTCGGCGTGCGGTGGACGGGGGGCTGGAAGACGAACGACATCGACTTCGCGCACGCGGGCAAGAATGTGTCGCTTGCCTTGCCGACGAACACCGAGTCCGACGTGCACGACGCGATCACTTCGCTTCAGATGGGCTTGCTTCCGGTGAAGTCGATCGCGAGCGGGGCTGGCGCCACCTACCTGAATTCCAAGGGTGGCGAAATGCGGATCGATCTGCTGACGACCGCCGGTAGGAGCGATGCGGTTTACCGGCACGAGCCGCTCAAGGTGAATCTCCAGCCTCTGAAGTTCATGGAATTCTCCCTGGAGAAGATCGCCCAGACAGCCGTGATCTCGGGGGAACACGCGCTGATGGTGAACATACCGTCGCCGGTGCGCTACGCGCTGCACAAGCTGGTCGTCATGGCCGAGCGCGAAGAGGCGTTCCGCACCAAGATCCAGAAGGATGCGGGGCAGGTCGCCGCCATTGTTTCGCACGCACTCGAGCGCTCCCCGTATGCGCTCGACGAGGCAGCCGAGGACATCATGGGCCGCGGCAAAGGATGGCGCAGCCGTATTGCCGAAGGCACGCGTCTGCTGGCGCAGCACCACCCGTCGATCGCGGGGCAGCTGACCATGGTGCTAGAGCTTGCCGGCGCCAGTCGGCCGCGAGCGCCGCGGCGTCAACCGCCTACCAAGGCACCGTAGGCGCGCCGCGTCGCCGGCGCCACCGCATCGAGCACCTGCGCGTAGGAGGTCTTGTGGCGCGCCAGCAGCCGTGCCGAGGCGACCGCCTTCGACCTGCAGAACCAGTGGCAGGTGTGCTGCATGAGGAAGAGCTCGGCCGACAGGGTGAAGGCCTTGCTCTTGGGCGTGCGCTGAGCGCTGTTCGCTACCGCATCGGCGATGCCCCGCGCGTGGATCGCCAGCGCCTCGCGCATGTCGAAGCTGCTGCCGGGAAACAGCGTCTGCGCGAAGGGCAGCGCGATCGGGAACTTGCTCACGCGCGCGTCGGCCGCGCCGACCTTCGAGAACTCTGCGGCGAAGCGCGTGAACTGGCCGGCAAGCGTCTGCTCGCTGGTGGCCAGCAGGCTCCAGATCTGATCGCGGCGCTCGGGGTCGTTTTCGCCGAGGCAGCGCAGGTAGCCATCGGTGAGCTGCTCCATCAGGTGTTCGATCTGGTAGTTGCCGAGATGGCTGGCAAGGAGCGCGACGCGCCGCTTCTGCTCGCGGGACTTGATCAGGTAGGCACCGAAGAAGATCAGGGCCGTCAGGGTGAGAACTTCCATGACGCTGATTGTCAGCGCCAGAACCCGTCGAAGCCGTCCGGTGGCTCCAGCCGCCGGACGCGCAGCACCAGACGCAGCGGCCCGGGCATGACGCGAATGCGCTCCGGATGGCGTTCGTCGCCGGGGTAGGCGGTGGCGCGCATGCCCTCGATCTCGAAGGTGTGCGGCCGCACGAGGCAGGGCGGGCGGCTGTCGGCCTCGGCCAGCATCGCATCGACGCTGTTGAAGCGGCCCAGGTGCGCGAGGCTCATGATCTGCGGCGCGGCCAGAACGATGTCGCCGCGCCAGTAGCTTTCGAGCGCGGTGCGTGGCTGCAGCCAGTCGCTGTGCACGGCCTCGTGCGCATCGTGCCGCGCATGCTGCCCGGCGGGCGCGGCGGCGATGAAGAAGCGCGTGTCGAAGCGCTTGCCCGGCGATGACAAGGCCTGCAGCGGCGTGATCCAGCGCGACCACGGCCGCAGGGCACGCGTGTCCAGGCGCAGGCCGAGCCGGCCCAGCATGTCGTTGAAGGCGACGCCGGCCGCGGCCAGCGCGGCCGCCTGCCGCAGGGCTTCGGCGTCGAGTCCCTGCGCGAACAGCAGGCCGCATTCCTCGAAGACTTCGCGCGCCGCCGCCACATGGATCGCCGCGGCGGTCGCGGCATCGATGTCCTCGTCGTGCAGCAGCGCGTGCAGGCGATCGGGTTCCTGGTCCAGGCGCGCCTGCGCGTCGAGCCCGGCATCCGCCGGATCCACCTTGCCGCCGGGAAAGACGTAGGAACCGCCATGCACGTCCGACAGCGCATGGCGCTGGATCATGAGGACTTCGGGCCCGGCCGCGCTGTCGCGGCAGATGAGCACGGTGGCGGCGGGCCGGATGGGCGCCGGCGGCGCATCGGGTCGCGCGGCTTGCATCTTCAGCCCTCGGCGCCTTCCACCAGGAAGCGCACCCGCCGCACGCCCTGCCACTCGTCGGCATCGAGCCGGAACGCAATCACCACGCGCGGCGGCAGCGGTTCGGTGTGGCCGAACCAGATGCCGTCCACCGGCTTGCCCTGGTGCTTGAGTTTCAGCGCCAGATGCTTCTCGCCCACCAGCCGCTGCGAGATGACCTCGACCTCTTCGCTGAAGGTCGGCGGCGCAAAGCCTTGTCCCCACACTTCGCGGTGCAAGGTGTCGACCAGTTCGACGCGCAGGTATTCGGGCGCCAGCGGCCCGTCGGTGTCGAGCCGCCGCGTCAGCGCTGCGGCATCGAGCCATTCCATCGCCACCTGCGCCAGCGCGCGCTCGAAGGTCTCGAAATGTTCCTCGGCCACGGTGCAGCCCGCCGCCATCGCATGGCCGCCGAAGCGTAGCAGCACGCCCGGATGGCGCTTGGCCACCAGGTCCAGCGCATCGCGCAGATGGAAGCCCGGGATCGAACGACCCGAACCCTTGAGCTCGTGCGACTTGCCGTCGGCGGCGCTGGCCGCGAAGACGAAGGCGGGCCGGTGGAAGCGGTCCTTGAGCCGCGAGGCGACGATGCCGACCACGCCTTCATGGAAGTCCGCGCCGAACACGCTGATGGCGGCGGGCGGGGCCTGGCTGTCGTCGAACAGCGTCTCGGCCAGCATCAGCGCCTGCTCGCGCATGCCGCCCTCGATGTCGCGCCGCTCGCGGTTGATGCCGTCGAGCATGCGCGCCAGTTCGTCGGCGCGCGCCGCGTCCTCGGTCAGCAGGCACTCGATGCCCAGCGTCATGTCGGCCAGGCGTCCGGCCGCATTGATGCGCGGCCCGAGTGCGAAGCCGAAGTCGAAGGTGGTGGCTGCCTGCGCATTGCGGCCGGCGGCCTTGAAGAGCGCGGCAATTCCTGCCGGCATGGAACCAGCGCGGATGCGGCGCAGGCCTTGCGCGACCAGGCGGCGGTTGTTGGCGTCGAGCCTGACCACGTCGGCCACGGTGCCGAGCGCAACCAGCGGCAAAAGCGCATCGAGCTTGGGTTGCGTCGCGACATCGAACACGCCGCGCGCACGCAGCTCGGAGCGCAAGGCCAGCAGCACATAGAACATCACGCCGACGCCCGCGATGCTCTTGCTTTCGAACTCGCAGCCGGGCTGGTTGGGATTCACCAGCACGTCGGCCGCGGGCAGCGCCGGGCCGGGCAGGTGGTGGTCGGTCACCAGCACCGCGAGCCCGCGCGCCTTGGCGGCGGCCACGCCCTCGACGCTCGCGATGCCGTTGTCGACTGTGATCAGCACGTCGGCGCCGCTCGCGGCCACGCGCTCGGCGATCGGCGGCGTGAGGCCGTAGCCGTCGATCACGCGGTCGGGCACCAGGTAGCTCACCTGCTTCGCGCCGAGCAGGCGCAGGCCACGCACGGCCACCGCGCAGGCCGTGGCGCCGTCGCAGTCGTAGTCGGCCACGATGCACAGGCGCTTGTCGTCGCGGATCGCATCGGCCAGGAGCACCGCGGCCTCGCGCGCGCCGCGCAGGGTGGCGGGTGCGAGCAGGCGCACGAGGCCGTCGTCGAGCTCGTCCTTGCCCTGCACGCCGCGCGCGGCATAGAGCCGTGCCAGCAAGGGATGCACGCCGGCCTGTTCGAGCGCCCAGGCGCTGCGCGGGGGGATGTCTCGGGCGACGATCTTCATCACAGCGCTTCCAGCACGGCCGGTGCGCTCTCTCGCTGGAACAAGGACTTGGCCCAGCGTGCCAGGCCGCGCTGCTGCACGCCGAAGCGTCGCGCGCCGCGGTCGCCGCACAGCGTGATCGCCACGTCGGCGCCTTCGGTGTACACGGCCAGCAGCTCGGCCACCGGGCCGGCGTCCACCTCGCCCCAGGCCGCGGTCCAGGCGGCGGCATCGTCGCGCAACGCGGGAGCACGCAGCGCGTCGGCGACAGTGGGCCGCGCGTCGCCGAAGGAAGGGGGGAGGCGGCCGGTGCCGCTGAGCCAGAAGGAATTGATCGGCGGCACGCCGCGCGCAGTGCGCTCGTCGTTCACGCGCTCGGTGTAGAGCAGCATCTGCATCTCGTTCTGCAGCCGGCGCAGCGACCGGGCACCGTCGGCGAGCGGTGACCACTGCGAAATGGGGTAGCCGATCGCGCGGTCGATCGAGGCGGTGGCCAGGCCGTCGAACACCTGGCCTTGCGCAAGCCAGCGGCCCGGCGTGGGCGTGGCGTGCAGCGCGATGCCGTCTTCCTCGAAGAAGGGGCGCGCGGCCGCGAGCAGGGCGCCGGATTCGGCCGCGTCGATCCGGATCGCGGCTGGATCACCCAGCACCACGTCGTCGATGCCCACCTGCCAGTGACACAGGGTTGCGATGCCCCAGCTGTCGCCGTCACTGGTAGGCGAGAGCCCGGCCTGTTTCGCTTCCAGCGCCGCCCACGGGATCTGCCCATCGGCGGCTTCGATGCCGAGCGCCGCGGCCAGCGCACGTTCGTGGGGTGGCGAGAGCGTGCTTTCGTCCTGCGTGTCTTCGTGCACCAGCGCCAGGCGCGAGAGCAGCGATTCCAGCTTCGGCAGACGCAGGCCCGTCAGTGCTTCGCGGCAGGCCGGCGAGCTGCGGCCGGCGAAGGGGATCAGCAAATGGTGCGAAGTAGACAAGGCGGGCATGGGCCTATTGTCCGGGATGCCACAATCCGAGCGATGAACGACCCCCACGCTCTGCATGCCGTGTCATCGCTGCCCCCCGAGGGGGCGCAGGTCTCTCTTGGGGCGGCCCGGCGAGATACCTGATGCGACTCCCCTACGAACTGCAGCTCGGCTGGCGCTACACGCGCGCGGGCCGGGCGACGCGGCGCAACGGCTTCATCTCCTTCATCTCTGGCGTCTCGATGTTCGGCATCGCGCTGGGCGTGGCGGCGTTGATCATCGTGCTCTCCGTGATGAACGGCTTCCAGAAGGAAGTGACCGACCGCATGCTCGGCGTGATCTCGCACATCGAGATCTTTTCGCGCGACGGCCAGGCACTGGCCGACATCGATGCGATTGCCGCGGCGGCACGCAAGAACCCCAACGTCGTCGGCGTCGCGCCCTTCATCGCCGCGCAGGCGCTGATCGCGCGCGGCGAGGACATGAAAGGCACGCTGGTGCGCGGCATCGAGCCTTCGCTGGAGCCGCAGGTGACCGACATCTCCACCACCGCGCAACACGGTGCACTGGCGAAGCTGGTGCCGGGCGAATTCGGCATCGTGCTCGGCGTCGAGCTGGCGCGCTCGCTCTTCGTGCGCGTGGGCGACCAGGTCACGCTGATCGCGCCCGGCGGCCAGGTCACGCCGGCCGGCGTGGTGCCGCGCCTGAAGCAGTTCACCGTGGTCGGCACCTTCGATTCGGGCCACTACGAATACGACTCGGCGCTCGCGATGATCCACGAGCAGGACGCGGCCCGCGTGTTCCGGCTCGAAGGGCCGAGCGGCCTGCGCCTCAAGCTCAAGGACCTGCACCAGGCGCGCGAGGTGGCCGATCAGCTGGCCGTCACGCTGCCCGGCGAATTCCTGATCCGCGACTGGACGCGCCAGAACAAGACCTGGTTCGCGGCCGTGCAGGTCGAGAAACGCATGATGTTCATCATCCTCACGCTGATCGTCGCGGTCGCGGCCTTCAACCTGGTCTCGACCTTGGTGATGACGGTGACCGACAAGCGTGCCGACATCGCGATCCTGCGCACGCTGGGCTCGAGCCCGCGCAGCATCATGGGCATCTTCGTCGTGCAGGGCGCGATGGTGGGCGTGATCGGCACGCTCGGCGGGCTGCTGCTGGGCCTGGGCATCGCCTACAACATCGACGTCATCGTGCCGGCGCTGGAGCGGCTCTTCAACGCGCGCTTCCTGCCGCAGGACATCTACCTCATCAGCAAGATGCCGAGCGATCCGCAGCGCGGCGACATCATGCCGATCGCGCTGATCTCGCTTGCGCTGTCCTTCGTGGCCACGCTCTACCCGAGCTGGCGCGCCAGCCGTGTCAACCCTGCGGAGGCCTTGCGCTATGAATAAGCGGGCCCCCACGCTCGGCACTGACGTGTCCTCGCTGCCCCCCGAGGGGGCTGCCATCGGCTTGGGGCGGCCCGGCGCCGATGGTGGGGTCGTCCTGCAAGTCAGAGGCCTCACCAAGCGCTTCCACGAAGGCCGCATCGATCTCACCGTGCTGCACGGCGTCGACCTCGACGTGCGCGCGGGCGAGACGCTCGCCATCGTCGGCGCCTCGGGTTCGGGCAAGAGCACGCTGCTGCACCTGATGGGCGGGCTCGATGCGCCCACGGCCGGCAGCGTGGAATTGCACGGCAAGAACATCGCGCATGTCGATGCGGCCGAGCAGGGCCGGCTGCGCAATGCGCACCTGGGTTTCGTCTACCAGTTCCACCACCTGCTGCCGGAGTTCAGCGCGCTCGACAACGTCGCGATGCCGCTGAAGATCCGCCGTACCGAGCCGCAGGCCGCGGCACGGGCCGCGAACCTGATGCTGGCCGCCGTGGGACTGGCCGAACGCACCCACCACCGGCCGGCCGAGCTTTCGGGCGGCGAGCGACAGCGTGTTGCCATTGCGCGCGCGCTCGTGACCCAGCCCGACTGCGTGCTGGCCGACGAGCCCACCGGCAACCTCGACCGCAACACGGCCGACAGCGTGTTCGCGCTGATGCTGCAGCTCGCGCACGAGCGCCGCACGGCCTTCGTCGTGGTCACGCACGACGAGAGTCTGGCCAAGCGCTGCGACCGGGTGCTGCGACTCACCGCGGGCCGTCTCGCAGGCTGAGCTGCGGCCGCTTGCCAAAGCCGGGCGCGGTCACCACACTGGGGCTTCGTTCGACAGCGCAAGGAGCCCCATGGAAACCCCGGACCTCCCGCCTTCCACCACGCTCGAGCAGCGCAGCTCGTACCTGGAAGAGAAGGCCTTCAAATCGCGCACGCTACTGATCTTCGGCGCCATCACGGACCAGTCGGCCGCCGACGTGGTGCGCCGGCTCATCGCCCTCGACGCCGACAGCCAGGAACCCATCGACATCCTGGTCAGCTCGCCGGGTGGGCACCTGGAGTCGGGCGATGCCATCCACGACCTCGTGCGTTTCATCAGCGCGCCGGTGAACATGATCGGCACCGGCTGGGTCGGCAGCGCCGCCACGCACCTCTACCTGGCGGTGCCGCGCGAGCGGCGTTTCTGCCTGCCCAATACGCGCTTCCTCATTCACCAGCCGAGCGGCGGCGCGGGCGGGCCGGCCAGCGACATTGCCATCCACGCACGCGAGATCCTGCGAGCTCGCACGCGCGTCGCCCAGGCGATCGCGCGCGAGACCGGCAAGCCGCTGGACGCCGTGCTCGCCGACATCGAACGCGACCGATGGCTGTCGGCGGAGGAGGCGATCGACTACGGGCTGGTGTCGCGCATCATCCAGCGCAAGAGCGAGCTGCGCCCCTAGGCGCGCAGCTGCCGGCTTACTTCGGCTTGTAGGCCACCACGTCGATCTCGACCTTGGCGTCGACCATCAGGCGCGCCTCGGTGGTCGAGCGCGCGGGCCGGCCGGCACCGAAATAGCCCATGTAGACGCGATTGAAGGCACCGAAATCGCGCGCGTCCTGCAGCCACACGGTGGTCTTGCAGACGTCGTCGAGCGTCGCGCCGGCCAGCGCGAGCACCGACTTGATGTTCTCCATGACCTGCCGGGTCTGAGCCTCGATGCCGCCGACCACGATCTCGCCGTTCGCATCGGCGGGCACCTGTCCCGACACATAGATGAAGTCGCCCGCGCGCACGGCCGGGGAGAAGGGGCGGACCTGGTTGTCCGAGGCCTTGGGGGATGCACCGAGGTATTCGAGCGGCATGAAAAGCTCCTGGGTTGAGTGTGGATTGAAATTCTATTTCAGTAAAAATCCTGAAACATAGGGTTTACACGCGTGATTTGGCATGTTTGATGCTTCAAAGTCCGGCCGAAGAGAAAATATTTTTCACATCATCCGACCCACGAAGGAGTTTCACATGCAGACCCCCGGCCTCTCGAAGCGCAGCCTGCTCGGCGCGTTCCTCGTCAGTTTGCTGTTCGCCGTGGCGCCGGCCCAGGCCCAGGGGCCGCGCAATTTCGCGACCCTTGCCATGGTGGCCGAGCCGCAGACGCTGGACCCGATGGCCTCCACCGCCGACCTGGTCGGCACGATCATGCAGCACGTCTACGAGCCGCTCTACACCTTCGATGCGAAGTGGAACGTGGTGCCGATGCTGGCCGAATCGATGCCGAAGATCTCGGCCGACGGCAAGGCCTACGCCATCACCCTGCGCAAGGGCGTAATGCTGCACAACGGCCGCGAACTGAACGCCGACGATGTGGTCGCGAGCCTGCAGCGCTGGATCGAGCAGTCACCGCGCGGCAAGGCGGTGGGCAAGGAGCTCGAGAGCCTCAAGGCCAAGGGCCCGCTGGGCGTCGAGCTGGTGCTCAAGGCGCCCTACGCGCCGCTGCTCGCCCAGCTGGCGCTGCCCAGCGGCATGGCCGCGATCATGGCCAAGGACTCGATCGCGCAGCCGCTGAAGGATTTTGTCGGCACCGGTCCCTACAAGTTCAAGGAGCGCCGGCCCGACCAGTACGTGCTGCTCACGCGCTTCGACAAGTACAGCGCTCGCAAGGAGCCCGCGAGTGGCTACGGCGGCAAGCGCGAGGCGGCGATCGAGGAACTTCGCTTCGTGCCGGTGCCCAATGCCAACACGCGCGTCGAAGGCGCGCTGGCCGGCCAGTACGACTTTGCCGACCTGCTGCCGGTGGAAGCCCTGGCGCGCCTCGAGAAGGCCAGCGGCAAGACGCTGCCGATCATGACGCCGTCCTTCGGCTTCCCCTACCTCGTCTTCAACACCAAGGAAGGCGTGGCCGCCAGCCAGCCGCTGCGCCAGGCGATCCAGGTCGCGCTCGGCGAGGGCGAGATGCTCGCGGCCGGCTTCGGCGACACGCGCTTCTTCGTCGCCGAAGGCAATCACTTCCCCAAGGGCTCGCCCTTCTATGCCACGGGCGGCACCGATCTCTACAACCAGCGCAATGCGCCCAAGGCGAAGGAGGCCGCCGCCAAGGCCGGCTACAAGGGCGAGCCGATCCGCGTGCTGACCAGCCGCCAGTACGACTTCCACTACAACATGGCGCTCTTGATGGCCGAGCAGCTCAAGCGCGCCGGCTTCAAGGTCGATCTCAACGTGGTCGACTGGGCCACTCTGGTGCAGCGCCGCAACGACCCGAAGCTGTGGGACGTCTACGTCACGCATTCGGGCCAGTTCCCCGAGCCGATGCTCTCGCCGCCGCAGCTCGGCGACGGCGCGCCGGGCTGGTGGGATTCGCCAGCCAAGAAGGCCGCGCTGTCCGCCTTCAATGTCGAGAGCGATCCCGCCAAGCGCGGCGCGCTGTGGGGCAAGGTGCAGCAGGTGGTCTACGACGAGGTGCCTTACGTGAACGTCGGCAAGTTCAACGGGCTGTCGGCCAAGAGCCCGGCGCTGGACAACTACCAGCCGGCCACCTGGCCGTATTTCTGGAATACGCGCATCAAGTAACCCCACCCCGTTCGGGCTGAGCTTGTCGAAGCCGTCGTCGCACGTGCAAGCCCTTCGACAAGCTCAGGGCGAACGGTCGGAGAACTGAATGGTCCGCTATCTCTCGTCCCGCCTCGCGGGCATGCTGGTCGTGCTCGCCATCGTGGCGGTGCTGGTCTTCATCCTCACGCGCGCCGCCTCGGGCGATCCGGTCTCGGTGCTGCTCGGTGACCAGGCCACCGCCGCCGACATCGCGCGCGTGCAAAAGGAATACGGCCTCGACAAGCCGCTGCCGGTGCAGTTCGGCTACTGGCTGCGCGAAGTGCTGCAGGGCAACCTGGGCCAGTCGATCTTTCTGCAGCGGCCGGTCACGCAGGCGCTCATGGAGCGCGCGGAGCCGACCACGCTGCTGGCGCTGATGGCGGTGGCGATCGCGGCGCTGATCGGGCTGCCCTGCGGCATCGTCTCGGCGGTGTTCCGCGGGCGCGTGGTCGACCAGGTGTTCACCGGCATCGCGATGCTCGGCGCCAGCATCCCGAGCTTCTGGCTCGGCATCGTGCTGATCCAGCTCTTCGCGGTCTCGCTCGGCTGGTTCCCGGTTTCGGGCTACGGCGCGCCCGACGCGCCGCTGGCCGAGCGCCTGCATGCGCTGATCCTGCCGGCCGCGGTGCTGGGGCTCTTGAACTCGGCGTTGATCATCCGCTTCACGCGCGCCTCGATGCTCGACGTGCTGGGCGAGGACTATGTGCGCACGGCGCGTTCCAAGGGCCTGGCGGAAAGCACGGTGGTGCTCAAGCATGCGCTGCGCAACGCGCTGGTGCCGATCGTCACCGTGCTGGGGCTCACCATCGCGCTGATGATCGGCGGCGCCGTCGTCACCGAGACGGTGTTCGGCCTGCCCGGCGTCGGCAACCTGGTGGTGAACGCGGTGCTGCGGCGCGACTATCCGGTGATCCAGGGAGCCTTGCTCGTGATCGCTGCGATCTACGTGCTCATCAACTTCTCGATCGACTTGTTGTACGCCGTGGTCGACCCGCGCGTGAAGATCTGAATCATGCAAATGCCTCGAATGCTCCGCCAGCTGATGCACCGCCGCATCGTGATGGTCTCGTCCCTGGTGCTGCTGGTGATCGCGGTGCTCGCGCTCGGCGCGCCATGGTTCGCCTCGGCCGACCCCAACGACACGGCCGTGCTCGACCGCCTCAAGCCGCCGAGCGCCGCGCACCTGATGGGTACCGACGAGCTGGGGCGCGACATGTACTCGCGCATCGTCCACGGCGCGCGCTATTCGCTCGCGATCGCGGCGCTGACGGCGCTGGGCTCGGTGATCGCGGGCACCCTCCTGGGCCTGGTGGCCGGCTTCTTCCGCCGGCTCGATGCGCCGCTGATGCGCGTGGTCGACGCGATGATGTCCTTCCCCGACATCCTGCTCGCGATCGCGCTGGTCGCCATCCTCGGCGCCTCGCTGGGCAACGTGGTGCTGGCGCTGGTGCTGGTCTACACGCCGCGCGTCGCGCGCGTGGTGCGCGCCTCCACGCTGGTGGTGCGCGAGCTGCTCTTCGTCGAAGCCGTGCGCGCCTTGGGCGTGCGCACCTCGCGCATCCTGTGGCGCCACATCCTGCCCAACCTGATGTCGCCGATCCTGGTGCAGGTGTCCTTCATCTTCGCCTACGCCATCCTGGCGGAGGCGGGCCTGTCCTTCCTCGGCGTCGGCGTGCCGCCCGAGATCCCGACCTGGGGCACCATGGTCGCGGGCAGCCAGCAGTATGCGGACCGGGCCTTCTGGGTCGTGCTGTTTCCGGGGTTGGCGATCATCTTCACCGCGCTCTCGCTGCAGTTGCTGGGCGACGGCGTGCGCGACCTGCTGGACCCCAAGCTCAAGAAGGCAACGTGATGACGATGCACGCAACTCCACGTCTCGCGGTACGCAATCTCGGCACCTCCTTCCCCACCGAAGACGGTCTCGTGCGTTCGGTGGCCGAGGTGAGCTTCTCGATCCAGCCCGGCAAGACCACCGCGCTGGTCGGCGAGTCGGGCTCGGGCAAGTCGGTCACCAGCTTGACGCTGATGCGTCTCTTGCCCAAGACCGCCAACGCACAGATGAGCGGCGAGACCGCCTTCGCCACGCGCGACGGCCGCATGGTCGACCTGCTCACGCTCGGGGACCGCGACATGCGGCGCCTGCGCGGCAACGAGCTCGCCATGATCTTCCAGGAGCCGATGACCAGCCTGAACCCGGTCTTCACCATCGGCGAGCAGATCGCCGAGAGCGTGCGCCTGCACAAGGGACTGGACCGCAAGGCCGCGCTCGCGCATGCGCTGCGCATGCTGGAGCTGGTCGAGATCCCGGCCGCGGCGCGGCGCCTGCATGAATACCCGCACCAGCTCTCGGGCGGCATGCGCCAGCGCGTGATGATCGCGCTGGCCATGGCTTGCGACCCGACGCTCTTGATCGCCGACGAGCCCACCACCGCGCTCGACGTCACGATCCAGGCGCAGATCCTCGAGCTGATGCGCCGGCTGCAGGCCGAGACCGGCATGAGCATCCTGTTCATCACCCACAACCTCGGCGTGGTGGCGCACCATGCCGACGACGTGGTCGTGATGTATGCGGGTCGCGTGGTCGAGAGCGCACCGGTGCGGCCGCTGTTCGCCACGCCCGAGCATCCCTACACGCAGGGCCTGCTGGCCTGTCTGCCCGGCAAGGCGCACCTGCGCGGAGGGGCCAAGCCCAAGCGGCTGTTCGCGATTCGCGGCCAGGTGTCGAGCCCGCTGGCGCCGCCGCCGGGCTGCGCCTTCGAGCCGCGCTGCGACCATGCGGCGGAAGCCTGCCTGCAGGCCATCCCGCCGCTCGTCGAAACCCACCCCGATCGGCAGGCGCGCTGCATCCGCGTGCCGGCGATCCAACCACTCGCGAGGGCCGCATGAGTACGCCGCCGCCTTGCTCCCTCTCCCGTTCGCGGGAGAGGGCCGGGGTGAGGGTGCATCCCGAGGCCCCCGCCCTCATCCCCCGCCCTCTCCCGCCTGCGGGAGAAGGAGCCAATACCACGTGCCCATGACCACTGCCGCAGTCCCCCTGATCGAGGTCCGAGGCCTCAAGAAATACTTCGGCAGCGGCGAGCGCCCGGTGCGCGCGGTCGACGACGTTTCCTTCGCGATCCGCGCCGGCGAAACGCTGGGCCTGGTCGGCGAATCGGGCTCCGGCAAGAGCACCATCGGCCGCACGCTGCTGCGCCTGGTCGAGCGCACGGAGGGCGAGGTGCTCTACCGCGGCGACGACATCGGCAAGCTCTCTTCCGGGCCGCTGCGAAAGCTGCGCAGCAAGCTGCAGATCATCTTCCAGGACCCGTACGCGAGCCTCAACCCGAAGATGCGCATCAGCGCCATCCTCGGCGAGGCGCTGGCCACGCACGGGCTGCACAAGGGCGCCGTTGCACGCGACAAGCGCATCGCCGAACTGCTCGAAACCGTGGGCCTGCGCCCCGAGCATGCAAGCCGCTTTCCGCACGAGTTCTCGGGCGGCCAGCGGCAGCGCATCGGCGTGGCGCGCGCGCTTGCCGTCGAGCCCGAGTTCATCGTCGCCGACGAGCCGCTGTCGGCGCTGGACGTGTCGATCCAGTCGCAGGTGATCAACCTGCTGGCCGATCTGCGCGAACGCCTGTCGCTGACGATGCTATTCATCTCGCACGACCTGGACGTGGTGGAATACCTGTGCGACCGCGTGGTCGTGCTTTACCTCGGCAAGGTGATGGAAGTGGCGACCACCAGCGAACTCTTCGAGCGCCCGCAGCATCCCTACACGCGAGCCCTGTTGGCCGCGAGCCCGAAGCCCGATCCGCTGCTGCCCAACGAACACGTCGCGCTGAAGGGCGACATCCCGAGCCCGGTCGCGCCGCCGTCCGGCTGCGTGTTCCGCACGCGCTGTCCGCATGCCATCGAGGCCTGCGCCCAGACCGTGCCGCCGCTGGACGAACTCGCACCGGGCCATTTTTCCGCCTGCATCCGCAAAGAGCTGATTTCCCTATGACCACCGAATACGACGACTTCATCGATCCGCTGCTCAACACCGGCTTCAAGGGCTACCCGCGCACCCAGCCGCCGAAGCGCCGCAGCGAGATCGGCAAGGCCGGCTGGCATGTGCTGGCCGGCGACCTGCCGCTGCCGCTGGCCGTGCTCAAGCGCGAGGCGCTGGAACACAACCTCCAGTGGATGCAGGCGCGCGTGCGCCAGTGGGGCATCGACCTCGCGCCGCACGGCAAGACCACCATGTCGCCGCAGCTCTTCAAGCGCCAGCTCGACGCCGGCGCCTGGGGCCTCACTTTCGCGACCGTGACGCAGCTCGCCGTCGGCGTGGCCGCCGGCGCGCGGCGCACGCTGATCGCCAACCAGGTGGTGAACGACGAAGACCTGGCCGGCATCCAGCTGCTGCTGCACGCGCACATAGACCTGCGCGTCGTGTTTCTGGTCGATTCGCTGGCGCAGCTTGCGCTGATCGAGGACTGGGCAGAGCGCCACCCCGAGCACCTGCCTTTCGAGGTGATGCTCGAAATCGGCGTCGAGGGCGCGCGCACCGGCTGCCGCACGCACGAGGAAGCGGTCACGCTCGCCACCCGCCTGCACGAGAGCGACGCCGTCAAGCTCGCCGGCATCGAATGCTACGAAGGGCAGGGCGCCACCGGCGAGAGCGGGCCCGACACGACCTATGCGAACACGCTGATGGACCGCGTCGAGGCCGTGGCCCGCCATTGCGACCTCCACAGTCTGTTCGACACCGACGAGGTGCTGGTCTCGGCCGGCGGCTCCGCGATCTTCGACCTGGTGGCCGGCCGCCTGAAGCCGGCGCTCCAGGCCCGCGTGCGCGGCCTGCTGCGCTCGGGCTGCTACGTGACGCACGACCACGGCTTCTACCAGCGCATGCTGAGTGCCGTGGACGAACGGTTGGGCTGCGACTGCGGCGAGAGCCTGCGCCCTGCGATGGAGGTGTGGGCCACGGTGCAGTCGCGCCCCGAACCGAAGCTCGCGATCCTCGCGGTCGGCAAGCGCGACATCTCCTTCGACCTTTCGCTGCCGGTGCCGATCGCGCGCGCCGCGCGCGGCAGCCTGGTGCCCGCCGCGGTGCCGCCGGGCTGGAAGATCACGGCGCTGAACGACCAGCATGCCTACCTGCGCTGGGACGATGCCGAGGAGCCGCAGGCGCCCGCGGTCGGCGAGCGCGTCGCCCTCGGCATCTCGCACCCCTGCACCACCTTCGACAAGTGGCACTGGATGCCGGTGGTCGAAGAGGACTACCGCATCAGCGATGCGGTGGCCATGCACTTCTGATGGCGCCCGTGATGACATCCTCCCTGCTTCAGAAGATGGCCGAGATCCGCGACGGCGCCTCGGCCACGCGGCGCGCCATCCTCGACCTGATCCTCGAAGACCCCGACCGCGCGCTCGAGGAAAGCTTCGAGACGCTGGCCGAGCGCTCGCGCAGCTCGGTGCCCACCATCATGCGCACCTGCCGCGATCTCGGCTTCGCCGGCCTGCGCGAATTCAAGCTTGCGCTGGCGCAGGAACTGGCGCTCGGCGGCTCGCCGCTGCACCGGCGCGTGAACATCGAGGACGCGGCCGACGAGGTGGTCGGCAAGATCGCGCGCAGCGCCGCGGCCTCGGTCTCGGGCGTGCGCAACCAGCTCGACATGGAAGTGCTCGACGGCGCCGTGGCCGCCATCGCGGCGGCGCCGCACGTCGATCTCTATGGTGCCGGCGCCACCTCGTGGTTCATGGCCAACGACCTGCAGGCGCGGCTGTTCCGCCTCGGCCTCTCGGCCAACGCCTGGGCCGACTACCACCTGCAGCAGGTGGCCGGCGCGGCCCAGCGCCAGGGTGGCGTGGTGATCGCGATCTCGCACGTGGGCGGCATGCCCTCGCTGCTCGATGCTGTCGACATCGCGCGCGGGCAGGGCGCCAAGGTGGTCGCACTCACGCGGCCCGGCACGGCGCTCGCGGCGAAGGCCGATTTCCTGCTGGGCCTCTCGGTGCCCGACGACGCGGTGATGCACGTGGGCATCGACGCCTACCTCACGCACCTGACGGTGATCGAGATCCTGACCGTGCTGGTCGCGCAGCGCCGCGGCGAACCCGCGGTGCAGCGCCTGCAGCGCGCGCGCGAAGCCTTCCAGCGCCACGGCATCGATGCGAGCACGCATCCGCTGCAGAGCTGGGATGGCGGAGGAGTGAAGCATGGCTGAACAAGCGATCTTCTTGCTCGAAGGCGGCCTCGTGGTCGACGGCTCCGGCGGCCCGAGCTGGCCCGGCGACGTGCTGCTGGCCGGCGACCGTATCGCAGCGCTGGGCGAAGGCCTGCGCGAGCGCCTGCCCGAAGGCATCGCAGCGGCCGATCTCGAAACCGTCGATTGCCGCGGCAAGGTGATCGCCCCCGGCTTCATCGATGTCCACACGCACGACGACGCGATCGTGCTGCGCGATCCGCTGTGCCTGCCGAAGGTCTCGCAAGGCATCACGACGGTGGTCACCGGCAACTGCGGCATCTCGCTCGCGCCCTACCGCACGCCGCAAGCCCAGCCGCCGCTCACGTTGCTGGGCATCGATTCCTTCCGCCACGCCACGATGGCCGAGTACCGCGCCGCGGTCGAGGCGGCGCAGCCGGCGCTCAACGTCGCGGCGCTGATCGGCCACACCACCTTGCGCTTCGCGACCATGGACGCGCTCGACCGCGCGGCCACCGAGGACGAGCGCGCGCGCATGGGCCAGCTGCTCGAAGCCTGCATGCTGGACGGCGCCCACGGCCTCTCCTCGGGCCTGTTCTACGAGCAAGCCTTCGCCGCGCCGGCCGAAGAGGTGACGGCGCTCGCGCGCATCGTCGCGCGCCACGGCGGCGTCTATGCCACGCACCTGCGCAGCGAGATGGAAACCATCATCGAGGCAATGCACGAGGCCGGCGACACCGCCTTCAGCGCCGGCGCGCCGCTCGTGATCTCGCACCACAAATGCGCCGGCCCCGCCAATTGGGGCCGCACGCTCGAAACCCTGCCGCTGGTCGACGCGCTCGCGAAGCGGCAGGACATCGCGCTCGACGTCTACCCCTACGTCGCCGGCTCTACCGTGTTGCGCGAGGACCTGGTGGACGGCGTGATCGACATCCTGCTGACCTGGTCCGATCCGCATCCCGAGGTGACGGGCCGCATGCTCGCCGACGTCGCGCGCGAATGGGGCGTGGACCAGAAGGAAGCCTGCCGCCGCCTGCAGCCCGGCGGCGCCTGCTACTTCCAGATGAAGGAAGAGGACGTGGAGCGCGTGATCGCCCATCCGCGCACCATGATCGGCAGCGACGGCCTGCCGCACGACCGCCATCCGCATCCGCGCCTGTGGGGCGCCTTCCCGCGCGTGTTCGCGCGCTACTGGCGCGAGCGCCAGCTGTTCACGCTCGAACAGGCGGTCCACAAGATGACCGGCATGACCGCGCGCAACCTGCGCATCGCCGACCGCGGCCTGCTGCGCGTGGGCGCGATGGCCGACGTGGTGGTGTTCGATCCGCGCACCATCGCCGACACCGCCACCTACGACCGGCCGCAGAGCGCCAGCGTGGGGATCGAGCGCGTGTTCGTCAACGGCGCCTGCGCCTTCCGAGGCGGCGAAGAAGAGCCCGAGGTGCGGGCGCGGGCGGGGCGGATGCTGACGCGGGCGGTCTGAGAACCGGTTGAGAAGAGCGCCCGGGTCAACGCACGAAGCGGCCCTCGGGCGTGACGCGAACCATTTCGATGAACTTCGACCCGGTGCTGCTGCCTGACGTGAAATCGATGTCCATGCCGGCCAGCCGCATCTTGAATGCGCGCAGCGCCGCATGCAGGCGCGCACGTGTCAGGTCGCGGCCGGCACGCTTGAGCCCCTCGATCATCACCAGCCCGTTCAGGTAGCCCTCGAAGCTGCCGTAGCCCACCGGCACCTGCGCGCGTTCCGCCAGGCGTCGGTAGTCGCGCGTGACGGTCTCCACCTCGCCCCAGGGATAAGGCATGACCTGCGAGATGGCCAGTCCGCCCGCCTGCAGGTTCACCACCTTGGCCGTGACCTCGCCCGGGACGACCGACATGCCATAGAACATCGGCTTGCTGCCGGCGCCGTAAGTCGCCTTGATGACCTCGCCGGCCACCGTGCCGGCCAGATACATCAGGACGGCCTGCGGCTGGCTGTCGGCCAATGTCTTGCCGGCGGCGGCGGAGGTCGAGCCGTCTCCCTTCACCGAGACCACCGCCGTCGGCGTGAGCTTGTGGGTGGCCATGGCGGCCTCGATCAGCTTGACCGCTTCGGCGCCGCCCGGGTTGTCGAGATGGGCTATCGCCATCTTGTTCACGCCGACGGTCGTGAGGTGCTCGACCAGGGCCTGTGCTTCGCGCGCATTGCTGGCGCGCACGAAGTAGGCGGAGCCGGCAACGCGTTCGCGCGCCGTGTCGCCCACGCCGTAGCCGCCCACGCTGGGTGCGCCGCTTTGCTGCAGCAGCTTGGCCGCGGCGGCCGTGGTGCCCGAGCCGACGCAGCCGAAGAACGCGAACACGCGATGGTCGTTCAGCAGCTTGCCGTAGTTCTCCACCGCCTTCTCGGGCTTCAGCTCGTCGTCCAGCGACACCAGCTTGATCTTGCGTCCGCCCACGCCGCCTTGTTCGTTGATCGCATCGAAGGCCAGCCCGGCGCCGTTGTGCACGACCTTGATCTGCGAGCCGAGCGGGCCGCTCAGCACGGCGCTGCTGCCGAGCAGGATCTCGCTGTCGCTCACCCCTGTTTCTGCCTGCGCGGACGACAAGTGTGCCAAGCCAGTGGCAAATACGGCAGTGGAGGCGACAAAACTTCTGCGCTGCATGAGCAAGGCCCTTTTCCAATGAATTTAGTTAAGTTGAATAACTATTGGAAATGAGCCGTCGGTGCCGCCGAGTCAGGGTTTACCCACGCGGTCGCGGCATTCGTCACGCTCCTGCAATCACTCGTGTCCCGTCAGCATCAGCGCTGCTCTGTAGGCCGCACGGCCGGCCGTCTTGGCTTCTTCGACCAGCGCCTTCAGCCGCTGCCCGCGCTCCTTCGGCGCCAGGAGATGGAGCGGTTCGGCCATCAATTGCCGGGCCGCGCCGAGCAGGACGTGCGCCGAAGTGACGCAGACGCGGACGGCCGCACGCTCGCCGGCCGGGGTGTTCTCGCCTTCGCGGTCATTGAGAACGGACTCGATCAAGGCGAGCGCATTGTCGAGGCAGGCCTGCGCGAGGTCGCGCTGTGTCGCTCCTGCTTGAATCGTCAGGGGCGGGCTGGGGACATCGAGCGCGGCATCGCGCGGAGTGTCGAACATGGTGAGAAGACCGGGTTGCTTTCTTTGGAGTCGAATCAGCGCGCCGCCAGCGCCGCCAGCGCTGCCTGCGGAACTGCTGCGCGCGGCGTGCCGGCTTCATGCCCATGCAGCCAGCGGCGCAAGATCCGCAGCAGCGCCCCCGGCTGGTCGGCATGCACCCAATGGCCGGCGTCGTCGATGTGTTCCAGGTGCGCGCGCGGAAACAGGCGCGCGATGCCGGCATGCGACTCGGCTTGCACATAGGCCGAATCGGTGCCGGCGAGGAACAGCGCCGGCCCTTCGTAGTGCCGGTGCTGGAGCCTCTGCGGAAATCCGCACAGCTCCTGCATGCACATGGCCACCGCCAGCAGGTTGAGCCGCCAGTCGAAGCGCTCGTCGTGGCGCCGCAGGTTCTGCATCAGGAAGTCGAGGACCGGCGTGTCGCCTTCCTGGCCCTGCGCCAGCGCCTGCCGGGCCTCGTTGCGGCCGGTCGCGGCGGCCGCGTCGAAGCCGCGCATGGCCATCATGTAGGGCGAGAACTGGTCGCTGTAGCGCTCGGGTGCGATGTCGATCACCGCCACGCCGGAGATCGCCTGCGGATGCTCGAGGGCCAGGGTCATGGCGGTCTTGCCGCCCATGCTGTGGCCGATCAGCAGCGGCTGCTGCAACTGCTCGCGCTCGATGAGCGCCAGCACGTCCTGCGCCATCTCGGTGTACGACATGGTCTGGCCCCGGGGCGACGCGCCGTGGTTGCGCGCATCCGGCAGGTAGACCCGATGCCTGTCGCCGAGCGCTCGGGCGATCCGCGCCCAGTTGCGTCCGGCACCGAACAGCCCGTGCAGGATCACCAGGGGAGGGCCGTCGCCCACGGCCTCGAATGCGAGCTCAATAGCCACGGGATTCCGGCGCAGGCAGAGCGTTGGCGGGGCGCGTGTTCACGGGTTCCGTCTCCATTTATGTGGGGCCCCCATTCGAGGGTTTGACAGAGGTTAGGGACGCAGGAGCCGTCAGTAAAATGGTTTGCATCCATGCCGTGGATCGATCGCGTGGATACCTTGCAAGGCGGACCGGGGTTTTCAAAGGGACGAGGTCAGCTCATGCGGTTCAACAAGCTCGACTTGAACCTGCTGGTGGCCCTGGATGCGCTCCTCACCGAGCGCAGCATCAGCCGGGCCGGGGAGCGCCTGCACCTGAGCCAGTCCGCCACGAGCAATGCGCTGGCGCGGCTGCGGGCCTATTTCAACGACGACCTGCTGGTGCAGGTCGGCCGCAAGATGGAGCTCACGCCGCGGGCCGAGACGCTGAAGGATGCCGTGCGCGACGTGCTCGTGCGGGTGGATTCCGCGATCCTTGCCCAGCCGCGCTTCGATCCCGCCCAGGCGGAGCGCCGCTTTCGCCTGATCGTCTCCGATTACAGCTCGATAGTCCTGATGCCGCAGCTGCTCACGCTGGTGAGCCAGCAGTCGCGCACCGTGCGCTTCGATCTGCTGCCGCTGCTGCAGCCGCCCCATCGTGAGCTGGAGAGCGGCGAGGCCGACCTGCTCATCCTGCCGCTGGAATATCGCACGCCCGAGCCTCATCCCTTCGACATCCTGTTCGAGGAGCAGTTCGTCTGCGCGGTCTGGAGCGGCGGCCGCTTCGGGCACGCCGACAAATTGACGGCCGATCAGTACGCGACGGCCGGCCACGTCGTGATGCAGCCCTCCGGCATGGACGAGCCCACACTCGCGGGATGGCTGAAGCGACGCTACCCGGGGGTGCGGCGCATCGAAGTCACCAGCTACAGCTTCGCCGCGGTTCCCTATCTGATCGTGGGCACCGATCGCATTGCCATGCTGCACGCACGGCTCGCCCGACTGGCCCAGAAGTCCCTGCCGCTGCGGCTGCTGCCGGCGCCGGTGCCGATGCCGGCGATGAAGCAGACGATGCAGTGGCACACGTACCGCACGCAGGACCCGGGCCTGGTCTGGTTGCGCGGCCTGTTGCACCAGGCCGTGGCGAGGATGGATGCGGAACTGGAACCTGCCTACGCGGACGGTGTGGCCGAAACGGTTCGCATGGAATGACTGCGGGCGCGGGCGCGGGCGCCTCGCGCCGCCTCAGGCTGCGATCGAGTAGCCGCCGTCGACGGGGATTGCCGTGCCCGTCACGAAGTCGGAGGCCTTGCTCGCGAGAAAGACCGCGATGCCGGCCAGGTCCTCCGGCCGGCCCCAGCGCCCGGCGGGCGTGCGCGCGTTGACGCGCTCTTCGAGGCCCTGCACCTGCGCACGCGCGCCGTCGGTCAGCTCGGTGCGGATCCAGCCCGGCAGCACGGCATTGACCTGGATCTTGTCCGGTGCCCATGACGCGGCCAGCGCGCGGCTCAGCTGCACGATGCCTCCCTTGCTCGCGCCGTAGACCGGCGCATAGGGCGCGCCGAAGATCGACAGCATCGAACCGATGTTGATGATCTTGCCGCCGCCGGCCGCCTTGAGGTGGGCGTGGGCCGCGCGGCAGCACAGGAAGGCGCTGGTGAGGTTGGTGTCCATCACCATGTGCCATTCGGCCAGCGCGAGCTGGTCGGCCGGCTTGCGCACCGTGGTACCGGCGTTGTTGACCAGGATGTCGAGCCGGCCGCAGCGCTCGGCCACCTGGTCGAAGAGCCGCTGCACCGAGGCCTCGTCGGTCACGTCGGCCGACAGCGCGAAGCTGTCGCTGCCGAGGGCCTTCAGGGTCTCGACCGCGGCGGCCGATTTCTGCGGATTGCGCGCTGCAACGATCACGCGCGCCCCGGCCTTCGCCAATCCCTCGGCCATGCCGAGTCCGATGCCGCCGTTGCCGCCGGTGACGAGCGCGGTCTTTCCTGTCAAATCAAACATCAGTGAAGGCGGCTACAGGATTCTGTTGAACCACAGCAAAGAGAGTCCGGCTGACAGCAAGGCCAGCACGGCCGCGCCGAGCGCGAACAGCGCCGAGATTTCGGTCTCCTTCTTCTCGACCGTGAGCCTGGAGCTCAGCGTGTTGTAGACCTTGGTGAGGTCTGCCGCGGTGCCTGCGTAGTAGTACTCGGCCTGCGTCTTGTTGGCGATCGCCTTGAGCGTTTCCTCGTCGAGGCGCACGCGCATCGACCAGCCTTCGAAGCCGATGGTCTCGCCGTCGACCGTGCCGATGCCCACCGTGTAGACGCGCACGCCGCGCTCGGCCGCGACCTTGGCCGCGTCGAGCGGGTCAACGCCGGTGGTGCGCTGGCCGTCGGTCAACATGATGATGGCGGCCGAGGTGTAGGAGCCGGGCGCCACCGGCGTGAATTCCTTCTGCGGCGCCTTGCCGGCCTGCTCGAGCGGCACGCCGCGCTGGCGGCTGCTCTGGGGACCGAAGTTCGAGACGTCGATGCCCGCATCCGGGAACAGCGTGGCCAGCGAAACGACGATGGCATTGCCGGTGGCCGTCGCGCGCTGCAGCTGGAAGGAGTCGATGGCCGTGACCAGGTCTTCGCGGTTGGTGGTGGGCAGCTGCGCGACATTGGCGCTGCCCGCGAAGGCGACGATGCCGACCTTCACGTGCCGCGGCAGCTCCTTCAGAAAGCTCTTGGCCGCTTCCTGCGCGGCCACCAGCCGGTTGGGCAGCACGTCGGCCGCGCGCATGCTGCCGGACACGTCCATCGCCAGGATGATGGTCTGCTGGTTCGAGGGCAGCACCACCACCGCCATCGGCCGCGCGGCGGCGATCAGCATCGCGACCATCGCGAGCAGGAACAGGAAGGGCGGGATGTGGCGCCGCACGCTCTGTCGCACGCCCATCGCCTCGCGCACGATGGACAGGCTGGCATAGCGCAGCGCCAGCTTCTTCTTGCGCCGCATGAGCCAGGCATACAGCAGCACCAGGAGCGGCGCCGCCAGCAACAGCCAGAGGAATTGAGGCCAGAGGAAGTTCATGCTGCCACCGCCTTCGGGTTGGACGACCCGGCGCGCACGCGGCGCTTGCGCATGTCGGCAAAGCGCACGATGGCTTCCACCAGATCGTCGTTGGTCGAGAGTTCGAGCGCGTCGACGCCGACCTTGGCCAGCGTCTCGCGCAGGGTTGTTTCGCGCTCCGCGGCGACGCGGGCGAAGCGCTTGCGGAAGCTCGCGTCGTGCGTGTCGACCCAGAGCTGCTCGCCGGTCTCGGCATCGGTGAGCGGCACCAGGCCGAGGTCGGGCAGCTCGAGCTCGAGCGGGTCGAAGAGGCGCACCGCCACCACCTCGTGACGCCGGACCAGCTGCGCGAGCGGGAGCTCCCAGCCGGGCTCGCTCAGGAAATCGGACACCACGAACACGGTCGAGCGGCGCGGCATCAGCACCGCTGCCGACTTGAGCAGATCGGCCAGCCGGGTCATGCCTTTCTGGGCCGGCGCGTTCTTCTTTTCCGCGCGGCGTTCCATCGAATGCAGCAGATGCAGCACGTGCCGCCGGCCGCTGCGCGGCGGGATCACCGCCTCGACGTCGTTGCCGTAGACCAGCGCGCCGACGCGGTTGCCGTGCCGCGTGAGCAGGCGTGCGATGACGCCGACGAAGCCGGCCGAGATCTCGCGCTTGGCCTTGCGGCCGGAGCCGAAGTCAACCGAGCGGCTCAGGTCGAGGATGAACCAGGCGGCCATCTCGCGGTCTTCAGTGAACACGCGCACGTGCGGCGTCTGCAGGCGCGCGGTGACGTTCCAGTCGATGTGGCGCACGTCGTCGTGGTGCTGGTACTCGCGCAGGTCGGCCAGGTCGAGGCCGGTGCCGCGCATCAGCGTGCGGTAGTCGCCCTGCAGCAGGCCGTCGAGCCGGCGGATCACCGTCCATTCGAGCCGGCGCAGCGTGCGTTCGGCGGAGCCCGCCGCGGCCTCGCCCGCGAGTCGTTCGTCGTTGGCGGCGCGCGCGCGCCGGCTAGGCCACCAGCTTTTCATGTTCGAGCGGCTTGGCTGGCGCGGGCACGGCCCGCATGATCTTGTCGATCAGGCCGTCGGGCGTGAGCCCTTCGGAGAGGCCTTCGTACGACAGCGTCACGCGGTGCCGCAGCACGTCGGGCACCAGCGCCGTCATGTCCTCGGGCAGCGCGTAGCTACGGCCGCGCAGCAGCGCCAGGGCGCGCGCGCCTTCGGTCAGGTTGATGCTGGCGCGCGGGCTGGCGCCGAAGGTGATGAAGCGCCGCATGTCCTTGAGGCCGTGCCTCTCGGGCGTGCGCGTGGCAGACACCAGCCTGACCGCGTACTGGATCAGCGAAGGGTCGACATAGACGCGCCGCGCTTCGCCCTGCAGCGCCGCGAGCTGGTCGGTGGTCGCGACCGGGCTGGCCTCGACCGGGGCGCCGATCACGCGCTCGACGATCACGAACTCTTCCTCGTCGGTCGGGTAGTCGACCAGCACCTTCATCATGAAGCGGTCCACCTGCGCCTCGGGCAGCGGATAGGTGCCCTCGGTCTCGATCGGGTTCTGCGTCGCCATCACGAGGAAGGGGCGCGGCACCTTGTGCGACTCGCCGGCGATGGTGACCTGGCGCTCCTGCATCACTTCAAGCAGCGCGCTCTGCACCTTGGCCGGGGCGCGGTTGATTTCGTCGGCCAGAAGCAGATTGGCGAACACGGGCCCCAGCGAGGTGCTGAACTCGCCGGTCTTCTGGTTGTAGATGCGCGTGCCGATCAGGTCGGCCGGCACCAGGTCGGGCGTGAACTGGATGCGCTTGAACTGGCCGCGCACCGCTTCGGCCAGCGTCTTGACGGTCAGGGTCTTGGCCAGCCCGGGAACGCCTTCGACCAGCAGGTGACCACCCGCCAGCACAGCGACCATCACGCGCTCGAGAAAACGGTCCTGGCCGACGACGACGCGCTTCACCTGGTAGAGGATCTGCTCCATCAGCTCGGCGGTGGAAGCGGAGGCGGAGGTCGGTTCGTTCTCTGTGCTCATGCTTGCTGCTTTCGGTGAGGAATCGGAAAGACCATCAGAAAGGCGGAGAGCCGGCGGCCGAGGCCGCGTTCTCGATCGGCACTGCAAAACCGATGCCAATGAAGGTGCGCTGTTGGGTCGGGTTGAGGATCGCGGTCACGATGCCGAGCACCTCGCCGTTCATGTTGATGAGCGGCCCGCCCGAATTGCCGGGGTTGGCGGCGGCGTCGAACTGGATCAGGTTGCCGAGCTCCTGCTTGCCCTCGGGCGAGCGGAACGAGCGCTTGAGGCCCGAGACCACGCCGGCCGAGACCGAGGGGCCGATGCCGAAGGGAAAGCCGACCGCGACCACTTCGTCGCCGGGCTGGAGGTCGGCGGTCGAGCGCATCGTGGCCGGGATCAGGTCGTCGGGCAGCTTCTGCGCCTGCAGCACGGCGAGGTCGTTCTCGGGCTGCACGCCGGTGATCACGGCGGGCGCCTCGAGGCCGTCGGCAAAAGTGACCTTGATCTTCTCGGCGCCGGCGACCACGTGCAGGTTGGTGAGGATGATGCCCTTGTCGACGATCACCACGCCGGTGCCGACGCCGCGCTCCACCTCGCCCGGCGGTTCGTCGGCCTCGGGCGGCTTGCCCTTGGCGACGTTGTTTCCGCGCTTCTGCGTCTGGGCTTCCGGCGTCTTCTTTTCGGGCCCGTAGCCGACCACCCGCACCACCGAGGGACGGATGATCTCGGCCGCCTTGGCGGCCGGCGAGGGCAGGGTGGCGGTCTGCAGCGTGCGCAACACGGCGGCGTCGATGTCCTTCTGCGTGTACTGGCGGATGTTCTGGCGCGGCCACAGCGCGATGCCGGTGGCCGATGAGCCGACGCAGAGCGCGAGCAGCAGCGCGAAGCTGCGCCGCCCGGGCTGCCAGCGCGGCGCAGCGGCGGCTGGCGCCGCTGCGGGCACCTCCGAGTCATCGGACGCCTGGGGCGTGCCAGGCTCGGCCGCGTCCTGCGGCGCGCGGGGTGAGCGGCTGTAGAAAGCAGGCCTGCGCATCGGGGCACCTCCGGCAAAAAAATCGACGCGTGAGAGAGGCACGGTAGCACGCTTTCTCCGGCTGTGCATGCGTTCGGGCATCATTGGCCGATGGCCGTCTTCATCGATACCCACTGTCACCTCGATGCACCGGAATTCGGCACCGAAATGGCCGCGATACGGGATCGCGCGGCAGCCCGGAACGTGGCCCTGTGCGTGATTCCGGCAGTGGCGGCCGCCAACTTCGCAACAGTGCGCGAACTCGCGCATGCCCAGAACGATGCCTACGCGCTGGGCATCCACCCGATGTGCACCACCGAGGCGCAGGACGAGCACCTGGCGCTGCTCGACGCGGAACTTGCCGCGCGCCGCGACGATCCGCGCCTGGTGGCGGTGGGTGAGATCGGGCTCGATTTTTTCGTGCCCGGCCTGGACCCCGACAAGCAGGAGCGCTTCTTTCACACTCAGTTGCAACTCGCGCGCAAGCACGGGCTGCCGGTGATCGTTCACGTGCGCCGGTCGGTGGACAAGGTCTTGAAACACCTGCGGCAGGTCGCGCCCGGCCAGACCTGGCAGGGCATCGCGCATGCGTTCAACGGCAGCGCGCAGCAGGCGCAGGCCTGTATCGATTGCGGGCTCAAGCTGGGCTTCGGCGGCGCCGTGACCTTCGAGCGCGCATTGCAGCTGCGGCGTCTTGCCGCGACGCTCCCGCTCGCGTCGATCGTGATGGAAACCGACGCGCCCGACATCCAGCCGCATTGGCTCTACCGCACCGAAGCGCAGCGTGCGGCGGGCGAGGCGCAGGGTCGCAACGAGCCGGGCGAGCTGCCGCGCATCGCCGAAGTCGTGGCCGGGCTGCGCGGCATCACGCTCGACGCGCTGGCCCAGGCGACCACGCGAAATGCCGTTTCGGCACTGCCGCGTCTGTCCTCGCTGATCGATGCGTCGGCCGGCATCCCGCAGCACGCGTAGGCCAAGTGCCCGACTTTCGCGCAAGCGCGTTCACGACGTCGTCCGGGTGTCATCCTTGGGCTTCGAGTGTTCGTTGCATGCCAGTGGCAAGTTCGTCACTCCAACTCATCAAAGGAGCTTTCCCATGAACAAATCGTCCATTCGCACCTTGCCCGCCGTGCTGGCCCTGGCCCTGGCATCCATCGGCCTGTCGGCCGCGGCGCAAACCCAGCCCGCACCGGCGGCACCGGCGGCTCAGGAGCCGACCATGACCGAGAAGGCCAAGGAAACCGGCAAGGACGCCGTCGACGCCACCAAGCGCACGACGAAGAAGGTGGTCGGCGCCACCGAGCGCGGGGTCAAGAAGGCGGGCACCGCCACCAAGAAGGTCGCCAAGAAGACCGGCAATGCGGTGGCGACCGCTGGCCACAAGACGGCCGACGGCATGCGCACCGCAGGCAAGAAGGTCGGCGAGAAGGTGCCCGGCACGGCAGAGCATGACGCTGCCAAGAAGCCCTGAGTCTGGGAATCGGGCTCTTGCCAAACAACCCGCTTCGGCGGGTTTTTTTGTGTCTACTCCGCGCATGAAGAAAGCATCGCCTGCGCCGCCGCTGCGGCTCACCGGCCTCGATCCGATCGTCTCGGACCGCACCGTCGTTCTGGTCCTCGGCAGTTTCCCGGGCGGCCGCTCGCTCGCCGAGCGGCAGTACTATGCGCACCCGCAAAACCACTTCTGGAAGATCTTGCAAGCGATTTGGCCCGACCACCCGCTCCCGGCGGGCGCAGACAGTTATCCCGCCCGCCGCGCCTGGCTGCTCGAGCGCGGCCTCGGCCTCTGGGACGTGTACGCCGCCTGCGAGCGCGAAGGCAGCCTCGATTCGGCGATCCGCAACGGCGAGGCGAACGACATCGCGGGCCTTGCGCTGCCCAGGCTTGCCGCGATCGCGCACAACGGCGGCGAAAGCTTCAAGCATGCGCGACACAGCCAGGGCCTCGGCGTGCCGGTCTACCGGCTGCCGTCTTCGAGCGCGGCGAACGCATCGTGGACCTTCGAGCGCAAGCACGATGCGTGGCGCGAGGTGTTCCTGAAGCACGGATTGCTCTGATGGCGGCGAAGAAAGCCGCGGCGCCTGAACTTCCGGAAGTCAATTTCTCCGACTGGGGCGATGTGCGCTACCTGCACCTCGGCACCGAGTGGGTGCAGGGCTCGATGAAGCTCGATGCGCCCTTCGAGATCGAGCTCGAGTACGTGCAGCGCATGATGGCCTGGCTGCTCTTCGTCGAAGCCGCGAGCGTGCGCAGCCGCCATGCGATGCAGCTGGGTCTGGGCGCGGCCAGCCTCACCAAGTTCTGCCGCAAGACGCTGGGCATGCGCACCACGGCGGTCGAGCTCAATCCGCAGGTGGTGGCGGCCTGCCGTGGCTGGTTCAAGCTGCCGGCCGACGACACCAGGCTGCAGGTGGTGGTGGCCGACGCGGCGACGGAGATCCGCAAGCCGCAATGGCAGGGCGCGGTGGATGCGTTGCAGGTCGACCTGTACGACCACGAGGCCGCCGCGCCGGTGCTCGACAGCGAAGCTTTCTACGCCGACTGCCGCGCCCTCCTGACCGAGGACGGTTGCATGACGGTCAACCTGTTCGGCCGCTCCTCGAGCTACGAGCGCAGCCTCGAGAAGATCGCCACCGCCTTCGGCGAAGATGCGCTCTGGGCCTTCAAGCCCACGCGTGAAGGCAACACCGTGGTGCTGGCCCAGCGCACGCCCAGCCAGCCGAAGCGCCCCGCGCTTGCCGATCGCGCCCAAAGCATCCAGACTCGGTGGGGCCTGCCGGCGCCGAAGTGGCTGCGGGTATTCAAACCATTGACCTGACCATGAGCGCTGTCTCTCCACCCAAGTCCGCCGCCTCCCGCCACGAAGGGCCGCTCGATCTGCGGCATCTGATCGAATGGCTCGCCAAGGACGGCGTGATCTCGCCGGTGGAGGCCAAGCGCACGCTGGCGCGCTGCGCGCAGGCCGAGAGCCGCCAGCATCCGCTGGTGCGGCTCGCGAATGTCGCGATGACGCGCGAGAGCGACGGCAAGCCGCTCGACCTGGAGATGCTGAGCCAGTGGCTCGCCGGCCGCGCCGGCCTGGCCTATCTGCGCATCGACCCGCTCAGGGTCGACGTGGGCAAGGTGGCCGACACCATGAGCGCGGCCTATGCGGAGCGGCACAAGGTGCTGCCGGTGCAGGTCACGCCCGCCGAGGTGGTGGTGGCGACGGCCGAACCTTTTCTCACCGACTGGATCGCCGAGGTCGAGCGCCAGGCGCGCCGCGCGGTGCGGCGCGTGGTCGCGAACCCGGTCGACATCCAGCGCTATACGGCGGAGTTCTTCTCGCTGGCCAAGTCGGTGCGCGCGGCGCAGAAGGCCGGCGGCAATGCGGGCGGCGCCAGCTTCGAGCAGCTGGTCGAGCTCGGCAAGAGCAACAAGCAGCTCGATGCCAACGACCAGAGCGTGGTGCAGGTGGTCGACTGGCTCTGGCAGTACGCCTTCGACCAGCGTGCCAGCGACATCCACCTGGAGCCGCGGCGCGAGCAGGGCGTGATCCGCTTTCGCATCGACGGCGTGCTGCACCCCGCCTACCAGATGCCGATGGGCGTGATGAACGCGATGGTGTCGCGCATCAAGCTGCTCGGCCGCATGGACGTGGTCGAGAAGCGGCGGCCGCTCGATGGCCGCATCAAGACCCGCAACATGCGCGGCGAAGAGGTCGAGATGCGGCTCTCCACGCTGCCGACCGCCTTCGGCGAGAAGATGGTGATGCGGATCTTCGACCCCGACACCGCGGTCAAGGACCTCGATGCGCTCGGCTTCGCGCAGCACGATGCGCAGCGCTGGGAGCAGCTCGTGACGCGCCCGCACGGCATCATCCTGGTGACCGGACCGACCGGCTCCGGCAAGACCACCACGCTCTACTCGACGCTCAAGCGTGTCGCGACCGAGGAGGTCAACGTGAGCACGATCGAGGATCCGATCGAAATGATCGAGCCCTCCTTCAACCAGACGCAGGTGCAGCCGCAGCTGGACTTCGGCTTCACCGAGGGCCTGCGCGCGCTGATGCGGCAGGACCCGGACATCATCATGGTGGGCGAGATCCGCGACATCGCGACGGCCGAGATGGCGGTGCAGGCCGCGCTCACCGGCCACCTGGTCTTCAGCACGCTGCACACCAACGATGCACCGAGCGCGATCACGCGGCTGATGGAGCTCGGCGTGCCCAACTACCTCGTCAACGCCACCATGCTCGGCGTGCTGGCCCAGCGCCTGGTGCGCACCCTGTGCCCGCATTGCAAGGCGCCGGACGACAGCGTCACGCGCGAACAGCTCGGCGAGTTCGTCAAGCCCTGGCAGATCACGGGCTCGGTGCGGGCCTACAAGCCGGTCGGCTGCGTCGACTGCCGCATGACGGGCTACCGCGGCCGCATGGGTCTGTACGAACTGCTCACCGTGGGCGAGGGCTTCAAGGCGCTGGTCAACAAGGAGCCCAACCTCGCTGGCCTGCGCCGCCAGGCCGTGGTCGACGGCATGCGGCCGCTGCGGCTGGCGGGTGCGCTGCGCGTGGCCGAGGGCCTGACGACCATCGACGAAGTCTTGAGCGCGACCCCGCCGCTCGAGTAGCTTCGGCGCGGCCTCGCGACCCGGGATAACCCTAGGCTCTTGCTAGGTGGAATCCACATCAAGCTGACCACTGCCTGACCACACAATCCGCTGTTCGAATTTTTCGAGGGGACTGTTCGTGAAAATCAAGAGTCAGAAGGACTTCTTTGCGGGGCTGATGTTCACCATCGTCGGCATCGCCTTCGCATGGGGCGCGACGACCTACAGCGTGGGCAGCGGCGCGCGCATGGGCCCGGGCTACTTTCCGCTGATGCTGGGCATCCTGCTGGGCATCCTGGGGATCATCGTGATCTTCACGGCCCTCACCATCGAGACGGTGGACGGCGAGCCGATCGGAAAGATCGCATGGCGGCCGCTCGGCTACATCATCGGTTCCAACCTCGTGTTCGGCATTCTGCTCGGCGGCCTGCCCAGCATCGGGTTGCCGGCCATGGGCCTGATCGCCGCGATCTACGCACTGGTGCTGATCGCCGGCCTCGCGGGCGAGCACTACACCCTCAAGTCGAGCCTGATCCTCGCCACGATCCTGGCCGTCGGCAGCTACTTGGCCTTCGTGGTCCTGCTGAAGCTGCAGTTCCAGGTGTGGCCCACCTTCATCACCGGCTGAGAGCAACGTCGCCATGGAACTCATCAACAACCTCTCCATCGGGTTCGCCGCGGCCTTCACGCTGCAGAACCTCATCTACGCCTTCGTCGGCTGCCTGCTGGGCACGCTGATCGGCGTCTTGCCCGGCATCGGCCCGGTCGCCACCATCGCGATGCTGTTGCCGGCCACCTACGCGCTGCCGCCGGTGGCCGCACTGATCATGCTCGCGGGCATCTACTACGGCTCGCAGTACGGCGGCTCGACCACCGCGATCCTGGTCAACCTGCCGGGCGAATCGTCCTCCGTCGTCACGGTGATCGACGGGCACCAGATGGCCAAGCAGGGCCGAGGGGGAGCGGCACTTGCGGCCGCCGGCCTGGGCTCCTTCTTCGCCGGCTGCGTGGGCACGCTGATCCTGGCCGCCTTCGCGCCGCCCTTGACCGAGCTGGCCTTCAAGTTCGGCCCGGCCGAATACTTCTCGCTGATGATCCTGGGCCTGATCGGCGCGGTGGTGCTGGCCTCGGGCTCGCTGCTCAAGGCGATCTGCATGATCGTGCTGGGCCTGCTGATTGGCCTGATCGGCACCGACGTGAATTCGGGCGTGGCGCGCTACAGTTTCGACATCCCCGAACTGACCGATGGCGTCGGCTTCATCGTGATCGCCATGGGCGTCTTCGGCTACGGCGAAATCATCTCCAACCTCTCGCGGCCCGAGGAAGAGCGCCAGGTCTTCACCTCCGAGGTGCACCACCTGTGGCCCACCAAGGAAGACTTCAAGCGCATGACGCCGGCGGTGCTGCGCGGCACCACGCTGGGTTCCTGCCTCGGCATCCTGCCGGGCGGCGGTGCGCTGCTGTCGGCCTTCGCGGCCTACACGCTCGAGAAGAAGATGAAGCTCAAGCCGGGCGAGATTCCCTTCGGCAAGGGCAACATCCGCGGCGTCGCAGGCCCTGAAGCGGCCAACAACGCCGGGGCGCAGACCTCCTTCATCCCGCTGCTCACACTCGGCATCCCGCCGAATCCGGTGATGGCGCTGATGGTCGGCGCGATGACCATCCACAACATCCAGCCCGGCCCGCAGGTGATGACCAGCAACCCTGAGCTGTTCTGGGGCCTGATCGCCTCGATGTGGATCGGCAACCTGATGCTGATCATCCTGAACCTGCCGCTGATCGGCATCTGGATCAAGCTGCTGTCGATTCCCTATCGCTGGCTGTTCCCGGCCATCGTGCTGTTCTGCGCGATCGGCGTCTACTCGACCAACAACAACACCTTCGACGTCTGGATGGTCGCGATCTTCGGCGTCATCGGCTACGCCTTCATCAAGCTCGGATGCGAGCCGGCGCCGCTGCTGCTGGGGCTGATCCTCGGCCCGATGATGGAAGAGAACCTGCGGCGCGCGCTCTTGCTCTCGCGCGGATCGTGGGCCGTGTTCGTCACGCGCCCGATCTCGGCCGGCCTGCTCGTGGCGGCCGCGCTGATGGTCGTGATCGTCTTGCTGCCCGCGGTGAAGTCCAAGCGCGAAGAAGCCTTCGTCGAGCCTGATTGACTGGGCTCGCCGAACAAAAAGGCCGCCTGAGGGCGGCCTTTTTGTTTTTCAACTAGGCTTTGCCTCCTCGTCAGAATCGATGCCCATGAAAAGAATCAACTTCCTTCGCGCGGCTGCGATCGTGCTGTGTACGGCAGCCATGCCGACCGCCTTCGCGCAGGCCTATCCCAGCAAGCCCATACGTCTCATCGTGCCCTTCCCTGCCGGTGGCGCCACCGATCTTTTTGCACGCACCCTGTCGCAGAAGATGGGCGAGAAGCTCGGCACCACGCTGGTCATCGACAATAAGCCGGGCGCCGGCGGCGCGATCGGATCCGATCTCGCGGCCAAGGCGCCGGCCGACGGCTACACGCTGCTGCTGGCCACCACCAGCACGCACGCCATCGGACCCGCGATCAACGCCAGGCTGCCCTACGACACGGTGCGCGACTTCACGCCGATTGCCCATGTGGGCGATGCGCCGAGCGTCATGCTGGTGCCCAACAGCTCGCCGGCGAAGACGGTGCGCGAATGGATAGCGTACGCACAGAAGAATCCCGGCAAGCTCAACTACGCATCGAGCGGCAACGGCACCATCGTGCAGCTCACCACCGAGCTGTTCAAGTCGCAGGCCGGCGTGTTCGTCACGCACATCCCGTACAAGGGCACCGCGCTTGCGATTCCCGACCTGATCAGCGGCAAGATCGACGTGCTCTTCGATTCGCTGCCAACCGGCATGCCGCATGTGCGCGACGGCCGGCTGCGCGCGCTGGGCGTGACGACGCTGAAGCCCAGCCCGCTCGCGCCCGAGTTGCCGGCCGTCGCCGAGGTGCTGCCGGGCTTCGAATCGAACACCTGGTTCGGGCTCTACGGTCCCAAGGGCCTGCCGGCGGACATGACGGCGCGCATCAACAAGGCGGCCAACGAGACGCTCGCCGATCCGGAGGTGCGCGACAAGTTGTCGAAGCTAGGCATCGCACCGACGATCGGCACGCCCACGCAATTCGCGAGCATGGCGGCGCAGGACGCCGCCAAGTGGAAAAAGATCATCACCGAACGAAAAATCACAGGCGACTGAGCAATGAAATTCGACTACGCCAATCCCTATCCCTCGATCCGCATCCCCGTCTTCGCACGCAACGTCGTCTCGACTTCGCATCCATTGGCCGCGCAAGCGGGCCTTCGCATCCTCCAGCAGGGCGGCAATGCAGCCGACGCGGCCATCGCGACGGCTGCGGTGATGACCCTGGTCGAACCGGTCAGCAACGGCCTGGGCAGCGATGCCTTCTGCATCCTGTGGGACGGCGAGAAGCTGCATGGGCTCAATGCCTCCGGCTCGGCGCCGCAGGCCTGGACGCCCGAGTACTTCCGCCGCAAGTACGGTGCCGATGCCGCGACGCCACCGCAGCGCGGCATCGACTCGGTGACGGTGCCGGGCGCGGTCGGCGGCTGGGTCGCGTTGTCCGAACGCTTCGGCAAGCTGCCCTTCGAAGACCTGATGGCGCCGGCGATCGAGATCGCCGAGCGCGGCTACCTGATGCCGCCGGTGGTGCAGCAGAAGTGGGCCGCGGCCACGCCGATCCTGCAATCGCAGCCGGGTTTCGCGCAGGCCTTCCTGCCATGGGGCCGTGCGCCCGAGGTCGGCGAGCTGTTCCGCTTTCCAGCCGCGGCGCGCGCTCTGAAGGCCATCGCCGCGACCAGGGGCGATGCCTTCTACAGCGGCGAGATCGCCGAGGCGTTGGGCAAATTCTCGAGCGCCAACGGCGGCAGCCTCAAGGTGCGCGATCTCGCCAACTGGAAGCCCGAGTGGGTCGAGCCGATCTCGCAGAACTACCGCAAGCACACGCTGCACGAGATCCCGCCCAATGGGCAAGGCATCGCGGCGCTGATTGCGCTCGGCATCCTCGAGCACTTCGACATGGCATCGATTCCGGTCGATTCGGTCGCTTCGCAGCACCTGCAGATCGAGGCCATGAAGCTGGCCTTTGCGGACACCTACCGCTACGTCTCGGACCCATCGTCGATGGAGGTGACGCCCTTGCAAATGCTCGATGGCACCTACCTCGCCTCGCGTGCCAAACTCATCGACGTGAACAAGGCGCAGGACTTCAAGGCGGGCAACCCGGTCAAGGGCGGCACCATCTACCTCACCGCCGCCGACGAGCGCGGAATGATGGTGAGCTTCATCCAGAGCAACTACATGGGCTTCGGCTCCGGCTGCGTGGAGCCCGAATTCGGCATCAGCCTGCAGAACCGCGGCCACGGTTTCAGCCTCGATGCCAAGAGCCCCAACGTGGTGGCGCCTGGCAAGCGGCCTTTCCACACCATCATTCCGGCCTTCCTCACGAAGGACGGGCAGCCCGTGATGAGCTTCGGCGTGATGGGCGGCAACATGCAGCCGCAGGGCCACATGCAGACACTGGTGCGCATGCTGGACTACGGCCAGAACCCGCAGGCCGCCTGCGATGCGCCGCGCTGGCGCTTCAACAGCGGGCTCGAGATCAACGTCGAGGCCGCCATGAATCCGGCGACGGTGCGCGGCCTCGCGGAGCTCGGCCACAAGGTCGACGTGATCAACGACTCCTACCAGGACTTCGGCGCCGGCCAGTTCATCTGCCGCGCGGGCGATCCGGCGGTCGAAGGCTACGTGGCCGCGAGCGATCCGCGCCGCGACGGCCTGGCGGCGGGGTTCTGAGATCGATGTCTGCGGTTCAGGCCACGCCCGGGCAGCTCGCGCACAAGAGCATCGGACCGGGCCTGGCCCTCGCCACTGCCGGCGCGATCGCGTTCAGCGGCAAGGCGATCATCGTCAAGCTCGCGTACCGCTACGGCGTCGATGCGGTCACGCTGATCATGCTGCGCATGCTGTTCGCGCTGCCGCTGTTCGCGCTCATGGCCTGGTGGGCCGGGCGCGGCAAGGCGGCGCTGACGCGGCGCGACTGGCTGGGCGTGTTCGGTCTCGGCTTTTCGGGCTACTACCTCTCGAGCTTCCTGGACTTCGCGGGCCTGGCCTACATCACGGCCAGCCTGGAGCGGCTGATCCTGTACCTCAACCCCACGCTGGTGCTGCTGTTCGGCTGGATCGCCTACCGCCGGCGCATCACGCGCTGGCAGGTGGCGGGCATGGCCGTCAGCTACGCCGGCGTGCTGCTGGTGTTCGGCCACGAGGTGCAACTGGGCCAGAGCGCGGCCGCAGCGTGGGGCACGCTGCTGGTGTTCCTGAGCGCGGTGAGCTATGCGGTCTACCTCGTCGCCAGCGGCGAGTTCGTCAAGCGCCTCGGGTCGCTGCGGCTGGTGGGGCTCGCGACCAGCGTGGCCTGCGTGCTGTGCATCGCGCAGTTCGTCCTGCTGCGGCCGATCAGCGCGGCCCTGCAGGTGGCGCCCGAGGTGATCTGGTTGTCGGTGCTCAATGCCACGCTGTGCACCGCATTGCCGGTGCTGGCGGTGATGATGGCCATCGAGCGCATCGGCCCCGCGATGGCAGCGCAAACGGGTATGGTCGGGCCCATGTCGACCATCCTGATGGGCGTGCTGATCCTCGGCGAGCCCTTCACCGCGTGGATCGCGGCCGGGACCGCCCTGGTGATCGCCGGCATTTTTGTCTTCACTCGAACCGGGCGCTGAAGGCCCGAAGGAAACGACCATGGATTTTGGAATTGCAGGCAAGACCGCGCTGGTGTGCGGTGCGAGCAAGGGCCTCGGCTACGGCTGCGCGGAAGCGCTGGTGCGCGAGGGCGTGAACGTGGTGATCGTCGCGCGCGGCGCCGAGGCGCTGGAGGTCGCGGCGAAGAAGCTGCAGGCGCTGGCGGGCGGGCCCAAGCCTTTCGTCAAACATGTCGCGGCCGACATCACGAGCGCCGAAGGCCGCGCCGCGGTGTTCGCGCTACACAAGGATTTCGACATCGTCGTCACCAACGCCGGCGGCCCCCCGCCCGGCGATTTCCGCGACTGGGACCGCGAGGCCTGGATCAAGGCGGTCGACGCCAACATGCTGACGCCGATCGAGCTGATCAAGGCCACGGTCGACGGCATGGCCGCGCGCGGTTTCGGGCGCATCGTCAACATCACCTCGAGCTCGGTGAAGGCGCCGATCGACATCCTCGGCCTCTCCAACGGCGCACGCAGCGGCCTCACCGGCTTCGTCGCCGGCGTCGCGCGCACGGCCGTAGCGGCGAAGGGCGTGACCATCAACAACCTGCTGCCGGGCTCCTTCGACACCGACCGGCTTAAGGGCACCATGGCCGGCGCGGCGAAGAAGTCCGGCCAGGACCTGGACACCGTCATGGAAAGCCGCAAGAAGAACATCCCGGCGCGGCGCTTCGGCACGCCGGAGGAGTTCGGCGCCATCTGCGCCTTCCTCTGCAGCGTGCAGGCGGGCTACCTGACGGGGCAGAACGTGCTGGCCGACGGCGGGGCCTATCCGGGGACCTACTAAGAAGCACTACTCGCACCCCATGCTTCATGCGCCGGGGTCGGGCCTGCCCGATGAACAACTACTAAGAAGCACTACTCGCACCCCATGCTTCATGCGCCGGGGTCGGGCCTGCCCGATGAACAACTACTAAGAAGCACTACTCGCACCCCATGCTTCATGCGCCGGGGTCGGGCCTGCCCGATGAACAACTACTGAGCCGCGGGCACGGTCGTCGGCGTCAGCGCACAGCTCTGTTTCTACGCTGTATCGCGAGAGAAAGTAGGACGCCAAGCGCACAACACGCGCTCAGGGTTCCAAGCGCCCAATGGCATCCCTGCGTAAAGCTGGCAAGATCGGCGTCGCTCAAATGACCCAGGGAGCCGCCATATGCGGCGCGCTGCGCCAGTGGGGGCAACGGTGCAGTCGCGATGCTCAGCGTCAAGGCCGTGCCGATCACAAACCCCGCGTTTTGCAGAGTGGAACGCACGCCGTTGGCGATGCCGCGGCGCTCCGTGCCCACACTGCGCAGGATGGCAGTGTTGTTGGGCGTGACGAAGATTCCAATGCCGACACCGAACAGAAGCAGACTCGCACCGAGCTTCGCTCCGTCGACATCGGGGCTCAGGAAAAAAGTCAGCCCGGCAAGACCGCAAGCGGCGAGCAACATCCCCGCCGTGCACAGATGTTCGGCGGCAATGCGACGGGTGAGCGCGCCGGCAACGGGTGCGGCCAACAACATTCCCAAAGCGACCGGCGCAATGCGGATTCCCGCGCCCAGCGAATCCAAACCGCCGGCTACCTGCATGAACAATGCAACGAGCACCACGGGTGCCGCTTGGGCCACGGACAGCAAGAGCACGCAAACATAAGCCACCGCGGGCCCGGGAGGCCCTGCTGCTGGCGCACGAGGGTTTCGAAGCGGCACGCGCCGTCGGTTCCGGCCATCGAGGGCGCCTGACGATCGGCACCATGTTTGCCCTGCCCTATCTCGTGCTTCCCAGGCTCGCTCCCGAACTCAAACGACGGCTCCCCGATGTCGAGGTCCGCTACATGGAGTTGAGCGCAACGACAAGCACATCAGCCATCACCAACCTCGAGGCGACGGTCGCGCTGTGCATGCCATCCATCGCTCGCGAAGGTATTGCGTCGGAGCGGATCGGCACACAACCGCTGATGCTGGCAGTCAGCGCGCGGTCGGCCCTGGTGCGAATGTCGACCGTCCCCATCGAGCGCCTGGCAGGCCTGCCATTGATCGGCTTGCCAACACTGGAGGAAGGTGTCGACAAATCCGTGGTGGCGTCCATGCTGCGCAGAAACAATGTCACGATGCACATCGCGCATCGGGTAGAGACAGTGAACTCGGCGCTCGCGCTGGTGATGGCCGGTGAGGGATGCGCAATACTCCCGGCCTGCGCGCAAATTGGCCGACCACCTGGTGTTGTGTTCAGGCGCTTCCGCAACGTTCGGGACGCCCTGGAGGTTGCCGTTTGCTGGCGGCGAGATCTCGACAATCCGCTGATCGAGCCCTTCCTCGCGTGTGCTCGTGCTGCGCTAGGCTGATTTCATCAACGCCTGCCCCATCCGGATCGGTGTGTCGGTCTCGATGCCCTTGGCCAGCGTGAAGCCCTTGGGGGCGAAGACGATGATGGTCGAGCCGTGCTCGAACCAGCCCATCTCCTCGCCCTTGCGATAGTCGGCCTCGCAGTCGGTGCGCTTCGGCCCGCGGTAGCGCAGGTTCAGCAGCACGTCCAGGCAGTGCAGGCGCAGGCTGGCCACCAGGATCGCCGCCACCGGCACCATCGCGATGCGATGGCCGCCGGCATGCAGGCGCGCCTCGATCAGTGCGCGCTCGTTGCGGCAGAACAAGCGCTCGATGCGCTTGAGCGCGATCGGGTTGACGTTCCAGGTGTCGCCCGACAGATAGGTGACGCGCTCGACCCGGCTGTCGTGCGGCGCGTGGAAGCGGTGGTACATGCTCGAGGTCAGCCTGAGCGTCGCATAGCAGCCGTCGCGAAACGGTTCGACCGCGCGCGCATCGCCGAACAGTTCCGCGACCGAGTACGGAAAGCCCTTGGCCTGGAACACCTCGATGCCGTTCACCGCACCGCAGGCGCCGACGATGGCGTCGCAAGGGCTCGCCAGCACCGAGGGGTCGGGATCGACGGCACGGGACCCCGGCTTGAGCTCGCGGATGAAGCAGTCGTGCAGGCTGTCGAAGCGGGTTTTCTTCGCGTCGCTCAGGTCGAGGTCGGCGAACAGGCGCCAGACCGCGATCGAGGCGTCGCGCACCCATGGATGGCGCAGCTTGCTGAACCAGCCCATGAAGCGCGTCAGCAGGATGCGTGGCACGCGGTTGGTGAGCAGGAAGTTCAGGTCTTCCTGCTGCAGCAGGGCATCGCGGAGTCTTCGGATTTTCATCGGGCCGTCAAGAAGCTGTTGTAGACAGGGAGGTCCTGTCCGACTTCGAATCCATGAACGAAACATTCTTTTTGTCCGCCGTGGCGCTGGCTGCGGGCGCCGCCATGCTGCCGCTCGGCCTGCGCCGCCTCGAACTCTCCCGCGCCAAGCATCCTTCGCTCACCGGCCACTCGCGCATGGCCAAGCGCATCGCGGGGCTGCTGCCGGGCTATGCCTACGATGCCGACCGCTTCTTCGTCTCGGACGGCGCACCCGCGGAAGTGATCGAACGGCGGCGCGCCGGCCTGGCGGCGCTGGCCGCCCTGTACCGCACGCGCTATGCACGCTCGCTCGCGGCGACGGCCGAGGCGCGGCCCGGATTGCCGGACCTGCAGTTCACCGGCGCCTACCGCGTGCCCTTCCAGTACAGCCCCTATCTGCGCGAGCACCTGCAGGTCGGCGCCTTCCTCCAGGCCTCGCACGGCGTCACGATCGAAGACCTGGACGGCAACGTCTTCTACGACCTCACCGGGTCCTACGGCGTCAACGTCTTCGGCTACGACTTCTACAAGGAGTGCATCGCCGAAGGCGCCTCGCTCGTGCAGGCGCTCGGGCCTGTGCTCGGCGCCTACCACCCTTGCGTGAGTTCGAACGTGCAGCGCCTGCGCGAAATCTCCGGCCTCGACGCGGTGTCCTTCCACATGTCGGGCACCGAGGCGGTGATGCAGGCGGTCCGGCTGGCCCGCTACCACACCCGCCGCACCCACCTGGTTCGCTTCTGCGGCGCCTACCACGGCTGGTGGGACGATGTGCAGCCCGGCCTCGGCAACCCGATGCCGCCGCGCGAGACCTACACGCTGCGCGAGATGGACGATCGCGCGCTGCGCGTGCTGCGCAATCGCAGCGACATCGCCTGCGTGCTCGTCAATCCGCTGCAGGCGCTGCACCCGAACGCCGGCGCGCCGAGCGATTCGTCGCTGGTGGACAGCGGCCGGCGCGCCGGCTTCGACCGGGCCGCTTACGCCGACTGGCTCAAGGCCTTGCGCAAGGTGTGCACCGAGCGCGGCATCGTGCTGATCTTCGACGAGGTCTTCGTCGGCTTCCGGCTCGCGCGCGGCGGCGCGCAGGAATACTTCGGCGTGCGCGCCGACATGGTGACCTACGGCAAGACGCTCGGCGGCGGGCTGCCGGTCGGCGCGGTCTGCGGCCGCGGCGATCTGATGAAGCGCTTCCGCGAAGACCGTCCGGCCGACATCTGCTTCGCGCGCGGCACCTTCAACTCGCATCCTTATGTGATGGGCGCGATGCATGCCTTCCTGGACCGGCTCGAACGGCCCGAGGTGCGCGCGCTCTACGATGGAATCGACGAGCGCTGGAACGGGCGCGCCCAGTTGCTCAACGCGCGCCTGCAGGAGGCGGGCGTGCCGGTGCAGGTGGCGAACCTGTCGTCGATCTGGACGGTCTTCTATACCCGTCCTTCGCGCTACAACTGGATGTTGCAGTACTACCTGCGCGCCGAGGGGCTGGCGCTGAGCTGGGTCGGCACCGGCCGGCTGATCTTCAGCCTCAACTACTCGGACGCCGACTTCGATGCGGTCGTGCAGCGCTTCATGGCGGCCGCGCGCGCGATGCAGGCCGACGGCTGGTGGTGGGACGATGCCGGCCTGACCAACAAGTCGATCAAGCGCGAAATCTTGCGCGAGATGCTCGCGCATCGCTGGCAGGGGCAGTAGTCGCGAGGGCGCGGGCGCGCGCCTCACGCCTTCTGTTCGATCAGCTCGCCGCGCAGCAGATGCAGCGGCGCGCGATGGTAGAGCTTGATGTCGTGGAAGGGGTCGGTCAGGATCTTGGTCATCCACACCAGGCCGGTGCGGACATCCTTGAGCCAGAAGAGGTGGAAGGTCCGGAACAGCAGGCCGCCGGCACCGAGCGCCAGCCACACCATGCCGAGCTGCCGCACATAGCCCTCGAAACCGCTGCCCGGCGCCATCAGATCGAACACCGTGGGGTCGAGCCACAGCAGCACCGGCGCCGCCGCCCACAGCCCCATCAGCACCACCTTGCGCCGCAGGTTGTAGCCGACCTTGATCTCTTCCTTGTGCTCGTGGGTCGCCTGGTTGACGTGGTCGTAGCCCTTGGGCTCGAAGAAGAAATGGCCGGCCTGGCGGCTGGTCATCGACACCAGCCAGCCGATGAGCGCCGCGGCCACCGGATCGACGAAGAGCAGCGCGTAGGCGATCACGAAACTGACTGCGCTCACCAGGTGCAGCGACTGGTTGATGCGGCTGTGGTGGTAGTAGCGGTGGTCGTCCCAGCGCTGGATCTCGAGGGCGCGGAAGAAGTCTTTCAAGTTTTCTCCTGTGGAGCGCCGATGGCGGATAAGCGCGGCGCGTGACGGAATGGTGACGAGCGTGCGTGAAATTTCGGTGACGCTGCTGTCACGGCAATGTTGCAATCGATCGGCAGCATGCCGCGCATGGCCTCTTCGCTCTCACCCATTGTGGTCGACGACATGCCGGCAGCGCAACGGTCGCTGCGCATCGCGCTCGTCACCGAGACCTATCCGCCGGAAGTGAACGGCGTGGCGCTGACCCTGCAGCGCATCGTCGAGGGGCTGCATGCGCATCACCACGACATCCAGCTGGTGCGACCGCGCCAGACCGTGGAGGACATGGCTTTGCGCGCCGATCGCTTCCACGAGGTGCTGATGCGCGGCTTCCCGATTCCGCGCTATCCGGAGATGAAGATGGGCGTGCCCTCGAAGAAGGCACTGGTTGCGTTGTGGAGCCGGCGGCGGCCCGACCTGGTCTACATCGCCACCGAAGGGCCGCTGGGCTGGTCGGCGCTGCAGGCTGCCGCCGTATTGAAGTTGCCGGTGTGCTCCGATTTCCGGACCAACTTCCACGCCTACAGCCGGCACTACGGCATCGGCTGGCTGCAACGGCCCATCATGGGCTATCTGCGCAAGTTCCATAACCGCACCGCCTTCACCATGGTGCCGAGCGAGCGGCTGCGCGTGGAGCTGGCGACGAACGGCTTTCAGCGGCTGGTGCTGGTGTCGCGCGGCGTCGACACGGCGCTTTTCGATCCGGCGCGACGCAGCGAGGAATTGCGTCGCGCATGGGGCGTCGAGCCCGGCACCTTCGTGGTCCTCTACGTGGGGCGTCTGGCGCCGGAGAAGAACCTCGGTGCGCTGGCCTCCGCCTTTTTCGCGATGCGCCGGGCGCATCCGGCGACGCGGCTCGTCGTCGTCGGCGACGGGCCTGCCAGGCACACGCTCGTTTCGGCGATCCCCGATGCGATCTTCGCGGGAACGCGCTACGGTGAGGATCTCGCCGCGCACTATGCGTCGGCCGATGCCTTTCTCTTTCCCAGCATGACCGAGACCTTCGGCAACGTGACGCTCGAGGCCTTGGCCAGCGGGCTGCCCGTGCTGGCTTACGACTATGCCGCGGCGGGGCAGCTGATTCGAAGCGACGAGAACGGCTTGCTGGCGCGGCTCGGCGACGAGCCCGAGTTCATTCGCCAGGCCGTGCGGCTTGCCGCCGAACGCGAGCACGCGCAGCGCATGGCGCTGAACGCCCGCCAGACCGCGAACGAGCTGGGCTGGGAACGCATCGTCACGCAGGTCGAGTCAGTGTTCGCCGCGACGCTGGCTGCCGGCTCCGAGCCGCGCGCAGCCGGTGCGGCGGGCCGCGCCGTGGCGGGCGCGATGTAGCTCAGGTTTCGGGCACGGCGACCGGCGGCGGCCTGCTGCTCTCCATGCGCATCAGCAGTGTGATCGCCGCGGCGATCATCAGGCCGAAGCCCCACATCAGCGGCACGATGGGAACATCGATCGCGAGCAGCGCGGCGTAGCTGGCCAGCATCAGCAGGATGCTCAAGTTCTCGTTGAAGCCCTGCACAGCGATCGACCGGCCGGCGCTCAGCAGCACATGGCCGCGGTGCTGCAACAGCGCGTTCAACGGCACGACCAGCACGCCGCCCACCGCGCCGGCGAGCACCAGCAAAGGCACCGCGACCGCCAGCGACGATGCGGAAGCGACCGCCGGCATCAGGAGGCCGAGCACCACGCCCGCTGGCAGCACGCGCTTGGCCTGATCGAGGCTCACGTACCGTCCCGCGAGGGTGGCGCCCGCGATGACGCCGATCGCCACTGCGGCCTGAAGATAGGCGGCGTGCTCCAGGCTCAGTTGCATGACGTCCGCGGCCCAGCGCAGCACCACGAACTGCAAGGTTGCACCTGCGCCCCAGAAAATCGTCGTGACCGCGAGCGACAAGCCACCGTCGCGGTCGCGCCACAGCGTGCGGTTGCCGCGCTCGAAGTCGCGCACCAGTGCGACCGCGTGGATGCGGCTGGCAGGGTAGCGCGCGCCGCTGTCCGGCACGCCCAGGTTCAGCAGTCCGGACAGCACGTAGATGAAGAAAATCGCAACGATCGAGAGAGTCAGCGTCGTCGCGGAAGACCCCGGCACGCTGGCAGCCAGCCAGGCCTGAAGCGTCAGGCTGGCGCCCGACGAACGAACCAGGTCGGCCACCAGCAGCCCTCCGAACATGGTTCCCAGCAGCGCCGCGCAGATGACGGAGACCTCGATCCATCCGTTGGCCGCGACCAGCTGGCGCGGGCCGACGATCTCGGTGACGAGGCCGTACTTGGCCGGCGCGTACGCCGCCGCGCCGAAGCCGATCACCGCGAAGGCCGCGAAAGGGTGCAAGCCGGCGAACAACATCGCGACGCCGATCATCTTGACCGCATTCATCAGGCTCATGAGCCGGGCCTTCGGCATCGCATCGGCCAGCGGCCCGATCAGCGGCGCGAGAAAGACATATGACAGGGTGAAGGCGAACTTGAGCAGCGGCGACCACCAGCCGGGCAGGCCGCGCGCTTCCAGCAGCGCGATCGTCACGATCAGTACGGCGTTGTCCGCCAGCGCCGAAACCGCTTGCGCGGCGATCAGCAGGTGGAATCTAGGCGACATCGACGCCGATGGTCACGAGGCCGTGTGACGCCGGTGTGAACCGGCCCCAAGCTGTCTAACATATGTCACTTTCGCCACAGCCGATTCAGGAAACATATGAGCAAAGCCGTCCGCATCGACCGCCCCGGCGGTCCCGAGGAACTGAAGATCGTCGACGTCGAGGTCGGTGAGCCTGGCCCGGGAGAGATCCGTATCCACCACCATGCCGTGGGGCTCAACTTCATCGACACCTACCAGCGCAGCGGCCTCTACCCCTTCGCGATGCCGCTGCAGCTCGGCATGGAAGCCGCGGGCGTGGTCGAGGCGGCGGGCGAGGGCGTCACGCACCTGAAGCCCGGCGACCGCGCCGCCTACGCGAGCCAGCCGCCCGGCGCCTACAGCGAGCTGCGCGTGATGCCGGCCAAGTGCGTGTGCAAGCTGCCAGATGCGATCTCCTTCGAGACCGGCGCCGCGATGATGCTCAAGGGCCTGACGGCGCAGTACCTGCTCAAGAAGACGCTGCCGGTCGAGGGGTTGCAGGCGGGCGACTTCATCGTGTTCCATGCGGCTGCGGGCGGCGTGGGCCTGATCGCCTGCCAGTGGGCCAAGGCGCTCGGCCTGCAGCTCATCGGCACCGCCGGCACCGATGCCAAGTGCCAGCTGGCGCTGGCGAACGGCGCCGCGCACGCGATCAACTACAGCACCGAGAACTTCGCCGAGCGCGTCAAGCAGATCACCGGCGGCAAGGGCGTGAAGGTGGTCTACGACTCGGTCGGCAAGGACACCTTCGAGGGCTCGCTCAACTGCCTGCGCCCCTTCGGCCTGCTCGCCATCTTCGGCAACGGCTCGGGGCCGGTGCCGCCGGTCAACATCGGCACGCTCGCGTCCAAGGGCTCGCTCTACCTGACGCGGCCGACGCTGTTCACGCACATCGCGACGCGCGAGAGCACGCAGGCGATGGCCGACGACCTGTTCGCGGCGGTGGTCAGTGGTGCGGTGAAGATTCCGATCGATCAGCGCTATGCGTTGGCCGACGTGCAGCAGGCGCATCGTGATCTCGAGGCGCGCAAGACCACGGGCTGCACGATCCTGACGCTCTGAGCCTTATTCCAATGCGCTGAGGCGCGATTCGCGCAGCCGGCTCGGCGCCAGCGCGCCAGCCGAATCGAGGATCGGGTAGGCGATCGAGCAGATGTGGGAGTTGATGCGCTTCAGGTCGCTGATCAGGTCGATGTGCAGCGAGCTGGTCTCGATGCTCGACGCGGTCTGCTCCGAGAGGCGGCCGAGGTGCGTGGTGGCGTAGGCGCGCTCCAGATCGCGGAAGCGCGCCTTCTCTTCGAGCAGCTTCTGGGCGTCGCGCACGCTGCCGTTCAGGAACACGCTCATGCTGAGCCGCAGGTTCGCGACCAGCCGTTCGTGCAGTTCCACGATCTCGCGCATGCCGGCGTCCGAGAAGTTGCGCTGCTTCTTGATCTTCTTGTCCTCGATGTCGATGATCACGCGCTCGATGATGTCGCCGATCTGCTCCATGTTGATGGTGAAGCTGATGATGTCGGTCCAGCGCCGGCTCTCCTCTTCGCCCAGCGCCTCGCGCGAGATCTTGGTCATGTAGTACTTGATGGCCGAGTACAGCTGGTCGACGGTGTCGTCGAGCTTGCGCAACTCGGCGGCCAGGCGCAGGTCGTTGTCGCGAATCACCTTGAGCATGCCGATCAGCATGGTCTCGACGATGTCGGCCTGGTGCAGCGCCTCGCGTGCGGCATTGGATATCGCGAGGGATGGCGTGGACAGCGCCGAGGGGTCGAGGTGGTGCGGCCGCTGCATGGCCGCGGGTTCCGCCAACGCGGGAAGCAGCCGCGTCACCAGCTTCGCGACCCCGTCCGTGAGCCCGATGAAGCCGATGCTGACGACCACATTGAAAGCCAGGTGGAAGAGCACCACCAGCTGCGTCGCATCGCTGATGTAGGGCCTGACCTCGCGCAGGTACAGGCCCACGAAGGGCGTCGCGATCGCCACGCCCAGCAGCTTGAAGACCAGGTTGCCGACCGTGACCTGCCGCACCGGGATCGCCGACTTCGCGGTGGTCAGCACCGCGAGCAAGCCGCTGCCGAGGTTGGCGCCGAGCACCAGGCCGAGCGCGACATCGAGCGGCACCACGTTCGAGCTGGCCATGGCCGCGACCAGCAGCACCACCGCCAGGCTGGAATAGGCGGCGATCGCGAGCGCAGCGCCGATCGTGATCTCGAGCAGCACGTCGCTGCTGAGCGAGGCCAGCAGCGCCAGCACCGGCGGCGAAGAGAACAGCGGCCCGGTGGCCTCCACCACCAGCTGCAGGGCCAGCAGCATGAGGCCCAGGCCGATCAGCACCCGCCCGATGCGGCCCGCTGCGGTCGATGCGCGCGTGATGAAGAGCACCACGCCGACGAAGATGAAAAGCGGCGACAGCCACGAAAGATCGGCCGAGAACAGCACCGACATCAGCGCCGTGCCGACATCGGCGCCGCGCATCACCGCGAGCGCGGCCGGCAGCGTGACCAGGCCCTGCCCGACGAAGGAGGAAGTCATCAGCGAGGTGGCGGTGCTCGACTGCACCAGCGCCGTCACGCCGATGCCCGAGAGCGCCGCCGTGAAGCGGTTGCGCATGCTGTGCACCAGGATCTTGCGCAGATTGGCGCCGAAGACGCGCAGCACGCCGGTGCGAACGAGATGGGTACCCCATACCAGCAGCGCGACCGCTGCCAGCAGATTCAACAGATGCTTCATGGAAGCGGAGGACTATACGCCGCACATCCGGCCCGCCTCAGTCGATCAGCGCGCCGTTGTCGTGAAAGGGATACGGGCCTTCGAAGGTGCCGCTCGGCACGAGATGGGTCACCAGACGCTCGCCGGCCCAGGCATGGACGCGAAAGCCCGGCGGCTCCAGCATCCAGGCCGAAGACGCATCCGGCGCCAGGTCGAGCGCGACCTGGTGCGCCGGGGACGGCGCCGTGGAGGCGATGCTGCCGCCGAAGCGCACGTCGATGGCGCGGTGCAGGTGGCCGCAGATGACGCGTTCGACCTTGGGATGCCTCGCGATCAGGGCTTCGAGCGCTTCGGCGCCCTCCAGCAGGCCGATCTCGTCCATGTGGCCGATCAGCGTCTCGAAGGGTGGATGGTGCATCGCGACCACCACGGGCTCGCCGCGGTAGAGATCGAGCTGCGTTTCGAGCCAGGCCAGCCGCTGTTCGCAGAGGGTGCCATGGCTCTGGCCCGGCACGCAGGTGTCGAGCGCGAGCAGGCGCAGGTCGCCGATCTTCACCGCGAACTGGACAAAGCCCTCGGTGCCCAAGTAGGCGTGGCCGGGAAAGCTGCGGCGCAACTGTTCGCGGTCGTCGTGGTTGCCGGGCATCAGGTAGAGCGGCATCGAAAGCGGCGCCAGCAATTCTTCGAGATGGGCGTATTCGGCCGCGCGGCCGAAGTCGCTCAGGTCGCCGGTGATCACCACCGCGTCGGGCTGCTGCTTCAAGCGCAGGATGGATTGCACCGCGCGCTGCAGATAGGGGGCAGTGTCGAGCCGGCCGTAGGCGAGGCGGCCCGGTTCGCGGATGTGCAGGTCGCTCAGTTGAACGAGAAAGGTGGTCATGCGAGCTTCTGGGAGGTCATGAGGCGGGCGGGATCGATTCGGATGCCGACGCTGTCGCCCGGGCGGAAAGCGATGTCGCGGCCGACATCGGCGACGAGCAGCGGCTGTCCCTCCGCGCGCAGCTTGAGTTGTACGCGGTCGCCGAGAAAGGTGCGTTGCTCGACCCGGGCTGCACCCCAGCCGCTTTGGGGCACGCCGACCTCCAGGTCTTCGGGCCGGATGAGCAGCGTCGCGTGTGTCGTCCATGCGCTCGGGCAAGCAAAGGCCGCGCCGCCCAGGCGCAGCACACCCTCGGCGACCGCGTCGGGCGCGCGCTCCAGCCGGTTCACGCGGCCCAGGAACTCGGCCACGAAGGGATGCTGCGGCGCGCGGTAGAGCTCCTCGCCGCGGCCGATTTGCACGATGCGGCCGGCGCTCATCACGGCCAGCCGGTCGGCGATCGCCATCGCTTCCTGCTGGTCGTGCGTGACGTGGATGGCGGTGATGTGCAGCCTGCGCAGCAGCTCGGCCAGTTCGTCGCGCAACGATTCCTTGAGCTTGGCATCGAGCGCCGCCAGCGGCTCGTCGAGCAGCAGCACGCGCGGGCGCACAGCCACCGCGCGGGCCAGCGCCACGCGCTGGCGCTGGCCGCCGGACAGCTCGGCGGGCCGCTTCTTCTCCAGGCCACCGAGCCGCGTGAGATCGACCAGCTCGCCGACCAGGCGCCGCTCTTCGGCCGGCGCCACGCCGCGGATGCGCAGGCCATAGCCGATGTTGGCTTCCACCGTCATCTGGGGGAAGAGCGCGTAGCTCTGGAACACCATGCCGACGCCGCGCTGCTCCACCGGCCGCGCGGTCACGTCCTGCTCGCCGAAGACGATGCGGCTGCCTTCGTCGGGCGACTCGAGGCCGGCGATCAGGCGCAGCAGCGTGGTCTTGCCGCAGCCCGAGGGGCCGAGCAGCGCCAGCACCTCGCCGGGCTCGACATGCAGCGTGGTCGGCAGCAGGCCGCGCGTGCCGTCGGCATAGGTCTTCGCGCAGTTGGAAATATCGACGGGGATGCGCTCAAGTTCCATAGCGTCTTTGCACTTGATGGGCCAAGTATTGGAGGCCCCACAGGACCGGCAGGATGACGATGAAGAAGACCAGCGTGTAGGCCGAGCCGATTTCCAGTCGCATCGATGCATAGCTGTCGGCCAGGCCGACGGGCAGGGTGCGAGTCAGCGGCGTGTGCAGCATCCAGGTGAGGTTGAACTCGCCGACCGACAGGGTGAACACCATCAGGCTGCCGGCCACGATGGCCGGGAACACCGCGGGCACCAGCACGCCGAGAAAGCGCTGCCCGAAGTTCGCGCCCAGCGAGCGCGCGGCTTCTTCCAGCGCAACCAGTTCGTCGCGCTGGAAGGCCGAGGACACGGTGCGCACCATGAAGGGCAGCGTGAACACGATGTGGCCCACCAGAATGAAGGCGAAGCTCTGGCGGAAGGCGGTGAGCTGGCCGTAGGCCAGGATCAGCGCCAGTGCCGTGGCGAGGCCGGGCACCGCCACCGGCAGCGTGATCAGTTCCTCGAAGGCGCGGGCGGCGCGCGTGCGGCTGCGCGCCAGCGCGTAAGCGCAGGGCACGCCCAGCAGCAGCGTGCCGATCACGCAGCCCAGGGCGAGCGCGATCGACCAGCCGACGGTGTTGCCGTAGACCTCCCAGACTTCGCCGAGCCAGCGCAGGGTCAGCCCGCTCTTGATGCCGGCGCTGTAGTTGTTGACCAGGCCGGCCATGATCGACAGCAGCATCGGCGCGATCATGAAGAGGCTCACGAGCACGGTGACGGTCAGCAGGAACGGAGCGGGTGTCGTGGTGGTGCGCATCGCCTGCCTAGCGTGTGGGGTCCGCGCCGAAATGCCGGGCCACGTAGAGAACGGCCCAGGTCACCAGGCCCAGCGCGATCGACAGCGAGGCCGCGAGCGCGAAGTTGGCGTAGTTGGTGAACTCGTTGTAGATCGTGATCGGGATCACCTCGAACTTGCTCGCGAGCGTGAACGCGGTGCCGAAGGCGCCCATCGAGGTGGCGAACAGGATCGCGCCGCAGGCCACCGTGGTCGGCGCGAGTTCCGGCAGCCAGACGTCGCGCACCACGCGCAGCCGCGAGGCGCCGAGCGAGCGCGCGGCTTCTTCCAGCTGCAGGTTCATGGCCTCGGCGGCCGCCGCGTAGGTGGCGATGGCGCGCGGCAGCGAGAAGTAGAGATAGGCGAGGAAGAGACCGAGCAGGCCGTAGGCGAAGGTGATGCGCTCCAGGCCGAAGGCCGCGCCCAGGTCGGCGACCAGCCCTTGGCGGCCGCCGAGCAGAATCACGAAGAAGCCGATGATCACGCCCGGAAAGGACAAGGGCAGCGTCAGCAGCGACAGCAGCAGGCGCCGGCCCGGAAAGGCGCGGCGCGCCAGGTAGATGCCGACCGCGCTGCCGAGCACCAGCGTCGCCACTGTCACCGCCAGCGACAGTGCGACCGTGTTGAGCATGCTCGCCAGGTAGCGGCCGTCGGTCAGCACGGCGAAGTAGGTCTCCCAGCCTTTGGCCGCCGGCAACGCGAGCAGGCGCGCCACCGGCAGCAGCCAGAAGGCGAGGAAGAACACGGCCGCCGGCGCCAGGCAGGCCGGCAGCAGCCAACGCTGATGAATGTTCAGCGCACTTCCTTCAGATAGCGGTCGGAGAACGCGCGCTGGGCCTGCGCCATGCGGCCGTAGTCGACGGACTTGGCGCGTGCGTACTCGGCGGCCGGCAGGAACTGCGCCTCGACCTCCTTGGGCATCGCACCGGCGCGCACCGGCCGCAGGTAGGCCTTGGCCCAGAGCGCCTGGCCTTCGTCGGAGAGCACGAAGTCCAGCACCTTCTTGCCTTCGGCGGCATGCGGCGCGTTGGCGACCAGGCTCATCACGTAGGGCACCACCACCGTGCCTTCGCTCGGGATGACGAAGGCGACGTTGGCCTTGTCCTTGTACTTGGCGCGGTAGGCATTGAAGTCGTAGTCGAGCAGGATCGCGATCTCGCCGGACAGCACGCGCGCATAGGAGGTCTGCTTGGGCACGATGGGCTCGTTCTTCTGCAGCGCCTTGAAGTAGTCCATCGCCGGCGCGAAGTTGTCGAGCGAGCCGCCGCGCGCCTCGTTGATCGCGACTGCGCCCACATAGCCGACGAAGGCCGAGGCCGGATCGAGGTAGCCGATCAAGCCCTTGTACTCGGGCTTGAGCAAATCGGCCCAGGACTTGGGCACCGGCTTGCCGCGCAGCGCGTCGACGTTGACCATGAAGCCGAGCGTGCCCGAGTGGATGGTGAACCACTGACCCGCCGGGTCCTTGAGGCCGTCGGGAATGTCTTTCCACGCGGCGGGCTTGTAGGCCTGGACCACGCCGTCCTTCTGCGCCTGGATCGCGAAGGTAACGCCGAGGTAGGTGACGTCGGCGACCGGGCTGGCCTTCTCGGCCACCAGCTGCGCGAGCGACTGGCCGGAGTTCTTGTTGTCCGGCGGCACGGTGATGCCGGTCTTGGCCTTGATGGCGCGCAGCTGCGTGCCCCAGTCGGCCCATTCGGTCGGGCAGTTGTAGCAAATGGCGGTCTGCGCCATGGCCGAGCCGGCGGCGAGGCCGAGGGCCAGCAGCGCGGCGCGGGCGATGCGATGGAGAGGCAGTGGCATGGGAGTTCCTTGATTGAGGAGGGACGGGTGGGTCAGGGGACTGGTGCGCAGGATTCACCGGCGCGAAACGCATGGGGCAGCACGAGGCTCGCGCCGGCGTTCGGGACCGTGCCGCCGGCCAGCGCCTGCACGAGCAGCTCGACGCTGTGGCGGCCGATGTCGCCGTTCGGCTGGGTCACGGTGCTGAGCGCCGGCGTCAGGTCCTCGCCGAGCGCGATGCCGTCGAAGCCGATCACGCTCAGGTCGCGCGGCACCTGCAGCCCGCTCAGATGGGCCGCGCGGATGCTGCGGATGGCCAGCAGGTCGTTGGAGCAGACGAGGGCGGTGGGCCGCGGCGCGGCTTCGAGAAAGCGCGTCAGTTCGTCGACGGCGGTTTCGATGAACGGCACTTCGACCAGTGCCGGCGGCTCGAGCCCGGCAGTCGCCATGCCCTGGAGAAAGCCGCGCCAGCGTTGTTGTGCGCGGTCCGATGCGGCCAGCGTGCCGCTGACCATGGCGATGCGGCGGTGCCCGAGCTCGACCAGGCGCGCGACGGCGCTCGCCACCGCGCTCTCGCTGTCCACCGAGATGCAGGGGTGCTCGGGGTGCCGGTTGTAGACCAGCACATAGGGAAGGCCGGCGCCGCGCAGCCGCTCGAGCGCCGCCGAGGTGGCCGGGTTGGAGACCACCAGGATCAGGCCGTCGACATTGCCGGCCAGGAGCAGATTGACCGCGCGCTGTTCCTCGTCGAGCTGGTAGCCGGTGGTGACCGGAATGATCGCGTAGCCGCCCGCGGCGGCGGCTCGGGCGATGCCCTGCAGGCATTCGGCGAAGACCGGATTCAGCAGCGTGGGCAGCACCACGCCGAGCACCCGGCTGCGCTGGGTGCGCAGCGTGCGGGCGCTCGAATTGGGCAGATAGCCGAGCTCGCCGGCGACGCGTTCGACGTGCTCGCGCGTGGCCGGCGTCACCTTGTCCGGGAAGTTGAAGACGCGCGAGACCGTGGCCACGGAGACCCCGGCTTTCTCGGCGACGGACTGGATGCTCATGGCGGCGTTGCTGTTATGTAATCGATTACATTTCAGCGCCGCAGTGTGACCCCGTCATGACAACGGGTGGCCAAGGGCAAACCCTTGGCGACTCAGGAAAGGTGGTTCAGCGCCCGCGCCGGACGCGCCGCAGTTCGTCGAGGATCAAACAGATCGCCCCGATGGTGATCGCGCTGTCCGCCACGTTGAAGGCCGGGAAATGTCGGCCCGCGAGATGGAAGTCGAGGAAGTCGACCACGTAGCCGTGCATCAGGCGGTCGATCACGTTGCCGATCGCGCCGCCGAGGATCGCGGCCATGGCGAAGGAGAACAGTTTCTGCCCGGCATGCGACTTGAGCATCCAGACGATGAAGATGGCCGCAGCCACGCCGACGGCCGTGAAGAACCAGCGCTGCCAGCCTGCCGCATCCGCGAGGAAGGAGAAGGCGGCGCCGGTGTTGTGGGCGCGCACGATGTTGAAGAAGCTCGTGATGTAGGTGGCATCGCCGAGCTTGTAGTAGCCGAGGATCAGCGTCTTGGTGAACTGGTCGAGGATCAGGATCACCAGGGCCAAGCCGAGCCAGGGCCAGATGCCGGTGCGCGGCGCGGCGAGGGAGCGGGTGGCCATCAGGCGATGCTCCTGGCTTCGCCGGCACCGTAGAGGTTGCTGGTGCAGCGGCCGCAGATGGCCGGATGCGCTGGGTCGTGCCCGACGTCATCGCGCCAGTGCCAGCAGCGTTCGCATTTGGTGGCCGAACTCGCCGTCACCTGCGCCGACAGGTTGTCGCCGGCCGCCAGCTCGACGGCGGAGGTGATGAAGACGAACTTGAGGTCGTCGCCGAGCGAGGCCAGCAGCGCGTGGTCCTCGGCCGGCGCGACGAGCTTCACGTTGGCCTGCAGCGAGGAGCCGACCTGGCCGGCCGCGCGCACGGTTTCGATTTCCTTGTTGACGCTGTCGCGGATCTCGCGGATGCGGCTCCACTTGGCGAGCAGCGCCTCGTCGGGCGTGCCCAGGTCGCTGAAGACCTGGGTGAAGATCGACTCGCCGTTGCCGACGAACTTCCACGCCTCTTCGGCAGTGAAGCTCAGGAAGGGCGCCATCCAGCGCAGCATCGCCTGCGTGATGTGCCACAGCGCCGTCTGGGCGCTGCGCCGCGCGTGCGAGCCGGGCGCGGTGGTGTAGAGGCGGTCCTTCAGGATGTCGAGGTAGAAGGCGCCGAGGTCTTCCGAGCAATACACCTGCAGCTTGGCCACCACCGGGTGGAACTCGTAGACCTTGTAGTGCGCGAGCACCTCGGCCTGGAACTGCGCGGCGCGGCTCAAGGCATAGCGGTCGATCTCGAGCAGCTCGCCCCGCGGCACCGCGTCCTTCGCGATGTCGAAGTCGCTGGTGTTGGCGAGCAGGAAGCGCAGCGTGTTGCGGATGCGCCGGTAGGCGTCGACCACGCGCGCAAGGATCTTGTCGTCGCCCGCGATGTCGCCCGAATAGTCGCTGGCCGCGACCCAGAGCCGGATGATCTCGGCGCCGAGCTTCTTGTTGACTTCCTGCGGGTCGAGGCCGTTGCCGAGCGACTTGCTCATCTTGCGGCCCTGGCTGTCGATGGTGAAGCCGTGCGTCAGCAGGCCCTTGTAGGGCGCGCGGCCTTCGAGTGCGCAGGCGATCAAGAGCGACGAGTGGAACCAGCCGCGGTGCTGGTCGTGGCCTTCAAGGTAGAGGTCGGCTTCCGGGCCGGTCTGGTGGTGGACGTTCGGGTGCGTGCCGCGCAGCACGTGGAAGAAGGTCGAACCCGAGTCGAACCAGACCTCGAGGATGTCGGTGCTCTTGGTGTAGTGGGGCGCGTCGGCGGCGCCAAGGATCTCTTCGACCGTCACGCGGCTCCAGGCCTCGATGCCGCCTTTCTCGACGATGTCGGCCGCCTGGTCGAGGATCTCCATCGTGCGCGGATGCAGCTCGCCCGAGTCCTTGTGCAGGAAGAAGGGAATCGGCACGCCCCAGCTGCGCTGGCGGCTGATGCACCAGTCGGGCCGGTTGGCGATCATGTCGTGCAGGCGGGCCTTGCCATTCTCCGGATAGAAGCTGGTCTCTTCGATCGCATCCAGTGCCATCTGGCGCACGGTCTTGGGCGCCTTGTCCTTGGTGAACACGCCTTCGCCTTCGTCCATGCGGACGAACCACTGGGCCGCCGCGCGGTAGATCACTGGCGTCTTGTGGCGCCAGCAGTGCGGGTAGCTGTGGGTGATGGTCTCGGTCGTGAGCAGGCGGTTGGCATCGCGCAGCGTCTGGATGATGTGCGGCACGGCCTTCCAGATGTTCTGGCCGCCGAAGAGCGGGAAGTCGGGCGCGTAGCTGCCGTTGCCCTGCACCGGGTTCAGGATGTCGTCGTAGGCGACGCCGTGCGCGATGCAGGAGTTGAAGTCGTCCACGCCGTAGGCCGGCGAGGAGTGGACGATGCCGGTGCCGTCGTCGGCCGTCGCGTAGTCGGCCAGGTAGACCGGCGACAGGCGGCGGTAGCCGGCATCGACGTCGTAGAGCGGATGCTCGAACTCGAGGCCGCCGAGCTTCTCGCCCTTGGCGGTGGCCAGCACCTTGCCGTCGAGCGCATAGCGGTTCATGCACATCTCGACCAGCGAAGCGGCCAGCACCAGCAGGCCGCGCTCGGTATCGACCAGCGCGTAGTCGAGCTCGGGGTTCAGGTTGAGTGCCTGGTTGGCGGGGATGGTCCAGGCGGTGGTGGTCCAGATGACGACGAAGGCGTCCTTGGCGAGCGCCGGCAGGCCGAAGGCGGCCGCGAGCCTGGCCGGCTCGTGCGCCTTGAAGGCGACGTCGAGCGTCTGGCTCTTCTTGTCGGCGTATTCGATCTCGAACTCGGCCAGCGAAGAGCCGCAGTCGAAGCACCAATAGACCGGCTTGAGCCCGCGGTAGACGAAGCCGCGCTCGATCACGCGCTTGAAGGCGCGCAGCTCGCCGGCCTCGTTGGCGAAGTCCATGGTCTTGTAGGGATGGTCCCATTCGCCCAGCACGCCCAGGCGCTGGAAGTCGCCCATCTGCTGCGCGATCTGCTCGGTCGCGTAGGCGCGGCTCTTGGCCTGCATCTCGTCGCGGCTCAGGTTGCGGCCGTACTTCTTTTCGATCGCGTTCTCGATCGGCAGGCCGTGGCAGTCCCAGCCGGGCACGTAGAGCGCGTCGTAGCCCTCGAGCTGGCGCGCCTTGGTGATCATGTCCTTCAGGATCTTGTTGACGGCGTGGCCCATGTGGATCTGGCCGTTGGCGTACGGCGGGCCGTCGTGCAGGATGAACTTGGGCGCGCCGTGGCGCGCGTCGCGCAGGCGGTGGTAGCGGCCTTCGTCGTTCCACTCTTTCACCCAGCCCGGTTCGCGCTTGGGCAGGTCGCCGCGCATCGGGAAGGGGGTGTCGGGCAGGTTCAGCGTGGCGCGGTAGTCGATGGAGGGTGCAACGTCAGACATGATGGAGTTCGAAACAGGGCTTCGACAGGCTCAGCCCGAACGGTTAGGCGTCGGCGCGAATAAAAAGCCGTTCGCCCTGAGCTTGTCGAAGGGCGGCAGCACGGTGCGTGCAGGGCTAAATTCGGTCGCGCGTGGTCTGGCGATGGGTTTCGGCGTGGGTGGAAGCAAAGAACGCACGTGCGTCGCGGCCATCCTTCGCGATGCCCGCCGTGAGGGCCTCGAGGCTGGTGTAGCGCAATTCGTCGTGCAGTTTGTGTAGCAGTTCCACGCGCACGATTTTACCGTAGGCCCCTTCCGCGCCGAGGTGGGCCGGCCAATCGAGGCAATGGGTCTCCAAGAGCACCCGGCCGGCGTTGACATCGTTGGCGTCGAGCGAGGGACGCACGCCGAGGTTGGCGACGCCATGCAGTGGTGCATCGCCGAGACCGTGCACCAGCACCGCGAAGATGCCGCTGGCGGCCGGCTTCCAGTGCTTGAAGCGCAGGTTGAGGGTGCGGAAGCCGTCGTCGCGGCCGGGCTCCGAGGCGCCCAGCGCGCGGCCGAGCTTGCGGCCGTGCACCACATGGCCGGAGATCGCATAGGGCCGGCCGAGCAGGGCCTGCACGTCACCCATCCGGCCTTCGGCCAGCGCCTCGCGCACGGCGGAGCTCGAGACGCGCAGGCCGTGCACTTCGTAGCTCATCATCCGCGCCACGTCGAAGCCATGCCGGTCGCCGGCCTGGTCGAGCATCGCGTAGTCGCCGGCGCGCTTGGCGCCGAAACGGAAGTCGTCGCCGACCAGCACGTAGCGCACGCCCAAGCCCTCGATCAGCACGTGCTGGATGAATTCGTCGGGGGTCTGCGAGGCGAGGCGGGCATCGAAAGGCAGCACGATGGTCTGTGCCACGCCGCTGGCCGCCAGCTCGCTGAGCTTGTCGCGCAGCGTGCCGATGCGCGCCGGCGCCAGTTCGGGCCGCTTGTTGACGGCGGCGAAGTAGTCGCGCGGATGCGGCTCGAAGGTCAGCACGCAGCTGGGCAGCCCGCGCAGGCGCGCCTCGGTGTTGAGCAGCCCCAGCATGGCCTGGTGGCCACGGTGCACGCCGTCGAAATTGCCAATGGTCAGGGCGCAGGCCGGAGCCACACCCGGATGCCTGAAACCCCGGAAAACCTGCATCGGTTGATATCTTTTTGATAGCGCTTTGCGCCCGCCGAATGGGCCCATTCGGGGCTTTTTGTCACAAAGCCGGTATATTGTGACGCAGTGCGTCATCCGCAAGCCCTCCGGCAGGCGTGATGGCCTGGTCTTTCCGTGGTTCTTCTTTTGTCGAGGAGGCGTGTGGTGAAGGTCTTGAAGTTGTCGGCCCAAGGGCTGCCCCAATCGTGGATTTCGCTCGAACAGGCGGTGATCCACTACGCGGCGGACGAAGTGCGCTGGGAAGTCGGCGCGCAGGTCGCGCTGTTCCGCGGGGGCCACAACGCGATCACGGGCGAGCAGTCGCAGATCGCGGTCAACAGCATCATCGGCACCAAGGGCGTGCCGCGCATCAACCCCTTCACGCAGCGCCCCGGCCTCACCAACAGCAAGCTGTTCGCACGCGACCGCAACGTCTGCGCCTATTGCGGCGGCCACTTCCACGAGGAAGAACTCACGCGCGAGCACATCATCCCGTTCGCGCAGAACGGCATCGACACCTGGATGAACGTGGTCACGGCCTGCAAGCCCTGCAACCACCGCAAGAGCAGCCGCACGCCCGAGCAGGCCAACATGCCGCTGCTCTACGCGCCTTACGTGCCCAGCCTGTGGGAAGACTTCATCCTGCGCAACCGCCGCATCCTGGCCGACCAGATGGAGTTCCTGATGGCGCACTTGCCGCACAGCTCGCGGCTGCACGGCTAGCGCCGGGCCGATCTCGATCTGCTAGTAGGTCAGCTCGAGCACGCTGACATCGCCCTGTGCCGCCGGCCAGTTCTGGCCGGCCACGCGTTCGCCATTGAACTCGGCCACGACGCTGCGCAGCGCATCACTTGAAAGCTTGAGCTTCGAGCTCGACACGCCCGCGCCCTGCGGCGGCACCCCGGGCAGCGTGGCCTGGCCGTCGAAGCGCATGGCGTCGCGCTGGGCATCGAAATAGCCGCGCGGCCGCGTGAAGACGACCAGCGCCTTGGCGTCGCGATCGGCTTCGGCGATGCGCTCGGGCCGCAACTGCACCACGGCGCTCGAACGCGGGAAGGGACTGCGGTAGATGTGCGTGGTGGCATAGCCCGGCGCGCTCAGCACGAATTCGTAGGCCGTGGCCGGTTGCGCGTTGAAGGGGCCCCAGCGGCCGTCCTGCGCGATGGTCTGCTCCCACGCGGCTGCGCCGCGGCGTGCGCCGGTCGCGGTATCGACCGCGAAGACCGCGAGCCGGGCGCCGGCGAGCGGCAGGTTGTTGACGAAGGTGCCGCTCGCGGGATGGAGCGGATCGAGCCCCAGGCCCGTGACCTTGCCCGACAGCGCGATCGTCGATTCGGCCACCGGCTGCAGCGTGCGCGGGGCCTCGCCGGTCAGGAAGCGCCAGCCCGCATCGAAGGCGGCCGGCGAGAACGAAGTTTCGCGATGGTCGACGCGCGGAAGCGCCACGTTGGTCGCGCCTTTGAGCGCCGGACCGTCGAAGCCGATGTTCGTGGGCGTGCCCTTGGCGCCGATCCACACGCCGTCGGGCTGTGCGTACTTGTCGTTGTTGTCGGAGCGCACGGTCAGCCACTTCACGCCCGGCGTGACCTCGTCGCCGGCCCCGTTCTTCGGTGCGTTGAGCCGCTGCATGAAGGGGCTCAGGCCGGAGAACTCGTTGCCCTCGCGCAGCCCCTTGACGGCCCAGATGCCGTGCGCCGGGTTGCCGCCCAGTACCACGTGGCTCACGACCTGGTCGCCACCGCCGTTCTGCACGTAGTTGCGGATCGTGTTGCCGCCGCGCGAGTTGCCGATCAGGACGACCTTGCTGGCGCCCGTGGTCGTCAGCACGCGCTCGACCTCCGCTTTCAGGAAGGCCATCGACTCGGCGGTCGAACTGCGCCCCGGTTGCGCCACCGCATCGTCGTCGCGCGCCAGCGGAAAGGGCTGGTCGACCGTGAAGAGCCGTTCGCGCGGCCAGCCGTTCGATTCGAAGCGCCACAGCGTCGTCTGCCACAGTGCGGCGGAGTCGCCGTTGCCGTGCATGAACACGATCGGCGGCCGCTCGCTGGAAAGAGGCGCGGTGTTGCAGGCGGCGAGCATGGTCGTGGCGAGGCAGAGGGCGATCAGATGACGGCGAGTGTGCATGGGCAGGCTCCAATACAAAAAAGCGCCCGCGAGCGCAGGGCTGGCGGGCGCGGTGCTATCGGGAAAAGATAGCAGTTCCGTGTGTCAGGCGAAGACGCCGGCTGTGTCCTGCATGCGCGACGATACCTCGCCCAGGTGGTGCAGCGTATCGCCGAAGCTCATCTCCAGCTGCGTCAGCTTCCTGAAGTAGTGGCTCCCGATGTACTCGTCGGTCACGCCGATGCCGCCGTGCAGTTGCACCGACTGCTGGCTGATGAAGCGCATCGACACGCCCAGCTGGTACTTGGCGCGCGCGGCGCCCTGGCGGCGCTCGGCGGCCGGTGCGTTGAGTTTCAGGGTTGCGTAGTAGCTCATGGAGCGCGCGAGTTCGAGCTGCATCTTCATGTCGGCCACGCGGTGGCGCAGGGCCTGGAAGCTCGCGATCGCCACGCCGAACTGCTTGCGCGTGTTCATGTACTCGACCGTGAGGGCGAGCGTCTTGTCCATTACGCCCACGGCTTCGGCGCAGGCCGCGGCGATGCCGATGTCGACCGCGTGTTCGAGTGCGGGCAGGCCATCCTTCGTGATGAGGGTAGCGGCGGCCTTGTCGAACACGACTTCGGCGGCGCGGCTGCCGTCCTGCGTGCCGTAGCCGCGTGCGGCCACGCCGTCTTCGGAACGCGGGACGAGAAAGAGCGCGATCCTGCCGTCCAACTGCGCGGGGACGATGAAGGCATCGGCCTCGTCGCCGGCCGGCACCACGCTCTTGCTGCCGTTCAGGCGATAGCCATCGCCGTCCTTGACCGCGCTGGCCTCGCAGACGTCGAGCCGATAGCGCGCCTTGCGTTCCTGGTGTGCGAGCACGACCAGGGCCTGCCCGCCTGCGATGCGCGGCAGCCAGCTGTCCTTGGTGTCCTCGTCGGCATGCGCTGCGAGCACGGCACCGGCGATGAAGGACTGGGCGAGCGGCTCCAGCACGATGCCGCGCCCCAGCTCCTCCATCACGACCATGCCCTCGACCGGCCCCATGCCGAGGCCGCCCTCGTCTTCGGGAATGTAGAGACCGCACAGGCCCAGTTCGGCCAGCTCGTCCCAGGCTTCGCGCGAGAAGCCGCCGGCGGCCTCGATGCCGCGGCGGCGCTCGAAGCCGTAGCCTTTTTCGACCCACTTGGCGACGGCGTCGCGAAGCTGTTGCTGGTCATCGCTGAAATTGAAGTCCATTGTCTTGATCCTTGATGCCTGCGTTCAGCCCAGAACGGTCTGGGCGACGATGTTGCGTTGCACCTCGTTGCTGCCGCCGTAGATGGTGGTCTTGCGCATGTTGAAGTAGGTCGTCGCGAGCGGCGCCACTTCGGCGTGGCCGCCGGGGAAGTCGCCTTGCCAGCCGGCTGCCATGGCTTCGCGGATCAGCGGCAGCGCGAAGGGGCCCGCCGCCAGCATCATGAGTTCGGAATAGCGCTGCTGGATCTCGCTGCCCTTGATCTTGAGCAGGCCCGCGATGTCGAGCGAGTTCTTGCCCGAGGTGGCGGCCGAGAGCACGCGCAGCACCAGCATCTCCAAAGCGATCACGTCGACCTCGAGCTTGGCGATCTCGTCGCGGAAGCGCTGGTCTTCCCAAACGCCCTCGCGTTTGGCAATGCGCTTCAGGCGCTCCAGCTCGCGCTTGGCGCGGTTCGCATCGGCGATGTTGGTGCGTTCGTGCGAGAGCAGATGCTTGGCGTAGGTCCAGCCCTTGTTTTCTTCGCCGATCAGGTTCTCGGCCGGCACTTCGACGTTGTCGAACCAGACTTCGTTGACCTCATGGCTGCCGTCGAGCAGCTTGATCGGTCGCACCGTGACGCCGGGTGACTTCATGTCGATCAGCAGGAAGCTGATGCCGGTCTGCGGCTTGCCCTCGTTGCTGGTGCGCACCAGGCAGAAGATCCATTCGCCGTACTGGCCGAGCGTGGTCCAGGTTTTCTGGCCGTTGACGATGTACTTGTCACCCTTTCGTTCGGCCTTGGTCTTCACCGAAGCGAGGTCCGAACCCGAGCCGGGCTCGCTGTAGCCCTGGCTCCACCAGACCTCGCCGCTCGCGATGCCGGGCAGGAAGCGCTTCTGCTGCTCGGCATTGCCGAAGGCCTGGATCACCGGTGCCACCATGACCGGACCGAAGGGGACGATGCGCGGCGCGCCGGCCAGCGCGGTTTCTTCCTCGAACAGGTGCTTCTGGATCGCGCTCCAGCCGGGGCCGCCGAATTCGGTCGGCCAGCCGTAGCCCAGCCAGCCCTTCTTGCCGAGGATCTTGGCCCAGCGCTGCAAGTCTTCGCGCGTGAGTTCCAGTGCGTTGCGCACCTTGTGGGAGATGTCTTGGGGAAGGTTGTCTTTGACCCAGGCGCGAATCTCTTCGCGGAACTTCTGTTCTTCGGGCGTGAAGCTCAAATCCATGCTTGCCTCGCTGTGTTGATCGAGCGCCGCGGAGGCGGCGCGTCCGTCGGACCGATTAGTTTTAGCACGGTCGTGCTAGTTCGCGGTGTCCGCGCCGCGACAAATGGGATCGGTGGAAACGAGCACAGATAATCCCGCCTCCCATGAAGAACATCGTGATCCTGATCTCCGGCAGCGGCTCCAACATGGCGGCCATCGTGCATGCCGCCGCGCGTGAGCGCTGGGCGCAGCGCTTCGGTGCGCGCGTCGCAGCGGTCATCAGCAACAAGGCGGGGGCGCCGGGTCTCGCTTTGGCGCAGGCGCAAGGCATCGCGACCGCGGTGATCCCGCACCAGGACTTCGCCACCCGCGAGGCCTTCGATGCGGCGTTGGCCGATGCCGTCGATGCGCATGCGCCGGCGCTGGTGGTGCTTGCGGGATTCATGCGCATCCTCACGCCGGGCTTTGTGGCCCGCTATGAAGGGCGGCTGATCAACATCCATCCTTCGCTGCTGCCGGCCTTTCCAGGGCTGCATACTCACCGCCGCGCGATCGAGGCGGGCTGCCGGGTGGCAGGCGTGACGGTGCACCAGGTGACGGTCGAGCTCGACCATGGGCCGATCCTCGCGCAGGCGGTGGTACCGGTCCTGCCGGACGACACGCCCGAGACGCTTTCAGCCCGTGTGCTGGCGCAGGAACATAGGGTTTACCCGCAAGCCATTGCGGACTGGCTTGATGAAACAAAATGACACAATCTGGTTTTCCCCGCTCGGAGAATCGTTTGTGAGAAGCCGTCACCTGTTGCTGTCCGCGCTGGCTGCCGCCGCGCTGTCGTCCGGCTGCGCCACTCCTGCACCTGCGCCCGCTCCGGCGCCAGCGCCCGCACCGGTGGCTGCCGCCCCGGCGCCCGCGCCGCAAGCGCAATGCAACGCCGACGGCGCCAAGTTCGCGATCGGCCAACCCGCCTCGGCGCAGCTCGAGGCCGCGGCCCGCGTCCGCGCCGGCGCTGAGAGTGTGCGCATCCTCACGCCCAACCAGGCGGTCACGATGGAATTCAACGCGGTCCGGCTCAACCTCGTCGTCGATGCGCGCAACCGCGTGACGGCGGTGCGCTGCGGCTGAAGGTCGTTCTGGCTTTCCTCTAGCCGAGCTTGACGAAACGCAACTGTGGCAAGCCGTCGATCTCCACGGTCTCGCCGAACATCGCCGCCGGGCGTACCCACAGCCCGCGCGCGCCGTAGAGCGCTCGATACAGCGTCATCGGCTCCAGCGTCTCGCTGTGGCGCACGGTGCCGAGCACTTCGTATTCGCCGCCCTTGTAATGCCGGTAGCGGCCGGGCGGTGTTTCGATCAGGGGCGGAAGGTCGTCGTCGGTCACGCTGGGCATTGTCCTCAAGGGATTGAAAGGTCGAGATGGATCGAGCCGATTTTGTTCATCTGGTCCGATTGAGCGAGCATGCCAGCGCGGACGACAGCAACGGCTACCGGCGCGGCGTCGCTGCTTTCGCCGCACTGGGCTATCTGTGGGTGATTGCATGCCTGGCGCTCGCGGTCGGCATCATCGCCTGGGTCGTTGCGTCGATGGGGCAGGGGCGCTTCAATTTCACGCGCGGCTGGCTTCTGCTCTTCGCGCTGGGCCTGCTGTGGGCCACGCTGCGTGCGCTGTGGGTGCGCTTCGACGAGCCCGAGGGGGTGCAGCTTGCGCGCGAGGATGCGCCGGCGCTTTTCGAGGCACTCGACCGCATCCGACAGAAGATCGATGGCCCGCCGGTCCATCACGTCTACCTCGACAGCGAGTTCAACGCCAGCATCCGCCAGCTGCCGCGCTTCGGTCTCTTCGGGGGTGCGGTCAACTACCTGAGCGTCGGATTGCCGCTCCTGATGGCGCTGGACAAGCGGCGCCTGCTGTCGGTGCTGGCGCACGAGTACGGCCACCTGCGCGGGAACCACGGCAAGCTGAGCGCCTGGATCTACCGCACGCGCTTGTCCTGGCTCAAGCTCGATGCCAGCCTGCAGAACGACGAGGGCGTGATGGCGCTGGCCTCGCAGGCCTTTTTTCGCTGGTACTTCCCGCGCTTCGCTGCCAAGACCTTTGCGCTGGCGCGGCAGGACGAGTACGAAGCCGACCGTGTCTCGGCCCGCCTGCTCGGGCCCGGCGTGGCCGGTGCGGCATTGACTGAGATCGCCGTCAAGAGCACCTGGTATGCGGATGCCTTCTGGGCCGGGCACTGGGCGCGCGCTGCCCAGGAGCCGTTGCCGGCCGGGCCCTTCTCCGCGATGGAAGCCCAGCTCTGCGCGCCCGTCGCTCCCGATCTGGCGCGCGAGGCGCTGCGCAGCGCGCTGCGGCGCGTGAGCGATGTCGACGACACCCATCCGGTGCTGCGCGACCGCCTCGAAGCGCTCGATGAGAAGGCCGCGCTGCCGGTCTGGTCGGCGAAGTCGGCGCTCGAATTGCTGGCCGACAAGGCGAAATGGATCGCGTACTTCGATGGGGAATGGCGCCGCACGCATGCGAGCGACTGGAAGCAGCATCACGCCTACCTCGCACGCGTGCGGGAACGCGTCGCCGCGCTGGCCGGCAGCGCTGGACGCAACAACGCCGACGAGATGGTCGAGTGGGCCGATTGCGAGCGCCGTATCAATGCAGTCGCCGATGTACGCGGCCGCTACGAACGCGCGTTGCAGATCACGGCGGACCACCCGGGCGCGCTGCGCGGCCTGGCGCAGACGCTCCCGCCCAAGGATCGCGCTGCGCGCCTTGCCGTGCTGGAGCGGCTCCACGCGTCGAGCACCGCGAGCCGCTGGTGGGCCGCCAAGACCGCCGTCGCGCTGCTCGAGGATCCCGATGCCGGGCCGCACGACGAGCCTGCGCTCAAACTGTGGCGCGAGCGGGCCAAGGCGGCCGAGGCGGCCGAGCAGCGCGCCTGGGAGGAGATCACCAGTACGCCCTTCTTCAGCCAGATCGCGCGCCATGACCTGAGCGAGTTCGAGCTCGGCGAGTTGAGAGCCGACCTGGTCCGTTGCAGCCCGATCTCGCGGGCCTGGCTGGTACGCAAAAACTTGCGCGAATTCCCATGGCGCCGCGCCTACGTCGTATTCGTCGAACTGCCGGGGCTGCCCGACGAGGAGCGCTGGAACCTGTGCCGCCAGCTCGAGCAGACCTTGAGCCTGCCCGGCGCCGCGCTGGTGCTGTGGGCCGGGCATTCGCCCACCCCCGCGGAAATCGAGCGTCAGGCCTTCGGGCCGGTCTGGACGCGCACGGCCGGCTGAGACAATGGGGCATGCACCCCAAAGCCCTTCTCGAGGCCTGCGCCGATCTGGTCGGCCTCGTCCTGAAATTCGATCACCCTGCCGACCAGGTCGTTTCCCGCTTCTTCCGTGAGCACCGCGAGTTCGGACCGCGCGAGCGCGCCACGCTGGCCGAGACGGTCTACACCGTGTTGCGCAAGAAGCTCCTCTTCGATCATCTGTCGCCCTCCGGCAGCGGGCCGAAGGAACGGCGCATGGCCATCCTCGGATTTCACGGTCCGCGCGATTTCCTGAAGAGCGCGCTCAGCGATGTCGAAAAGCGTTGGCTCGACAACTGCGACGCCGTCAAACCCGACGACCTGCTGGAGCGCCATCGCCACAACCTGCCCGAATGGCTGGTGGCGCCACTCAAGGCACAGCTGGGCGACGGATTCTGGCCGTTGGTGGAAAGCCTGCAGCAGCCCGCGCCGCTCGACCTGCGGGTCAATGCGCTCACCGACAAGCGGCCCGATGTGCAGAAAGAGCTTGCGCTGGCCGCCATCAAGGCGGTCGCGACGCCGTTCTCGCCCTGGGGCCTGCGCATCGACGGCAAGCCCGCGCTCGCGAAGCTCGATGCTTTCGCGCGCGGCGCGGTCGAGGTGCAGGACGAGGGCTCGCAGCTGCTGGCGCTGCTGCTCGATGCCAAGCGCGGCGAAATGGTGGTGGACTTCTGCGCCGGCGCGGGCGGCAAGACGCTTGCCATCGGGGCCACGATGCGCAACACCGGCCGGCTCTACGCCTTCGACACCTCGGCGCACCGGCTCGATGCGCTCAAGCCGCGCTTGGCGCGCAGCAAGCTCTCGAACGTGCATCCCGCCGCCATCGCCCACGAGCGCGACGAGCGCATCAAGCGCCTGGCCGGCAAGATCGACAGGGTGCTGGTCGATGCGCCATGCTCGGGCCTGGGCACGCTGCGGCGCAATCCGGACCTCAAGTGGCGGCAGTCGCCGAAGTCGGTCGAGGAATTGACAGCGAAGCAGACGGCGATTCTTCAGAGCGCCGCGCGGCTCGTGAAATCGGGCGGCCGCCTTGTCTACGCCACCTGCAGCGTGCTGCCGGAGGAAAACGAGGCCATCGCCGAGGCCTTTGGCGCCGCCAACCCGGATTTCGAGCCGCAGGACGTCGTGGAAGTGCTGAGTGGCCTGAAGGTCGCGGGCGCCGAAGGCCTCGGTGCCGGCGGCGAAGGCGGCAAGCGCTATCTGCGCCTCTGGCCGCACCGTCATGCCACCGATGGTTTCTTTGCCGCGGTCTGGAACCGGAAGTAGGCAAGAAGACCCAAAGAAGAGGGATAACTTGCGCTCGATCGAGGATTTAGCCCCCTTTTCGGGGCCGAAGCCTTAAAATCACAGCTTACCTGAAGGCTGCACCTTCGTGCGGCCATGGAGTACCGAACTCAATGTTGCTTCCTGACTCTGCCGTTCTGAGCGCGGCCATCGAATGGCTCGGACACGGCTTGTGGGATCTCGCGTGGTGGCAAGTCGTGCTGTACACGCTGTTCACCACGCACATCACGATCGCCGCGGTCACGATCTTCCTGCACCGCACGCAGACGCACCGGGCCATGGATCTGGGCCCGATTCCTTCGCATTTCTTCCGTTTCTGGCTTTGGCTGGGCACCGGCATGGTGACCAAGGAGTGGGTGGCGATCCACCGCAAGCACCACGCCAAGTGCGAAACCGAAGAAGACCCGCACAGCCCGCAGGTCCGGGGCATCGACGAAGTGCTGTGGCGCGGCGCCGAGCTCTATCGCGCCGAGTCGAAGAACAAGGAAACGATGGAGCGCTACGGCCATGGCACGCCGGACGACTGGCTCGAGCGCAACCTCTATTCGCGCTACAGCTGGCAGGGCGTGGGCCTGATGCTGGTGCTCAACCTGGCGCTCTTCGGCACGCTCGGGATGGCTGTGTGGGCGGTCCAGATGCTCTGGATCCCGATCACGGCGGCCGGCGTGATCAACGGCATCGGCCACTACTGGGGCTACCGCAACTTCGAGGCGCCCGACGCCAGCCGCAACATCATGCCCTGGGGCCTGATCATTGGTGGCGAGGAATTGCACAACAACCATCACACGTACCCGACCTCGGCGAAGTTCTCCGTCAAGAAGTACGAGTTCGACATCGGCTGGGTCTACATCCGCTTGATGCAGAAGCTCGGCTGGGCCAAGGTCAAGAAGGTGCCGCCGAAGATGCAGCTGGGCGACATCCAGCCGGTGGCCGACCAGAAGACCCTCGAGGCCGTCATCGCCAATCGTTACGAAGTGATGGCCGGCTATGCGCGCGAAATGCGCCGTGCCACCAAGGCAGAGCTGGCGTCGCTGAAGGCCAAGGGTGCCGATCTGTCGGTGCTGAAGGCCGCCAAGCGTTGGTTGCACCGCGACGACGACAAGGTGCCCGCTGCAGCCCGTTCGAACTTGGTGCAGGCACGTGCTGCGCACCCGGTGCTCGACAAGATGGTGACGATGCGCGAAGAACTTCGTCAGCTGTGGCTCAACACCTCGCAGTCGCGCGAACAACTGGCCGCCGATTTGGCTGCCTGGTGCCACCGTGCCGAAGCCAGCGGCATCGCAGGGTTGCGTGAGTTCTCCACCCGCCTGCGCGCGGCGCGCGCCTGACGGGCAACCTTTTGCCTCGATCCAAAGCCGGCCTGCGGGCCGGCTTTTTCTTGGGCAACAAAAAACCCGCTGGATCGCAGCGGGTTTTTTGTTTGAAGCCAGCCGAATTACTTCAGCTTGATTTCCTTGTACTCGACGTGCTTGCGCGCCTTCGGGTCGAACTTCATGATCGACATCTTTTCGGGCATCGTCTTCTTGTTCTTGCTGGTCGTGTAGAAATGGCCGGTACCCGCGGTGGATTCCAGCTTGATCTTTTCGCGTCCGCCTTTGCTCGTTGCCATGGTTCAGCTCCTTAAGCTTGGCCGCGTGCACGCAGGTCTGCGAGCACGGCGTCGATGCCGTTCTTGTCGATCAGGCGCAAAGCGGCGCTCGAAACACGCAGGCGCACCCAGCGATTTTCGGTCTCGACCCAGAAACGGCGGTATTGCAGGTTCGGCAGGAACCGGCGCTTGGTTTTGTTGTTGGCGTGGGAAACGTTGTTTCCGACCATCGGGCCTTTGCCCGTTACATCGCATACGCGTGCCATGTGGACACTCTTTCTTGAACAGCTGGCACCGGGCGCAAGGTGATTGCGGGGTGGGTTGCAGCTTGACCTCGCCAGAAACGGGTGGCGGTACCCCGGCTTGCCGTGAGTTCCGGGCCCTCGAGAACAAGGGCCGAATTCGGCAAAGCCTGAGATTATAGCCTCATCCGCTCTATGAGTGGTTCAAAGCGTGCCGTCCTGCTCCAGGAAACGCTGGGCATCGAGCGCCGCCATGCAGCCGGTGCCCGCACTGGTGATGGCCTGGCGGTAGACGTGGTCCTGCACGTCGCCGGCCGCGAAAACGCCCGGAACGCTGGTCATGGTCGCAAAACCCTGAAGGCCCGAGCGGGTGAGGATGTAGCCGTCCTTCATCTCGACCTGGCCCTGAAAGATGTCGGTGTTCGGGTGGTGGCCGATGGCGATGAAGCAGCCCTTGAGATCGATCTGCTCGGTCGCGCCGGTCTGGGTGTTCTTGAGGCGGATGCCGGTCACGCCCGTGTCGTCGCCCAGCACCTCGTCCAGCGTGTTGTGCACCCTGAGCTCGATCTTCCCTTCGGCGGCCTTTTCGTGGAGCTTGTCGATCAGGATCGGCTCGGCGCGGAACTTGTCGCGGCGATGCACCAGCGTCACCTTCTTGGCGATGTTCGAGAGATAGAGCGCCTCTTCGACCGCGGTATTGCCGCCGCCGACCACGCAGACTTCCTGGTCGCGGTAGAAGAAGCCGTCGCAGGTCGCGCAGCCCGAGACGCCGCGGCCCATGAAGTGCTGTTCGGAGTCGAGCCCGAGGTACTTGGCCGAAGCGCCGGTGGCGATCACGAGCGCATCGCAGGTGTAGGTGCCGCTGTCGCCAGTCAGGGCGAAGGGGCGCTTGCTCAGGTCGACCTTGTTGATGTGATCGAACACGATCTCCGTCTTGAAGCGTTCGGCGTGCTCCAGGAAGCGCTGCATGAGGTCAGGGCCCTGTACGCCATGCACATCGGCCGGCCAGTTGTCGACGTCGGTGGTCGTCATGAGCTGGCCGCCCTGGGCGATGCCGGTGATCAACATGGGTTGGAGGTTGGCGCGGGCCGCATAGACGGCGGCGGTATAACCGGCCGGGCCGGAGCCCAGAATAAGAACCTTCGCGTGGCGTGGGGAGGACGACATGAGTAGAAAACCTAGGATTGACGCTGCATCAGCGTGTACATTTTCAGGGTGATAGATATGGAGTATCACCGTTCGGTTCAAGGCCGGGCGTGGGGTGTTTTCAATGCGTGCGATTGTATTAATGCATGGGCTTGTCGATCGCGCGGTAATCCGGGGATTGATGAATGTCGATGCTGTCCAATCTTGAATTGCTCCGCCGCGTGCCACTGTTCGCTGCGTTGACGCCAACACAGTCTGCGAGCATCGCCGATGCGATCATCAAGAAGCGCTTCAAGCGCGCCGAGGCGGTGGTCGAACAAGGGAAGAAGTCGGACGCGCTCTACATCATCCTGACCGGCCGGGCCCGGGTCATGAGCACGGACAGCCGCGGCCGCGAAGTCATCCTCGCGACGCTGCATCCCGGCGACTACATCGGCGAGATGAGCATGATCGACGACGAGCCGCACTCCGCCACCGTGCGCACCGAGGTCCAGACCGACGTGCTGATGCTCGGGCGCGAAGCCTTTGCGCGTTGCCTGCCCGAGAACTCATCGATGTCCTACAACATCATGCGGGGCCTCGTTGCGCGGCTGCGCCACGCGGATCGCAAGATCGAATCGTTGGCGCTGATGGACGTCTATGGCCGCGTGGCCCGCTCGCTGCTCGAGTTCGCGGTCGACGACGGCGCCGGCAATCTCAAGGTGCGCGACAAGATCTCGCGCCAGGATCTGGCCAAGATGGTCGGCGCTTCGCGCGAGATGGTGAGCCGGGTCATGAAGGACCTCGAGGAGCGCGGCTTCGTCCAGACGCAGCCCGACGGCTCGATGATCGTCAAGGAACGGCTCTCATCGCTCGCCTGACCATCCGGCCGGCAGCGCCAGAGCGCGCCGGCCCCTGCATCGCCGGCCCTGACAACGCGGCCGCGATCGTTTTCGTTGTAGTTTCTGCAAGTCGTCTGCCCGTTCCCGCGGGCCGGTGGCCGTGTCTGCCATGACCTATTCGCTCAATACCCTTCAATCGTCCTCATCGGCCGAGTCGCAGCCGGTGCGCTTGCGTGCCATGCGCTTTGCGCACGAGATCACGCTGATCGCCGGCTTCGTCGTGCTGCTGTACTGGCTGCTCGCGATGCTGAGCTTCACGCCCTCGGATGCCGCCTGGTCCACCTCGGGCACCGGCGGCGAGATCAAGAACTGGGGCGGCCGCATCGGCGCCTGGCTGGCCGACGCCAGTTACTTTCTGGCCGGCTATTCGGTCTGGTGGTGCCTGGCGGCCGGCTTGCGCGTGTGGCTGTCCTCGCTGGCCGGTTGGCTCCGCGGCGGCGATTCGGCGCCGGCCGATCAGGCGCCGCGGGGGCGCTTCAACCGCAGCCGCCTGGCCTTCTGGTTCGGCCTGTTGCTGCTGCTGTGCGCCAGTGCAGTGCTCGAATGGTCGCGCCTTTACAGGCTGGAATTCCGCCTGCCCGGCCACGGCGGCGGTGTGCTCGGCTACCTGGTCGGCCCGCTCAGCGTGCAGTGGATGGGCTTCACCGGCTCGGCGCTGATCGCCATCGCCGCCGGCGTCATCGGCTCGGCGCTCGTGTTCCGCTTCTCGTGGAGCCATATTGCCGAGCGCATCGGCTCTCGTCTCTACTCCTTGTTCGAGTCGCGCCGGGAGAAGCGCGAGATCGCCGAAGACATCGCGATGGGCAAGAAGGCGGTGCGCGAGCGCGAAGAGCTGGCGTCCAGTGAGCAGGGCGGCGAGCTCGAATCGGCTGACGAAGAGTTGCGCGTCGTTCCCCGCCCCAAGCGCCGCGCGCCTTCGCCGCCGGTGCAGATCGAACCCGCGATGACCGAGGTGCCGCGCAGCGATCGCGTGGCCAAGGAGCGCCAGAAGCCGCTGTTCCGCGAGTTGCCCGACAGCAAGCTGCCGCAGGTCGATCTGCTCGACGCGGCGCAGGGGCGCCAGGAAACCGTTTCGGCCGACACGCTCGAAATGACCTCGCGCCTGATCGAGAAAAAGCTCAAGGACTTCGGCGTCGAGGTGCGCGTGGTGCTGGCCTCGCCGGGCCCGGTGATCACGCGCTACGAAATCGAGCCGGCCACCGGCGTCAAGGGCTCGCAGATCGTCAACCTCGCGAAGGACCTGGCGCGCTCGCTGTCGCTGGTGTCGATCCGTGTGGTCGAGACCATTCCGGGCAAGAACTTCATGGCGCTCGAACTGCCCAACGCCAAGCGGCAGTCGATCAAGCTCAGCGAGATCCTCGGCTCGCAGGTCTACAACGAAGGCAAGTCGATGCTCACCATGGGCCTCGGCAAGGACATCGTCGGCAACCCGGTGGTGGCCGATCTCGCGAAGATGCCGCACGTGCTGGTGGCCGGCACCACCGGCTCGGGCAAGTCGGTCGGCATCAACGCGATGATCCTGAGCCTGCTCTACAAGGCCGAGGCGCGCGACGTGCGCCTGCTCATGATCGACCCGAAGATGCTCGAAATGTCGGTCTACGAAGGCATCCCGCACCTGCTGGCGCCCGTGGTCACCGACATGCGGCAAGCGGCTCACGGCCTCAACTGGTGCGTGGCCGAGATGGAGCGCCGCTACAAGCTCATGAGCAAGCTGGGCGTGCGCAACCTGGCGGGCTACAACACCAAGATCGACGAGGCCAAAGCGCGCGAGGAGTTCATCTACAACCCCTTCAGCCTCACGCCCGACAGCCCCGAACCGCTCGCGCGCGAGCCGCACATCGTGGTCGTGATCGACGAACTGGCCGACCTGATGATGGTGGTCGGCAAGAAGATCGAAGAGCTGATCGCCCGCCTGGCGCAGAAGGCGCGCGCCGCCGGCATCCACCTGATCCTTGCCACGCAGCGGCCCAGCGTCGACGTGATCACCGGGCTCATCAAGGCCAACATCCCGACGCGCATCGCGTTCCAGGTGTCGAGCAAGATCGACTCGCGCACCATCCTCGACCAGATGGGCGCCGAGGCGCTGCTCGGCATGGGCGACATGCTCTACATGCCGAGCGGCACCGGCCTGCCGGTGCGCGTGCACGGCGCCTTCGTGAGCGACGAGGAAGTGCATCGTGTCGTCGCTTACCTCAAGTCACAAGGGGAGCCGGACTACATCGAAGGGGTGCTCGAGGGCGGAACCGTCGACGGCGAAGGCGATCTACTGGGTGAAGGTGGCGGCAGTGGCGACGGCGAGAAGGACCCGATGTACGACCAGGCGGTCGAAGTCGTGCTCAAGAACCGCAAGGCCAGCATTTCGCTGGTGCAGCGCCACCTGAAGATCGGCTACAACCGCGCCGCGCGGCTGGTCGAGGACATGGAAAACGCCGGGCTGGTGAGCGCCATGAGCGGCAGCGGCCAGCGCGAAATTCTGGTGCCCGCACGCACCGAATGATGATGGGATCAGGGATGTCGATGAAGAAGTTGCTCGTTGGATTCGGGTTGGCCGTCGCCGCAGCCGGCGTCTGGGCCGGCGGTATGGAAAGCCTCGAAGCTTTCGTGAAGAACGTCAAGTCGGGCCGCGCCGAATTCACGCAGACCGTGACCGCGCCAGCCAAGGACGGCCAGGCCGTGCGCGCCAAGGTGTCGAGCGGCACCTTCGAATTCCAGCGTCCCGGGAAGTTCAAGTTCGACTACAAGAAGCCCTTCGCGCAAAGCATCGTGGCCGATGGCGAGACGCTCTGGCTCTACGATGCCGATCTGAACCAGGTCACGCAGCGCAAGCAGTCGCAGGCGCTCGGCTCGACGCCGGCCGCGCTGATTGCCGCCGCGCCCGATCTGCGCGCGCTGCAAGCCGATTTCGCGCTCGAGGCGGCCCCCGAGCGCGACGGACTGCAATGGGTCAAGGCCAGCCCCAAGAACAAGGAGGGGCAATTGCAGAACGTCCAGGTGGGCTTTCAGGGCGATGCGCTGGCAGCGCTCGAGATCCTCGACAGCTTCGGCCAGCGCTCTGTGTTGAAGTTCAGCAAGGTCGAGGTGAATCCTGCGTTGCCCGCAGCCACCTTCCAGTTCAAGGCCCCGGCCGGCGCCGACGTGATCAGGCAATAGCGCCGGGCGGCGGGCTTCCATGGCCACCTCCACCCACCAGCCCCTGGCCGAACGCCTGCGACCCAAGACCCTGGGCGAGGTCATCGGCCAGCAGCATCTGCTCGGCCCCGGCATGCCGCTGCGCATCGCCTTCGAGTCGGGCCAGCCGCACTCCTGCATCCTCTGGGGGCCGCCGGGCACCGGCAAGACGACCATTGCGCGGCTCATGGCCGATGCCTTCGATGCGCAGTTTCTCAGCATCAGCGCCGTGCTCGGCGGCGTGAAGGACATCCGCGATGCGGTCGAACGCGCGACGCTGGTGCGTGACGGGCTCGAGCAGCGCCGCACCATCGTCTTCGTCGACGAAGTCCACCGCTTCAACAAGAGCCAGCAGGATGCCTTCCTGCCGCATGTGGAGTCGGGCCTGTTCACCTTCATCGGCGCGACCACCGAGAACCCGTCCTTCGAGGTGAACTCTGCGCTCTTGTCGCGGGCCGCCGTGTACGTGCTGCAGCCCCTGGGCGAAGACGATCTGCGTCAGATCGTGACCCGGGCGCAGGATATCCAGGCCGTACCCGCCATCGAAGCGAAGGCCATCGACCGGCTCGTCGCCTATGCCGACGGCGATGCGAGGCGCCTGCTCAACACCCTCGAAACGCTCTCGGTCGCGGCCGGCGCCGAGAAGCTCGACGACATCACCGACGAATGGCTGTTGCGCGTGCTGGGCGAGCGCATGCGCCGCTACGACAAGGGCGGCGAGCAGTTCTACGACACCATCTCCGCGCTGCACAAGTCGGTGCGCGGCAGCGACCCCGATGCCTCGCTCTACTGGTTCGTGCGCATGCTCGACGGCGGCGCCGATCCGCGCTACATGGCGCGCCGGCTGGTACGCATGGCCAGCGAAGACATCGGCCTGGCCGACCCGCGCGCATTGCGGCTGGCGCTCGATGCGGCCGAGGTCTATGAGCGGCTCGGCTCGCCCGAGGGCGAGCTGGCGCTGGCCGAATGCGTGGTTTACCTCGCGATCGCACCGAAGTCGAATGCGGTCTACCAGGCCTACAACGAGGTCCGGGCCCTCATCAAGACCGACGGCACGCGCCCGGTGCCGATGCACCTGCGCAATGCGCCGACGCGGCTCATGAAAGAACTCGACTACGGCAAGGGCTATCGCTACGCGCACGACGAGGAGGGAGGCTTCGCGGCCGGCGAGCGCTATCTGCCCGATGGCCTCGATCCGCCGCCTTTCTACCGACCCGTCGAACGCGGGCTCGAGATCCGCATCGCGGAGAAACTGCGCGAACTGCGAAGGCGAAACGACGAGGCCGCCGGTTGATACGCGGCGCCTTCGCGCCGGTACTCCCTTGTGCCGCCGAAGCTCATTCGGTCCGCGCCAGCGGGAAAACCCCCGTCGGGTACGCACCGAAATGGCGATCCGGCGTGACTACAATCCCGGCCACAAACCCGCCGTCGACACATGCTGGCGGGTTTTTTGCTAAGGGAAACCAGGGTGCCCAACCGGCGTGCCTGGTCAGTCGGGCGCCCCCCAAGGGCGTCACCATTAGAAAAAGGGAACCTCCTTATGGACATCTTGCTGCAACAGATCATCAACGGTCTGGTACTCGGCAGCATGTACGCCTTGATAGCCTTGGGCTACACCATGGTGTACGGCATCATCAACCTCATCAATTTCGCGCACGGTGAAGTGCTGATGGTCGGCGCGCTGACCAGTTGGACCATCATCGGACTCATGCAGGAATCGATGCCCGGCACGCCGGGATGGATCATCCTCATCATTGCGTTGATCATTGCCTGCGTGGTCGCCGCCACGCTCAACTTCGTCATCGAGAAAGTGGCTTACCGGCCGCTGCGCAACAGCCCCAAGCTCGCACCGCTGATCACCGCCATCGGGATGTCGATCCTGCTGCAGACGCTGGCGATGATCATCTGGAAGCCGACCAACAAGGCTTATCCCAACCTGCTGTCCACCACGCCGATCCATGTAGGCGGTGCCGTGATCTCGCCCACGCAGGTCATGATCCTGAGCGTCACCGCCTTCTGCCTGGTGGTGCTGATGTGGCTGGTCAACTACACCAAGCTCGGCCGCGCGATGCGTGCCACGGCCGAGAACCCGCGGGTTGCGGCGCTGATGGGCATCCGGCCCGACATGGTGATCTCGGCCACCTTCATCATCGGCGCGGTGCTCGCCGCGGTGGCCGGCGTGATGTACGCCTCCAACTACGGCATCGCGCAGCATGCGATGGGCTTCATTCCCGGCCTCAAGGCCTTCACGGCGGCGGTGTTCGGCGGCATCGGCAACCTCGCGGGCGCGGTGGTCGGCGGCATCCTGCTGGGGCTCATCGAAGCCATCGGCTCGGGCTACATCGGTGCGCTCACCGGCGACGTGCTCGGCAGCCACTACAGCGACATCTTTGCGTTCATCGTGCTGATCATCATGCTCACCTTGCGGCCCTCGGGCCTGCTCGGCGAGCGGGTGGCGGACCGGGCCTGAAGGAGGGACAGCCATGAAAAACGGCAAGAACATCGTCTACTTCCTGATCGCGGCCGTCGCCCTGCTGGTGCTGCCGCTGCTGCTGCAAAGCCAGGGCAACGCGTGGGTGCGCATCGCCGACATCGCATTGCTCTACGTGCTGCTGGCCCTCGGCCTCAACATCGTGGTCGGCTACGCCGGCCTGCTCGACCTGGGCTACGTGGCGTTCTTCGCGATCGGTGCCTACATGTTCGCGCTCCTGGGGTCGCCGCACCTGACCGACACCTTCCCGGCGATCAAGGCCATGTTCCCCAACGGGCTGCACAGTTCGCTGCTGCTCGTGATACCCCTGGCGCTCGGGCTGGCCGCCTTCTTCGGCGTGCTGCTCGGCGCGCCCACGCTGAAGCTGCGCGGCGACTACCTGGCGATCGTGACGCTCGGCTTCGGCGAAATCATCCGCGTGTTCCTCAACAACCTGGATCATCCGATCAACATCACGAACGGTCCGAAGGGCATCACCGCGATCGACCCGATCCACTTCTGGGGCCTCAACCTGGGCCGGCCGCTCAAGATCGGCGACTACTCGATCTCGTCGGTCACGCTGTATTACTACCTGTTCCTGGCGCTCGTGATCTTCACGATCATCATTTCGCATCGGCTGCAGATCTCGCGCATCGGCCGGGCCTGGATGGCCATCCGCGAGGACGAGATCGCTGCCAAGGCCATGGGCATCAACACCCGCAACATGAAGCTGCTGGCCTTCGGCATGGGCGCGAGCTTCGGCGGCGTATCGGGCTCGATGTTCGCGGCCTTCCAGGGCTTCGTGTCCCCCGAGTCCTTCGCCTTGAACGAGTCGGTGATGATCGTCGCGATGGTGGTGCTGGGCGGCATCGGCCACCTGCCGGGCGTGATCCTCGGCGCGGTGCTCTTGGCCGCGCTGCCCGAAGTGCTGCGCTACGTGGCCGGGCCGCTGCAGGCCATGACCGACGGGCGTCTCGACGCCTCGATCCTGCGCCAGCTGTTCATCGCGCTGGCGATGATCATCATCATGCTGGTGCGCCCGCGCGGTCTGTGGCCCTCGCCGGAGCACGGGAAGTCGCTGACGCGCAAGGGCGCGACGCCCGCACCCGCATCCGGCATGCCGGCTGCAGCACCGGGCATCGACACCCCGGCCGATGAGGTCCCCGGTGCCGCCTCGCGTCCCATGTCGATCAATCCGTGAGCGAGGGGAGCACAACAATGACTGACACCGTCCTCAATGTTCAGGGCATCTCCAAGCGTTTCGGCGGCCTGCAGGCCCTGTCCGATGTCGGCATCAAGATCACGCGCGGCCAGGTCTATGGACTGATCGGCCCCAACGGCGCCGGCAAGACCACCTTCTTCAACGTCATCACGGGCCTGTACTCGCCCGACAGCGGGACTTTCGAACTGGCCGGCAAGCCTTATCAGCCGACGGCGGTGCACGAGGTTGCCAAGGCCGGCATCGCGCGTACCTTCCAGAACATCCGGCTCTTCGCGGAAATGACCGCGCTCGAGAACGTGATGGTGGGCCGCCACATCCGCACCCATTCGGGCGTGATGGGTGCCATCTTCCGAACTGGCGGCTTCAAGGCCGAGGAAGCGGCGATCGCCGAGCGCGCTCACCAGCTGCTCGACTACGTGGGCATCGGCAAGTTCGCCGACTACAAGGCGCGCACGTTGAGCTACGGCGACCAGCGCCGGCTCGAAATCGCCCGTGCGCTGGCGACCGACCCGCAGCTGATCGCGCTCGACGAGCCCGCTGCCGGCATGAACGCCACCGAGAAAGTGCTGCTGCGCGAACTGATCGACCGCATCCGCAAGGACGACCGCACCATCCTCCTGATCGAGCACGACGTCAAGCTTGTGATGGGCTTGTGCGACCGCGTGACGGTGCTCGACTATGGCAAGCAGATCGCCGAGGGCACGCCTGCGGACGTGCAGCGCAACGAAAAAGTGATTGAGGCCTACCTCGGCACGGGAGGACACTGAAATGGCACAGACACTTCTGAAAGTGAGCGGCCTGAAGGTCGCGTACGGCGGCATCCAGGCCGTGAAGGGCATCGACTTCGAGGTGCGCGAAGGCGAGCTGGTCTCGCTGATCGGCTCCAACGGCGCCGGCAAGACCACCACCATGAAGGCCATCACCGGGACGCTGCCGTATGGCGGCGGCGACATCGAATTCCTCGGCAAGAGCATCAAGGGCCGCGGCGCCTGGGACCTGGTGGGCGAGGGGCTGGTCATGGTGCCCGAGGGGCGCGGCGTGTTCACGCGCATGACCATCACCGAGAACCTGCAGATCGGCGCCTACATCCGCAAGGACAAGGCCGAGATCGCGAAGGACATGGACCGCGTCTTCGCGACCTTCCCGCGGCTGAAGGAGCGCGCGATGCAGCTGGCCGGCACCATGTCCGGCGGCGAGCAGCAGATGCTCGCGATGGGCCGCGCGCTGATGGCGCGTCCCAAGGTGCTCCTGCTCGACGAGCCGTCGATGGGGCTGTCGCCGATCATGGTCGACAAGATCTTCGAGGTGGTGAAGCAGGTCTACGACCAGGGTGTCACCGTGCTCCTGGTCGAGCAGAACGCGAGCCGCGCGCTCGGGCTGGCCGATCGCGGCTATGTCATGGAGTCGGGTCTCATCACGATGAGCGGCGATGCCAAGGTGATGCTGAGCGACCCGAAGGTGCGCGCTGCATATCTAGGCGAATAGCGCTAGTCGACCTTCGCGCCGGTGGCCTTGACGACGCGCTCGTATTTCGCGAGCTCGCTCTTCATGAAGGCGCCGAACTGCTCCGGCGTGTTGGCGACCGGCTCGGCCAGCAGCGACGCGAAGCGGGTCTTCGTCTCCGGCGTGTTGAGCGCAGCGACGAAGGCCTGATTGAGCTTGGCGACCACGTCGGCCGGCGTGCCGGCCGGCGCCACCAGGCCCCACCAGGTGTCGATGGCGAAGCCCTTGAGCGTGGCGGCCACCGTCGGCACCTCGGGCAGCGCGCTGCTGCGCTCGGCCGTCGTCACCGCGATCGCCTTGAGCTTGCCTGATCGGATATTCGGCGCCGCGGTCGCGAGGTTGTCGAAGTTGAAATCGACCTGTCCCGACAACAGCGCGAGCTGCGCCGGGTTGCCGCCGTTGTAGGGGATGTGCACGGCGAAGATGCCGGCCTCCTTCTTGAACATCTCACCCGCCAGGTGGCCCGCGCTGCCGTTGCCGCCGCTGCCGTAGTTGAGCTTGGCCGGGTTGGCCTTGGCATAGGCGATCAGGTCGGCCAGCGTATTGATCTTCAGGCGCTGCGCGGTCTCGGCATTCATCACCAGCACGTTGGGCACGCGAACCATCTGCGTGATCGGCGCGAAGTCGGCGGCCGCGTTGAAGGGCATCTTGCTGTAGAGCCACGGATTGACCGCGTGGGTCGCGGTCGCGGCGATGCCGATCGTGAGGCCATCGGGCGCAGCCTTGGCCACCGCGTCGGCGCCGATGTTGCCGCCGGCGCCGGGCTTGTTGTCGATGATGACGGTGCCCAGAGAGTCCTTGACTCTTTCGGCCAGCACGCGGGCCGTGACGTCGATCGGGCCGCCGGCGGCGTAGGGGACGACGAGGCGGATCGTCTTGCCGCTCTGGGCGTTGGCGATGGGTGCTCCGGCGGCCAGCGTCGTGGCGGCCAGCAAGCACAGGATGTGGCGCTTGTTCATGGGGCTGGATTGTTTCATGGGGCGCTTCATCGTTCGCCCCAAAGTGGGCGCGAGGGCCGGTCCGAAAGCCCATGGACGTTGGCCCGCAAATTGCGTAGGACCGGATCAATGAATCACTGTATCCACTTATCCAGTTTGCCATGCGCGCATCCGGGGTGCGTGCACGCCGGGCCATGAGCGGCCTCCTCATGGAACCCTCCGCCATCTACACCGGCTTGCAGGCGGTGACGGCCGAGGAAGAGGCGTACCGGCACATTCACGCCGCCATTCGCATGGGCCGCTATCGCGCCGGCGACCGCCTGGCGCCCGAAGCCATCGCGGCGGAGATCGGCACCAGCCGCATGCCGGTGCGCGAGGCTTTCCGGCGGCTGGCGACGGAAGGGCTGGTGACGATCCGGCCCAACCGCGGTGTGACGGTCAACAAGCTGGATATCGCCGACATGAAGGAGATCTTCGAGATGCGGGCCGTGCTGGAAGGGCTGGCGATGCGCATCGCCTTGCCGAACATCACTGCGACGACCATCCGCGAACTGGAAAACATGCTGGACCGCATCGACGACCAAAGCGGCGTCCAGCCCGATTGGACGAGCGCACATCGGGCATTCCACGAAACGCTCTGCGCCAGGAGCGGACTGCCACGGCTGATACGGCAGATCGCCGGTCTCCATTCGCTGGTCGAGCCGCACATGCGGCTGTGGGCATTGCAGGTGGATCGCCCGCTGAGTGCGCGAGCCGACCATCAGGACCTGATCGATGCGCTGCACAGCGGTGACCCGCAGGTCTGCGAAACGACGATGCGCGAACACGTGCTGGCCACCGTGCCGGACCTCATGAAGTTCGTGCCGCAGGCACGCGACACATAACGACCGGAGACCTGAGTCCGTCCCTTTTCAATCTACTTTCCTCCGGAGCATGAACATGTCTGAAATCGATCACAAGGCCGCGCTCGCCGCCACCCTCGCCGCCGGCTTCAGCCGCCGCAACCTTCTGAAGTCCGCCGGTGCCGGCGTGGGATTGCTTGCCGCTTCTGCCGCGGGCATGGGAGCGGCCCAGGCCGCACCGAAGAAGGGCGGCACGATCACGCTGGCCTGGCTGGATGCCATCGACACTCTCGACCCGCACTTCACGATGTCGGGCGGATCGATCAAGGTGATCAACAACGTCTACAACGGCATCCTCAAGGTGGCCTACGACGGCAAGAACGTCAGCTTCGCGCCCGACCTGGCGCAGAAGTGGGACATGGTCGACGAGAAGACCCACGTCTTCAAGCTGCGTGCCGGCGTCAAGTTCCACAATGGCGACGTCTGCGATGCGGCGGCCGTCAAGTGGAGCCTGGAGCGCGTGGCCGATCCGGAGGTGAAGTCGCCCCACGCATGGAAGTTTGCCCAGCTCGCCGGCATCGACGTGATCGACCCCCTGACGCTGCGCCTGCGCTTCACGAAGCCCTTCGCGTTCTTGCCGGTGGCGCTGACCGGCAGCACCGGACGCGCCGGCACCATCGTCAGCAAGCGGGCGGTGGAGCAGCACGGCAAGGCCTTCGGCCGCAATCCCGTGGGCACCGGGCCATTCAAGTTCGCCAGCTGGAAGGAGAACGACACGATCGAACTGGTGCGCAATCCGGAGTACTTCGAAGCGGGCCTGCCGCATCTCGACAAGGTGGTGCTTCGCCTGATCAAGGAGCCCAGCGCCGGCGTTGCCGCGATGATGTCGGGCCAGGTGGATGGGCTGTCGGTGTGTCCATTCCAGTTCATTCCGCAACTGCGCAAGAACCCCAACCTCTCGGTCTACGGACAGGTGGAAGGCAACTACGCCTTCATCGGCATGAACAACAAGCGCGCGCCCTTCGACGACATCGCGCTGCGCCAGGCGGTGGCCTTTGCGATCGACCGCAAGGTGATCGTGCAGCAGAGCTACTTCGGCGAAGCCATCCCGGCCGCCACCTGCATTTCGCCGCCGATGACGGGCTTCTACGACCCGAACATCGGCAAGAGCGGGCGTGGCCAGTACTTTGATCTGGCAAAGGCCAAGGCCTTCCGCGCCAAGGCCAGGAACCAAGGGGAGGTCAACCCGGTGTTCATCGTCACCGAAGGCTTCACCGGCTCGGGCGGCATGGGAACCCGCAACGCGCAGCTGGTGACGCCGATGCTGGCGCAGATCGGCATCAAGCCCAAGATCGAACTGGTCGACCGGGCCGTCTGGGCGCAGCGGCGCAACGCCGGCGACTTCGACATGTATGACGAAGCCTGGATCGCCGACCTGGATCCGGACGAAACCATCACGCCCGAATGGTCGACCGGCAAGCCCTGGAACTTCGTCGGCTACAGCAATCCCGCCTTCGACAAGGCGGCCGCCGCGGCCTCCGAGATCACGGACACGGCAGCCCGCCGCAAGCTCTACATCGAAGCCGAGGAGGTGCTGATGGCCGATGCGCCGCTGGCGGTGCTGGCGCACATGAAGGTGTTCAAGATCATGAGCAAGAAGGTGCAGGGCTTCGAGTACATCCCGGCCGACCTGCTCAATCTGCACACGGTCTCGCTGGCCTGAGGCGGCAATGGCCGCCGCAATGCAGGCGCGGCCCTCTGGCGCGGCCGCTGTCGGCCGCGCGCTGGGCAGCACCGCGCAGACAGCACTGGTGCTGTGGGTCGTCTCCATCGTGAGCTTCCTGTTCCTGAAGTTCTCGCCCGGAGATCCGGTCACCGTGATGCTGGGCTCGGACTTCTCGCGCGAGTCCTACGACAAGCTCTACCGCGACCTGGGGCTGGATCAGCCGCTCGTCGTGCAGTACCTGCAGTGGCTCGGCCGCTTCGTTCAGGGCGACTGGGGCGTTTCCTACGTGAGCCGGCAGGACATCTTCGAACAGGCGGTGCTGCAGGCGCTGCCCGTGACGCTGACGCTGGCAGGCTTCTCTCTGCTGATCGCGCTGGCCGTGGGCATTCCGCTCGGCGTCCTGGCCGCGGTGCGCCGCAACAGCTGGATCGATCTCGCGGCGAGCGCCGTGGCCATCGGAGGCAACGCGTTCCCGAGCTTCTACCTCGGCGTCGTGCTGATCTGGATCTTCGGCGTGTCGCTCGGCTGGTTCCCGACCATGGGCTTTGTCGCGCCATGGGAGGACTTCGGCCAGGGCCTCTGGCACCTGGCGCTGCCATCGGTGACCTTGGGCGCGTGGTATGTCGGGTTGATCGCGGCCGTCACGCGTTCGAGTCTGCTCGAAGTGCTGGAACAGCCCTACATGGCCGCGGCGCGTGCGCGCGGCGAACCGGAGTGGCGGGTGATCTGGGTGCACGGCATGCGCAACGTGCTGATGCCGCTGGTCACCGTGATCGGCCTGCAGCTCGGCGGCATGCTGCGCGGCGCCGTGATGACCGAGGTGGTGTTCACGCTGCCCGGACTGGGAATGATGATCACCAATGCCGTGCAGACGCGCGAATACATCGTGGTGCAGGCCGGGATCATGATCACCGCGCTGCTCTTCATCCTGGTCAATCTCATCGTCGACCGGACCTATTCGATTCTCGACCCGAGGCTGCGCAGACATGGCCGCTGATCCCGCATCCGTCGGCCTGGCCGCCCCATCTTCTTCCGAGCTGCCCGCCGGCGGGCTTCTGCGCACCTGGCGGCTCGTGCGCGCGCAGCGCAAGGCGATGGCCGGCGGGGCGATCGTCCTGGCCTTCGTGCTCGTGGCGGTATTCGCACCCCTGCTGGCGCCCTATGCCCCGACGGAGCAGAACGTCATGGATGCCATGCAAGGTCCTTCCGCGGCGCATTGGATGGGGACCGACTCGTTCGGCCAGGACATCCTGTCGCGCGTGTTCTACGGAGCGCGCTCGGCGCTGTGGATCGGATTCGCCTCGGTCGTGCTCGGGCTGCTGGTCGGCGTGCCGCTGGGTGTGCTTGCGGGCCTGCGCGGCGGGCGCTCCGAGTGGGCCATCATGAGGCTGGTGGATGGCCTGCTCGCCTTCCCGGAACTCATCATGGCCATGGCCTTCATGGCGGTTCTCGGCTTGGGGATGGTCAATGTGATCTACGCGCTCGCGCTGTCCTTCGTCGGACCGTTCGCGCGCATGGTGCGTGCCGACGTGCTGCAGGTGAAATCGCGCCCCTATGTGGAAGCCGCGCGATTGATGGGCGTGCCGGAAAGAGAGGTCGTGCTGCGCCATGTCCTGCCCAACATCGTGTCGCCGATCCTGATCCAGGCGGGCATGCGCGTGTCCATCGCGATCCTGCTGGGATCCGGTCTGTCCTTTCTCGGGCTGGGCGTGGTGCCGCCGACGCCCGACTGGGGCCTGATGATCGCCGAGGGGCGCGGCTTCATCAGCATGGCGCCGTGGATGTCGGGCATGCCCGGCATCGCGCTGGCCATCCTGCTGGTGGGACTGAATCTGCTGGCAGAGGGCGTGCGCGACGCGCTCGATCCCGGCACGCGCGGTCAGCACTGATGCGCACGCTGCAAGAACAAGGCCCCATGACCGCGAACCTGCTCTCGGTCGAGCACTTCACGCTGCGTCGCCGCGGCGTGGCGGTGCTCGACGACGTGACGATCCAACTGCCGGCCGGCCAGACGCTGGCGCTGATCGGCGAATCCGGCGCCGGCAAATCGACGCTGGCCTTTGCTGCACTGGGACTGCTGCGGCCGCCCGAGGTCGGCCTCGAAGGCCGCCTGATGGTGGGCGACATCGATGTGGCGAGCGTGCCCGAGGGCGAACTGCGCGCGCTGCGCGGCAGGCGCATCGGCCTGATCTTTCAGGACGCGTCGGCTGCGCTCAACCCCTGCTTCACCGTGCTGGCCCATCTCTCGGAGCCGCTGCGCCGGCACCGCCGCCTCTCGCGCGCTGCTTGCCGAGCGCGCGCCATCGAGTTGCTGGAGAGCGTGGGCATCGCCGATCCGCAGGCGCGGCTCGCGGCTTTCCCGCACGAGCTCTCGGGAGGAATGCAGCAGCGCGTGATGATCGCCATTGCGCTGGCCTGCGAGCCCGAACTGCTGATTGCCGACGAGCCCACCAGCGCGCTGGACGTGACCATCCAGGCCCAGATCATGGTGCTCATCCTCGAGCGCGTGCGCGCGCTCGGCGCCTCGGCGATCTTCGTGCTGCACGACCTGGCGCTCGCCGCCCAGGTGGCCGATCGCGTGGCCGTCATGTATGCCGGACAGATCGTGGAAGAGGGGCCGGCTGCCGAGGTGCTGAATCACCCGCAGCATCCCTACACGCGCGGCCTGCGCGCCAGCGCCATCGAGTTCGGCGCCGAGCGGCTGGAGCCGATCCCGGGCGTGGTTCCTCCGCTGTCGGCCATGCCGGGCGGATGCCGCTTCGCACCGCGCTGCAAGCTCGCCACGACCGAGTGCGGTGTTGGGCGACCTCCGCGCGTCGAGCGCGGCGCGTCCTCCATCGCATGCTGGCACGCCTGAGGGAACACAGACGCATGCAACAAGCTTCCAAGACCCAGGACTTGCCACTTTTCTCGCTGCTCGATGTCGAGAAGTCCTTTCCCATCGACGGCGGCCGCCGGCAGCTCAAGGCGCTCGACGGCATCCGCCTGATCCTGCATCCCGGCGAATCGGTAGCCCTGGTGGGCGAGAGTGGTTCGGGAAAATCGACCCTCGTTCGCGTCATGCTCGGCCTGGAGGCAGCCACCAACGGCCGCGTGCTGGCCGGTGCGACGGAGCTGTCGGCCCTCGACGCGTCGCAGCGGCGGCGCTTTGCGCGCGACGTCGCCTACATCTATCAGGACGCGCGCGGTTCGCTGAACCCGCGTGCGACCGTGGCGGCGCTGCTGGCCGAGCCTGTGCGCCTGCACCGCTTGCGCGACGAGCGCGAGATCCCGGGGCGCGTCGACGAACTGCTCGACCAGGTCGGCCTGCCGCGCGCGACACGCCATCGCTATCCCTCGGAGCTTTCCGGAGGCCAGGTGCGGCGCGTGGCAGTGGCTCGCGCACTGGCCTGCGAGCCGAGGGTGATCGTTGCGGACGAATCGGTGGCGGGCCTCGATGTCTCGGTCCAGGCGCAGTTGCTCAATCTGCTGCGGGATCTGCAGCGCGAGAACGGGCTTGCCCTGCTCTTCGTCACGCATGACCTCGGCGTGGCCTCCTATCTGTGCGAAAAGGTGGCGGTGATGTATCTCGGCCGCATCGTCGAAATGGGACCGACGCGCGAGATCCTGCAGTCGCCCCGGCACCCCTACACGCATGCGCTGATGCAGGCCTTTCCGCGCTTCGGCGCCCCGCTGGCCGCCAGCTTGCAGGGCGAGATTCCGAGCGCTGCCGATCTGCCTTCGGGCTGCCGCTTTCGCACGCGCTGCCTGCATGTTCGCGACGACTGTTCGCGCATCGATCCGGCGCAGACGCTGCTGGACGGCCGGCGCCACGTGGCCTGCCTGCATCCGCTCGCCGCATGAACGAGGGCAAAGGAGAAAGAAGTTGACGCACATCCCGAATCCGGCGCGCGGCATGCGTGGCATGGTGACTGCACCCAACGCGCTGGCCGCTCAAAGCGCGGTGGCCGTGCTGCGCGAAGGCGGCAATGCGGTCGAGGCGATGATCGCCGCGGCAGCCACGATCGCGGTGGTCTATCCGCACATGAACAGCATCGGCGGCGACGGCTTCTGGCTGATCGCCCGTCCTGGCGAGGTGCCGCTCGGGCTGGAGGCCTGCGGTGCGGCGGCCGGCGCGGCAACGCCGGAGGCTTACCGAGTGCAGGGATTCGCGAGCATTCCGTTTCGAGGCGGCATGGCGGCCAATACGGTGGCTGGTACCGTTTCCGGCTGGGAGGCGGCGCATGCCTGGTCGCGCGAGGTCCTGGGAGGCCGCATGCCGCTCGCGCGGCTGCTGGCCGACGCCATCTTCCACGCGCGCGACGGCATCCCCGTCACGCGCAGCCAGTCTCTCTGCACCGAGAGCCGGCAGGACGAACTGCGCGGCATCCCCGGTTTTGCCGACACCTTTCTGCCCGGCGGCGCAGCGCGACTTGCGGGTACGCGCTTCGTGCAACCGCGGCTTGCCGCCGCGCTGGAGCAGCTCGCGCGTGCCGGCCTGTCGGATTTCTATCGCGGCGACCTCGCGCGAACCATGGCGCGCGACCTGGCCGCCATAGGAAGCCCGGTGGCACTGGGCGACCTGGAGCGTCACCACGCTGTCTGGAAGACGCCGCTGACCATGGCGCATTCGTCCGGCACCCTCTACAACATGCCGCCGCCCACGCAGGGGCTCGTGTCGCTGCTGATCCTGGGGCAGCTCGATCGCATCTTCGACGCGGGGCGCATGGATCCGCTCTGCGCCTCCTATGTGCACGCCTGCGTGGAAGCGACCAAGCAGGCCTTTGCCATCCGCGACAAGCGCATCACCGATCCTGCCTGGATGCGGGACGATCCGCGGCAATGGCTTCGGCCGGATGCGCTCGACGCCATGGCAGCGCGAATCTCCCTCGACCATGTCGCTTCGTGGGACGGCGGACAGGGCCCGGGCGATACGGTCTGGATGGGGGTGGTCGATCGTGCGGGCGTGGCGGTGAGCTTCATCCAGAGCATCTACCATGAGTTCGGCAGTGGCGTGGTGCTCTCGGAATCGGGCGTGAACTGGCAGAACCGCGGCTGCAGCTTCTCGCTGGAGCCGCAGGCGCTCAACCCGCTGATGCCGGGGCGCAAGCCCTTCCATACGCTCAACCCGGCGCTGGCGAAGCTCGATGACGGCCGCACCATCGTTTACGGCAACATGGGCGGCGATGGCCAGCCGCAGTCGCAAAGTGCGGTCTTCAGCCGCATCGTGCACTTCGGCATGAACCCGCAGCAGGCCATCGACGCGCCGCGCTGGCTCCTGGGCCGCACGTGGGGACAGGCCAGCGATTCGCTCAAGCTGGAATCGCGCTTTCCGCCGGCCACGGTGGAGGGCCTGCGCGCTCTGGGGCACGAGGTGGACATCGTGCCGGCCTATGACGAAATCATGGGACATGCGGGCGCTGTCGTACTGCATGCCGACGGCAGCTACGAAGGCGGCACCGATCCGCGCAGCGACGGTGCCGCGTCAGGCTGGTAGAGCCGGCGCACTCAAGGCACCGCCTTGTCCGCCTCCGTCGTGAACGCATCCGCAAAGAACTCGTCCTCGGGCAAGCCGCGCTCGGCCACATAGTCCCGCTTGGCCGAGTCGACCACGATCGGCGCTCCGCAGGCGTACACCTGGTACCCCGAAAGATCGGCGAAATCCTCCATCACCGCCCGGTGCACAAAACCGGTCCGCCCGCGCCAGTTGTCTTCCGGCACCGCATTCGAGATCACCGGCACGTAACGCAGGTTCGGCATCTGCTCCAGATGCGAGCGCACCCAGTCGTCCATGTAAAGGTCTTCCGGCCGCCGCCCGCCCCAGTACAGCGTCGCGGGCCGGTCGATGGCCTTGAACTTCATGTGCTCGAGCAGTGCCTTGATCGGGGCGAAGCCGGTCCCCGAGGCGAGCAGCACCATCGGCTTGTCCGAGTCTTCGCGCAGGAAGAAGCTGCCGTACGGCCCCTCGATGCGAAGAATTTCTTTTTCCTTCATCGCACCGAACACATGGTCGGTGAACTTGCCGCCCGGCAGATGCCGGATATGCAGCTCGATGCCGGTGCCCGGCTCGCCCAGGGTGTGCGGCGCATTGGCCATCGAGTAGCTGCGCCGCGTGCCGTCGCGCAGGATGAATTCGATGTACTGCCCGGCGTGGAACTGCAGGGGCTCGCCGGCCGGTAGTTGCAGGCGCAACATCACCACGTCGTGCGATTTCTTCGAAAGCGCGAACACGCGCGCCGGCATCTTGCGGATCGGGAAGGCATTGGCATCGGTGACCTGGCGCGATTCGAGCACCACGTCGCTCTGCGCATGCGCGCAGCAGGTCAGCACGAAGCCGGCCAGCTCTTCCTCGGCGCTGAGCGCCTTGCTCTGGTGCGGGCCCACGCTGACCTTGCCCGAGAGCTTCCTGCACTTGCACGAGCCGCAGGCGCCGTCCTTGCAGCCGTAGGGCAGCCCGATGCCCTGGCGAATGCCGGCCGCAAGGATGGTTTCATCGGCATGCGCGGTGAAATGACGTCCACTCGGCTCCACCGTGATGTGAAAACCCGCCTCGTTCGGCGCTGCACTGGTCATGGGTATTCTTCGACTCTGATTCAAAAAAGGAACTGGATTTTGCCCTCAATCAACAGCCCTCTTGGCGCCGCGCCCTCGCGCTTCCGGCGCGAGCGTGTGCTCGTGATCGGATGCGGCGATGTCGGGCTCAGGGCGGCACGCGCGTTGCGCGGCCGCGTGCAGCTGATCGCGCTGACCTCTTCGCCCGGGCGCGTGGCGCTGTTGCGCGAGGCCGGCATCAGACCAATCGTGGCCGATCTCGATGCACCCGCAACGCTGCGCCGGCTCTCGGGCCTGGCCACGCGCGTGCTGCATCTCGCGCCGCCGGCGCGCGTGGAGGGGGCGCAATGGTGGCGCGACGCGCGCACCACCGCGCTCGTGCAAGCGTTGCGGCTGCGCTCGCTGCCGGCCGCACTGGTCTACGGCTCGACCAGCGGCGTCTACGGCGACTGCGGCGGCGCACGCATCGGCGAGACGCAAACCGTGAAGCCCGACACGCCGCGTGCGCATCGCCGCGTCGATGCCGAGCGCAGCGTGCGCTGGCTCGGCCGCGCGGGTGTCGCCGTGCGCATCCTGCGCATACCCGGCATCTATGCGCCCGATCGCGAAGGCGGCACGCCGCGCGAGCGGCTGCAAAAAGGCACGCCGGTGCTGCGTGCCGAGGACGACGTCTACACCAATCACATCCATGCCGACGACCTGGCGCGTGCCTGCGTGGCGGCACTGTGGCGCGGCGGGCCGCAGCGTGTGTTCCACGTGAGCGACGACAGCGAGATCAAGATGGGCGACTACATCGACCTGGCCGCCGACCTGTACGGCATGCCGCGCCCGCCGCGCATCGCGCGCGACGAGGCCCAGGCGCAATTGCCGTCGTCGCTGCTCAGTTTCATGGGCGAGTCTCGGCGGATGGACAATACGCGGCTGAAGCGCGAGTTGCGCGTGCGGCTTCGTCATCCGACCGTGGCCACGGGGCTCGCCTCCTGACCCGTTTCCGAGGGATTCCATGCCGACCACCCAGCTCTCCGTCTACTTCTTCCTGCAGGTCGCCGTCATCATCACAGTCTGCCAGCTCGTGGGCCGCCTGGCGCAGAAGATCGGCCAGCCGCAGGTGGTGGGCGAGATGATCGCGGGCGTGATGCTCGGCCCCTCGCTGTTCGGGCTCTTCTTCCCCGAGGCGCAGCGCGCGCTGTTTCCCAAGGAAACACTGAGCATGCTCTACGTGGGCGGCCAGCTGGGCGTGGGCATGTACATGTTCCTGGTCGGTACCGAGTTCCGCGCCGATCACTTCAAGAGCCGCTTCAGGAGCGCCGCCTCGGTGTCGGCGGCCGGCATCCTCGTGCCCTTCGTGCTGGCTTTTGCGCTGGTGCCGTGGCTGCACGACATCCCCGGGTTGTTCTCGGCGCGCGCCAAGCCGCTCGAGGCCTCGCTGTTCCTCGGCGCCGCGATCGCGATCACGGCCTTTCCGATGCTGGCGCGCATCATCCACGAGCGCGGCCTGGCCGGCACCTCGCTGGGTACGCTCGCACTTACCGCCGGCGCGGTCGACGATGCGGCGGCCTGGTGCATCCTGGCCGTGGTGCTGGCGAGCTTCGGCGGTTCCTGGGGCGGCGCCTATGCGGCGATCGGCGGCGGCGTGGCCTATGCGCTCTTCATGGTGTTCATCGGCTCGCGCCTGCTCAAGCGCCTGGCTGCGCATGTGCGGCCCGATGCGCCGCTGAGTTCGTCGCTGCTGGCCATCGTGCTGGTGCTCTTCTGCCTGAGCGCCTTCGCGATGGACGCCATCGGCATCCACGCGGTTTTCGGCGGCTTCCTGCTGGGCGCGGTGCTGCCGCGCGGCGCGCTCACCGAAAAGCTGCGCGCGCAATTGCAGCCCTTCGTCGTGATCTTCCTGTTGCCGATGTTCTTCACCTACTCGGGGCTCAACACGCGGCTGGCGGTGCTGTTCGAGCCCGGCATCATGCTCGGCGCGATCGCGATCCTCGCCGCATCGTTCTGCGGCAAGGGCATCGCCTGCTGGGCCGCGGCGCGCATGTCGGGCGAAAGCCAGCGCGATGCGCTCGCGATCGGTTCGCTGATGAACGCGCGCGGGCTGATGGAACTCATCATCATCAACATCGGGCTGCATGCCGGCGTGATCCTGCCGGGGCTGTTCTCGATCCTGGTGCTGATGGCGATCATCACGACGCTGATGGCGACCCCGCTGTTCAATTGGGTGACGCGGGAGCGGCGCGCCTCGGCTGTCGAAGCAACGATCTAGCCGCTACCTGCCCAACCGGGCAGTAGGCGCGCGCTGCAGGGATTTCGACAATGCAAGCGTCTTTGGAGATCTTCATGTCGAACACTGTTTCCTTGCCGCCCCTCGAACAACTGTCTGCGGCGATGGCCGACATGGTCGCCGACGCAGCGCGCAGCGTGGTCGCCGTGCACACGCGGCGCACGCGCGCCAGCGGTTTCGTCTGGCGACCCGGGTGCATCGTCTCCTCGGAAGAAGCGCTGCCCGAAGACGAGGAGGTTGAGATCACGCTGCCCGGCGGCACGACCGTCGCCGCCAAGGTGGCCGGCCGCGACCCCACCACCGACATCGCGCTGCTTCGCTTCGAAGGTGCGGAAGCTCCGCAGTTGACGCTCGACAATTCAACGACGCGCGCCGGCGAGTTCGTGCTCGCAGTCGGTTCGCGTGAAGGCGTGCCGCTTTGCGCGAGCGGCATCGTCTCGCTGGCCGGCCCGGGCTGGCGCAGCCTGCGTGGCGGCGAGATCGACGCCAGGATCGAGCTCGACCTGCGCTTGCGGCCCAGCGCCGAAGGCGGCGTGGTGCTCAATGCGAAGGGCGGCGTCATCGGCATGTCGGTGTTCGGCCCGCGGCGGCGCGTGCTGGTCATTCCAGCGCCGACCATCGAGCGCGTGGCTGCGCAGCTCGCGGCCCATGGCCGCATGCCGCGCGGCTATCTTGGCCTGAGCCTGCAGCCGGTGAAGGTGAGTCACGCCAGCGTCGGCGCGATGGTCATGGGCGTGGCGGAGCAGGGGCCCGGTGCGGCGGCCGGCATCCATCAGGGCGACATCATCGTGGCCGTGAACGGCGAGCCTATCCGCAGCGTGCAACTGCTGCTGCGCGCACTCGGTCCAGCGAGTGTAGGCTCGGTCCTCACGCTGTCGCTCCAGCGCGCGGGCGAGCCGGTCGAAGTCCAACTCACCGTGGGCGAAAGGCCAGCCGATTGAACGAAAGCCGCGCGATGAAACCGATCGTGGTCGCGATCGAGATCGACGACGCCGAGTTGGCGCAACGGCTCGCTGCCGCCCTGGCAGCCGCGCCGGACCTGCGCCTGGCCGAGCGCGGAGAGGCCGCCGATGTCGTACTGGTCCATCCTTCCGAGGCGGTGGAGCACGGCGAGGCAGTGGATTCGGTGTTGACCCCGCGCGAACTCGAGGTGCTGGCCCTGGTGGCTGAAGGCGCCTCCAACAAGGCCATCGCGCGGCGTCTGGGCATCTCGGTGCACACGGCAAAATTCCATGTCGGTTCGCTGATCGACAAGCTCGATGCCACGGGCCGCACCGACGCCGTCACGCAGGCGGCCCGGCTCGGCGTCATTCATCTTTGAATTTTTTCGGGACACGGACATGCCGGATCAAAGAATTCCAAGCCTCTACGAATGGCTCGGCGGCATCGATGCCCTGAACCGCCTGACGACGCGCTTCTACGAGCAGGTGCGTGGCGACGAACTGCTCGGACCTGTGTTCGCGCACATGGGGGCGGACCATCCTTCGCATGTCGCGGCCTTCCTGGCGGAGGTGCTCGGCGGGCCGGCCTCGTATTCCGAACGGCACGGAGGCCATCCGCACATGATCCGGCAGCACTTGGGCCGCCATCTCACGCAGGCCCAGCGGCGCCGCTGGGTGAGCCTGCTGCTGGAAACGGCCGACGAACTGGGCATGCCCGACGACCCCGAATTCCGATCCGCGCTGGTCGGCTACCTGGAATGGGGCTCGCGTCTGGCCGTCATCAATTCGCAACCGGGCGCCACGGTCGATGCGCATGCGCCGATGCCGAAATGGGGCTGGGGCGAGGTCAAAGGCCCGTACACGGGCTGAGCGCCGCAATCCCTGCTGTGACGTTTGGCAACGATCTTCACCGTCGGGACAGTCCACTTCCGCTGCGGTTGGCGCGTTGGTTGGCGGACATGGGCGGTATTCGCCCGTCCTCAGGAGTCCTTGTGAACCTCAACCGTTCTGTCTTCTTCAAGTACGCCGCGGCCGGTGCCGTGGCAGCCGCGGCGCTGTTCGCCGCAGCTTCGGCCAATGCGGGTGTGAGCTGGTCCGTGGGTGTCAATGCACCAGGCCTGGCCATCGGCGTGGCCGAACCTGGTCCGGTTTACTACGAACCCGCCCCCGTCTATTCGCGCCCCGCACCGGTCTACTACCAGCCCGCGCCGCCTGTGTATTACCGTCCGCCCCCGCCTGCGTACTACCGTCCCGCACCCGTGTATTACGGGCCGCCCGCGCCGGTGTACTACGGCCCCGGCTACCGCCACGGGTACCGTCATCACCACCGTCGGGATTGGGACGATCGGGACGATTGAAGTCGGAAGAGGCAAGCGCCGATTCACCGCAGCATGCAGAACGGCCGGCCTTCGACGCCGGCCCAGACGCATGCGCGGATGCACGCAATCACGATGCGAGGATCCTGCACGGAAGGGATTCTTGTCATGACGATGAGCATGGCTTTCTCTTTATGCATTCCCGATGCGATGGCTCACGTCGCCCAATGCGAATAGTGAAGCACCACATAACCGAGCGAATGCCAGAAGTGGGCTTCGGCCTGGCTGTTGGTGAAGATCCTCGAGCCATTCAGCCCGAGGCATTCGTAGCCCCAACCCACTCCTGCCGAATCCAGAATGATCTTGTCCATGGCGCGCCTCCAATGCTTGAAGGTATAGGCGTTCACGGCCCTGGAAGCCAGCAGCCCGCGGCTGACCGCCTCGTCGGCCCCGGTGCGGATGTCTTGTCCGGATTCATCCGGTCTGCGGGCGTCGGCTGCGGCTGACACGCGTGCGCGAATGTCTCTGCCGGGTCCACGAATGAGATGCATGGCGAGAAGCCATGGTGCCCGGGGCCGGAATCGAACCGGCACACCTTTCGGTGGGGGATTTTGAGTCCCCTGCGTCTACCAATTTCACCACCCGGGCACGGAAGGAAGGCAGCTCAAAATTATGGCACAGTGCCTTCCATGCAATATCCGACGATTGAAGACGCGATCGGCAAGACGCCGCTGGTCGCGCTGCAGCGCATCGACGCGGCCGCCAACGCGAAGCGCGGCAACGTGATCCTGGCCAAGCTCGAAGGCAACAACCCGGCCGGCTCGGTCAAGGACCGGCCGGCGCTTTCGATGATCAAGCGGGCCGAGGAGCGCGGCGAGATCAAGCCCGGCGACACGCTGATCGAGGCGACCTCGGGCAACACCGGCATCGCGCTCGCGATGGCGGCGGCCATCAAGGGCTACCGCATGGTGCTGATCATGCCGGAGGACCTGTCGGTCGAACGCGCGCAGACCATGAAGGCCTTCGGCGCCGAACTCGTGCTGACGCCGAAGAGCGGCGGCATGGAATACGCGCGCGACCTGGCTGAGCAGATGGTGGCGCAGGGCAAGGGCCGCGTGCTCGACCAGTTCGCCAACCCCGACAACCCGCGCATCCACTACGAGACCACAGGCCCCGAGGTCTGGGCCGACACGGGCGGACGCATCACGCACTTCGTGAGCGCGATGGGGACTACCGGCACCATCACCGGCGTCTCGCACTTCCTGAAGGAGAAGAACCGCGAAGTACGCATCATCGGCGCGCAGCCCGAGGAAGGCTCGCGCATCCCGGGCATCCGCAAGTGGCCGGAGGAGTACCTACCCAAGATCTACGAGCCCAGCCGCGTCGACCAGCTGGTCCACGTGAGCCAGGACAATGCCGAGGAGATGTGCCGCCGGCTCGCGCGCGAGGAGGGCATCTTCGCGGGCATTTCGTCCGCCGGGGCGCTGTGGGTGGCGCTGGAGATCGCCAGGACGGTCGAGAACGCGACCATCGTCTTCGTGGTCTGCGACCGCGGCGACCGCTACCTCTCCACCGGCGTGTTTCCCGCCTGAACGCGCCATGTCCGAGCACAAGTTCTGCCCGGCCTGCGCCACGCCGCTGGCGCACATCGAACTGGCCGAGGACGGCGGGCCGAAGTCGCGCCTGCGCTGCCCGTCCTGCGGCTGGACCCACTGGAACAACCCGACGCCGGTGCTGGCCGCGATCATCGAGTACCGCGGCCAGGTGCTGCTGGCGCGCAATGCCGCGTGGCCGCACAAGATGTATGCGCTGATCACAGGCTTCATGGAGGCCGGCGAGACGCCGCAGGAGGGCATCGCGCGCGAGATCAAGGAAGAGACGAACCTCGACGCGAGCGCGCTGAACCTGGTCGGCGTGTACGACTTCCAGCGCATGAATCAGGTGATCATTGCCTACCACGCGGTGGCCGATGGCGAGGTACGCCTGTCGCCGGAACTGGTCGATTACCGGCTCTACGAACTCGGCGCCCTCAAGTGCTGGCCGGCCGGCACCGGCTACGCGCTGGCCGACTGGCTGCGCACGCGCGGACACGAACCCCAGTTCATGGACTGGCCGCGGCCGGCAACCCTCGCGGCCGAATGAGCTGCCTAGAATCGACGCAGCTTCAAGGACAGGACAAGGCGATGGACATCCACAAAGAAATCGACACCCGCGGACTCAACTGTCCGCTGCCCATCCTGAAGGCCAAGAAATCGCTCAACGAGATGCAGAGCGGCCAGTTGCTGAAGGTGGTGTCCACGGATCCGGGCTCGGTGCGCGATTTCCAGGCTTTTGCGCGCCAGACCGGCAACGACCTGGTCGAGCAGCAGACCGTCGGCACCGATTTCATCCACGTGCTGCGCCGCCGCTGACGGTGCCGCCGTGAAGCGCAGCGCCCGCATTGCCGTCCTGGCGCTTGCGCTGCTCGTCGCGGCCGCGCTGCTCACGTTGACCCTCTGGAGCGACGGCATGCCGCCCGATCCCCCGCATCGTCCCCTGTCTTCCGAGGCGATCCCGCTCGCGGTGCTGGGCGATTCGAACAGCCACTCCTACCAGGACCATGCCTGGTTTCCCGCTGATACGACCGAGCGCGGCGGCGCATGGCGTTCGCGCACCTTCCAGTGGACCGAGGTGCTCGCGCGCCTGCGCGGGCAGCAGCTGGACCTCGGGCCGTGGGTTCTCTGGGGCCGGCCCGGCGTCGTGGCCCAGGCGCGCGAGTGGCTGGGCCTGCGCGGCGGCCGGGCGCCGAAGAAGGAGGACTATTTCTACAACTTCGCGAACTCCGGGGCGGCCTGCAAGAACCTCATGGGCGGCCGGTTTCGCCAGGCGCCACGCCTCGTCGCACTGATGGACGAGGAGCCCGAGCGCTGGATGCGCGGCGTGGTGGTGATCCGCATCGGCCTCAACAACTGGGGCGGCCTGCTGGATCTCCAGGCGCGCGACCCTTCCGCGCCCGAACTGCGTGCCGCCACGGCCTATTGCGCCGGCGAGATCGGCGCGGCGGTCGCGTTGATCCATGCTTCGCACCCTTCGACGCGCATCCTGCTGGTGGGCATCGGCAACGAAGCGGACGATCCCGCCAACTTCGATCGATGGCAGTCGGCAGCCGAAACCACGAACATCGGGACTGCGCTCGACGGCTTCAATGCCGCCATCCGTCGGCTGGCCGACAGCGACCCGCGCCTGGCTTATTTCGACGATCTCGCGTGGTTCCAGGCCCACTGGGGATCACGCAGCGCCGATGGCAAGCCGGACTACAAGACGGTGGCGATCGGTTCGACGCTGCACGTGACGAACACGATTGGCGATGATCCCCGCAACGCCCTGCTGGCAGATCGCCATTCGGGGCTGGTGTGGAACGCCTTGTGGGCGCAAGCCCTCGTGGCGCGCCTGCAGGACGTTTTCGGTCTGCCGCTGACGCCGATAGCCGACGAGGAGCTGGCCAGCTTCCTCGAGCCGCTGGTGCTGACGAATCCGCCTAGAGCTCCAGGCTCTTGAGGTAGGCGCGGAATTCGCCGCCGACTTCCGGGTGCGCGAGCGCGAGCTCGACGGTGGCCTGCAGGAAGCCTTCCTTGCTGCCGCAGTCGTAGCGCACACCCTGGTAGGCATAGGCGTAGACCGATTCCTTCTTCATGAGCGCGGCGATGCCGTCGGTCAGTTGGATCTCGCCGCCGGCGCCCTTGGGCTGGTTGCGGATCTCCTCGAACACGCCCGGCGTCAGGATGTAGCGGCCCGCCACGCCGAGGCGCGAGGGCGCGTCCTCCGGCTGCGGTTTCTCGACCATGCGATTGACCTTGACCAAGCCTTCCTCGACCGTGTCGCCGGCCACGATACCGTAGCGCTTGACGTGTTCGAGCGGCACTTCCTGCACCGCCAGCAACGAGCCGCCGAGCCTGCCGAAGGCGCGCGTCATCTGCGCCAGCACGGGCTCGCCGTTCTCGGGGCCGACCATCAGGTCATCGGCCAGCAGCACTGCGAAGGGTTCGTCGCCGACCAGGTGTTCGGCGCACAGCACGGCGTGCCCCAGACCCAGCATGCGGGGCTGGCGCACATAGGAGCAGGTCATGTCGTCCGGCATCACCGAACGTGCAATCTTGAGCAGCGCGAGCTTGTTGCTGGCCTCGAGTTGGCTTTCGAGCTCGTAGGCGGTGTCGTAGTGATCCTCGATCGCGCGCTTGTTGCGCCCGGTGACGAAGATCATGTCGCGAATGCCGGCGGCGTAGGCTTCTTCCACCGCGTACTGGATCAGCGGCTTGTCCACCACCGGCAGCATTTCCTTGGGCTGCGCCTTGGTGGCTGGCAGAAAACGGGTGCCGAAGCCTGCGACGGGAAACACGGCCTTGCGAATGCGCGCTGGTGAGGTGGACATGGGCTTTGCGTCTGATCGGGGAAGATGGATCGGAGGAGGGCGGCGCCTCGGCGCCGAACCCGAATACTAAAGCTCTCCGATGTCGAGCGTCTGTCAGCCGAGGCGCACAAGCTGGTCGCGCAGCCGTTCGAGCGTGGCGCTGAAGTCCGCGAGCCGCTTGCGCTCCTGCTCGATCACCGCGGGCGGCGCCTTGGCGACGAAGGCTTCGTTGCTGAGCTTCGCGTTGACCTTGGCGATCTCGCCTTCGATGCGCGCGATCTCCTTGCCGATGCGCGCCTTCTCCGCGGCCTTGTCGATTTCCATGTGCAGGCAGATGCGTACGCCGCCGACCACCGCCACCGGCGCCGCTTCGGCGGCCGCTGCCCAGTCGGCCGCGTCGTCGAAGACCTTCACTTCCTTGAGCTTGGCCAGCGCCTGCAGCACCGGTGCGGCATCGCGCAGGAAGGCGCTGCTTGTCGCATCGTCGGCCACGGCGTAGAGCGGCAGCCGGGTGGCGGGCGACACGTTCATCTCGCCGCGCAGCGTGCGGCATGCATCGACCAGCGACTTGAGCCGCGCGACGTGGGCCTCGGCCGCTTCGTCGATCTTCTCGGGCTGGCTCTTCGGATAGGCCGCGATCATGACCGATTCGCCTTCGCGGCCGGCCACCGGGGCCACCTTCTGCCAGAGCTCCTCGGTGATGAAGGGAATGACCGGGTGCGCCAGGCGCAGCAGCGTTTCGAGCGTGCGGATCAGCGTGCGGCGCGTGGCGCGCTTCTGCGCATCGTCGCCCTGCTGGATCTGCACCTTGGCGATCTCGAGGTACCAGTCGCAGAACTCGTCCCATGCGAACTGGTAGATCGCGTTGGCGACGTTGTCGAGCCGATAGTCTTCGAAGCCCTTGGCCACCTCGGCCTCGACACGCTGCAGCTGCGAGCTGATCCAGCGGTCGGCCTGGCTGAATCGGAGGTAGCCGTGGGCCGGGCCGCCGACGGCGCATTCTTCCTTGGTGTGCTCGCGCAGGCCGCAGTCCTGGCCTTCGCAATTCATCAGCACGAAGCGCGTCGCGTTCCAGAGCTTGTTGCAGAAGTTGCGGTAGCCCTCGCAGCGCTTGGGGTCGAAATTGATGTTGCGGCCCAACGAGGCGAGCGACGCGAAGGTGAAGCGCAGCGCATCGGCGCCGAAGGCCGGGATGCCGTCTGGGAATTCCTTTTGCGTGTTCTTGCGCACAGCGGGTGCGGTCTCGGGCCGGCGCAGGCCCTGCGTGCGCTTGTCCAGCAGTTCGGGCAGCGCGATGCCGTCGATCAGGTCGACCGGGTCGAGTACGTTGCCCTCGGACTTGCTCATCTTGTGGCCGTGCGAGTCGCGCACCAGGCCGTGGATGTAGACGTGCTTGAAAGGCACCCGGCCGGTGAAGTGCTTGGTCATCATGATCATCCGGGCGACCCAGAAGAAGATGATGTCGTAGCCCGTGACCAGCACGCTCGAAGGCAGGTAGAGGTCGTAGTCCTGCGCTTTTTCGGGCCAGCCGAGCGAGGAGAAGGGCACCAGGGCCGACGAATACCAGGTGTCGAGCACGTCTTCGTCGCGCACGAGCTTCTTGCCCGGCGCCTTGGCTTGCGCCTCGGCCTCGTCATGGGCCACGTAGACCCGGCCCTCTTCGTCGTACCAGGCCGGGATCTGGTGTCCCCACCAGAGCTGGCGCGAGATGGTCCAGTCCTGGATATTCTCCATCCAGTGGTTGTAGGTGTTGACCCAGTTCTCGGGCACGAAGCTCACTTCGCCCGAGCGCACCGCGTCGATGGCTTTCTGCGCGATCGACTGACCGCCGGCGTCGGGCTTGGTCATCGCGACAAACCACTGGTCGGTCAGCATCGGCTCGACCACGGCACCCGTGCGTGCACAGCGCGGCACCATGAGCTTGTGCTTCTTGGTTTCGATCAGGAGGCCGAGCGCCTCGAGGTCGGCCACCACCGCCTTGCGCGCCACGAAGCGATCGAGCCCGCAGTACTTTTCGGGCGCGTTGTCGTTGATCGTGGCGTCCAGCGTCAGCACGCCGATGGTCGGCAGGCCGTGGCGCTGGCCCACGGCGTAGTCGTTGTGGTCGTGCGCGGGGGTGACCTTGACCACGCCGGTGCCGAATTCCTTGTCGACGTAGTCGTCGGCGATCACCGGGATCAGGCGGTCCACCAGCGGCAGCTTGACGCGCCGGCCGATCAGTTGCTTGTAGCGTTCGTCCTCGGGATGGACCATCACGGCGACGTCGCCGAGCATGGTCTCGGGCCGCGTGGTCGCCACGGTGAGTGAGCCCGAGCCGTCTTCGAGCGGATAGGCGATGTGCCAGAGGAAGCCGTCTTCCTCTTCGCTCTCGACCTCGAGGTCGCTCACCGCGGTCTTGAGCACAGGGTCCCAGTTCACCAGCCGCTTGCCGCGATAGATCAGGCCTTCTTCATAGAGCTGCACGAAGGTTTGCGTGACGACCTTCGAGAGCTTCTCGTCCATCGTGAAGTATTCGCGGCTCCAATCGACCGTGTCGCCCATGCGGCGCATCTGGTTGGTGATGGTGTTGCCCGACTGCTCTTTCCACTCCCACACGCGGGCGACGAAGTTCTTGCGGCCCAGGTCGTGGCGGCTGATCTTCTGTTCCTGCAGCTGGCGCTCGACCACGATCTGGGTCGCGATGCCCGCGTGGTCGGTGCCTGGCACCCACAGCGTGTTGTCGCCCTTCATGCGGTGGTAGCGCGCGAGGCTGTCCATGATCGTCTGGTTGAACGCATGGCCCATGTGCAGCGTGCCGGTCACGTTCGGCGGCGGCAGCTGGATCGCAAAGGAGGGCACGTCGTCCTTTGGTTGCCCGGTGCCGCGAAAGCCCGCGACCGCGTAGCCGCGCCGCTCCCACTCGGGACCCCAGTGCGCCTCGAGGGCGGCAGGTTCGAAGGATTTGGAAAGGCTCTCGAGGCCGGGTTGGGACAAGGTGTCGCTCATGGCGGTGCAAAGACGAGCGGCATCCCGCAGGATGCCGCTGGTGGGGGTGGATGAGCGAAGGATTTTATTCGACTGCGGCGCGCGCCGTGTTCAACGCGTGGGCACGTAGTTCACCGGCAGCCAGACGTAGCCGCTGCCCTGCGAGCGCAGCCGGCCGACGCCGGGGAAGGAGATGTGCGCGCCTCCCACCAGGTAACCCTGCATGGCAGCTTCTGCATAGGCCCTTCTGCGCTGCACGGCCGCCGGCCGGGAGTCGGTGTCGAACTGGATGGTGATGGATGGATTCTCGAACTGGACGGCGGCCACGTGCATCAGGTCGCCCCAGAACACCATCTTCTGGCCCTTGCTTTCGGCGACGAAGATGCTGTGGCCCGGCGTGTGTCCACGTGCCGCCTTGGCCTTGATGCCGGGCACCAGATCGGTGTCGCCGTCGAAGGGCTTGAACTTGCCGGCTGCGATGTAGGGATTGAGCGAAGCCACCGCGCCCTGGAAGAAGCCCTTCGAGTCGGCCGGCGCCTTGTCCATGTTCGCCTGGCTGAGCCAGAAATCGGCGTCGCGCTGGTCGGCTCGCACCGTGGCATTGGGAAAGGCTGGCTTGTCGCCTGCTGCCAGGCCGCCCACGTGGTCCGGATGCAGGTGGGTGATGTAGATCTCGTCCACCTGCTCGGGCTGGTAGCCCGCCGCCTTGAGGTTGGCCGCGAGGCGGCCCAGCGCCGGACCGAACAGGCCGCCGGCGCCGGTGTCGATCAGCACCAGCTTCTCGCCGGTGTTGATCAGATAGCCGTTCACCGAGGTTTCGAGCGGGCTCTGGAGATAAGACCTGGCCAGCGTCTTCTTCACCTGCTCGGGCCTGGTGCGCGTCAGCAGCTGGTCCACCGGCAGCGCCACCGTGCCATCGGACAGGGCCGTGACCTCGAAGTCGCCGACCATCAGCCGGTAGAAGGCCGGCGCGGCTTCCTTGGCAAGGGGTGCCGCCGCATGCGTCGCGGTAGGCGTCCACAGTGCGGTGGCCGCGCAGGCGGCGACAAGAACGAAAGCGCTGGTTCGCAGAAGGGAGGCAGCCTTCATCGCAGATCTCCTGGGAGTGGGGTTGGAAGCAGGGCGGACTCTACCGCTTCGAGAGCAGTCCGTCCGGGCCCGAAGATAATTCGGAGATGCTGTTTTTGATTTCGCCTGCCAAGTCGCTCGACTACGACACCCCGGTACCCGATGCGCTGCCCGCCACTCAGCCTCGTTTCGAAGGGCCGCGCGGCCCGGCCGCCGAGCTGATCAAGCTCCTGCGGCAGAAGTCGCCGCAGCAGATCGCCGAACTCATGCACCTGTCGGACAAGCTGTCTGCGCTCAACGTGGCTCGCTATGCGGCCTGGGCTTCCAAGGGGACGGAGAAGAACGCGAAGCAGGCCGCGCTGGCTTTCGACGGCGATGTCTATGGCGGGCTCGACGCCAAGACCCTCAGCACAGAGCAGCTCGCCTGGGCGCAGGATCATGTGTGCATCCTGAGCGGCCTCTACGGCGTGCTCCGGCCTCTGGATCGGCTGCAGCCCTACCGGCTCGAGATGGGCACGCAGCTGGCCAATGGCCATGGCAAGGACCTCTATGCTTTCTGGAACTCGCGCATCGCCGGCTACTTGAACGAGCGCCTCCAGGCGGACCGCACGCCGGTCGTGATCAACCTGGCTTCGCAGGAGTACTTCAGGTCGGTCGACCAGAAGGTGCTGAGGGCTCGGGTGATCGAGTGCGTGTTCGAGGAGTGGAAGAACGGCAAGTACAAGGTCATCAGCTTCTTCGCCAAGCGCGCCCGCGGCCTGATGGCGCGCTGGGCCGTGCTGCACAGGGCGGCCACGCCCAAGGTGCTGGAGAAGTTCGATTTCGAGGGCTATGCCTTCGACGCCGGGGTATCGCTGCCCGAGCGCTTCGTATTCAGGAGGAAAGCGGCATGAGTCTTGGGCAGGCGATCAGTCCCGAGCTGCGCGAGTGGGTCGTCGCGCAGCTCGCCGCGGGGCATTCGGTACCCAGCCTGCGGGCTTCGATGCGCGATGCCGGCTGGCATAGCGAGGTGGCGGACGCCGCGCTGGCCGAGGTCGAGGCGCAGGCTGCAGGCGCGGCGGCCGTCGCGCCGCCGCGCACCGCGATGCCGGGGCCGGACCTGTCGACCTCGCCGCTGTATATCGACACCGGCGATCGCCGTGTCCAGGTGCTCCAGACCATGCTCCATCCGCGCGTGGTGGTGTTCGGTGACCTGGTCTCCGACGAGGAATGCGAGGGCCTCATCGCGGCCGCGCGGCTGCGGCTCGCGCGTTCCCTCA